>NZ_JAFLHG010000009.1 GCF_018717645.1 Microbacterium flavum
AGACCGCGGCGGGCCAGGAGCGGGGCGATGTCGGCGTCGCGGCCGCGGAAGTCGCGGTAGGCCTCGAGCGGGTCCTTCGAGCCGCCCACGCCGAGGAGCCGCGTGCGGAACCGATCGCCGCCCGTCCGCGTCAGACCGCCGTTCTCCTTGAACCATTCGACGGTGTCGGCGTCGAGGACCTCGCTCCAGATGTATGAGTAGTAGCCGGCGCTGTAGCCGCCCGAGAAGACATGTGCGAAGTAGGTCGACGCGTAGCGGGTCGGGACGACCGGGTTATCCAGTCCGATGTCGGCGAGGGTGGATGCCTCGAATGCCGCGACGTCGATCTCGTCGGCGACATCGTCGGCGCCCAGGGAATGCCATGCCTGGTCGAGCCATGCGGCGGCGAGATACTCGCTCGTCGCGAAGCCCTGGTTGAAGGCCTCGGACGCGTGGAGCTTGTCGACGACATCCTGGGGGAGCGGCTCGCCCGTCTCGACGTGGCGCGCGTAGGACGCGAGCACCTCGGGCCAGAGGATCCACATCTCGTTCACCTGGGAGGGGAACTCCACGAAGTCGCGGAACACGGCCGTGCCCGCGAAGTGCGGGTAGGTGACGTGGGCGAACAGGCCGTGCAGCGCGTGGCCGAACTCGTGGAAGAGGGTCGTCACCTCGTCGAGGGTCAGGAGAGTGGGCTCGCCCGCAGCGGGCTTGGGGACGTTCAGGTTGTTGACCACGACGGGCGCCGTGCCGCGCAGCTCGGACTGCGCGACGATCGAGTTCATCCACGCCCCGCCGCGCTTGGTGTCGCGTGTGTAGAGATCGAGGACGAAGAGCCCGAGCGCCGTGCCGTCCGGGTCCACGATCTCGAACACGCGGGCATCCGGGTGATAGGCGTGCAGGTCGTCGCGCTCCGTGAAGGTGATCCCGTACAGCGCGGTCGCGGCACGGAAGACCCCGTCCTGGAGGACGCGTTCGGCTTCGAACCACGGGCGCAGCGCCGTGCGGTCCAGATCGTACTCGGCGGCCCGCACCCGCTCGGTGTAGAACGCCCAGTCGTGGGCCTCGAGGGGGAACGGGGACTCCTGCGTGTCGATGATCGCCTGCAGAGCGGCCTGTTCCCGGCGGGCGTTCGCTGCCGCGGGCGCGGCGAGGCGGCGGAGAAGGGCGGCGACGGCCTCCGCCGATCCTGCGGTCTGGTCGCTCGTGATGTATGCGGCGTGGCTCTCGTGCCCGAGGAGCGCGGCGCGCTCCGCGCGCAGCCGCACGATCTCCCGCAGGACCTCGCGGTTGTCGTGCTCGCCACCGCGGATGCCGCGGGATCGCGATGCCTCGAGCAGGCGCCGGCGGCTGTTCCGATCGGTCAGGCTCGCGAGATACGGATGCCCGGTGTAGAGCGTGAGCGTGACCACGTAGCGGCCCGGGAGTCCGCGGTCGACGGCGTTCTGGGCCGCGGCGGAGAGCTCGCCGGAGGTGAGACCGTCGAGCTCGGCCGCGTCGTCGAACACGACGGCCAGCTCGTTGGTGTCGGCGAGGAGGTTCTTCTCGAAGGTGTTGGTCAGAACGGCCAGGCGCCCGTTGAGGGCCGTGAGACGCGCCTTCTGCTCGTCGTCGAGTCCGGCTCCCGCGTGGGTCATCTCCCGGTAGTGACGTTCGACGAGATAGCGCTGCTCCGGCGCGAGATCCAGCTCGCCCAATCGGTCGTGGAGGGTCTTCACGCGCCAGTAGAGCGCGCCGTCGAGCTCCACCGCGTCCTGGTGGGCGGACATGAGGGGAGCCAGTTCCTCCTCGACGGCCTGGATCTCCGGCGTGGCGTCCGCGGACGACACGGTGTAGAAGGTGCGGGCGACCCGATCGAGCATCTCGCCCGAGCGTTCGAGGGCGACCATGGTGTTCTCGAAGGTCGGCATAGACCGGACTCGCGTGATCGCCTGGATCTCCTGGCGGTGGGTCGCGAACGCGGCGTCGAAGGCGGGGAGATAGTGCTCCGGTCGGATCTGCCGATAGTCGGGCAGCGCGTACGGAAGGGGCGAAGGACTCAGCAGGGGGTTCTGGTCGACCATGCGCCCAGCCTAGGGGAAGAGAATGCAGAGGTTCTCTTGCAAAGACATGCTTGCAAAGGAAGCTTTGTAACGCTACGCTGAGATGCATGAGCACCAGCGATCCCGCAGAGCGGCCGCCATCGGGCGAGACCCGCGTCCTCGACGCAGGGGCGCTGAAGGCGCTCGCGCACCCGTTGCGCGTGCGGATCTTCGACATCCTCAGCCTCCACGGCGCGCAGACCGCGAGCTCGCTGGCCGAGCAGCTGGGGGAGTCGAGCGGCGCGACGAGCTATCACCTGCGCGCGCTGGCGAAGCACGACCTCATCCGCGAAGTGGAAGGTCGTGGGACCGCTCGCGAGCGGTGGTGGGAGCGCCCCCGTGGATCGGTGACGATCTCGACTCCCGAGGCGACGCGCACGCCGTCGGGACTCGCCGCCTCCCAGATCGTGGTCACCGAGACCTACCGGCAGCGTCACGAACAGCTCATGCGCTACCTCGCCCAGGCCTGGAGCTCGGTCGACCAGGTCGATCAGCCCGCCGAGCTCTCCACGGCGAACACGCGACTGACGCGCGAGCAGTTCGATGAGGTGAGGGATCGGATCGCCGCCATCATCACCGAGGCCGTCGACCGGTACCGCGACCAGGACGGCGACGACGTCCGCCCCTACCTGATCCGTCTCGACATGTTCCCGCTCGATAGCCCACGCGTGAAAGAAGGCAGCTGATGGCACTCATCGACACCACCCGCATCCGGCTGCGCGCCACGCCGGCCGAGCGCGTCGCGCTGGCCGCCGCCGCATGGATCTCGACGTGTGTCGCCCATCGGATGGCCCAGCGCGCCGATCGGGCGGCCGAGACCCTCGCGCGGCAGAACGCGATCGACGACGTGACCCGTCGGCGGGACCAGGAACGCGCGCGAGCGCACCTTCTCGGCATCCGCTGAGCGGCGTACGGTCAGGCGAACTCGTCCTCGTCGTCGTGGCGGACGGTCACCGCACCAGTGGCATCGACCTCGACGATCACGCCGGTCTCGAGCTCGGCGATCGGGCGGCGCTCGAGGAAGGTGAGCGTCCAGCGCGGCCTCGGCTGGCCGAGGTCGTCGCCGGGCAGCGCGCGGTCGACGGCGCGGATCTGCGCACGCAGGACGTCCGGCACGGCCGCCGGCGGCTCCTCGCCGCTGGTCCAGCGGGTTCCGAGCTGCATCTCAGACCTCCGACTCGAGCTCGACGGCGTCCACGCTCAGCCCGGCCGAGCGCTGCTCGTCCGTCGAGATCTCCAGGCTCGAGATGCGGCCGACGGCTTTGAGGTCGCCTTCCGCGAGGCGGAGCAGGTCGGCGGTCACCGGGTCGGCCGTGAGCGAGAGACGACGCACGGGCGTCTTCTGCGAGGCCTTGGCCTCGGTCTTCGCGCGGCGGATGCCGATCAGCGCCGTGCTCGCTGCGGCCAGCACGCGCTCGTCGCCCCACCCGTCGCGAGGCTCCGGCCAGGCGGCCGTGTGGACCGATCCGTCCTCGAACCACGACCATGCCTCCTCGGTCGCGAAGGCGATCACAGGGGCGAGCAGTCGCAGCAGCGTCGACAGCGCGATGCGCAGCGCGAGGGCGGCGGAAGCCTGACCGGCGTCCGCCTGGTCGTACGCGCGCTCCTTGACGAGTTCGAGGTAATCGTCGCAGAACGTCCAGAAGAACGCCTCCGTGACCTCCAGCGCCCGGGCGTGGTCGTACGCCTCGAACGCCTTCGTGGCGTCGCGGACGACCTCGTCGAGCGTCGAGAGCATCGCGGCATCCAGCGCGTGCGTCACCTCGGCGCCGTCGGCCACCGGGAACGACAGCACGAACTTCGCCGCATTGAGGACCTTGATCGCGAGACGGCGACCGATCTTCACCTGCGTCGGGTTCTGGACGTCGAAGGCGGCGTCGGCACCGAAGCGGCTGGATGCCGACCAGTAACGCACCGCGTCGGTGCCGTGCTGGTCGAGGATGTCCGCCGGGGTCACGACGTTGCCCTTGGACTTCGACATCTTCTTGCGGTCGGGGTCGAGGATGTAGCCGGAGATGGCAGCGTCCGTCCACGGCGCGCGGTCGTCCTCGAGCGCCGAGCGCACCATCGTCGAGAACAGCCAGGTGCGGATGATCTCCTGACCCTGCGGACGCAGGTCGAAGGGCGCGACGAGGTTCCAGAGCTCGTCGTCGCGCTGCCAGCCTCCGGCGAGCTGCGGCGTGAGCGAGGATGTCGCCCACGTGTCGAAGATGTCCTTCTCACCCTCGAAACCGCCGGGAACGCCGCGCTGCGACTCGTCGAACCCCGGCGCGGTGTCGGTCGTCGGGTCCACCGGCAGGGTCGCGAGGTCAGCCGTGATCACGCCGTCCACCACCCGCTCCCCGTGCTCGTCGAGCGGGTACCACACGGGGATCGGAACGCCGAAGAAGCGCTGTCGCGAGACGAGCCAATCGCCGGTGAGCCCGTTCGTCCAGTTCTCGTAGCGCACGCGCATGAAGTCGGGGTGCCAGTCCATGCCGCGTCCGAGGTCGATCAGCTTCTCCCGGAAGGCCGCGTCGCGCGCGCCGTTGCGGAGGTACCACTGACGGGTGGACACGATCTCGAGCGCACGGTCACCCTTCTCGTAGAACTTCACCGGGTGGTTGAAGGGCTTCGAGACCGCGAGGAGCTCGCCGGATGCCTCGAGGAGCTCGACCATCTTCTTCTTCGCGCTGAAGACGGTCAGTCCCGCGATCTCCGCGTAGGCAGCGGTGGCGGCATCCGTCGTCAGAGCCTCGGGAGCGTCGGGGAGGATCCGGCCGTCCTGACCGAGGATCGTGCGGTTCGGCAGGTCGAGCTCGCGCCACCAGATGATGTCGGTCACGTCGCCGAAGGTGCAGACCATCGCGATGCCCGAACCCTTGTCCTTCTGGGCGAGGGGGTGGGCGACAACCGGCACCTCGACGTCGAAGACCGGTGTGCGCACGGTCGTGCCGAAGTACGGCTGGTACCGCTCATCACCCGGGTTCGCGACGAGGGCGACGCACGCGGCGAGGAGTTCGGGGCGCGTCGTCTCGATCTCGATGTCGCCGGAACCGTCGCTCTTGTGGAATGCGATGCGGTGGTAGGAGGCCTGCTGCTCCCGATCTTCGAGCTCCGCCTGCGCGATCGCCGAGCGGAAGTCGATGTCCCACAGGGTCGGCGCCATCGCCTGATACGCCTCGCCGCGCTCGAGATTGCGCAGGAACGCGAGCTGGCTCGTCCGGATCGTGTCGTCGGAGATCGTCCGATAGGTCTGTGTCCAGTCCACGGAGAGGCCGAGCTGGCGGAAGAGCGCCTCGAACTGCTTCTCGTCCTCGAGCGTCAGCTCCTCGCACAGCTCGATGAAGTTGCGGCGGCTGATCGGCACCTGGTCGGCGGGCTTCAGGCTCTTCGCGTCCCCGTGGAACGGGGGAGTGAAGTCGGCGTCGTAGGGGAGCGAGGTGTCGCAGCGCACGCCGTAGTAGTTCTGCACACGGCGCTCGGTCGGCAGCCCGTTGTCATCCCACCCCATCGGGTAGAACACGGTCTTCCCGCGCATGCGCTCGTAGCGCACCTTCACGTCGGTGTGGGTGTAGCTGAAGACATGCCCGATGTGCAGCGATCCCGACGCGGTCGGCGGGGGCGTGTCGACCGAGTAGACGCCGGTGCGGCCCTTCGCCCGCGCGGCGTCGCGGTCGAACAGGTAGGTTCCGGCCGCGGTCCACGCGGCATCCCACTTCTGCTCGAGGCCTTCCAGAGCGGGCTTGTCGGGAATCGGTCCCCGAGCGTGTCGATGGGGCGCGTCGGACATGGGTCTCCTCGAGCGATATGTGCGGCACTGTGTGAGCGTGCCTGAGTGTGTCGGTGCCCGGCCAGTCTACCGGCGGGCGGTCCACTCATCGCGCGAGACGGCGAACGCGAGGTGGGGCATGTCGATCCCGCGGTAGTGGGTCGTGAAGGTGCGCCGGACGGTCATCCCGAGCCGGATCGCGACGTTCATGGATGCCACGTTCGTCGAGCGCACCTTGGCGTAGAGATCGCCGATCGGGAGCGTCTCGAACGCACGGTCGCGGCAGGCCGATGCCGCCTCGATCGCGTACCCGTGATGCCAGTGCGCGCGCTGGAAGAGGTAGCCGACCTCGATGACCTCCTCGTCGTCGATGCGCTGACGGGTGAGGCCGCACTGTCCGATCATCCGGCCGCCCTCCCGCAGTGCGACCGCCCAGAGCCCGAAGCCGTCGACGGCATAGCGCTCCTGCATCCGACGCAGCCAGGCGAGGGACTCCGCGTCGCTGAACGCCCCCTCGTAGGCGGCCATCGCGACGGGGTCATGGAGGATCTCCCGGAGGTCCGGGAGGTCGCTGTCGGTCATCTCCCGGAGTGACAGCCGGTCGGTCTCGAGGATCGCACGCACGTCGGCCTCCCTCAGTCCGCGACGCGGATGCCGAGGGCGCGCGCCCATTCGGCGGCATGCGTCTCGACCTGCCGGGGCGTGAGCCAGGCACCCGCCAGTGCGCGGGGGTCGGTGTAGGCGAGCGCCTCCAGCCCGCGCAGATCGAGGTCGCTCGCGCGGATGCCGCGGGTGTCGACCTCCTCGGCGCGGCTCGAGCGGAAACGGACGCGGCCGAGCGTCGCCTCGGGGAGATCGAGGGTGCCGATCTCGCAGTCGTCGATCAGGACGTCGCCGAGCGTGGCGGAGGGGAGGGAGAGGTAGTCGATCCGGAGTCCGCGCAGCGTCACGGCATCCCACTGCGCGCGGAGTCCGTCGAGGGTTCCGATGCGTCCGCCGACGACCTCGACGCCCCGCCAGGAACCGTCCCGGGCGCTCAGCTCGACCGCACGCAGACCGGCGACCTCGACGTCCGAGAGCGCCGCCCCCGTCAGGTCGAACCGGGCGACGGATGCCCCGTCGATGCGCGACTCCGCGAGGCGGCCGTGGGCGATCGACACGTCGCCGGTGAGCTCGTCCAGCCGCACGCCGAGGACGTCGTCGCGCGGCGCGAGGGCGGTGAGCCGCTCGAGGACGCGCGGCAGATCGGGTGCGCTGACGCGGGGCGATGCGGGACCAGAGCTGCGTGCGGCCATCGCACCAGCGTAGGCGCCGGGCGGTATGATGGGGCATCGGCTTCGATCCGGCCATCACCGGGGAGCTCGCGGAAGAACGGCGGCACACCGCTCAGTAGAACCGTGCGGGGCAGGCCCGTCACAGCCGCAGCACGAGAGACCGGCGGATTTTCCGAGGCCGGTAAGCGGGGTGGTACCGCGGTCGCACGATCGTCCTCGCAGGAGCACACCTCGACGCACCTGCTGGAGTGACATGACCTACCCTCGCCCTTCGACACGCTCAGGGACCGCCGCAGACGGATCGGCCTTCGGCCCGGCGGCCGACGCCGTCGTCCCCAGCCCGCGCTTCCCCGACATCGAGCGCGACGTGCTCGCGTTCTGGCAGGCGGACGAGACCTTCCGCGCCTCGATCGCGGGGCGCGAAGGGGCCGAGGAGTGGGTGTTCTACGACGGGCCCCCGTTCGCGAACGGCCTGCCGCACTACGGCCACCTCCTGACCGGCTACGCGAAGGATCTCTTCCCCCGGTTCCAGACGATGCGCGGAAAGAAGGTCGACCGCGTCTTCGGCTGGGACACGCACGGCCTGCCGGCGGAGCTCGAGGCGATGAAGCAGCTCGGCATCACCGAGAAGAGCGAGATCGAGGAGATGGGGATCGCGGCCTTCAACGCGAAGGCGCGGGAATCCGTCCTCGAGTACACGGAGCAGTGGGAGGACTACGTCACCCGCCAGGCCCGATGGGTCGACTTCGAGCGCGGCTACAAGACGCTCGACACCGGGTACATGGAGTCCGTCCTCTGGGCGTTCAAGACGCTGTGGGACAAGGGCCTCGCGTACGAGGGGTACCGCGTTCTCCCGTACTGCTGGCGTGACGAGACGCCGCTGTCGAACCACGAGCTGCGCATGGACGATGACGTCTACAAGATGCGTCAGGACCCGTCCGTGACCGTGTCCTTCCCGCTCGTGGGCGTGAAGGCGGAGAGCCTCGGGCTGACCGGCGTGCGGGCTCTCGCGTGGACGACGACCCCGTGGACCCTTCCCACGAACCTCGCCCTCGCGGTAGGACCCGCCATCGAGTACGTCGTCGTCCCCGGCGGCCCGCGCGGCGCGGCCGACGTCCCCTCGACGGGCTCGGGGGCCGGCGATCCGGAGGGTGCGACGTCGCACCGGTACCTCCTGGCATCCGACCTCATCGGCGGCTACGCGAAGGACCTCGGCTACGAGGACCCCGCCGCGGTGGCGGCGGCGGTCGAGCGCACGATCCTCGGCGCAGAGCTCGCCGACGTCCACTACGACCGGCTGTTCGACTACTACGCGGATGCCGAGGTCTGGGGCACGGGCTCTGCGTGGCGCATCCTCGTCGACGATTACGTGACGACCACCGACGGCACCGGGATCGTCCACCAGGCTCCGGCCTACGGTGAGGACGACCAGCGTGTGACGGGCGCCGCCGGAATCCCGCTGATCATGAGCCTCGACGACGGCGGGCGCTTCCTGCCGCAGGTGACGGACGTCGCCGGCGAGCTGTGGATGGAGGCCAACCGGCCTCTCATCCGCCTGCTGAAGGCGGAGGGCCGCCTCCTGCGCGAGGCCTCTTATGAGCACTCGTACCCGCACTGCTGGCGCTGCCGGAACCCCCTCATCTACAAGGCCGTCTCCAGCTGGTTCGTGCGCGTCACCGACATCAAGGACGACCTGATCGCCGCGAACGAGCAGATCACCTGGGCGCCGGAGAACGTCAAGCACGGTCAGTTCGGCAAGTGGCTCGAGGGTGCTCGGGACTGGTCGATCAGCCGCAACCGCTTCTGGGGCTCGCCGATCCCGATCTGGAAGAGCGACGACCCGGAGTACCCGCGCGTGGACGCGTACGGATCGCTCGCCGAGCTCGAACGCGACTTCGGCCGCCTGCCGCGGAACGAGGCGGGGGAGGTGGACCTCCACCGCCCCTTCATCGACGACCTCACGCGACCGAACCCCGACGACCCGTCGGGGCGCTCCACGATGCGGCGCATCGAGGACGTCTTCGACGTGTGGTTCGACTCCGGCTCGATGCCTTACGCGCAGGTGCACTATCCGTTCGAGAACCGCGAGTGGTTCGACGCGCACGCGCCCGCCGACTTCATCGTCGAGTACATCGGTCAGACCCGCGGATGGTTCTATGTCATGCACGTGCTGTCCGTCGCCCTGTTCGACCGCCCGGCCTTCTCGGGCGTGGCGTGCCACGGGATCGTCCTCGGCAGCGACGGCCAGAAGATGTCCAAGTCGCTGCGCAACTACCCCGATGTCAGCGAGGTCTTCGACCGCGACGGCTCGGACGCCATGCGGTGGTTCCTCATGGCATCCTCCGTGCTCCGCGGGGGGAACCTCGTCGTCACCGAGGAGGGCATCCGCGCCGGTGTGCGGGAGTTCCTCCTGCCGCTGTGGAACGCGTGGTACTTCTTCGCGACCTACGCGAACGCGGCGCGCCCCGGCGGGTACGAGGCGCGGTGGCGCACGGACTCGACCGACGTCTTGGACCGCTACATCCTCGCGCTGCTCGGACAGCTCGTTCGAGACGTCGCGGCCGACCTCGAGGCGCTCGATTCCACCACGGCGGCCTCGCGGCTACGGGACTTCGTGGAGGCGCTGACCAACTGGTACGTGCGCCGGTCGCGTGATCGCTTCTGGGTGGGCGTCGACCCCTCGACAAGCTCGGGGACCGACGGAGCGGGCTCGGGGACCGATTCGACGGAGGCGTTCGACACGTTGTACACCGTGCTCGAGACGCTCACGCGGGTTGCAGCCCCGCTCATCCCGCTCGTGTCCGAGCGGATCTGGCAGGGCCTGACCGGCGGGCGCAGCGTCCACCTGGAGGACTGGCCCGAGGCGGACGCGTTCCCCGCCTCGCCCGAGATCCGATCGGCGATGGACGCCGTTCGCGAGGTTTCCTCGGTGGCGAACGCCCTGCGCAAGAAGGAGGGCAAGCGGGTGCGCCTGCCCCTGCCGGAGCTCACCGTGGCCACCACGGAGATCGGCGCGCTGGCGCAGTTCGACGACATCCTGCGCGACGAGCTCAACGTGAAGAGCGTGGTCCTGGCGGACCTCACCGATGACCTGGCGACGTCCTACGGCATCACCCAGCGGCTCGCCGTGAACGCACGGGCGGCCGGCCCTCGACTGGGCAAGCAGGTCCAGCAGGTCATCGCCGGAGCCCGTGCCGGGAACTGGACCGAGAAGGACGGCGTGGTGACGGTCGACGGCGTGGCGCTGGAGCCGGGGGAGTACGACCTCACACTCGAGGCGGGCGGCGTCGCCGACGGCACGGCGATCGCGCTCCTCTCCGGCGGCGGGTTCGTGCTGCTGGACACCACGACGACGCCCGAGTTGGAGGCGGAGGGCCTGGCCCGCGACGTCGTCCGCGCCGTGCAGAACACCCGCAAGGGTGCCGGCTTCGATGTGAGCGATCGGATCCGTCTCGTCCTCGCCTTCCGATCTCCCGCGGATGCCGCCGCCGTTCGCAGCGGCGACCTGCTGCAGCGCATCGCAGACGAGACCCTCGCCGTCGGCGGGGTCACGGTCCTCGTCGGAGCGGAGGAGGCGCCCCTCGGCGACCACGCCGAGACCTTCGCGGCGGGGGACTTCGCCAATGAGGGGACCTTCGACGTCGACGTCACACGGATCGGAGAGAACGCATGAGCGATCGCAATCGGGCCGATGCCGTCTACGCGGCCTTGCTGACCCGGCAGGGCGAGCAGTGGGTGCAGCCGCGCATCGAGCGGACCCGTCAGGTCCTCGAGCTCCTCGACGACCCGCAGAAGACGTACCGGGTCATCCACGTCACGGGAACGAACGGCAAGACGTCGACGGCGCGGATCGCGGAGTCGATCGTGCGCGCGCACGGTCTCCGGACCGGCCTGTTCACGAGCCCTCACCTCGAACGGTTCACCGAGCGCATCATGATCGACGGCGAGCCCATCGACGATGCCCTGATCGCGGATGCCTGGGCTGAGATCGCACCCTTCGTCGACATCGTCGATGCGCAGCTCCAGGCGACGGGCGACGCGCCGCTGACCTTCTTCGAGCTGCTGACCGTGCTCGCGTTCACCGCCTTCGCGGACGCGCCCGTCGACGTCGCCGTCGTCGAGGTCGGCATGGGCGGCGCGTGGGACTCGACGAACACCGCCGACGGTGACGTCGCCGTGTTCGCGCCCATCGACATCGATCACACGAGCCGTCTCGGCGACACGATCGAGGCGATCGCCACCGTCAAGTCCGGAATCATCAAGGACGGCGCCGCCGCCGTTTCCGCGGAGCAGGATGCCGCGGCGCTCCGCGTGCTCCGGGCCGCCGCGGACTCCCGCGGCGCGCACCTCGCGGTCGAGGGAGACGCTTTCGGCCTCGCGTCGCAGCGGCTCGCGGTGGGCGGCCAGCAGATCAGCGTGCAGGGGATCGCCGGACGCTATGACGACCTCTACCTCCCGCTGTACGGCGCGCACCAGGGGCACAACGCCGCTCTGGCCGTCGCCGCGGTCGAGTCCCTCATCGGCGGGGGCGCCCAGCCCCTCGTCACCGACGTCGTGGCCGACGGCCTGGCCCAGGTCACGTCGCCCGGCCGCCTGCAGCTCGTCGGCGTCGCGCCGACCGTGCTCGTCGATGCCGCCCACAACCCGCACGGCGCCCGCGCGCTGGTGCAGGCGCTCTCCGACTCGTTCGACTTCGACGAGTGGGGCATAGTGCTCGGGGCATTGGGCGACAAGGACATCCCGGGTATCGTCTCGACGATCGCGCCCGCGGCCACGCACGTCTTCGCCACGGCTCCCGACTCGGACCGCGCGGCCGAGGCCGACACGATCGCCGACGTCGTCGAGGCGCTCGGCGGCCAGGTGAGCGTTCACCGCGACCTCCCCGACGCGGCGGAGGCCGCGCGCGAGTGGGCGTCGAGCTCGGAACGCCGCGCCGTCGTGATCGCCGGAAGCGTCGTCCTCGCCGGCGAAGCCCTCCAGCTCGCGGCCGACGAGGATTGGAAGGACGGGTGGCAGGCGTGACCGAGAACGCCGCGGCGCCCGGTCGGCCTCGGCGAGCACGCCGAGCGCGCGGTGCGCGCGAGTCGCTGGCATCCATCGTCCTGGGAGCCGAGGCGCTCATCGTCTTCCTCGGCGGGCTCGCCCTCTACGGACTGAAGGCGCTCCCGGCGGGGATCGAGCCCTGGTGGGGGATCGTGGTCGGGACGGCACTCGCGGTGCTGCTCATCGCGACGTCGGGGGTGGTCCGCCACCGCTGGGGGATCGCGCTCGGGTGGTTCTGGCAGCTGGTCGTCGTGCTCGGCGGATTCCTGGAGCCCGCCCTCGCCGTCGTCGGCCTCGTTTTCGGCGCGATGTACGCGTATGCCACGATCAAGGGAGGCGCACTGGACCGTGCGAACGCGGCACGCGCCTCCCACGACACGAACGGAGAATGACATGACCACGGAAGAGACGCTCGTCCTCGTCAAGCCCGATGGCGTGGCCCGCGGCCTGACGGGTGCGATCCTCGCCCGCATCGAGGCCAAGGGTTACGCCCTCGTCGACATCAAGCTCGTCGAGCCCGACCGCGAAGTGCTCGAGCAGCACTACGCCGAGCACGCCGGGAAGCCCTTCTACGAGCCGCTCGTGGAGTTCATGCTCTCCGGGCCGTCGGTCGCCATCCGCCTCGCCGGCAATCGCGTGATCGAGGGATTCCGCTCCCTCGCCGGGACGACCGACCCGACGACGGCGGCGCCGGGGACCATCCGCGGCGACCTCGGTCGCGACTGGGGCCTGAAGGTGCAGCAGAATCTCGTCCACGGATCCGACAGCCCCGAGTCGGCGGCGCGGGAACTCGCGATCTGGTTCTGACCGCGATCGTCGGCGCCCGCCCACCGTGTGTGAGTCGGGGGCGCCGACGGCTCAGAAGATGACGTCGAGGAGCTGCGGGATGGCGTCCAGGCGCAGCTGCGCCAGCAGCAGCACGATCGCGTAGGTGAGGATCGCGAGCAGCGGCACCCACGGCGTGAGCTTCGCGCCGATGCTCCGGACGCGCCCGGAATCGGAGATGACGCCCGATCGCAGAAGGTGCACCCAGACGGCGTAGAACGTCGGGATCGTCACGAGCCAGGTCACCATGCACCACGGGCACAGCGTGCCGAGGACGTAGATGCTCTGGCCGATGAGCCAGAGGACGAAGCCGAAGGCGAAGGTGATCCCGGCGGCGAACGCGAGCCAGAACCAGCGTGCGAACCGGGCTCCCGCGAGGACGGCGGCACCGACGACGACGGGCGCCATCCACGCCGTGAGCCCGATGATCGGGTTCGGGAAGCCGAACACACTGCCCTGCGGCGAGTCCAGGTTCGCAGAGCACTGGACCACGATGCTGAAGTCGCACGACGCGGGCCCGGCATCGGGAGCCGACAGCGCGTGGAGCTTCTCGATCGTCAGGGCGAATGCCGCGATCCATCCGACCGCACCTGCCACGAGGAGCCAGACGGACAAGGCGACCGGGCGGGTCTGGATGGTGCGGGGGGGCATGGCGCGATTATCGCATCCGCCCCTGGTGAAGAGCCCCGTTCGGGCTCCCGGTTCTCGGCAATCACGCATGATCGGCCGGAAAGTGGAATAATGAGGCCGATGGAGCCGCGGCCGCGCCGCAGCGCATCACAGAAGACTTCGGGCGATGAACGCCCTTCGCAGCACGAGCCCCGCCGCCGAGCGGGTGAGGCTGCAGACCGTACGAGTTCGCGGCACCTCCGGGCCCCTTCCGGATCGGAGCGCAGCCGCCAGATCTGCCGGGAGTGGCCCGCGGAGCCGCCCCGCAAGGAGTGAGCCAGAGATGGCCGATGAGCACAATGATCTTTCCGAATCGCACGACGACGACGCCCAGCGCGAGCTGAGCTCGGACGCGGAGCAGCCCGAACGACGCGACGAGCTCGATGTCGTCGCCGAGGCGGAGGCGATCGTCGACACCGAGGAGCAGGCGGATGCCGCGGTCCTCGCCGATGCGGAGAGCATCGTCGATGACGCCGACGCCGCGGAGGAGGTCGCCGAGGAGGCGATCGTCGCGGAGGCCGAAGGCGTGGCCGCCGAGGCATCCGACCCGTCGGAGACGGCTGCCGAGGACGCGCACGTCACCGAGCAGGTCGTGGAGGCTCAGCAGGGTTCGGATTCCGAGCCGCTCACGGCCGTCTCGCTGGGCCTCCTGCCCGCAGAGTTCGTGTCGCAGGTGTCGACGCAGCTGTTCTTCTACGCGCCCGCGGTCATCGCACAGCCGGTGGCCGACGACGACGAGCGGGACGAGAGCGCACCGAACGCCGGGTCGAGCGCCCGTCGTCGGAACCGCCGTCGCGGCGGCGGCGGGGCGAACGTCGAGGCCGACGATTCCGCCTCGCCCGAGCGCGCGGAGCGCTCCGAACGAGCCGAACGGCCCGAGCGCCCCGAACGGCCCGGCCGTCAGCCGCGTCAGCGCGCTGTGGAGCTCATCACCGAGCCGCAGCGCATCAAGGGGTCCACCCGCCTGGAGGCCAAGAAGCAGCGCCGACGCGATGGGCGTGAGGCGGGCCGCCGCCGCACCGTGGTCACCGAGGCCGAGTTCCTCGCGCGCCGCGAAGCCGTCGACCGGGACATGATCGTCCGATCGAAGAACGGGCGCATCCAGATCGCCGTCCTCGAGGACGACGTCCTCGTCGAGCACTACGTCGCGCGCAGCCAGGAGTCCTCGCTCATCGGCAACGTCTACCTCGGCCGCGTGCAGAACGTCCTCCCCTCCATGGAGGCCGCGTTCGTCGACATCGGCCGGGGGCGCAATGCCGTCCTGTACTCGGGCGAGGTCGATTGGGACGCCGTCGAGACGGGCAACCAGCCGCGTCGCATCGAGCTCGCCCTCAAGAGCGGCGACCGCGTGCTCGTCCAGGTCACGAAGGACCCGGTCGGTCATAAGGGCGCCCGCCTCACCAGCCAGATCTCCCTCCCGGGCCGCTACCTCGTGTACGTCCCGGGCGGTGCGATGAACGGCATCTCGCGGAAGCTCCCCGACACGGAGCGCGCCCGCCTCAAGCGCATCCTCAAGGAGGTGCTCCCGGAGTCGAGCGGCGTCATCGTCCGGACGGCGGCGGAGGGCGCCACGGAGGAGCAGCTCACGCGCGACGTGCAGCGTCTGACCAGTCAGTGGGAGCACATCTCCGCTCAGGTCGAGTCGCAGCAGGCGCCCTCGCTCCTGCACTCCGAGCCGGACCTCCTCGTGAAGATCGTCCGCGACGTCTTCAACGAGGACTTCACCAAGATGTTCATTCAGGGCGAGGACGCGTTCCAGACGATCACGTCCTACCTGGCCGGCGTCGCCCCGGATCTCCTCGAGCGCGTCGAGAAGTACGAGGACGAGCAGGACCCCTTCGACCGCTTCCGGGTGACGGAGCAGATCGAGAAGGCGCTCGACCGCAAGGTCTGGCTGCCGTCGGGCGGATCGCTCGTGATCGACCGCACCGAGGCGATGACGGTCGTCGACGTCAACACCGGGAAGTTCGTCGGCTCCGGCGGCAATCTGGAGGAGACCGTCACCAAGAACAACCTCGAGGCGGCGGAGGAGATCGTCCGCCAGCTGCGTCTGCGCGACATCGGCGGCATCATCGTCGTCGACTTCATCGACATGGTGCTCGAGTCCAACCGCGATCTCGTGCTGCGCCGGCTCATCGAGTGCCTGAGCCGTGACCGCACGAAGCATCAGGTCGCGGAGGTCACCTCCCTCGGCCTCGTGCAGATGACGCGCAAGAAGCTCGGCCTCGGGCTCCTCGAGACCTTCAGCGAGCCGTGCGAGGTCTGCGCCGGCCGTGGCGTCATCGTCCACCACGACCCCGTGGTGCGCCACCGCGGTCAGGCGCCGTCCGGCGGATCCTCGAACCCGCGTCGACCGCGTGCCGCCCCGCAGTCCGGGTCCGGCGCGTCGGCGAATGGCGGCACGCACGTGATCACCGAGGGCGCGAAGTCCGCACTGGCGGCGATCGCGGCATCCACGATCCACCCCGCGGTCGAAGAGCCGGTCGCGGCGCCCGCGCCCGCTGCCGAGGCCCCGGCCGAAGCCCCGAAGAAGCCCCGCCGCAAGCGCGGCGAGGCGCGACCGCGCGCCGAGAAGCCCGAGAGCGCGGCTCCGCGGACCGAGAAGGACCTGCTCCTCGACTCCGTGCTGAGTGCGCTGCCCGAGCCGAAGGCCCCCGGCCAGGGCCGTGGTCGACGGCGCGTGACGACGGCGGCGCTCAGCGGCACCCCGGTCGACGCGACGCCGGTCGCCACGGAGTCCTGACCCGACCGCTCCTGTCAGCGGGGGAGGCGGCGCTCGCGAGCGGTCACGCGCAGTCCGGAGGCGATCAGCCGTCGGACCAGCTCGTGGCCGCTCACGTGCGTCGCACCGGCGGCGATGAGCCCGTCCACCGCGCTCGCGGGGACGTCGTAATGATCGCGATCGAATCCTCGGCGCGGGATGTCATTGGCCGCGGCGAAGCGGTGGAGCTCGTCGAGATCGCTGTCGCTGACCAGGTGCGCCCAGAGCGTGCCGTGGGCGGGCCAGCGCGCGTCGTCGATGAGGATCACCACCCCCTCATGCTAGGCAGTGGCACCGACGCAGACGACACGCGGCGGCGTGCTTTTGCCGGAACCGCCTGCATCCGGTAAAGTAGTCCCTTGGTGCGTCGAGGTTCCGCCTCCGCGCCCGCAGACTCGTCAGGGGCGTTTCGCTCCGCAGGACAACTGGAGCCGAGTGCTCCACAGAAGAAACAGGTGTGAAGTGGTTTACGCAGTTGTGCGCGCCGGCGGCCGGCAGGAGAAGGTGGAGGTCGGCACGATCGTCGTTCTCGACCGCCAGCAGGCGAAGATCGGCGACAAGATCGAGCTTCCCGCCGTCCTGTTCGTCGACGGCGATGCCGTCACGACCGACGCCGACAAGCTCGCGAAGGTCACGGTCACCGCTGAGGTCCTCGGCGAGGAGCGCGGCCCGAAGATCGTGATCCAGAAGTTCAAGAACAAGACCGGCTACAAGAAGCGCCAGGGGCACCGTCAGGACCTCACGCGCGTCAAGATCACCGGCATCAAGTAAGCCAGGGGAGAAGACGAGATGGCACACAAAAAGGGCGCGAGCTCTACCCGTAACGGTCGTGACTCCAACGCACAGCGCCTCGGCGTGAAGCGCTTCGGCGGCCAGCAGGTCCTCGCCGGCGAGATCATCGTCCGTCAGCGCGGCACGCACTTCCACCCCGGCGCGAACGTCGGTCGTGGCGGCGATGACACGCTGTTCGCCCTCGAGGCGGGCGCGGTCCAGTTCGGCACGAAGGGCGGCCGCAAGGTCGTCAACATCGTGGCGGCGGCCGAGTAAGAGCACCACACACTTCTGCGAGGGGCGGGCTTCGGCTCGCCCCTCGCGCGTATTCCCCGGAAGAGGAGACCGACATGGTCAGCTTCGTCGATCGCGTCACGCTGCATCTGCGCGCGGGCAAGGGCGGCAACGGCTGCGTATCGGTGCGCCGGGAGAAGTTCAAGCCTCTCGCCGGCCCCGACGGCGGCAACGGGGGGCACGGCGGCGATGTCGTGCTCGTCGCAGACCCGCAGGTCACCACCCTGCTGTCCTACCACCACTCGCCGCACCGCAGCGCCGGCAACGGCGGATTCGGGATGGGAGACAACCGCTCCGGCGCCATGGGGGAGACCCTGGAGCTGACGGTCCCCGTCGGAACCGTGGTGAAGGACGAGGCCGGAGAGGTCCTCGCCGACCTCATCGTCCCGGGCATGCGCTTCATCGCGGCGCCCGGCGGCCAGGGCGGACTCGGAAACGCCGCGCTCTCGAATCCGAAGCGCAAGGCGCCCGGATTCGCCCTGCTCGGCACGCCCGGCTGGGAGGGGGACGTCGCCCTCGAGCTCAAGACCGTCGCCGACGTCGCGCTCGTCGGCTTCCCCTCGGCGGGCAAGTCGAGCCTGATCGCCGCGGTGTCGGCCGCTCGGCCCAAGATCGCCGACTACCCGTTCACGACCCTGCATCCGAACCTCGGTGTCGTGCAGGCGGGAGAAGTCCGCTTCACCGTCGCAGATGTGCCGGGCCTCATCGAGGGCGCCAGCGAGGGCAAGGGGCTCGGGCTCGAGTTCCTGCGCCACGTCGAGCGCTGCACGGCGCTCGTGCACGTCCTGGACTGTGCGACCCTCGAACCGGGCCGTGACCCCCTCAGCGACCTCGACGTCATCCTCGACGAGCTGCGCAACTACCCCGTGCCGGAGGGGCAGATCCCGCTCCTGGAGCGCCCACAGCTCATCGCGCTCAACAAGGTGGACGTCCCGGAGGCGAAGGATCTCGCCGACCTCGTGCGGCCCGATCTCGAAGCGCGCGGCTACCGCGTCTTCGAGATCTCGACGGTGAGCCACGAGGGCCTGCGCCCGCTCACCTTCGCCCTCGCCGACATCGTCGCGCGTCACCGCGCCGAGCAGGCTGCCGCCCCCGTGCCGGAGCGCGTGATCATCCGCCCGAAGGGGTCGGAGAAGGAGTTCACGATCCGTGTCGAAGGCGGCACGTACGGTGACATGTTCCGGATCCTGGGCGCGAAGCCGGTGCGCTGGGTGCAGCAGACCGATTTCCAGAACGAGGAGGCCGTGGGCTTCCTCGCCGACCGCCTGGAGAAGCTGGGCATCGAGGACGAGCTGTTCCGCGTCGGCGCCGTCGCGGGATCGACCGTCGTGATCGGCGAGGGCGACGGGGTGGTCTTCGACTGGCATCCGTCCCTCGCATCCGCCGCCGAGCTGATGACCGCTCCGCGCGGCACCGACCCACGGCTCGACCTCAACCCGCGTCGGACGACCTCGCAGCGGCGCGAGCGCTATCACGAGCGCATGGATGCCAAGGCGGAGGCCCGCGCCGAACTCGAACAGGAGCGCATCGGCGGGGGGCAGGGCGCCGCCTGGGACGACGAGGAGGAGGCGTGAGCATCCTCGAACGCGCCGATCTGCTCGGTGCGCGCCGCGTCGTCGTCAAAGTCGGCTCCTCCTCGATCAGCGGGGAGAACGCCGAGAAGATCGGCCCGATCGTCGAGGCCCTCGCCGCCGCGCACGCACGGGGCACGGAGGTCGTGCTGGTCTCCTCGGGCGCGATCGCGACCGGCATGCCCTACCTGGCCCTCGACGAGCGTCCGGTGGACCTCGCGACCCAGCAGGCGGCTGCCGCCGTCGGCCAGAACGTGCTGATCTACCGGTACCAGGACGCGCTTCGTTCCTTCGCGATCGTGGCCGGTCAGGTCCTCCTGACCGCGGGCGACCTGGAGAACACGACGCATCGCTCGAATGCGCGTCGCGCGATGGAGCGTCTGCTGGGTCTGCGGATCCTCCCGATCGTCAACGAGAACGACACCGTCGCGACGCACGAGATCCGCTTCGGCGACAACGATCGACTCGCGGCCCTCGTCGCCGAGCTCATCGGCGCCGATGCCCTCGTCCTCCTCAGCGACATCGAGTGCCTCTACACGATGCCGCCGAACGAGCCGGGCGCGCGCCCGATCGAGACCGTGGCTTTCGGAGAGGACCTCTCCGCCTTCCAATTCGGGTCCGTCGTCGTCAACAGCGTCGGAACCGGGGGAGCGGCCACGAAGGTATCCGCCGCGCGGCTCGCCGCGGCGGCGGGGATCGGCGTCCTCGTGACGAGCGCCGACCTCGTGAGCGACGCTCTGGCCGGCGCGCAGATCGGCACGTGGTTCGCCCCCGACACGAGCGTCGTGCCGAGCTCCCACACCGGGACGACGCGCACGTCCGTCGCCGCGTCCTGAGTCCCTCCCTCCCCTCACGTCCGCTCGGCTCCGCGGGAGCCCTCGCTAGACTGGCGCCATGACGATCACGGTCACCACCGCGCGCGAGCGCATGGAGCTCGCGAAGGATGCCGCGCGCTCCGTCGGCCTGCTGGAGGACGCGACGAAGGCGGATGCTCTGCGGGCCATCGCGACCGCGCTGGAGGCGAACGCAGCGGAGATCGTCGCGGCGAACGCCGATGACGTGGCACGAGGCCGCGACGGCGGGATCTCGGACGGTCTCCTCGACCGCCTGCGCCTGGATGAGACCCGTGTGCGCGCGCTCGCATCCGCGGTCCGAGACGTGGCCGAGTTGCCCGACCCGGTCGGGCGGGTGCTCGATGAGCGGATCCTCCCGAACGGCGTCGGGCTGCAGAAGGTCGCGGTGCCGTTCGGCGTCGTCGGGTCGATCTACGAGGCCCGCCCCAACGTCACCGTCGACATCGCCGCTCTCGCCCTCCGCTCGGGCAACGCGGTCGTGCTGCGCGGAGGGACCGCTGCGCAGTCGAGCAACGCCGCGCTCGTCGCCGTCATGCGCGGCGCCCTGCAGGAGCGGGGCATCGACCCGGAGGCCATCCAGACCCTCGACGACCTCGGCCGCGACGGGGCGGACGCCCTCATGCAGGCCCGGGGCCTCGTCGACGTGCTCGTCCCGCGAGGGAGCGCAGAGCTCATCGAGACGGTCGTGACCCGCTCATCCGTACCGGTCATCGAGACGGGCGCGGGGATCGTGCACATCGTCCTCGACTCGACGGCACCGCTCGAGTGGGCCCAGCAGATCGTCGTGAACGCGAAGGCGCAGCGACCGAGTGTCTGCAATGCGGTGGAGACGGTTCTCGTCCTCGCCGACGCCGCCGAGAGACTGGTCCCGCCGGTCGGCACGGCGCTGCACGATGCCGGAGTCACCATCCACGGCGACGACGCGGTGCGCGCTCTCCTGCCCGGCGTGGTCCCTGCGACGGACGAGGACTGGGCGACCGAGCACATGAGCCTCGACCTGTCCATGCGCGTCGTCGCGGACCTCGATGAGGCGCTCGCGCACATCCGCCGCTACTCGACCCACCACACCGAGTCGATCATCACGACCGACGACGCCAACGCCGAGCGCTTCCTCGCCGAGGTGGATTCCGCCGTCGTCATGGCCAACGCCTCGACCCGTTTCACCGACGGCGGCGAGTTCGGGTTCGGGGCCGAGGTGGGCATCTCGACCCAGAAGCTCCACGCGCGGGGGCCGATGGGGCTCCCCGAGCTGACGAGTACGAAGTGGCTCGCGCGCGGCTCCGGTCAGATCCGCCCCTGAACCGCGTAAACTCGAACCACCCGAATCGAACGGAGCCTCAATGACCCTCGCCACGATCATCGCCCTCGCCACAGAGACGGCTGAGCATCACGGCAACGTCCAGGGGGAGACGTTCGTCTTCGGAGTGATCGCCTTCGTGGTGTTCGTCGCACTCGGCGCCGTCACCCTGTCGTACCGCAACGTCGCCAACCGGCACGCACACAAGGCCGAGGCCTACGCCAAGGCGCACCCCGTCGACCAGGCGCAGGTGGGCCACGGCCACCACTGAGGTCGGCCCATGGTTCAGGCGCGCGCCCCACGCATCGGGGTCATGGGTGGGACGTTCGATCCCATCCACCACGGGCACCTCGTCGCGGCGAGCGAAGTCGCTCAGTCCTTCGATCTCGATGAAGTCGTCTTCGTCCCCACGGGCATCCCGTGGCAGAAGGAGAAGGTCACCGAGAGCGAGCATCGCTATCTGATGACCGTCATCGCGACGGCATCCAACCCGCAGTTCACCGTCAGCCGGGTCGACATCGACCGCGACGGACCGACCTATACGATCGACACCCTCCGCGATCTGAAGACCTCCCGGCCGGATGCCGAGCTGTTCTTCATCACCGGAGCCGATGCCGTCGCGCAGATCCTCAGCTGGCGCGACCACGACGAGCTGTGGCAGCTCGCCCATTTCGTCGCCGTGTCGCGTCCCGGCCACGTCCTCAGCACGGAGGGGCTCCCCAGCGAGGACGTGAGCCAACTGGAGATCCCGGCCCTGGCGATCTCCTCCACCGACTGTCGCGCACGGGTGCGTGCGGGGAACCCGGTGTGGTACCTCGTCCCCGACGGCGTCGTCCAATACATTGCGAAGCATCACCTGTACCGGAGCGAGGCATGAGCACACCCGATCAGCCCGACACCCCCCAGCTGACGCGACGTCAGCTCAGGGAGCTGCGAAACACCGCGTCCACCCCGATCATCACGCCCGAAGAGGCCGCCGCCAACGCGGAGTCCGTCGCGGCGCCCCTGCCTCGCGCGGCCGAGCCGCTCCCCGCCGAGCGTCCCGCCGCCGCCGAGGACGTCGACCTGGGCGCGCCTGCCCTCACCCGTCGCGCGGCACGTCAGCAGGAGCGCCTGCGGACGGCGTCCGTCCCCGTCATCGACGGCGCGCAGGAGGGCGAGGACCAGGCGAGCCAGGACGGCGAGCCGGGCGAGGACCAGGACGTCGCGCTCTCGGCCGACGAGACGCCCTCCGAGCCGGATGCCGGGGACGACGGTCGTGATGACGCCTCGGACGACGGCGGCGGCGAGGACGCCGCTGGTGGTCACGCCGACGATGGCACCGCCGCCGATCACGACACCGCTGAGGACAGCGCGCCCGAGGTCACTCCCGAAGAGATCGCTGAGACCGCGGACGACCTCGCCGAGGCGCAGTCCGAGGCCCCCGACATCGAGGTGAGCGACGACGAAGCTCCGCCCGCCGCGTCCGCCGCGTCCGACGGGACGGGGGAGGACGAGGAGGACGATCCCGCTCCGCGAGCCGTCGTGGCGCCGTCGTTCGGATCGGGACTGCTCGCCGGGGAGGGCGTCGAGCTCGAGCTGCCCGCGTCCTTCGACCAGCTGCTCACGCGAGGGAACTCGTCCACCGGGTCTCTCGGCGCCTCCAACGCGCTCATCCTCTCCCAGACGCCCGACACGGGCGCGTTCGTCTCCCCGATCGCATCGACCGGCGAGGTGCTCGTCACGGGCACGTACAACCTGCCCGAGTCGTTCGGGTCCACCGGCACCTCGCGCGGCTCGTCGGACGGCAAGGAGATCGATGCGATCCTCATGGACGGGGAGCTTCCCGCGACCTCGTCTCCGACGCCGATCGCCGCGAGCGCGGCCATCAGCACGATCAAGAGCGCGGAGGACATCATCAGACCTCCCGCTCCCGAGAAGGGGAGCCGACTCATGATCGCGCTCGGAATCACTGCGGGGGCTCTCGCCCTCGCCCTCATGGGCGTCCTCATCGTCGCCCTGTTCACCGGAGCGTTCCAGTGAGCGTGGGCGCGCGTACGCGCGAGCTCGTCGAGATCGCCGCCGCGGCGGCCGACAGCAAGGGGGCGGAGGATCTCGTCGCTTTCGACGTTTCCGAGCCGCTCCCGCTGGTGGACGCCTTCCTCCTGGCGACCGGCACGAGCGAGCGCAACGTCGCCGCGATCGCCGACGCGATCGAGGAGGCGATGCTCGAGCAGGGCGTGAAGCGCCTGCGCCGCGAGGGCAAGCATGAGGCCCGCTGGATCCTCGTGGATTTCGGTGACCTCGTCGTCCATGTGTTCCACGAGCAGGAGCGCGTGTTCTACGGTCTCGAGCGCCTCTGGAAGGACTGCCCGATCATCCCGACGGGGGTCACCGCCGACGCGCCCGAATGAGAGGCCGGTTCGTGGCATCCCGCAGCGTGTAGTAGCATCGAAGGGTTGCCGCGGGAGCGGTGACATCCCAGAGAATGGGCCTGTGGCGCAGCTGGTAGCGCACCTGCATGGCATGCAGGGGGTCAGGGGTTCGAGTCCCCTCAGGTCCACAAAAGCCCCCGATTCGTCGGGGGCTTTTCCGTGCCCGCGGAGCCGTCGCCAAGGCGCGCCACCGCGACGACGGTGTACGTGGGATCCACATTCCTGAGTGGAACCTGTATGTCCGCTCCGAATGGGACTACGGTCTTCTCTGGCGGGAAAACATCCCGACCGACTCGACCTCGGAGGGGACGAATGAACTTCTTCCAACGGCTCGGCAGATCGATCATGCTCCCGGTGGCTGTGCTGCCGGTCGCGGCGATCCTGTCCGGCATCTCGTACTGGATCACCTCGGCTGCGGGTGCGAACGTCGTCTCGACGTTCCTCGGTGCTGCGGGCGGTGCGCTGCTGGACAACATGCCGCTGCTGTTCGCCGTCGGCGTCTCGATCGGCATGGCGAACAAGACCGACGGAACGTCAGCGCTCGCGGGCCTGGTCTCGTGGCTGTCGATCACGACCCTCCTGAGCCCCGCCAACGTGCAGGGCCTCATGGGGATCGCGACCGTGGAGGACGTGAACCCCGCCTTCGGCAAGGTGCAGAACGTCTTCGTCGGCATCATCGCCGGCCTCATCGGCGCGTGGTGCTACAACAAGTTCAAGGACACGAAGCTTCCGGACGCCCTCTCCTTCTTCTCGGGCAAGCGTTCGGTCGCCATCGTCACCGCGGGTCTCTCCCTCGTCGTCGCCGTGATCCTCCTCTTCGTCTGGCCGGTGGTCTACGGCGGCCTCGTCTGGTTCGGCGAGTGGATCTCGACCCTCGGCCCCTTCGGTGCCGGCCTCTACGGCTTCTTCAACCGGCTCCTCATTCCGACCGGCCTCCACCACGCGCTGAACTCGGTGTTCTGGTTCGACGTCGCGGGAATCAACGACCTCACGAACTTCCTCAACGGCTCCAACGGCGACGGCGTGTACGGCGTCACGGGCCAGTACATGGCGGGCTTCTTCCCGGTCATGATGTTCGGCCTCCCGGGCGCCGCTCTCGCGATGTACATGACGGCCAAGACCACCCGCAAGAAGGTGACCTACGGCATCATGCTCTCGGCTGCCGTCGCCTCCTTCTTCGTCGGCGTCACCGAGCCGCTCGAGTTCTCGTTCATGTTCGTCGCACCGTGGCTCTACCTCGTGCACGCGGTGTTCACCGGCATCTCGGTCGGGATCGCGGCGCTGCTGCCGACGCGCCTCGGGTTCGGCTTCTCCGGCGGGTTCATCGACATGGTCCTCCAATGGATGAACCCGCTCGCCCAGAACCCGTGGATCCTGCTCCTGATGGGCGTCGCCTGGTTCTTCATCTACTTCTTCACGTTCTACTTCCTGATCAAGCGCTTCAACCTGAAGACGCCCGGTCGCGAGGACGAGATCGACACGCAGGATGCCGACAACATCGAGACGAGTCTGACCGGCTACCACGGCACGGCGGAGAAGTTCATCACCGCGCTCGGCGGCAAGGACAACATCATCGACGTCGACAACTGCGCGACACGGCTGCGGATGGAGATCGGCGACACCTCGAAGGTCGACGAGCACGCGCTCAAGCGTGCCGGCGCCGCCGGCACCATCAAGACCGGTGGTCACTCGGTGCAGGTCGTCTACGGCCTGAACGTCCAGTTCGTGAAGGATGCCATGGACGACCTCATCTCGGGCCGCACCGCCCGTATCGAGGCAGCGGAGGCCGCGGGCGACCTCCCGGGGCGCGGCGCGGCGGAGCAGGGCTTCGCCGCAGGGGTCGGAACGGTCCTCGGCGTGCCGAACGTCGCGGCCTCGGCGATGGCGGCCGGTGCCGCACTCGACGCACGCGAGCGGACCTCGCCGTCCCTCACGCTCCGCCAGCCGGTCGCAGGACGGGTCCTGGCGCTCGCTGAGGTTCCCGACCCGATGTTCGCACAGGGGACCATGGGGCCCGGTGTCGCCATCGATCCGAGCGGTGACACGATCATCGCGCCGGCTGCGGCGACCGTGGCATCCGTCTTCCCGACGGGGCACGCCATCGGGCTCGTGCTCGAGGACGGCACCGAGCTGCTGATCCACATCGGCATCGACACGGTGGGCCTGAAGGGCGACGGGTTCGAAACCCTCGTCAACACCGGCGACAAGGTCGAGGCCGGAACGCCCCTGATCCGCTTCGACGCGGACAAGATCCGCGCGGCGGGCCTGTCGGCGATCACCCCGGTGATCGTCCTGAATGACGAGAACGCGACGGTCGCCTTCTCCTGAACGACACTCTCAACGGGCCGGGGCGATGAGCTCCGGCCCGTTGTTGCGTACATTCCCGACCTCGCGCCCGACCTCGCGCAGGGCGAGTCCGTCGACGATCGACGGCGCCGCGTCGATCGTCGCGTCGAGCAGGTCGCCGACATTCTCCGTCGTCGGATCGAGCCACACGTCGGCGTAGTCCGCGTCGATGAACAGCGGCATCCGCTCGTGGATCGACCCCAGCGCGCCGGTGGCCGCGCGGGTCATGATCGTGCAGCTGAGCACCCACCGGGTCGGATCATCGTCCTTCTTCGCGGGGTCCTTCCACCACTCGTAGAGCCCGGCGAACAGCAGCGGGCCGTCGTCGACGGGGTGGATGTAGTAGGGGACCTTCACCCCGTCCTCCGTGTGCCATTCGTAGTAACCGGATGCCGGGATCACCGCGCGTCGCTTCACGAGGGCCTGTCGGAACATCGGCTTGCCCTCGACCTCCTCCGCCCGCGCGTTGAACGCCTTCGAGCCGATCGCGACATCCTTCGCCCAGGCGGGCACGAGTCCCCAGCGTGCCGCCTCGAGCCGCCGCGTGGGAGGCTCGGTCTTGGCCGAATCGAGCACGACCGCGACGCGATCGGTCGGGGCGATGTTGAAGGACGGGCCCGGGAGGTCGTCGGCCTCCAGGTCTACGCGGAGCATACTCACGAGCTCCGCACCGCTCTGGGCCACGACGAAACGTCCGCACATGCCGCCAGCCTACGCAGGGCCTCCGACGTCGCGCCGCTCAGCCGCGGATGATCAGTCGCGGGGAATGACCCCGACCTCCGTCAGCTGATCGAGCAGGCCGGCGCCGTCGGAGTCGGAGACCCACGGAACGCCTGCCGCCGAGTGGTCGTTGACAGCGGTCCGGCCGCCGGCGAGGACGGCCTCGGCGGGGGAGAGCTGTCGGATCGCGACCGCCGTGACGTGATCGGGGAACTCGCTCGTGAAGTCGGTGTACAGATCGTCGTCGAGCTGTCCGTCATCGCCGATCAGCATCCACTTGACGTGCGGGAACTCCTGAGCCAGGCGCCGCAGGTTGTGCTGCTTGTGCTCTCGTCCGCTGCGGAACCATCGATCATGCGTCGGGCCCCAGTCGGTCAGCAGGAGAGCCCCGGGAGGGTAGAGGTGGCGCCGCAGGAATCGCTGGAGCGTGGGCGCCACATTCCACGCACCCGTGGAGAGGTAGACGACCGGCGCCCCCGGGCGATCTCGGAGAAGCCGCTCGATGAGGACGGCCATGCCGGGGACCGGCTGGCGGGCGTGTTCGTCGAGCACGAACGAGTTCCACGCCGCCACGAAGGGGCGGGGGAGGGCCGTGACCATGACGGTGTCGTCGATGTCCGAGATGACGCCGAACCGGACGTCGGACCCGACCACGAAGACACGCGTCTCGAAGGGGTCCGACCCCTCCACCGACATCGTGATCGGCTGCCAGCCGGGCTCGAGACGCGCGGGCAGCACCGTGTCGACGACGCCGCCGCGGTCGGCGACGACCTCGTGCGCGACCCCGTCCACGGTCACCGTCACCTGGGCGTAGCCGACGGGCACGGAGGCGAACGACCGCCAGCCCCGGACGCTGGCGTACTCGCCGCCGCCACGGGTGCGGACAGGCGGGACGATCAGGACGCGCCCGAGCACGCGTACCCAGTCCTCACCGCCGTATCCCGGGTAGGCGGCCACGCTCGGGGTGTTGCCACGGGCACGCGCGCGGCGCTCGCGCCAGGCGTGGAAGCGGTACTCCAGACGCGCGATCCACAGCACCTTCGTGCGGGGTGCGGGTGCGGCGGCCATCGCTTCAGTCTTCCACGTCCCGGACCGCCGGGTGGTCCTCCTGCGCCTCGCGGCTCATGTGACGAGCCTCCGAGCGGACGATGACGCGCTTGGCGATGTACGCGAGAACGAGGAAGACGACGATGATCGCCACGAACACGTAGCCGGCGTAGTGCAGGCGATCGGCGAGTTCGCGGTAGGTGCCCGCAGCCGCGGCCCCGACCCCGACGTAGGCGATCGCCCAGATCGTGCAGGCCGGCGCCGTCCAGGCGAGGAAGCGCCGGTAGGCGAATCCGCTCATCCCGACCGTCAGGGGCACGAGGGAGTGGAGGACGGGCAGGAAGCGCGACAGGAAGATCGCCGGCCCGCCACGACGGCGCAGGTAGAGCTCGGAGCGCGCCCAGTTGTGCTCGCCGATCTTCACGCCCAGGCGCGAGAAGCGCAGACGGGGACCGAGCCACCGCCCGAGCCAGAACCCGATGCTCTCGCCGATCAGTGCGCCGATGACGACCACGACGACGAGGATCGCGCCCTCGGCGAGGGAGCCGACGGCCGTCGAGGCGACGATGACCACCGTGTCGCCGGGCACGATGAGCCCGACCAGGACGCTCGTCTCGAGCATGATCGCGACGCCCGCGAGAACCGTCCGCAACACCGGGTCGACGCTCTGCACCGCGTCCAGGAGCCACGTCAGCCACTCGTTCACCGTCTCAGCCTAGGGTGCCGTCTCCATCACCGCCCTCTACTGTGAGGGGATGCCCATCCGCCCCCTCGCGCTGCGCATCGAGTGGGTCGATCCCGCCGAGCTGTATGTGCGGGGCCCGGCCCACGAGCCCCACGGCTTCTGGCTGGACGCGGGTCCGGATGCCGCGGAGGGATGGAGCCACCTCGGCGTGGGCACGCCTGCTGCGGAGCCGCCCCGCGATGCGCCGCTCGGGGATGCCGACCCGGGTGGCGACGCGGTCGGTGGGCCGTTCCGGGGTGGTTGGGTCGGCTGGATCGGCTACGACGGCGGCGCCTCGCGCGTCGGCGCACCGTCGACCACCGACACCGACACCGCCGCCGATACCGCCGCGCCGGACACCGCCGGGCTCCGCGTGACACGCCTCATCGCCTTCGACCACAGCCGCGGCGAAGCGTGGCTCCTCGCCCCCGAGGACGAGCGAGCGGATGCCGAGGCGGAACTGCGGCGCTGGCGTTCCTCCACGCCGATGCGACCCCCGGCGGACGGGCTGGGCGTCGCGGTCGCGGCGCGGACCGCGCGGGCACGGCACACACCCGCCGAGTACGAAGACCTGATCTCCCGGTGCCGCGCCGCGATCCGCGCCGGGGATGCCTACCAGCTGTGCCTGACCACCCGATTCGAGGTCGCCAGCGATGCGCCCCTCGACCCGGTCGCGGTGTACCTCGCGCTGCGGGACGCGCTGCCGGCCCACCACGGCGGGATCATCCGGGTGGGGGTGCATGCGCTCCTCAGCGCCAGCCCCGAGCGGTTCCTCGAGGTCGCGCGGGGCATCGTCCGGACGCGCCCCATCAAGGGGACGCGGCCGCGCGGAACGGACCCCGCCGCTGACGGCGCCCTGGCGGCGGAGCTCGAGGCATCCGTCAAGGAACGCGCGGAGAACGTCATGATCGTGGATCTCATGCGCAATGATCTTCAGCGGGTCTGCCATCCGGGCTCCGTCGCGGCGGAGAAGCTCCTGGAGGTGGAGTCCTACCGCGCCGTGCACCAGCTCGTGAGCACCGTCGCGGGACGCCTGCTCCCCGGGACGACGCTCGGCGCGCTGCTGGATGCCACGTTCCCCGCGGGGAGTATGACGGGTGCGCCGAAGCTCTCCGCGATGACGATCCTCCACGCCCTCGAAGCCGCTCCCCGGGGTGTCTACGCCGGCTGCTTCGGATGGGTCGGGTCAGATGGCCGGCTCGACCTCGCCATGACGATCCGCTCGATCGTCCTGCACCCGCGAGGCGCGTACGTGGGCGCGGGCGGAGGCATCACCTGGCTGTCCGACGCCCGCGAGGAGGTCGCGGAGGTCGCGGTGAAGGCTCGAGGACCGCTCGGCGCGCTCGGCGCCGTCATCCCGTCGGGGTGGGTGAGCACGTCCGGTAATCTGGAGAAACGTGCGTGCACGTCTTCCCGCCCCAAGATTGGTCCTTCTCCATGAGCAGTCCCGCTGACACCGCCGCCGACTCCGGCGCGTTCGACACGCACGCCATCCAGGAGAAGTGGCAGCGGGCCTGGGCCGAGAAGGACCCGTTCCGCGCCGGCGGCGACGAGGACACGCGCCCCCGCAAGTACGTCCTCGGGATGTTCCCCTACCCGTCCGGGGATCTCCACATGGGTCACGCGGAGAACTACGCCTACGTCGACGTGGTCGCGCGCTTCTGGCGCCACCGGGGCTACAACGTCCTGAACCCGATCGGCTGGGACAGCTTCGGGCTGCCCGCCGAGAACGCCGCCATCAAGGGCGGCGCGGGCTCCGACCCCCGCGAGTGGACGTACGCCAACATCGACCAGCACAAGAAGAGCTTCCGCGAGTTCGGATCCTCCTACGACTGGAGCCGCGTCCTCCACACGTCGGACCCGGAGTACTACCGGTGGAACCAGTGGCTGTTCCAGAAGCTCTACGAGAAGGGCCTCGCCTACCGCAAGGACGGCGTCGTCAACTGGGACCCGGTGGACCAGACCGTCCTCGCCAACGAGCAGGTCCTGCCCGACGGCACGTCCGAGCGCAGCGGCGCCGAGGTCGTGAAGAAGAAGCTCACGCAGTGGTACTTCAAGATCACCGACTACGCCGACCGGCTGCTCGACGACCTGAACCAGCTCGAAGGGTTCTGGCCGCACAAGGTGCTCCAGATGCAGCGCAACTGGATCGGCCGCTCGGTGGGCGCCGACATCGACTTCGAGATCGAGGGCCGCGACGAGAAGGTCACCGTCTTCTCCACCCGCCCCGACACCCTTCACGGGGCGACGTTCATGGTCGTCGCGCCCGACTCCGACCTCGCTGCCGAACTCGCCGCCGGTGCGCCCGATGACGCGCAGCAGCGCTTCCGCACCTACCTCAAGGCCGTGCAGAAGACGAGCGAGATCGAGCGGCAGACCACCGACCGCCCGAAGACCGGTGTCTTCCTCGACCGCTATGCGGTCAACCCGATCAACGGGGTGCGCCTGCCGATCTGGGCCGCCGACTACGTCCTCGCCGACTACGGGCACGGTGCGGTGATGGCCGTTCCCGCGCACGATCAGCGCGACCTCGACTTCGCGCGCGCGTTCGACCTGCCGGTCACCGTGGTCGTGGACACGACGGCGCCCGTCACCGGGGCGATCCCGGTGATCGAGCTCGACGACGACGGCGTGCCGATCGACCCGGGCCCCCAGCTGGACGACATCGACCCGGCCGTCACCGGGATCGCCCTCACGGGCGACGGTCGCCTGACGAACTCCGGATCGCTCAACGGCATGAGCAAGCGCACCGCGATCGCCCGAGTGATCGAAGAGCTCGAGGCATCCGGCACCGGCCGGGCGGCAAAGACCTACCGCCTCCGCGACTGGCTGATCTCCCGTCAGCGGTTCTGGGGTACGCCGATTCCCATGATCCACACCGAGGACGGTCGGATCGTCCCGGTGCCGGAGGACCAGCTGCCGCTCCTCCTCCCGGACGCCCGCGGCCTCGACCTGAAGCCCAAGGGCGCATCGCCCCTGGGTGCGGCGACCGACTGGGTCCACACCGTCGACCCGGAGACGGGCGAGCCGGCGCTGCGCGACGCCGACACCATGGACACCTTCGTCGACAGCTCGTGGTACTTCCTGCGCTTCCTCTCGCCCACGGATGCCACGGAGCCCTTCTCCGAGCGGCAGGCGCTGCGCTGGGCTCCCGTCGACTCCTACATCGGCGGCGTGGAGCACGCGATCCTCCACCTGCTGTACGCGCGCTTCATCACGAAGGTCCTCTTCGATCTCGGCATGATCGACTTCACCGAGCCGTTCTCCTCCCTCATCAACCAGGGGATGGTCCTCCTCGGCGGATCGAAGATGTCCAAGAGCAAGGGCAACCTCGTCGAGTTCGCCTCGAGCATGGTCGAGCCGGGAGCCGATGCGAGCCGCGTCGCGATCGTGTTCGCCGGACCGGTCGAGGACGACATCAACTGGGAGGACGTCTCGACGACCGGCGCCCAGAAGTTCCTCGCGCGCGCCCTGCGCGTCGCGCACGATGTCGACAGCCCGGCGGATGTGGTCTGGGCCGAGGGCGACAAGGCTCTCCGCCGCGTGACGCACCGACTGTGGGCGGACGCCCCCGGGCTCGTCGAGCAGACCAAGTTCAACGTCGTCGTGGCGCGTCTCATGGAGCTCGTCAACGCGACGCGCAAGACGATCGACGGGCCCGCGGGGCCGAAGGATCCTGCCGTCCGCGAGGCCGCCGAGGCGGTCGCGATGATCCTGGACCTGTTCGCCCCGCACACGGCGGAGGAGATGTGGTCGGTGCTGGGGTACGAGCCGTTCGTCGGCCTCGCGACCTGGCGCCAGCCGGATCCGACGCTCCTCGTCGAGGAGTCGGTGACGGCGGTCGTTCAGATCGACGGCAAGGTCCGCAGCACCCTCAGCGTCCCCGCGCGGATCGGCGCCGACGAACTCGAGCAGCTCGCCCGGGGCGACGAGAAGGTGCTTCGCGCGCTCGCGGGGCGGGAGATCTCCCGCGCCGTCGTGCGCGCCCCGAAGGTCGTGAGCTTCACCACGTCCTGAGGCGTCGTCGCGCTCTCCACAGGGGGGCGACGGCGGCGGTTGTCCACGGATCGCCGCCCGGCGGATTCCCGGCGGGCGGCGCGCTGTCACAGTGTCGAGGTGAGCGGCGCGACCCTCGATAGACCCGCCCGGCGCACTCTCGGCGTCGGGGCGGCGATCGTGCTCGTGCTGGTCGCCGCGGCGGCGTCCGTGCTCATCGGCATCGTGCGGGGCGCGGGCGCACCCGACACCGCCGGCGAACAGGTCTCGGTCGCGACGGAGAGCGGCGGCCCGGCACTGCCCGCCGTCTACGTCCACGTCTTCGGCGCCGTCGGTCACCCGGGGCTGTACCGGCTGGAGGACGGCGCCCGCGTCGTGGACGTGATCGCGGCGGCCGGCGGTCTCTCGGCCGACGCGGAGGAGAGCGCCGTCAACCTCGCGCGACGGGTGACCGATGGAGAGCAGCTGCGGATCCCGGTGGCGGGGGAGGCCCCTCCCGCGACCGGAGCGCCGGGAGTCGCCTCCGACGGTCGCGTGAATCTGAACACCGCCGATGCCGCAGCGCTGGACACCCTGCCGCGGGTGGGGCCCGCGATCGCCGAGCGGATCATCCGCTGGCGGGAGGAGAACGGCTCCTTCACGAGCGTCGACGACCTGCTCTCGGTCCCGGGGATCGGCGACAAGATGCTCGCCTCCCTGCGCGATCTGGTGACGGTATGACCCGGGGAGCCGCCGCGACCAGCCGGACCATCGCGCGCCCGCAGTCTGCCCGCGACGCACCCACGCCCCGGCCGACGCCGAGCCTCCAGCGTCTCCGCCGGAGGGATGCCCGGATGGTTCCCGTCGCCGCGGCATCGTGGGCTGCGGCCGCGTTCGCAACGCTCTCTCCCGGAGCCGCGGCACCCGCGGCGACAGGACTGTGGGCGGCCACCGCCGTGCTCCTCCTCCTCGCCCTGCGCCGAGGGGGTCGGGGCCGGAACGGATGCGCCGTGGCGGCCATCGCGCTTGCCGCCGCGGCGGCCGTCTGCACCCACGTCGCGGCCGCCGCACCCGTACGGGAGGAGCTCTCCGCTGTCGAGATGGATGGCGGACGCGCGCTGACCGTGGAGGTGCGAGTCGTCGGCAAGGTCGAGACGGATGCCCGGGGATTCCGCTTCGACGGCACGCTCGTCAGCGTCCGGCGCGGGCAGGACAGGGAGGGGGAGAAGCGCTTCCCCGGCGGTGTTCCCGTCCTCGTGCGCGTTCCGGCGGTGGCCTCGGACCTCGACCTGGGCTCGCTGGTGAAGGCGCGCGGAACCGCGTGGCCGAGCGAGCCGGGGCGACGGGCCGTGCTCGTCGTCGACGCGGCGGAACAGCCGACGGTCATCGAGCCCGCCGCGGGCCCGCTCGCCGCGGCCGCTGCGCTCCGACGAGGTCTCGTCGACCTCACGACGTCGCTCCCGGCTCCCGGCGGCGGCCTCATCGCCGGGCTCGCGGTCGGCGACACGAGCGCCGTGACCCCCGAGCTGGATGCCGCGATGAAGGCGTCCTCGCTGTCCCACCTCACCGCCGTCTCCGGGGCGAACTGCGCGCTCGTGGTCGCCGGGGCGTTCGGTCTCGCGGCGGCGGTGCGCCTGCGCAGGGCCGTGAGGGTCGGAGCGGGTCTTTCCGCCCTCATCGCCTTCGTGGTCCTCGTGACGCCCGAGCCGAGCGTCGTGCGGGCGGCCGCGATGGCGGCCATCGCCATGCTCGGCATCCTGCTCGGGCGCCCGGGGGCCGGGCTCTCCCTGCTCACGACAGCGGTGGCGATTCTGCTCGTGAGCGACCCGTGGCTCGCGCTGTCGCTCGGCTTCGCGCTGTCGAGTGCCGCGACCGGCGCCCTCCTCGTCGGAGCGGGGCCTCTGGCCGACGGTCTCGCCCGCTGGATGCCGCGGGCGCTCGCCCTCGGCATCTCCGTGCCGCTCGCCGCGCAGCTGGCCTGCGGACCCCTCATCGTCCTCATCGCACCGCAGTTGTCGGTGTACGGCGTGGCGGCCAACCTGCTGGCCGCACCCGCAGCGCCGGTCGGGACGATCGTGGGACTGGCGGCGTGTCTGACGGCGGGCATCCCGTACCTCGGCACCGGGCTCGCGGCCCTCGCCTGGCTCCCGGCGACGTGGATCGCGGGAACCGCCACGACGTTCGCGGGCCTGCCGGGGAGCGTCGTCGCCTGGCCGCAGGGCGTGGGCGGGCTCGTCGCGCTGGCCGTGCTCGGGGCGGCGGTTTCCGCCCTGGTGGTGCCCACCCGGCCGCGCGTCCGCATCGCCGCCGCCTGGACGATCGCCGCGGCGGTGGGCATCGGCGTTGCGCTGGGTCCGGTCGCGGACACGGTGGAGCGGACGCGATTGCCGACCGCGTGGGCGATCGCGGCGTGCGACATCGGGCAGGGCGATGCCGTCGTCGTCCGCGCCGGCAGGTCGATCGCGCTCATCGACACGGGTCCGGACCCTGCGCTCCTGGAGCGCTGTCTCGCCCGCCTCGACGTCTCCCACATCGACCTCCTCGTGCTGACGCACTTCGACCTCGACCACGTCGGCGGGGTCGCGGCCGTCCGCGGACGGGCGGGGACCGTCCTCCACGGGCCCTCATCCGGCCCCGAGGACGACCGCATGATCGCCGACCTCGCGGCGGAGGGCGCGCGGCCGGTCCAGGCGCTGCGGGGGATGACGGGGACGCTGGGCCCGGCCCGCTGGCGCATCCTCTGGCCGAAGCCCGCGATCCCGGGCGGCAACGATGCGAGCGTCGTCGTCGAGATCGAGGGCGGCGGCGTCCCGGCATCTGTCTACCTCGGCGATCTCTCCCAGGAGGGGCAGCGGGCGATGTCCACGGGCGCGGTCCTCTTGGACCGCTACGACGTCGTGAAGGTCGCCCATCACGGCAGCGCCGATCAGGATCCCTCCTTCTACGCGCGCCTCCGGCCAGCGGTCGCCCTCGTCTCGGTGGGGGAGCGGAACACGTACGGGCACCCCCGGCAGGAGACCCTGGCCATGCTCGCCCTGGTCGGCGCGCAGACGCTCCGCACCGACCAGGGCGGCCTCAGCGTCGTGTGGCGCGACGGTGAGGGACTCCGCCGCTGGCAGGACCGCGCCCCGTCCGCGGCGCCCGCACCCGCTGTCGGGAGTGCTGGGTAGGCTGAGAGCATGAGCCCCGCGCCGCGCCGAGCAGCCTCCCGCCCGGCATCCGCGATCCCTCAGATCTCCTGGCGCGCCCCGCAGCCGGCGCCCGTGGTGCTCGTATCGGGGCCCGAGGAGGTGTGCGCGGAACGCGCGATCGCCGGGCTGCGAGACTACCTGCGCGCGGAGGATGAGAGTCTCGAGGTCTCCGACCTCCGCGCCGACGACTACGCAGCCGGCAGCCTCCTGGGTCTCACCTCGCCGTCGCTGTTCGGCGAACCGCGCCTCGTGCGCGTCTCCGGCGTCGAGAAGTGCTCCGACACCTTCCTCGCCGAGGCCCTCGCCTACATCACCGCCCCCCAGGAGGGCGCGACCGTCGTCCTGCGGCATACGTCTGCGAGCGTCCGCGGCAAGAAGCTCCTCGATGCGATCCGCGCGGGTCAGGGCGCGGGGGTCGAGATCGCCTGCCCCGCGGTGAAGCGCGACTCCGACCGGTTCGATTTCGCCGCGGGAGAGTTCCAGGCCGCCCGCAAGAAGATCGCCCCCTTGGCGCTCCGAGCCCTTGTGGGAGCATTCAACGACGACCTCACCGAGCTCGCGGCGGCGTGCCAGCAGCTCATCTCCGACGTGCCGGGGGACATCAGCGAGGAGGTGGTCGAGCGCTACTACGGCGGCCGGGTGGAGACGTCGGCGTTCACGGTCGCGGACACCGCCATCGCCGGGCGCTACGGCGACGCCCTCGTGGCCCTTCGTCACGCGCTCGCCAGCGGGGCCGATCCCGTGCCGCTCGTCGCGGCGATCGCATCGAAGCTGCGGACCATGGCACGCGTCGCCGGCAGCCGGGAGCCGGCGGGCGCGCTGGCCGCACGGCTCGGGATGAAGGACTGGCAGGTCGACCGCGCCCGTCGCGACCTCACCGGCTGGAACGAGACGTCGCTCGGAACGGCCATCCAGGCGGCGGCGCGGGCGGATGCCGAGGTCAAGGGCGCCTCGCGGGACCCCGTGTTCGCGGTCGAACGACTCGTCACCGTGATCGCGACACGCGCCCCGTTCGGCGCCTGAGGCGCTCCGGCGCTCGCGCCCCGGTCCACCGCGAAGGGCCCCGGCCCGCCGAAGCGGGGCCGGGGCCCTTCGTCAGGACGGGGTCGCCCTGCGTATCACGAGTGATCTCAGGCGCGCGGCGCGTCCGAATCGGTGGCCGTGTCGGGGGCGACCTCGGCATCCGGGGCCGTCTCGTCGGCGGTACCGAACTCGATCTCCGGCTCGTCCGCGACCGTGGCGGGGGCCGTGGCAGGGGCCGCAGCGGCACGCGCCTCGGCGCGCGAGGCAGGCGCGTCCACGACGGGCTCGCTCTCCCACACCGGAGCAGCGGTGACGTCAGCGACCTCGACCGCCTCGACGGCCGGAACGGCGCGCGCACCGACGGCCGCGCTGAGGGCGCCGAGGGTCAGCGCGAGCGCCAGACCCACGAGCCCGACGCCGACGAGGATGGCTCCGACCACGGCCCAGGTCTGACCGGCGTACACCTCGACACCGGTGGCGCTGCCGTCGGTGAGGGTGGCGGCCATGACCGAGAGCTTCATGATGAGCAGGGTGGCGCCGCCGGCGATCGCGGCGAGGGATCCCGCCACGAGCACCCAGAACGGGATGCTGCGGCTGAGGCGGGTGGTGGGCATGCGGAACTCCTTCATGTCGTGCCGCCTCGTTCGATGCGGCATCTCGACTATCTGCGAACCGCCCGAGAGCGGGCGATGCTCCACCTATGATCCCGCTGTGGAGCCGTCCGCGAAAGTCAGGGTGGCGCGCGGCGCCTTCAGGTGCATCACGACGGCGGTCATGGCGGCGACGAGCGACACCGCGAGGACCATGTGGATGTTCACGAGGGCGATCGGCAGGCCGGTGCGCGCCTGCCAGAGCCCGACGACGATCTGCAGCGCCTCCACACCCAGGAGGAGCCCGCTCCACAGCGGCAGACGCAGCACCGTCGGCATCCGGAACGATCCGGCGAAGACGAGAAGCGTGAGCGCGAAGAGGATGTACGCCGGCCAGCTGTGCACGTGCTGCCAGAGGATCGGGTCGAGGCCGTTGCGGGCAGCCTCGTCATCACCGGCGTGCGGGCCGGACCCGGTGAGCAGGATCCCGATCACCACCGTCACCACGACGAAGACGCTCGTCACGTGGACGAGAAGGGCGAAGCGCTGCGGCACCGCCCGACGGCGCGGACCGGGCTCCGCGTACACGCGGACGACGTAGGCGGCGGATACCGCGACGAGGGCGGCGGAGATCAGGAAGTGCAGCCCGACGATCGCCGGGTGGAGGTGGAGCCAGACCGTGACTCCGCCGATGACAGCCTGCAGGATGATCCCGATCCCGACCGCGAGCGTGAGCCGCGGCAGTTCGGGCCGGGCGTTCCACAGCCGCACGACGGAGAGGAACGCGAGGAGCGCCACGATCACGAGGACACCGGTCAGCGTCCGGTTGCCGAACTCGATCAGGCCGTGGATGCCGAGCTCCGGCGTCGGGACGAGCGATTCCGCCGTGCAGGTGGGCCACGTCTCGCAGCCCATGCCGGATCCGGTGAGGCGGACGAGCCCGCCCGTTCCGACGATGCCGATGTTCGTCACGAGGACGAGCCACGCCATCACGCGGGTGTAGCGGGTCACGACGGGGGGCATCAGCGCGTCGCGCAGCGCGGTGCGCTCCGAGGCCTGGGCCGGTGCGGCGGGCGCGTGGGACATGGGTGTCGCCTCCAGGGGATGCGCCTCCGTCGGGGCGCGGCCGCGCCCCGACGGGGGCGCCTGCTATAGACTCAAGGTGTGGGAACAGCGGCGTGATCGCCGGGCCCACCCACAGTCTAGGCGCGCGAGATGTGCGCCCTCACGAAGACACCGTACGTAGACACCGTCAAGACGCAACGGCCCTGAAAGCGGCATCCCACCCCTCGTCCACGACCCTCCGATCGTGACCACGGCGGGGAAGTGGGAATGTCGGAGCGGATGACACCGCACGGGCACGAAGGAGGCAAGGCCATGTCGGATGTGCTCATCGACCGACCGGAGCTCGAAGGACTCGGCGTCTACGAGTTCGGCTGGCACGACACCGACGCCGCGGGCGCCGTCGCGCAGCGCGGCATCAACGAGGGCGTCGTGCGCGGCATCTCCGCGCTGAAGGACGAACCGGAGTGGATGCTGAAGACGCGTCTGAAGGGCTATCAGCTCTTCGGCCGCAAGCCGATGCCCACGTGGGGCGCGGACCTGTCGGAGATCGACTTCGAGAACATCAAGTACTTCGTGCGTTCGACTGAGAAGCAGGCGCAGTCCTGGGAGGACCTCCCGGAGGACATCCGGAACACGTACGAGAAGCTCGGCATCCCCGAGGCCGAGCGCGCGCGCCTGGTCGCCGGCGTCGCCGCGCAGTACGAGTCCGAGGTGGTCTACCACCAGATCAACGAGGAGCTCGAGAAGCAGGGTGTCATCTTCATGGACACCGACACGGCGCTCCGCGAGCACCCCGAGTTCTTCGAGGAGTACTTCGGCACCGTCATCCCCGCCGGCGACAACAAGTTCGCCGCCCTCAACACGGCCGTCTGGTCGGGCGGGTCGTTCGTCTACGTGCCGCCCGGCGTCCACGTCGAGATCCCGCTGCAGGCCTACTTCCGCATCAACACGGAGAACATGGGCCAGTTCGAGCGGACGCTCATCATCGCCGACGAGGGCAGCTACGTGCACTACATCGAGGGCTGCACCGCGCCGATCTACAAGTCGGACTCGCTGCACTCGGCCGTCGTCGAGATCATCGTGAAGAAGAACGCGCGCGTCCGCTACACGACGATCCAGAACTGGTCGAACAACGTCTACAACCTCGTCACCAAGCGCGCCGTCGCCCACGAGGGCGCGACCATGGAGTGGATCGACGGCAACATCGGCTCCAAGGTGACGATGAAGTACCCCTCGATCTACCTCATGGGCGAGCACGCCAAGGGCGAGACGCTCTCGGTGGCCTTCGCGGGTCCGGGCCAGCACCAGGATGCCGGCGCGAAGATGATCCACATGGCGCCGTACACGCAGTCCTCGATCGTCTCGAAGTCGATCGCACGCGGCGGCGGTCGCGCCGGCTATCGCGGCGAGGTCCGTGTGGACGAGAAGGCGCATCACTCGGCGAACACGGTGCGCTGCGACGCGCTTCTGGTCGACACGAAGTCGCGGTCGGACACCTACCCCGCGATCGACATCCGCGTCGACGACGTGCAGCTCGGGCACGAGGCGACTGTCTCCAAGGTCAGCGAGGAGCAGCTGTTCTACCTCATGAGCCGCGGCATGCCCGAGGACGAGGCCATGGCGATGATCGTGCGCGGCTTCATCGAGCCGATCGCCCGTGAACTTCCCATGGAGTACGCGCTCGAACTCAACAAGCTCATCGAGATGGGCATGGAAGGATCCGTCGGCTGATGACGACAGCGACCCAGACCCCCGCAACGTCCGGACCGGGCAGCGCGGAGGGTCACATCGACCCTGCCGCGCGCCTTGTCGGCATTCCGGACAGCGACAGCTTCGTGCCCGTCCAGACGCGTTCCGAGCGCCCGACCTCGTTCGAGCCGGCCGATTTCGGCGCCCCCGTGGGTACCGAGGTCAACTGGAAGCACACGCCGCTCGCCCGGCTGAAGGATCTGCTGCGCGACGAGCCCGCCGCGCATGACGTGATCGGCGTGGAGGTCAGCGCCCCGGCCGAGGTCGAGCAGCGGCGTCTCTCGATGGGGGAGGCCCCGCGCGGAGAGGTGTTCCGACCCGAGGACGTGCCGAGCGCGATCGCCTGGAAGCAGGAGGCCGAGGCTCCGCTGATCCGCATCCCCGCCGGTGTCGAGCTCGACGAGCCCGTCGTCGTCCGCCTCACCGGGCGCGGGGGAGTGGCGCACGCACACGTCGTCATCGAGGCGCAGCCCCACGCCCGCGGCACCGTGATCCTCCGCCACGAGGGTACGGCGCAGCAGGCGCAGAACGTCGAGATCATCGTTCGCGACGGCGCGGCTCTCACCGTCGTCTCCCTTCAGCGCTGGGACGACGACGCCATCCACCTCGCCGCCCACCAGGCCCGCGTCGACCGTGACGCGTCGCTCACGCACGTCGTGGTGAGCCTCGGCGGCGGCATCGTCCGCGTCAACCCCTCGGTCGAGCTCGCCGGTGCCGGCGCGGACGGCAAGCTCTACGGCCTCTCGTTCGCCGACGCCGGTCAGCACTTGGAGAGCCAGGTCTATCTGCACCACAAGGGCGCCCATACGACCGGAGACGTGCTCTACAAGAGCGCTCTGCAGGGCGCCGCGGCGCGGACCGTCTGGATCGGCGACGTGCTGATCGGGCCGGATGCCACCGGCACCGACTCCTACGAGGCGAATCGCAACCTGGTCCTCACCGAGGGCGCCCGAGCCGACTCCATCCCGAACCTCGAGATCGAGACCGGCGACATCGTCGGCGCCGGGCACGCCAGTGCGACCGGGCGCTTCGACGACGAGCAGCTGTTCTACCTCCAGGCCCGCGGCATCGACGAAGAGGAGGCACGTCGCCTCGTCGTCCTCGGCTTCCTCGCCGAGATCGTGCAGAAGATCGGCATCGATGACCTGCAGGAGGAGCTCATCGCCGCGATCGAAGCCGAGCTCGCCCTCCCGACCGACGCGGAGGCGTCCGCATGACCGCGCAGAAGGTGCTGAGCCTCAGCGATCTGGAGCAGGACACCGCCGTGCGCGTCGAGGTGGACGGCGTGCCGATGGCCGTCGTGCTCGATGCGGAGGGCGAGGTCCACGCGATCGGCGACACCTGCACGCACGGCGACATCTCGCTCGCCGACGGGTTCGTCGAGGGCGACGCGCTGGAGTGCTGGGCGCACGGCTCGGCGTTCTCGCTGCGCACCGGACGCCCCCTGAATCTTCCGGCCTACGAGCCGGTGCCCGTGTACGAAGTGACGATCGACGGGGACGACATCCTCATCGACCCCGCCGTCACCAAAGACGTGAACTGAAGAAGGAAACGACAATGGCTGTTCTCGAGATCCGCGACCTGCATGTGACGGTCGAGACCGACGAGGGGACCACCCCCATCCTCAACGGCGTGGACCTGACCGTCCGCACCGGCGAGACCCACGCGATCATGGGGCCCAACGGCTCCGGCAAGTCGACGCTCGCCTACACGATCGCGGGTCACCCGAAGTACACCGTCACGCAGGGGACCATCACCCTGGACGGCGAGGACGTCCTGGCGATGTCCGTGGATGAGCGGGCCCGCGCCGGCCTCTTCCTGGCGATGCAGTACCCGGTCGAGATCCCCGGCGTGACGGTCACGAACTTCCTCCGGACGGCGAAGACCGCGATCGACGGCGAGGCTCCCGCGATCCGCTCCTGGACGAAGGACGTCAAGGCGGCGATGAAGAACCTCCGCATGGACCCCAAGTTCGCGGCACGCAACGTCAACGAGGGCTTCTCCGGCGGCGAGAAGAAGCGCCACGAGATCCTGCAGCTGGAGCTCCTCAAGCCCGCGATCGCGGTTCTCGACGAGACCGACTCCGGCCTCGACGTGGACGCGCTGAAGATCGTGTCGGAGGGCGTCAACCGCGCCAAGGAGGCGACCGACCTCGGCGTGCTCCTCATCACCCACTACACGCGCATCCTCCGCTACATCACGCCCGACTTCGTGCACGTGCTCGTGAACGGCCGCGTCGCCGAAGAGGGCGGCCCGGAGCTGGCGGAGCGCCTGGAGAACGAGGGCTACGACCGCTACACGGAATCCGTGCCGGCGGGGCCCTCCGACACCGTCGAAGCCTAGGATCGACCTATGACCGCGACGCTCACCCCGGAGAAGTACGACGACGTCACCGAGGCGCTCAAGGACGTCATGGACCCCGAGCTCGGCATCAACGTCGTCGATCTCGGCCTGATCTACGACCTGTCCTGGGACGAGGCGAACGACGCACTCGTCATCCACATGACGCTGACCTCGGCCGGCTGCCCGCTGACGGATGTCCTCGAAGAGCAGACGGCGCAGGCACTGGACGACGTGGTGGACCGGTTCCGCATCAACTGGGTGTGGATGCCGCCGTGGGGCCCTGAACGGATCACCGACGACGGTCGCGACATGATGCGCGCCCTCGGCTTCGCCATCTGAGGAGGTTCGCACGGTGAGCACCACACCCTTGCGCGCCCTGCCCCTGGAGACGCTCCGCCGCCGGTCGAGCACCAAGTGGCGGACCTACCCGGAGGATGTCCTCCCGCTGTTCGTGGCGGAGACCGACTATCCCCTCGCCCCCGCGGTGACCGCCGTCCTCGCAGAAGCGGTCGCGAGCGGCGACACCGGGTACACACCGGCCGACCCCGGCATCCGGGACGCCTTCGCGGGCTTCGCGCGGCGCCGGTTCGGCTGGGACGTCGACCCGGCGGGCGTGCGCTCGACGGCGGACGTCATGATGGGCGTCGTGGAGATCCTCCGCGCGACGATCCGACCGGGGGACGGCGTCGTCATCATGCCTCCCGTCTACCCGCCCTTCGCGCTCTGCACGGACGAAGCCGGGGGGATTCCCGTGTCCGTTCCGCTGACGGACACGGGCGCAGGCTGGGAGATCGACCTCGACGGCGTCGACGCGGCCCTGGCCGCCGGGGCCCGTGCGATCCTCCTGTGCAACCCGCACAACCCGACCGGAACGGTGCACAGTGCCGCGACGCTGGCCGCCCTGGCGGGCCTTGCGGAGCGCCACGGCGCCGTCGTCATCAGCGATGAGATCCACGCGCCGCTCGTCGCGGACGGGGTCGTCTACACCCCGTTCCTCACGGCCGGCGCGTCGGCGGCCCGGGTCGGGTTCGCGGTGACGAGTGCGTCGAAGGCGTACAACCTCGCCGGACTGAAGTGCGCCCTGATGGTCGCCGCGGATGACGCGACGATGCGGGTGCTGGCCGGCCTCAACCCCGAGGTGGAGTGGCGCACCGGCCTGTTCGGCGCCCTCGCGGCTGTCGCCGCGTTCGACGAGGCCTCCGATGAGTGGCTCGACGCGCTCCGCGCTGCGCTGGCCGAGAATCGCGCGCTGCTCGGCGCGCTTCTCGCCGAGCACCTCCCGCGCGCGGTCTACCGGACGCCCGACGCAGGCTACCTCGCCTGGATCGATCTCTCCGCGTACAACTGGGGCGATGACCCGGCCGCGTTCCTCCTCGATGCAGCGAAGGTCGCGCTCCACCACGGCCCGCAGTTCGGCGCGGAGGGGGCGGGCTACGCGCGACTGAACTTCGGGTGCTCGCCGGAGGTGCTCACCGAGGCGATCGCGCGCATCGGCGCCGTCGCGCGGTCGTGACCTCCGAGCCCCTGGGAGCGGCGGAGACCGGCTCGGGTCCTCGCCCGGCCGAATCGATCTGGCATCCGCCATTGGTCTGGGTGACCGTGGGAGCCGCGGCGATGATCTTCCTCGCCGCGATGCAGTCCCTCGCGGTGACGACGGTGATGCCACTCGTCAGCGCCGACCTCGGCGGAGCGTCCCTCTATGCGGTGGCCTTCGCGGGCACCCTCGCGACGAGCGTCATCGGCATGGTGGCCGTCGGCGCGTGGTGCGACCGCACGGATCCCGTCCTCCCGCTCGCGAGCGCCGTCGGGCTGTTCGTCGCCGGACTCCTCATCGCCGGGCTCGCGCCTTCGATGCCGGTCCTGGTGCTGGGGCGACTGCTGCAAGGGCTCGGCACCGGCGGGCAGACGGTCGCGCTCTACGTCGTCGTGGCGCGCGTGTACCCCGCGGCAGTCCACGGGCGGGTGTTCGGCGCCTTCTCCGCCGCATGGGTGGTCCCCTCGATCATCGGCCCTTTCCTCGCCGGCTTCGTGGCGGAGCAGGCGCACTGGCGCTGGGTGTTCCTCGGCGTCGCGGCCCTCACCCTGATCGCCTTCGCGATCGTCTACCTGCGGCTGCACGGCCTTCCGCTCGGGACTGCGGAACCCTCCCGGGAGCCGATCGCGCGGCGGCTGGCGCTCGCCTGCGCGGTCGCCGCAGGCGCCCTCGCTCTGAGCCTGGCGGGTGAGGCGGGACCGTTCGCCCCCGTCGTGATCGTGGCAGCCCTCCTTGCGATCGGCGCCGCGATCCGGCCCCTGCTTCCCCCCGGCACCCTGCGAGCCGCGCGCGGCCTTCCGAGTGTCATCCTCATGCGGGCGCTCATCGCGGGCGCCCTCTACGGGGCGGAGATCTACGTCCCGTACCTGCTGATCGACGACTACGGGTTCTCGGCGACGGCTGCCGGCCTCGGGCTGACGAGCGCTGCGCTCCTCTGGGCGGCGGGGGCGGAGGTGCAGGGCCGTCTCGGGGATCGCCTCGGTGACGTCCGCATCACCCTCATCGGTGCGAGCCTCCTGCTCGGGGCGACCCTCGCCGCCGCCGCGACCGCGGCATTCCACCTCGTGCCCGGCGTGATCATCGCGGGCTGGTCGCTCGCGGGCGCGGGCATGGGATTGATGTATCCGCGCCTCACCGTCCTGACGCTCGCGTATTCCACGCCCCGGAACCAGGGGTTCAACTCGTCCGCCCTCTCGATCTCCGACTCGGTCGGTGCGTCGGCATCCATCGCCGTCATGGGGCTCACCTTCGTCGCGCTGGAAGCGTCGGATGCCGCTTTCCCCGTCGTCTTCCTGATCGCCGGAGCCCTCGCCGTCCTCGCGATCGTCCCCGGACTGCGGATGTCGCGTTTGGCGGAGGTGGGCAGGTAAGGCTAACCTAAGGTCCATGACCCGCCTCGATGCCCCCGTCCGGCCCGCCTACCGGCCGTACACGGTCCGGGTGGCCGCGGTGGACCGCCTCGCCCCTCACTTCGTGCGGGTGACCTTCACCGGCGACGAGCTGGAGCATTTCGGGACGGCCGGTCTCGACCAGCGGATCAAGCTCGTCTTCCCGCTTCCGGGCATCCCCGGCGGGTACGCCGATTTCGGTCAGGATGCCGCGGCGGGGGACTGGTACGACCGGTGGCGCGCGCTGCCGGCGGCGGAGCGGAACCCCTTCCGCACCTACACCGTCCGCCGCGTCGACGCCGACGCGCGCGAAGTGGACGTCGACTTCGTGGTGCACCACGACGCCGGCCCCGCCGGAAGCTGGGCCGATGACGCGACGCCGGGCGACGAGCTCGTGCTCGTGGGACCGGACGAGCGCAGCCCGGCCTCCCGCGTCGGACTCGACTGGCACCCGGGCACCGCGCGCCGCCTGCTCCTGGCCGGCGATGAGACCGCCGCGCCCGCGATCTGCGGGATCCTCGAATCGCTCGACCCGCGCTGTGACGTCGACGCCTTCATCGAGGTGCCCGCCGCAGCGGACATCCTCTCCCCGCGGGTCCCGCCCGGCGTCCGGCTCACGTGGGTGCCCCGCGCCGATGCCCCGCACGGCGAGCGGCTCGTCGCGGCGGTCGCCGCATGGACGCGTCGGCACCCGACCCTGCTTGCGCGTGCCGCAGCGCCGCGCCCGCAGGTCCTCGAGGAGATCGACGTCGACTCCGAACTCCTCTGGGACAGCCCCGAGGTCATCACCGAAGGCGAGTTCTACGCCTGGATGGCGGGGGAGTCCGGGACGGTGAAGACACTGCGGCGACACCTCGTCACCGGATGCGGCGTCGACCGCGGGCGCGTCGCCTTCATGGGCTACTGGCGCCTCGGGCAGGCAGAACGCTCCGAATGAGCCCTCAGCATCGTCGCCGCACCCTCGTGGTCGCGGCCGTCGCCGTCGCGCTCCTGGGCGTCGCGGTGCTGCTCTCCCTCCTCGTGGGAGCGCGGGCCATTCCCGCCGCGGAGGTGTGGCGAGCCCTCATCGCACCGGATGCCGCGAACCCCGACCACCTCGTCGTCCTCACCCAGCGCGTGCCGCGCACAGTGATCGGGCTGTGCGCCGGCGCGGCGCTCGCTCTCGCCGGCACCGTCATGCAGGGCCTGACCCGCAACCCCTTCGCCGATCCGGGTCTTCTCGGAGTGAACGCCGGCGCCTCGGTCGCGGTGCTGGCGGCGATCACCCTGTTCGGACTGGTCACCCCCACGGGCTTCGTCTGGTTCGCCTTCGTCGGGGCGGCCCTCGCGGCTGTCCTCGTGGCCATCGTGGGCGGCCGGGGTCCGAACGGCGGCGACCCCGCGAAGCTCGCCCTCACCGGCGCTGCCGTCACCGCGGGGCTCATGGCGGTGACATTCCTCATCCTCACGACGAACATCCACGCCCTCGACGTCTACCGCTACTGGTCGGTGGGCGGCCTGACCGCCCGCGGCCTGGATGCCGTCGCCCTCGTCCTGCCGGCGCTCCTCATCGGCGCGATCCTCGCCCTGGCCTCCGCCCGAGGTCTCGACCTCATCGCGCTCGGCACGGCGACCGCGGCGGGGCTCGGGCAGGATGTCGCGCGCAGCCGCATCCTCGGGATCATCGCCGCCGTCCTGCTCTGCGGCGGGGCGACGGCGATCGCGGGTCCGCTCGTCTTCCTCGGTCTCGTTGTGCCGCACGCCCTCCGCGGGCTCGTCGGTGGAAGCTACGCGCGCCTCCTCGCCCTCGGCATCCCGCTCGGCGCCGCGCTCCTCCTCCTGGCGGACGTGATCGGCCGCGTCATCGCCCTCCCGGGCGAGATCCAGGCGGGCATCGTCGTGGCCTTCCTCGGCGCACCGCTGCTCGTCGCCCTCGTCCTCCAGCCGCGGAAGGTGGCCCTGTGAGCGCGGTCGCCCAGAGTCCGTCCCTCACGGTCCGTCGTCACGCCGGGAGGCGGCGCGCCCGCATCCTGGTCGCCGCGCTCCTGCTGGCCGCGCTGGCCGCCGTCGTCGCGCTCTCCGTCGGTGACTACGCCCTGACCCCCGACCGTCTGTGGCTCACCCTCACGGGATCGGGATCGCGGATCGAGGAGTACGTGGTCTTCCAGGTGCGTGCGCCCCGCGCGGCGATGGCGCTCGTGACCGGCGCTGCGCTCGGCATCGCGGGGGCGCTCCTGCAGTCGTTCCTCGGGAACCCGCTGGCGAGTCCGGACCTCCTGGGCATCTCCGGGGGGAGCGGGCTGGCGGCGGTGTTCGCCATCCTCGTGCTGCAGACGACCGGGCCTCTGCTCGCGATCTTCGCGTTCTCCGGCGGCGCGGTGGTCGCAGCGGTGCTGATGGTCGCGGGGCGGTCGCTCCGCGACGGCGGGTTCCGCCTCATCCTCGCGGGCATCGGGATCTCGTTCCTGACGGCGTCGGTCATCGACTTCCTCCTGGTGCGGGCGAAGGTCGAGGAGGTCCAGACCGCCCTGCTCTGGCTGACGGGAAGCCTCTCCTCAACGCCCTGGTGGCAGGTGCTGACCGTCCTCGCGGTGCTCGTCGTGCTCGTTCCGGCCCTCGTGGCCGCGTCCCGGTGGCTCCCGATCAGCCAGCTCGGCCCGGACACGGCGAGCGGGCTGGGCGTGCACCCCGGCACCGTCCGCTGGGTCGTGGTCGGAGCCGCCGTCCTGCTCACCGCTGCGACGTGCGCATTCGTCGGCCCGATCGGATTCATCGCGCTCTGTGCGCCCGCGATCGCCCGCCCGCTGCTCGGCCACGGTGCGATCGGCCTCGCGACCAGTGGCGTCCTGGGTGCCGTGCTGCTGCTCGCGGCCGATCTCGTCGCCCAGTTCGCGATCCCCGGCCTGTCCGTGCCCGTCGGCGTGGTGACCGGCGCGATCGGAGCGGTGTTCCTCCTCTGGCTCCTCGCCACCTCGAAAGGACGGCAGCTGTGACCGCGGCATCCGACGCGCCCCGCCTCTCCGCACGTGCCCTTTCCGCCGGCTATCCCGGCCGCCGGGTGATCGAGGGCCTCGACCTCGAGATCACCCCCGGCCGGCTGACCATGATCATCGGCGCGAACGCCTCGGGCAAGTCGACGCTGCTCGGAACACTCGCCCGGCTGCGTCCCCCGCTGGAGGGCGCCGTCGAACTCGACGGCGTGGACGTCGACACGATCCCGCGCCGACGTTTCGCGCAGGTGGTGGGGCTTCTCCCGCAGCACCCGACCGCGCCCGACGGTGTGAGCGTCGCGGAGCTCGTCGGGCGGGGTCGTCACCCCCACCGGGGCGTGTTCCAGCGATGGAGCGAAGCCGATGCCGCGAAGGTCGACGAGGCCATGGCCTGGACGGGCGTCACCGACCTCGCGGACCGGCCGGTGGGAGATCTCTCCGGGGGTCAGCGTCAGCGGGCGTGGATCGCGATGGCCCTCGCGCAGGACCCCCGCATCCTCCTCCTCGACGAGCCGACGACCTTCCTCGACCTCACCCATCAGCTCGAGGTGCTCGACCTCCTGCGCGCGCTCAACCGCAGTCGTGGCACGACCGTCGTGGTCGTCCTGCACGATCTGAACCTCGCCGCGCGCTATGCCGATGAACTCGTCGTGATGGCCCAGGGCGCGGTCGTGGCCCACGGGGCACCCGGTCAGGTGCTCACCGAGGACGTCGTGCGAGATGCCTTCGGCCTCGACGCGCTCGTGATCCCCGACCCCCTGACCGGAACGCCGCTCGTCGTCCCAGTCCCGCACGATCACCCGCACCTGAACGATCACCTGCACCTGCACCGCACCCCAGAAAGGAACGACACACCATGAGACGACTCCGCGAGGTCCTCAGTCTTGCCGCGATCACCGGCGCCGCCGCACTTCTGCTGTCCGGCTGCGCCGGGACCGGCGCCCCCGCCACCTCCGATGCCGCGACGGGCGGCGAGGGGGCGTTCCCCATCACGATCGATTCCGCCCTCGGCACGACGACGATCGAGAAGAAGCCCGAACGCATTGCGACCTGGGGCTGGGGCGCGACGGACGCGGTCCTGGCACTCGGCATCCAGCCCGTCGCCATTCCGGCGGACGACTACTCCGGCGGAGACGACAAGATGCCCCCGTGGATCTCGGACGCGGTCGACTCCCTCGGCGGCGAGAAGCCCGTGATCCTCGATTCGAGCGCCGCGGAGATCCCGATCGAGGCACTGCTGAAGACGAACCCCGACGTGCTGCTGGCGCCCTACTCCGGGCTCACGCAGAAGGAGTACGACGCCGTGACCGCAGCCGGCGTCCCGGTCGTCGCGTACCCAGACGGGCCGTGGACGACGCCGTGGCGCGATGTGATCGACATCACCGGCACGGCGCTCGGGCTCTCCGGCGAGGCGGACGCGCTGGTCGCCGACCTCGACGGCCAGGTGAAGGATGCCGCAGCAGCCCACCCCGAGTTCGCCGGCAAGACGATCGCGTACGTGGACGACGACGTCGACACGTTCTACCTCTACCTGCCGTCCGACCCGCGGGTGGCGATCCTGGAGGATCTCGGCTTCTCAAGCCCGCCGAGCGTGACCGCTCTCGACACGGGCGAGGGCACCTTCTACACGACGGTCAGCTACGAGAACCTCGACAAGATCGACGCGCAGGTGCTCTTCACGCAGGCCGAGGATCAGAAGACGCTCGACGAGTTCCTCGCCTCCGACCGCGGGGCGCTCATCCCGGCAGTGAAGAAGGGCGCCGTCGCCGCGATGGTGGGCGCCGAGAACGCCTCGGCCATGTCACCCACCGCGCTCACCCTGCCGTGGGTGCTGCCGACACTGACCGAGAAGCTCGCGGCGGCGGTCGCGAAGAGCTGACGGATCCGCTCGCATGAGAACGTCCCCGCTCCGGATCACCGGGCGGGGGCGTTCTCGCGCTCCTCGACGAGGATCGCGGCGTGGGATCAGCGCCGCGTCGAGCCCTCGATCCGCTTGACGAGCGCCCACGTCGCCGGAATGGCGATAGCCGCGACGGCCGCCTTGATCAGCCCGCCCACGATGAATGGCCAGAGACCGAACTGCAGGATCTCGCCGATGCCGTAGGCGCCCCCGCCGACGACGTTGAGGATGAAGGCCATGTACGGGATGCCGAAGACGAACGGGATCGCGCTCGCGAGCACGAAGCCCGCGAAAGCCAGGAGAGGACGCCGGTCCCACGCCCGCTCGGCGAACCAGCCGGCCACGAAGGCGGCCGCGATGAAGCCGATCACGAAGCCGAAGCTCGGCTTGGCGACCGCGAGGAAGCTCCCCGTGAATCCGGCGAAGACCGGGAGCCCGGCCAGACCCGCGAGCATGTAGGTCAGCAGCGCTGCGGCACCGCGTCGGGCGCCGAGGGCCGCACCGACGACGACGACGCCGAGAGTCTGACCGGTGATCGGCACGGGCTGAAGCGGAACCTCGACCTGCGCGAGCACGGCGACGATCGCGGCGCCGGCGACGACGAGCCCCGCGTCGAGCGCGAGCGCACGCGCGCGGTCGGACGGCCGGGCGATGAGGTCGGCGAGGACGGGCCGGCGGCCGGAGACGGCAAGGGACATACGGGCTCCTTCGGAGTCGGGGAAGTCTCTGTCATACCGGCGCGCGCCGGTCGTTGCGACTCAGCCTAGGGCGTCGGTACGGCGAGTTGTTGGACGCAGTCCACCATGGTTCCCGTCTGTGTTTGTCGATCTCGTCGGGGGGCGAGGACGAGCGAGGCCAGCACCTCCCGGTCCGCGGCGCCTCCGACATTCCCGATGCCCGGCGTCGTGCCTCCCGTCGCCCGGTAGACTGGGGGTTCGGCCGCCCGCTCCGCGGCATCCCGCCGACCTACCCTCCCTTCGAAGAACGGACGTCCGCTGTGCTCGCCGTGCACGATCTCGAGATCCGCGTGGGTGCGCGCACCCTGATGGCGGACGTCTCGTTCCGCGTGTCCGATGGCGACAAGATCGGACTGGTCGGCCGCAACGGAGCCGGCAAGACCACCCTCACGAAGGTGCTCGCCGGCGACCTCATCCCGGCCGACGGCAAGGTCGAACGCTCCGGCGAGCTCGGGTACCTCCCGCAGGACCCGCGCACGGGCGACCCCGAGATGCTCGCCCGCACCCGCATCCTCGATGCCCGCGGGCTCGGCACACTCGCGCTGCAGATGCACGAGGCATCCCTCCAGATGGGGGATGCCGATGAGAAGGTCGCCGCCAAGGCGATGCGCCGCTACGGCAACCTCACCGAGCGTTTCGAAGCCCTGGGCGGCTACTCGGCGGAGGCGGAGGCGGCATCCATCGCCCACAACCTCTCGCTCCCTGACCGGATCCTGGATCAGCCGCTCAAGACGCTCTCGGGCGGTCAGCGCCGCCGCATTGAGCTGGCCCGCATCCTGTTCTCCGACGCGCAGACCATGATCCTCGACGAGCCGACCAACCACCTCGACGCCGACAGCGTCGTGTGGCTGCGCGAGTTCCTGAAGAACTACAAGGGCGGGCTGATCGTCATCAGCCACGACGTCGAGCTGGTCGGCGAGACGGTCAACCGCGTGTTCTACCTCGACGCGATGCGCCAGGTCATCGACGTCTACAACATGAACTGGAAGAACTACCTGCGTCAGCGGGTGGCCGACGAAGAGCGTCGCAAGAAGGAGCGCTCCAACATCGAGAAGAAGGCTTCCGTTCTGCAGATGCAGGCCGCGCGCTTCGGCGCCAAGGCGTCCAAGGCCGCCGCGGCCCACCAGATGGTCGCGCGCGCGGAGAAGATGCTCTCCGGGCTGGAGGAGGTGCGCCAGGAGGATCGCGTGGCGAAGCTGCGGTTCCCGAAACCCGCTCCATGCGGCAAGACGCCTCTCATGGCGAGGAACCTCTCGAAGTCGTACGGGTCGCTGGAGATCTTCACCGACGTCGACCTCGCGATCGACCGCGGCTCGAAGGTCGTCGTCCTGGGCCTCAACGGGGCCGGCAAGACGACGCTGCTGCGGATCCTGGCGGGGGTGGACAAGCCCGACACCGGACAGCTCGAGCCCGGTCACGGCCTGAAGGTCGGCTACTACGCGCAGGAGCACGAGAACCTCGACGTGAACCGCTCGGTGCTCGAGAACATGATGTCGGCGGCTCCCGACATCAACGCGACCGAGGCGCGCAAGGTGCTCGGCTCGTTCCTCTTCACCGGTGATGACGTCCTCAAACCCGCCGGTGTCCTCTCCGGCGGTGAGAAGACCCGTCTCTCGCTCGCGACCCTCGTCGTCTCGAGCGCGAACATGCTCCTTCTCGACGAGCCGACGAACAACCTCGACCCGGCGTCCCGCGAGGAGATCCTCGGCGCGCTCGCGCACTACGAGGGCGCCGTCGTCCTCGTCTCGCACGACTCTGGCGCTGTGCAGGCTCTGAACCCCGAGCGCGTGCTCATCCTCCCGGACGGCGTCGAGGACATCTGGGGTCGCGACTACGTCGACCTCATCGAGTTGGCGTGACGCGGTCCCGGCGAGTTGGCGTGACGCGGTCCCGGCGAGTTGGCGTGACGCGGTCCCGGCGAGTCGGCGTGACGCGGCTCGCGATCAGGGTCTTCAGCGGGGCGTGACCTCGTCGAGGAGTGCGTCCTCCTCCTGCATGTCGCGGTCCTGGGGCCGCGCCCCTGCTCGCCGTCGACGTCGGCGCTCGGATGCCGGGATGCGTTCGGCGACGTCGGTCGGCGCACTGCCTGCGACGCTCGCGGCCGCGACGTCCGCGGCGGCGTCTGCGGCATCCTCTCGTCGATGCCGGATCTCGGTGCGGATCATGTACCAGATGAAGACGAAGCCCATGACGGCGAACAGGATCCACTGGATCGCGTACGAGAGATGCGGTCCGGGGTCCTCCGAAGGAGACTCGAGCTGCGTGGGAGCCGAGGCGGGGGCCGGGTCCTCCGAGGCCATCAGTCCGTACGCACCCGTGATCACGCCGTCGAGCCGCAGCTGGTCCGCGATGAGCGGGAGGTTGATCGTGGGGACCTGTCCCTCGGGTGCGGACTGCGTGGCGTTCCGGAGCGGCTCGCCCGGCATGAGCCGCGCGACCACGGTCACCTCGCCCGACGGCGGTGCAGGCACCTCGTCCGGCACAGGCTGGTGGTTTCCGGGGGCGAGCCATCCGCGGTCGATGATGAGCACCTCGCCCGAGGTCGTGCGGAACGGGACCAGCACTTCGAAGGCCGCCGTCCCCCCGTGCGCGCGGTTGCGCGCGAGCAGGGTGTCCTCCGGCAGGTACCGGCCGCGCAGCGCGACGGGATGCCACTGGTCGCCCCCGTCGAAGGAGCCGTCCGCGCCGACGAGGTCGGCCAGCGGCGCCGGGGGAGCGTCGTAATTCGCCGCGATCAGAGCGAGCTGGCGCTCACGCTCCTCGTTGCGTGAGAACTGCCACTGGGAGAGGAAGGCGCAGGCGATCGCGAACACGATCGCGACCGCGACGTACCCGCTCCACCGGAGGGCGGTGCGCTTCATCGGCGCGCCTCCGCTGCGGCGTCGTCCGCGGCGTCCGATCCCTCCGCGGTGACGAGCGCTTCCACGACGACGGGGAAGTCCCGCGCCGCGAGGTAGTCGCGCAGGTAGGAGACGTGGTCATCGCACGCCGCCCAGACCTTTCGACGGTCGGCCTGGTGGATGCGGGGGTTCCGCCAGATCACCTTCCAGCGGGCGTCCGCGCGGCAGCCCGCGCGCGAGCAGACCGGCGCGTCGGAGTCCTGGCTCACGAGCGGTCCTCCGACTCGGGCGCCGTGCGACCGTGCGTGTCGGAGCGGGGTCCCGTTTCGCCGCCGGCCGACCGGCCGGGAGCGGGACTCTCCTGAATCCTGATGACGCCGCTGGGGGTCGGAGCCGGGGCGACCGTCGCGGTCCGCGGCGCCTCGAGAGCGCGTTCGGGCGGGACGGCACGCTTGGCGGGTGCCGTCGTCACATTCGCGATCACCACGGCGACGTAGGGCAGGAAGATCGCCCCCACTGCGAAGACCCAGGTGTACCAGCTGTAGGGCTGGATCGCGACCATGAGGACGAAGCAGACGACACGGATCGCCATCATCGTGAAGTACTTGGTCATGCGGCTGTGCGCATCGTCGCGCGGGGCGCGGGGAAGCGAAGTCGCAGTCTGCGTGGCGGTGTTCTTCACGGTGCGACAAGCCTACGCCGCCGCACCCGCACACGGGTCCCGTCGCGCGGTCGCTCAGGCGCCGTAGCGGGCGCCGGAGGAGGCTCCCAGCGCCACGACGAAGAAGAAGAAGAGCACGCCGAGCACGAGGAGCGCAGTGCCCGCCCACCCGACGATGACGCCGGCCAGGGCCATGCCGCGCCCGGCTTCTCCCGTCCGCTTCACCTGGCCGAGCGCGATGTGGCCCATGATCGCGCCGCCGACGGAGCCGATCAGCGGCAGCACCCAGATGATGCCCAGGATGGAGACGATCATCGACGCGACCGCGAGGCCGTTGGTGCGCCGCGCGGGGGCGTAGCCGCCGTAGCCGTAGGGCGCGACGGGCGGAGCGCCCGGGCTCTGCTGCACGGGGTATCCGGTGGGGTACGCGCCCGTCGCGCCGTATCCCGGGGCGGGCGGGGCCCCATAGGGAGACGTGGGGTAGGCGGGCGGGGCGTAGCTCGGCGGCGCGTATGCCGGGGCCGCAGGCTCCGAGGGCTCGCCGTACGACCCGGTGTCATACGTGGGCGCGGTCGGCGGCACGTAGGGTGCCGAGTCGTAGGACGGCGGTGCGGGCGGCGGGGGCACCGCGCCCGCCGCCTCGGTGTCATCCGGGCCGGAGGTCTTCGGATCGGTCACGGGGGCTCCTCTCGCCGGACTCCAGCCTAGCGGGGCCCCTCCTTCCTCGTCGGCGCGCCGGACGGATTAGGCTGGGGCGGTCCTCGAGCGATCGGAGCCCCATGTCCACCGAGAGAGTCGTCCTCGTCACCGGCGGGAACCGCGGCATCGGCCGCGCCATCGCCGAGCGGTTCGTCGCCGCCGGCTACCGCACGGCCGTGACCGCACGGTCCGGTGAGGGCCCCGAGGGGACGCTGACGGTCCGCGCCGACGTCACCGACGCCGCGTCCCTGGATGCCGCGTTCAGCGAGGTCGAACGCGAGCTCGGAGCGGTGGAGATCGTCGTCGCGAACGCCGGCATCACGAAGGACACCCTGCTCCTGCGGATGACGGAAGACGATTTCGACTCGGTGGTCGCCACGAACCTCGGCGGCACCTTCCGGGTCGTCAAGCGCGCCTCGAAGGGCATGCTGCGGGCGAAGTGGGGGAGAGTCATCCTCATCTCCAGCGTCGTCGGTCTCTACGGCTCGGCCGGGCAGATCAACTACTCGTCGTCCAAGGCCGCCCTCGTCGGCTTCGCGCGCTCATTGACGCGAGAGCTCGGCGGCCGCGGCATCACGGCGAACGTCGTCGCCCCCGGCTTCATCGAGACCGACATGACGGCCGAGCTCCCCGAGGAGACCCAGGCCGAGTACAAGCGGACCATTCCCGCGGGACGATTCGGGGCGGCGGATGACGTCGCCGGCGCGGTCGTCTGGCTCGCCTCGGACGACGCGGCCTACGTCTCGGGCGCGGTCATCCCCGTCGACGGCGGCCTCGGCATGGGGCACTGAGCCCACGCGAACCGTCACGACACGGCACGCACCAGTGCCCGGGAGAGCCCCTCGGGGTCGCTGAACTGCGGCCAGTGGCCGGTGCCCAGCCGTTCCACCCGTGCCGAGCGGATCGCCTCGAACTCGGTGGCGAACGTCCCCCACTGCGCGATCTCCTCGCGGAATCCGGCCTCGTCCAGCGAGCCCATCAGCAGGACGATGGGAATGTCGAAGCGACGCTCGTCCTCGAGCGTCACGGGCGAGGAGGGGACCCGCGCCGGGATGCTGAACGCGTCTGCCGCCGTCGCCGCGCGCACCTCCGCATCGAGATCCGCGGTGTCGGGCGCGTCGAAGAAGTCCCACCCCGGGAAGGGGACGACGCCGTCCTCCAGCGGGAACTCGGAGACGTGCACCCCCGGCGGCGGCGGGGCCGTGTCGACGAACACCACCCGGCTCACCTTCTCGGGGCGCGCCGCCGCAGCACCCCACACGACGTTCCCGCCCCCGCTGTGCCCGACGAGGGCGACGGGTCCGTCGACCCGATCGATCTCGGCGACGACCGCTCCGACCCAGTCATCGATCGTGATGTCGCCGCTCTCCGCAGCATCCGCCCCCACGCCGGGCATGGTCAGCGGACGGGGCTCGTGGCCCGCGGCGCGCAGCGCGGGCAGCACGGGGTCCCACGAGGACGCGGTGAGCCAGAAGCCGGGAACCAGAATGATGTCCATGTCCCGACGCTAGCGCCGGGCACGGACACGCGCGAGGCGGCCAGACCTCAGGGGAGGAGCGGGATGATCTCGCGGAGGTCCACGGGGTCGATGACGAGGTCGGCCTGGGCGCGCACGGCGGGTTTCGCGTTGAATGCGAGCCCGAGCCCGGCGGCGGCCATCATCCGGAGGTCGTTGGCGCCGTCGCCGACGGCGATCGTGCGCGAGAGGGGGATGCCGGACGCCGACGCCCACGCGCGCAGCGCGTCGGCCTTCGCGGCGGCATCCACGATGTCGCCGTCGACGACCCCGGTCAGCGCCCCGTCCGCGACCTCCAGCCGGTTCGCCCGCCAGCGGTCGACGCCGAGCGACGGCGCAACGGTGTCGAGGACCTCGTGGAAGCCGCCCGAGACGACGGCAGCGATGCCGCCGCGGGCGTGGATCTCCGCGATGAGCTCAGCGGCGCCGGGGGTCGGCTCGACCCGCGCGAGCACGCGCGCGAAGGCCTCGACCGGCACTCCGCGCAGCGCCTGCACCCGCGAGCGCAGACTCGTCGCGAAGTCGACCTCTCCCCGCATCGCCGCTTCGGTCGCCGCAGCGACCTCCGGCCCACGCCCCGCCTCGTCGGCGATCAGTTCGATGACTTCATTGCACAGGAGAGTGGAGTCGGCGTCGAACACGACGAGGAAGCGAGGGTCAGCCACCCGACCAACCTATCCGGTCGACCGCGCCGCCCGGAGACGCGCCGTCACCGGGCGATGTGGACGTTCTTCGCGACGACCGTGAGCCCGCTGTCGGTCACCGTGAACCCGCGCGCCAGGTCGTGGGCGCGATCGACGCCCACCGTGGCCCCCGGCTCCAAGACGACGTTCTTGTCGAGGATCGCCCGATGCACCCGGGCTCCCGCGCCGACGTCGACATGGTCGAAGAGCACCGAGTCGGTGATCGTCGCACCCCCTGCCGCGAGCGTCCACGGACCGACGACGGACCGCTCCAGATGCGTGCCCGACAGCACCGATCCGAGCGAGACGATCGAGTCGATCGCGTTGCCCATGCGCCCGACGCCGTCGCGGACGAACTTCGCGGGCGGCGAATTGACCGCCTGCGAGTGGATCGGCCAGTCCATGTTGTACAGGTTGAAGATCGGCAGCGTCGAGATCAGGTCCATGTGCGCGTCGAAGAACGAGTCGATCGTGCCCACGTCCCGCCAGTAGTCGCGGTCGCGATCGGTCGATCCGGGGACGTCGTTGCGCTTGAAGTCGTAGACCGCCGCCTCACCCCGTCCCACGAAGTAGGGGATGATGTCGCCACCCATGTCGTGACCGGATCCGGGGAGCTCCCCGTCCGCCTCCACGGCCGCCACGAGAGCGTCGGCGTCGAAGACGTAGTTGCCCATCGAGGCGAGGACCTGGGAAGGGTCGTCGAGAAGACCGGTCGGATCCTGCGGCTTCTCGAGGAAGTCGCGGATCGTGAGCTGGTCCTCCGGGTCGAGGTCGATGACGCCGAACTGGTTCGCCAGCGCGATCGGCTGACGGATGCCGGCGACCGTGGCCTTCGCACCCGACGCGATGTGCGCGTCGATCATCTGCTCGAAGTCCATCCGGTAGACGTGGTCGGCGCCGATGACGACGACGATGTCCGGCTTCTCGTCCTGGATGAGGTTCAGGGACTGGAGGATCGCATCCGCCGATCCCGAGAACCATCGCTTGCCGAGACGCTGCTGCGCCGGGACCGAGGTCACGTAGGAGTTCAGCAGCGCCGACATGCGCCAGGTCTGCGACACATGTCGATCGAGGCTGTGCGATTTGTACTGCGTCAGCACGACGATCTGCCGCAGCCCCGAGTTGACGAGGTTGGAGATCGCGAAGTCGATCAGACGGTACTGGCCGCCGAACGGCACAGCCGGTTTCGCTCTGTCCACCGTCAGTGGCATGAGGCGTTTGCCCTCGCCGCCGGCGAGGATGATTCCGAAGACCTTCGGCGCTGCAGGCATGCCCCCACACTATGGCCTCGCCCGCGGTTGTACTACCGTTCGTCACATGCGCGTCGATATCGTCACAAAGGAGTACCCGCCCGAGGTCTACGGCGGTGCGGGTGTCCACGTCACCGAGCTGGTGAAGGCCCTCCGCGAACGCCTCGACGTGCGTGTCCGCGCGTTCGGCGCCCCCCGAGACGAGGACGGCACGACGTCCTATCCGGTCCCCGCAGAGCTCGACGCGGCGAACGCCGCCGTGCAGACGCTCGGCGTCGACCTCGAGATCGTCGGTGACGTGGCGGGGGCCGATGTCGTCCACTCGCACACCTGGTACGCGAACTTCGCCGGACACCTCGCTTCGCTCCTGCACGGGATCCCGCACGTGGTCACCGCGCACTCCCTCGAGCCCCTGCGCCCGTGGAAGGCCGAGCAGCTCGGCGGCGGATACGCCGTGTCGAGCTACATCGAGAAGACGGCCTACGAGGGCGCCGCCGCCGTCGTCGCCGTGAGCGACGGGATGCGCCGTGACATCCTGCGGAGCTACCCGAGCCTCGACCCGGACAAGGTCCGCGTGATCTACAACGGCATCGACGTCGAGGCATGGCAGCCTCGCACGGACCACGCCCTCCTGGAGCGCTTCGGCATCGACCCGAACAGGCCCTCGGTCGTGTTCGTCGGCCGGATCACCCGCCAGAAGGGGCTGCCGTACTTCCTGCGCGCAGCCGCGCTCCTGCCGACGGACGTCCAGATCGTCCTCTGCGCCGGCGCGCCCGACACCCCGCAGATCATGGCGGAGGTCGAAGGCCTCGTCCGCGACCTCCAGCAGGGGCGCGACGGCGTCGTCTGGATCGACGAATTCCTCCAGCGCGACGAGCTCTGCGCGATCCTCACGTCCGCCACGACCTTCGTGTGCCCGAGCGTGTACGAACCCCTCGGGATCGTGAACCTCGAGGCGATGGCGTGCGGCGCGGCCGTGGTCGGCACCGCGACCGGGGGCATCCCGGAGGTCGTCGTCGACGGCGTGACGGGGCGTCTCGTGCCGATCGAGCAGGTCCAGGACGGCACGGGCACGCCCACCGATCCCGATCGGTTCGTCGCCGACCTCGCGGCGACTCTCACCGAGGTGGTCTCCGATCCCGAGCGTGCGCGCGCCTACGGCGAGGCCGGCCGGGAACGCGCGGCGACGGCCTTCAGCTGGCAGGCGATCGCCGACGCCACGGAGGCGCTGTACCGCGAGGTGGCGGACTCGTCCCGATAGGCTGGGGGCATGCCCCAGGTCCTCGAATTCGCCGATGTCGTCGTCCGCCGCAACGCCCGCAACATCGTCGATCACATCGACTGGAGCGTCTCTGACGACGAGCGCTGGGTGGTCCTCGGACCCAACGGCGCAGGCAAGACGACGATCCTCCAGCTGGCGGCGACGCTCCTGCACCCGACGTCCGGGCGCGTGTCGATCCTCGACGAGACCCTCGGCCGTGCGGACGTGTTCGAACTGCGCCCTCGCATCGGGTTCGCATCATCGGCGATGGCGCGGCGGATGCCGCCGGAGGAGACCGTCCTCGACGCCGTCATGACCGCCGCCTTCTCGGTGATGGGCCGCTGGAACGAGCAGTACGAGGCGATCGACGAGAAGCGCGCCCACCGGGTCCTCTCGGAGTGGAAGCTCGATCACCTCGCCGAGCGCACCTTCGGGACGCTCTCCGACGGGGAGCAGAAGAGGGTTCAGATCGCCCGCGCGGTGATGACCGATCCCGAGCTGCTGCTTCTCGACGAGCCGACCGCGAGTCTCGACCTCGGCGCCCGCGAGGAGCTGCTCTCGCTCCTCGGCGGGTACGCCCAGGCGCCGACGACCCCCGCGATGGTGATGGTCACCCACCATGTCGAGGAGATCCCGGTCGGATTCACCCACGTCCTGCTGCTGCGCGACGGGGGAGTGGTGGCCGCCGGCACGATCGCCGAGACGCTCACCGCGGAGAACCTCACCGAGACGTTCGGGATGCCGATCGTCCTCAGCACCGAGGACGGCCGGTTCTCGGCTCGCGCGAGCAGCGGTTCCTGAGCTCGTCGAAGGGCTGATAGAATCTTCTGTTGGTGCTCTCCGCACCGCAGACTTCCCTCGCCCTGGCAAAATCCAGGGCACCACGTAAGGAACCCCATGAAGACTGACATCCACCCCGAGTACCGCGCTGTCGTGTTCCGCGACCTCGGCTCCGGCGAGACCTTCCTCACCCGTTCGACGGTGTCGAGCGACAAGACGATCGAGCTGGACGGCGAGACCTACCCCGTCATCGACGTCGAGATCTCCTCCGCCTCGCACCCGTTCTACACGGGCAAGCAGCGCATCATGGACTCGGCCGGTCGCGTCGAGAAGTTCAACCAGCGCTTCAAGAACTTCGGCTCCAAGTAAGCCGCATACGCGAAAGCCCCGCTTCGGCGGGGCTTTCGTCGTCGTTGCCGGTCCCTGAGCTTGTCGAAGGGTCAGCGGATCGGCCACCGGCCGTCCAGCGGCGTCTCGGCGTCGATCCGGCCGATGCGCACGAAGTACTCGGTCAGACTCTCGGCCTGCGCCCGCGCCCACGCGACCTGCTGGGTGTGCAGCTCCCACGCCGGACCCGTGAGCGCGAACCGGCGCGCGAGCGCCTGCGCGACCCGGCCGGCGGCAATCGCATCCGCCGCGGCATCATGGGCTCCGACGAGCGCGACCTCGTAGTGGGCCGCGACGACCTCGAGGGTGCGCTTGCCACGGCGATAGCGGTCGTGGGCCTTGTCGAGCACGAGCGGGTCGATGACCGGGGCCGGGGTCTCGATCGCCGAGATCCCGTGGCGCAGCGCCTCGTACTTGAGCAGTGAGAAGTCGTACGGTGCGTTGTAGGCGACGACGGGAACGCCGCCGGCGAAGAGGTCCCTCAGCTCCGCCACGATCTCGGCGACGACGTCGGCGGCGGGCCTCCCGTGTGCGCGAGCGTGCTCCGTGGTGATCCCGTGGACGGCGGTGGCTCCCTCGGGGATCTCGACGCCCGGGTCGGCGATCCACGACCTCGCGCGCTGCACCGTCCCATCGGGGCCCAAGAGCCCGACGTGCGCGGTCACGATCCGGTCCGTCAGCACGTCGATTCCGGTGGTCTCGAGATCGAACACACCGACGGCATCCGCCCAGGATGGGGGCGCCTCACGCGGTTCCCATCCGTCGCCGACCGTCTCGGCGCGGTCGGGCGCGAGGTCCGCGACAGGGTCGAGAGCGTCGTCGCCCCAGAGGGGGAGCAGAGGCTGCCACTGATCCATGCCTTCGACGGTATGACAGGGTTCCGACAGTCCGGCGTCGCCACGCGGGGCTCGTAGACTCGGGGAATGACCGTCGCCTCTCCCTACGCCGCGCGCCTCGCGGAGATCCCGGTCGTCCGGCGTTCCGTCGACCTCCCCGGCGGCGCCACGGTCTACTGGGAGTACGGCGACGCGGATGCCGCGACCACCCTGCTCGTCGTCCACGGCTACCGCGGGGATCACCACGGTCTCGAGCCCGTGGTCGCGCACCTGAGCGGCATCCGGGTCATCTCACCCGACCTCCCCGGCTTCGGCGAGACAGCCCCGCTCGCCGGCCCCGAGGGTATCCGCACCCACGACCTCGACGCGTACGCGGACTGGCTCCGCGCGTTCGCCGCGACTGTCGCCCCCGGCGCGCCCATCCTGGGTCATTCGTTCGGATCGATCGTGGTCGCGGCCGCCGTCGCGGGGGGCCTTCCGACCCCGCGGATGATCCTCGTGAACCCGATCGGCGCCCCCGCGCTCGAGGGCCCGCGCGGCGTCCTCACCCGCCTCGCCGTCTTCTACTACTGGGCGGGGGCGAGACTGCCCCGCCGTCTGGGCGAGGCCCTGCTGCGCAACCGTGTCATCGTCCGCGTCATGAGCATCTCGATGGCGAAGACCCGCGACGCGAGGCTCCGGGCGTTCATCCACGATCAGCACGATCGCTACTTCTCCGGGTTCCGCGACCGCGACGTCCTGCACGAGGGGTTCGTCGCCTCCGTCTCCAACGATGTGCGCCGCTTCGCGCCCTCGATCGCCGTCCCGACGCTCCTCATCGCGGCGGAGAAGGACGACATCACCCCGATCGAGGCGGAACGGCACCTGCGGACGCTGTTCCCCGACGCCGAACTGGTCGAGATCCCGCACGTCGGCCACCTGATCCACTACGAGACACCGTGGCAGGCCGCCACCGAGATCACGCGCTTTCTGCGGCCTTCCGCCGGCGGTACGCGATGACGTTCATCCGGTTCCCGCAGTTGCCAGTGTCGCAGTAGCGCTTCGAGCCGTTCTTGGAGAAATCGACGTACACCGACTCGCAGTCGTCGGCCTCGCAGATGCGCACCCGGTCCCACTGATCCGAGCGGATGACGTCCACGAACGCCATCGCCGCCTCCACGAGCATCCGCACCGACAGCGGCGCATCGGGCTCGGTCGCGTGGATGTGCCAGTCGAACTCGTCGTGGATGACGAGCTGGGGGAGCGCCCGACCGTCGCGCAGCATCGCGTTGACGAGAGGGACGGCGCCCTCGCGGTCGACGTCCCAGAGTGCGCGCAGCCGCGGCCGGTTGGCGCGCACGGCGTCCAGTTCCTCGTCGTCGCGGTGGAAGGTGCCCGTATAGGCGTACTCGTCCAGGTAGGCGTCGAAATCCTCCTGCGTCACGAGCGTGTCGACGCGCTCGCTGTCGGTCTCGGGGAGCGAGTTGACGAGGGCGGCCGCCGCGCGCAAGGACTGCTCCGTGTCATGGATGAATACCATGTTGACTCCTGACGTTGTCCTGCCGTACTGTCACCAGTGTAAACATCGGTCACTCATGACACACCGTCATGACCAGCTGAAGGGTCGCCGGTGACTCATACCGCCCCGCTCCAGATCATCGCACCCCTCGCCGCACCCGGTCGCGATGCCGCCCTCCCGCGCACGATCGCCCGCACCCGCACCGCGGGGATCGCGATGGCCGTCACGTCGGCGCTCGCGTTCTCGTCGAGCGGCCCGCTCGTCAAGCCGCTGCTCGAGGCGGGATGGTCGCTCTCGAGCGCGCTCGTGCTCCGGATGACCATCGCGGGACTCGTGCTCTCGCCCGCCCTCATCGCCGCCCTACGGCGTGAGCGCGGTTTCCTGCGCCGCCACGGGTGGTCGCTGCTCCTGTTCGGCCTCGTGCCCGTCGCGGGCTGCCAGCTCCTGTTCTTCTCCGCGATGCAGCGGATGCCGGTGGCCGTCGCCCTCCTCATCCAATACCTCGCCCCGGTCCTCCTGGTCGGCTTCGTCTGGCTGCGCACCCGTCGCGCCCCCTCCCGCCTGGTCGTCGTGGGCTCCGTGGTGGCGATCGTCGGGCTCGTGCTCGTGGTGGACGTCTCCGGTGCGCGCTTCGACCTGATCGGGACGCTCCTCGCCCTCGGAGCCGCGGTGACGGTGTGCGCGTACTTCGTGATGAGCGAGCGCACGGGCGACGACCTCCCGCCTCTCGCCCTCGCCGCCGGGGGCCTGCTCGTGGGCGGCGCGATCATGGCCGTCATCGGCGCGACCGGGGCGATCCCGTTCGCTGCCCCCGATGTGTCGGTCGACTTCCGCGGCGTCGATGTGCCGGCCCTCCTGCCGATCCTCTGGGTCGGTGCGGTGGCGACGACGCTCGGCTACGGCTTCGGGGTCGCCGCCGTCCCGCGCATCGGATCGCGACTGGCATCGTTCATCGGACTGAGCGAGGTGCTGTTCGCGCTCGGGTTCGCCTGGCTGCTGCTCGGCGAGACGCCTGCGCCGATCCAGTTCGTCGGCGGCGCGGTCCTACTCGTCGGCGTCGTCCTCGTGCGGCTGGATGCCGCAGACTCGGATGCCGCGCTCGCGCGCGCCGCTACGATTCCCGCCGAACCTCTCCCCGCGGGTCTGCAGGATGTTCCGCCCGATGCTCCCCGCGAAGACCCGATGGGGACGCCGATGCCTCCAGGAGGGGACGCACCCGGTAGCCGATGACCTCGCCCATCACGAGCGAGGTCTCGGTGCGCTCGACACCCTCGATCGCGAGGATCCGGGCGTCGACGTCGAAGAGGTGCTGCGTGTCGCGCGCCACGACGCGCACGAGGAGGTCGACCTGGCCGCTCATCCCGTGCGCCTGCACCACCTCGGGGATCTCGGCGATCGCCGTGGTGATGCGCGGCAGGTCCGCCTGGCGCACCATGACGCTCACCATGGCCTCGATCGGCAGCCCCAGCGCCTTCGTCGACATCGCCCGCTCGTAGGAGTGGAAGACCCCCGCGCGCTCGAGTCGCAGCATGCGAGCCTGCACGGTGTTGCGGGACAGTCCGAGGCGGTCGGCGAGAGCGACGACGGTGGCGCGGTGGTCGTCGGCGAGAGCGTTCAGCAACTCCAGATCGACGCGATCGAGGGAACTCATAGTGCTGAATGCTAGCAGTCCCGCCACCCTTCCATTGCGCAACATGCTCAGCGGCCACTCGAATGCTTGAGCGAGGTGCGAGTCCGCCGTAGCCTCGAGCCAGTCGGCGACGATGCCGGCGGCCGGAAGTGCCGAGGTCCACGAGACCTCGGTACGACCCGAAGGGATGACGACGATGCACACCCTGATCACCGAGACTGCGCACGCGCAGGACATCGACGAGCTCGCCCAGCTCCTCACCCCCGACGGCGAACGCGTGAGCGACGCCCGACTGGATGCGTGGGCCGAGGCGATCGACGTCGACGAGCTGCGCGAGCTGTACCGCGAGATGGCGGTCGCCCGCCGCGCCGACCTCGAGGGCGTCGCGCTGCAGCGCCAGGGGCACCTGGGTCTGTGGGCGCCCGCGCAGGGGCAGGAGGCGATCCAGATCGGCAGTGCCCGCGTATGCCGCGCCGGCGACTTCCTGTTCCCCTCCTACCGCGAAGTCGGGGTGCTGCTGGCCCGCGGCGCCCGCCCCGCCGATCTCGTCCTCGCGTGGCGCGGAGAGGTCCACTCGACCTACGACCCGCGCGAGCTGAACCTCGCCCCTCAGCAGATCATCATCGGCGCGCACACGCTCCACGCCGTCGGCTACGGCATGGGCATCCAGCGCGACGGCGGGGACCAGGTCGCGGTCTGCTACTTCGGCGACGGCGCGACCAGCCAGGGCGACGTCAACGAGGCGATGATCTTCGCCTCCTCCTTCTCGGCACCCGTCGTGTTCGTCTGCTCCAACAACCAATGGGCGATCTCCGAGCCGGTGACCGTGCAGTCGCGCTACCCCATCGCCGGGCGGGCGCCGGGCTTCGGCATCCCGAGCCTGCGCGTCGACGGCAACGACGTCCTCGCGTGCGCCGCCGCCATGAGGTGGGCGCTCGATCATGCCCGCACCGGACAGGGTCCCGTGTTCATCGAGGCGGTCACCTACCGGATGGGTCCGCACACGACCTCCGACGACCCCACCCGCTACCGCGACAAGGAGGAGGTGGAGCGCTGGCGCGCCCGCGATCCGCTGCTCCGACTCGAAGCGCACCTGCGCCGCATCGGCGCCTACGACGATGCGTTCGACGCCGAGGTCACCGCCTCCGCCGACCGGGTCGCCGCCTCGATGCGCGACGCGGTCCTCACCGCCCGCACGCGCCCGGCGATCGAGGTGCTCGACGACGTCTACGCCGAGCCGCACTCGGGCATCAGCCGGCAGCGCGAGCGGTTCGCGTCCTACCTCGACGGCTTCGCAGACGAGGAGGCCTGAGATGGCTCAGCTGACCATGGGCAAGGCCCTGAACGCCGGCCTCGCCTCCGCGATGCGCCGCGACGACCGCGTCCTCGTGATGGGGGAGGACATCGGCAAGCTCGGCGGCGTGTTCCGCATCACCGATGGGCTGCTGGACTCGTTCGGACCCCAGCGGGTGATCGACACCCCGTTGGCGGAGTCGGGCATCGTGGGCACCGCGGTGGGGCTCGCATACCGCGGCTTCCGTCCCGTCGTGGAGATCCAGTTCGACGGATTCGTCTACCCCGCCTTCGACCAGATCGTCTGCCAGGTCGCCAAGCTCCACTACCGCACCCGGGGCCGCGTGAAGATGCCGATCACGATCCGGATCCCGTGGGCGGGCGGCGTCGGCGCCGCCGAGCACCACTCCGAGTCGCCGGAGGCCTACTTCGTGCACACGGCGGGACTGCGCGTCGTCGCGGTGTCGAACCCGCAGGATGCCTACACGGTGCTCCAGCAGGCGATCGCCTGCGACGACCCGGTCGTCTTCTTGGAGCCGAAGCGGCTGTACCACACGAAGGGCGAGGTCGACACCGACGCCGATGTCGCCGACGCCCCGCCGATGGGTCTCGCGCGGGTCGCCCGAGAGGGTTCCGACGTCACGCTGCTCGCGTACGGCGCTCAGGTCGTGACGGCGCTCGATGCCGCCGCCGCAGCCGAGGACGAGGGGATCTCGATCGAGGTCATCGACCTCCGCTCGCTCTCACCGGTCGACTATCGCACGCTCACCGCGTCCGTCCGCAAGACGGGGCGCGTGGTCATCACACACGAAGCCGGTGGCGAGGCCGGCGTGGGCGCGGAGGTCATCGCGAGCATCACGGAGCAGTGCTTCCACTACCTCGAGGCACCCCCCGTGCGGGTGACGGGGCACGACATCCCCTACCCGCCCGCCAAGCTCGAGCGGCACCACGTGCCCGACCTCGATCGGATCCTCGACGCCGTCGACCGGGTCCTCGACCGCCCGAACAGCCTCTCGGGGGTGGCCCAGTGATCTCGGAGTTCCGTCTGCCCGATCTCGGCGAGGGTCTGCCCGAGGCCGAGATCGTCCAGTGGCTCGTCGCGGAGGGCGACACCGTCACTCTCAACCAGCCGATCGCGGAGGTGGAGACCGCCAAGGCGATCGTCGAGCTGCCCTCGCCGTTCGCCGGCACTGTCCACCAGCTGCACGCGGACACGGGCGCCGTCGTCGAGGTGGGGAGCCCGCTGATCGCGATCGAGGTGCCGCAGCCCCAGGGTGCCGCGGCGGAGGATGCCGGGGCCTCAGGCCCGACCCTCGCGCAGGCGGCCGGGACCGAGGACTCGCGCGCGAGCCGGACATCCGCTGCGGATGAGGCCGAGACGGCCGTGCCGAACCTCGTCGGCTACGGCGCCGCCCCACGGGGGTCGCAGCGACCGCAGCGCCGCGCGCGCGCCGGGAGCCCGGCGGCATCCGCGGGCGCCGCCCTCGACTCCTCGATCCTGGAGGCCGCGCCGCACGACGCCGTCGATGAGGCGCCGCCGCTCGACGTCCGCCACGAGCGCCCCCGGTCCACCCCGCCGGTGCGGCAGCTCGCCAAGCAGCTCGGGGTCGACCTCGCGCTCGTCGAGGCATCGGGTGTGGAGGGCATCATCCGGCGCGAGGACGTCGAACGGTTCGCTGCGCGCGTCCCGGGTGGCGCGCCGGCGTCGGCGCCCCCGGCGGATGTCCGCCAGAGCGGATCCGCGGATGCCGCGCGCCGCGACCCGGGGAGTCACCCGGACCGCGAGACGCGGATGCCGATCCGCGGCGTCCGGAAGGCGACGGCGGCGGCGATGGTGCGCAGCGCGTTCACGGCGCCGCACGTCACGTGCTTCCTCGAGGTCGACGTCACCGAGACAACGCGCCTGGTCGCCGGCCTCCGCGCCGACCGCCGCCTGGCCGATCACCGTATCGGCATCCTCGCCGTCGTCGCGAAAGCGGTCTGCCTGGCGCTGCGCGCGGAGCCGTCGCTGAACTCGCGGTGGGACGAGGAGGCGGGGGAGATCGTGCAGTTCCACTACGTGAACCTCGGGATCGCCGCCGCCACGGAGCGGGGGCTCATCGTCCCGAACGTGCAGGACGCGCACGAGCTCGGACTCGCCGCCCTCGCCGACGCGATCCGCGACCTGACGCAGACGGCCCGCTCCGGGCGCGCGGCGCCGGCCGCCCTCACCGGCGGCACCTTCTCGATCACGAACTTCGGCACGTTCGGGGTGGATGCGGGAACCCCCATCCTGAACCCTCCGGAGGCCGGGATCCTCGGACTCGGAGCCGTGCGGCCCCGCCCGTGGGAGCACGAGGGCGCCGTCGCGCTGCGCGACGTCATGACCCTCAGTCTGTCGTTCGACCACCGACTCGTCGACGGCGAACAGGGGTCGCGCTTCCTCGCCGCGGTCGGGGACATCCTGCGCGAGCCGGGCCGCGCGATGCTCTTGGCGTGAGGGTGTCGGGTCGGGCGCGGGGGCGCCCGACCCGCCGCCTCGGGTGCACCGCCCTCGGCCCCGTCAGTGGGCGGCCAGAGCCGCGAAGGCCATGTCGGACAGGATGTCGTGGACGGCGTCGTCGCTCGGGACGTCCCGCAGCGCTCGCACCGAGTACGGGGTCGAGTTGATGAGGCCGAACCCCGCGTGGGCGCGGACCCGCAGGTCCGCGGCGGCGCGGTCGGGGTGCAGGCGGGCGAGCACATCGGTCCACAGCTCCACGTACTCGCGCTGCAGCCGCCGTACGACGTGACGGTCATCGTCGCTCAGGCGCGCGAAGTCGCGATCCTGGACGCGGATGACCTCCGCATCCGCGAGGGCGAACTCGACGTGGAAGTCGATGAGCTCCCGCAGCTGGTCGCGCGGGCCGGCCTCGCGCGCGAGGACGCGGCGCCCCCCGGTGAGCAGCCGCTCGCTGGCACGCCGGAGGATGGCTCCGAGCAGGGCCCGCTTGCTCGGGAAGTGACGGTAGACCGCGGGCCCGGTGATCCCGACCGACGAGCCGATGTCCTCCAGGCTCACGCCGTCGAACCCGCGCTCGGCGAACAGGGCAGCGGCCTCGTGCAGGAGCGAGTCGTGCCGCTCGGCCTTCGCGCGGTCACGACCGGTCGCCGCGGTCGTGGAGGGGTGCATTGCCATCCCAGTTAATCCTCGCTAACCTGATGTCATTCGGTTAAGGAACACTAACCCGGTGTGTCGACGCTCGAAAAGCGCGGCGTGGCGCCTGTGACCTGATCGTGACGCGGACCGCATCGAAGGAGATGGCATGGGTGTTCTGGACCTCTCGGCCTACGGACTGACCGAAGAGCAGCGCGAACTGGCCGCGATGGTGCGCGCCTTCGCCGACGAAGAGGTCGCGCCGCGCGCGTACGAGGCCGACCGCACCAAGACACTGCCGCTGGAGGTCGTCCGGGGGATGGGGGAGCTCGGCCTGTTCGGCCTGCCCTTCCCCGAGGAGGTCGGGGGCCAGGGCGGCGACTACGTGGCCCTGGGGCTTGCGATCGAGGCGCTCGGCCGCGTCGACCAGTCGATCGCGATCACGCTCGAAGCGGGTGTCAGTCTCGGCGCCATGCCCGTCTTCCGCTTCGGCACCGACGCACAGCGCGACGAGCTGCTGCCCGATCTGCTCGCGGGCCGCGCACTGGCCGGGTTCGGGCTCACCGAGCCCGAGGCGGGGTCGGATGCCGGCGGCACCCGCACGACCGCGCGGCTCGAGGAGGGCGAGTGGGTGATCGACGGCGCGAAGCAGTTCATCACGAACTCCGGCACCGACATCACCCGGTTCGTCACCGTCACCGCCGTCACCGGGCGCCGTGGCGACCGCAAAGAGATCTCGACGATCATCGTCCCGAACGGCACCCCCGGCTTCACGGTCGGCCCCGCGTACGACAAGGTCGGCTGGCATGCCTCCGACACCCACCCGCTGTCGTTCGATCAGGCCCGCGTGCCCGAGGCGAACCTCCTGGGGGAGCGCGGACGCGGGTTCGCGAACTTCCTCAGCATCCTCGACGAGGGACGCGTTGCGATCGCCGCGCTCGCGACCGGAGCCGCCGAGGGATGCCTCGAAGCCGCGCTCGGCTACGCGCAGACGCGTCAGGTGTTCGGCGACCGGCTCGGGTCACGCCAGTCCATCCAGTTCATGATCGCCCGCATGCAGGCCCGGGTGCACACCGCGCGGCTCGCCTGGCTCCACGCCGCGCGGCTGCGCGACGCGGGCCGCGCGTTCGGCGCGGAGGCCGCGATCGCGAAGCTCACGGCATCCGACGCCGCGATGGACAACGCCCGCGACGCCACGCAGATCTTCGGCGGCAACGGCTTCATGAACGAGTACCCCGTGGCCCGGCACTTCCGAGACTCGAAGATCCTCGAGATCGGCGAGGGCACCACCGAGGTCCAGCTCCTCGTCCTCGCGCGCGGTCTCGGGCTCATGGGGAGTGCGGCGTGAGCGAGATCGTCCAGCGCGGGCTCTACCTCGAGGAGTTCGTGGTCGGCGCGGTCTACGCGCACCGGCCGGGACGCACGGCGACGGACGCCGACAACGTCCTCTTCTCCTCGCTCACCATGAACACGCAGGCCCTGCACCTGGATGCCGCGTTCGCCGCGACCCAGCCCTTCGGCCGCCCGCTCATGAATTCGATGTGGACGCTCGCGACCATGGTCGGCGCATCGGTCGCGCAGCTCACTCAGGGCACCCTCGTCGCGCAGCTCGGTCTCGATGACATCTCCTTCCCGCACCCGCTGTTCACCGGCGACACGCTGTACACCTCGACGGAGATCCTCGGCGCGCGACCGTCCTCGTCCCGCAGGGGTCAGGGGGTCGTCACGATGCGGCACACTGGTCGTAACCAAGACGGCGACGTCGTCGCGCAGGCGACGCGCGTCGCGCTGATGTGGGCGACCCCGACGGAGGAGACATGACGTTCACCCTCGGCCCGGCGCTGCTGTTCTGCCCCGCCGATCGGCCGGACCGGTACGCGTCCGCCCTCTCCCGCGCCGACGCCGCGATCCTCGACCTCGAGGACGCGGTCGCTCCGCACCACAAGGCCGCCGCGCGTGGTGCGCTCATCGATGCGCACGTGGATCCCGCGCGCGTCATCGTGCGGGTGAACGCCGTCGACTCAGCGGACTTCGACGCCGACATGGCGACGCTCTCGCACACCGATTTCCGTCTCATCATGGTCCCCAAAGCGGAGTCGGCGAAGAAGATCGCCCGGATCGACCGGCGCTTCGACGTCATCGCCCTGTGCGAGACCCCGCGGGGCGTCACGACGGCGGAGAAGATCGCGGACGCCGCGAACGTCGTCGCGCTCATGTGGGGCGCGGAGGATCTCGTCGCCGCGATCGGGGGCACGTCGAGCCGCAAGGCGCCCAAGCCGGGGCGCGTCGCCGGCGCCTATCGGGACGTCGCCCGCTACGCCCGCTCCCGCGTGCTGCTGGCCGCCGCGGCGGCGGGAAAGGGAGCGATCGACGCGGTGCACGTCGACATCGCCGACGACAAGGGCCTGCGCCGCGAGGCGCGGGATGCCGCCGCCAGCGGCTTCGCGGCATCCGCCTGCATCCATCCGGGCCAGGTCGAAGCGATCCGCGCCGCCTACCGTCCGGACGAGGCGGCGCTGCGGTGGGCTCGCGGGGTGCTCGATGCCGCCGCCGAGGAGCGGGGCGTCTTCCGCTTCGAGGGGCGGATGGTCGACGAACCGGTGCTCCGCCACGCGCGGGCGCTCCTCTCCCGCGGGGCGCGCTGAGAGTCAGCCGATCGGCACCGCCGCGTAGGACTGGACGCTGAGCCGGTCCCGTTCGACGAGGAAGGCATGCGTCGACGCGTTCGCCAGCCGTTCGCCCGGCAGCGGCAGCTCTCCCGCACTCGCGTGGCGGATGAGCTGTCCGATGAGAGCGCCGTGCGCGACGGCGATGACCGGGACGTCGAGGGGGGCGTGACGCCGGCGGGCGTCCCGTACGACGCGGCGCACGGCATCGACGGCACGGATGCGCAGCTGGAGGTCGCTTTCCGCGCCGGGGACGTTGTCGCGGTTGAACTCGCCGTACCGAGCGCGGTAGTCCTCGACCGTCATCCCCTCGGCGATGCCGTACGCGCGCTCACGCAGGTGCGGATAGAGGCGGGGTTCGTCTGCGCCGAAGGCGGCCGCGATGATCTGCGCGGTCTCGCGCGCGCGGGAGAGGTCGCTCGAGACGATGAGCGGATGGGCTCCACCGAGCATCTCGTCGAACCGGGCGACGAGCTGCGCCGCGGTCTCGGCGGCCTGCACACGCCCGGTGTCGTTGAGGGGGATGTCGGTCGAGCCCTGGATGCGCCGCGCGGCATTCCAGTCGGTCTCGCCGTGGCGCACGAGGAGGAGAGTCGTCACCCCTCGAGCCTACGGCGGCGCGGCTGGACGATCGCCGGGCGGCCGGTCAGGGTCAGCGCGCGGCCGGCAGAGCTTCCGCGAGCGCCTGCAGCACCTCGGTGGTGCCCGCGTCGATCTTGACGGTCGCGCGGGTGTCGCCGCGGGTCTGCCCGCGATTGACGATCACGACGGGGAGCTTCCGCCGGCGGGCGCGTTCGAGGAGTCGGATGCCGGAGTTGACGACCAGCGAGGAGCCGGCGACGAGGAGGGCGTCGCTCGCGGCGACGAGCTGCTCGGCCTCGGCGAAGATCGTGAGCGGGATGTACTCGCCGAAGAACACGACGTCGGGCTTGAGCATCCCCTCGCACACGCTGCAGGTGGGCACGACGAAGCCGTCGCTCGAGGCGGGCAGCACATCGCCGTCAGGCCCGAGCTCGACGGCATCCGGGACGGTGATCCACGGGTTGTCGCGCTCGACGCGCAGGGTGAGATCGCGGCGGTCGAACACCTGTCCGCAGTGCGTGCACAGCACGCGTCGCATGGTGCCGTGGAGCTCGACGACGCGTCGGCTGCCCGCGCGCACGTGCAGGCCGTCGACGTTCTGGGTGATGACGCCCGTCGCGAGCCCCGCGAGCTCGAGGGCGGCGAGCGCCTCGTGGCCGCGGTTCGGGCGGGCGGCGGCGAACGCCTTCCATCCGAGATGGCTGCCGACCCAGTAGCGGCGGCGGGCCGCGTCGCTGGAGAGGAACTGCTGAACGGTCATCGGGGTCCGCGTCGGCGCCCCCTTACCGCGGTAGTCCGGGATGCCGGAGTCCGTCGACATCCCGGCGCCGGTGAGGACGGCGATACGGCGCCCGGCGAGCGCATCCACGGCGCGGCCGAGGGCCGCCTCCGTGGGCGTATCGAACTCCCAGACGGTCGTCATGGCGGGCCTCCGCCGTGAAGCCTACGCCCCTCGCTTTGCGGGCAGGTTACGCGCCGCCGTGGATACGCGTGCGAGCATGGACGCATGCCCGCCGTCCTGATCGACGATCCCGCCGACCCGAGACTCGGCGACTACCGGGATCTCACCGACGTCGCGCTGCGCCGCGTGCGCGAGCCCGCCGAAGGCCTCTACATCGCCGAGTCCGCCAAGGTGATCGCCCGGGCGATCGAGGCCGGTCACCGCCCGCGCTCCTTCCTCGTGCAGGAGAAGTGGCGGGAGGATGCCGAGGGTCTCGCCCCGGACGCGCCCGTGTACGTCGTCTCGGATGCCGTGGCCGAGGAGCTGACCGGCTACGCCGTGCACCGGGGCGCCCTCGCCGCGATGCACCGTCCCGCCCTGCCCCCGGTGGCGGATGTCATCGCCGGCGCGCGCCTCGTGCTGATCCTCGAGGACATCGTCGACCACACGAATGTCGGCGCGGCCTTCCGCGCCGCGGCCGGCCTCGGCGCCGACGCCGTCCTCGTGAGCCCGCGGTGCGCCGACCCCCTGTATCGACGGAGCGTCCGGGTCAGCATGGGCACCGTCTTCCAGGTGCCCTGGACGCGGATGCCGGACGGTCGCGGGGGACCGTGGGTCGCCAACCGCGAGGTGTTCCGCGACGCCGGCATCCATCTGGCTTCGCTCGCGCTGGCGGAGGGAGCGGTCCCGCTCGATGTGTTCGCGGCGGATCGCCCGGAGCGGGTGGCGCTCGTCCTCGGAACGGAGGGCGATGGTCTCTCGCGCCGCGCGATCGAGGCGGCCGACACGGTCGTGACCATCCCGATGTCCGGGGGAGTGGACTCGCTCAACGTCGCGTCGGCGGCCGCCGTCGCACTCTGGGCGCTGCGCTGAGCGCAACGCTCCGGTGACGCTGGCGCTGCGCTGAGCCGCGGCGGACTCAGACGATCGAGCCCGGACGTTCGGTGCGGTCGCGGCCGGGGGCCTCAGTCATCACCGGGAGGGCGTCGGGCCGCTTCGCGGTGATGTTGTCGCCCGAGGACTGGTGCCGGAGTCGCCGCAGCACCCAGGGCACCAGGTGCGCGCGCGCCCAGACGAGGTCGTTCCCCCGCGCCTCGCGCCACGTGAGGGCGGGGAGGGGATCCGGCTGCAGGGGCTGCAGGTCGTTCGGCACGTTGAGCGCGCGCAGCACCATCCGCGCGATCTCGTGATGCCCCAGGGCGTTGTAGTGCAGGCGGTCATCGTCGAAGAAGCGCATGTCCTGCACCTCTTTGAGCGCCCACTGGTCGGCGACGATCGCGTCGTAGCGATCCGCGATGGCGCGGATGTTCTCGTTGTAGATGGCGACGCGGCCCCGGATGCCGCGGAACACCGGCGTGAATTCGGTGTCGACGCCGGTGAACACCACGACGGTGGCCCCCTGCGAGCTCAGGCGGGCGACGGCATCCTCGAACTGCTGGGCGACCGCATCGGGGTCGCCTCCGGGTCGGATGACGTCGTTGCCCCCTGCGGAGAACGTGATGAGGTCGGGCGCGAGGGCGAGTGCCGGCTCCACCTGGTCTGCCACGATCTGGCCGATGAGCTTGCCGCGGACGGCGAGGTTCGCGTAGGCGAAATCGTCCACCTGCCGGGCGAGCACCTCGGCGACGCGGTCGGCCCAGCCTCGGTGGTCGCCGGAGGTCCCGGGGATCGGGTCCCCGATCCCCTCCGTGAACGAATCCCCGATCGCGACCATCCGTCGCCAGGGGTGGGCGCTCTCGTTGGGGACGTACGGCGAGCGATGCTCGTCGGGGGCCGGTTCGTTGCCTCGCATGACTCTCCCTGACTCGTGGTCCGTTCCGAGATGACTCGTGGTCCGTCTCGAGGCTACCCGGGCCGCCCTGTCGGCGGGGTCGTTTAGGGTGGTCACTCGTGACAGGGGACGAACGGGGTGATGAACAGCGGCCGGAGGAGAGCACCGAGCAGGAGCACTTCGGCAGCTTCGCCGCCGAGCACCTCTCACCCGCCTTCCCCCAGCGCGCGCCGTGGGGCACCGCGCAGAACCTCCGCGCCTGGCAGGCCGAAGCGCTGGAGACCTACTTCTCCGCCGACGGCCCGGAAGGAGTCGGGCGCGGCCCGCGCGACTTCCTCGCCGCGGCCACACCCGGCGCCGGCAAGACGACGTTCGCCCTGCGCCTCGCCTCCGAGCTCCTGCGGCGCGGGGTCATCGAGCGGATCATCGTCGTCGCGCCGACGGAGCACCTGAAGACGCAGTGGGCGGATGCCGCGGCGCGCGTCGGCATCCGCCTCGACCCCCGGTTCAGCAACCGCCAGCGCACCCATGCCCGCCAGTTCCACGGCGTCGCAGTGACCTACGCGCAGGTCGCCGTGAAGGCGTCAGTCCACCGCCACCTCGCCGACGAGCGGCGCACGCTCGTCGTCCTCGACGAGGTGCACCACGGAGGGGACGCGCTCAGCTGGGGCGACGCCCTGCGGGAGGCGTTCGGGCGCGCGACGCGAAGGCTCCTCCTCTCCGGCACCCCGTTCCGCAGCGACACCGCACCGATCCCGTTCGTGGAGTACCACCCGAACGAGAAGGGCATCCGGCTCTCGCGCACGGACTACAACTACGGCTACGGGCGCGCACTGGCGGACGGCGTGGTGCGTCCCGTCCTGTTCCTCGTCTATGCGGGCAAGATGCGGTGGCGGACGAACGCGGGCGATGAGCTCGAGGCCCACCTCGGCCAGGACAACACGAAGGACGTCACCGCACAGGCCTGGCGGACGGCCCTGGACCCCGAGGGCGATTGGATCCCCGCCGTCCTCGGCAGCGCGGACCGGCGCCTGTCCGAGGTGCGCCAGGACGTCCCGGATGCCGGGGGGCTGGTGATCGCGACGGATCAGACCGCCGCGCGGGCCTACGCCGCGATCCTGCATCGACTCACGGGCGAGGCGCCCACCGTCGTCCTCTCCGACGACACCGCGGCGTCGGGGCGCATCGAGCAGTTCGCGAACGCGACGAGCAGGTGGATGGTCGCCGTCCGGATGGTCTCGGAGGGCGTCGACGTCCCCCGCCTCGCCGTCGGCGTGTACGCCACCAGCGCCTCGACGCCGCTCTTCTTCGCCCAGGCCGTCGGCCGCTTCGTGCGCGCGCGCCGGCGCGGCGAGTCGGCGTCCGTGTTCCTCCCGAATGTGCCCGTCCTCCTCGCCCTCGCCGGCGAGCTGGAGCGTGAGCGCGACCACGCCCTGGACCGCGAGTCGGGCGACGACGACGGCCTCGAGGACACGCTGCTCGCCGACGCCGAGCGCGAGGACAAGGCCTCCGATGAGCTGGAGCAGGAGTTCCGCTATCAGGCGCTAGGCTCTGTCGCCCACTTCGACCGCGTCCTGTTCGACGGTCGCGAGTTCGGCGAGCTGGCGGTTCCGGGCACACCCGAAGAGGAGGAGTTCCTCGGCCTTCCGGGCCTGCTCGAACCCGAGCACGTGCACGAACTCCTCATGCAGCGTCAGGCTCGGCAGAGCCGCCACCGACGCGTCCGCGAGGCGCGCGAGGGCGCAGGCGAGGGGGCGGCATCGGGCGCCGGCGGCACGGTCGAGGCGGCGCCCGCGGGTGGCGGCCTGGACGCGTCGCTGCCGCCCGCCCTCCACCGGACCCTGCGCGAACAGCGGCAGCTCCTGAACAGTCTCGTCGGGCTGTACGCGCGCCAGAGCGGCGAGGGACACGGGCAGGTGCACGCCGAGCTCCGCCGGATCTGCGGCGGTCCCGAGGTCGCCCGTGCGACTGTGGCGCAGCTGCAGGCGCGCATCGAGGTCCTCCGCCGCCGCGTTCACTCCTGACGACGACGACGGGCCGCCCCGCGCAGGGTCCGGTTCGGAGGCCCGAAATGCTGGCAATACCGCCGCGCGCAGCCCCCCGAGGCGTCCGGCTCGTTAGCGTGGAGCGGTGAACGCGACCCCCTCCCCGACGTCTTCCGCGCCCCGGGCGCCGACCGCTGCCGACCGACGCCGCTGGGCGCACTACCTCGCCGATGAGCGCGCCGAGGCGCGCGTGTACCGCGAGCTCGCCCGGCGACGCGAGGGCGAGGAGCGGGAGATCCTGCTGGCGCTCGCGGATGCCGAGGGTCGTCACGAGCAGCATTGGCTCGACCTCCTCGGCGGCGAGCCGGCGCGCCTGCCGGCCCCGAGCCTCTCCTCGCGGTCGCTCGGCTGGATGGCGCGCCGCTTCGGCTCGATCTTCGTGCTCGCGCTCGCGCAGAACGCGGAGGACCGCTCGCCGTACGACACCGAGCCCTATGCGACCGCGCAGATGGCCGCCGACGAGCGTGTGCACCGCGAAGTCGTGCGCGGGCTCGCGGCGCGCGGTCGGCGGCGGCTGTCGGGCACGTTCCGCGCGGCGGTGTTCGGCGCGAACGACGGCCTGGTCTCCAACCTCGCCCTCGTGATGGGCATCGGCGCGACGGGTGTCGCCCCGCAGTTCGTCCTGTTCAGCGGCATCGCAGGCCTCCTGGCCGGCGCACTGTCCATGGGTGCGGGGGAGTACGTCTCGGTCCGCTCGCAGCGGGAGATGCTGGATGCCACGGAACCGAGCGACTACGCCGACGCCGCCTTCCCGCACCTCGACCTCGACGCGAACGAACTGGCCCTCGTGTTCCGCACCCGCGGGATGCCCGAGCCCGAAGCCGAACAGCGCGCCCGGCGCGTGCTCGAGGCATCCCGCACCGCCGGCCCCGATCCGGTCACGGGGCCCGTTCCCCTGCAGCGCGACCACGACGTCGTCGGGAGCGCGCTGGGGGCGTCGGTCTCGAGCTTCCTGTTCTTCGCTTCGGGCGCCATCATCCCCGTGCTCCCGTGGATCTTCGGGCTCAGCGGACTGGCCGCCGTCACGCTCGCGCTCGTCCTGGTAGGCGTCGCGCTCCTGTCGACGGGTGCGATGGTCGGGCTGCTCTCGGGTGCTCCGCCGCTGCGACGGGGCCTGCGACAGCTCGCGATCGGGTTCGGCGCGGCCGCCGTCACGTACCTGCTGGGCCTGCTGTTCGGCGTGTCGGCGGCGTGAGCGCGGGTCGTCGGGGGCGGTGACGCGCCCGAAGCGTGGCCTCGATTCCAGGTTCCGTGTGGGACGTGGTAGTGTCGATCCTCGGTTGCGAAAGCACCGAAACCACCTTGCGCGGGTGGCGGAATAGGTAGACGCGCTAGCTTGAGGTGCTAGTGCCCTTTAACGGGCGTGGGGGTTCAAGTCCCCCCTCGCGCACAGAGCAGATCGGCCCCCGACCCGGGGTGAAGTACCCGGGTCGGGGGCCGTTCTCGTCGGTCGGCACCCGGCCTCGGGGGTAGCGTGGTCGCCATGGCGCACACCCCCGACGAGGCCCTCCCCGAGGTCGTGCGCATCGCGCGCGACCTCATCCGCTTCGACACGACGAACTACGGTGAGGGCCGCAGCAACGGCGAGCGCGAAGCGGCGGAGTACGTCGGCGCATTCCTCGTGTCACTCGGACTCGAACCGGAGTACTACGAGCCGATCCCCGGGCGTACGAACGTGATGGCCCGTGTGGCCGGGCGCACCCCGGGCGCACCGGCGCTGATCCTGCACGGCCACCTCGACGTCGTCCCCGCCGTCGCCGAGGATTGGAGCGTCGACCCGTTCGCCGGGGTCATCGCGGACGGCATGCTGTGGGGCCGCGGCGCGGTCGACATGAAGGACATGGATGCCATGATCCTGGCCTCTGTCGCGGAGATCCTCCGGGCAGGGGAGCGCCCGGCGCGCGACCTCATCCTCGTCTTCTTCGCCGACGAGGAGAACGGCGGCGTCGAAGGCTCGCAGCTGGTCGTCCGCGACCGCCCGGAGTGGTTCGCCGGCGCGGCCGAGGCCATCAGCGAGGTCGGCGGGTACTCGATCGCCGTCGGGGACGGCCGGGCCTACCTGCTCCAGGTGGGGGAGAAGGCGCTCGTCTGGATGCGTCTGCGCGCGCGCGGCATCGCCGGCCACGGCAGCCGCTTCCACCCCGACAACGCCGTCACGCGCCTGTCAGAGGCCGTTGCGGCGCTCGGGCGTGCCGTCTGGCCGGTGGAGCTCACCGAGACCACACGACAGACGGTCGACGGCCTCGCCGAGATCTGCGGCGCCGACCCCGGTGATCCGGACGCGGTCGCCGAGGCGACCGGCCCTGCTGCGGGCTTCCTACGTTCGACGTTCCGCACGACGACGAACCCCACGGGACTGACCGCCGGGTACAAGCACAACGTCATCCCCGACACCGCCGTCGCGACGATCGACGTGCGCACGCTTCCCGGGCAGGAGGACGGCGTCCTCGCGGAGATCCAGCGCATCGTCGGCGACGACATCGCGGTCGAGATCTCGCACCGCGACATCGGACTCGAGGTGCCGTTCGCGGGGGAGCTCGTGACGGCGATGGTCGAGGCGCTCGAGCGGCACGACCCGGGTGTCCCGGTCGTGCCGTACCTCATGGGGGGCGGCACCGACAACAAGGCCCTCGCGGAGCTCGGGATCGTCGGGTACGGGTTCGCGCCGTTGCGCCTTCCCGCAGACCTCGACTTCACCGGTATGTTCCATGGGGTGGACGAGCGTGTCCCCGTCGACGCGCTCGTGTTCGGGCAGCAGGTGCTGACCGACCTCCTCCGTTCCTACTGACGTCCTCCGAGAGGCATCCATGCTGTTCGACGCGATCATCCTCGGCATCGTGCAGGGACTCACCGAGTTCCTGCCGGTCTCCTCGAGCGCCCATCTGCGCATCATCGGCGAGTTCCTGCCCTCTGCGGTCGACCCCGGTGCGACGTTCACCGCCATCACCCAGCTGGGCACGGAGCTTGCCGTCCTCGTCTACTTCTGGAAGCGGATCGTCCGGATCATCGGGCGCTGGTTCGGGTCGCTGACCGGCCGCGTACCCCGGGGCGACGCCGACGCGCGGATGGGCTGGATCGTCATCATCGGCACGATCCCGATCGGCATCCTCGGCTTCCTGTTCCAGGACGTCATCCGTGACACGTTCCGCAACCTCTGGCTCGTCGCGATCGTCCTCATCGTCTTCGGCCTGATCCTCGGCGCCGCCGATGCCCTCGGCCGGCGCACGCGCAACGAGGAGGACCTCACCTACCCGCACGGCCTCGCACTCGGACTCGCCCAGTCCCTCGCCCTCATCCCGGGCGTGTCGCGTTCGGGCGCCACGACGACGATGGGGCTCGCGCTCGGGTACACGCGCCCCGTCGCCGCGGAGGTCGCCTTCCTGCTCGCGGTGCCCGCCGTCTTCGGCAGCGGCGTCTACGAGCTGTACCACTCGATCAAGGAGCCGGGCTCGTCCGTGTTCACGGGCGCGGAGACAGCCGTCGCGACCGTGATCGCCTTCGTCGTCGGCCTCGCGGTCATCGCGTTCCTGATGCAGTACCTCAAGCGCGGCAGCTTCCTGCCGTTCGTCCTCTACCGACTGGTCCTCGGGATCGTGCTGATCGTCCTGCTGAGCCTCGGGGTGCTGCAGGCCTACTGACGACGCGGGCCGTCCGAGTCGCGGCTCGGCCCCCCGGGGCCCTTGCCGTGGCCGTGGCCGTCGCCGCCACGACGGAGGTAGCGCTCGAACTCCTGCGCGATCGCGTCGCCCGACGCCTCGGGCGAGTCCCACGTGTCCCGTGTCTGCTCGAGCTGGTGGATGTACTCCGTCATCTCCTCGTCATCCGACGCGGCGGCGTCGATGGATGCCTCCCAGGCGAGCGACTGGGCGGGGAGCTCACCGCGCGGGATGACGGCCCCGGTCAGCTCGGTGAGTCGATCGAGGAGCGCGAGGGTGGCCTTCGGCGACGGCGAGTGCCCTGCGACGTAGTGCGGCACGCTGGCCCAGAGCGCCGCGCACGGGATCCCTGCCGCCTCCGCGGCGGTCGAGAGGACGGTGAGGATGCCGGCGGGTCCCTCGTACGTGGGCTTCTCGAGGCCGAGGGCGGTGCGCAGCGCGTCGTTCTCGCTCCCCGCGAACACCGAGATCGGACGCGTGTGGGGGACGTCCGACATCATCGAGCCGAGGGCGATGATGCCGGTGATGTCCTCCTGCAGCGCCGCGTCGATCAGCTCGGAGACGAACGCCTGCCATGCCCGCGCCGGTTCGAACCCGCTGAGCAGCCACAGCCGAGCGCCGTCCGCCTCTTCGCCGGGGCGCCACACCGTGGCATCCGGCCAGACGAGCCGGCGCGAGCCGTCGGCGTCGAGCCGAACCTGCGGACGCGTGTACTGGTAGTCGAAGTACAGCTCGGGGTCGACGGCGAACACCTCGCGGTAGTCCCCGGTCTCCCGGATGTGCGCGACGGCGGCCGAGGCCGCCTCGCCCGCGTCGTTCCATCCGTCGAACGCGACCACGAGCACCCGCTGACCCAGTTCGTCCACACCGCTCCTCGCCGTCCGTGAATCCGATCCCCCCTACGATACGCGCGGGCCGGGGGACGCGCGCGGCGACGCCGTAGCATGGAACGATGTCCTCGACCGGTTCCACGCCCGACTCCGCCGCGCCTCCGAATCACGACCGGCGGGGCCTGCCCGCCGCCGTGCTGTGGGATATGGACGGCACCCTCGTCGACACCGAGCACTTCTGGATGGATGCCGAGACGGCCCTGGTGGAGAGTTTCGGCGGCTCGTGGTCCCACGAGCAGGCCCTCACCCTCGTCGGCAGCGGCCTGGACCGCTCCGCCGAGATCCTGCAGGATGCCGGCGTGCGGATGTCGGTCCGAGACATCGTCGACCACCTCACGGCCACGGTGCAGGATCGCCTCGCGACGGAGGGCAACCCCTTCCGCCCCGGCGCCGTCGCCCTCCTCCAGGGCCTTCGCCGCGCCGGAGTGCCCACCGCCCTCGTCACCATGTCGCTGCGCAGCATGGCGACGACGGTCGCCGACCAGATGGGCTTCGACGCGTTCGACCTCGTCGTGGCGGGGGACGACGTGACCCGCCCGAAGCCCTTCCCCGACCCCTACCTGCAGGCCTGCGCCGCCCTCGGCGTCAACCCCGACGATGCGCTGGCGATCGAGGACTCGCCGACGGGAGTGCGCGCAGCGACCGCCGCCGGGGTCACCACGATCGGCGTGCCGCTCATGGTGCCTCTGGACGGAACCGGCGCGCACGCCCTGTGGGCGACGCTCGAAGACCGCACCCTCGACGACCTCATCCGGGCGCACGAGGCGCGACGCGCCGGCCACCCCACCCCGGGCGCCGCTCCCGACGAAAGGGTCTCCGCGTGAACGCCGACCTCCGACCCAGCGGCCCGTTCCGCCTCGGTGACCGCGTCCAGCTCACCGGCCCGAAAGGGCGCATGCACACCGTCACGCTTCGCGACGCGGGCGAGCTCCACACCCACCACGGCGTTCTGAAGCACGCGCAGATCGTCGGGCAGCCCGACGGATCGGTGCTGACGAACTCCGGCGGCCATGAGTACCTCGCCCTCCGCCCGCTCCTGCGCGACTTCGTGATGTCGATGCCGCGCGGCGCGGCGATCGTCTACCCGAAGGATGCCGCGCAGATCCTGGCATCCGCCGATATCTTCCCGGGCGCGACCGTCGTCGAGGCCGGTGTCGGATCCGGTGCGCTCTCGCTCTGGCTGCTCCGCGCGAGCGGGCCGTCGGGGCGGCTCATCTCGTTCGAGCGCCGCGAGGAGTTCGCACAGGTCGCGCGCGCCAACGTGGAGACGTTCCTCGGGGACGACCCCGCCTCGTGGGAGGTCGTCGTCGGCGACCTCGTCGAGGAGCTCCCCGGCGCCGCCCAGCCCGGGACGGTCGACCGGGTCGTCCTGGACATGCTCGCGCCCTGGGAGTGCATCGATGCCGTGGCCGACGTGCTCACCCCCGGCGGCGTCGTGCTCTGCTACGTGGCCACCGCCACCCAGCTGAGTCGCGTCGCCGAGTACATCCGGGCCACCGGACTGTTCACCGACCCGGAGGCGAACGAGACGATGGTGCGCGGATGGCACGTCGAGGGCCTCGCCGTGCGCCCCGACCACCGGATGGTCGCCCACACCGGCTTCCTCATCACCGCACGCCGGCTCGCTCCGGGCGCCGTGCCGCCCGACGTCCGCAAGCGCGCTCTGAAGAAGCCGAGCTACGCGGATGTTGATGTCGAGGCCTGGACGCCGGGGGCGGTCGGTGATCGGGAGATCACCGACAAGAATCTCCGCAAGCGGGTCCGCGAGGCCCAGCGCGCCGTCGACGGCGCACGGGTCGCTGCGGACAGGGCGACACCGGACGCGGACGTAGACTGATCCGGTGCATCGGATCCCTGCCGTCCTGGCCGTCCTCGGCCTGTCCGCTCTGACCCTCGCCGCGTGCGCCGCCGGCCCCGCGGAGGCGACCTGCGAGCGCACCGACTCGTCGTCGTCGGTGTTCGACGTCATCCATGCCTCCGGTGACTTCGGGACGCCGCAGGTGAAGATCGACGCGCCCATCACCGTCGATGCGACCCAGCACGTCGATGAGACCGTCGGCGACGGCACCCGGCTCACGACCGACGCTCAGGATGTCATCTTCAGCGTGTCAATCCTCAGCGGGGCGTCGGGCCAGCAGGTCGCCGGGGGAGCCACCCCGCCGCAGGCGCTGACCGACTGGCGCGAGAACTACGCCGGCCTCGCGGACGCGATGATGTGTGCGACCGAGGGCTCGCGCATCCTCGCGACCATCCCGGCGTCGGGTCTGTCCGAGCAGGCGGCGCAGAGCTGGGGGGTGGGCGCCGACCAGTCGATCGTCGTCGCCATCGACCTGACGAAGGTGTACCTCGCCGCCGCGGACGGCGCCTCGCAGTACAACGACCGCCCCGGCATGCCGTCGGTCGTCGTCGCCCCCGGAGGACGCCCCGGCATCATCGTGCCCGACGCCGCCGCGCCGGAGGAGCTCGTCACCGAGACCCTCCTGAAGGGCACCGGGCCGGAGATCACGGCGGACGACACGGCGCGTGTGCAGTTCACCGCCGTCGACTGGGCGACCCGCAAGGTGACGAAGTCGACCTGGGAGGACGGCGCGTCGGTGCCGATCACCTCTCAGTCGCGCGTGCCCTTCGCCGCCGAGCTCGTCGGAGCGACCGTCGGATCGCAGCTCCTCGTCGTCGTCCCCGCCGACGGCGCGGGCTCCGCGGCGAGCGTCTACGTCGTCGACATCCTCGGCATCGACCCGCCCGCCGCCGCCGCCGGTACCCGCTGAGTCGCCTCTAGGATGGGCGGGTGCCCACCGAGTCCCCGTCCCGCACCGCGCCCGAGGAGCGCCTGGTGAACCTCGTCGTCGCCCTCATGGCGACCGAGCAGGGGCTGACGAAGGACACGATCCTCTCCTCGGTCACCGGCTACCGCGAGCAGTCCAGCGCCGGGGCGTCCAAGGACGCCCTCGAGAAGATGTTCGAGCGCGACAAGCAGACCCTCCGCGGCCTCGGGATCCAGGTGGAGACGATCGGCGACTACGCCGACCCCGACGACCTGCGCGAGGCGCGCTACCGGATCCCGACGGCGGAGTACGAGCTTCCCGCCGACATCCAGTTCAGCCCCGCGGAACTCGCCGTCCTGAACCTCGCCGGAGGCGTGTGGAGCGAGAGCTCCATGTCCGCCGACGCACGCAGCGGACTGCGCAAGATCCGGGCGCTCGGCATCGATGTGGACGCGCCGATCATCGGCTATTCGCCGCGCATCAGCCTGCGCGAGACCGCGTTCCGCCCGCTGCAGAGCGCGATCGAGCAGGGGCGCGTGGTCCACTTCTCCTATCTGAAGGCGGGCGAGGATGCCGCGCGTCGCCGCCGCATCCGCCCGCTCGCCCTCGTCGAGTACGAGGCGCGATGGCACGTCTACGGCTTCGACCTCGACCAGGGCGAACCCCGCACGTTCCTGCTCTCGCGGATCGTGTCCGACGTCGAGATCACCCGCACCTCGTTCGACCTGGCGGAGCGGGACGGTGCGGGGGACCGGGCGCTCGCCGGGCTCGCGGATCTCGCCGGCCGCCAGCGTGCGCTCGTGGAGATCACCCCCGGCACGGAGGCGGCGCTCCGGCTGCAGCGACGCGCGGAGCCGGCAGACCAGGGCTTCCTCGTGCCGTTCGTCGACCTGCACATCCTCGCCGACGAGCTCGCCTCCTACGGCCCGGAGGTGCGAGTCGTCGAGCCCGCCCCGCTCCGCGACGCGGTCATCGCGCGGCTGGAGCGGGTGCTCGCTCTGCACGGCGGCGAGTCGGACGGGACGGAGGCGTCCTCCCGATGACCCGGACACGCCCCCTCCTCGCGACCGATCGCGCGGCGCTCATCCTGCAGCTCGTCCCGTACCTCATCGGCAAGGGCGAGGTCACACTCGCCGAGGCGGCGGAGGACTTCGACGTCACCCCCGACCAGATGCGCACGATGGTGGAGAAGCTGACCGTCATCGGCCTGCCCGGCGACGGGGGCTTCTGGCAGATGGCGAACGACCTGTTCGACATCGACTGGGACCTCCTCGACCAGCAGGACACCATCGTCATCACGAACTCGGTCGGACTGGAGCGCACACCCCGGCTCAGCGCCCGCGAGGCCGCCGCGCTGCTCGCGGGTCTGCAGGTGGCGGCGTCCCTCCCCGGCGTGGGCGACTCCGGCATCGTGCAGGGGCTGCTCGCGAAGCTCTCCCGGGGCGCCTCGAGCGCACCCGTCGACGTGATCGTGGCCCCCCAGGCGGTCGACGAGGTGCGTGTCGCTGTCGCCGACGCCGCTCGGCGGGGCGTCGCGGTGTCGTTCGACTACCGCGCTCCGGATGCCCCTGCGACGACGCGCACGGTGGACCCGGTGAAGGTCCACATCGCCAACGGGCAGTGGTATCTGCAGGGGTGGTGCCATCTGCGCCAGGCGATGCGCACGTTCCACCTGGACCGGGTGTCGGGGGTGCGCCTCACCGACATCCCGATCACGCACGGCGCCGACGCGGTGCCGGAGCTGTTCGGACCGGCCGACACCGACGTCGCCGTGGACGTGCGGTACCGCTCGCGGGCGGCCGCGCTCCTGCAGGACTTCGTGCTCGAGAGCGGGCCCGACGACGGGGATGCCCGCTCCGCCCGCATCCGGCTCGGCGACGCCCGCAGCCTCAAGCGGGAGGCGGCGCGCCTGGGCGGCGATCTGGAGATCGTCGCGCCCGCCGACGTGCGCGCCGCGGCCGCGCAGTGGGCCCGCGAGGGCCTGCAACTGTATCGCTGAGCGGCGCTCACCGCTTCGCCGGGATCCGCGGGTAGACTGACGGAAAGCTTCCGAGAAGAGGACACAATGGGAAACCTGTTCGCCGGTCCGCACCTGTGGATCCTCCTGATCGTGATCCTGCTCCTGTTCGGCGCCGCCAAGCTTCCGGCGCTCGCGAAGAGCATGGGTCAGTCCGCGCGCATCTTCAAGGGCGAGATGAAGGCCATGAAGAATGAAGATGCGGACGCCGCATCGGCCGGCACCGCTGCCTCCGTCGTCGCACCCGAGTCTCCCGTCGCACCGGCCCCCACGTCCGTGCAGGCTCCGGTCGACGTGACGCGGGTCGAGCCGGGCGCTCCCGACCTCAAGCCCTGACCGGGATCGTGGCCACGGCCGAACACCCGTCGCTCGGAACGGACGACCCCCCTCGTCGCGACAAGCGCATGTCGCTCGGGCAGCACCTCACCGAACTGCGCAGACGCTTCATCATCGGGCTCATCGCCCTCGTGGTGGGGATGGTCCTCGCGTACCTCCTCACCGACTGGATCATCTGGGCGATGACCGAGCCGATCCGCATGGTGGCGGAGCAGCGCGGGGAGGGCTCCGCGGTGAGCCTCATGTACTCCACGATCACGGGGCCGTTCGACCTGCGCCTGCGGATCTCCTTCGCGGTGGGCATCATCCTGTCGGCGCCGGTGTGGCTCTGGCAGCTGTGGGCATTCCTCATGCCGGGACTCACCCGCAAAGAGGTGCGCTACACCGTCGGCTTCGTCTCGGCCGCCGTGCCGCTCTTCTTCGCCGGGTGCTTCGTCGGCTGGTGGGTCATGCCCCACATCGTCGAGATCATGGCGACCTTCTCCGCGGAGGGCGCCGACAACCTGTACGAGGCGAAGTACTACTACGACTTCGTCTTCAAGCTGATCCTCGTCGTCGGCGTCTCCTTCGTCGTCCCGGTCTTCCTCGTGGCGTTGAACCTCGCGGGCATCATGAGCGGCATGGCCATCCTGAAGTCCTGGCGCGTTGCCGTGCTGATCGCGGTCGGGTTCGCCGGTCTCGCCACCCCGGCCGCCGACATCGTGAGCATGCTGCTGCTCGCCGGCATCCTCATCGTCCTCTTCTTCGCCGCCGCCGGACTGTCGATGCTGTTCGATCGCCGTCGCGCCAAGCGCGCCCGCGCCGAACTCGGCACGAGCGCATGAGGTCGAGGAGCATGACGTCGAGGACCATGAGGTCGTGGCGCCCGGTGACAGGACGCAGGTGCACAGGCGAGGCGGGGACGACCGCCGGATGACCGACCCCGCCGCGCGGTACGCCGAGGCGCAGTCCCGGCGCGCGCATCCGCTCACGGCCGCGTTCGCCGCCGCGCAGCGCTTCGAGCTGGATCCCTTCCAGATCGCCGGGTGCCAGGCGCTCGAAGACGGGCGCAGCGTCCTCGTCGCGGCGCCCACCGGTGCCGGCAAGACGATCGTCGGGGAGTTCGCGATCCACCTCGCGATGCTCGCTGCGGGCGAGAAGGCGTTCTACACGACGCCGATGAAGGCGCTGTCGAACCAGAAGTTCCGCGAGCTGCAGGAGGTCTACGGCGAGGACCAGGTGGGCCTGCTCACCGGCGACACCAACATCAACGGCAGCGCTCGGGTCGTGGTGATGACCACCGAGGTCCTGCGCAACATGCTCTACGCCGACTCGCCGGCGCTCGCGGGCCTGCGCTACGTCGTCATGGACGAGGTCCACTATCTGGCCGACCGGTTCCGCGGCGGCGTGTGGGAAGAGGTGATCATCCACCTCCCGCCGCAGGTTCGCCTCGTGTCCCTCTCCGCCACCGTGTCCAACGCGGAGGAGTTCGGCGATTGGCTGGACACGGTGCGCGGTGACACCGAGGTAATCGTCTCCGAGATCCGTCCGGTCCCGCTCGAACAGCACGTCCTCGTCCGGAACGATCTGCTGCCGCTGTTCGATGACCGCGCGGGGATCGCGACGGCGCAGGTCAACCAGGAGCTCATGCGCATCCGCGGTGGCAGTGGATCGCGCTACGAGAACAATCGTCAGGCGCAAGAATTCCGTTCGCGCGGCGGGTACGCCGCGGGGGAGCGCCGCCCCCCGCGGGGCGGGCGCCGTCCGGTCCGCACGGCGAACGTGCAGCGCATCGAGCGGATGGACCGCCCGCAGGTCGTCCAGCTCCTCGAGCGCGCCAACCTCCTGCCCGCCATCTTCTTCATCTTCAGCCGCGCCGGGTGCGACGGCGCCGTCCAGCAGGTGCGCCGATCGGGGCTGCGGCTCACCTCCCGCGAGGAGCGCGACGAGATCCGCCGCGTCGTCGACGAGCGCACACGCACCCTCGCGGAGGACGACCTGCATGTCCTCGGGTACTGGGAGTGGCGGGAGAACCTCGAGCGCGGCATCGCTGCGCATCACGCCGGCCTCCTGCCGGCGTTCAAAGAGGTCGTGGAAGAGCTCTTCCGCAGGAAGCTCGTGAAGGTCGTGTTCGCCACCGAGACCCTCGCCCTCGGCATCAACATGCCCGCCCGGACGGTGGTGCTCGAGAAGCTCGAGAAGTTCAACGGCGAGGCCCGCGTCGCGATCACATCGGGGGAGTACACCCAGCTCACCGGGCGCGCCGGCCGCCGCGGCATCGATGTCGAGGGGCACGCGGTCATCCAGTGGACGGAGGCGCTGGATCCGCAGGCGGTCGCCGCGCTCGCCTCGCGGCGCACCTACCCGTTGAACTCGAGCTTCCGCCCCACCTACAACATGGCGGTCAACCTCATCGACCGGTTCGGCCGCGAGCAGGCGCGGGAGATCCTCGAATCCTCCTTCGCCCAGTTCCAGGCGGATCGCGCCGTCGTGGGCCTCGCGCGAGAGGTGAAGGATGCCGAGGAGTCCCTCGCCGGGTACGCGAAGGCCATGTCATGCGATCGCGGCGATTTCGTCGAGTACGCCGGGCTGCGCCGCGAACTCAGTGACCTGGAGAAGCTGAATCGCGCCGACCGCCCGGCTCCCGCCCGCATCCGCGACCGGCGCCAGCACGAGATCCAGTCCCTGCGCACCCGCCTGCAGCGCCACCCCTGCCACACCTGCCCCGACCGCGAGGCCCACGCCCGCTGGGGCGAGCGGTACGCGAAGCTCGATCGACGCGTCGAGAAGATCCGACGGCAGATCGACGCGCGCACGGGGACGGTGGCGCGTGTGTTCGACCGGGTCGTCGACGTCCTCGCGGCCCTGGACTATGTGCGGGTCGAAGCCGACGGGAGCACCGTGCTCACGCCGGCGGGCGCGACGATGAAGCGCATCTACGGGGAGCGCGACCTTCTGGTCGCCGAAGCGCTGCGGCAGGGACTGTGGACGTCGCTGGATGCCCCCGGGCTCGCCGCTCTCGCCAGCTGCCTCGTGTACGAGCCGCGCCGCGATGAGGCCGGGGCGGGGGAGCACGGCCTCCCGCGGGGCCCTTTCCGCGAGGCGCTCGGCGCCACTCAGATCCTGTGGTCTCGTCTCGACGATCTCGAGCAGGATCATCGTCTCCCCGGCAGCGAACCGGTCGCGACGGGGCTCGCGCGCGCGATGCACTCCTGGGCGCGCGGCGCCTCGCTCGATCGCGTGCTCGACGAGGCGGACCTCGCAGCCGGCGACTTCGTGCGCTGGAGCAAGCAGACGATCGACCTCCTCGACCAGCTCTCGATGGTGGCCGCCGGGCCGGTGGCCGTCACGGCACGCCGGGCGCTCGACGCCGTGCGGCGCGGCATCGTCGTCTACGGGTCGCAGTGAGCGTCGGCACGACGCCGCACCGATCCCCGCGCGGCCTCCCGCTCTGGGGCGCCCTCGTCGCGGCGGCCGCCGGCGGTCTCGTCCTCACGCTCGCGTTCCCGGGGCTGTCGTGGTGGCCTGCGGTCTTCGTCGCGGTGCCGCTCGCCCTCGTGGGTCTCATCGGCCGTCGGGGATGGAGCGCGGTCCTCGTCGGTTTCGTCTTCGGCGCCGCGCTCTTCTTCGTCAACCTGTCGTTCACGGCGCGCTACCTCGGCCCGGTGCCGTGGATCGCCCTCTCCGTGCTGGAAGCGGCTCTCACCGCGGCGATGGCCGCACCCATCGCGTGGGCGTACCGGTGGGTGCCGCGCCTCGCCCCCGGAGCATGGGGGCGGACCGTCGCCCTTCCCGCGCTCGTCGCCGGCCTCTGGGTGTCACGGGAGGAGCTCCTGGGCACTTTCCCCTACGGCGGGTTCCCGTGGGCGCGGATCGGGGTGACCCAGGCGTCCTCGCCGCTCGCCGACGTCGCCTCGTGGACCGGGATGAGCGGTCTGTCGTTCCTCATCGTCTTCTTCTGCGCGAGCGCGGTGGAGGTTGCGCGGCACGGGCGGCTCCGCGGAGGGTGGGGGCTCGCGCCCGCGGCGGCGACCGTGGTCCTCCTCCTCGCCCTGCCGCAGTTCCCCACCACGGACGCGGGGACGATGAGGGTGGGGGCCGTGCAGGGGAACGGTCCGGCCGGCTACTTCGATCAGCGCGCGCCCTACGACGTGTTCCGCGCGCAGCTCGCCGCGACGAAGCCCATCGAGGGCGAGGACCTCGATGTGCTGCTCTGGCCCGAAGGCGGGGTCGACGCCGACCCGACGCACAACACCTCCGTCGCGCGCGAACTCGACGCCCTCGCCCGACGCGTCGACGCGCCTCTGCTGCTCGGCGCGGTCACGCAGCGCGGCGACGAGTACTTCAACTCGTCACTCGTCTGGGAGCAGGGCGCCCAGAACCCGGTCCAGACGTACGACAAACGGCACCCGGTCCCCTTCGGCGAGTACGTGCCGGACCGGTGGTTCTACCGGATGTTCGCGCCCGACCTCATCGACCTCATCCAGCGCGAGTACACCCCGGGGACGGTGACCCCGGCTGTGGACATCGGGGGAGTGCCGGTCGGGCTCGCGATCTGCTTCGACGTGATCTACGACGACGTGATCCGCGACGGGGCTCAGGCAGGTGCCCAGGTGTACATGTTCCAGACCAACAACGCCGACTTCCGCGGAACCGATGAGAACCTGCAGCAGCTCGCGTTCGCGCGGATGCGCGCGATCGAGACCGGACGATCGGTCGTGAACCTGTCGACCGTCGGCACGAGTCAGGTCATCGGCCCGGACGGCGCGACGATCGACGCGCTCCCCGCCGACGAGCCCGGGGCGATGGTGACGACTGTGCCGCTGCGCACCGGCCTCACGCCCGCGGTCGTTGCGGGAGCCGCGATCCAGAGCCTTCTCGGGTGGGGGAGTGTCCTCGCCCTGGCCCTCATCGGCGTGTGGGTGAGACGGCGCTCCATCCGCAGCCCCTCCCGCCCCCGCATCGCGGGGACGACGAAGACGCCGGCCTCCGGCTGATGCGGAGACCGGCGTCCGGGGGATCGTCGACGCGGTGCGGACTCAGGCGCTGAGTCGTGTGGAATCGCCGCCGCGACGGGAGCGCAGCTGAGCGAGACGCTCCTCGAGGAGCTCTTCGAGCTCGGGGATCGTGCGACGTTCCAGCAGCATGTCCCAGTGGGTGCGGGCGACCTTGTCACCCGAGTGGTCGACCTCGGCCACGGTGTCGCCGACCCGGAGGACGGCCTCGGCGCCGCAGGTGCGGCACTCCCAGGCATCCGGGACGTCGGCGTCGGCCGCGAAGGTCATCACCGTCTCGCGCGCGCACTGCGTGCAGACGTACGTGTGGTTGGCGCGCTCATGGAACACGACGCCTTCCTCGCTCTGTAGGCTGGAAGCGCCGAGTCGGATGCCGCGCAGGCTGCGATCTGCCATTGTGTGGTCCTCTCGTCTTGTCAGGTATAACGCGCGCACCTGTGTGCATCATCCGAAGGACGTGCGCGGAAGCGGCTTTCACAGCCGATGCTCAGGCCCATGCCGGTCGGGTCGGCTGGCCGCTTCGGGGGCGGATTCGCGGGCGCTGGGGGCTATCGTACGCCGCTCGCGGATCAGACACGCCGCCGCTGCGCCGCCAGCAGCGCGACGTCGGTGCGATCGGTGACGACGCCGTCGACACCCAGCCCGAAAAGCGCATCCATCCGGTCCGGATCGTTGACCGTCCACACGTGCACTTCGACGCCGCAGGCGTGCGCGGCGGTGATGAGGCGCGGAGTGACGATCCGCACCGCGCCGACCCGCTCGGGGACCTGGAGGGCGTCGATCCCGGCGAGGGTCCGTCGGACGAGGGGGAGCGACCGCAGGCGGACCGCTCCGAGGAGGCGAGCGATCGTGGATTGGCCGGCCGATGTCGCCGGACTCCCGCCTGCAGCGCGTGCGGCCTCCAGCGCGGTGACGCGACGCCCGTCGGAGAAGCTCGTCAGAAGCACCCGATCGGCGTGGCGAGCCACGATGCGTCCGAGGGGGAGCGCGGCGTCCTCGGCCTTGACGTCGAAGTTGAAGCGCAGCTCCGGGAAGCCCTCCAGCGCGTCGGCCGCCGTGACGAGACCGCCGCGGTCCGCCATGAGCTGCGCGAGGTCGTCGTGCCGGATCTCAGAGAGCTTCCGCGGATCGCCGGCGACGCGAGACAGATCGGAATCGTGGAAGAGAACGACGACCCCATCGCGGGTGAGATGGCAGTCGGACTCGACGTAATCGGCGCCTTCGGCATGGGCGGCGGCGATGGCAGCGAACGTGTTCTCCACGATGCCGCCGGATCCAGCAGGAACGAAGCCTCGGTGGGCGAGGACCCGAGGGGTCCGCACACCGAGGAACCAGGGATGCGTCGCGCCAGGCAGGCGATCAGGAGTCAGCTGCGCCACCCGCATCCGGCGTCGTGGGGGCGGCGCCCGGCACTGCAGCCGCACCTCCCGGCTGTGATCCTCCGCGTCCCCCTGCCACACCGGCCGCACCCGCGGCGCCGGCGGCGAACGCCGTGCCGATGCCCTTCATCGCCTCGGTGAACTCGCTCGGAATGATCCAGAGCTTGTTCGCTGCCCCGTCGCTGATCTTCGGCAGGGTCTGCAGGTACTGGTACGCGAGGAGCTTGTCGTCGGGGCGTCCTTCGTGGATCGCGTCGAAGACGTTCTTGATCGCTGCCGCCTCACCCTCGGCGCGCAGGATGGAGGCCTGCTTCTCGCCTTCAGCGCCCAGGATCGCGGCCTGGCGGCGCCCCTCCGCCTCGAGGATCTGCGACTGCTTCGAGCCCTCCGCCGTGAGGATGGTGGCGCGACGCTCGCGCTCGGCGCGCATCTGCTTCTCCATGGAGTCCTGGATCGAGTGCGGCGGATCGATGGCCTTCAGCTCGACGCGCGACACGCGCAGGCCCCACTTGCCGGTCGCCTCGTCGAGCACGACACGCAACTGCCCGTTGATGTTGTCGCGGCTCGTGAGCGCCTGCTCCAGATTGAGTCCACCGACGACGTTGCGGAGCGTCGTGGTCGTCAGCTGCTCGACCGCGGACAGGTAGTTCGCGATCTCGTACGTCGCAGCACGGGCGTCGGTCACCTGGAAGTAGACGACGGTGTCGATCGACACCACGAGGTTGTCCTCGGTGATGACGGGCTGCGGCGGGAAGGAGACGACCTGCTCGCGCATGTCGACGAGCGGGCGAAGACGGTCGATGAAGGGCACCAGCAGGTTCAGCCCGGGGGAGAGCGTGCGCTGGTAGCGACCCAGCCGCTCCACCACCCCGGAATAGGCCTGCGGGATGATCCGGATGGAACGGAAGAGGACGACGATCACGAAGATCGCCAGGACGATGAGCAGGACGATCACGAAGATCTGTCCGGCGAACGCTCCGATATCGACCATCAGTCGGTGCTCCTGTCAGTGGGAAGGGGGGAGTCGGCCGGGGCGGCGAGGGCGACCTCGACCATCGCACCGCGGACGGCGGTCACGACGATCCGATCGCCGACGGCGAGTCCGTCGCTGCCGGGACTCCGCGTCACCGACCACAGCTCGCCGTTGTCCAGCCGTGCCGCCGCGACGTCGCCGGCGAACGGAGCGGCCAGCCGTCCGCCGAGGCCGCGGATCGCGTCGACATTGGTGGGCTGCAGCGCGCTCGAGCGATGGAGCGCCCGCAGCAGAAGCGGTCGGATCGTGAACAGGAGCAGCGCCGAGACGGCCGCTGCGCCCATGACCTGGAGCCACCACGGACCGCCCAGCAGATTGATCCCGAGGCCGCCGATCAGCGTGCCGCCTGCCAGCATCAGAAAGGTGAACTCGAGGGTCAGCAGCTCGATGATCACGAAGACCAGCGCGAGCACCAACCAGGCGATCCAGAGGTACTGCGTCAGATCCGGCAACATCGCTCTGCTCCTTTCGGGGCTTGCCTGAACACTAACATTCCCGTGGGACACCGAGACGGTCCCACACGACGCGGATTGGTAGTGTCGAAGCGCCGCCGGACGCCGCGTCCGGCCCCCGATCACCGCAGGAGTTCCCATGTCCCAGCCCATCCCCGCCGGTTCGCTCAGCGGAAAGACGGCTCTCGTCACGGGATCATCCCGCGGCATCGGCGCCGACACCGCCGCCTATCTCGCGCAGGGCGGCGCGAACGTCGTCATCAACTTCCGCAACAAGGCGCCGCGCGCCGAGAAGCTCGCGACGCAGCTGCGCGAGCTCGGCGTCGACGTTCTCGTCGTCGGCGCCGATCTCACCGATCCGGCATCCGTCGCGGACATGATGTCGCAGGTGAAGGAGACCTTCGGTGCTCTCGATCTTCTCGTGCTGAACGCCTCCGGCGGCATGGAGGGCGGCATGGGCGAGGACTACGCGCTGGTCCTCAACCGCGATGCGCAGCTGAACGTGCTGGATGCCGCCGCCCCGCTCCTGCACGATGGGTCGCGCGTCGTGTTCGTCACGAGCCACCAGGCGCACTTCATCCGCACGACGCCGACCATGCCGGAGTACGAGCCCGTCGCCCTCTCCAAGCGTGCGGGCGAGGACGCCCTGCGCGAGCGGATCCCGGGCCTGATGGAGCACGGGATCGATTTCGTGGTCGTCTCCGGCGACATGATCGAGGGCACCATCACAGCGACCCTGCTCGAGCGCGCGAACCCCGGGGCGATCGCGGAGCGGCGCGAATCCGCCGGCAAGCTCTACAACGTGTCGGAGTTCGCCGCCGAGGTCGCCCTCGCCGCGGTCGAGCCGATTCCGGCGGACAACACGCGCCTCGTGGGCGACGTCAGCTCCTTCGGCGGCGAGTAGTCCGCGACCACGACGAAGCGCCCCGCGGCCGAGGCTGCGGGGCGCTTCGTCGTCACATCACTTGCCGAACGAGAACGCACGCACGATCTGGATGACGCCCATGACGACCGCCGAGATTCCGAGCAGCCACCACAGCACGAGCGCTCCCCACAGCGGGGAGAACAGGAGCGTGATGCCGGCGAGCAGGGAGATGATCGCGTAGAACACCGTCCAGCCCTTGGACACCGCGAGGTCGAGCGTCGTGAGCGCGACGACGCCCTCGATGATCCACATGATGCCGACGAGGATGCCGAGGAACGCAGCGAGCGTCACGGCGGTGGCACCGAGGTTCGTGAACGCCACGATGCCGGCGATGACGAACAGGACGCCGAGGAGGATGTGTCCCAGACGCGCCCAGCCGCCCTTTCCGGCGGCGAAGATGCCGAGGCCCGCGTAGACCAGGCCCGCCGCGATCGCGTAGATCGCAATGATCGCCGCGACGACCATTGCTGTCTTGCCTGGCCACACCAGGATGAGGATTCCGAGGATGAGGGAGAGCACGCCCCCGACACCGAGCGCGGTGCGGATGCCGTTGGTCGCGGTCTTCTCGATGGATGGTTCAGCGGTCATGGGGACCCCTTTCTGAGTATCTCCTGAGAACGGAGATGCTTTCAGGCTAGCGGCACACGTGGCGGGGGAGCGGACATGACGCGCGGCGGTGCACGAGGACGGATCAGCCCAGGATGAGGGTGATGCCGATGAGGACAGGAACGCAGCCGACGGTCGTGAGGAAGACCGTGTCACGCGCGATGGTCTCGCCGATGCTGAAGCGCTGGGCGTAGTTGAAGACATTCTGAGCGGTCGGCAGCGCCGCGAGCACGGTGACGATCAGGACATCGTTGGGCGTCAGGTGGAAGACGAAAGCGGCGACGACCCACGCCACCACGGGCATGAGCACGAGCTTCAGCCCGGTGGCGAGCAGGATGTCGCGGCGTCGCCCCGACGGGGCCAGCACCCGCTGACCGTGGAGCGAGATGCCGTAGCTGATGAGCAGGACGGGCACGCACGCGTTCGCGATGAGCTGCGCGGGATCGAGGACGATCGGAGGCATCCGCCAGCCCGACAGCGAGACCAGGACGCCGAGCACGGAACCGACGACGATCGGGTTGGTGAACGTGCGCTGGAGGATCGGGAACGGGCGGCGCTGACCCGTGGTGATCGACTCGAAGATCGCCATGGTGATCGGCGTGAACACCAGCAGCTGCAGAAGGATGACGGGGGCCGGGTACGCGGCACTGCCGAGGAGGTAGAGCGAGAGCGGGATGCCGATGTTGTTCGAGTTGACCTGGCCCGCAGACAGTGTGCCGATGAGCGTCTCCGCAACGCTGCGTCGCCACAGCAGCCTTGCGACGAGTCCATAGGCGATGAAGACGACGACGGCCGCGATCGCCGACACCGGGAGGAGCGCGGAGAAGAGCGTGTGGACATCGGCCTGCGCGAGGACGACGAACAGCAGGAACGGCGACAGGACGAAGAACGTCAACCGGCTCAGCACGTGGCGCGCGTGCGGACCGAGCAGGTCGATCCTGCCGATCACGTAGCCGACCCCGATCGCGACGCCGACCACCACGAACCCGGTCAGCGTCTCCCACACACCTCGACTCTATGGGGCCGTCGCGAGCATCGGCGATATCGCCGATAATGCACATTATGTCAGCTTATTGACGAGTATCCACCCTTCGACACGGCGCAGTCCCCTGAACGTCTGTCCGCGCGCTCGAGGCACACTCCCGACGACTTTGTGGTTTCATCTCCTTTGTACCTCGCCGCGACGATTCAGGACGGGAGCACGATTACGTGACGCCCTCTCCTGCCGTGACCGTCGTCGGCAGCATCAACGTCGACCTCACGATCCGCGTGTCCCGGCTCCCGGGCCCCGGCGAGACCGTCGGTGCCGGCACACTGACCCGCGAACCGGGTGGCAAGGGCGCGAACCAGGCGGTGGCGCTCCAGCGACTCGGTGCATCGGTCACCCTCGTCGGAGCCGTCGGCGAAGACGCTGACGGCTCGTGGGCGTGCGCGAACCTCGAGCGAGTCGGCGTCAGCACGGCAGGCGTCGTCCGCAGCTCCGCGGCCGCGACGGGTACCGCGGTGGTCCTCGTCGACGACGCCGGCGAGAACCAGATCGTCGTCTGCCCGGGCGCGAACGATCTCGTCTCCCATCGCGGTGTCGAGCTGTGGACGGATCCGATCCTCGCGCAGCTCGAGGTTCCCCTCGACACCGTCGTCGACCTCGCCAGCGCCGCGCGCGGGTTCCTCGCGATCAACACCGCTCCCGCGCAACAGTTGCCGCAGGAGGTCATCGAGCGCACGGACCTGTTCATCGCGAACGCCGGTGAGTATCAGCAGATTCCCGGGCTGCGCTCGGCGCGGCTCGTTGCCGTGACGGACGGCGCCCGGGGTGCCACGCTGCTCGCCGCCGGCGTCGAGATCGCCCGCGCGACCTCGCCGAAAGTTGTCGCTGTCAGCACCGTGGGCGCCGGAGACGCGTTCTCCGCCGCTCTCGTCCTCGGTCTCGTCCGAGGCCTTTCCCCGACGGCCGCACTCGCCGCGGCGTGCGCGGCCGGTTCGGACGCGGTGACGGATGCGGCGGCCCAGCCCGCGCTTCGACACCTCGACGACTATCTCCGAGCCACGTACGAAGAAGGATCCCGATGACCACCCCCACCGTCCTGTTCGTCTGCGTCCACAATGCGGGCCGCTCCCAGATGGCCGCGGGCTATCTGCAGCACCTGGCCGGCGACCGGATCGACGTCCGCTCCGCGGGGTCCGAGCCGAAGGACCAGATCAACTCCGTGGCGGTGGCGGCGATGGCCGAGGACGGCATCGACATCACCGCGAACACGCCGAAGCTCCTGACGGTGGATGCCGTGAAGCAGGCCGATGTCGTGATCACGATGGGGTGCGGCGATGCCTGCCCGATCTTCCCCGGCAAGCGCTACGAGGACTGGGAACTCGACGACCCCGCTGGCCAGAGCATCGACGCCGTCCGGCCCATTCGCGACGACATCCGCGCTCGCGTCCGGGCGCTCATCGCCGAGCTCCTCCCCTGACACCTCACGATACGGTCACCGACTGCGCAGCTGTGCGAGGAACTCGTCCGCGGCATCCAGCTGCGTGCGGAGTCGCTCGCGGCGTTCGAGCGCCTCGTCCGTGATGGCCGCCAGGCGATCCCGCAGGCCCGTGTCGGTCGGAGCGTCCGCGAGGCCGTCGATGACGGCGAGGAGCTCCCCCATCTGCTCCAGGCTGTAGCCGAGCGGCTTCATCCGACGGATCAGCAGCAGGCGCGACTCATCCCCCGGCGTGTACAGCCGGAACCCGCCGTCCGTGCGACCGCTCGGGGTCAGCAGGCCGATCTCGTCGTAGTGCCGCAGGGTGCGCAGCGACAGCCCGGTCCGCTCGGCGAGCTCGCCGATGTGCATCGTGTCCGCGCTGGTCATCCGACTCCCGGTTTCGGTCAAACCTAACGTTACGTTAGAGTTGCTCGGTATGCGCCGTGCCGTCGGCGGCGCCCTCCATCTTCTCCCATCCTCCGAGCCCCATCGGGCCGGACGATGTGGACTCCCCCGCGGAACCGCCCGCATGCACAGAAGGAGCGCCATGACTGCCGCCCCGCTCACCACCGACCCGCGCAGCCGCTACCGCATCGAACCCACCGTGCTGCAGGCCCTGCGGAGCCCCCGCATCCTCACCCGCGAAGTCCTGGCCGGCCTGGTCGTCGCGATCGCGCTGATCCCCGAAGCGATCGCGTTCTCGATCATCGCCGGCGTCGACCCGCGGCTGGGACTCTTCTCCTCCTTCATCATGGCCGTCGCGATCTCGTTCCTCGGCGGCCGTCCCGCCATGATCACCGCGGCCACGGGCGCGATCGCGCTCGTCATCGCCCCGGTCGCCCGCGAGCACGGCATGGACTACTTCATCGCCACCGTCCTCCTCGGCGGCGCGATCCAGGTTGTGCTGGCCCTCCTCGGGGTGGCGAAGCTCATGCGGTTCATCCCCCGCAGCGTCATGGTCGGCTTCGTCAACGCGCTCGCCATCCTCATCTTCGTCTCACAGGTCCCGCAGCTGATCGGCGTGCCGTGGATGGTCTACCCGCTGGTCGTGGTCGGACTGCTCATCATGTATCTGATGCCGCGTCTGACCCGGGTCGTTCCGGCTCCCCTCGTCGCGATCGTTCTGCTGACGGGAGCCGCCGTCGTCTTCGGCATCGCCGTGCCCACCGTCGGCGACCAGGGCGCGCTCCCCGAGAGCCTCCCCCAGTTGTTCCTCCCGAACGTTCCGCTGACGTGGGAGACGCTCGGGATCATCTTCCCCTTCGCCGCCGCGATGGCCGTCGTCGGCCTCCTCGAGTCGCTCATGACCGCGAAGCTCGTCGACGAGATCACCGACACCCACTCCCGCAAGACCCGCGAAGCATGGGGCCAGGGCGTGGCGAACATCCTCTCCGGCGCGTTCGGCGGCATGGGTGGCTGCGCGATGATCGGCCAGACCATGATCAACGTCAAGGCATCCGGCGCACGCACGCGGATCTCCACGTTCCTCGCCGGGGTGTTCCTCCTGATCCTCGTCCTCGCCCTCGGCGACGTCGTCGCCGTCATCCCCATGGCCGCCCTCGTCGCCGTGATGATCGTCGTGTCGGTGGCGACCTTCGACTGGCACAGCATCCGGCTCGCGACCCTCCGACGGATGCCGAAGAGCGAGACCCTCGTCATGGTCGTCACCGTCGCGATCACGGTGTGGACGCACAACCTCGCGCTCGGCGTCGGGGCGGGAGTCGTCGCCGCGATGATCCTCTTCGCACGGCGCGTCGCCCACTTCACGACCGTGACGCGGGAGGTGATCGCCGACGATCTCGGCGACATCGCCCGGTACACGGTCGACGGCGAGCTGTTCTTCGCCTCCAGCAACGACCTGACCACCCAGTTCGCCTACACGCACGATCCCGCTCGCGTCGTGATCGACATGTCCCACTCGCACGTCTGGGACGCCTCGACGGTCGCCGCACTCGACGCGATCCACACGAAGTACGCGCACCTGGGCACCGTCGTGACCATCGAAGGCATGAATGAGGCCACGAGCCGGTTCCACCAGCGACTGAGCGGCGAGCTCGGCGCGGCGCACTGAGGCGCCGCGCCCCTCCTCGCGCCCGACCCGTGGGCGGATGGGTGCGTCGGCGCGGGTAGCGTGGACGGGTGACCCTCGACCATCTCCGATCCGCCGCTCGCAGTCCGGGATGGCAGGCGTGGGTCGTCTGGGGCGTGGGGGTCGCGGCCTACATGCTCGCGGTCGTCAACCGCTCCTCTCTCTCGGCCGTGGGCATCGACACGGCCGAGCGGTTCGGGGCGGACGCCGCGACGCTCTCGATGTTCGCGGTCGTCCAGCTCGCGGTGTACGGCGGAATGCAGATCCCGGTGGGCCTCCTCCTGGACCGCTACGGCGCCCGCCCGATCATGGCGATCGGCATGCTTCTGATGGCCGTGGGGCAGCTCACGCTGGCCTTCTCCCCCAGCGTCGGTGTCGCCATCTTCGCCCGCGTCCTGCTCGGGGCGGGCGATGCGGCCGTCTTCCCCGGCGTCCTCCGGCTGATCGCCACGTGGTTCCCCGCGCAGCGAGGACCGCTGATGAGCCAGCTGACCGGCCTCGTCGGCCAATCCGGTCAGCTCCTCGCGCTCGCGCCTCTGGCGATCCTGCTGCACGCGACGAGCTGGGAGCTCGTCTTCGGCGGCATCGCCGGCCTCTGCGTGCTCTTCGCCGTGCTCGTCTACGCGGTGGTCCGCAACCACCCCGCGGAACTCCCCGCGGATGTCTCGGTCGATACCGACACCGGGGCGATCCGCATCGTGCGGTCATCGATCGACACCGGCGTCGGCATCCGCGCCGCATGGGCGCATCCGGGAACTCGGCTCGCGTTCTGGTCGCACTTCACGGCGCCCTTCGCCGGCACTGCCTTCGTCCTCCTCTGGGGCATGCCGTTCCTGACTGCGGGCGAGGGGCTCGAGAAGGGACAGGCGGCCGGCGTCCTGTCGGTATATGTCGTCGTCGGCATGGCCCTCGGACCGATCATGGGCGACCTGTCCCGCCGCATCCCGCACCTGCGCTCGCGCGCCCTCGTCCTCCCCGCCGTCGCGACGCAGGTCGTGGCCTGGACCGTCGTCATCGTCTGGCCGGGCCCCGCGCCGCTGTGGCTGATGTACGGGCTGGCGGTAGCGCTCGCGATGGGCGGACCGGCCTCGATGATCGCGTTCGATCACGCGCGCACGCACAATCCCGCCCATCGCCTGTCGACCGCCACCGGCATCACGAACGTGGGCGGGTTCCTCGCCGCACTCGTGGCGATCTTCGCGATCGGGCTCGCGCTCGACCTCCAGGGCGCCGGGACGCCCGGCACCTACCGCTTGGACGCCTTCCGCCTGGCCTTCCTCCTGCAGTTCCCCCTCTGGGCGCTCGGCTGGACCTTCATCGTGATCGAACGACGGAAGACCCGCGTGCTGCTCGGACTCGAGCAGCCCCGCGGGTCTTCCGGGCGGCGGTGAGCGGCGTCAGACGACCCCGTCGCCCGACGTGCGCGACTCGGTCTGAGTGATCCGCTCGCCTCCCACAGGGTCGACGGTGCGCGTGACCTGCGCCGTCGAGCGGCGGCGGAACATGAAGATGAGACCGATCAGGAAGACGAGGGCGCCGGCGCCCATCAGGATGTACCCGATCAGATCGAGGTCGACGAACTGGCTGGTGTCGACATTGACGGCGAAGACCAGAATGGCGCCGATGACGAAGAGGGCGATGCCTGCTCCGATGCTCATGGGGATGCTCCTTCGTGAAACGGGGGTGACGACCCATCGTCGCGTATGCGCGCGAGCCGGACGACACCCTTGACACGGCGCGCGCCGGTGTGCTGCATGCCGACGCATGCTTTCTGCGCCTGCGACCGCTCAGTCGGGTCGCACCTCGACCCAGCCGCCACCGAACTTCGGTTCTCGCCCGTCGCCCGAGGACGTGCGCGTCACCCTCCGCTTCACCCAGGGCCCGAGGTGCTCGCGGAAGTATTCGCCGCGCGCGAGCTGTGCCGAGGCCGGGAGCTCGGGCAGCGACCACCAGCCCTCGGGCACCCGCTCCCCCAGCGCGTCGAGCACGCGTGCCGCCACCCGATGATGACCACGCGCATTCATGTGCAGCCGATCCTCCGACCAGAATGACGGGTCGGACAGCTCGGCGTCGGGCCAGTTGAGAGCGCGGACGACATCCTCGCGCTCCCCCAGTCGCTCCACGACAGCCGCGGACATGAGGTCGCCGCGGCGCTGGATCACGCGACTCAGAGGGAGCTGCGCCGACGGGTTGGCCCCCGAGAGGAGGAGCAGCGTCACCCCCTCCTCGTCGCAGCGGCGGAGCACCTGGCTGAAGGCGTCGGCGATGTGCGCGATGGAGGTGCGGGGCCGGAGCATGTCGTTGCCGCCGCCGTTGAAGGACAGGTGCGTCGGCTCCAGCGCGAGCGCGCGTTCGAGCTGCTGCTCCACGATCGGCCAGACCAGCTTGCCGCGGATCGCGAGATTCGCGTATTCGATGCTCTCACCCCGCGAGCGCGCCCACCCCTGTGCCGTCAGGTCCGCCCACCCGCGGACATGCCCGTCGGGTTGCTCGTCGCCCACGCCCTCGGTGAAGGAGTCGCCGATGGCGACGAAGCGAACGGATGCCACCCGACGAGCCTACCCGCGAACAGGTCCGGGCGATCAGCGGTCGTCCAGCGTTGCCCCGCGTCGGTCGGCGAGTCCCCATGCCGCCGCGGCGGCGACGAGGAAGAACCCCGCGAACACGGCGAACAGGAGAGGCGAGCCGCCGACGGCCAGCAGACCGGGCACCGTGAGCGGCGCGACGATGGAGGCGATGCGCCCGACGCCGGCCGCCCACCCCGAGCCGGTGGCGCGCGACGAGGTGGGGTAGTTCTCGGGCGTGACCGCATAGAGCGCACCCCAGGCGCCGAGGTTGAAGAACGAGAGTGCCATGCCTGCTCCGATGACCGCACCCTCGGTCGTCGCCGTCCCGAAGAACACCGCGGCGATCGCCGACCCGACGAGGAACACCGAGAGGGTCGTGCGGCGCCCCCACACCTCGATGAGCCACGCGGCCACCGCGTATCCGGGAAGCTGCGCGAGAGTGATGATGAGGGTGAACCCGAAGGACTTGACGAGGTCGTAGCCCTGACCGAAGAGGATCGAGGGGATCCAGATGAACGCGCCGTAGTACGCGAAGTTGACGCAGAACCAGACCGTCCAGAGGGCCGCCGTGCGGACGCGGAACTCCGCAGACCAGAGGACACCGAGCCGCCCGCGAAGGCTTTCCGAGTCGGCGGCAGGCGCAGGCGCGGGCACGTCGGCATCTCGGCGCCGCCGGCCCGACCCGTCGACGGACGCCGACGCCTCGAACCGCGCCACCACGGCCTCGGCCTCCGCGCGTCGCCCCTGGCGGTCGAGCCAGCGGGCCGATTCCGGCAGCCCCCACCGCACCACGAGGGCATATGCCGCGGGGATGGCGCCGAGTGCGAACGCCCAGCGCCACCCCTCCGCGAGGTTCGGGATGACGAGGAAGCCGATCAGCGCGGCGGCCGTCCAGCCGATCGCCCAGAACGCCTCGAGGATCACGATGAGGCGCCCGCGCATGCGCGCCGGCGCGAACTCGCTGACGTAGGTGCTCGCGACCGGGAGCTCGGCGCCGAGCCCGAGTCCGACGATGACCCGCAGCACGATCAGGGCGGCCAGTCCGCCCGCGAGGGCGCTCGCACCGGTCGCGACGCCGTAGATCAGCAGGGTGATCGCGAACACCGACCGACGTCCGAACCGGTCGGCGAGAAGACCGCCGAGGGTCGCGCCGACCGCCATCCCGACGAATCCCGCGGAAGCGATCCACGAGGCCTGCTCCCCCGTCAGCGACCACTCGGCGATCAGCGCCGCCAGGACGAAGGAGACGAGCCCGACATCCATGGCATCCAGCGCCCATCCGAGGCCGGAACCCGTGAGGACCTTCAGGTGCGCACGGGTGAACGGCAGAGCGTCGAGGCGGCTCGAGATCGAGGTGTCGTCGCGGGCGGGGGCATCCGTCATGGATGCATGCTACTCAGGCGGACGCCAGCAGGTCCTGCACCATCGGTGCGACGCGGGTCCCGTACAGCTCGATCGAATGCAGGAGCTTGCCGTGCGAGAGGGTTCCGTTGGCGTATTTCAGATCGAACCGGTCAGCTCCCAGAGTCTTCACGGTCGCGGCGATCTTGCGCGCGACGGTCTCCGGCGACCCGGCGTAGATCGCGCCCTCCGGACCGAGGTCGTTCTGGAACTGCAGACGGCTGTAGGGCGGCCATCCCCGCTCCTTGCCGATCGTGTTGCGGTTCGCCTCCATCGCGGGGTAGAGCTCCTCCCACGCCTGCTCGTCGGTGTCGGCGATGTGTCCCGGGGAATGGATGCCCACGGGCAGCTGCGGACGCCCGAACGAGTCGAGCGACCGGTGATAGAGGTCGACGTAGGGCCGGAACCGTGCCGCGGAGCCGCCGATGATCGCGAGCATGAGCCCGTAGCCATAGCGCGCGGTGCGCACGACGGATTCGGGCGAGCCCCCGACTCCGACCCACGCCGTCAGCCCGTTCTCGGTCTTGGGGAAGACATCGGCCTTCTCCAGCGCGGCTCGCGTGGTGCCCTGCCACGTCACCGGCTTCTCGAGCATGAGCTGGGAGAAGAGGTCGAGCTTCTCCTCGAAGAGCACCTCGTAGTCGCCCAGGTCGTAGCCGAACAGCGGGAAGGATTCGATGAACGACCCTCGCCCGAGGATGACCTCGGCGCGGCCTCCGGAGACGGCATCCAGGGTCGCGAAGCGCTCGTAGACACGCACCGGATCGTCGCTGGAGAGCACGGTCACGGCGGTGCCGAGGTGGATGTCCTTCGTCCGACCGGCGGCGGCCGCCAGCACGATCTCGGGGCTCGAGACCGCGAACTCGTGCCGATGGTGCTCCCCCACCCCGAAGAACGCGAGCCCCACCTCGTCGGCCAGCACCGCCTCATCGACGATGTCACGGATGGTCTGCGCGTCGCTCGTGCGCTCGCCGGCGTCGTCGAAGGTGATGTCACCGAAGGTGTCGAGGCCCAATTTCACATTCATGCGAATGGAAACCCGCGCACGCGTCGCCGCATTCCCGAGTTACTCCGCCAGCGCCATCCGCAGCGTGTCGAGCCCGACCCCGCCGAGCCGCAGAGCACGCATATGGAAGCGCTTGATGTCGAAGTCGTCGCCCTCGCGCTCGGCCGCCTCATCGCGGATCTGCTCCCAGATGCGCTGTCCGACCTTGTATGACGGTGCCTGACCGGGCCAGCCGAGGTACCGGTTCACCTCGAACTGGATGAACTCGTCGGACATGTTGACGTTGCGCCGCATGAACTCGAGCGCGTAGTCCGCATCCCAGACCCCGGTCCCGTCCAAGCGGGGCTTTCCGAGATGCACGCCGATATCGAGGACGACGCGCGCGGCCCGCATTCGCTGCCCGTCGAGCATGCCGAGGCGGTCGGCGGGATCGTCGAGGTAGCCCAGCTGCTCCATCAGGCGCTCGGCGTACAGGGCCCATCCCTCCGCGTGCCCGCTGGAGCCTGCCAGCAGGCGCCGCCAGGAGTTCAGCTCGGCGCGGTTGTAGACCGCTTGGGCGATCTGCAGATGGTGGCCGGGAACACCCTCGTGGTACACGGTGGTGAGCTCGCGCCACGTGTCGAAGGAGTCGACGCCCTCCGGAACGGACCACCACATGCGACCGGGCCTCGAGAAGTCGTCCGTCGGCCCGGTGTAATAGATCCCGCCCTCGTTCGTCGGTGCGATCATGCACTCGAGGCGGCGGATCTGCTCCGGGATGTCGAAATGCGTGCGACCGAGCTCTTCGACCGCACGATCGCTCGTGGCCTGCATCCACTTCTGGAGCGCCTCGGTCCCGCGGAGCTTGCGGTCCTCGTCCTGTTCGAGGAAGGCGACGGCCTCCTCGACGCTGGCCCCGGGGAGGATCTCGTTCGCGATCGCCTCCTGCTCGGCCACCATGCGCGCGAGTTCGGCGACGCCCCACTCGTACGTCTCGTCGAGGTCGATCTCCGCCCCGAGGAACTGTCGCGAGTGGAGCGCGTACAGCTCGCGGCCGACGGCGTCCTCGTCGCTCGCCGCGGGGGCGAGCTCCTCGCGCAGGAAGGCGGCCAGCTCGTCGTAGGCGACCCGCGCCGCACCGGCGTGCTCGGAGACCGCGCGAGCGAGAGATGCCGGCAGGTGTCCCTCGGCGGGCGCGGCCTCGTGCGCGAATTCGGCGAAGAAGCCGGTGTCCGAGGTGTACCGGGCGATCTGCGCCACCACCTCGCGGACCTGTCGACGGGCGGGGACGACACCCGTGCGGATCCCCTCGCGGAGCGTTTCGACGTAGCCGCCGAGCGCCACGGGGACCTGACGCAGGCGGTCGGAGATGACGCTCCAGTCCTCGACCGAGTCGGTCGGCATGAGGTCGAACACGCTCCGCACGTCCTGTGCGGGCGACGCGATCACGTTGACGTCACGCAGATGTGCACCCGCGTCGAAGAGCTCGAGCTGCAGGCGGAGCTCACCGGTGAGGTCGGCCTTCGTCACGGCATCCACCTCATCGACCGGCTCTGCGCCCTCGAGCGCCGCGAGCGTCGCGCGCGCCGCGTCACGGCGTGCGAGGTGCCCTGATGGGGAGAGGTCGTCGAGGCGGCGGTTGTGCTCGCTCCGGCCGATGTAGGTGGCCAGCGAAGGGGCGAGGTCGGCGATCGTGTCGACCCATTCCTCCGCGATCCGATCGATCTGCGTCGGGGTCCGCTGTTCGTCAGTCATGCTCAGAGACTAATCCAGCACGGACCGGCGCGCCCGGCGCCGGTCCGGCGGAGCTGCTCCTCGGCTCAGTGACCGGCCACGTCCCAGTTCGGCCCTCGGCCGATGTGCACGTCGAGGGGAACGGTGAGCTCCGCGGCGTCGCCCATCCGCTCCCGGATGATGTCCTCGACGGCGGCCGTCTCGCCGGGCGCCACCTCGACGACGAGCTCATCGTGGATCTGCAGCAGAACGCGGGAGCGCAGCCCGTCCTCGACCAGCTGATCGTGGATGTGGAAAAGTGCGATCTTCATGATGTCCGCCGCGGACCCCTGGATGGGCGCGTTGAGCGCCGCACGCTCGGCATTCTCGCGCAGAACGCGGTTCGGGCTGCCGAGGTCCGGGAAGGGACGACGTCGGCCGAAGATCGTCTCGGTGTAGCCGTCGATACGGGCGCGCTGGACGGACTCGCGCAGGTAGTCGCGCACAGCGCCGAACCGGGCGAAGTACTCCGACATCAGCTGCTTCGCCTCGGACTGGTCGATGCGCAGCTGCTTGGACAGGCCGAAGGCGGAAAGGCCGTAGACGAGGCCGTAGCTCATCGCCTTGACCTTCGTGCGCATCGCGGGAGTGACCTCCGATGGGTCGACGCCGAACACGCGCGCTCCGACGAACCGGTGCAGATCCTCGCCCGAGTTGAACGCCTCGATGAGCCCGGAGTCGCCGGACAGGTGCGCCATGATGCGCATCTCGATCTGCGAATAGTCCGCCGTCAGGAGCGTCTCGTATCCGTCGCCGACCTCGAAGGCGGCGCGGATGCGGTGCGATTCCTCGTTCCGGATCGGGATGTTCTGCAGGTTCGGGTCGGTGCTCGACAGACGCCCCGTCTGGCTCCCGGTCTGGAGGTAGGTCGTGTGCGTGCGACCGTCCTCGCCGAGGGAGACGTCGAGGGACTCGATGATCTGGCGGAGCTTCGTGGCCTCGCGGTGCTGGAGGAGGAGATCGAGGAAGGGATGCGGGTTCGAATCCTGCAAGTCCGCGAGGACCGCGGCATCCGTCGAGTAGCCCGTCTTGGTCTTGCGGGTCTTCGGCAGCTGCAGCTGCTCGAAGAGCACCTCCTGCAGCTGCTTGGGCGACCCGAGATTCACCTCGCGGTCGATCTCCGCGAAGGCGCGCTGGGCGATGTCGTCGGACCGCGTGGCGAGCTCGGCGGAGAAGGCGGAGAGCTTCTCGTGCGAGATCGCGACGCCCGCGAGTTCCATGTCGGCGAGGGTGTCGAGGGTGGGCAGCTCGATGCCCTCGAGAACGGATGCCACGGAATCCGGCATCTCCGCGCGGATCTCCCCGGTGACCCGGAGCGCGTACCAGGCCAGCTGCGCGGGCGTCGCTCCCTCGGTCTCGGGCACGAGCTGGGTCGGGTCGGCCTCGGGGAGCTTCTCGTCGAGATACCGGTCGACGAGGTCGCCGAGCCCCTTGTCGGGGAAGCTCGGCCGGAGGAGCCAGCCGGCGAGGATCGGGTCGAATGCGAGCCCGCCGAGGCGGATGCCGGCGCGGCGGAGTGCCTTCACCTGCGGCTTCGCGTCCGTGAGGATCTTAGGACTCTGCCCCGCGAGCCAGGGCCCGAGCGCCGCGGCGACCTCGTCGGTCCAGGTCGCCTCCGCCGCGGCATCGGCCACTGCGACGCCGACCCGGCTCGGTCTGCCGCCCTCGACGGTCACGGTGAGCGCGATCTCGCCGGGCCGCTCCGCCACCCACGTGGCGAGGTCGTCGGCGGCGAGCTCCGCGGGGACCGGGGCGGCGACGGCGGGCGCCGATGCCGCGGCCATATCGTCGGCATCCGTCGCCATGGCCTCGAACACGCGCGGCAGGAGCGTCCGGAACTCGAGTCGCGCGAAGATGTCGCGCACGGCTTGCGCGTCGATGGGCCGGACCTCGAGGTCGGCGGGCTCCACGGGCAGCTCGACGTCGCGGAGCAGCGCATTCAGAGCCCGGTTGCGACGGACATCGTCCAGATGGGCGCGCAGATTGCCGCCCACGACGCCGGTGATCTTGTCTGCGTTCTCCAGCAGGGCATCGAGACTCCCCCACTGGGTGATCCACTTGACGGCGGTCTTCTCGCCGACCTTCGGGACGCCCGGGAGGTTGTCGCTCGTCTCCCCCACCAGCGCCGCGATGTCGGGGTAGTTGGCCGGCGGCAGTCCGTACTTCTCGACGACGGAGTCCGGGGTGTATCGCTTGAGCTGGGAGACGCCCTGCACGCTGGGGTACAAGAGCGTCACGTCCTCGGTGACGAGCTGGATCGTGTCGCGGTCGCCGGAGCAGACGAGCACATCGAAACCCTCCGCCGCGCCCTCCGTCGCGAGCGTCGCGAGGATGTCGTCGGCTTCGACGCCCTCTTTCGTCAGCACCTGCACGTTCATCGCCGCGAGGCAGTCCTGCAGGAGGGGGATCTGTCCCTTGAACTCGGCCGGCGACTCGGAACGGTTCGCCTTGTACTCGGGGTACTCATCGGTGCGGAACGAGTGCCGCGAGGTGTCGAACGCGACCGCGAGGTGGGTCGGCTTCTCCGCCTTCACGAGGTTCACGAACATCGAGAGGAACCCGTAGATGCCGTTCGTGTGCTGCCCGTCCTTCGTGGAGAAGTTGTCCACCGGGAGCGCGAAGAACGCACGGTACGCGAGCGAGTGGCCGTCGACGACGAGGAGGGTAGGCTTTCCGGAGTCCGTCACCCTGCCAGCCTAGACGCGGGTGCGGACACCCACTCCCCCGCTCCGATCGCTTCCGAAGGTGGACGATGACCGCTCCGAGCCCCGCCCCCGGCCGAGACCCCATGACCTGGGTCCACGAGCGCGGAATGGGCGCTCTGGCGGAGAAGATGGGGATCGAGTTCGTCGAGTTCTCGATCGAGCGGGCCGTGGCCACCATGCCCGTCGCCGGCAACACGCAGCCCGTCGGGCTCCTGCACGGCGGTGCGTACGTCGTGCTCGGCGAATCGCTCGGCTCGATGGCCGCGAACCTCCACGCGGGCCCCGACCGCCTCGCAGTGGGGGTGGACATCAACGCGACGCACACGCGATCCGCCACGAGCGGGATCGTCACGGGCGTCTGCACGCCCGTGCACCTCGGGCGCTCGCTCACCGTGCACGAGATCGCCGTCACCGACGATCAGGGCCGCCGCTGCTCGACGATCCGCATCACGAACATGATCAAGGACCGCTGAGCGGCATCACCGGGCCGCGGAGCGGCCGACGGCTCACGCCTTCTTGGGCGAGAGCTGCTCGATGATCGCCTTGGCGACGTCCTGCATCGTCAGGCGGCGATCCATCGACGCCTTCTGGATCCAGCGGAAGGCCTCGGGCTCGCTGAGACCCATCTTCTCGTTGAGCAGGCCCTTGGCCCGATCGACGAGCTTGCGGGTCTCGAAGCGCTCGACCATGTCGGCGACCTCGGCCTCGAGCGTGATGATCTGCTCGTAGCGGGCGAGGGCGATCTCGATCGCGGGCAGGAGGTCGTTGGGCGTGAAGGGCTTGACGACGTAGGCGAGGGCGCCGGCTTCGCTGGCGCGCTCGACGAGTTCCTTCTGGCTGAACGCGGTGAGCAGCACGACGGGGGCGACGTGGTTCTTGCTGAGCTTCTCCGCCGCGGAGATCCCGTCCAGAACGGGCATCTTCACGTCCATGATCACCAGGTCGGGGCGCAGCTCGGTGGCGAGCTGGACGGCGGTCTCACCGTCACCGGCCTCACCGACGACGTCGAACCCGTTGTCGCGGAGGATCTCCACGATGTCGAGGCGGATCAGCGATTCGTCCTCGGCGACGACGACCCGTCGCGGGCTCGCCGGGCTCGATACGGGGTTCAGTTCCTGCTCAGTCACCCGTCCATCCTAGAGCCAGGAGGGAGGTGCACCTTGCGATAGTCTCGAATGCGCGTGCGCCGGTGTGGCGGAATGGCAGACGCGACCGACTCAAACTCGGTTGTCTTCGGACGTGTGGGTTCGACTCCCACCACCGGCACGAACAAGGGCGGATGCCCCGGGACTCCCCGAGGCATCCGCCCTTTTCCGCTCGTCCGGCCTACTTCTCGGCCTTGTAGATCGGCGCGTTGCCGTTGACGGCGTCGCCGATCTTGTGGATGCGGATGTCGTTCGTCGATCCGATGATTCCCGGAGGGGACCCGGAGATCACCACGACCTTGTCGCCCTCCTGCGCCAGGCCGCGACCGAGGAAGAACTCGTCGACCTGCATGAACATCATGTCCGTGTGCGCGACGTGCTCGACGAGGGTCGACTGGACGCCCCACGTGAGTGCCATGCGGCGGCGGATCGCCGGGTCCGCGGCGAAGGCCATCATCGGGATGCCGGGGCGCAGACGCGACATGCGCCGGGCGGTGTCACCGGACTCCGTGAAGATGGCGATGTACTTCGCCTCGATGAACTCGGCGACCTCGTTCGCGGCGAGGGTCAGGATGCCGCCCTGCGTGCGCGGCTTGGCGCTGAACGGGCGGATGCGCTCGAGGCCGTGCTCCTCGGTCGACTCGACGATGCGGGCCATCGTCTGGACGGTGACCACCGGGTACTCCCCGACGCTCGTCTCACCGGACAGCATGACCGCGTCGGCGCCGTCGAGGACGGCGTTGGCGACGTCGGATGCCTCGGCGCGCGTGGGCACCGGGGCATACGTCATCGACTCGAGCATCTGCGTCGCGACGATGACCGGCTTCGCCATACGGCGGCACATCTCGACCGCGTGCTTCTGGACGACCGGGACGGCCTCCAGCGGCAGCTCGACGGCGAGGTCGCCGCGGGCGACCATGATGCCGTCGAAGGCGTCGATGATCTCCTCGAGGTTGTCCACGGCCTGCGGCTTCTCGATCTTCGCGATGACGGGGATCTTGCGACCCTCCTCCGCCATGATCTCGTGCACGCGCGTCACGTCGGACGCATCGCGCACGAAGGAGAGGGCGATGAGATCTGCGCCGGCGTTCAGACCCCAGCGCAGGTCCTCCTCGTCCTTCTCGGACAGGGCGGGGACGCTGACGGCGACACCCGGGAGGTTGATGCCCTTGTTGTTGGACACGGTGCCGGCCACGACGACCTTGGTGGTCACGACAGGACCGTCGACGCTCACGACCTCGACGCGGACCTTGCCGTCGTCGATGAGGAGGGAGTCGCCCGGCTTGACGTCCCCGGCGAGGCCCTTGAACGTCGTCCCGACGAGGTCGCGGGTGCCCACGACGTCCTCGGTCGTGATGCGGAACGTCTCGCCGACGGCGAGGTCGTGGGGTCCGTCGGAGAACTTGCCCAGACGGATCTTGGGGCCCTGCAGGTCGACGAGGATGGCGACGGCACGGCCGGCGTCATCCGCGGCCTTCCGCACGTTCGCGAAACGGACCTCGTGCTCGGCGTAGGAGCCATGGCTCAGGTTGAGGCGGGCCACGTCGACGCCGGCGTCGATGATCGCTCGGATCATCTCGTACGACTCAGTGGCGGGACCCAGGGTAGCGACGATCTTCGCGCGTCTCACTGACTGTCTCCGGTCTGTTTTCGGGTTGTTATCGGGGGTGGTCTCAGCCTACGCGGGCTGCAGGCCGAGGGCGATGTCGCCCGGACGGACCGGGGACGGCAGGTTCGTCCGGCCCATGAGGTACTCGTCCACGGCGGCCGCCGCGGCACGTCCCTCGGCGATCGCCCAGACGATCAGGGACTGGCCACGACCGGCGTCGCCGGCGACGAACACTCCGGGAGCGGTCGACTGGTAGTCGTCACCGCGTTCGACGTTGCCGCGGCCCGTGAACACGGTACCCAGCTGGCTCTCGAGGGCGCTGCGCTCCGGGCCGGTGAAACCCATCGCGATGAGGACGAGGTCTGCGGGGATCTCGCGCTCCGTGCCGCTCTTGGGGACGCGTCTGCCGTCGGCGAGGTACTCCGTCTCGGCGAGGCGCAGCGCGCGCACCTCACCGGCGTCGTTGCCCAGGAACTCGACGGTGGATGCCAGGTAGGCACGCTCACCGCCCTCCTCGTGCGCCGAAGCGACCTCGAAGAGCGTCGGCATCATCGGCCACGGCTGGTGGTCGGGCCTCTCGGCGGGCGGCTGCTTGCCGATCGCGAGGTTCGTCACGCTGAGGGCGCCCTGTCGGTGCGCCGTCCCGATGCAGTCCGCCCCGGTGTCGCCACCGCCGATCACGATGACGTGCTTGCCCTCGGCGTGGATCTGGTGCGGGACCTGGTCGCCCGCGACGGCCTTGTTCGACTCGATGAGGTACTCCATCGCGAAGTGCACGCCGTCGAAGTCGCGCCCGGGGATCCCGAGTTCGCGCGGCACGGTGGAGCCGGTCGCGATGACCACGGCGTCGTAACGCGCCCGGAGGTCCTCCCACGTGATGTCCTTGCCGATCTCGACCCCGGCGCGGAAGCGCGTGCCCTCGTCCTGCATCTGACGCAGCCGCGCCTCGAGGTGGCGCTTCTCCATCTTGAAGTCGGGGATGCCGTAGCGCAGGAGTCCGCCGATCCGGTCGTCGCGCTCGAACACGGCGACGGTGTGGCCCGCGCGCGTGAGCTGCTGGGCGGCGGCGAGACCGGCGGGACCGGACCCGACGACGGCGACCGTCTTGCCGGTGAGGCGCGCGGGCGGCTCCGCCTCGACCCACCCGTTCGCGAACGCATCGTCGATCGTCGCGACCTCGATCTGCTTGATCGTGACGGCGGGCTGGTTGATGCCGAGCACGCACGAGCTCTCGCAGGGCGCCGGGCACAGGCGTCCGGTGAACTCGGGGAAGTTGTTGGTCGCGTGCAGCCGCTCGATGGCCGCACGTCCCTCCCCGCGCCAGATCAGGTCGTTCCACTCCGGAATGAGGTTGCCCAGCGGGCAGCCCTTGTGACAGAACGGGATGCCGCAGTCCATGCACCGGCCGGCCTGGCGACGGAGCACGGCCGAATCGCCCGGCTCGTACACCTCTTTCCAGTCCATGATGCGGACGGGGACGGGTCGGCGCGGCGGGAGCTCGCGCTCGGTGTTCTTCAGGAAGCCCTTCGGGTCAGCCACCGGTCACCTCCAGGATGCGGGTCCAGACGACGTCGCCGTCGGGGTCGAGCCCCTCGGCGACGGCGTCGGTACGGGTCTTCAGCACCGCGGCGTAGTCGCGCGGCAGGACGCGGACGAAGTTGTCCGCTTCGGTCTCGAAGTCTTCGAGCAGGGATGCCGCGAGCGTCGAGCCGGTCTCGGCGACATGCTGCTCGAGCAGATCGCGGAGCATCTCGACGTCGCCCGATCCGAGCTCCAGGAGCTCGAGCTCGCCCGAGGCGAGGGCATCGCGGTTGACGAGGTCCTCGTCGAGCTTGTAGATGTACGCCGCGCCGCCCGACATCCCCGCGCCGAGGTTCCGGCCGGTCGGTCCGAGGATGACGGCGAGTCCACCCGTCATGTACTCCAGAGCGTGGTCGCCCACGCCCTCCACGACCGCGGTCGCACCGGAGTTGCGCACGAGGAACCGCTCGCCGACGACGCCGCGCAGGAACAGGGTGCCCTGGGTCGCGCCATAGCCGATGACGTTGCCCGCGATGACGTTCTGGGAGGCGTCGAAGGAGGCATCCCGCGGCGGGCGGACGACGATCTGTCCGCCCGAGAGACCCTTGCCGACGTAGTCGTTGGAGTCTCCCTCGAGGCGGAGCGTGATGCCCGCCGGCAGGAAGGCGCCGAAGGACTGCCCCGCCGAACCGGTGAGGTTCACCTCGATCGTGCCGGCCGGGAGCCCGTGCTCGCCCTGCGCGAGGGTGACGCGGTTGCCGAGCATGGTGCCCACCGCGCGCTCCGTGTTGCGGATCGGAAGGTCGACGCGGAAGTGACCGCCGTGCGCGATCACATCCTGCGCCTGCGCGATGATCGGCACGTCGAAGTGCTTGTCGAGCTCGTGATCCTGGTCACGCGCGTGGCGACGGGGCACGTCGGACGCGAACGCGGGGCCGTCGAGGATCGGTGCGAGGTCGAGACCGCTCGCCTTCCAGTGCTCGATCGCGCCGTTCACATCCAGCAGATCGTTCCGCCCGATCGCCTCGTCGAGGGAGCGGAACCCGAGCTCGGCGAGGTATTCGCGCACCTCCTGCGCGAGGTACTGCATGAAGGTGACGACGAACTCCGGCTTGCCGGTGAAGCGGCTGCGCAGCACGGGGTTCTGGGTGGCGACGCCCACGGGGCAGGTGTCGAGGTGGCAGACGCGCATCATGATGCACCCCTCCACGACGAGAGCCGTCGTGGCGAACCCGTACTCCTCGGCGCCCAGCAGGGCGGCGATGATGACGTCGCGTCCCGTCTTGAGCTGGCCGTCGGCCTGGACGACGACGCGGTCGCGCATGTCGTTGAGCATGAGCGTCTGCTGGGTCTCGGCGAGGCCGAGCTCCCACGGCGTCCCCGCGTGCTTGAGCGAGTTCAACGGGCTCGCGCCGGTGCCGCCGTCATGCCCCGAGACGAGGATGACGTCGGCGAGGGCCTTGGCGGTGCCGGCCGCGACCGCGCCGATGCCCGACTGGCTCACGAGCTTGACGTGCACGCGGGCCTCGGGGTTCGCGCGCTTGAGGTCGAAGATCAGCTGCTTCAGGTCTTCGATCGAGTAGATGTCGTGGTGCGGCGGCGGCGAGATGAGGCCTACGCCGGGTGTGCCGCCGCGGGTGCGCGCGATCCACGGATAGACCTTCCCGGGGGGCAGCTGGCCGCCCTCGCCGGGCTTCGCCCCCTGAGCGAGCTTGATCTGGATGTCCTCCGCGTGTGTCAGGTACATGCTCGTGACGCCGAAGCGCCCCGAGGCGACCTGCTTGATCGCGCTGCGGCGCTCGGGGTCCAGCAGTCGCTCGACGTCCTCACCGCCCTCGCCCGTGTTCGACTTCGCACCGATTGAGTTCATCGCGATGGCGAGCGTCTCGTGCGCTTCCTTGGAGATCGATCCGTAGCTCATCGCGCCGGTCGAGAAGCGCCTGACGATGGACTCCACCGGCTCGACCTCGTCGATCGGGACCGGGGTGCGCTCCCCCGTCTTGAGGCGGAACATGCCGCGCAGCGTCTTCAGCTCCGCCGCCTGGTCGTCGACGAGCTTCGTGTACTCGCGGAAGATGTCGTACCGCCGGGCGCGCGTCGAATGCTGCAGGCGGAAGACCGTGTCCGGCGTGAACAGGTGCGGGGCGCCGTCGCGACGCCACTGGTACTCGCCGCCGGTCCACAGCCGCTCGTGGGCGCGCGCCGCTCCGTCCTCCGGGTAGGCGTAGTCGTGACGTGCCTCGTTCTCCGCCGCGATCTCGCGGATGCCGATGCCGCCGAGCTTCGTCTCGGTGCCGGTGAAGTACTTCTCAACGACGTCCTGCGACAGGCCCACCGCTTCGAACACCTGCGAGCCGGCGTACGAGGACACGGTCGAGATGCCCATCTTCGACATGATCTTCAGGACGCCCTTGCCGAGCGCGTAGATCAGGTTCTTCACGGCCTTCTCCGGCGTCACGCCGGTGATGAAGCCGGCGCGCACGAGGTACTCGACGGTCTCCATCGCGAGATACGGGTTCACGGCGGAGGCCCCGTACCCGATGAGCGTCGCGACGTGGTGCACTTCGCGCACATCGCCCGCCTCGACCACGAGTCCGACCTTCATGCGGTTCTCGCGGCGGATGAGGTGGTGGTGCACGGCGGAGAGCATGAGCAGCGACGGGATCGGGACGAGATCCTTGTTCGAGTCGCGGTCGCTCAGGATGAGGAACTCGGCGCCCTGGGCGATCGCCTCGTCGACCTCGTCGCAGATCTCGTCGAGGCGGTGTTCCAGGGCATCCGTCGTCTTGTCGAGGTGGTAGAGCCCGCGGATCGTCGCCGACCGTCGACCCGGCAGGGCCTTGTCGATGTTCTGGAGCTTGGCCAGCTCGTCGTTGTCGATCACGGGGAAGTCCAGCGTGATCGTGCGCGTGTGGTCCGGCCCCCACTCCAGCAGGTTCCGCTCGGGACCGAGCCCGAGGGCGAGGGAGGTGACGACCTCTTCGCGGATGGAGTCGAGCGGCGGGTTGGTCACCTGCGCGAACTGCTGAACGAAGTAGTCGAACAGCAGGCGGGGCCGCTCGCTGAGGACGGCGATCGGCGCGTCGGAGCCCATCGCACCGAGCGGCTCGGCGCCGTTCTGCCCCATCGGGGTCAGGAGGATCCGAACCTCCTCCTCGGTGTACCCGAACGTGCGCTGGCGACGGGTGATGGAGGCGATCGGGTGGACGATGTGCTCGCGCTCGGGAAGGTCCTTGAGGCGGACGCGACCGGCATCCAGCCACTCCTGCCAGGGCTGCAGGGTGGAGAGGTCGCGCTTGACCTCCTCGTCCTCGATGATGCGGCGCTGCGCCGTGTCGACGAGGAACATGCGTCCGGGGCGCAGGCGCCCGCGGCGCTTGATGCGCTCAGGGGCGAAGTCGAGGACGCCCGTCTCGGAGCCGATCACGACGAGTCCGTCGGTCGTCTCAGTCCAGCGTCCGGGGCGCAGCCCGTTGCGGTCGAGGGTGGCGCCCACGAGGGTGCCGTCGGTGAAGATGAGCGCGGCCGGCCCGTCCCACGGCTCCATCTGCATCGAGTGGTACTCGTAGAAGGCGCGCAGGTCGGGGTCCATATCGGCCTGCTTCTCGTAGGCCTCGGGCACCATCATCATGACCGCGTGGGGCAGGCTGCGACCGGTGAGGGTCAGCAGCTCCAGCACCTCGTCGAAGGATGCCGAGTCGCTCGCGCCCCCCGTGCAGATGGGAAGGAGCGGGCGGATGTCGCCGACCAGCTCGGACTCGAGCTGGGACTGGCGGGCGCGCATCCAGTTGCGGTTGGCGCCCACCGTGTTGATCTCGCCGTTGTGGGCGAGCATGCGCAGCGGCTGAGCGAGCGGCCACGACGGGAACGTGTTCGTGGAGTAGCGCGAGTGGACGACCGCGAGCTCCGAGGCGAAGCGCTCGTCGGAGAGGTCGGGATAGAACGGCTCGAGCTGCAGGGTCGTGACCATGCCCTTGTACCCGAGAGTGCGAGAGCTCAGCGAGACGAAGTACGCGTCGTGCTCGCGGCGGGCGCGCTTGCGCAGCCGGTAGACGCGGCGGTCGAGCTCGATCCCGCTCAGGGCCGGCGCGTCGCCGACGGCGGGGCGCGAGACGAAGAGCTGCTCGAATGCGGGCCGCGCGGCGTGCGCGAGCTTGCCGAGGTGCTCCTCCTCGGTCGGCACGTCCCGCCAGCCGAGGACCGTGAGCCCTTCGGATGCCGCGATCGTCTCGACACCGGCCTTGACGGCCGCACGCGCCTCCTCCTCCAACGGAAGAAACGCGAGTCCGGCGGCGTACTCGCCCACGGGCGGCAGGTCGAAGTCCGTCACCTCGCGCAGGAAGGCGTCCGGCATCTGCGTGAGGATGCCCGCACCGTCGCCGGTGCCCGCATCCGAACCGATCGCGCCACGGTGCTCGAGGTTGCGCAGAGCCTCGAGCGCGAGGGACACGATGTCGTGGCCCGGCTCGCCGCGCAGGGTCGCGACCATGGCGAGCCCACAGGCATCCTTCTCGAATGCGGGGTTGTACATCCCTTGCTTGGCGGGGAAACCGCCGGGGATTGTCGACTCACGACGGGTACTCGGTGCCATACCAACCGTCCTCAATGATCTTGCTGAAGCTGGGGACGACGTCGGCCCGAAATCAAGCAGGGTGTATGTCAAGCAGGGTGTCTAGCGTGTTACTTCGAGGCGACGGCGCTTGTGGCGGTGTCCGCAGCGAGCTCGGACGTCGGGGGTGCGCTGACGTCGACGAACTCGTCGGTGTTCTGTGATTGTACATTCCCGCTGCGGTTCCCCTCGCGCCCGGGCTGGTAGGGCGAGGGCTCGAGCCCCGGGTGGCGGCGCTTCTGCACGAAGAAGATGACGATGCCCACCGCGACGCCGAAGATCGCGGCCCACACGTTGGTGCGAAGGCCGAAGAAGACCTCGCTCGGGTCGATGCGGATCGACTCCCACACGATGCGGCCCGCGCCGTACCAGATGAGATAGAGAGCGAACAGCCGCCCCCACTGCAGGGTGAAGCGCTTCCCGGCCCAGAGGAGGAAGAGGACGCCGAGGCTGTTCCAGATGACCTCGTAGAGGAACGTCGGGTGGAAGAGCGTGCCCTCGGGAAGTCCCGCGGGCCATGCCGGGTTCGGGTAGGCGATCTCGAGGCCCCAGGGGAGGTTCGTGGGGAGGCCGTAGAGCTCCTGGTTGAACCAGTTGCCGAAGCGCCCGAGCGCCTGCGCGAGCAGCAGTCCCGGAGCGAGGGCGTCGGCGAAGGTCCAGAAGCGGATACCGGTCCACTTGCAGCCGAGCCAGGCGCCGATCGCACCGCCGATGAGGGCGCCGAAGATGGCGATGCCGCCCTCCCAGATGCGGAAGATCGCCCAGATGTCCTTGCCCTCGCCGAAGTAGAACCCCCAGTGGGTGACGACGTGGAAGATGCGGGCGCCGATGATGGCGAGCGGCACCGCGATGAGGCAGATGTCGATCACGACCCACGGCTCGGCGCCGCGCGCGGTCAGACGGCGGTTCGTCAGGAACGCCGCGACCACGATGCCCGTGAGGATGCACAGGGCGTAGAAGTGGATCGTCAGCGGCCCGACCTGGAACGAGCTGATCGGCGGGCTGGGAATCGACGCGGCGACGGAAAGGGAGGCAAGCACGAGGGGAAGTCTACTTCGACGCCCGAGCGGTCCCCGCGGCCAGCGCGCGCGCCTCGGCCGCGAGCCCGTCGATGCCGCCGTCGCGCAGCGCGCGCACGAGGGCGGTGCCGACGATCGCGCCGTCCGCGTACTCCACCACCCCGGCGACCTGGTCGGGGGTGGAGATGCCGATTCCGACGCACGCGTTCTCGACGCCGTGCTCGCGCAGGCGCGCGACGAGGGTGCGGGCGGCGGCATCCAATTCGGCGCGCTCCCCCGTGATCCCCATCGTCGAGACCGTGTACACGAAGCCGGTCGAGGCGCGCGCGATGGTCGCAAGCCGTTCGTCGGTCGAGGTCGGCGCCGCGAGGAACACGCGGTCAAGGCCCGTGCGCTCCGACGCTGCGATCCACTCGGCGGCCGCATCGGGTGTGATGTCGGGGGTGATGAGGCCGGCGCCGCCGGCTGCGACCAGCTCGTCGGCGTAGCGGTCCACGCCGTACTGCAGGACCGGGTTCCAATACGTCATGACGAGGATCGGGACGTCGACGCGCGCGGCGATCTCCCGCACGGCGGTGAACGTGTCGCGAAGGCGGAAACCCGCCGCCAGGGCCGCCTGAGTGGCCTCCTGGATGACCGGGCCGTCCATCACGGGGTCGGAATACGGCGGCCCGAGCTCGAGGACGTCGGCGCCCGCCTCGGCGAGGGCGACCGCGGCGTCGATCGAGGTCTGGAGGTCGGGATAGCCGAGAGGCAGATACCCGACGAACGCGCCACGCCCGGCCGCGCGGGCGGCCGCGATGGCGTCGTGGACCCGGCTCACAGCTCGGTCCCCTCGCCCTTGGCGCCGTCGGCCGGCGGGGGGCTCTGCACGGGATCCGCCCCCTCGTCGTACAGGCCGAACCACTGCGCCGCGGTGTCCATGTCCTTATCGCCGCGACCGGAGAGGCTCACGGCGATGATGGCATCCGGACCCAGCTCGCGCCCGATCCGGAGGGCGCCGGCGAGGGCGTGCGCGGACTCGATCGCCGGGATGATGCCCTCGGTGCGGCTCAGCAGGCGCAGCGCGTCCATCGCCTCGGCGTCGGTGGCCGGGATGTACTCCGCGCGCCCGATGTCGGAGAGCCAGGCGTGCTCGGGGCCGACGCCGGGGTAGTCGAGCCCGGCGGAGATCGAGTGCGATTCGATCGTCTGGCCGTCCTCGTCCTGCAGGACGTACGTCTTCGCGCCGTGGAGCACACCCGGACGCCCGCGTTCGATCGATGCCGCGTGCTGATCCGTGTCGACGCCGTCTCCGGCCGCCTCGACGCCGTACAGCTTCACGTCCTCGTCGTCGAGGAAGGCATCGAACATGCCGATCGCGTTCGACCCGCCGCCGACGCACGCGACGACGGCGTCAGGGAGCCGTCCGGTCTCGTTGAGCAGCTGCTCGCGGGCCTCCTCCGAGATGATCTTCTGGAAGTCGCGCACCATCGCCGGGAACGGATGCGGGCCGGCCGCCGTGCCGAAGATGTAGTTCGTCGTCTCGACCGAGGCCACCCAGTCGCGGTAGGCCTCGTTGATGGCATCCTTCAGCGTCCGCGATCCGGTCGTGACGGGCACGACCTCCGCGCCGAGGAGGCGCATGCGCGCGACGTTGAGGGCCTGGCGCTCGGTGTCGACCTCGCCCATGTAGATCGTGCACTCGAAGCCGAACAGGGCGGCGGCGGTGGCCGTCGCGACGCCGTGCTGGCCGGCGCCCGTCTCGGCGATCACGCGGGTCTTGCCCAGGCGCCGGGTGAGCAGCGCCTGGCCGAGCACATTGTTGATCTTGTGCGAGCCGGTGTGGTTCAGGTCTTCGCGCTTGAGGAAGACCCGCGCGCCCCCGGCGTGCTCGGCGAACCTCTGCACCTCGGTGAGCGCGGACGGCCGCCCGGCGTACGAGTGCAGCAGCGCGGTCAGCTCGGCGGCGAAGGCCGGATCGACCTTCGCCGCGTCGTACTCTGCCGTCAGCTCGTCGATCGCGGCGATGAGCGACTCGGGCATGTAGCGCCCGCCGAACTCGCCGAAGAAGGGGCCGTGCTCATCGCGCAGGCTCGTGGTCACGTCGACTCGATTCGCTCACTCGGTACGGGCATGGATCCGGCCTCCAGGAAGGCATGCAGGGTGGTCACCGGATCGTTCGTCACCAGCGCCTCGCCCACGAGCACGACGTCGGCGCCCGCGCGACGGTAGTGCGCGACGTCGGCGGGGGCGAGCACGGCGGACTCCGCGATCTTCACGGCGTCCGCCGGGAAGTGCTCGGCCAGCGAGCCGAAGAGGTCGCGGTCGAGTTCGAAGGTGGAGAGGTTGCGGGCGTTCACGCCGATGAGCCGAGCGCCGAGGTCGCCGGCACGGTCGAGCTCGTCGCGCGAGTGCGTCTCGACGAGCGGCGTCATCCCGAGATCGAGGACGAGACCGTGGAGCTCACGCAGAAGGGGCTGCTCGAGCGCCGCGACGATGAGGAGGACGAGGTCTGCGCCGGATGCCCGGGCCTCGAGCACCTGGTACGGCGTCGCGATGAAGTCCTTGCGCAGCACGGGCACCGAGACGCGGGCCTTCACCGCTTCGAGGTCGGCGAGAGAGCCCTTGAACTTCCGGCCCTCGGTGAGGACGGAGATCGCCGAGGCGCCCCCGTTCTCGTAGCGCGCCGCTTGGAGGGCGGGGTCGGGGATGTCGGCGAGGTCGCCGCGCGACGGGCTCGCGCGCTTGACCTCCGCGATGATCTTCACGCGATCGGCGGGGGCGAGGGCAGCGAGGGCGTCGAGCGCCGGCGCCTGAGCGAGCGCGTCGCGCTCCACGTCGGCGAGCGGTCGGGCCGCGGCGCGGGCCTCGGCATCCTCCACCGCGCCGGCGGTGAGGCCTGCCAGCATGATCAGTGCTGCTTCGGCTTGTACTTGTCGCCGTAGGCGCCGTAGCCGGCCTTGGCCATGGCCCAGCCGACGATCGCGCCGACGACCAGCAGACCGGCGGAGGCCCAGACGAGCACCGGCATGTCGAACCAGAAGAACACCGTGCCGAGCGTCACCGCCAGGAGCATGATCACAACGGCGGTCCAGGCGGCCGGGGAGTGTCCGTGGCCGGGGTCGTCGATGCTGCTCATGATTCTCCTTCTGCCGAAAAGGCGTGGGGCGGGTGCGCTCCCCAGTCTAGCGGGCGGTGGGATCGTCTCCGTGCGACAGATCGTCCCACGAATCGATCGCCCGGTCGCGAGTGGCGTCGTGCGGGCGCGCGCCGGCCGACACGTGCTCGCTCGCGCCCTCGCGTTCGTAGCGGCGGCCGCCCGCGCGCCACCGGTGCGCGGTGACGAGCGTGAACACCCCGCCGGCCAGGATGAGAAGGCCCGCGACGGCCGCGGCGAACGGCCACGCGGAGCCGGTGATCCCCTCGACGAGGTCGCCGATCGCCTTCGCCCCGGAGAGGCCCGTCGACGTGGTCACGACGGAGGCGACCGCGTCCACGGGGTGCTGGGTCCCGACACGCACGGCGCCGATGAGGAGGGCCGCGCCGATGACGAGGGCGAGGATGCCGAAGGCGTACCGCAGCACCCGCCCGACCACCGTGAGGGCCAGACCGAGGGCGAGCGCGGCGAGGCTCAGCGGCGCCAGCAGCGGCATCGCCGCCGCGCCGGAGACGGGCAGCGGCTCGGTCGCGCCCGCGCGCAGGGTGACCTCGAGCCAGGTCTGGGTGGAGGAGACGATGGCGATCGCTCCCCCGAGGACGATCGCCAGGACGGCCAGGACGCGGGCGCGAGCGATCATGATGCGGACCGTGCGTCGCCGGGGTGCCCCTCGACGGGCGCGAGGTCGTCGGCGTCGAAGCAGGTCCGATCCCCGGTGTGGCAGGCGGCGCCGATCTGCTCGACGCTGATGAGCAGCGTGTCGCCGTCGCAGTCCAGGCGTGCGCCCTTGACGTACTGCGCGTGGCCCGAGGTGTCGCCCTTGCGCCAGTACTCCCGCCGTGAGCGGGACCAGAACGTGACGCGCCCCTCGGTGAGCGTGCGACGGAGCGCCTCGGCATCCATCCACCCGAGCATGAGCACGTCGCGGGTGTCGTGCTGCTGGATGATCGCGGGGACGAGGCCGTCGGCGTTCCAGGACACGCGCCCCTCGACGAGCTCGGGGGCCGGGGTCGGCGCGGGGGCCGGGGTCGGCGCGGGGAGCGGGGTCGGCGCGGAGGTGGGGTCGCTCATGCGCGCACCTCGATGCCGTCCGCGACGAGCGCGTCCTTCACATCGCCGATCGTGAGCTGCCCGGAGTGGAAGACGGATGCCGCGAGCACGGCGTCGGCGCCGGCGTGGATCGCCGGAGCGAAGTCCCCCACCGCGCCCGCTCCCCCGGAGGCGATCACCGGGACCGAGGAGATCTCACGCATCAGCGCGACGAGCTCGAGGTCGAAGCCGTCCTTGGTGCCGTCGGCGTCGATCGAGTTGACGAGCAGCTCGCCCGCACCGCGGTCGATGGCCTCGCACGCCCAGTCGAGCGCGTCGAGCGCGGTCAGCGTGCGTCCGCCGTGCGTCGTGACGACGAAGCCCGAGTGGGTGCCGGGCGCGCGCTTGACGTCGAGCGACAGGACGAGCACCTGCGCACCGAAGCGGTCGGCGATCTCTCCCACGAGAGCCGGGCGCGCGATCGCCGCCGAGTTGACGCCGACCTTGTCCGCACCGACCGCGAGAAGGCGCGCCACGTCGTCGGCCGAGCGCACTCCCCCGCCCACCGTCAGGGGGATGAAGACCTCTTCGGCGGTGCGGCGGACGACGTCGTACGTCGTCGCGCGGTCATCGACCGTCGCGGTCACGTCGAGGAAGGTCAGCTCGTCCGCCCCCTGCGCGAAGTACAGCGCGGCGAGTTCCACAGGATCGCCCATGTCGCGCAGGTTCTCGAAGTTCACGCCCTTCACGACGCGCCCCGCGGCGACGTCGAGGCACGGGATGACCCGACGGGCGAGGGTCATCAGAGCCTCGCGTTGTGGATCGGGGTCACGAGGATCGCGCGCGCGCCGATCGCGTACAGCGCGTCCATGACCTGGTTCACCGTGCGGCGCGGGCTCATGACGCGCACCGCGACCCAGCCCTCGTCCCGGAGCGGCGAGATCGTGGGCGACTCGATGCCGGGCGCGAGGGCGACCGCCTCGTCGACGAGGTGCGCGGGGAGGTCGTAGTCGATCATCACGTACTGACGGGCGACCATCACGCCCCGCAGGCGTCGCAGGAGCGTCTCGGCGTCTGCGCCGACGGTGGGCGACCCGATGAGGACGGCCTCGGAGCGCAGGATCTCGGGTCCGAAGACCTCCAGGCCCGCCTGCTTGAGGGTCGTGCCGGTCTCGACGACATCGGCGATCGCATCGGCGACGCCGAGCTCGATCGCCGACTCCACCGCCCCGTCGAGCGGGACGAGGTCGGCGGCGACGCCGTGGCCGTCGAGGAAGGCATCCACGAGCCCCGGGTAGGAGGTCGCGATGCGGACCCCCTCGAGGTCGGCGACATCGGTGTACGCCCCCGGACGCCCCGCGAAGCGGAACGTCGAGCGGGCGAAGCCGAGGCTCTCGATCTCGCGGGCGCCCGGCATGCGGGCATCCAGCAGCAGGTCACGGCCGGTGACGCCCACATCGAGCGCGCCCGACCCGACGTAGGTCGCGATGTCCTTGGGACGCAGGTAGAAGAATTCGACCTCGTTGACGGGGTCGATGACGTGCAGGTCCTTCGGATCGCGGCGGCCGGTGTACCCGGCCTCCGCGAGCATCTCGGCGGTGGTGTCGGCGAGCGACCCCTTGTTCGGCACGGCGATTCGCAGCATGTCGCGGGAGCTTTCGTAGTGGGAGCGTCGGTGAGCGGAGGGCGCGCTCAGAGATGTCGGTAGACGTCCTCGAGGCGCAGGCCCTTGGCCAGCATCAGCACCTGCAGGTGGTAGAGCAGCTGGGAGATCTCCTCCGCCGTCTCGGCATCCGACTGGTACTCGGCCGCCATCCAGACCTCGGCCGCCTCCTCGACGATCTTCTTGCCGATCGCGTGGACGCCGCGATCGAGCTGGGCGACCGTCCCCGAACCCTCGGGACGGGCAGCGGCGGTGGCGGTCAGCTCCGCGAACAGTCCGTCGAACGTCTTCACTCTGACAGGCTACCGGTCCGCGCGACCTCCCGAGGTCGCGGCGATATGGTCGCCCTATGGACCCCGTGACGCAGCTGCTGGAGGACGTGCTCGCCGATGTCCGCGGTGAAGACGCCGGCGCGGTCGCCGACTACATCCCCGAGCTCGCCCGTGCGGATGCCTCCCGGCTCGCCCTCGCGGTCACCGGCCCCGCCGGCGGGACGATCGCCGTGGGCGACGCGGACGCGGAGTTCTCCATCCAGTCGATCTCGAAGCCGTTCGTCTTCGCGCTGGTGCTCGACGCCCTCGGCCGCGACGAGGTGCTGCGCCATGTCGGGGTGGAGCCCAGCGGCGAGCCGTTCAACGCCATCAGCCTCGAGGAGTCCACGGGGCGCCCGGCCAACCCGCTCATCAACGCGGGCGCGATCGCCGTGACGGGTCTCGTCCCGGGCACGGACCTCGAGGAGCGCTCCGCCCGCATCGTCGCGGGGCTCTCCGCCTTCGCGGGGCGGAGCCTCACCGTCGACGAGGACGTGTACGCGTCCGAGTCCGCCACCGGGGAGCGCAACCGTGCGCTCGCCCACCTCCTGCGGTCGTACGACATCCTCCACGGCGATCCGCACGTGAGCGTCGAGGCGTACTTCCGCCAGTGCGCGACCCTCGTCACCGTCACGGACGTGTCGGTGATGGCGGGGACCCTCGCCTTCGGCGGGCGCAATCCCGTGACCGGCGAGAAGGTGATCTCAGCCCGGACCGCGCGCGACGTCGTCTCCCTCATGACCAGCTGCGGGATGTACGACGGTTCGGGGTCCTGGCTCCTCCGGGTCGGGCTCCCGGCCAAGAGCGGGGTGTCCGGAGGCATCCTGGCGCTCGCTCCCTCCCAGTTCGGCGTCGCGGTGATGAGCCCCCGCCTCGACGTCCACGGCAACAGCACCCGGGGGCGCCTTGTGCTGGAGCGACTGTCGGACGAGCTCGGGATGCACGTGTTCGATCAGCACACGGCGATCGCGACGCCGCGCGTGTCGGTCGAGCACGACTCCGACGGAACGATGCGCGTGGGCCTCGAGGGCGAGTTGTCCTTCAGCGGCGCCGAGCGGGTCCTCGCAGCCCTGCGCGGGATCGAGGTGGCTGCCGACGTGCCGCACCTGGTGGTCGACGTCCGCGGCCTGTCGCAGCTGCATCCTGCGGCGCTCGCGGTGCTCCGCGCGCAGGTGGGGCGCCTGGGCGGTGAGGTCCGCGTCGACTGATCAGTGGGCGTGGGCGGATGCCTCCTCGCGCAGCGCCGCGATGGCGGCGGCGGGGTCGGCGGCGCCGAACACGGCCGACCCGGCGACGAAGGTGTCGGCACCGGCCTCCGCCGCCTGCGCGATGGTCGACGCCGAGATCCCACCGTCCACCTGGAGCCACACCTGCGATCCGCGGCGGCGCGCCTCGGCCTGGAGGCGCGCGAGCTTGGGCATCTGATCGGACATGAAGGACTGGCCGCCGAAGCCCGGTTCGACGGTCATGACGAGGATCTGATCGAACTCGTCGAGCACCTCGAACAGGCCCTCGACCGGGGTCGCGGGCTTGACGGCGACGCCCGCGCGCGCGCCGATGTCGCGCAGACGCCGCGCCAGGCTGATCGGGTCGGCCGCCGCCTCCAGGTGGAACGTGACCGATGCCGCCCCGATCTCGGCGTACCCGGGGGCCCAGCGGTCGGGATCGGTGATCATCAGGTGCACGTCCAGGGGCACGGGGCTCGTGGCCTGGATCCGCTCGACCATCTGCGGGCCGAAGGTGAGGTTCGGGACGAAGTGGTTGTCCATCACGTCGACATGCACGAAGTCCGCGTTCGCGATCCGCTGGAGGTCCGTCTGCATGTTGACGAAGTCGGCCGACAGGATGCTGGGGTTGATTCGCGCCACGGGCCCATTATCCACACACGACGCGCCTCTCCGAGACGCGGCCGAGACCGGCCGATACGGTGCTCGGGAGTCGAGGAGAGGCAGACCTCGAGCGGCGGACCCGAGGGTCGACCGCCCGTGACCCGAGGGGACGGAGCGGACTCAGCGCCGTCGCAGCAGCGAGATCGACATCGCGTCGGTGCCGTGACGGTGCGGCCAGAGCTGCGCGCGAGCGCCGCCCGCGCCCTCGCCATCGCCCGCCGCGAGGTCGATCGGGGCATCGGAGATGCGCGCCACGACCGCGCGGGCGTCCAGTTCCTCGAGCTCGCCGGGATGGGTGCGGAGCGTCTCGGCGACGATGCCGGCCGTCTCGGCGAGGTGGGGCGAGCACGTCACGTACGCGACGATTCCGCCGGGTGCGAGCGCCTCGACCGCGGCATCCAGCAGCTCCGACTGCAGCGCCGCGAGCGCCGGGACGTCCGCCGGCTGCTTGCGCCACCGTGCTTCGGGACGGCGGCGCAGCGCGCCGAGGCCGGTGCAGGGCGCGTCGACGAGGATCCGGTCGTAGCGCCCCCGTCCGGCGCGCGTGCGGCCGTCCTCCTCGGACACCGGGACCTGCAGCGGCACCCCCGCGACCGAGTCCCGCACGAGGCCGGCGCGCGCGGGCGACACCTCGTTCGCCTCGAGGCGCGCGCCGTGGGCGAGCGCCTCGGCGGCGAGCACCGCGGTCTTCCCGCCCGGGGCGGCGCACAGGTCAAGCCACACCTCGCCCTCCTGCACCGGCACGGCCCGCGACAGGGCCAGCGCGGCGAGCTGAGACCCTTCGTCCTGCACCCGCACCCGACCGTCGGATGCCGCGACGACCGTGCCCGGGTCACCCCCGCCGGAGCGGAAGCCGATCGGCGAGTACGGCGTGGCGACGGCATCCTCGGGCCTCTCGGCGAGCCCCGGGAGCGCGGCGAGGGTGACAATCGGCGACACGTTGTCGGCCTCGAGCAGCGCGTCCAGCTCGTCCGCCCGCCCCTCGGCTGCGAGGGCCCGACGGAAGGCGCGGATGACCCAGACGGGGTGGGCGTAGCGGAGCGCGAGCCGCTCGTCGTCCGACCGCGCGGACGCATCGAGACGCTCGAGCCACTCCTCGCGGCTGCGCTCGGACACGCGCCGCAGGACGGCGTTGGCGAACCCCGACGCCGAGGTCCCTGCCGCCATCCGCACCTGGCGGACGGTCTCGTTCACGGCGGCGTGGGTGGGCGTGCGCATCGCGAGCAGCTGATGTGCGCCGAGCCGGAGCGCGTCGAGGACGGCCGGATCGATCGCCGAGACGGGCCTGCCGGCCGCATCGGCGATGATCGCGTCGTAGGTCCCTTCGCGCCGGAGCGTGCCGTAGGTCAGCTCGGTCGCGAGGGCCGCATCGGGGCCGGACAGACCGGCGCGCACGAGGGAGCGGGGAAGGAGCAGGTTCGCGTATGCGTCCGACGAGTGAACGGCGCGCAGCACGTCATAGGCGACCCAGCGCGGTGTGCGACCCGATGCGGCGCTCATCGTGCGCCCTCCGAGAGTTCGGCCAGCGGTGCGTCCCCGCGCAGGCCCCGCCACCAGTCGGCGGCCGCCATCGCCCCCTTGCCGGCGGGCTGGACCGTCTTCAGGACGAGCGTGCCGTCGCCCGCGCCCACGACGACATCGCGCCCGGAGAGCACGAACGCCCCGGGGGCGAGCTCGAGGTCGGGGCCGCGGAACGCGTCGAGGACCTTCAGCCGCTGGCCCGCGACGACGAGGTGCGCGCCCGGCTCCGGGGTCGTGCCGCGGTAGCGGTCGAGGACGACGTCCGCGGATGCCGAGAGATCCAGGGCACCGTCAGCCAGCGTCAGCTTCGGCGCGAGGGTCACCTCACCCTCCTGCGGCACGGGATGCGCCTCACCTGCGGCGATCGCGCCGACCACGCCAGCGACGAGGTCGGCCCCGCGATCCGCGAGGGCGTTCAGCACCTCCCCCGCCGTCGCACCGCGCGGCACGTCGTAACGGAGCTCTGCGAAGACGTCCCCCGCGTCGAGCGCCGGGACGAGCTGGAAGACCGTGGCACCGGTCGTCCGGTCCCCCGCGATCAGCGCGTGCTGGACGGGGGCCGCGCCGCGCCAGCGGGGCAGCAGAGAGAAGTGCAGGTTGATCCAGCCGTGCGGCGGGAGCGAGAGGAGCGGCTCGCGGACGAGCCCGCCGTACGCGACGATCACACCGATGTCGGGCGCCGCCTCGGCGATCGCCGCCGTCGCCGCGGCATCCAGCCGGTCCGCCTTGATGACCGGGATGCCGAGGTCTTCGGCCGCGCCCGCGACCGGCGACGGGGTGAGCACGCGCTTGCGTCCCCGCGGCGCGTCGGTGCGCGTCACGACCGCGACGACCTCGTGCGCGGAGGCTGCCAGGGCGTGAAGGCTCGGGACCGCGGGCGCCGGCGTGCCGGCGAAGACGATGCGCATGGGGCTCCTCGGGGGTGTCGGCATGATCAGAGGTCGAGCTCGGGCACGTCGAGTCGCACTTTCAGCGTAGTCCGCGGCGCCGAGCGGTCACTCCGGGCGCGCGCCCGCCGCCCGCTCAGCGCGTCGGCGACGACGGAGGCCCGCAGGCTCTCGGCAACCGGACCGCCGTGGGCGTAATCGAAGCGGACGAGCGCGCGGACGCCTCCCGCCGCGAGGGGGACGGGCCCGAGGATCGCCGCGGCATCCAGCGAGGGCACCGCCTCTCGGAGCGCCGCGAGCGCGGTCGACACGCTCGTGACGGCTCCCTCCACCGCGGCCACGCGGACGGTGGGCGGCATGTGCAGCGGGCCGCGATCAGCGAGCTCGGCGCGGGCGTAGGCAGGCTGGGTCCAGGTGGCCAGCGCACGGGCGACGGGCCCGGTCACCCCCACGAGATGCACGGGAGCCTTCGGGCGCGCGAGCGCCGCGGCATTCGACCACCAGCGAAGGGCGGACTCTCCGATCCGCAGCTGCTCGGCGAGCAGCATCCGGTCGCCGTCGAGGAGGATGACGGCGTGATAGCCGCCCGCGGCCTGCGGCTCCGCGCCGCGCGTCGCGACGACGAGAGCGGGGCGCCCGTCGACGCTCGTGACGGGGTGTTCGCCGTCGGCGAGGATGACCCGGGTGTGGGGGAAGGCGCGGCCGAGCTCGTCCGCCGTGCGCTCGCTCCCCGATGACGCCATCCGCAGGGTGGTCCCCTGGCAGTGCGGGCAGGTCCACGACAGCGTGGTGCGGCCGCACCATCCGCAGTCGGGCGCCGCACCGGGACGTCGCGCGCGCAGGGGCCCCGTGCAGTGCGGGCAGCGTGCGGGCATCCGGCACGAGGCGCAGACGAGGACCGGGGCATAGCCGGGACGGGACACCTGGACCAGCACGGGCCCGTGCGCGAGCGCTGCGCGTGCGGCGGCGAAGGCCGCCGATGGCACCCGCTGGCCACGCGACTCGCCCTCGCGCGTGGCGGACAGGACGACGGCGGGGCTCTCGCGCCGCCGCGCGGGTGCCTCGCGCACCCAGCCCAGCTGGACGAGACGCTCGACGTCCGAGGTGCGGGTGTGGCCGGCGAACACCAGCGCCGACCCTTCGAGCTCCTGGCGTACGAGCGCCGCATCGCGGGCGTGCACCCCGGGGCTCAGGGGCTCGGCGAGAAGGGGGTCCCCGTCATCCCAGACGATGACCGTGCCCACCTCGGCCGCGGGGGCGTAGACGGTCGAACGGTTCCCCACGACGATGGCGGGGACGCCGCCGAGAAGTCGGAGGTAGCTCGCGTAGCGCTCAGGACCGGACCGCCGGGCGTCATCGCGCACCACGGCGCCCGCGGGGGCCCGGCCCTCGAGCACCTGCAGCACCTGGTCCTCGTCGCGCTGATCGGGAACGACGATGAGCGTGCTGCGACCGCGCGCGAGCGTGTCGAGGGCCATCGCGGCGAGGAGCTCAGCCCATGCCCCCACGGGGACCTCTCGCCCCTCCCCCGAAGCCGTCGCCGGTCGCGGCGGGGCGTCCACCGCGACCCGTCCACCGTCGGTCAGCGCCGGGCCGAGGTCCGGATACGCGCCCAGGATGCCGGCGGCCCACGCCTGCGCCTGCGCACTCGCCTCCGGCGCGGCCTCGCGCCCCCCCTCCGCCTGCGCGATCAGCCACGCCTTCTCGGCGCGCACCATCCGCTTCGGGACCGCGAGGCGCAGGATGTCGCTGGCCGACCCCGCCGCCCGGTCGGCGACCCTGCGGGCGAGGGCGTAGAGCGCGGGCGGGAGGACCGGGACGGGAGAGACCACGGCGTCCACCTCGGAGAGCGGCTTGGAGGTGCGCGCCGCATCGGCGGCATCCACTGTCTCCACCAGGTACCCCTCGACGACGCGTCCCGCGGTCCGCAGCGGCACCTTGACGCGGACGCCAGGGACCGCCTCCGCCTCGAGGGCGGGCGGGATCGCGTAGTCGAACAGACGGTCCAGCTGCGGCAGCGGCGAGTCGATCAGGACGCGCGCGACGAGCGACATGGTCCGCGTCAGAGCCGGGCGGCCGCGCGCAGCTCGTCGACGCGGTCCGTCCGCTCCCACGTGAACTCGGGGAGCTCGCGGCCGAAGTGTCCGTACGCGGCGGTCTTGGCGTAGATCGGGCGCAACAGGTCCAGCTCGTCGATGATCGCCTGCGGGCGCAGGTCGAACACGTCGCGGATCGCCCGCGTGATGGTCTCGTCCGACGCCGCGCCGGTCCCGAAGGTCTCGACGTAGAGGCCGACGGGCTCCGCGCGCCCGATGGCGTACGCCACCTGGACCTCGAGCCGCTCCGCGAGCCCCGCGGCGACGGCGTTCTTGGCGACCCACCGCATGGCGTACGCGGCCGAGCGGTCGACCTTCGACGGGTCTTTGCCGCTGAACGCCCCGCCGCCGTGGCGCGCCGCTCCGCCGTAGGTGTCGATGATGATCTTCCGGCCGGTGAGCCCGGCGTCGCCCTTGGGACCGCCGATCACGAAGGGGCCCGCGGGGTTGATGACGTAGCGGACGCTGGAGGTGTCGAGCCCCGTCGTCGCGAGCACCGGGTCGATGACCTCGGCCTGCACGGCGGCGCGCAGGGCGGGCAGGGAGATGTCGGGATTGTGCTGCGTGGAGAGCACGACGGTGTCGACGGTGCGGGGCGTCTGTCCGTCGTAGCCGAGCGTGACCTGGGTCTTGCCGTCGGGGCGCAGGAAGCCGAGGGCGCCCGACCGGCGCGCATCCGTGAGCCGCTCCGCGAGGCGGTGCGCCGTCCAGATCGCCATCGGCATGAGCTGCGGCGTCTCGGTCGTCGCGTAGCCGAACATGATGCCCTGGTCCCCCGCCCCGAGCGCGGAGATCGGGTCGATCGAGCCGCCCTCGCGGTGCTCGATCGCGGTGTCGACACCCGCGGCGATGTCGCCGGACTGCTCGCCGATCGAGACCGTCACACCGCACGAGTCGCCGTCGAAGCCGGTCTCGCTGGAGGTGTAGCCGATGCCGTTCACCACGCGACGGACGATTCCCGGGATGTCGGCGTAGCCGTCGGTGCGCACTTCTCCGGCGACGTGGACGAGGCCGGTCGTGACGAGGGTCTCGACCGCGACACGGCTGGTGGGGTCGACGGACAGGAGCGCGTCGAGGACCGAGTCGGAGATCTGATCGCAGATCTTGTCCGGGTGACCCTCGGTCACGGACTCGGACGTGAACAGACGCAGGCCGCTCATCGGATCCTCCAGGGTGCAGGTCGGGGTGGACGGGTTCTCACACGATCATGCCCGCGGCTCCCGACACAACGGGAAACGCGGGCATGGAGCGCGCCACGGGAGGTCACAGACCGCCGTGGACGCGGAGATCACTCGGCGTGGCGCAGGCGCAGCTTGTCCTCGTGGATCTCGTGGAGCGCGATCGTCAGAGGCTTGTCCTCGACGCTCGAGTCGACGAGCGGGCCCACGTTGTCGAAGAGGTTCCCCTCGTGCAGGTCCGAGTAGTAGTCGTTGATCTGACGGGCGCGCTTGGACGCGTAGATCACCAGCTGGTACTTGGAGTCGACCTTGTCGAGCAGCGCGTCGATGGGCGGGTCGATGATGCCCTTGTCACGTCCGGCCATGATGAACCTCCAGGATCGGATGGCGGTGGAAAGCAGGTGGCGAGAAAGTCGCGGGCCGCAGGATGCCGCGGCATCCGACCATTCTATCAGCGCGCAAGCGCCGCGACCTCCGCAGCGGCGCGGGCGACGTCGTCGTTGACGACGAAGTAGTCGAACTCGCCCTGCGAGGCGAGCTCGGTGCGGGCGGTGCGCAGGCGTCGCGCGCGCTCCTCCTCGTCCTCGGTGCCGCGCCCGACCAGGCGCTGGACGAGTTCGTCCCAGCTCGGCGGGAGGAGGAAGACGAGGGCGGCATCCGGCGCGGCCCGGCGCACCTGCCGGGCGCCTTGGAGGTCGATCTCCAGGAGCACGGTGCGCCCCTCGGCGAGGGCCTTCTCGATCGGCGCCTTCGGGGTGCCGTAGCGGAACGCGTTGTGCACGGTCGCCCACTCGAGGAGCTCGCCGTCGCGGATGAGGCGGTCGAACTCGGCGTCGTCGACGAAGAAGTAATGCTCGCCGTCGACTTCACCGGGGCGGGGCGCTCGCGTCGTCGCGGAGACCGACAGCAGGATCTCGGGATGGTGCTCCTTGACGTGGGCGGCCACGGTCCCCTTGCCGACGGCGGTGGGACCGGCGAGCACCACGAGTCGGCTGCGTCCCGCGCGCGGGACGCGCACCGGGAAGCGCTCCCCCAGCCAGCCGGAGAGCGCCGCGCGCTGGCGCGGCCCCAGACCGCCCAGGCGCTTGACCGGCGAGATCCCCAGGTCGGCGAGGATCCGGTCGCGCTTGCCCTCCCCGATGGCCGGCAGGGAGGTCAGGAACTCGGTCACGCGCATCGCGCCGGCGGGCGTGTCCGGGCGCTCCTCAGCGCGCCGCAGGAGTGCCTGCGGCGTCAGGACGCGCGTGGCGACATCCTTCTTGAGGGCCGCTCTCTCCCGACGGGCCGCGACGGCACGTCGGGATGCCGCGGCGCGGTCGACCTCGGGTGGGCGGCGCGTCTCAGTCATCACCCTCTACGGTAGTCGCTCCGCCGCCGTGCCCGGACACCCCGACCGCCGGAGGGTGGGGGCTCAGCGCGCGGCCGGGCTCCGATACAGGGCCGCGCGCTCGTCGATGCGGGCGGCGAGGGCCTCGGGGCCGGCGGCGCCCGCTGCGAGGATGCTGCGGCTCTCGCTCGCGACCACCTGCGAGGCGACGTAGCCGAAGAGCCGGGAAAGGTCCTCGGGCTCAGCCCCCTGCGCCCCGAAGCCGGGAGCGAGGATCGGGGTGCCGGCGAGCACGATGTCCGTGAGGCCGAAGGCCCGGCGCTCGACGGTCGCCCCGACGACGAGCCCGATCGGTCCGAGGGATCCGGGCGCGCCGATGTTCCGCGCCGCGACATCGTGGGCGACGCGCTCGGCGACGCTCTCCTCGTCGTCGACGCGGGCCTGCTGCAGGAGCGCGGCTTCCGGATTGCTCGTCGCGGCGAGCACGAACGCGCCCTTGTCGTGCTGGAGCGCCGTCGTGAGCGCACCGTGCAGCGAATCCGTGCCGAGGTACGGGCTGAGCGTGACGGCGTCGCTCTCGAGCGGCGACCCGGGCTCGAGCCAGGCGGCGGCGTACCCGTCCATCGTCGTCCCGATGTCACCGCGCTTCGCGTCCGCGATGACGACGAGCCCGGCCGAGCGGCCGGCCGCCAGCACGTCCTCGAGAGCGGCGAACCCGGCGGACCCGTAGCGCTCGAAGAAGGCGACCTGCGGCTTCACGATGCCCACCCGGCCGGCCGCCGCCTCGACGGTGCGCAGACCGAACTCGCGGGCGCCGGCGGCGGAGGCATCCAGCCCCCACGCGCGCAGCAGGGCCTCATGCGGGTCGATGCCGACGCACAAGGGGCCGAAGGCATCGATCGCCTGGCGCAGGCGCTGCCCGAAGCCGCTCATGTGCCGACCAGAGCCGCGGCCCGATCCGCCGCGTACTCCTGGAGGCTCCTCACCGCGAAGCCCTCGCGGAGGACCGGCAGCGCGCTGACGGCCGCACCCAGGACGGCCATGGTGGTGAAGAGCGCCTTGTCTGCGGCGACCGCCGCGGCGCGGATCTCGTACCCGTCGGCGCGCGCGATGCCCCCCGACGGGGTGTTCACGACCATGTCGATCTCGCCGGCGTTGATGAGGTCCACGACGTTGCGCTCCCCGGTCTCCTGCGTCGCCGAGTACTTGTTCACGATGTCGACCCGGATGCCGTTGCGCGCGAGGATCTCGGCCGTGCCCTCGGTCGCGAGGAGCCGGAACCCGAGTTCCTGCAGGCGGTGGGCCGGCAGGATGACGGCGCGCTTGTCGTCGTCGGCGACCGAGAGGAACACCGTGCCGGATGTCGGGAGCCCGCCGTAGGCGCCGGCCTGGCTCTTCGCGAACGCGGTCGGGAAGTCGCGGTCGATGCCCATGACCTCGCCGGTCGAGCGCATCTCGGGGCCGAGGACCGAGTCGACGGTGTGCCCGTCCGCGGTGCGGAACCGCTTGAACGGCAGCACGGCTTCCTTCACGGCGACGGGCGAATCCAGCGGCACCCGCGAGCCGTCCTGCGCGGGCAACAGGCCCTCGTCCTTCAGCTCCGCGATCGTGGCGCCCGCCATGATCCGGCTCGCGGCCTTCGCGAGCGGGATGCCGAGGGCCTTCGACACGAACGGCACGGTCCGCGACGCGCGGGGGTTCGCTTCGATGACGTAGAGCACACCGGCCGAGACCGCGAACTGGACGTTGAGGAGACCCCGGACGCCGACGCCCTCGGCGATGGCGAGGGTCGCCGAGCGCACGCGGTCGATCTCGGTGCGGCCGAGAGAGATCGGCGGGAGCGTGCAGGAGGAGTCGCCCGAGTGGATGCCGGCCTCCTCCAGGTGCTCCATGACGCCGCCGATGTAGAGCTCGTTCCCGTCGTAGAGCGCGTCGACGTCGAGCTCGACCGCGTCGTCGAGGAAGCGGTCGACCAGGAGCGGCTTGCCCTCCTCGATGATCACCTCGCCGGCGGTCCGCACGAAGTAGTCCCGCAGGCTCTCGGTGTCGTAGACGATCTCCATCCCGCGCCCGCCGAGCACGAAGCTCGGGCGCACGAGGACGGGGTAGCCGATCTCCTCGGCGATGACGATCGCGCCCGCCTCGTCGGTGGCGGTGCCGTGGCGCGGGGCGATGAGCCCGGCGCGGTCGAGCAGCTGCGAGAACAGCTCGCGCTCCTCGGCGATGTCGATCGCGGCGGGAGAGGTGCCGAGGATCGTGTAGCCGGCATCCTCGATGCCCTTCGCGAGACCGAGCGGGGTCTGACCGCCCAGCTGGCACACGACGCCGAGGATCGTGCCGGACTGCGCCTCCGCGTGCAGCACCTCGAGGACGTCCTCGAGGGTGAGGGGCTCGAAGTAGAGCCGGTCGGAGGTGTCGTAGTCGGTCGAGACCGTCTCGGGGTTGCAGTTGACCATGACCGTCTCGTACCCGGCGTCCGACAGGGCGAACGACGCGTGCACGCAGGAGTAGTCGAACTCGACGCCCTGCCCGATGCGGTTCGGGCCCGATCCGATGATGACGACCTTCGTGCGCTCCGACGGGGTGACCTCGGTCTCGTGGTCGTAGCTCGAGTAGTGGTACGGGGTCAGCGCGGGGAACTCCCCCGCGCACGTGTCGACCGTCTTGTAGACGGGGCGGATGCCGAGACCGTGGCGGATGCCGCGGATCTCCGCCTCGGAGACGCCGCGCAACTGGGCGAGCTGCGCGTCGCTGAAGCCGTGCTCCTTCGCGATGCGCAGGGTCTGCGCATCCAGCTCCGGCGCGTCCGCGACGAATGCGGCGACCTCGTTGATGAGCGCCATCTGGTCGAGGAACCAGGGGTCGATCGCGGTCGCCTCGAACGCCTGCTCGACGGTCGCCCCGAACCGCATGGCCTGCTGCAGCACGACGATCCGGCCGTCGGTCGGCTTCTTCGCGATCTCGAGCAGCTCGTCGACCGAGCGCGTCTCGTCGCCCCAGTGGAAGCTCGACCCGCGCTTCTCCAGCGAGCGGAGCGCCTTCTGGAGCGCCGTCGTGTAGTTGCGCCCGATCGCCATCGCCTCGCCGACCGACTTCATGGTCGTCGTCAGCGTCGTGTCGGCGTTCGGGAACTTCTCGAAGTTGAAGCGCGGCACCTTGACGACGACATAGTCGAGGGTCGGCTCGAAGCTCGCCGGCGTCGCCTTCGTGATGTCGTTGGGCACCTCGTCGAGGCGGTAGCCGATCGCGAGCTTCGCGGCGAGCTTCGCGATCGGGAAGCCGGTCGCCTTGGACGCGAGCGCCGACGAGCGCGAGACGCGCGGGTTCATCTCGATGACGATGATGCGCCCGGTCGCGGGGTCCACGGCGAACTGGATGTTGCAGCCGCCGGTGTCGACGCCCACCGCGCGGATGATGTCGATGCCGATGTCGCGGAGCTTCTGGTACTCCCGGTCGGTGAGGGTGAGCGCCGGTGCGACGGTGATCGAGTCGCCCGTGTGCACGCCGACCGGATCGACGTTCTCGATCGAGCAGACGACCACCGTGTTGTCGGCCGTGTCGCGCATGAGCTCGAGCTCGTACTCCTTCCATCCGAGGATCGACTCCTCCAGGAGCACCTCGGTCGTGGGAGAGTCGCGCAGGCCCGCGCCGCCGATGCGACGGAGGTCGTCCTCGTCGTAGGCGAAGCCCGAGCCGAGCCCGCCCATCGTGAAGGACGGGCGGACGACGAGCGGGTAGCCGAGCTCGTCGGCCCCGGCCAGCAGGTCGTCCATCGTGTGGGCGATCACCGAGCGGGCGACGTCGGCCCCGGCATCCAGCACGAGCTGCTTGAAGATCTGGCGGTCCTCGCCCTTGCGGATGGCGTCCACCTTGGCGCCGATGAGCTCGACGTCGTACTTCTCGAGGATCCCCTGCTCGTGCAGCGCCACCGCGGCGTTCAGAGCCGTCTGGCCGCCGAGGGTCGGCAGGATGGCGTCCGGCTTCTCCTTCGCGATGATCGTCTCGATCACCTCGGGGGTGATCGGCTCGATGTAGGTCGCATCGGCGAAGTCCGGATCGGTCATGATCGTCGCGGGGTTGGAGTTGACGAGGATGACCCGGACCCCCTCCTCGCGGAGCACGCGGCACGCCTGGGTGCCGGAGTAGTCGAACTCGCAGGCCTGGCCGATGACGATCGGGCCGGAGCCGATGACGAGGACGCTGTGGATGTCGTCGCGCTTGGGCATCAGTTCTTGTCCTTCAGCTCGTCGTGTCCCACTTCGGGCGCAGATTGTCCCACTTCCGGTTGCTCCGGGCCCCCAGAAGCACCCACTTCTGGGACACGCTGCCGGGAATTCGCGCGCACCATGTCGGCGAAGCGGTCGAAGAGGTAGTTGGCATCGTGCGGCCCGGCGGCGGCCTCGGGGTGGTACTGCACGCTGAACGCGGGCAGGTCCAGGGCGCGGAGCCCCTCGACGACGTTGTCGTTCAGGCCGATGTGGCTCACCTCGACGCGGCCGTAGCCGTTCGGGCTTTCCACTTCGCCCTCGAGGGGGGCGTCGACGGCGAACCCGTGGTTCTGCGCCGTGATCTCGACGCGGCCGGTCTGCTTGTCGCGCACCGGCTGGTTGATGCCGCGGTGACCGAAGGGCAGCTTGTACGTGCCGAATCCGAGGGCGCGGCCGAGCAGCTGGTTGCCGAAGCAGATGCCGAAGAACGGGGTCCGGTCATCCAGCACGGCGCGCAGGAGGGCGACGTGGTCATCGGATGCCGCCGGGTCGCCCGGACCGTTCGAGTAGAACACCGCGACCGGATCGATCGCGCGGACCTCCTCGATCGTCACCGACTGCGGGAGCACGTGCACGTCGAACCCGCGGGCGGCGAGGTTCAGGACGGTGGCGCGCTTGACGCCCAGGTCGAGCACGGCGAGCGTGCCCAGGCGCTCGACGCCATCGGCTGCAGGCGTGATCTCGACCTCGGTCACCGAGACCGCCGCGGACAGGTTCTGCCCCGACATCGCCGGCGCGTCGCGGACGATGCGCAGCTGCTCCTCGGCATCCAGGGCCGCGGCGTCGCCGGAGAAGACCCCGCCGCGCATCGAGCCCGCCGAGCGGAGCACGCGCGTGATCGCGCGCGTGTCGACGCCCGAGATGCCGACGATGCCGTCGCGCACGAGCGCGTCGTCGAGCGACTCGTCGGCGCGCCAGTTCGAGACGACGCGCGAGGGGTCGCGCACGATGTATCCGGCGACCCAGATGCGGCGCGACTCGGGGTCTTCGCCGTTCATTCCGGTGTTGCCGATGTGCGGCGCCGTCTGGAGGACGATCTGCCCCGCGTAGGAGGGGTCGGTCAGCGTCTCCTGGTAGCCGGTCATCCCGGTGGAGAAGACGACCTCGCCGAGCGTCGTTCCTCGCGCGCCGTAGGCGCGGCCGGGGTGGCGCGATCCGTCCTCGAGGACGAGGACGGCGGGGTCGGTCGAGAAGGAGGTGGTGCGGGTCATGCGTCGGTTCCCGTCGGGCTGGCGGTCGGTGAGGTCGTGGGGCCGGATGCCTCGGTGGGGGGCGTCAGGGTCGCGCCGATCGCGTCGGCGAGGGCCCGTGCCGAGGCATCCTGGGGTCGGAGATAGCTGTCGACGAGCGCGGTCTCCCCCGCGCTGCGATCGGCGCGCCAGGTGAGGCGCACGAGGCCGCCGGGCTCGACGACGCGGTCGATCGCGACGCGTGCGAGGTCGACGGACACGAGGCGGGCGGCCGGGAGGAAGATCGGATCCGACCCGGCGAGGTCGAGGCCCACGCCCCGGTCGGTCACGGTGACATCGACGCGGGCGCGGAAGGCGAGGCCCGAGATCGCCAGGCGTTCGAGCGGCTCGTCGTGGCGCGTCGTGGCCACGTAGAACCCGGACGCTGCCGAAAGGGACCGCGCCCCCGATGGGATGCCGCCCAGTGGCGCGGCGTACTCGGCGTCGCGGCGGGTGCGACGGCGCCACGCGAGGACGCCCAGGCCGATGAGGACGACGACGACGCCGATGATGACCAGCAGCGCTCCCTCACGACTCATGCGCGGCCTCCCACGGGGGCCATCTCGGGAGTCAGGACGCCGTCCGAGACGGTGACGGCGCCGCGGAAGAAGGTCCAGCGGACCTCGCCCGGCAGCTCGCGGCCGAGGTAGGGCGAATTCACGCTCCGACCCCGCAGGTCGTCCCGCGTGAAGGGTCGCGCGGCGGACGGGTCGTACAGGGTCAGCGAGGCCGGAGCCCCGGATACGAGGCGGGTGCCGGCGTTCTCGAGTCGGCCGATCCGGGCGGGCGTGAGGGACATGACCCGTGCGACGCCCTCCCAGTCGAGCAGGCCGGGCTCGACCATCGCGGCGTGGACTACCCGGAGGGCGGACTCGAGCCCGACCATGCCGTGGGCCGCCGCCTGCCACTCGCACGTCTTGTTCTCGTCGGGGTGGGGGGCGTGGTCTGTGGCGACGATGTCGATCGTGCCGTCGGCGAGGCCCTCGCGGACGGCCTTGACGTCCTCATCGCGGCGGAGCGGCGGGTTCACCTTGTACCGCGCGTCGTAGCCGCGCACCAGCTCCTCCGTGAGCAGCAGGTGGTGCGGGGTGACCTCGGCCGTGACGTTCACGCCGCGCTTCTTCGCCCACCGGATGATGTCGACGGAGCCCGCCGTGGAGAGGTGGCAGACGTGCAGCCGCGACCCGACGTGCTCGGCGAGGAGCACATCCCGGGCGATGATCGATTCCTCGGCGACGGCAGGCCAGCCGGCGAGGCCGAGCTCGGCCGACACCGTGCCCTCGTTCATCTGGGCGCCCTCGGTCAGACGCGGGTCCTGCGCGTGCTGGGCCACGACGCCATCGAACGCCTTCACGTACTCGAGCGCGCGGCGCATGATGAGCGGGTCGAAGACGCAGGAGCCGTCGTCGCTGAAGACGCGCACGCGGGCGCGAGAGGAGGCCATGGCGCCGAGCTCGGCGAGACGCTCGCCCTTCTGCCCGACCGTGACGGCGCCGATCGGCTGCACGTGGACATAGCCCGCCGCCTCGCCGAGCGCGAGCTCCTGCTCGACGACGCCCGCGGTGTCGGCGACGGGCGAGGTGTTCGGCATCGCGAACACCGTCGTGAAGCCGCCCGCGGCCGCGGCGCGCGATCCGGTGAGGATCGTCTCGGCAGCCTCGGACCCCGGCTCGCGCAGGTGGGTGTGCAGGTCGACCAGTCCCGGCAGCGCGATCAGGCCGTCCGCGTCGACGACGGTCGCGCCGGCGCGGCTGAGTCCCGTGCCGACCTCGACGATGACACCGCCGGAGATCACCAGGTCCGCGGCATCCCCGCCCTCGATGCTCGCTCCGCGAATGAGGAACTCCGATCCCTGCGCTTGTCCAAGGGTCATCGTGCGCTCTCCTCTCGTGCGGGCCGGCCCGGTGCATCCGCCGCGTCGGCGGCGCCCTGATCATCTCTGCCCTGGTCGTCCCGGTCGTCGCGCTCCCCGGCCAGCAGCAGGTAGAGGGCCGCCATCCGCACCGAGACGCCGTTCGCCACCTGTTCGAGCACGGTCGACCGCGGGGAATCGGCGGCGTCGGCGGAGATCTCCAGCCCTCGGTTCATGGGCCCGGGGTGCATGACGATGCTACCTTCCGGCAGCGCGTTCAGGCGTGCCGGGTCGAGGCCCCAGCGACGGGCGTACTCCCGCTCGGTCGGGAAATAGGCGGCGTTCATGCGCTCGAGCTGGATGCGCAGCATCATGATCGCGTCGGGGCGCGCCGCGATCGCCTCGTCGAGGTCGTAGCGGATCGAGGTCGGCCACGCCGACACGTCCTGCGGGACCAAGGTGGGCGGGGCGACGAGGGTGACCTCGGCGCCGAGCGTCGTGAGGAGCCAGACGTTCGAGCGGGCGACGCGCGAGTGCAGGATGTCGCCGACGATCGTCACGCGGATGCCGGAGAGATCGCGCCCACGGCTGGCGTGCCCGAACGCGCGCTTGCGGATCGTGAAGGCATCCAGCAGCGCCTGCGTGGGGTGCTCATGCGTGCCGTCGCCCGCGTTGACGACGCCGGCGGTGATCCAGCCGCTCGTCGCGAGCGTGTGCGGCGCACCGGAGGCGCCGTGGCGGATGACGACGGCATCCGCCCCCATCGCCTGGAGCGTCTGCGCGGTGTCCTGGAGCGACTCCCCCTTGCTGACCGACGAGCCCTTCGCGGAGAAGTTGATGACGTCGGCCGAGAGCCGCTTCGCCGCGGCCTCGAAGGAGATGCGCGTGCGCGTGGAGTCCTCGAAGAAGAGGTTCACGATCGTCTTGCCGCGGAGCGTCGGGAGCTTCCTGATCTCCCGGGACTGCGTGTCGCGCATGTCCTCGGCGACGTCGAGGATGCGGAGCGCCTCCGCGCGTCCGAGCGTCCGGGTGTCGAGCAGATGCCTCATGACGCGATCGTCACCTCCTCGATGCCGTCGTTCTCGGCGAGGTGCACGTTGACCCGCTCGCTGCGCGCGCTCGGCAGGTTCTTGCCGACGAAGTCGGGACGGATGGGCAGTTCGCGGTGGCCGCGGTCGACGAGGATCGCGAGGCGCACCGCAGCGGGACGGCCGATGTCGCCGAGCGCGTCCAGGGCGGCGCGGATCGAGCGGCCGGAGAAGAGCACGTCGTCGACCAGGACGACCGTCTTGCCGTCGATGCCCCCGGCCGGGATCGACGTCGGTCGCGGCGTCCGGGTGGGGTTGCGGTGCAGATCGTCGCGGTACATGGTGACATCCAGCGCCCCGACGGGGACGGAGGCCCCGGCGATCTCGGCCAGGAGCGCGCCGATGCGCTCGGCGAGGGTGACGCCGCGGGTGGGGATGCCCAGGAGGACGAGTCCGTCCGCGCCCTTGTTGGACTCCAGGATCTCGTGGGAGACCCGAGTGAGGGCACGGGCGATGTCGGCGGCGTGCATGACGGTCCGAACCGAATCGGGCGAGACCATGCGCTGCTCCCTTCTCCGCCTCACGGGACGGGGTTAAAGGTTGCTGATGACGACCATTCTAGCGTGACCTGTGCGAGGCCATCGTGCCGAGGAGCGCGACGGCGACCTCTTCGAGCACATGGGTGCGACGATCGAGCCGTGCGACCTGCGCGTCGAAGGCATCCAGGTCGATGCGACGTCCGTCGCGCCACGTCTCGACGACGGTGACGTCCTCCGTGAGGCGCAACGGGTCGACGGCGGTCGGGTCGGCGGAGAGGACGGTGAAGTCGGCGCGCCTGCCCGCGGCGATGACGCCGAGGTCGGGCCGGCGGATGTGCGCGGCCGCGACGCGGGTGTGCGCACGCAGGGCGTCCTCCACGCTCATGCGCTGCTCCGGTCCGTGCTCCTGCCCCGAGGAGGTGCGCCGGGTCACGGCGGCCTGGATGTTGCGGAGCGGCACGGGCGGGCTCACCGATCCGTCGTTGTGGAAGCTCACCGAGGCACCCGCCGTGATCGCGTCCGAGAAGCGCTGCCACTGGGAGCCGATCTCGTGGGGGAACAGCTCTCCGTCCAGGACGTCGCCCCAGTAGAGGAATTGGAACGGGGCCATGGACACCGCGATGCCGAGCCGAGCGGCGCGCGCGAACTGATCCGCGCGGGCACCGCCGACATGCTCCACGCGCCAGAGATGATCTGTGCCGCGGAGCGAGCGGGCATCCAGGGCGCGTTCGTAGGCGTCGAGCACGCGATCCAGCGCATAGTCGCCGTTCACATGGATCGAGAACTGCCACTCGGTGCCCGCGAACCGCTCCAGAAGCGCGTCGAGCTCAGCGGGTGTGTAGTTCATCGCGGCCTCCCGCGAGGGACCGATCGGGATGCCGGCTGCGCGGACCGTCTCGGTGTCGGCGTACGGATACGTCGAGGCGATGTTCCCCACCCACGGCGACCCGTCGGCCCAGATCTTGATGCCGACCTTCCGCACCATGTCCGAGTGCACGAGACCCGGGAGCGCGTGCAGCGCCCGCTTGTCGGTGGACATGTGGTACAGCGAGAGCCGCAGCGGCGTGTCGTGGTGCGCGCCGAGGGCCACGACGAGGGGCAGCAGGGCGCTCGTGAACGTGTGGTCGGTCGTCGCCGTGATGCCGTTCTCGGCCATCAGGCGGTACCACTTGGCCGCTCCGGCGAGGGGGTCCAGCCCGGCGGCGGCGATCATCGGCAGAGCGACCGCCATCACCGCGGGCATCTCGTAGGCACGACCGTCGGACCGTCCGTCCGCGCGGCGCCCGTAGCGCCCTCCGGTGGGGTCGACCGGCGGCTCGGCACCGTCCCAGCCGAGCGCCGTGATGTGCGCCGTATTGAAGTAGGCCTCGTGGCCCGAGTTGTCGAGGACGAGCACGGGCCGCGACGGGAAGAACAGGTCCAGCTCATCCCGCCCGATCTCCGGGGCGGACTGGAGGATGCGGTCGAGCCCGTTGAAGACGAGGGCCTTGCCCGCCGGCGTCTGCGCGTCGAGAGTGCGGAACAGCGCCGCCACCTCGTCGTAGCTGCCGTAGCCGACGTAGGGGGCGATCCAATGGGTCGGCGGCATGCAGACCATCCCGCTGAACAGCGGATGACTGTGCGCGTCGATGAATCCTGGGACGACGACCGCCGTGCCGAGATCGACGGCCTCCGCGCCCGGATGCGCGGCCACGAGCTCGGATCGGGTCCCCACCTGGACGATCATCCCGCTCCGGGTGTCGACAGCGACCGCCTCCGCCCGCGGGGCGTCATCGTCCATCGTGATGATCGCCGCTGACGTCACGATCTTGTCCGCGCCTCTCATCCGGCCAGTCTGGCCGGTTGCCGCCGGAGGCGCCAGCGGGGTGGCCGGTCGCCCCCGCGCGCAGGGCGAGGGCGACCGGCCACGGACCACGCGGATCGGATCAGCGTCGGAGTCCGCCCTGGTCCACGAGGGTCGTGGTGTTGCTCGCCGTCCGGATCGCGGCCGCGTAGAACTCGAGCGTGATGCGGGCGAAGATCAGGTAGACGAGGGCGATCAGCGGGCCGAGGATCAGCACCACGAGCCCGAGCCAGACGCTCGCGGCGAACGAGGAGATCACCGCGATGATGTAGCCGATCACGATCAGCACCGTCACGAGGCCGTAGAGCACGCCGAGGACCTTCGTGGTGATGAACTTGGAGAAGCTGTAGTCGAACAGACCCGCGAAGAAGCCGGGCGTGCTCACTCCCGAGATCGTGTTGCCGAAGGACTGCGCCGCACCGCTCGCGACGTTCTCCCACTCGTTCTGACCGGGTGTCGGCGGCGGCGTCGGGGGTCCCGCAGGCCCGGACCCGGATCCGGGCTGAGGGGGAATGGGCGGGGGGTTCTGATCACTCATGACGACTCCTTCGCGACGACGCCGGCGCGGATGCCCCGGTGTTCTGCGGCTCACGATAGCGGCGGGCAGGCAGACCACGGGGCCGTGTGACCCCGGGAGTCGGAGTGTCGCCCGACCGGACTCAGAGGGCGGGGTCGCGGGCGCCGAGGAGACGTCGGACGAGGGCACGCGAGACGGTCAGCGTCACCAAGAGCAGCGTGACCGACCAGAACCCGCCGAGGCTGACGGCGTCGCCGAAGAGGAGGTCTTCGAGCCACAGGACGACGAACTTGCTTCCCGGCAGAAGAAGCACGAGCATCACGAGCGACGTCGCCCGCCGCAGCGGGCCCGAGGCTGCGCGCAGCCGCGAGAGCACCGCCTTCTTCAGGCGCAGGACGCCCTCGAGGACGAGCTTCAGCACGATCGCCGTCAGCAGCGACGTCGCGAAGCTCTCGGAGATCACGCCCGGCACGAACTGGACGGCCAGGTTCAGGATGACGACGTAGACGAACACGTCGACGACATCCAGCGAGGTGATCCTCATGGCGTGCACCTTATCCGGTTGCGTGCGGGGCGGGCGCAGGGCGGGCGAATTACAGATCTTGATCAGGTCTATCTTGCGCGTTGGAGTGTCGGACCGCCTCGGCAGAAGAGGGGTACGGACCTCCTCACGCACCCGCTTGACGATCTGCACGCGCAGGTCGCCGGGGTGCTGGCCGGATGCCTGTCGACCCGCTCTCTGCGACGCGCCTCAGTGAGCGAGCTCGCGCAGCAGCTCGGCGCGATCGGAGGCATCCAGCGTCTCATCGAGGCTCTCCTCGTCGAGGCGACCGGCGAGATCCTGCGGCGGTCGGAGAATCCTGTCCGCGATGAGCGGATGACCTCGCACCTCGGATGCCGTGATGTCGGCGAACTGCTCCAGACACTGACCCGGAACGACGGCCGGTCCGCGGCGCGGCTGCAGCGCGCGGCGCGGGCAGTGCGGGGCACGCTGTTGCCGGAGGTGGCGGCGCAGCTGCAGACGATCTTCGACGCCCACCTCGCCCCCGCCGTCGTGTTCGACGACCCGTGCGCGGATGCTTCGGGCGGTGACGGCCCGGCCCCGTATCCCCGCGATGAGCGCACCCGGCCGCAGAAGCAGCACGATGCCCTCGCTGCGGCGCTCGCCGTCGCGGCATCCAGCGGTCTTCTGCCGACGATCGGCGGGCACGCGCCGACGCTCGTCGTATCCGTCGACGCCGAGGACCTCGTCTCCGGCCGCGGGTACGCGCATCTGCAGGGCGATGAGCAGCCCGTGAGCATCGGCGTCGCCCGCCACATCGCGTGTGGTGGCGTGATTCAGCGGATTTCCACACGTCCCGACGGACGGATCGTCGCGATCGGCACGGAAGAGCGCGTCTTCCACCGGCACCAGCGTCGCGCGATCGCGCTCCGTGACGGCGGATGTGTGATCCCCGGCTGCGGCGTCCCCGCGGGCTGGTGCGAGATCCACCACGTAGCCGAGCACGCCAGAGGGGGCACGACCCACACGGACAACGGCGTGCTGCTCTGCTGGTACCACCATCGATTCCTCGATCGGATCGGCTGGCAGCTCCGGATGAACGCGGGTGTCCCAGAGATCAAGGCACCCCCATGGTTCGGTATCGATCACCGATGGCGGGCCGTCACCACCTCGCCGGTGCGACTCAGGAAGCGGTTACTGAAGACCTGAGCGGTGGGGCGACCCCTCGACAGGCTCGGGGACCGGCGACGGCCGGGACGACCCCTCGACGAGCTCGGCGACCGGGCGAGGGGCCGGGACGACCCCTCGACGAGCTCGGGGACCGAGGGGGCGGGTCAGGAGGCGGCGGAGGACGCGGTCTCGACGATCCGCGACGCGCGGATCGGGTGTCCCGGCGTCGTGATGCACTGCCCCGACGCCAGGTCCCACTTCCAGTCGTGAAGCGCGCAGGTGAGCACGCCGTCCTCGATCTTGCCGGTCTTGGTGAGGTCGGCGCGCAGGTGCGGGCAGCGGCGCTGCACGGTCCAGCCGTCGATCTCGGCATCCTCGGTCTGGTCGGACTGCTCCGCGTACCAGTTCTCGACGTATTCGATCCGGTCGCGCGACAGGCACTTCAGGAAGGTGGTCAGGAACTCGTTGAACTTGCCCGAGCGTCCCACCTCGAACTGCATGGACAGGAAGATCGAGTTCGACCAGTCGATCTCACCGTCGGCGATGTTCGTGGAGACGAGGTCGGCAGGAATCGTGTACCAGTAGATGCACTCCTCCCCCGCGTACTCGCGGACCTTCGCCTTGGGGAAGTCGACGACCATGTCGAGCTCGCCGATGCGGAAGCGGACGTTGCCGCCGACACCCATCCGGATCGTCCGCGCGCGGCGCAGGAGGGGCTCCCACCACTCCTTGATCGCGGTGAGCATCTCCTGCGGAGGGAGGATCGGGGCGCGGCGCGCGACCTCCGCGGCGACCTCGTCCTGGCGCGCGTCGCGCTGGGATGCCAGGTAGTCCCACTTCTCGTCGAAGATGCGGTCGATCTCCTCGGCCGTGTACAGCGTCTGGGTGACCGTGAGGGCGCCGCCATCGAGGTCCACCTGCGTGCCCGGGACGAACTCATAGCCGTTCTGCGCGGGGCGCTCGGCGCGCATGTGCGCGAGGAACTGGCGCTGGTCGGTGAAGATCGAGTCGTTCTCCGTGCCGTACCCGTTGAAGCGGAAGAGCTCTTCGCGCAGGAACATCGGCGGCCCCGCCATCGGGAAGACGTGCTCGGCGTCGACCTTCTCGATGTAGTACATCGCACGCTTGTTCTGCGCGTCGCGCTTGAGCTGCGCGAAGTTCTGCTTCGCCTCCTGCGGCAGGTCGTAGACCATCGGCCACCAGATCGCGCCGGACACCTGGGTGAAGTAGGCGTCGGGCTTCGAGAACGACAGCAGCCTCTCCAGGTCGAGCGGATGCGAGTCGTTCTGGTTGAGGATCGACGCGGTGCCGTCGTCGACGGACAGGGACGAGTCGCCGATCGGTCCGTCGCTCGGCGCGCGCAGCGGCGTGACCATGATCTTCAGCCCGCCCGGGTACTCGAGCGTCTCGCCGGGCTGCGTGTAGACGATGTTCTCGTATCCGAGCGCGCGGATATCGTTCTCGAGGTCGTCCGTCGGGTACGCCGGGAGCAGCACCTGGATGTCCTTCGGGACGTAGCGCTCGAGCAGCGCCGGGTCGAAGTGATCGCGGTGCCGGTGCGAGATGTACAGGAAGTCGGCCTGACCGAAACGCTCCCAGTCGAGGCCCCGATTGTCGGGGAACGGGAACCACGAGCCGAAGAAGCTCGGCCCCTTGACCGGGTCGCAGAGGATCGATCCACCGGCCGTTTCGATGAACATGCCTGCGTGACCGAGACCTGTGATGCGCATTGATGACCTCCTGGGGACGAGCGACGACGAGTCTACGCGGGGGCGGAGCGCGGAGCCTGTCGGCTGGCCGGGAATAGCGCCGCGGCGCCGCCGGCCGCCGTTCTCGTCCTGCCGTTCAGGGCTCGAGCAGGGTCCGGATGTCGTCGGCGGTGAGTTCGCGCGCGAGCAGACCGTCATCGCCGTCGATGACCGAGCGGAACAGGCGCGCCTTGCGCTGCTGGAGCGCGAGCACCTTCTCCTCGATCGTCCCGTTGGCGATGAGGCGGTACACCGTGACGGGGTTCGTCTGCCCGATCCGGTGCGTCCGGTCCACGGCCTGCGCCTCGGCCGCCGGGTTCCACCACGGGTCGAGGAGGAAGACGTAGTCGGCTTCGGTGAGGGTCAGCCCGAATCCGCCCGCCTTGAGACTGATGAGGAAGACGGGCGCATCCCCCTCGCGGAAGGCCTGTACCACCTGATCACGCCGCCGCGTGGCACCGTCGAGGTCCTGGTGCGCGATCCCGTGCGCATCGAGGTCGGCGCGCACGAGGTCGAGGAACGAGGTGAACTGGCTGAACACGAGAGCGCGGTGACCCTCGGCGATGAGTTCGTGCAGGCGCTCGCGCAGGGCGTCGAGCTTTGCCGAGCGGATGCCGCGCGGCGCCCGCGCACTGCCACGTTCGCCGTCACCGCCCTCCCCGCCGTCCCCCGGGCCTCGGGACGCGGACGGGGTCGCCGGGGCGGCATCCACCAGCAGCGGCGACAGCGCCAGACGACGAAGGAGAGTGAGCGAGCGGAACACGATGAAGCGGTTCCGATCGAGATCCTCCAGCAACCCGAGCACCTTCCGGCGCTCGCGCTGGAGGACCGCGTCGTAGATCGCCCGATGCGCGGCGCCCAGCTCCACGCGCAACTCCTGCTCCTGACGCGCGGGGAGCTCGGGCGCGACGACCTCCTTCGTCCGACGCAGGACGAACGGCCGCAGCCGGGCGCGCAGCCGGGCGAGGCGGGCATCGCGATAGCCGGATCCCTCCGCGTTCTCGGGGACCTTCCCGCGCTCGATCGGCCCGACGTACTCCTCGCGGAAGCGGCGCGGCGAAGGGAAGAGCCCCGGGCAGGTGAGCGAAAGGATCGCCCACAGCTCGGTGAGCGAGTTCTCCAACGGCGTTCCGGTGACAGCGAGCACCATATCGGCACGCACCCGCGCCGCCGCGCGGTGCTGACGGGTCGCCGCGTTCTTCACGAACTGCGCCTCATCGAGCACGACCACCGCCCAGGATGCCGCCGCGTAGGCATCCTCGTCCAGGCGGAGCAGTCCGTAGGAGGTCACCACGATGTCGGCGTCGAGGTCGGCGAGCCGCGTTCTCGTCTTCCCGAGGGTCGCGCCCTGCACGTGCACCCGGAGGCCGGGCGTGAACCGTGCGGCTTCGGACCTCCAGGCATCCATCACCGACGTCGGAGCGACGACGAGGAACGGGCGACGCTCCCCCTCCGCGCGCACGTGGGCGAGGAAGGCCAGCACCTGGAGCGTCTTGCCGAGCCCCATGTCATCCGCGAGTACGCCGCCGAGGCGATGCCGCCACCACAGCGCAAGCCGGTCGAGGCCCTCGCGCTGGTAGGGGCGGAGCTCCGCGTCGACCCCCGCCGGAAGCGGCACCCGCGTCGGAGCCCCTCCTTCGCGGAGCGCCCGCGCCGCCTCGCGCCAGGCGATGGCGGGAACCGCCTCGTCGGCGAGGTCTTCGAAGTCCTCCCACAGCGGCAAGTGGTACCGGCCGATACGAGGCCCCGTCTCCCACTCGGCGATCTCTGCGGCCTCTTCGAGGAGATCACGGAGGCGATCGAGCGCCGGGTGCGCGAGGGAGAAGTAGCTGCCGTCGACGAGCAGGAGCTTCTTGCGGTGCTGAGCGAGCGCGGTGAACAGGGGCTTGAAGGGGATGCGCCGCCCGTCGATCTCGACGATGACACCCAGGTCGAACCAGTCCGGGTCCGGGCTCTCGACGGTCGAGACGGTGATGCGCGGGTCGCCGAGCAGCTCGCGGTAGGCGGGGCGCCGCCCGCGGGTCTCCACACGGACGAGGTCGCTCTCCTCGAGGGCGGGAAGGATGCGCGCGACGAACTCCGCGGCATCCACCCCCTCCAGGCGCGCTTCGGCGGCGAAGTCGACCTCCGGTGCGAGCCTCCACGCGGCGTCGACTGCCGCGCGCAGCTCCTCCTCGACGACGTCGTCCGGACGAATCTCCGCCCACGGGTCCCGGTCGATGCCCTCGCGCAGCCATTCGAGCCGATAGTCGAGGACGTCGTCCTCTTCGAAGGCCACCGTGACGACGAGGATCGTGGGGTCGGGCTCGGGCAGGCGGAGGCCCCCGTCGGTCGCGACGGCGCTCTCCCGGCGCAGGCGCGGCAGTGCCTCCCGGGCGAAGGCCGGCACGTCCGCCGCCGGGACGCGGAGCCCTCCTTCCGCGGCGAGGAGCGCTCGGAACCCCTCACCCAGGTCCGCGGGAGCGAGGGTCAGCGAGATGCCGCGGCGCTCCGCGACGGCCGCGTAGAAACCCGCCTCGCCGACGGGGTGGATGCTGCGCGGATCGAGGGTGCCGCCGGAGAGCAGCACCTCGGCGGTCACCGTCACCGCGCCGCCGCGCGCCGGCGCCACCCGCACGGTCGTCGCCGCATCGGATGCGAGCAGCACGCGCTGCGCCTTCGCCGCGGAGACGATCGGGATGCCGAGGGCCTGGGCGGACGCGAGGTGCGGCCAGAGGAGAGGCGACGTCACGGTGTCGAGCGTGACCCACTCCGAGTCGTCCCGGAGCGCCGCGAGCAGCCGCGCATCGTGGGCGAGGCCGTACAGGTCCACGAACCACGCCCGCTGGCGCGCGGCGACCGCCCCCGCCCCGCGCCGCAGCCGGTCCCACGAGACCCCGCCGCGGACCCACGCGCCGCCGTCCCGGCCCCAGGGATCCCCGCGCGAGGACTCTCCGCGTGCGAGCGGCCTCAGGCCCACCAGGAGATCGGCATCGCGGTCGCCGAGGTCCTCCGCGGTGGCCGCGCGGACGCGGCGCGGCCCCCAGTGGGCCGTGGCCGCCGACTCGCGACGGCGGAGCTCGACGCCCAGCGCGAGGGTGTCCCCGGCATCCGCTGCGGGTGGCAGCAGCACCGAGCGCCAGGAGTCCATGACATCCATCCTGCCCGTCTTACACTGAGCGGATGCCCCTCGCGATCGCGTTCGCCCTCATCGCGCTCGTCCTGTTCGTCTGTGCGTCGATCGCACGGCGCCGGGCACTCGCCCTCCCCCGCTCGCTCACCGCCGAGTACTCCCCCGTGCAGCCCCCGAAGCGGGCGGCCGGCCCGGTCGGCGACGCCATCCTCGCGGGCCGGGATCGGCGCGCGGTCGCCGCGGGCCTCCTGCATCTGGCCACCTCGCGGAAGGTGCGACTCGTCGCCGAGACGACCGCGCGCGGCCGAGCCGCGGTCGGCGTGGAGGTGGTGGAGGGTGCGGAGTTCACCGAGGAGGACACGGAGCTCCTGGAGACCCTCTTCGGCCCTGGACATCCTCAGGGCAGGGTGCGCCGGTTCTCCAAGGACCGGCGCGCGGTGGGCCGGCGCGTGCGCGCCTTCGTCGACCGTCGCGCGGCGGTGCTGAGACGTCGCGGTCTCCTCCGCCCGGACGGCGTTCCCGCGCGCCTCGTCCTGCGCGTCGCGTGCGGCATCCTGCTGCTGATCGTCGTCCCCGCGGCCGCGATCCTCCTCGTCGCCGGGGTGTGGCTGCCCGGAGCGCTGTGCGCGTCCGCCGTGGCCCTCGCCGTGGCGGCGCTCTGGCTCCTCCCTCCCGGCGAACGACGGCGACCGACACTCGACGGCGATCGGCGACGACGCCACCTCGACGGGCTGCGTCAGTACATGGTCCTCGCCGAGGCCGACCGGATCCGCTTCCTGCAGTCGCCGGAGGGCGCGCTGTCAGCGCCGATCGCCGCCGGGGCGGCAGCCGATGCCGATGGCGCGCTCGCGGCATACGTCCTCGACGAGAAGCTGCTGCCGTACGCGGTCATCTTCGGGATCGAGCGGCGCTGGCTCGCCCACCTGAAGATCGCCTATCAGAACGTGGACGGGCGCCTGATCGAGGAGACCCTGTCCCACGCCTCCGACCTCCTGCTGGTCGCCGAGGCGTTGGGCGATCTCGCCGATATCGGCTTCGCCGTCGCCGACCTCGTCTCCTCCGGCGGCGACGCGCTGGAGGTTGTCGGAGGGGTGTTCGACGCCCTCAACTGAGCGCGTTCCTCCGATCCCGCTCCTCACGGCGCGGATGCCGAGGGATCAGCCGGCGCGGTCGATGCGGGCGAGCACGCCGTGGACGAACGAACCCGAGTCGTCGGTGGAGAACTCTTTCGCGAGTTCCACCGCCTCGTCGATCGCGACGGCCGTCGGGACCTCGTCGTTGAAGAGGATCTCCCAGACGCCGATGCGGAGGATGGCGCGGTCGACGGCCGGCATCCGCTCGAGCTTCCAATCGCGCGCATGCGTCACGATCTGCTCGTCGATCGCCTCGTGGTTGTCGATCACGCCGTCGACGACCTCGCGCGCGTAGAGCCAGGAGGCCTCGCGCGCCGGTTCGCTGGCGGCGCGCTTCGCCTCGGCGGCGAGCGTGACGGCGAGGTCGTCGCCGCGGACGTCGGACTGGAAGAGGATGTCGAGGGCGCGCTTGCGCGCCTTGGACCGAGCGCTCATCGCTTCAGGCCCCGGGAATCAGTTGACGCGGCCGAGGTAGTCGCCCGTGCGGGTGTCGACCTTGACCTTCGTGCCCTGCTCGACGAACAGCGGCACCTGGATCTCGTAGCCGGTCTCCACCGTCGCAGGCTTGGTGCCGGCCGACGAGCGGTCGCCCTGCAGGCCCGGCTCGGTGTAGGTGATCTCCAGCACGACGGACGCGGGCATCTCGACGTAGAGGGGGTTCTCGTTGTTCAGCGCGATCTGCACCTGCTGGTTCTCGAGCAGGAAGTTCGCGGCATCGCCGACGGTGGCGGCGCCCACGGAGAGCTGGTCGTAGTTGTCGACGTCCATGAACACGAAGCTGTCGCCGTCGTTGTACAGGTAGGTGAAGTCGCGGCGGTCGACGCTCTCGAGCTCGACCTTGGCGCCCGCGTTGAACGTGCGATCGACGACCTTGCCGGTCATGACGTTCTTCAGCTTCGTGCGGACGAACGCGCCACCCTTGCCGGGCTTGACGTGCTGGAACTCCACGACGCTCCAGAGCTGTCCGTCGATGTTGAGGACGACGCCGTTCTTGATGTCTGCGGTCGATGCCATGAGTGTGGAGTTTCCGTTTCGTGTGAGAAGCGACCGAACGGCCGACATCCGATTCTACGGGATGCCGGGCGTCCCGCCGGTAGGGGGGGCCCGCCGACGGTCGCGCGCGGCGACGGATCACCCCTGTGTGGCCGCCTGGACGTCCGCTTCGCGGTACCACGTCTGCTCGTTCGGCGGCGCCTGCGAGGTGAAGAGGCGGTCGTAGCGGGCGTCGTCCGACGTCGTGGTCAGCGGAGCGCCCGACCGGGCGCCGGCAGGACAGTAGATTCCGCGCGCCCCTCCATCGTCTCCCACGATCACCGCCAGGCAGGGCGTGACGCCCATCTCGTCCGGCGCCGAGGCGATCGGCGCCCCGCCGGTGCCGACCGTCATGCAGGTGCCCGGGTCATCCGCGCGGCACCACGTGCCCCCGATCTGCGAGAGCGCCGGCGTCGCCGATGCCGACGGTGTCGCTGAGGAGGTCGGTGTCGAGGACGCCGTCGCGTGTGTCGGAGACGGGGAGGTGACCGACGGGGGCGCGGCCTCCGTCGCCGTGCCGTCCGAAGCGCCCCCTCCCGCACACCCCGCAAGACTCAATCCGGCGGCGAGCAGCACGCCCCAGAGGGCGATCCTTCTGCGCATGATCGCTCCTCTCACGCCCGCGGCCGCGGGCCCGTCCGACTCGTCGCGGGGCGTCGGATGGCGCCGCTCGGGGCGACATCGCGATGCTACGCCGGCGGCATCCGCGGCCACTCCCCCTTGCGGCGACGATCGCCGCGTGCAAGCCGCTCAGCCTTCGGCGGCACCCGCGATGACGTCCAGGAGCAGGCGGGTCGCCCTCGCGTAGCCCGCCACTCCCTCACCGATGACGTGCACGACGGCGATGTCGGCGACGTAGGAGTGGTGCCGGAACTCCTCGCGCGCTCGGACGTCGGAGATGTGCACCTCCGCGACGGGCAGCGCGACGCCGGACAGCGCGTCCCGCAGCACGATCGAGGTGTGGGTCAGCCCGCCCGGGTTGATGACGATCCCGGCGCAGTCCTCTCGCGCCGCATGGATCGCGTCGATCAGCACGCCCTCATGATTGCTCTGGATCGCTCGGACCTCGACGCCGCGCTCGGCCGCGGTGTCGGTGACGAGGCGTTCGACGTCGGCGAGCGTCTCGTGCCCGTAGATCGCCGGCTCCCGGATGCCGAGGAGGTTCAGATTCGGGCCGTTGACGAGGAGGAGGCGGTGGGACGCGGTCACGCGAACACCCTATGCCCTCGCTCCCCCGCTCCCCTCAACCATCCGGAACCCCCTTGCCCCCGCTCCGCGGCGGGGCGGCGGCGTGTCCCCTTTACGGCTGTTTCCCGCAGTGAGAACCGACCGTTTCAGGGACATGCCTCACTCGGAGTGGGACGAGGGGTGGCCGGGGTGGGACGACGGGCTGACCAGAGGTCAGGACGCCGCGATCTCCTGGTACGCGGCGAAGAGCAGCGACTCGTCGGGCGCCTGCAGCACGGTCGGCTTGGCGATGTCATCGAGGACGATGAAGCGGAGCATCGACCCGCGGGTCTTCTTGTCCCGCTGCATCGAGGAGAGCAACTGGGGGAACGCCCCCGCGCGATACGTCGTCGGCAGGCCCAGCAGCTCGAGGATGTCGCGGTGACGCTGCGCCGCGGCATCCGACAGCCGCCCCGCGAGCCGCGACAGCTCGGCCGCGAACATCATGCCGACCGAGATCGCCGCGCCGTGGCGCCACTGGTAGCGCTCGGCGTGCTCGATCGCGTGGCCGAGGGTGTGGCCGTAGTTGAGCACTTCGCGCAACCCTGCCTCGCGCAGGTCCTCGCCGACGACGCGCGCCTTCATCTCGATGGCGAGCTCGATGCAGCGCCGGAAGGCGGGGGATGCCGGGTCGACGGCCGCCTCGGGATCCGCCTCGATCAGGTCGAGGATCTCCGGATACCAGATGAAGCCCGCCTTCACGACCTCGGCGAAACCCGCGACGCGCTCATTTCGGCTCAGCGTGTCGAGCATCTCGAGGTCGCAGATCACCGCGACCGGCGGCCAGAACGCGCCCACGAGGTTCTTGCCCTCGGCGGTGTTGATGCCGGTCTTGCCGCCGACCGCGGCATCCACCATGCCGAGCACCGTCGTCGGCACCTGCACCACGGCGACTCCGCGCAGCCACGTCGCCGCGACGAAGCCCGCGAGATCGGTCACCGCTCCCCCGCCGAAGCCGACGACCGCGTCGGTGCGCGTGAAGTCGGCCTGCCCCATGACCTGCCAGCAGAATGCCGCGACCTCGACGCGCTTGCCGGTCTCGGCATCCGGGATCTCGGCGAGCAGCACCTGACGCCGGCCGGAGCTCTGGAGGAGCTCGCGCAGCGCGCTGGCCTGGGCGGAGAGCGTCGGCGGGTGGACGATCAGCACCTTTCGCACCGCGTCCGGCAGAGCGCCTTCGACGAGCGGGAGGATGCCGCGGCCGATCGTGATGTCGTAGGGGGCATCGCCCGCGACGCTGATGACGGTCGTGTCGGTCATGCGCTCTCCTGGGGGGTCTCGTTCTCGCGCACCCACTCCACGATGCGGGTGACGACATCGATCAGGGGGCCGGAGGAGGTGTCGAAGGTGACGTGGGCCACCTCTTCGTAGATCGGGCGGCGCTCGTCGTAGATGCGGGTCCACCGTCCGATCGGGCCTTCCGCACCGGCGTCATCGCCACCGAGGAGCGGGCGGCCGGCGCCGCCGATCCGTCCGGCGACCACCTGGTCCGACACGGTCAGCAGGACGACGCGGTGGTCGGCGATCGCGGCGCGCGTCTGCGGGTCGAGGACCGCCCCTCCGCCGAGCGCGACGACGCCGCCCGCGCTGAGCGCCTCGGCGACGGCGGCGCGCTCGAGGGCGCGGAAATGCTCTTCACCGTGCTCGGCGAACAGCCGCGGAATGGGCCCGTGATCACGCACGACGACCTTGTCCGTGTCGGCGAAGGGTCGCCCGAGGGCCCGAGCGACGCGTCGTCCGACGCTCGTCTTGCCCGCGCCCATCGGGCCGACGAGGACGATCGATGACGTCATCCGAGCGCGTCGTCGCTGTCGGGCGACGTACGGAGCGTGTCCGGGATGGCGGCGAGGTATCCCTCGAGGTTGCGACGGGTCTCCGCGACGGCGTCGCCGCCGAACTTCTCCAGCACCGCCTCGGCCAGGATGACCGCGACCATCGCCTCGGCGACGACGCCGGCCGCGGGGACGGCGCAGACGTCGGAGCGCTGGTGGTGCGCTGTCGCCTCCTCGCCGGTGGCCACGTCGATCGTGCGCAGGGCATGCGGAACGGTCGCGATCGGCTTCATCCCCGCGCGGACGCGCAGGACGGTGCCCGTGGACATGCCGCCCTCGGTACCGCCGGCGCGGTCGGAGGCGCGCGTGATGCCCTCGGATGCCGCGAACAGCTCGTCGTGGGCGGCGGACCCACGGCGGCGGGTCGTCTCGAAGCCGTCGCCGACCTCGACGCCCTTGATCGCCTGGATCGACATCAGGGCCTGCGCGAGCCTGCCGTCCAGGCGCCGGTCCCACTGCACGTGCGACCCGAGCCCCGGGGGCACACCGTAGGCGAGCACCTCGACGATCCCGCCGAGGGTGTCGCCGTCCTTCTTCGCGGCATCCACCTCGGCCACCATCGCGGCCGACGTCGCGGCGTCGAAGCAGCGCAGCGGATCGGCGTCGAGCGCGTCGACGTCATCGGGCACGGGCAGCGCCGCGCCGTCGGGCACGCGCACCGGACCGATCGAGAGGGTGTGGCTGACCAGGCGGATGCCGAGCTCGGCGAGGAAGGCGCGGGCGATGGCGCCGAGCGCCACCCGCGCCGCCGTCTCACGCGCGCTCGCGCGCTCGAGGATCGGGCGGGCCTCGTCGAAGCCGTACTTCTGCATGCCGACGAGGTCGGCGTGGCCGGGGCGCGGGCGCGTCAGGGCGGCGCCGCGGCCTCGCGACTTCTCGGTCAGCTCCACCGGTTCGGCGCTCATGACCTCGATCCACTTGGGCCACTCGGTGTTCCCGATGCGCAGGGCGATCGGGCTGCCCATGCTGAAGCCGTGGCGCACGCCGGCGGAGATGGTCAGTTCGTCCTCTTCGAACTTCATCCGCGATCCCCGGCCATAGCCGAGCTTGCGGCGCGCCAGATCCGCCTGGATCGCGGCGCGGGAGATGGGGACGCCGGCGGGCAGTCCCTCCAGGAAGGCGACGAGTTCGGGGCCGTGCGATTCGCCGGCCGTGAGCACGCGGAGCATCCGTCTAGTCTCCCACGAGCGCGGAGCGCATGACGGCCACGACGGACTCCTCGTCGGGCAGCGGCTCGGCCACATCGCCCGTCGCGAAGGCGCGGATCTGGAGCACGGCCTGCCGCAGCAGCATCCCCAGGCCGCTGACGGCCGGCGCGCCCGCCCGCTGCCAGGCATCCGCGAGCGGGGTCGGCCAGTGTCCGTAGACCACGTCGTACAGCAGCCCCCCGCCCGTGGCGAGCCGCTCCGCCGCCTCCGCGGGCAGAGCCGCGCCGCCGGGCAGCGTCGAGATCGTGAGAGGCACGGATGCCGGGGCCACCGTCTCGAGTGGGGCGACCGACACGGCCACCCCGAGCCGGTCCCCCAGTGCGGCGAGGGGCTGCGCGGCATCCGGGCGCCGCGCCGCGACCTCCACCGCCCGGGCGCCGAGCTGCGCGAGGGCGACCAGCGCCGAGGTGGCGGTCGCGCCCGCCCCGACGATGCGGGCGACCTCGAGGGTGTCGAGGCCCTGCGCACGGACATCGGCGACGATCCCGCCGACGTCCGTGTTGACACCGAGGCGCCGACCGCCGGCGAAGACGAGGGTGTTCACGGCGCCGGTCAGCTCCGCCGCAGGGTCGAGGTCCGTCGCCGCCCGGAACGCCTCCGCCTTCAACGGGAAGGTCAGCGACAGGCCGCGGTAGCTCGCGTCGAGGCCGTCGAGCGCCGAGCGGAAGCCCGCAGCGTCGACCTGCCTGCGGCCATAGGACCAGTCCCACCCGAGGTGCGCGTACGCGGCCGCGTGGATCCGCGGCGAGAGGCTGTGTGCGATGGGGTCGCCCCAGACCTCCAGGGTCGTCCCCGTCGGCGCGGTCGTCCCGGTCGGCAGGTCAGCAGTCGTCGCTGGCATTGGCGGCGCACCACTCCTGCCACTGCGCGACGGCCTTCTCGTGCTCCGCGTAGGTGTTCGTGAAGACCGTCTCGCCGGTGTCGAGGTTGACCGTCACGAAGTACAGCCACGGACCGTCGGCCGGATGCATGGCGGCATCGATCGCGAGATCCCCCGGGTTGGCGATCGGGCCGACCGGGAGCCCCGGGTGGAGGTACGTGTTCCACGGGTTGTCGTCCGCGAGTGCCTCGGCGGACGAACTGGCGGTCCCCTTGTTGATCTCGTTATACCCGTACTGCGCGGTCGAGTCCATCTGGAGGAAGCCGTGCGTCTCGTCGTTCTCCGGCGCGAGCCGGTTCTCGATGACGCGCGAGACCTTGTAGAAGTCCGCGGTGAATCTCGCTTCGCGCTGGATGATCGACGCGACCGTCAGAATCCGCTCGCGCTGGTCTGTGGGCACCCCGGCCGTGTCGAGGGACTGCACGGTGCGATCGACCATGGTCTGGATCACCTGCTGGGGCGTCGTCCCCGGGTCGAACGTGTAGGTCGCGGGGAAGAGCCAGCCTTCCAACGACGACGCGGCGACACCGTACGCCGACGGATCGGCGACGGCGGCCTGGAGGTCCGCCAGCGGAATGCCGGTGCCGTCGGAGACCCGCGTCAGGGTCGACTCCAGCGTGAGCCCCTCGGGAAGCTGGGCGGTGTTCTCGCGACGACTCGCGGGGTCCTTGAGGAGGGTCAGGGCGGCGGCCGAGGACATCTTCTGCTTGAGGGTGTACACGCCGGGCTGGAACTCGGGGTTCTGGGCGGTCTTGATGAGGTAGTCGTAGAAGGCGCTGTCGGTCTTCGTCACGCCGGCCTGGTACAGCGACGTGGAGATCGTCGCCCCCGTGTCGCCCGTCACGATGGTGACAGACGCGTCGCCTTCGGCGATGCCGTCCTCGTAGTCCTTCGGCTCCTCCCAGCCCATGAAGGCGCGGATCTTGTCCTCGTAGGTGTTCCAGACGTACAGGCCCCCGCCGGCGATGCCACCGAGGATCGCGAGGACGACCCCGAAGATCACCCACCCGGCGATGCGGCTCTTGCGCCGGTCGCGCTGGTGGCGCTCGATCCGGGCACGCTCTTCGCCGTCGTGCTGAGCCGCGGAGAACAGTGCCTCGACGCTGTTGGTCGCACGCGGGACGGGTGCGGGTTCCGGCGCCGCGTCCTCAGGCTGCGCACGACCCGTGGCCCGCGGGGCGGAGGCGGGTGCCGCCGCGGGGGCGTCCGCGT
>NZ_JAFLHG010000010.1 GCF_018717645.1 Microbacterium flavum
AACGCGTCGAACACGACACGCGCGCCACCACCGGACACGACCGGAACGAGCGGACGCCGAAGCCGACGGGCACGGCGTCCGCTCACCCCTGCACACTTGACAAACCCACGCCCATATCAGGGCGTGTGGGTGAGTCCAATAGCGTGGTGTCAATTCCCGCGGGGTTCTCGTCGTCGTAGACGGTGAAGGGCCATCGTGGGATGACCAGTTGTTTCCGCCAAGAAGCAAGAAGAGTGATCCCACGATGACCCACAACCAGTCTGCCCTGACGACCCTGATCGGCGAAGTCCTCGCCGACCCCGACCTGGCCCACTCGGACGTGTTCCGGCGAATGCTGCAGGCCGGCCTGCAAGACCTGATCAACGCGGAAGCGACCGTGAAGATCGGCGCGGCCCGTTACGAGCGCACCCCGGAGCGGACCACCCGCCGTAACGGCACCCGGCCGAAGACCCTCGCGACCCCGGCCGGGGAGGTGGACCTTCAGATCCCGAAGCTGCGGGAGGGGTCGTTCTTCCCCTCGCTGCTGAGCCCGCGCCGCCGGGTCGACAAGGCGCTCTACGCGGTGATCTGTCAGGCCTGGATCGACGGCGTCTCGACCCGCAAGGTCGATCAGCTGGTGCGGGCGCTCGGCAACGACACCGGCATCAGCCGGTCGACGGTGTCGCGGATCTGCGGTGAGATCGACGAGGCGGTGCAGGAGTTCCTTTCCCGCCGGATCGATCACACTTGGTTCCCGTACCTGTTCCTCGACGCGACCTACCTCGACGTCCGCCACCGCGGCCGGGTCGCCTCGCAGGCCCTCGTCGTCGCCACCGGCGTGAGCGGCGAGGGCAGGCGGGAGATCCTCGGGATGGCGCTCGGTGACGCGGAGACCACCGACTTCTGGACCGAGTTCCTCCGCAGCCTCCGCGACCGCGGCCTGAAGGTCGCCACCGACGCCGACCCGCTCGGGGTTGCCCTGGTCACGTCCGACGCGCACGCCGGCATCAAGGCCGCGGTGAAAGCGATCCTGCCCGGCTCGGGGTGGCAACGATGCCGAGTGCATTTCGCGCGCAACGTGACCCAGAAGCTCGGCTCAGCACGCTCCAAGCCGGTCAACGCGATGATCTCCACGATCTTCGCGCAGACCACCCCCGAAGCGGTGATCGCGCAGTATCACCAGGTCACCGACAGTCTGCGCGGCTCGTTCCCCGAGATCACCGCCATGCTCGAGGCCGCCGAGCCGGACCTCACCGGGTTCGCCCCGCTGCCCCGGGAGCACTGGCAGAAGGTCTGGTCCAACAACCCCATCGAGCGCCTCAACCGCGAGATCAAACGCCGCGCCGACGTCGTCCAGATCTTCCCCGACCGCGACTCCGTGACCCGCCTGATCGGCGCGGTCCTCCAGGAACAACACGAGTAATGGTCCTACGGCGAACGCCGCTACTTCTCCGACATCTCGATGCGCAAACTCGTCCACACCCTGCACGAACACACAGAACCCGCCCGCCCCGAGCTCTACCTCACCGCCTGACCACCACCCACCCACAGGGAACAACGGAATGACACCACGCCACGGGACTTGACCGTTCTGCAGCTGTTGCTGCTGCGCGTCCTGGCAGTGATCTGGCAGCAGAACACACTCAGCCGGGAGCTGTTCGATACGAGGCGGACGCTGACACTGGGGCTGATGGGGCCGCCCTCCACCAAAGGTCGCAGTCGGCGTTGACCGGCTCTGCTCAGCATTGGAATTCTGACCTGCGCATGAGCGTCACCGTGGACAACATGAAAGGAAGTAGTGAAATGAACGCAATCATCAAGAAGGGCATCTCGGCCGTACTGCTGGCCGGCGCCCTCGTGGGGGGAACGGCCGCCGTCGCACAGGCCGAGACGGTGTACTACAAAGGCTCCGCGCTCAGCTTCGACCACGGGCGCAGCTGGGGGGTCTACAGCGAGTCGACCGTCCAGTCGGGCGTCTACGACCACAGCACCACCGCAAACACGACGTTCTCTGGATGGGAGAAGCCGGGTACGGCTGCCCACGCCATCGAGTTCGTCGGGACGGGTCAGGCCACCGCCTACTGGAACGCGCGCGGCTGACGAACATCGGGGTGGCATTCTGTCACCCTCAGAGAAGGAGCCACGGTGATGCTCATGTCCTTCTGGTCAAGACTCGTTAGTTCGGTCTTGGTCGTCCTGATCGGGGCGACGGCGAGCGTGTTGTTCGTGTTGAACCAGGGTGTCGGGCTGCAGCAGGAAGTCGACCGATTTCCGGCAAACTCGACGGCGATCTACCTGTACGGCGTTTCCGAAGACCATTCAGCCGGCGTCCTGTCCGCACTCGGCCGATTCGCCGATGCAGATGGACGGGCGGTCGTCCGAGTCGACCATCAGACGTCCAAGGTCGATGGAGGCCTGAGCGCTCTACGGGTCGGAGTGCTTGCGAACCCTCGCACGCCGCCCGCCGCGCTGGATCTGCGATTCCTCGGCACCCCATTGTTCGACGCCATGACGATCTCGAAGCTCCTCACGAGCGATCCCTCGAAGTCCGTGGGCTTGGATGCGAACGCGAGGGACGCGATCGCCACGATCCCCGAGCTCGCGTTCGCCCCTCGGCTTTCCGTCGTGCATCTGTCGCACCTGATCGACACCTCGGGAACGATCAACGGCACGTATCGTGTCGTCGGCGCAGACGCTGCCCAGGCGAACGAGTTACTGACCTCGCTCGCCGCTGTCACAGGCCAGTCGGCGCAGAGCATGCTTGCCCCGCTGCATGGGCAGGCCACCGACAGTGGACTGCTCCCCGTGATCTTGCTCGGCTGCGTGATCGCAGCGGTGATACTGCTTCTCCTCGTTCTCGTGGTTGAGGCTCTGCGCTCGTTTCCCGTCCTTGGCGTGCACCTGCTGCTCGGACGGTCCACATGGGGTTTCGCGATCAGGATGTTCCGACCCGTGCTTCTGACCGCGGTGGGGGCGGCAGTACTGTCGATGCTTCTCACCGTTGGGCTGGCGCAGGGCTATCAGCTCAACGCGACCCTCTTGGCGGCGGCATGGAGTTGCGCCGTCGCGGGGGCAGTACCCGTGCTGGCATGTGTCGCCGTCGCGGTCTTCGTGATCACCTCGACCAAGCCGGTCAACGCGATCCTCGGACGCTATTCAAAGAGGGTTCTACTGTGGACACTCGGCGGTCTCTACGTAGCTGCAATCGCCGGGTTCGCGTTCATGCTCGTCTACATCGATGGTCCCATCAAGGAGGCCGGCAAGCTCGCGGACGTCAGCCGCACCTGGTCGGCCGTGGAGAACCAGCAGATCCTCTATCAGCTGAGCCCCGGAAACGACGACGCCAGCATCGGCGGGCAGTCCACCCAGCTGGCGAAGGACTTCTACGACTGGTACAGCTCGATCGCGGACAAGCCCGGCGTCAGCCTCACCCACACCGCGTACTACGGCCAGCAGACACTGGACCAGTGGTCCGGGGTGTACAAGTCCGTGCCAGAGCAGCCGTTCTGGTACATCGCCGCCTCGCCCAGCTCCCTCGCCGCACAAGGATTCCACATCAGCCCAGAAGCTCTGGCCCGTGCCGAGCGGGGCGAACGGGTCTTCCTCCTGCCCGATACCTGGACAGGCACGGCGAAGACCTCGATGCAGGGATGGCTGACAGAAGACAGCCACCCGAAATACGCGCCGTCGATCCGCACCACGTACTTCGACCATGAGACGGTCGTGTTCGAGGACTACGCCCCGAACACTCCGCTGTTCTCATGGACGACGGAACCGTCCCAGCCGCAGACCGTCGCCGATCCGGTGATCCTCATCAGCACCCCCGCGAACATGATCCCCTTTGAAAGCGAGAGCCTGTACGCGGTGGGACTGGAGAACAGCTACATCAAGCTGAGCACGGCAGCGGCGCACGAGTACACCAGCAATCAGTATCTCGCCACGTACCATCTCGACGACAACAAGGTCGAATTCCTTCCGGTCAGCGAGTTCACCGCGGGCCTCACCAAGACCATCCAAGGCACTCTGCAACTGTTCGGTGGCGTGATCGTCTTCCTGTTCCTCCTCGTAGCTGTGGCGCTCGTTGCCCTTCTGCGGCTCTTCTCGAACACCTACCGAGAGTCACTCGTGGTGAAACGCATGCTCGGCTACCCGCTGATCCGGCTCTTCGCGCCGGCACTCGTCGTGATCACCGTGACAGGTACGGTCGCCGTGGTCGTGGCGAGCCTGCTGCAATCCAAGAGCGCGATCCTGGGCAGCATCATCCTGCTCGCGATCCAGCTCGCGCTCGTCACGTTCCTCATCCGGCGGTACTCGCGCCTGCAACTGAGCTCCGCGCTCAAAGAATAGGAGTCGTCTTGACTGCTCTGCTCACTGTCGAGAACCTCACCAAAGCGTACGGTTCCCGCACCATCCTCGATCAGGTGAACCTGGAGGTGTCACAGGGAGAATCCGTGGCGATCGTGGGACCTTCCGGCTCGGGGAAGTCGACGCTGCTGAACATCGTCGGGCTGCTGGAGAGCCCAACCTCGGGCGCCATCCTTGTCGGAGGGAAGCGGCTGCCGCGCATCAACAGCCATGCGGCCAGCGCGTTGCGTCGGGACCGGATCAACTACCTCTTCCAGTCGTTTGCGCTCATCAACTCTGCGACCGCGCTGCAGAACGTCCTGATCGGGATGCACAGCGTGAAACGGAGCAAGCCGGCGAAGAAGAAGCAGATCATCGAGCTGCTCGCACGACTCGGGTTGGACGACGTGGTGTACGACAAGGTCATGACCCTTTCCGGGGGTGAGAGGCAGCGCGCCGCGCTCGCGCGATGCCTGCTCAAGCCGGGAGAGCTGATCCTCGCCGATGAGCCCACCGGCGCTCTCGACGACGCCTTGGCCGATGTCGCGGTGACGGAGATGCTTGCCCTGCAGAAAGAGTATGGCAAGTCGCTCGTCGTGGTGACGCACGATCACCGGGTGGCGGCGCGATGCGACCGCGTCTTCACCCTGCCTTCAGCGAGAACGGCCCAGTAGCCGCGGAGCGCCCACTCGTTTCCTGGAGAGCGCCTGGAGCCAGCCTGCTGCTGGCGCCCTGAGCGCTGGCGTGCTCACAGCTGGCTGTGGCGGGGGATCCGTATCGAGACTACCCAGGAATCGCCGTCCGGCCCGATGACGCAACTGCCCCCGAGGCGCGTGATGCGCTCGGAGATCCGGATGGTGCCGAAACCCGGCTCGGTCGGCGTCTGCACGTCCGGAAGGGTATTGGTTACGTCGAAGCAGACGATGTCGTCGACGACGGACAGACCGATGCGGATCGGGCTCTGCCCATGGTGTTTGAGGACGTTGGTCACGGCCTCCCGGAGGGTCCGTGAGAGGGTGGCCGACACCAAGCGACCCACCCGTTCGTCCCCCGGATCGCCTTCGACCTCGACACGGAGGTTCGCGGTCGCCAGTTCGCGACGGGCGTCGTCGAAAGCGGCCGTCAGAGCACGCATGGGCTGCTCGTCGATCGCGGTTCCCTGCTGCATGATGAGGCGGATGTCGTCGAGGACTTTGCGGGTGGTGTCGCCGAGCACGGACATCGCAAGGGCTCGGGTCGCCGGGTCGATTCCCTCCTCCTGGTCCTGTTCGAGCACGCTGATGTAGGTCGAGATCACGGTGAGATCGTGCGCGATGTCATCATGGAGCTCGTCGCTGATGAGCTGTCGTTCCTCGGCGCGAATCTCCTGTTCCGTCTGGATCCGGCGCTGCAGTTCTGCGGTCAGCGTCCGCGCCCGTCCGAGAGCGATTCGGAGGCTCGCGCCGATGACGCTGCTGATCAACGCGACGAACGGGACCCCGACGAGAACATTCAGGCCGTATGTCGACTGCGCGGTGGCCGCGACGGTTGCCACACCTCCCGCGATGAGCGCGACGAGCCCGGCGATGGTACGGATGCTGCCCACGCGAACGATGACGCACGCGGAGAGCGCGATCGCTGACAGGACGACCGCTTGCTCGTGGTACGGGAAAGACACCGCCAGCGCGACCGCGTACACCAGCAGACCCGCCCAGGGCCATCGGGCCGCGACAACGAAAGCGACGCAGAACACGGCATCGATCACGGCCGAGAGCGAGTCGGGGGCCGGCTGTGTCAGGTCCAAGATCGGGCCGGCGATCACCCCAATGCCAGCCAGCGCGAAAACAACCCACCACTCCGGTGCGGACAGCGGGGTCTGCGTCCGCCACGACGTGGGCGGACGTTGGTGCCTCCGCCTGCGCGCTGCCTTGAGTGACATCGCTCCAGCAGACCCGACGACGGATTGATCTGTCAACTTGGTGTGTGGCCGGGCCGGCGGCCCGGCCACCTTCCACTTACCCGCACGTGCGCACGATCTGGCACCACCAGGGATCGAGGACCTGCACCGTGTGGGCGACCCGTAGCAGAATGAATCCGAGCATGTATCGATTCCCCTCTTCACGTCGTCTTTCTCTTCACGACGTTTCTCGATTCCGACGACATGACGCTTTCACTCAAGGGCCGTACGGGGAAACGAGACTCCTACTTTCGTCTAGGTAGGAACGCCGTGTACCCGGACTCTCGTAAAATCCAGCTATGACGGGTGTCCGGGTTCTCATCGTCGATGACGACCCGGTGATGCGCATCGGGCTGCGAACGCTCATCCATCATCCGCCTTCCTTCACCGTCATCGGGGAGGCCGAGGACGGGGGCGCCGCGATCTGTGCGATGCAGCTCGATGCGGTCGATGTGGTGCTGATGGACCTGCAGATGCCAGGTGTGAACGGCGTCCAAGCCACTGCCGAGATCACCCGACGCTGGCCGTCGGCGAGGGTTCTTGTCATGACGGCTTTCGCCGCTTTGGACGCTATCGTGCCGGCATTGCGGGCGGGCGCGTCCGGGTACCTGCTGAAAGGCGCTACGCGCGCGGAACTCTTGCAGGCGATCAGAGGGGTTGTGACCGGCACCACCGTACTCGAGCCTCGTGTTGCGAGCCTCCTCGTCTCGTCGCTTCGCCGGTCTTCACGTCCACAACCGGAGGCGTTGGGTCCTGAAGTTCTGACGCCCCGTGAGGCCGAAGCTGTCGCATATCTTGCCCGGGGGATGTCGAACGCAGAGATCGCCCGCGCGATCAACATCTCCGAGGCGACCGTGAAGTCGCACCTAGGGAGCGTCGCGCGCAAGTGGAGTGTTCGAGATCGTACACAGATCCTCATCCGCGCTGCCGAGATCGGGATGATCCACCTCGGGTGAGTCCGAGCTGCTGTCTTCGCAGCAGCGGATCAAGCCCCGATCGCGATGTCTCCGCCCGGTCGTAGCTTTCCTGCCATGTCGTTACCGCCTCGTGACCCCGGAATCAGCCCAGCGTCCTACCGTCTGCGACGATGTCCCGCAAGCGGACGTCCTTCGCACACGGCGGAGCGGACTTGGTTCCCGTACCTGTTCCTCGACGCGACCTACCTCGACGTCCGCCACCGCGGCCGGGTCGCCTCGCAGGCCCTCGTCGTCGCCACCGGCGTGAGCGGCGAGGGCAGGCGGGAGATCCTCGGGATGGCGCTCGGTGACGCGGAGACCACCGACTTCTGGACCGAGTTCCTCCGCAGCCTCCGCGACCGCGGCCTGAAGGTCGCCACCGACGCCGACCCGCTCGGGGTTGCCCTGGTCACGTCCGACGCGCACGCCGGCATCAAGGCCGCGGTGAAAGCGATCCTGCCCGGCTCGGGGTGGCAACGATGCCGAGTGCATTTCGCGCGCAACGTGACCCAGAAGCTCGGCTCAGCACGCTCCAAGCCGGTCAACGCGATGATCTCCACGATCTTCGCGCAGACCACCCCCGAAGCGGTGATCGCGCAGTATCACCAGGTCACCGACAGTCTGCGCGGCTCGTTCCCCGAGATCACCGCCATGCTCGAGGCCGCCGAGCCGGACCTCACCGGGTTCGCCCCGCTGCCCCGGGAGCACTGGCAGAAGGTCTGGTCCAACAACCCCATCGAGCGCCTCAACCGCGAGATCAAACGCCGCGCCGACGTCGTCCAGATCTTCCCCGACCGCGACTCCGTGACCCGCCTGATCGGCGCGGTCCTCCAGGAACAACACGAGTAATGGTCCTACGGCGAACGCCGCTACTTCTCCGACATCTCGATGCGCAAACTCGTCCACACCCTGCACGAACACACAGAACCCGCCCGCCCCGAGCTCTACCTCACCGCCTGACCACCACCCACCCACAGGGAACAACGGAATGACACCACGCCACGGGACTTGACCGGGCGTGTTGCTAAAGGCTCCTGCCGGGGCGATAGCTTGGTTGTGTGCTTCGTGATTCCGTGACGGTGGTGGCGGACGTTGATGCCTCCGTCGAGGTTGTCTGGCGATTCCTGACGACTGCGCGAGGCGCATGGTGGCCTGAGATGCGTTTCGATGCCGCTGTCGGCTCTCCGCTTGTCGAAACCTGGATCGAGGAAGGCCGTCACGTAAGCGCGACGGGGAGCGTCACGCGATGCGACGAGCCGCACGTTCTCGGATTCAGTTGGACCGAGCAGGGCTGGGATCACCCTCTCGACGTTGTGATCGAGCTCGCCACGCACGGACAGACGACCTTGGTCACGCTCACCGAGTCAGGATTCTCCCGCGCTCGGACCCCGTACTCGTTGCGTGCGGGACACGATGAGGGGTGGCGTTACCACTTGGCGCGATTGAAGCGTATGAGCGAGGGCGAAGCAGTCGACGTCGATGCTCAGTGATCGCTGCTGCTGAGCCAGTGGAGGGTTGCGGCGAGGCAGAGACCGGCGTGGTAGTTCCGGGCGAGCTTGTCTGACCGGGTGGCGATCCCGCGCCATTGTTTGAGCTTGTTGAAGCACCGCTCGACGACGTTGCGTCCCTTATAGCGCTCGCGCTGCTGGTCGCCGAAGTCGATCGGGCGGCCGGGCTTCTTCCGGCGGTGCGCGATCTGGTCGTCACGTTCGGGGATCCCTTTCCGCGCACTGCCCGTTGAGGGGCCGTCAGCGGTCGCGAGATGACAGCTCGGTTATCGACCCGGGAGGGTGATGCCGCGACCGAACCAGAAGTTCACTACCCCATGGGGTCGATTCGTTTTGCGCCCACAATCGAGTCGACGGATGCAGGTCACGCGCTCATCAAATATGCCCGCGCCATGCGGCCCTGAGTGAACTTCTTGCGCGCTGCACGCTGTGGCTGGGTGACGGGTGCGTCGCTCTCGGGACGCGTCACGTCGAGGTTGTGTCGCGTCTGACGACGCCAGTCGAGAACCACTGCACCAGAATCGACGCCAGTTGGACGTGACCCTGCGCTTCCAGTACGGACGGCGATGCGCCGCCATGACGGTCGGCCTGAGCGACAATGAGCGTTTCCAACATGCCGACGAGCACTGCTTTATGGTCAGGGTGCCCATCGTCACGGTTCGGGAACGCCAGCGTCCATCCAGTCTGATCTTTAATGGCTTGAGTGATCATGCCGAGCCGAACCTTCGTTGCTTTCGGACTGACCACAGGATGCGCCGCAGCCTCAACAGCTTTGATGGCCTCAGACATGACCAGACTCGTGTTTGGTGAGAGCGCGTAGGCTTCGACCCAGCCCTTCCGAAGATGTTGGCCGGCGAGCACGGATGTGGACTGTGCGCTTGCTTCAGCGAGCTCTTCAATACCGTCGGTGGTGCGACGCCTTAAGCGGAACACCCCGTTCTGAAGCGCGATCTCGGCCGAGGAGGCAGCGTTGTCGAAGTGGCGTCTCAACGAGTCGACTTCGCTCGGCGCCCGGCCTAAATGATCGGTCGTGTAATAGGACAGGAAGTAATCGACCACGCGAGCGATGAACTGATCGCCCTTCTGCGTGATAGTGCTCAGCATGTCGTCCGCTTCGACGTATCGCTTCTGCAAGCGGAAGTCGATCTGGAGTGCGCTCTGGAGGTCGTGGACACGGCTCATATCGATATGGGCGTACGCGCCTGTTGGACGAAGCTGCATTCGTATCCATGCCAGAACCGGCGCACGAAGTGAGGCTGGTATCAACTCGCGGATAAGCGAGCGCTGCTCGTACTCGTTATCGTCTGCATCCCAGGGACGCCACACACTCATGGCAAGAGCCTAGGGAGGCTGCACCGGGACGAGCGTGAGGCGCGCTCGCTCGCACAGGACCCACGCGAACCGTCTCCGTCGATTCGGGCTGACGACGAAGGAGTCGATGCGACGCAGCCGACAGTGCGCGACCTGGTCCGCGAGCGACCGTACGCCGGTCCCTCAGCGCTCGGCCCTCGACTTGGAAGCAACGCTCACACGATCTCGGCGCTCGAGGGTGTAGCAAGATGATCGTGTGAGTCCGCGACAGGAGTTGTTGAAGACCAGGATCGCTGAGGTCGTGCGACTCCTCAACGAGCTCGACCCGTACGGTCTCGACCCTGGTGGCGAGGGAGGAGCCCCAGCGGATGAGTACGAGCTCGAGGGACGGCCGATGGCGAGTCTCCTTCTCCGAAATGGCGGCATCTCCGCCGATCAGGTCGACGACATCTGGACCAAGTGGTTCGAGGAACCACTCAGTTCGGTGGTAGGCGAAGAGCGCATCGCTGAGTTCGTTCTCCAGCTCCAGCGACTCATCGCTCCACCGTCATAAGCCGGTCCTTCAGCGAACGGCTTGACGGGCTGGCGCCGTCCGTGGCGCCCCATTAGGGTCACATCATGGGCCGCCCAATTCTCCGAACCACGGTGATCGCGGTTGTCGTGTTCGGCTTCCTGTTGCTGTGGGCGTCGGTCGCGTTCAACTGGCCGGCCGCGCAGTGGATCGTGCTGATCGGGTATGTGTTGCTCGCGATCCTCATCACTATTGGGTTCATCCGCCGGAGGCGGCGGCCGCGCCATGCTGCTTCCGAGCTTTCGGCATCCGACGCATACTCGGATATCCAACTCGGGCGAAGCCCGATCACGCACTATCCGCGCGATGAAGCCAGCACCTCCCAGATCGGCGATCCTCCAGGAGATCGCTAGTCACCCGAGCGCGCAGTAGCCGGTCCCTCAGGGCAGCAATTGAGGAGAGTCCACGAACCACGCCGATACGCCCTCCCAGGCGCACGTATAGTCCGCTCGCAAGCTCTCTCGATGACCGCCCGCTAATCGAGCGGCTTTATCTCCCCATCCCCCGCCCCGCGCTCGGCCCTCCAACTATCGGCCCGGCAGCCGGCTGTACCGTCTGCTCCCTCGCTGCACGTCGCAACTCGGCCGCCGCGGCGCGCACCGCATCCTGCATCGTCAACTCGGGAGTCCCACGCTGCATCGAGTCAGCGAGGCAGTCGCGGGCCTCGGCATCGGTCCGCGCAACGACGATCGCGGCGTTATGCACCCGCCCGCGGGTCAGCCCGACGTAGAGCCCCGCGGCATCCACACCGGGACCTACCACCGACGCATCGGCCGTGTCACCCTGCACGCCATGCACGGTGGACGCGTAAGCGAGCTGCAGGTGCTCGCGCGCGTAGTCGGCCGACACACGCGCCAGCTCGCCACTGTCGCCCACCGACACGAGGTCGACGGACTCGTCGCGGATCTCGCGCACAATCCACTGTGCACGGTTCTCAACGCCGGTGCGCCGGTCGTTGCGGCGGGTCTGAACGGTGTCGCCCACGAGGAGGCGCTGCTCCCCCATTCCCCACGCAACCATGCCGGAGTCGAGTTCGCCTTCCTCAATGCGCCGCTGCTGGATGGCGTCGTTGATGGCATCCGCTTCGGCATTCGTGCCGGACACGAGCGTCACTCGCTTGCCGCGCGCATGCCACTCGAAGTAGGCCCCGATCATCTGGTCGCGTGCTGCGTCGAGATGATCGACCCGGTCGACGTGACCACGCTCCGCGAGCTCGCGCGCCACCGATATCGCCTGCTCGCGCTCGCCCGCGTTCCGCAGCCGTAGCGTGAGCGCCGCGTAGTCAGGGTCGCGGAACCGATGCACCGTGTCGAGCTCGACGGCGGCGTTCGCGTGCCGGATCGCGGACCCCATCGCGCCCGCGTGCCCGACCGGAAACGCCTGATGCGTGTCCCCCACGAATGCCAAGCCGACACCGTACTCGATCGCGAGCTCGACGAGGACGTTCGCCGCCTGCAGGTCGACCATGCCGGCCTCGTCGACGACGATCCGATCGCGTGGGCGCAGCTGGTACCGGGTCGGGCCGCCGTACACGGCGCCCGTCGCGACGTCGACGTCCCCTGGGCGAAGCCGCGTCCAGACCATCGCGCCCGCCTCATCGCGGCCCCATCGATAGCCATGGTCCAGGAGAAGTGCGTGAAGGCTGGATGCCGCGGCCCCGACCTCACGAGACGCTACCGACGCCGCCTTGCGCGTGGGGGCAACGACGAGCATCCGCCGGCGCTGCCCCGCGAGCGCGGCGAATGTGACCCGGAGCATTGTCGTCTTGCCTGTGCCGGCGGGGCCTGTCACCGTTACGAGACCGTCGGTGCCGGCGATGGCGCACGCCGCGGCGGCTTGCGAGGCATCCAGAGCCGAAACATGTTCGTCGTGCGCGAGCTGGTGCAACTCGTGCGGCAGCAGCGAGCGCCCCGGTTGGGCGATCACGTCCAGACGGCCAGCGAGGCGCACTTTGGCGCGCACGGTCGCGGTAGCCATGAAGGCCTTCACGTGCGCGGGTGGAGCATCGGCGATGACGCGGTGGACGGCACGGGTGGCGCGCTCAGTGACCTCGGCGATGACTCCGTCGAGCCGGTCACGCGCGGCCACAACGCCCGTGCGCGAGAGTGCGCGGACCGCGCCCGCGCGGAGGTCGAACACGCTGAACCTCCCACCGCTCGAGGTGGACCGTTGGTCCGCGTCGACAACGGCCTGCGCAGCGAGCAGATCGAGCTCGACGGCATCCAAGCCGCTGGCAGCGAGGGGAACGGCCGCGCGCGGCGCGATCAGATTCGGATCGACCGCCGCGATCTCGTCGCGGACGGTCGCCTCCCACGACTCCTCATCGATGTCGGCGGGTTTGTTCGGACGCGCCACCGCCCAGGCGCGGCGGTCGATCTGCTGCAGGGTCTCGATGCTCGGCGCCGATCCTCCGTGCTCGCCAGACCATTCCGCGATCAGGCGCGCACGGTTGGACTCGATCTGCGCCGATCGACGCGACAGTGGACGCACCGCGCCGGCGAGTTCGGCGATCTCGCCCGCATCGTTGAGTGTGTACCCGTGGCGCGCGAGCGCAGCCCTCCATGCCGGGTCGGTGCGGGCGGCGAGTTCGCCTTCGGCGTTGATGACGGTGTGCAGCTTCATCGCGACACGCGAGTCGAGGTTCGACCACTTGCCGTCCGCGCCGAGGACCTTGATGTTCAACCACAGGTGGCGGTGGATGTGCGGGTCGAGCGCGCGTGAGCGGCGGTGCCGCAACTCGACCACTTCGATGCGCATCACGTCTTCCCGAAAGACGCCGTTGTGTCCGCGGCGGGCGTTGAGCTCGGACTGCCAGGTCAGCAGGATGCGGTCGCGGAGGCGATCCTGCAGCGCTTCGAACTCGGTCGCGAGCTCGGGGTGCAGGAGTGCCGCGATGCTGTAGGTCTTGGGATGGTTGATCGTCCCGTCGAGGAGCAGGTCGGCGTCGGGGCTCCGCCGCTGGCGGCCGCGCTCCTCCCCCGTGATCGGGTCGTGTCCGATGATCCAGACACGTAGCCCGCCGGCGGTGAGCTGATCGCTCCCGATCCGGCCGCTCGCGACGATGAACCGGGTGACGGTCGATTCGGATGCCTCGGCGTACGCCTCCAGTGCCTCTACGCCCGTCGCCTGCGCTCGGTGTGCGTCGCAGGTTCCCTCGAGTGCGTAGGCGATCGCCTGTCGGACGCCGCGCGAATCGACGCCCCGCTTCCACCGCTCCAGTCCCCCGCGCATGACGCCAGGGTAAGCTCGTGATTTGCGACTTATCCAGGTATTTTTCGGGAATGCAGGCAAGTGGAGCAACGTGCCTCTAGATGAGGCCGGCCATCACGGATGCCTGCGTGCATCGTATTGTTTACATCGCTGCGATTCTCCGTGGCGACTCCGTCAACGGCCGGTCTAGCGTGGGTCGCTATGCCGTCGTCGATGGTGCGGGATGCTCAGGCGTTGTGGCTCCGTCTTCGGTCCCGGAGGCAAGCAACACATCTCGTAGCTCCGTGAGCATTGGGCCGTTCTCTCCGACGCGCCAGAAGTACCAAGCGTTTCCTCCTCCGCCTCGAATTACGCGTGCCGCCTTGGCTGGGGATTCGTAGGTGACGCCGTCGTGCAGCACACGAGCGCCAGCGAGCACGGTCGCACGCGCGTCGGGCCATCGGTGATCGGTGGAAACAAGTTCCGCGCCCACCTGCAGAAGGCCGGCGTCGATTAGCCCCGAGTACTTGGCTGTGGCTTTAGACACTCGTACAGTTCGATCAACGACCTTGCCTTCGTGCCCCGCAGGCGCCGGCCAGGTCTGCAGCAGCAGGGACACCATATGTTCGGTTCGTGCGTCGATGCGATGCTCATCCCAGCCTGAACTGTTTTCGTCGACGAGAGCACGATTCATCAGCATCGCCTCGTGCTTGCGCAGCGCGTCACGCTTGCCATCAGCACCGAGCCACGCCGCGTTCGAAACCGCAGCGTTGAGCGAACCGGTGAGAAGCGTCAGGTTGCCGAGCCGCTGGACATGATCGTCGCGCTCTGCCGCCTCGACTGGGCCATCGACGGGCCAGTGCGCGCGCCAGGATTGCGGCAATACGTGTTCGATCTGCTGCGTCACTCTGGGCACTCGCACGCCGGTCTTCGACAAGCCGCCCCCGGCGTAGCCACGGTAGGCATCCTCGATCGCCTGAAGGAACAGCCGTGCCATCGGCCGCGAATAGCGCCAGTAGAACGCTGCAGTGCGCAGTGCCGCTCGCACCTCGGCATCTCCGGGCCAATACGTGCTCGCGACTTGTTGACCAGTTAGGAACGACGACGCGACTTGGATGAGGTCGGCTTCGTCCACGCCCCGGCATCGTGCGATCAGCTCGCTCATCACGCGATTCAGGTCACTGCTTGTCAGACGCAGCAAGCGTCGACGGATGATCACCGACTCGACCATCGCCACAACGGCGTCCGCCGTGGCCACAGAGTACGTACTTCCCGGTTCGCGCAGCCAGATCACGACCGGTTTGGTGATCTCGACCTGCGCAACGGCCATCCGGGCGAAATGGAGCTCGACCCGAGACAGATCGGCGTGTGCGTCGGACGCCCGCGACGTCAAGCTCTCGTAGTCGGCTGCCTGCGCGGCGATCTCGCCGAGTAGCTCGATCATCGTCGCGCTCGACTCGTGCTCGACGAAGAACTTGAAGCGCGCGAATGTCGATCGCGGGCTGATCTCCTTTCCCACACGCGAGACGAGCCATTGGCTGAGGAAGACGGCGCTGCGGGTCGTGCTGTACCGACCGACGCTGATTTCCGTTTCCCAGAACTTTGTCTCAAACGGCCACGACTCACGGTAGACCCGATGCTCGTCTTCCCCCTCGAGCTTCAGTCGTTGGAAGACGAAGTTCTTGATGAGGTCGGCTGCGGTGAGCGGCGTTCCACGCGCGTTCAGAGTTTCGAAGATCTCCTGCGAATCCTCTTCGGCCGTCAGTTGGATGACGACGAGTTGCAGCGCATTCTGCAGTGCAACCGTGAGTGCCTGAGCGCGCCCTGTGGATGCCTCGTCCTGACCCAGCCACGGGCCGATCTGGCGTGAGAAGTACTCATGTGCACGAACGATGAGCGAGTCGCCGTGCTTCAGGCTGGCGTAGTCGATAGGCGGCACAGCCTGCATGACCTCGTCAAACGCCGCTCGATCACGATTGCTGTGGCGAAGTTTCAGTCCCGTCTCGGCGCCGACGAACATCGCGCCATTGTGGGTTAAGAATTGGAGTTGCGCCGACATATCGCCAAGGCCCCGGGCCGTCATCTCCGCCGCTGTGGCATCGACGAGCAGCTGCAACGTAGTAAGCCGTTGCTGACCGTCGACGATGAGAAACTCCTGCACGCCGACGGGTCGCGCCTCGGCTTGCTGCGTGACGACCGCCCCGAGGAAGTGGGTCGCGTTCGATCCGGGATTGTCAAGTCGGTGCTCCGCAATGCGCCGCACATCAGCCCAAAGAGGAGCCCATTGCTCCTCCTCACTCCAGACATAGGGCCGCTGGTAAATCGGCACGGTCAGATGCTGGGGCATGTTGAAGAGGCCCTGCGGCGTGGTGACATCTGTCTTCATGCGTGTGCTCCGGTGTCGTAGGCGATCGAGAACTCGCCGTCGTAATAGTCGACGACCGCGCCAGCCCCGTCGAGGATCGCGCGTTGCAGCGCCGGATTCTTCAGATCGAGCGAACGCAGCGCCGGCCCGTGCGATCCGTTCGCGACAGCCTCGATGCGATGAAAGGCGTCGCCATGGTCGCGCGCGAACTCGGCCAGCCCCTTGAGCTTGACGAAGGCGTCATCGAGGTGGTGGCCGTGCGGATCGACGATGGATGCCACGACCTCACCATCGATCTCGTGGAAGAAGAGGAAGTCGGGGTGCATCGACCGCCAGTTCCCCAACACATCGCGGTATGTCACTCCCAGCGCGTCCACGGCAGCGCGAGCCGGATTGCGGTACCAGCCGACGCAGTTCTTCCGCTCCAGTTCGGATCGAACGACGGTGTCTTCCCACCCACCCAGGGACCCGACGGGGAACCATCCCTCTCCATCCGACATCAGGTGCCGACTCACAAGCGGCGCCATCGCGATCTGCTCGTTCGCGTCAACAACCTTCCAGTCCTCGAGCCGAACTCGCGGCCGGCGGAGCTTGCCGGGCTGCGGCACCGTAGCCAGAGTCCAGATCTCCATGTAGAGATCCTGCCGCTCATCGCTGAGCTTCGAGATCGCGTCGCCGTACTCGGCGAACCACTCCTTGGCGAGATCCTCCGAAACCGCGTCGATCCGCTTTCGCAACTCTGGGATGTATCCGAGAGCCGACGTGGTCACGTACGCATCGGTGAGCGCCTGGTCGTCCCACTCGTCGTCAAGCGATCCCACGAGGTGATCCACGTAGGACTGCGCAACATCGGCACCGAAGGCACGCTTCGCGTCCTCGAACGCGACCCGGATCGCCCGCGCGTCTGCGCGCTCGGTGAACTGCCAGTACGAAACACCCGTGCGTCCGGTCGTGCCGACGAGCGTCTGACCGTGCACGTCCCAGACTTCCTGTCGCGCCTTCTCGACTTCAGCCCCGTACTCGGCAACGAATGAGTCGAGCACGGCGTGCAGCCGACCGGATGCCTCGCGAAGCGCACCCCGCCGCATTCCGTCGCTCGACAGCGCCTGTGCGAGCGACACGAGCCGCTTCACCGGCTTGGCGCCCTTCACGGGCACACTCAGCGTGGGCAGCGTGTCCCATACCTTCCACACAGCGTCGGGCACACGCGGGTTGGGCACGAGTTCGCGCGGGTCGAGCAGCACCTTGCGCCCGGCGCTGCCCGGCACCTCGGCGATCTGCCCCGTCATGTACTTCACGATCTTGCCCGCGGTCGTGCGGTCGAAAAACGGCAGGATGCAGTCCACCGCGTTCAGTCGCTCGTCGCCCGGCACGCGCCGCGCCAGCGGGCTGCGTACCATGCGACCCAACAGCTGGGTGATGTGGGTGTGGTCCTTCGCAGGCCGGAACGACACGAGCACCTCGGCGCGCGGGCAGTCCCAGCCGGTCGAGATGCCGTCCTTCGCGATCAGCACCCGCACGCGCGAGGTCTCCTGCACACGCTGCGGCTCGATGTGCTCGATGTCCCACCTGCCGAACGACTGCGCCTTGTGCTCGCCGAGCACGTGACGCACGGCGGATGCCGGGATGCCACCCAGCTCTTCCGCGATCGTGTCGAGCGCGACCCCGATGTCGTCGCCCTCGGGCGTGTTCGGCACCTGCAGCACGAGCAGCGGCTCGACGACGTCGGCGAGGCCCTGCGCCTTCGAGTAGGCATGCCAGCGCTCGGTCGTCTCACGCAGCTTGCGGGCGGCGCGCCGCACGAGCACCGAGTCGAAGTTGCCGGCTTCGTCGGGGATGTCGAGCATGACGGTGTCTTTGACGAGACCCGACTCCTGCACCTGCCACGGGTGCACCGCCACCTGATCCAGCGTCCGACGGTTGTCCGCCGCCTGCGCTTCCTTCATTGCGGTCGCGAACCGGTCGATCGTCGCCGAGATTCCGAGCACGATCGGAATCGGCGGCTGCGAGCCTTCGCCGTTGATGAGACGCTGCACAATCGTCTTGCGATCGCTCGAGGTCTTCGTATCGAACCCGCGGTGCGCCTCGTCGAGCACGAGGTAGACGGTCTTCTCCTCGTCGGCGATCGTGTTGCCGATCGTCTCCCAGATGTTCCAGGCGAGATCGTCTGGGGTCGCGACATGATCGAGGATCTCGTCCGCGGTCGGCACATACCCGCGTGTCAGCAGCGAGTTTTTCGAGAGCCGCTGGGTGTTCAGGAAGTACACCTTGCCGCTCTCGAGCTCGGGGATCGAGAACGGCGGACGGATCGTGACGAGGTCGCCGGAAACGAGCTTCTCGGACGCTTGCATGAGCCGATCCCGGCTCTGCTCGTTGAGCGCCGGACTATCGGAGAACCAGATGACGACGGCGCCAGGGTCGGCGTCGAACTCAAACGTATCGCTGCCGTAGAACAGCGCTTCGATCGCGGCCGCTGCCATGACGGTCTTGCCAGCGCCGGTTGCCGCGGTGAGGCTGAACGCGACTTCGCCGCCGTCGCGCCGGAAGATGCTGCGTGCCTGCTCGAGGTTGAGCAGAACCCTGTCGACGGCTTCGGCCTGGTAGTCCTTCAGGGTGTACTTCATCGCTCCGCCGCCCTCCGCGCCTCGATCTCGAAGGTTCTGAGGTACGCCTCGTACAGTCGTACGGGTTCGACATGCTCGGGCAGCTCGCGCACCAGCGCCTCGAACAGGCGGTCTTCGTCGGTGATGACGAAGGCGACCGATGCCGCGGGCGCCGCCGCGATCGCCTGCGCGAACTCCTCGGAGTGGTCGAGGTCACTGATGACACCGTACGTCTCGGCAACGTCCCACCCCCTGGACAGGTCGTCGATGCGGCGCCCTTGCGACCCGGCACGCAGCCACAGCAGCGGCGCGATGCGACCGAACGCGTAGTTCGCCTCAACCCGCAGCGGCGACTCGTACGTCAGTGTGAAGAATTCGACGTTCTCCTCGAACCCATCTGCCATCGGGAACTCGTCGGTGAACTTGTAGTCGCCCTTGATCGGCTCGCCGTCGGGTGTCTTCCCCGTGATCGCCGCCGCGATCCGCGGCTTCGTGATGTAGTCGCAGATGCCGTGCTTCTCCCATTCCGAGTCGCCGGGGCGGAGCCTATCCTGCCAGAGCACCTTCTGTTCTTCCGCAGATACCTCGTTGTTGGTTACCGAGATTGAGCGGCGTTTGCCGCCGTCCTGCTTATTGAGTCGCATCACGGCGTGAGCTGTCGTACCCGACCCTGAGAAGAAATCGACCACCGTTGCATTCGTATTGTGCAGAGTGGCCAAGCGAACGGCATCTTCTGTGGCGTAGAGAGACTTCGGATACGGAAACGCGCGCCCGCCAAGTAGTGACTTCACCATGGATGTTCCATGCAAGTTGGCAGCGTGAGCTGGCCGGTTCCATACCGACTTGGCTGTCGTGCGCTTGGCCCCCGTGTGTTCGACCACGAGGACTCCGTGCTCGTCTCTACCAAGGATGGCGATGTCGCCGGTCCGGGTCGCTTCGCGTTGAGCCTTCGTCAAGTAGTAGACGGAGCCCCGCCCGTTCGCGAGATCGACACCACCAACCTTTGCGAAACCCTGCTCAAAGAGAGTTGACATGGTTTCTTGACCAACTTGCCAGCGGCCGTCTGAGCCATCTTTGCGAGTTGGCCAGAACGCACCGCATCCTTCAGGTATCGTCCAAGCGTTTCGCGGCGCCGACAGAGGCTTCGACTCGCCGAACCCGACGAACGCCCCGGTGGCTGTGTTGATGTACACGGGGTAGAAGAGGTTGGGTCGATCAGCACGTCGGAAGCCGCTCCCACTGCGGAGCAAAGACTCCCAGCGAACCGGCTCAACGCGCTCCTCCCGCACTGCGCCCAGAAGATCGTCGAACACGCGCGAAGGCGAAGCCTCCCCAAAGTAAAGAAAGAACGCGTACTCGTCGACACGATCGAGCGCTTGCGCACGCGGAGAACCGAAGGACGACATGACAATCGTGACCATCTGCTGAACGGCATCCGGGAATACCTGCTCCAACAACAGCCCGAGCCTCAAATACTCCTTCTCGTCGATCGTGACAATGAGGACGGAGTTATCCGGGTTCAGCAGTTCCTTCGCGAGCAGCAAACGGCGCTCCATAAACGCGAGCCACTTGGAGTGGCGGTAGAGGTCGTCGCTCTCGACGTAGTCGTTGTTGTACTTCCAGTCCTTCGCGCCGGTGTTGTAGGGCGGGTCGATGTAGATGCAGTCGACCTTGCCGCGGTGGGTGAACAGCAGCGCCTGCAGCGCGTGATAGTTCTCGGCGTTGATGACGGAGTGGTACGGCTTGTCGCCTCCGCGCTCGACCTTGCCCGTTGAAACCAGCCCCGGGTAGATCGGGTCGTTGAATTCCGCGACGACGACGAGATCCTCCACCGAAGCCCGGTTGATGTCGCCCGAGCCGTCGAGCGCGTTCAGTGCGGCAACGAGGGGATCGGTCTCACGATCGATCGCCTCGACCTCCCAGAGGCGGTCGTTCTCGTTCTTCGGCATCTCGCCCCGTGGCGGGAGGACGCGCACCTTCGATCCCTTGACCGGGCGACGACCGGGCAGATCGACGGCCTCAGGCGTGTGCCGTTCGAAGTTGAGACCGAAGGCGCGCCGGTCGGCGAGCGCCTTGACTTCCTTCTCAATGTCGCGGGCGAGAGCGGCATCCTTCGTCGCGAGTTGACGGATGAGGTCATTCAAGTGAGACAACGCGTGATTCCTTTGGTGCGGCTATGCGTCAGTGGGCGTCAGGTCAAGAGTGCCACGGGCGAACGTGGCGAGAATCCGCTGGTGTGTCTGTCGCGGAAGTGTGCGGTTGCCGGGTTCGCCGAACGGCGTTCCCGGGCGAGCGGGTGCTTCGTTCAACAGACGGTCCAGCCCCGGGCGTGACACGAGCAGAAGCCCGTGTGTCGCGCGTGTACACGTGACGGCGAGGCGTCCAAACGCGGAGTTGAACTCATCAAGCTTCGCCGCACCCGTGAGTGGATGGATCGCTATCGTGATGCCGTTCGTCTGCCCCTGGTAGGAGTCGACGGTCGAGCTCACAAGGTCCGTGTCTGCGAGATTGTGCTTCGCGCGCAGGCGCTCCACCATCTCGGCGGCGTCATCGACAAGCTGGTTTCGCGTCGCCAGCACCGCGATCAACGGGTCGTCGCTGCGTTCCCGCAGTTCGATCGACCGATACTCCTCGTCCGGCGTCGCCATCGTCGCGGGCGTCGCGTCGTCATCGAATCGGCGCGCTCTCAGCGTGAGCCCCTGCTCGAGCAACTCGTCGAGCAGCACCTCCACGGCGTCCAGGAGCGGGACGTCGACATCCGCGGCATCCGCCGGCGGCAGTCCGTCGATCTCGAGCAACGTGGGTCCCCCTGTCGCGACCTGGTGCCAGACATCGGCAGCAGGCTGCGCCATCGCGCCCAAACTGATCTGCCGGTCGCCCGGCCCGGCGACGCAGTTGAGCTCACCCCACTCCGGGTAAAACGCCCGCCACAGGGCGAGCTGGCTTGCGGTCGGCCGCCACACTGCGGGCAGCTCGGCTGCCCATGTGCGTGCGTCCTCGTCGTAGTCGGTCGGCCACGCGCGGTAGGGGTTGTAACGCTCGTCACCACGCCACGGATTCGAGCCGATCTCCAACGGAGGAAGCTGACCTACGTCGCCCACACCGACCCAAATCGGAGCTGCGCGAGTCACGCTGTCGAAGAGATGATGCGGAATCTGCCACGCCTCGTCGACGAACAGGACATCGTAGACGCTGTCACTGTTTGCCGCTTTGCTACCGAGCGCGCTCTCCATGCGACCGAGTTCGCCCTGCGCACCCAGCATGTGAACGGTGGAGATGACGACCGATGCGTACTCGGGGATGTCCTTGGATGACCCGGCGATCGTCGCATACGTCTCCACCTCGTCGGGCACTGAGGCGAACGCGGCCTTCGAGACGCGGAGACATACACGATCGCGGCCGAGCGCCTTGCCCAGGGAGATGGCAAGTGGGTGGGTCTGCTTGTTGGTGAATGCAACCACGGCCACCCGCAGACAACGAGGATGCGCGAGCGCGTCACCGACGAGCCGCTTCAGCACGTACGACTTGCCCGCCCCCGCCGCCGCCTTCAGCAGGATGCGGTCGACCGGCGCGGTACCGGAGAGCGCATCGGAAAGCACACCTGATGCCTTCGTCGCGGCAGCCGCATTGCCGGCCGCGGCCGCGGCATGGTGGGTACCTTCGGCCGTAGCTGCGAGCGGTGCGGTGAATGTGACCGTCATGACATCACTCCACGTCGTCCAGAGTCAGATCAGTCGGTGCCGCCTGAGAGGGGCGGTCGGTCGCGTCTCCCTGCGGCAAACCACCCGGCGACACCTCGAACCCGTCCGCGTCACGCACCGGCGGCCACGCTTGGGGGTTCAGTTCCCCGCGAGCACGACGCTCAGCGAGCTGGTCGGAGAACTCTGCTTCGTTCGCGCGGTGCGGCTTGCAGCACCACCGATGATCCTGCGGAGCCTGCTCGTACGATTGCGGGGTGCAGGTCGGCTTCGGCGCCGCGTACTCATCTGCCGGCGGGCGCGCGATGGACACGCGGCGGTCATACGCCGTGCCCGCGAACCAGCCCGCGTCGGCGACGATCAGTCGGTCGCCGACCGCTACACCGGGCGCGTGCTTGGGCTTCCAACGCAGTTCGTTCCGCGGCCGTTCCTGCCCAATGCCCTCGCGCGAGAGCAGCCCGACGCTCATCCCCTCGATCACAAACGATCCGCCGAGCGAGATGTCGTCCCGGTGCGCCTCGACGCAAGGCTGCTCATTGATGTGGAGCAACGCGATCTTGGAACCATCGACAATGCGCCGCGATTCGACCGACAAAACGAGCGGATCGATTCCGACGACGGTCGCGTGCGCGAGCTGCCGGTTGCCGGCATCCGTCGCCAGGTCCGACGCGGCCTGTGGGTTCGCGACTGCGAGCAGCTGGTCGTGACAGGAGGCGTCGGCTTCGATGACGCGGACCAGCTGGTTGCGCCATCGACGGTACGTGCGTCCGAACCGCACAAGGTCGGATGCCGTGAACGACAGCCGCCGACGCCACACCGCCTGCGCATCTCCCTCCACGGCGCGGTACACCTCACGGAGAGCGGACGACTCGACTTTCGCAAGTTCGGTGAGTGCGGCGCCGAGCACTTCTTGCTTATAGCCAAGTTCGGCGCGGACACCCGCGTCGTACGCCGTGAGATCGGGCTCGATACGTTTCTTGCCGCGGCCAGCCCCACCGACGAGTGCTCGGTGCAGGGCATCCGAACGCTCCTTCGTCAAGCGGGCGCCGGGAGTGTACGGCGACTTCTCAATCGCGTCGGCAAACGCACGATGTTCGACCGGCACCGTCGCGCGCGCCCACTCCGTCGCGTAATCGAGACGAAGGGCGTTCACGGCCGGGCCCCCGGCGACGAAGTGCCGCGAGAACACCGCCCGCAGGTCGACAATCGGCATCCGTACCTGCAACGCCCGCGCGCGGTCCTCTTCGAGTAGGAACGACACCGCGGTGCGCGCCGTCTCGCGCAGCGGCTTCGGGAGCACCGCCGGCTCACCGTCCCAGGTGAGCGCGGGGCGCCCCTGAGCCAGATCACGCTCCCAGCGCAGGCGACTGAGTTCCACACCCGCAAGGTTGTCCGCCATCGACGTCAGCACATCCCCGGTCTGCCCATCGGGAACGACAAGGTGGATGGGGCTCGGTGCCTCAGGCGTCGCCTTGCGTTGCGCGCGCATCGCGTCTTCGATCGCCGACCCAAGCAGACGCATCGCCTTCTGACGCGTCTCGGGCGCTTGAGGCGCGTCGTACACCTCGGTGTGCCACTCCCCCACGCCGGCCGCGCTCACCCGCTGCACGGACATGCCGTGGATGCCGAGCGCAGCGGCGTCGGCCTTGGCGATGACGACATTGATCGTGCCCGGCTCTCCCGCCGGATCGGTACGGCGCTGGCCGGTGTGGACGGCGTGGCCGTCGACAGAGGCACGGATGCCGGCGACCACTGACTCCGGCGCGGAGCCGATCACGCCGGTGCCGTCGACGAGCCCGAGGACATGCGGACGCAGGTCGGGATCGACCCCGAGCTCCACCAGCAGATCGGCCGGGACCGTGGATTGGCGCAGCTCGTCACGGCAGAGGACGAACATGTTGCACGTCGTACACGTCGACGGATCGAAGGTCGCGGCGAGGTGGCGAACGAAGGTGAGTGCGTTATCGGCGGGCTCCAGCCGCAGCTCGCGTGCTGCCGCGGCGCGCTCTGCCACACGCATGCGCACCTCGAGTCGGTGGTCGTGCAGGTCCTCCACGACGGCCGTCGGCTGCAGGAACGCATTGCGCGGGACGGCGAGAACACCGTGATCATGCACCGCCATTCCGGCGGGTCGTTCTGACCACGCAGCGAACGCTTCGGCGCCGAGTGCGACCTGGAGAAACCCCTTGAGCATGCGACCGTCGTCAATTCGCGAGCGCACCCGCTCGTAATCCTTCGCGTCGCCCACGATCAGCCAGGAGCCACCGCCCTGCGCCGCCGTCTGGGGCGCGACCACGACGTAATCAGGCTTGACCTCGGTTGCTTCGACATCTTCGAAGCCCGGGAATGGGACGGCGGTCTCGTGGATCAGCGTCGCTGAGCCCTCAGAGAGTGCTCGGGCGTGCGCATCGGCCAGCAGCTGACGCGTCTTCGCGGAGCCGACCTTGGCGTCGACGGTGACGACCGCTGTGGGGCGGGCGAGGCCGAGAGCGCCGATCGCGGTCGTCGTCACCCGACTCGCGAAGGCTTTGTCTTTCACGAGGCGCTCGAAAGTCATGGCGCGCATCCACCGCGCCTCAGGAATGCCGACACCGAGATCGGCAAAACCAACCTCAGCGGCGAGGGTGCGGCGCGCACGCCCCGTGATCAGCGGGTCGGTGCCGCGGAAACGTGCGCACGCGGCGTGGGCGGACGCGGCGACCGCGCTGGACCCGCCACCCGTCGAGATCACTGCCACGTCCCTCCCCTGCCGTCACTACATGCCAACGCACCGCTGGGTTCGTATCGCGTCGCCAGCCCGGCGTGTGCAGATCTCGAGTCCCGCTGCTATCGATCCTGGTACACGCCACCGACATTGAATGAGAAGGCTCTCATCTATCGCTATCGTGTCAGGCACTGTGACTGATGGCGAATCTTCGATTCCTTCCCTCGAAGGGGATGCCGCCGCCGCTGTCTCGCACCGCGGAAGTCATCTGCAGATCATCGCTGCGGCGGGCTCCGGCAAGACGGAGGTCGTCTCTCAGCGGATTGCCGACCTGATCGCATCGAAGGTGCCGCCGCGCGGAATCGTTGCGTTCACCTTCACGGAAAAGGCCGCAGCCGAGCTCAAGGACCGCGTCCGGCTGCGCGTGACGGGCCGGCTGGGCGCGAGTGCCGGCGACTCGCTGGGCCAGTTGCAGGTCAGCACGATTCACGCGTACTGCTTCCGGCTGCTTCAGACCTACGTTCCACGTTTCGAGGCGTATTCCCTGATTGACGAGAACCAGCTGGTCGCGTTAATGACTCGGGAAGGTTCGCGGCTCGGGCTCAAGGAGTTCGGCGGCGGCAAGCTCTTCGCCGGAATCACGACTTTCTTGCGCAGCGTCGATGTCCTCGAGAACGAGCTCATCTCGACCGATGCGCTCCCCGCGGGCGAGTTCCGCGACGCGGTGATCGCCTATTACGAAGCACTTGACCGCTACCGCGTCCTCACCTTTGGTCAGCAGATCGTGCAGGCGGTTCGCGCGCTCGAAGATCCCGGCATCCACTCCGCCGTGACACGAGACGTGAAGCACCTCATTGTCGACGAGTATCAGGACGTCAACCCCGCGCAGGAGCGGCTGATCTCGCTGCTCGCGAAGCCCGTTGGCAGAGCGGAACTGGTGGTCGTAGGCGACGATGATCAGGCGATCTATCAGTGGCGCGGCTCTGCGGTTGCGAACATCGTGACGTTCGCCGAGCGCTATCCCGACGTGACGCAGTTTCGACTGCTCACGAACCGTCGTTCGCGCCCCGACATTGTGTCCCTCGCAAACGGTTTCGCCGCTACCATCGAAGGTCGGCTCGACAAGCAGATGCTCACCCATCGGCCTGCGCGAGGGCACGGCGTGCGGGTCTTGCCTGCCGCTGAAACGGAAGCCGATGAAGCAGCGGAGATCGCAGCTCAGATCCAGACTCTTGTGAGCGAAGGCGTGCCGTATCGCGCGATCGCTGTGCTGGTGCGTGGGCGCAACGCGTATCCGCGACTCATTGAGGCGTTTGACGCAGCCGGAATTCCCGTGCAGCCGGGCGGACGCACCGGGTTGTTCGAGCAGCCGATCGCCGATGCTCTCGGCGCGGTGTACGCGTGGCTCGTCGACTTCGACTGGAAGTTCGCGGGCGACGATCGACGCGAGAAGGTCGATCTCGATCGACTGATCCTGCTGCTGACGAAAACGTTCTCGCTTTCTCGACGGTCGCTTGCTCTTGTCCGCGCACATCTGACGGCTTGGCAGGAGCGCGCCGCCGCAACCAGCTCGCCAGTCGACCTCGTAGGTGACCTCTATCTCCTGCTCGGGCTGCTCGGCGTGCGCGAGTGGGACCTCGAGGACGCGCTGGAGCGCAACCGTCTCGGAACAGTCGCACGCTTTGCACGCGTCCTCGCTGATTACGAGGCAGTCCACCGTCGATCGCGCCGCGATTCAACTACTCCAGGGGAGCAGATCGGCGCCAGCTGGACACCTTGGTATTTCAAGAATCTGGCAATCCTGCTTGTCAACTACGCCGCTGGTTCCTACGACGACTTCGACGGCGAAGAGGATCTCACGGGCGATGCGGTTGCGTTGGGCACCGTGCACGGAGCTAAGGGCCTGGAGTGGCCCGTCGTGTTCCTGCCCTCGCTTACAAAACGCCGGTTCCCGTCGACCCGGGCCGGCAAGGCGCAAGCCTGGCTGGTACCGCAAGACCTCTTCGACGCATCCCGCTACGAGGGCTCAGATGCCGATGAGCGTCGCCTCTTCTATGTCGCCGCGACCCGCGCGCGCGACTATCTGGTGCTTTCGCGACACAAGCGGATCACCAAACAGAGTTCTCTCGCTTCGCCGTACTTTGAGCTGGCTCGCGAGATCGCCGGTGACGGTGGCGTAGCAGGCTCCTTCGACGTCACGGCGATCGATGCGGGCGACCTGCAGATGAGCTACAGCGACCTCGCGGCGTATGCGGCATGCGGGCGTTCCTACCTCCTGAGATCGCGGCTCGGATTCCTCCCTCCCGTCCACGACGAGCTCGGTTACGGAAATGCGGTGCATCATGTGATGCGAGTTCTCGCCGAGCGCACTCGAGAACTAGGTGAGCTGCCGTCGACATCCGAGATCGACGCATTGATGGACGACGACTTCTTCTTGCCGTTCGCCAACAAACCGGCGCACCGACAGATGAAAGAGCGTGCCCGCGCGCTCGTGCAGACCTATCTCGATGACTACCCGGATGAGTTCCTGCGCACGTGGGCCACGGAGCGACCATTCGAGCTGTACCTCGACGGCGTTGTCGTCGCGGGACGAGCCGACGTCGTCTACGACGACCACGACGGCATGCCCGAGAATCTCGCGATCGTCGATTACAAGACTGCGACGGGGCCCGAAATCGAACCGCTGCAACTCCAGGTCTATGCCGATGCCGGTCGCCGTGAAGGACTGACGGTCGCCGCGGCATTCGTGCATGACCTCGGCAAAGCCACCCGCCATTCTGTGGATGTCAGTGCGTCAGCAGTATCCGCCGCCGAGGCTGATGTTCGCGCGGCTGCCCAGGGACTGCGCGACATGTCGTTCGTCGCCAACCCATCGAAGCAGAAGTGCGCCCATTGCGATGTGCGCTTGCTCTGCCGCGACGCCGTTTAGCACCGAGATTTCAGACGGGAAACTAGACGCATGAGTGACCAGCTGTTCTCCTTCGGCAGTGACGCCGTTCACGACGCCCACCCCCCGCAGGTGATGATGATGTCCGACGCGCAACGCGCGACGATCCGCGCTCTCTTTGAGGAGCTCGGCGTCCCCGACGCAAAGAGCCAGTTCGCCATCGTCGGAGAGCTGACAGGAACGACGATCGGCTCCGTGAACGAGCTGACCGCGAGCGCCGCCGCGAGGCTCATCAACAGCCTGCGTTCGCGTATCGCCGCCTTGGGTCAGTCACGCACGGGGAACGCGTGGGTCGACCGGGAGGAAGACACGTGGATCGACCGACTGTGATGTGTCGTCCGCCGGGATTGCTCAGCCGACAACTCATGACGACATAGCTCCGCGACGCGGCCAGCGGACATGCCGAGACGCCGGGTGAGCACCGACGTCGCAGGGACCGGATACATTCACATAGCTGCAAGGGCGCAAATCATCTATCTGGGGAGACACAACGAATGAGCACCACCGCGACGCCACCTGTGGCACGGCTGAACAAGCCGCGCCCTACGACGCCCGGATGGGCGAAGTTGCTGCTCGTGCTCTTTGTCCTGCTCCTCATCGGTGCGGCCGCCTTCGGTGGCATCGTCCTTGGCAAGATGCTCGGTGCGAACGAGGAACGCTCAGTTCAAGTTGTCCGATCGGTGCACGGCGAAGAGCAAGTGATCCTCGTGACCGCCGGGGTCGGTGGAATCGAGACCGAAAGCGATAATCAGAGCTTCTTCGGACTCTTTGACGTCCCGTTTTCTGACCGTCAGGTGTTCATCCAATACGACCTCGACGCCAAGTTCGGCATCGAAGGCAAAGACATCAAGATCGTGCCGACGAGCGATAAGACCTACACGATCACAATCCCCCCGTTCATCTACTTGGGATACTCCGACCCGAAGTTCAGCGTCGCGACCGAATCGAACGGCATCCTCAGCTGGACGACTCCTCAGATCGATAAGGTCGCCGCCGTCGAAGACCTGCTCACCGATGAACTGATCGCGTCGCATATCGAGGACTATCGGTCGCTGCTCGAGGTGCAGGCGCAGACCTTCTATACGCGCATCGTGAAGGGCATCGAGCCCGAAGCGACGCTGAAATTCGAGTACGCCAAATGACGCGCCGCGACATCTTGCAAGGAGATGAGAGCCACATGACCAAAGAGCCGACTCCGCGACCGGAGCGCCTCGAGATCGACGAGCAGCCGTTCCTCGACGCGACGGCCGAGGCAAAATCGAAGTACGGACGCTTTAACCTTGCGATCATCGGGAGCTCCGGCGTCGGCAAGTCCTCGCTCGTCAACGCCGTGTTCGGTCGGGACTGGGCGAAGGTGGGTAAGGGGCTACCCGTAACCCGTGGCGTCCAGTACTTCAACGATGACTCACTCGGAATCTGGGATGTCGAAGGGTTCGAGATCGGGTCGCAGACGCCACCTGCGGAACAACTGCGCGCTCACCTAGACACGATCTCCGCCAGCCCGCAGACCCAGCAGGTCTCGGTCGTCTGGTACTGCGTCAAGGCGAACGATGACCGCTTGACACCGGCCGACATCGCGATGATTCGCGAGCTCGACGCGCAAGGGCTTCCGGTCGTCCTGGTACTGACCAAGGTCGACTGGATCAAGAATCCCATCACGGGTCAGCACGGCGTGGCGAAGGGTGTGGAGAAGTTCGTCGAGTGGCTCAACGAGCCTGTCGACCCACAAACCGACCTGCCGATCGACATCCCGTACCGCAGCGTGATCCTCACCTCGACGCAGGATAAGCACGGGAAGGGCAAAGGGCATGGTCTCGGTGAGCTCGTCGCGGAAACCCTCGCCCTTTCGCCAGATAACGAGAAAGACGCGTTTCGCATCGCGCAACGACTCAACCTCCCCTGGAAGCGAGAACTCGCCCGCCCCATCATCGCCGCTGCAACGACTGCGGCAGCAGGTGCCGCAGCTGTCCCGGTTCCGATTGCCGACGCCGCGATCCTGGCGCCGATCCAGCTCGGAATGATGGCGCGCATCGCCACGATCTACGACCTGGAGATCAAGACCATGATGTCCGCCGGCGCCCTCGCCCAGGTGGGAGCGCAGCTCGCCGGGCGCGCCCTCGCCAGCAGCATGCTCAAGCTGATCCCCGGCGCCGGAAGTGTGATGAATGCAGGCGTCGCCGGCGCTCTCACCGCTGCCACCGGCGAAGGATGGATGCGCCTGTGCGAGCAGATTCATACCGGCAAGGTCGATGTTGAGAAGGTGAGCAACTCCTGGTCCGACTTCGTGCCGGGATTCCTCGACGTCGTCCGCAAGATGGCCGAGCAGAAGCTCGCCAAGGCTTAATCGAGAGTTCGAGAAGGTTCTGGGCGTGACCCATTTGTCGAAGGCTAATTGGAAGATGTCGCTTGCGTTTTCGCGGGAGGTTCCACAGTGTCTCAGATGATCCCGCCCACGATCGCAGACGATGCTGCTCCCGGCGAGCGTGATGCGTTCGTCGCCCTGCGAGACGCCCCGGGCACACACGACTGGATTGTCTTCCATTCGCTCGCAATCGGTCGGCACGTCACGCAGCGGGAAGGCGAAGCCGACTTCGTTGTGCTGGCGCCAAGTCACGGCATTTTGGTCATCGAGGTGAAATCGCACCTCCGCGTGCAGACCGATACCACTGGCCGGTGGAAGCTCGGAAAAGATGACTGGACCCATCGATCGCCGTTCACGCAGGCCAGTGGCGAGTTCCATAGCATCCTGAGCTTTCTCCGCCAGCGCTCGCTCGATCCCGTTGCATTTCCTGCCGGGTATGCCGTGTGGTTCACATCCATCGCCAAGCAGAACATCCCGCCTGGAATCGGATGGAACGAGTGGGCCGTACTCGACGCTGGTGACCTCGGCCACGCCGCGACGGCAGTGCGTCGCGTACTAACCGCGGTCGACACCGATTCCGCCGATACGCAGCGCGGCTACCGCCGTGCGGCCGGAGAGCCGACGCTTGAGCGCGTAAACCGGATCCGGGAGGCGCTGTCTCCGACCTTTGTGGCTGAGATCAAGCCCGCAGAGCTGAAGCGGCGTCGTGAGCGCGAGATGGCCGCGTTCACGGAAGATCAGGTGCGCACGCTAGATCTGATCGGACGGGTACCGCGTGTTCTCGTCGAAGGGCCTGCGGGAACGGGCAAGACCTACATCGCCGCCGAAGCAGCCAGACGCCACGCAGTCGATGGTGATCGGGTGCTCGTCGTAATGTTCAACCGGCTCCTCGAGGAGCACCTCACGTCGCAACTCGCCGGTATAGACAGTGTGGTGACGGCGCGCATTCATGCCGAGATGGAGCGGGTAGCAGGCGTCCATTCTCCGACGGATGCAGGAGCGGACTGGTACAACGAGCAGCTGCCGCTTGCCGCGCTCGAGAAGGCGACCGCGTCGTCTTTCGATCCGCCCTATGACTTCCTGGTCGTCGACGAGGCACAAGACATCGCCTCCGACGCTAACCTCGACTTCCTCGACGCGATGCTTGTCGGTGGGCTGGGCCGCGGAAGGATGCTGCTCCTCGGCGACTTCTCGAATCAAAACATCTTCCGAAGTGGCGTCGACGACGGGCGCGAGACGATCGAGAGGCGCGTGCCCGGCATCGCGCCCATCGATCTCGACACCAACTGCCGCAATCAACGCTCGGTCGGCACCTGGGCGGAAGACGCTAGCGGACGCAGCGGGCTGTGCCGGACCTTCCGGCGTGAGCACAGCGACGAGCGCGCTGTGAGCGTGAAGATCTACAGCACTCGGAGCGAGGAGGCGCGGCTCCTCGATGAGGCGGTGCGACAACTGCGCAGCGAGGGGTTCGGACCCAAGGACATCGTGATCCTCGCGCCCTACCGCGACTCCGCCGCGCAACGCGCCATTGACGACAGGTTCGCCGTTTCAACATTGGGGTCCAGCATCCGAGATTCGTCATACGTGCGCTGGGGGACGATCCACGAGTTCAAAGGCATGGAAGCGCCCGCAGTGATTCTGACCGACATCACTGGAAGCAACCAGCGACTCTCGAATCTGATCTATGCCGGCGCAACACGCGCCCAGGATCGACTCATCGTGCTCACGACCCGCGATGATCTGTCCGCGCCGGAGAAGACCCAACGCGATGAGCACTAGGATACTGGAGCTGCGTCCCTCGCATCCGAGCGGAGAGACTCTGCCAGCCCCAGCTAGCTACGATTCGCGCCTTCCATTGACGTCTTGGAGCGGTGGCGTTGAACACGTCCGAGCTTTGTCGGAAACTGGTCGCGATCCCGACAGGTAAGTCGCCACGAACGGAGGCCTGAGATGGGCACCATCACTCCGTACGAAACGGGTAAAGGCCGCCGTTACCGCGTGCGCTATCGCAAACCGGATCACAGCGAGGCGGAGAAGCGCGGCTTCACGACGATGCGTGAGGCGAAGCTCTACCTCTCGATGGTGACGGTGTCGAAGTCGAAGGGCGAGTACATCGATCCCGCCACGTCGCGGGTGCCGGTGCTGATGTTCGCCGACAGCTGGCTGCGTTCTAAGCAGCCGCCGATGTCGAAGCCGTCGTACTACGTGACGCTCGAGCGAGCATGGAAGAACCACGTGGCTCCGGTGTGGGCGCACAGGGAGATCTGGTCGATCCGCCGCTCAGAAGTTCAGGATTGGGTGTCGGAGCTCGCGACGCAGAAGTCGAGCACTGTCGTCAAACGTGCCCTTGGAGTGCTCGCCGGCATCCTCGACGTCGCCATCGACGACCGTCGCCTCGCGAGCAATCCCGCTAGGCACATCCGCAATCTTCCCCGGAGGGGTCCCGGTAAGCGACGCGTCTATCTGTCGCATGACCAGGTGGCGACCCTGGCGGCATGCTCGGCGCACCCAACCATGGTTCTGACGTTGGCCTACACCGGGCTGCGCTGGGGCGAGGCGACCGGGCTGCGGGTGCGCAGCGTGAATCGGCTCCGCAAGCGCTTCGTCATCGAAGAGAACGCCGTGATGATCGGCTACGAGATCCACGTCGGCACGCCGAAGACGCACGAGAAGCGCTCGGTCCCCTACCCCGATCGCCTGGCTCCCCTGATCGAGCAGGCCTGCGCCGGCAAAGGACCGGAGGGGCTGCTGTTCGGCGACGGGGTCAACCACATGCGCAACTCCGGCAGCCAGGGTTGGTTCGCGAACGCTGTGAAGCGCGCGCAGGCGATCGATCCGTCGATACCTCGACTCACCCCTCACGACCTCCGCCACACCGCTGCATCGCTCGCGATCAGCTCCGGCGCGAATGTGAAGGCCGTGCAACGAATGCTCGGTCACGCGTCCGCGGCGATGACGCTCGACACGTATGCCGACCTCTTCGATGATGATCTGGATGCCGTCGCGGCGCGCCTCAACGACGCGATGCCGCTCGTGGCACTGCCGGCGGGTCCGCAGACCCGCTTCCGCCGCACGCGGTAACCGTCGAGAGCAGATTGCTCAGTCTCCAGACGAGGCTCGAGACACGAAAGCGACTCCGATTTCGACGTTCTGAGGAGCCGATTGGAGCCCTCTGAGGGGCCTTGTTTTCGGTTCATAGCGTTTACATATGCGGGCAAAAAACGGGCAAAAACGCGTTTTGCGAGGTCTGACCACAGAAGAAATACCTGGTCAGAGGTAAAAAAGGGGTGTGCCCCTGGAGGGATTCGAACCCCCGACCCGCTCCTTAGGACGGAGTGGCTCTTCCACTGAGCTACAGAGGCTGGCACCCCGAGTTTAGTCGAGCAGCGGCCCGACGACGCGTGGCGCCCGACGAATCCACGGCGCCCGCCTCACGCAACCCGACGGAACAGCACCGTCGCGAGAACCGCGACGGTGCCCGCCGCGGCGACGATCGCCACCAGTCCCGCGACCGTGGCGGCGAGCGCGCTCGAGTCGGCGGCATCCGTCGTCAGGTACGCCAGACCGATCGCCCCCGCCGAACCCGCCGCGGCCAGCGCGAGCAGACCCACCGCCCCGGGCCACGCCCGATGCCGCGGGCGCACGCCGCGCGGCGTGGCTCGCGCGAGAACCGCTCCCCCGAGGAACACGAAGACCGCCACCACCAGGATGCCGCCGACGATGTCGCTCGGCCGATGCCACTGACTCTCGACGAGGAGGATGCCGACCGCGATCGTGGCCGCGGCCCCGAGGGCGGCGACGAACGGACGCACCCGAGGGCTGCACACGAGGAACAGCGCGAACATCGCCGACACGAACACGGTCGTATGTCCGGAGGGGAATGAGTTGTGCCACGCGCCGGTCGCGCCGTTGTCGGGGCGATCGAGCAGCTCATGCTTCAGCGCCTGCGTCGTCAGATTCGATGCCGCGACCACCGCCAGCGCAACAACCGTGGCCACCCCGCGTCGCCGGATCAGCCCGATCACCACCGCGAGGACGACGATTCCGGCGCTCGTCAGCGGAACGGCATCGAGGACGGCCGCAACGGCGCCGGCGCCGACGCCGACCTGCGCCCCCAGACGCGCCTGCTCATCGATCAGCTGCCCCATGTACCCCTGCACGAAGAACAGGTACGCCATCGCCAACAGCGCAGCGAGACCGACGGCAGTCGCCAGGAAGTGCCAGGCGCGGGGTGTCGCTCGCATGATCCGATCGTCGCACGCCCGGTTGAGTGAACGCGCAGAGCCCGGCCTCAGTTCGCACCATCCCACTTTTGAACGCGTTCAGAAAGGCGTAGGCTCGGCCTATGCACCACAACGCGCGACCGATCGCGGTCCTCGCCGGCGGCAGCGGCTTCGTCGGCACCGCACTGGCGAAGGCCCTCGACGCCGACGGCTACGACATCCGCCACGTCGGTCGTCACGCAGCCGTGCGCTGGGACGACGCCGATGCCCTGCGCCGAGCCGTCGACGGCGCCGACCTCGTCGTGAACCTCGCCGGCACGTCGGTGAACTGCCGGTACACCGACAGCAACCGACGCGAGATCCTCGCTTCGCGCGTGCGCACCACACGAGCCCTCCGGGAGGCCATCGCCTCCGCCGAACGCCCGCCACGCCTCTGGCTCAACGCATCGACCGCGACCATCTACCGCCACGCGATGGATGAGCCGCAGACCGAGGCATCCGGCGACCTCGGATCCGGCTTCTCCGTCGACGTGGCCATCTCCTGGGAGCGCGAACTGTTCGCCGGCGACCTGCCCGCCACCCGCCGCGTCGCACTGCGGATGTCGATCGTCCTCGGCGACGGCCCTGCGACCCGATTGCTCTTCTCCCTGGCCCGCGCCGGCCTCGGCGGCACCCAGTACGACGGATGGTGCCCGCCGCACCGCCGCTATCGCGGCATCGGCGACCATCCCACCGGGAGCGATCGCGCCCCCTGGCACCGCACCGGCGGCAGCCAGCGATTCAGCTGGGTGCACATCGACGACGTCATCGCCGCGGTGCGCTTCATCCGCGACGACGAGGGCATCGAGGGCCCGATCAACATCGCCGCGCCGAACCCGAGCGACAACCGCACGCTCATGCGGACGCTCCGCCGCGTGGTCGGCACTCCCGTCGGCATCCCGACCCGGCGATGGATGCTCGAGATCGGCATGTGGGCCCTGCGCACCGAACCCGAGCTGATCCTCAAGAGCCGGTGGGTGCTGCCCGACGCGCTGAGCACGCGCGGTTTCGTCTTCGCGCATCCGCACCTGGAGGAAGCGCTGCGCGATGTCCGCCGCGGCTCTCCCCCAGCGCGAACACCCGCGCCGACGGCAGCGACCGCAGCACTCCCCGCACCGCATCGGGCCGCTCGACAGCGGCGAAGTGACCCGCCCCGGCAACCGTCTGCTGCGCGAAATCGGGGATGAGCGCCGCGAGCGCCGCCCCGTCGCTGTCGGCGACGAACACATCCCGCTCGCCGCGCAGCGCGCGGACCGGGCACCGGATGCCGCTCCACTGCGTCTCGTCGTACCCCGCCGCCGCGCGCGCCGCCTCGGCGAACGCCCGCGGCCGCACCTCGTCGGCGAGCGCGGCCACCACCGAGCGGTGCACGCGCGCCGGCTCGGCGAACAGCGGCGCGCTCAACGGCCCGAGAAGACCCGACCCGCGCAGCGCCCGGAGGAACCGGCGCCCCGCACCGCCCATCGCCGCGAGCATCCGCATGGCCAGCAGCATCCCCGCGAACCCCGGCAACGACCGCCACCCGCGGACCGGATGGCGGATCGCGTCGAGGACGGCGGGACCGGACGGGGAGATCAGGAGGACGGCATCCGTGCGCTCACGGAAGCGCGCCGCGATGTCGAGCGCGAGGAACCCGCCGAGGGAATGTCCGACGAGGATCCACCGTCGGTAGCCGAGCGACTCGGCCACCTCTGCCACCGCGTCGCCCAGCTGCGCGACATCCCATCCGCCCGCGGGCGCCGCACTCTCCCCCCAGCCGGGAAGGTCGATCGCGACGACGTCGGTCAGCGGCTCGCCGGCGCGCTGCGCGGCGCGGAGCAGCGGCGTCCACGTCGTCCACGACCCGGCTGCGCCGTGGAGGAGGATCGTCGCCACCTCCCCTGCCGCACCGTCCACGTGCATGACGACGCGGCCCGCGCTCGTCGTCACCGTCCGCCGCCGAACCCCCAGGGACCGACCGTCCGCCGTGAGCGACGGGCCCCGCCGATCGGTGCGGGGAGACGGGGCGGCGAGGTCGGTGGTCACACAGGTGATTCGGAACGCGCACCCGTTCGGATCGCGTCTCGCGTCGCCCGCACCCCTGCCGCGGCGCTCACCCCGCCGCACCGTTCCCCCGCGGTGCGGGCTCAGTGCACCCGCAGCGCCGCCGGCTGGACGCTGACGGTGAAGGCGCGGGTCTCGCCGATCTCCTCGCCGTCGATCTCGAACGCACGCGCCTCCGGCAGCGTCACCGACAGAGCCCGGGCACGCCCGTGGCTGACGGCGTCGGTGCTCGCGGTGTCGGCATCCTTGTCGATGAGCTTCTTCAGCCCGTTGTCCCACAGCATCGTCTTCATCGTGCCCGCCCACTCGCCGAAGCTGTCGGCGCTCAGCACGAGGTAGTCCAGCTCGCCGTCCGAGGGATCGGCGTCGGGGAGGAGGGTGAGCCCGCCCTGCAACGTGCCGCAGTTCGCGATCAGCAGCGTGTGGCCCTCCTCGTCGCGACCCGGACGGTCATCGACGCTGATGTGGAACGGCACGACATCACTGGCCGACAGCGCACGCCCGAGCGACTCGACGTAGGCGAGCCATCCCGCCTTGTCCTTCAGATCCTCATCGGTCTCGGCGATCATGTGCGCGTCGATGCCGAACCCGACCAGCACCACGAACGCGTGCCGCTCGGAACCGCCCGCCAGCTCGACCTCCACCCAGCCGACATCGACCGGCTGCACGTCGGCGTCGAGCGCTCGGACGAAGGCCGCCGGGACGTCGCCTATGGGGACGTCGAGGTTGCGAGCCAGCAGGTTCCCCGTACCGAGCGGCACGATCGCCAACTCGACGTCCGCGTGCGCGTCCGCGAGGCTCTCGGCCACCGCACGCACCGTGCCGTCGCCACCGGCGGCGATGATCAGGTCGGCGCCCGCCGCGACAGCCTCCGCGGTCTTCCCCTGCCCCGCGTCATCCTCGGTCGTCTCCCACCAGGTGACCTGCGGCTCGGCGCCTTGGCCATCGCCATCGGCCACAGCGGCGGCGAGCCCGGATTCGAGGGTGGTCTTCTCGGTCTTGGTGGGGTTCCAGACGATCGCGACGTGGCGAGCCATGGGTGTCCTTTCGGGGGATCGGGCGTCGGAGGCGCCCCTCCGGCGGACGCTACGTGAGAACCCAGGGGTCGTCAAGCCGACCGGACGGCAGGCAGGGGCGCAGGATGCCGCGGCGCGGTCACCGGCGTCGCGGGGCCGCCGAGCGGGGCGGGGTCTGACGCATGTGGTCGCGGACGCGGCCGAGGGTTCCCCCGAGAGTCTCGACGTCGGGGCGCGAGAGCGGCGCGAGCAGCAGCTCGCGAACGACGGCGATATGACCCGGGAAGACGCGCGTGAGCACCTCCCGCCCCTCGGTCGTCAGGGCGACCTGCACGGTGCGCTCGTCGTCGGGAGACGGGGCACGCGTGATCAGGCCGCGCTTCTCGAGGGTCTGCGCCTGGTAGGTGAGGCCGCTGCGGCTGTAGACGAGTCCATCGGCGAGGTCCGTCATGCGCAGCGACCCGGCGGGCGCATCGCCGAGCGTGGCGAGGAGCTGGAACTGCACGTAGCTGAGCCCGCCGGCATCCTGCAGCTGCTGCTCCACGGCGTGGCGCAGCAGACTGCCGGTCTCGATGAGCGCGAAGTACGCGCCGAGTTCGACGGGGTCCAGATTCGGCGCGTCGGAGGGCATGCCTCCACGGTAGCAATACTTCTGATTCAAACTACTTGTTTCTAATTCAAAGCAGTGTTAGCGTTCCGATATTGCTTCGAATCCAAAGCATCAACGAAGGGAAACATCATGAAGGCCATCCGGTTCCACGAGACAGGCGACGCCGACGTCCTGCGCTACGAAGACGTCGCTCAGCCGACGCCCGCTGCAGGAGAGGTGCGCATCGTCGTCGCCGCCTCGGCGTACAACCCCGCCGACGGTGGGATGCGTGGCGGCTTCCTCCCGATCCCGCTCACCCTGCCCCATGTCCCGGGCTACGACGTCTCGGGCACGGTCGACGCGCTCGGCGAGGGCGTCGAGAACGTCCGCATCGGCGATCCGGTCATCGGGTTCCTGCCGATGACCGGAGACGGCGGCGCCGCGCAGTACGTCGTCGCTCCCGCTGACTCCTTCGTCGCCGCTCCCCGCAGCATTCCGCTCGAGGATGCCGCCGGCATCCCCTCCGTCGCCCTCACCGCCGCGCAGGCGCTCTTCGAAGCCGGGGGCCTCACGTCGGGTCAGCGCCTGCTCGTCAACGGCGCCGGTGGGCCGGTCGGCGGATACGCCGTGCAGCTCGCCCGCCGCGCGGGTGCCCACGTCATCGCCACGGCGAGCCCGCGCAGCGCCGACACGGTGGCGGCGAACGGCGCGGACGAGATCATCGACCACACCACCACCCCGGTGCTCGATGCCGTCACCGCGCCCGTCGACATGCTGCTCAACCTCGCCCCCATCTCGCCCGAGGACTTCGCCGCCCTGGCGACGCTCGTGCGCGACGGGGGGATCGTCGTCTCGACCACTCCGATGGTCGAGACCCCGAGCGACGACGCGCGGGGCGTGCGCGCCGCGACCGTCTATGTCCACCCCGACGCCGCCCGCCTGGCGGACATCGTGCGTCTCGTCGACGAGGACGGTCTCCGCGTCGACATCGCCGCGCACGTGGAGCTTCGCGACCTGCCCGCGCTGCACGCGAAGGCCGACGCGGGAGAGGTGCACGGGAAGGTCGTGATCGTTCCGCCGGCGGCCTGAGGGCGGAACCGGACGGGCGCCGCCTCCGACAGGATCCTCGTGGCCCTCAGGTGCCTTGGTGGTCCTCAGGAGCCTCGGTTGTCTCAGGAGAAGAGGCGGCGCCACACGTTCGTGTCCGCGAGGTCGAGAAGTTCATCCCCACGCCCCGACAGCACGGTCTTCAACGCCCAGACGGTGAAGCCCTTCATCTGCGCCGCGGTGATCGTCGGCGGCATCGACAGCTCCTCGCGCGCCACGACGACGTCCACGAGGACCGGGCCGTCGGTGGCGAGCGCCTGCACGAGCGCCGCTCGCAGATCGGACGCCTTCTCCACGCGGATGCCGGTGATCCCGACCGACTCGGCGACGGCGGCGAATGACGGATTCTCGAGGCCGGTGCCGAAGTTCACGATCCCCGCCGCCTTCATCTCGAGCTCGACGAAGTTCAGCGAAGAGTTGTTGAACACCACGATCTTCACGGGCAGTCGGTTCTGGTGGATGGAGAGCAGATCGCCCATCAGCATCGCGAGCCCGCCGTCGCCCGCCAGCGCGATGACCTGGCGGTCGCGGTCCGACGCCTGGGCGCCGAGCGCCTGCGGCATCGCATTGGCCATGGAGCCGTGCAGGAACGAGCCGAGGAGGCGTCGCGAGCCGTTCATCGTGAGGTACCGCGCCGCCCAGATGACGGGACTGCCGACGTCGGCGGTGAACACGGCATCCTCGCTCGCGAGCTCGTCGAGCAGCCGCGCGACGTACTGCGGGTGGACGGGCTGCTTCCCGTCGTCGACGGCCAGCTCGTCGAGTCCCTTCCGGGTCTTCCGGTAGTGCTCGACCGCGTCGTCGACGAACGACGACGACCGCCCCTCGTCGATCAGCGGTGCCAGCGCGACCGCGGTCTCGCGGACGCCGCCGACGAGACCGAGGTCGATGGGCGTGCGCCGACCGAGCTGCTCGCCCCGGATGTCGACCTGCACGATCGTGGCCTTCTCGGGGAAGAACTGGCGATACGGGAAGTCGGTGCCGAGCATGAGGAGCGCGTCGCACTTCTCCATCGCGCGGTACCCCGACGCGTAGCCCAGCAGCCCCGTCATGCCGACGTCGTAGGGGTTCTCCCACTCGATGTGCTCCTTGCCGCGCAGAGCGTGCACGATCGGCGCCTGAAGCTTCGCGGCGAGCGCCACCACCTCGTCGTGCGCACCGGCCACCCCGGCGCCGGCGAGGATCGTCACCTTCTTGGCGCCGTTGAGGAGCTCGGCGGCGGCCTGGAGCCCGGCGTCATCCGGCAGCACGGTCGACCGCGTCGCGCGGATCGCGGCGGTCGGCCGGCGGCTCGGGGCATCCGCGAAGAACACATCCCCCGGGACCACGATGACCGCGACGCCGCGCTTCTCGACGGCCGTTCGCATCGCGATCTCGAGCACCCAGGGCAGCTGGGCCGGGTCGGAGACCAGCTCGGAGTACACGCTGCACTCGCGGAACAGCTCCTGCGGGTGGGTCTCCTGGAAGTAGCCGGTGCCGATCTCGGCCGACGGGATGTGCGAGGCGATCGCGAGCACCGGCACGCGGGTGCGATTGGCGTCGAACAGACCGTTGATGAAGTGCAGGTTGCCCGGTCCGCATGAGCCCGCGACGACCGCGAGCTCGCCCGTGAGCTCGGCATCCGCCCCCGCCGCGAACGCCGCCGCCTCCTCGTGCCGCATGTGCATCCAGCGGATGCCGCTGTCACGCCGGAGCGCGTCGGTGAACGCGTTGAGCGAATCACCCGGCAAACCCCAGATCCGGTCGATGCCCGCACGCTTGAGAGTCTCGATGAAGAAGTCCGCCACATTCGCCATGATCCGACGCTACGCCCATCGGGGGGACGCTGTCGCGCGCGGGTGCGGGCCGCGGCGCGTCACCTGGGTATCGCGTGCGAGTGTGCGGCGAGGGTGTGTCAGAGCTTGCATCCGGGCCGCGGGCACGGCATCGTGGCCGACTCGCAATCCACGGAAGGAGAGCACCATGCTCACACTCACCGAGAACGCCGCCACCGCCGTCACGCACCTCGCCCAGCGGATGTCGACGGACACCGGAGGGCTGCGCATCGCGCAGGCCGCCGCGCCCCACGAGGGGTATGCCGTCTCGTTGGCCGACGGCCCGCAGCAGGGCGACACCGTCGTCCAGGATGGCGGTGCCCGCGTCTTCGTCGACGCCGTCTCGACCGTCGAACTCGGAGACCGCGTCCTGGACGCGCACGTCGACGACGAGGGCGGCGTGGGGTTCGCCCTCGCCCAGCGGAGCTGAGTCGCTGAACGCGCGGACCGCCCCGCCGGGCTGACCGCGTCCGGGGTGCAGCACCGGTCACCGGAAATCACGGGACCGGTGCTGCACCCCGATCCGCAGGTCCTCGAACGCGTCGGCCACGAGGTTCGTCACCCCCTCGGGCGAGCGCTCCAGCATGCCGCGGGCGATGAGCGCCGGCGCATCACGCAGGACCCGCCGGTACCTGTCCCACACCCCCTTCGAGCAGATCACGTTCATGATCCCGTGCTCATCCTCGAGATTCAGGAACGTGATGCCGGATGCCGTCGCCGGCCGCTGCCGGTGCGTCACGAGCCCCGCGACCTCGATCCGGCGCCCCTCCTCGTGGGTGCGCATCCCGCGCGAGGTGAGCACGCCGCGCGCATCCAACTGCGACCGGTAGTGCACGAGGGGATGATCGTCCGCCGAGAGGCCCGTCGCCCACAGATCGGCGGCGAGGACGTCATAGCTGGACTGGTCGGGGAACAGCGGCGGCTGCACCGAGACGAGCGTGCCCTCGAGGAACTCGGTGCGATCCTGCGCGGCATCCCCCGCGAGCCACAGCCCCTCCCGGCGCGAGATGCCCATGCTCTCGAACGCCCCCGCCGTGGCGAGCGCCTCGAGCTGCGCCTCGGTCGCGTTCGTGCGGCGGACGAGATCGCGGAGGTCGCGAAACGGCCCGTCCGCCTCACGCGTCGCGACGATCCGCGTCGCGAGAGGCAGACCGACGCCGGTGACCGCGGAGAGCCCGAGACGCACCGCGAACGCGCCGTCCCGGCGGTGGGCGGCCGACTCGTCGGGCGCCGCCGGGTCGAAGGGCGGCACGGGCGGCTGACGACGGTCGGCGCAGGGGTCGGGGACCGGAGCGTGCCCGGGGGCAGGAGCGGGGCCGGCGGGCGGCGGGGAGACCGGTTCGAGGGAGGCCTCGGCGCCGGACGCATGGATGTCGGGGCGTCGCACGATCACGCCGTGCCGGCGGGCGTCGGCGGTGAGGGTCGCCGGTGAGTAGAACCCCATCGGCTGTGCCCGCAGCAGCGCCGCGAGGAACGCCCCCGGGTAGTGCAGCTTCAGCCAGGACGAGGCGTAGACGAGGAGCGCGAACGAGAGGGAGTGGCTCTCGGCGAAGCCGAAGTTCGCGAACGCCTGGATCTTCGCGTAGATGTCGTCGGCCACCTCACCGGTGAGGCCGTTGCGCTCCATTCCGGCATACAGCTTCTCCCGCACCGACTCGATCCGTTCGATGCCGCGCTTGGACCCCATGGCCCGGCGCAGCACATCGGCGTCCTCCCCGGTGAGGTCTCCCACCGCCATCCCCATCTGCATGAGCTGCTCCTGGAAGATCGGGATGCCGAGGGTCCGCTCCAGCACGGGCTCGAGCTTCGGATGCGCGTACGTCACCGTCTCGCCCTGGACCTTGCGGCGCACGTACGGGTGCACCGCGCCGCCCTGGATCGGGCCGGGCCGGATCAGTGCGATCTCGATCACGAGGTCGTAGAAGCGTCGCGGCTGCAAGCGCGGCAGCAGCCCCATCTGCGCACGCGACTCGACCTGGAACACCCCGATCGAATCGGCCCGGCAGAGCATGTCGTACACGCCCTGCTCCTCCTTCGGGATCGCGTCGAGCGACCACTCCTCCCCCGTCGCCTCACGGATGAGGTCGAACGCGTACTGCAGCGCGGCGAGCATGCCGAGCCCCAGCAGATCGAACTTCACGAGCCCCATCCAGGCGGCGTCGTCCTTGTCCCACTGGATGACGGTGCGGTTCTCCATGCGTGCGTGCTCGATCGGCACGACCTCGCCCACCGGGCGCTCGGTGAGGACCATCCCCCCGGAGTGGATGCCGAGATGGCGGGGAGCCTTCATGAGCGCGCCGGCGTATTCGAGCACCCGTTCGGGGATGTCGTGGGTGCCCGGCACCGGGCCGTCCCATCGTTCGATCTGCTTCGACCAGGCATCCTGCTGCCCCGGGGAGTGACCGAGGGCCTTGGCCATGTCGCGCACGGCGTTCTTCGGCCGGTATTGGATGACGTTGGCGACCTGGGCCGCGCGCTCGCGCCCGTACTCCTGGAAGACCCACTGGATGATCTCCTCGCGGCGGTCCGAGTCGAAGTCGACGTCGATGTCGGGCTCTTCCTCGCGCATGGCGGAGAGGAACCGCTCGAAGGGCAGGTTGTAGAAGATCGAGTCGACCGCCGTGATGTCCAGCAGGTAGCAGACGGCGCTGTTGGCCGCCGACCCCCGCCCCTGACAGAGGATGCCGCGCCGCCGCGCCTCGGCGACGATCCCGTACACGATGAGGAAGTACCCCGGGAAGTCCTTCTGCTCGATGACGCCGAGCTCCTTCTCGATGCGGGCGCGGTCCGCCTCGCTCGCGTGGGGGTACTTGCGCGGCACGGCCTCCCAGACGAGGGTGCGCAGCCAGGACATCGGGGTGTGCCCCTCCGGCACCGTGGTCTTCGGCAGCGCCGGCTTGGCGCGACGGAGGGGGAAGGCGAGCTCGTCGGCGAGGGTGACCGTGCGGGAGACGGCACCGGGGTGGCGCCGGAAACGCCGCGCCATCTCCGCCCCCGACCGCAGGTGCGCGCTCGCGTGGGCGGGCAGCCACCCGTCGAGTTCGTCGAGGCCCCGGTTCGCCCGCACGGCGGCGACGGCGGCGGCCAGGTGCACCCGCTCCGGGACGGCGTAGTGGACGTTGTTGGTCGCGAGGACGGGAAGTCCCCGCGACGCGGCGAGCGCGGCGAGCACATCGTTGTCGCGCGTGTCCGTCGGGTTCCCGTGGTCGATGAGCTCGACCTCGACCGCGCCCCGCCCGAAGCGGTCGACGAGCAGATCGAGCGCCGCGCCGGCCGCCGCGGCTCCCCCGGATGCCAGCGCCTGGCGCACCGCGCCTTTGCGGCATCCGGTGAGCACCGCCCAGTTCCCCTCGGCGCGCGCGGCGAGATCGTCGAGGTCGTAGCGGGGGCGCCCCTTCTCACCCCCGGCGAGCTGGGCGTGCGTGAGAGCGGCGGCGAGGCGGTGGTAGCCCTCCTCCCCCCGCGCCAGGACGAGCAAGTGCGAACCCTGCGGGTCGGCGGGTCCGCTGCGGGCAGGTGCCGCCGCTGACGGCAGGTCCGAGAGCGAGAGCTCGGCCCCGAAGACCGTCTTCACGTGCAGCTGCTCAGCCGCTTCGGCGAACCGGACGATCCCGTAGAACCCGTCGTGATCGGTCACGGCGAGGGCGTGGAGCCCGAGGCGCTCGGCCTCCTCGGCGAGCTCCGCCGGCGAGGACGCCCCGTCGAGGAACGAGTACGACGAGTGCGCATGCAGCTCGGCGTAGGGCACCGGGTCGTCCGGACGTTCGATCGGTGGCGCCTCGTATTTCCCCCGCTTGCGGGAGAACGCCGGGCCGTCGCCGCCGTCGGGCTCCTTCGCACGACTGCTGAGGAGGCGTTCCATCTCCGACCAGGTGACGGAGGGGTTGGTGAATCCCATCAGTCGTACACCCCCTCGGCATGCCAGATGCCCTCCTCGCAGACGAGCAGCCAGGCCGCCTGCTCCGCGTCGACGATCTGGAAGCGATGGGCACGGCGCGCGCGTACCGGGTCCCAGCCGCGTTCGAGGAGCGGCCACGGCCCGGCCCACCGTCGGATGGCGCGCCGCCGCGCCGCGCCGCCCGACGATGAAGAGGAGGATGGAGAGGAGGGCGGAGAGGCGAGCGTGATCCAGACCGGCTCCGCGGTCAGCTCACCGCGCCCGTCGACGGCCACCATGTCGCCGTCGGCGTCGAGCACCGCGACGGGAAGAGCCTCGGCGAACACCGTGGGCGGCAGGGGCCCCGCCAGGCTCCCGGGCCACGGCGCCGCCGGGGCGCCCCGAGCCGCGGCATCCCCCCAGGGGACGAGCTGCTGCCGCTCGGCGAGCCATCTCCCCCCGCCGACGCCGGGGGTGAGCACGCCCTGGTGCCCGAGCATCGCCTGGACCCGCGACAGCGCATGGTGAACTCGCTCCTCGGGGCCCGATCCGAACAGCCGCGCCGTGTGGTGCGCGGCGGCATCCACCCCCTCCGGCTCGATGCGGACCATCGTCACCGCGCTGCGCAGCCCCGCCGTCCGCGCCGCGCCCCCCGTCGCCGCCCCTGCGGCGCCCCGAACACCGCGCGTGCCCGCGGCGCCCTGCTCGGCCAGCTGCCAGCGCACCCGGTCGACGATGGCCGCGGCGTCGAACGCGTCGGGATGCCGCCACACCCGCTCGCTGCGATCACCGTTCTCGCCGGTGAGGACGACCCGCAGCTCGGTGCAGACGAGACCTTGCTCGCCCAGCCGCCCGGTGAACTCCTCCGCCGGCACCCGCAGCCCGAACGCGATCTGGTCGGCCAGGGTCACCGGCGGCTCGAAGGCGACCTCGCGGTGCAGCTCGGGCGGAGGCGTCCGCGCCTGCACTGCGCGCGGGTCCTGACCGGATGCCAGGGCGTGCAGCCGCGCGCCCCGCGCACCGAACCGCTCGGCCAGCCGGTCCGGTCCGAGAGCGGCGACCGCCCCGAGCGTCTGCACGCCCAGCCGGGCGAACAGACTCACCGTGTCATCGTCGAGGACGGCGATCGGCAGAGGTGCGAGGAAGGCGGCCGCCTGACCCGCCGGCACGATCCGGAGCGGATCGCCCGCCCGTGTGGCGACACGGGCGGCCTGCTCGGCGGTGAAGGCGCCGTCCGCGACCGCGACGCGCACATCGTCCACACCCTCGCCGGCGACCGCACCGACCAGCACGGTCGCGGCGGCCGCCTCGCCGCCGTAGAAACGGGCGGGCCCCTTGGCCCGCAGGGTGAGAAGACCCGGATGGATCACCTGGACCCCTGGAGCCGCCCCTTCGACAGCGGCCACCACCGGCGCGAACACCCGATGGTCGCGCACCGGGTCGTCCATGACGACCTCCAGCTGCGGGCACCGCGCCTGCGCATCGCGTCGGCGCTGCCCGCGGCGCACGCCCTCCGCGCGCGCGGCGGCCGAGCAGGCCACCACGACGCCCTTCGCGAAGATCGCGACGGGCGATGACGTATCGATCGGTTCCTCGCCGCGGGAGAGGGCCACGATCGGCCAGTCGGGCACCCAGACGACGAGCGTGCGCGGCGCGGCGGACATCAGCCCGCCGCCCGTGCTGTTCGCGGCGGACATCAGCCCGCCGCCCGGAGCGGAACGAAGGGAGCGAGCGGAGCGGCGACGGATGCGGTCTCGCCGAGGGCGGAGACCGCACCCGAGGCATCCGGCAGCAGGACACGCCCCGTGCGGGGCGACGGGAAGCGGCGGCTCGTGACGGTGACGGTCAGCTCGCGCCCGTCCAGCACGCCGTACCCTTCGCCGATGCCCGACCAGGACGGATCGCCGACATCGATCATCGCCTCGGTCTGCGGCCACGGGCCCTGCACGAGCAGCACGGCCTCGCGCTCCCGCATGCGGGCGGCCAGACGGGAGATGTCCGCATCCTTCGCGCGCGCAGGCGGCCGGACGGCGACGACGGGCAGAACATCGGCGATGGCGGCCGTGACGGCGAGCCACCGCTCCCCCGGATCGGGCACGAGGACGAGGCGCGCCAGGTCGACCCCGGCGGACCGGGCGGCTTCGACCCCGAGGTGCGGCATGCCGACGGCCGCGCACCAGGATCCGTCCTGCGACGGGCGGGCCAGCAGGGCGAACAGCAGCGACGTGGAGCGCCCGAGGGAGTACGACGAGCCGGGTCGCAGCCCGCCCCCGGGGAGGAGCTCGGCCAGCGCGGAGGGCACCGGGAGCACCGGCACATCCAGGCGGCGCCCCTGCAGGCGCTCCACCTGTGCGCGCAGCGCCTGGATCGCTCCCGCATCCGCCACGATCGACCTCATCCCCCCAGGCTAGAACTTTTGTTCTAGTACCTCAATCCGGTGAGATCGAAGATAACCACGACGTCCGACATCGCCCGCGCGCGCCGGAGCCGCCGTGCACCGCCCGATCGGACTCGATCAGCCCGGCGTGCCGATCAGGCGGCGAGCGACAGGTACGGCTCCCAGGCGGGGTCCGAGCGCTCGGTGCCCCGGACGGTCCACTGCGCGCCTCTCGGCGGCTGCGGCACCCACCGCAGCTCCCACTTCATCTCCTGCGGGGTGCGGTCTCCCTTGACGTTGTTGCACCGCAGGCAGCAGGCGACGAGGTTCTCCCACGAGTCCGCGCCCCCGCGCGACCGTGGCAGCACATGGTCGATCGTGGTGGCGGCCTTGCCGCAGTAGGCGCAGCGGTGAGCATCCCGCCGCAGCACCCCTCGCCGCGTGACAGGGACCCGACGCGCACCCGGGACGCGCACGTACCGCGTGAGCACGATGACGGCGGGGCGGTCGAGGGCGCCGCGCAGGCCCCAGACGGGATTCCCGTCGATCCGCTCGATGACGGTCGCCTTCTCGTTCATGACGAGCACGAGTGCCCGCTTGAACGACACGACGGCCAGCGGCTCGTATCCAGCATTCAGTACCAGTGTGCGCATGCGGCGTCCTCTCGAACGGCCCCTGACGGCTTCAGCGGGCCTCTCGGTCGACGCCCCCGGAAGTCTCGGAGGACGGCGGGCACGAAAAAAGGCGCTGTCGAAAAGACAGCGCCTTCGTCGCGCGGCGGATGCCGCGGCTCTCGTGCACGCGATGCCGGAGGACGTAGCGACCGGAGACATTCCGGCAGAGGGCATCCATGGTGCGGATGCCTGCTCCTGCTGCGTCCATCAGCTTCCCCCTCGGCTTCAGCGAGCGTCGGGATCAGGGTAACGCACTCAGTGGACGTTGGCCTGCAGGAAGTCCTCGGCGTAGATCCACGAGCCGTTGACGTAGATCTCCAGGTGCAGGTGGGTGCCGAAGGCGAGACCCGTGTCGCTGACCTGTCCGATGATCTGTCCGGCGCGGACGGTGTCCCCCACCGCGACGCGGCGCGAGCCGTAGAGCATGTGCGCGTAGAGCGAGGTGACGCTCTGGCCGCCGATGTTGTGGGCGATCTTCACGTAGACGCCCCAGCCGGGCCCGTTCTCGTCGGAGGCGACGACGACGCCGTCGGCGATCGCGTAGATCGGCGTACCGCGGTCCACCATGTAGTCGGTGCCCTTGTGGCCCGCGTACGGCTCGCCGAAGTGGTTGAAGAACGGCAGCGGACGCACGACGGATCCGGCGGGCGCGATCGACTCGACGAGCGCTCCGGAGTAGTCGCTCGACGACGATGAGGTGACGGCGGCGGCAGCGGCGATGCGCGCGGCTGCCGCAGCCTTGGCGGCTTCCTCGTCCTTCTTCGCCTGGATCTCCTCAGGCGTGGTCGCGCTGTAGCTGCCGCGCTCGAGCGCGGCGGGGGTGGCTTCGGATGCCACGACGAGCGACTGCGCGTTGTCGGCGGCGACCTGCTGCAGCGTCGTCACAGCGGCCTCGGCCGGAGCAGCGCCGCCGGTGGCGCTGAGCGCCGCGGGGACGGCGACGGTGCCGACCAGGGCGGCGACGGCGGCGACGGTCAGGAAGCTGCGCATCGGGTGCGGCTTGCCGGCAGCGGCACGGCGTGCGGCGCGCGAGGGGGCGAGCGCGGCGCGGCGCGGCTCGGCCGGCGACGTGGTCGCGATCGTGGCGCGGCGGGCGCGACCGAGGATGGTCAGCCGCGAAGGAGCGGGTGTCGTCGCGTCAGATTCGGGAGTCTCGTGCGACGAGTCAAACTTTTCAGCCAAAGGACCTCCGGCGCCTCTGCGTGTCGACCGGTCGGACGATCGCTGGTTCGTCGGCACTCGGTGTCGGGCACAGATGTACGGGTTTCACCACGCGAACGACGAACCCATGAGGCAATTCGCAGGGCGGTCCGGGGCGGGCTTCTCGCCGGGTGGACGTTTTGAGGCTACCGGAAGGTAACGAATAAGTCACGCCGTGTGCAGGGGGCCCAGCACTCTCCCACCCGATGTCCAGACTCGACGTCAGGCCACGGGTGCGGCATCCACGAGGAAGATGTGCGACGCGACCTCCACGGGGAGCTCGAGACCCTCGTCCTGACCGTCCATCTGCACGAGGACGTACCCCTCGCTGAAGCGGTAGTCCCCGCTCGCTCCGGGGATGACGCCCGCGTCCCGCAACTGGGTCAGCAGCTCGGGGTCCACCTGCACCGGCTCGGCCAGCCGGCGGACCGTGCCCGACACGGGCGCACCCGTCTCGGTGAGCAGCCGGACGAGCCCGACCACGCCGTCCTCGAAGGTCCGGGCGGGCATGTCGCCCAGCTGATCCAGACCCGGAATGGGATTGCCGTACGGCGACTCGGTCGGGTGCCCGAGCAGCTCGATGAGCCGGCGCTCGACCTGCTCGCTCATGACGTGCTCCCACCGGCAGGCCTCGTCGTGCACGTAGGCCCAGTCCAGGCCGATGACGTCCGACAGCAGGCGCTCCGCCAGGCGGTGCTTGCGCATCACGTCGACGGCCTTCTGCCTACCGGAGTCGGTGAGGGCGAGCGACCGGTCGTCGGTGACGACGACGAGACCGTCGCGCTCCATCCGTCCGACGGTCTGCGACACGGTCGGACCGGAGTGCCCGAGCCGCTCGGAGATGCGTGCACGCAGGGGGACGATCCCCTCCTCCTCGAGTTCGAGGATGGTGCGCAGGTACATCTCGGTGGTGTCGATCAGATCCGTCATCGGGCGCCTTTTACACAGGGGAGGGGTGGGTTTCCAGCCTATCCGCTCGCCCTAGAATCGGGGTCATGGCCCATGTGACCCTCCCCCGCGAGATCCTGCCCACCGATGGACGCTTCGGCTGCGGTCCGTCGAAGATCCGGCCCGAGCAGCTGGCGGCCCTCGCCGGCCCGGGCGCCGTGCTCATGGGCACGTCGCACCGTCAGGCGCCGATCAAGAACCTCGTCGGCCAGGTGCGGATGGGCCTGTCCGACATGCTCCGCCTCCCCGACGGCTACGAGATCATCGTCGGCAACGGCGGGTCGACCGCGTTCTGGGATGCCGCGTCCTTCGGCCTCATCGAGACGCGCGCCCAGAATCTCGTGTTCGGTGAGTTCGGCGGCAAGTTCGCCGCAGCGGCCGGCGCCCCGTGGCTGGAGGCGCCCGACGTGCGCAAGGCGGCCCCCGGGACGCGCTCGGTCCCCGAGGCGACCTCGGGCATCGACGTCTACGCGTGGCCGCACAACGAGACCTCCACGGGTGTCGCCGCGCCCGTCGAGCGCGTCCAGGGCGACGAGGGCGCCCTCACCGTCATCGACGCGACGAGCGCCGCGGGCGGCATCAACCTGCGGATCTCCGACGCCGATGTCTACTACTTCGCGCCGCAGAAGAACCTCGGCTCCGACGGCGGCCTCTGGTTCGCCGCCGTCTCCCCCGCCGCGATCGAGCGGATCGAGCGCGTCGCCGCGTCCGGGCGCTACATCCCCGAGTTCCTCAGCCTGAAGAACGCGCTGGACAACTCGCGCCTCAACCAGACGCTCAACACCCCCGCGGTGGCGACCCTGTTCCTCCTCGACAAGCAGCTCGAGTGGATCAACGGCAACGGCGGGCTCGGGTGGGCCGCCGCCCGCACCGCCGAGTCCTCGCAGGTGCTCTACGACTGGGCCGAGTCCGCGTCCTACGCGACCCCGTTCGTCGCGGACCCCGCCGACCGGTCCCCCGTCGTCGTCACGATCGACTTCGACGACAGCGTGGACGCGGCCGCGGTGGCATCCAGCCTGCGCGCGAACGACATCGTCGACACGGAGCCCTACCGCAAGCTCGGCCGCAACCAGCTGCGCATCGCGACCTTCGTCTCGATCGAGCCCGACGACGTGCGCCAGCTCGTCCGGTGCATCGAGTACACGGTGGAGCGCCAGCGCGGCTGAGCGGCCCCTAGGTCGCGAGGGGTGAGGGCTGCGGGCGCAGCACCGCGGAGACGATCGCCTCGATCGCGAACTCCGACGCGCTCCCGAGGTCGACCGCGCCGGGTTCGAGCAGCCACTGCACCTGCAGCCCGTCCATGACGGCCAGGATCGCGGTGGATGCCTCCGCGACGCGCTGCGGGTCGTCGACGCCCTGCTCGTCGCAGACGGCGAGGAACGCGTCGGCGACCTCGGCGCGCAGCGTCCGGTAGCGCTTCTGGAAGAACTCGCGCCCGGGGTGGTCGTCGGTGACGGACTCCGCGGAGAGCACGGCGTAGGCCTGGACGATGCCGGGGCGCTGCATGTTGCGGAAGGCGGTCGCCACGAGGTGGCGGAACAGCGGCATCCCGTCGGGGATGTGCTGACCCTCGAGGTTCGCGACGTCTGCCTGATCACGGTGCTCGAGCACCTCCAGCAGCAGCTGATCCTTCGATCCGAAGTGGTGCAGGATGCCCGCGTGGGTCATGCCGACCTCGTCGGCGATCTCCTGCAGGGTGCCCCCGGCGTACCCCTTCGCGCCGAAGATCTCCACGGCGGCGTCGAGGATCTCGCGCCGCCGGACGAGCGTCTCGGGGCGTGAACGCGGCTGTCGTCGCGGGGAGGCCATCGCCACCGTCCTTTCCTTCGTGCCAGTGCGACCCTATCGCCTGCACCGAGCGCCTTCGGATCGTCTTGCCGAATTGCTTACTTGCTTGTAAGTTACCTCTTGCAATCACACTCAGCGCCGAGGTGACGGTTTCTCCGGAGCGTCGCGCGGTGCGGGTATCCACCACGCAGTGACAACCAAGGAGAAGCAATGAGGCTCAAGTCCTCCCTCGCCGCCGCGGGCCTGGCCACGGTGCTCGCGGCGTCGCTCGCACTGACGGGATGCTCCGGCAGCTCGTCGGGCGACGGCAACGCGACCGGAACGGGAACGCTCACGATCGCCAAGCCGGACGGTTCGGCCGTCCTGGCGACGCAGATCAACAACCCGTTCATCAGCACCGGTTCGGGCATGTCGCTCGGGTACGACCGCATGATCTACGAACCGCTCGCCCTGGTGAACCCGGTCGGCAAGAACGAGACCACCCCATGGCTCGCCGACACGGTCGAGTGGAACGACGACTACACGCAGCTCACGCTGCACCCGCGTGCCGGCGTGAAGTGGAACGACGGCAAGGACTTCAGCGCCGACGACATCATCTTCACCTTCACCATGATCAAGGACACCCCGGCGCTCGATCTGGCCGGCCTGAAGCTCTCCGACATCAAGAAGGACGGCGACAACGTCGTCCTGAGCTTCAGCGAGTCCAAGTTCGTCAAGCAGGGCGACGTCCTGCAGACCACCATCGTTCCCGAGCACCAGTGGAAGGACATCTCCGACCCGTCGAAGGACCCGGTAAAGGATGCCATCGGCACCGGCCCGTACACGGTCGACACCTTCTCCTCGCAGGGCGTCGTCCTCAAGGCGCGCTCGGACTACTGGGGCGGCGAGGTCCCCGTCGCTCAGCTGAAGTACCTCGAGTACAACGACAACACGGGCCTGCTGCGGGCGCTGCAGACCAAGGAGGTCGACTGGGCGCAGATCTTCATCACGGACTTCCAGACGAACTACGTCGACAAGGACAAGGAGCACAACGTCTTCTGGGGCGCCAACATCCTGAGCCCCGACATGATCCTCGTGAACACGACGAAGGCCCCGTTCGACAACGTCGCGTTCCGCAAGGCCGTCAACATGGTCGTCGACCGCAAGGCGCACGCCGAGCAGGCGCGCAGCAACGCGGGCCCCGAGCTGACGAACGTCACGGGCATCCCGCAGCCCACCGGCGACCAGTACATCGCTCCCGAGTACCAGGACCAGAACTTCGCGATCGACGTCGACGGCGCCAAGAAGGTGCTCACCGACGCCGGGTACACCTGGAACGGCGACGGCGCGCTCATGGATCCCTCCGGTGCACCCGTCTCCTTCACGCTGCAGGACCCGCAGGGATGGAACGACTACGTCACCGGCATCCAGCTGGTCGCGACGCAGGTCAAGTCGACGCTCGGCGCCGACGCGAAGGTCGCAACCCCCGACGCCAACACCTGGTTCGGCAACATCGCCGCGGGCGACTTCGAGGCGGCGCTGCACTGGACGGGCTCCGGCTCGAACCCGTGGCACATCTACGACGACGTCATGAACAGCGACTACATCGACCAGGCCGCGGACGGCAACGTGTCGGACAACTTCGGGCGCTACAGCAACCCGGAGGCCACGAAGCTGCTCAAGGAGTACGCGAGCGCGTCCGATGACGACACCCGCACGACCGCTCTCAACGCCCTCCAGAAGATCTTCGTCGAGGACGTGCCGGCCATCGCGATCGGCACCCACCCCACGCTGGCGCAGTACAACACGCGATCCTTCACCGGATGGCCGAGCGAGGACGACCAGTACGCCACCGCCGACCCGATCGCGTCGTCGGCCGTGCAGGTGCTGATGAGCCTCAAGCCCGTCAAGTAAGGCCGAATCCATTCAGTGAACAGCCCGCACCCGGGTGGACGGTGACCTCACCGGCACCGTCCACCCGGGGCGCGGTCCGTACTCGGAAGCACCCACACCATGACTGAATCCCTTCTGACCATCGACGACTTCTCCGTCGTCTACGACGTCGATCCGCCCGTCGCGGCGGTGAAGAACGTCACCCTCGACATCCAGCGCGGCGAGATCGTCGGCCTCGCCGGCGAGAGCGGCAGCGGAAAGACCACGCTCGCCTACGGCGTGCAGCGGCTGCTGAAGCCGCCCGCCGTGATCACGAGCGGCAGCGTCACGTTCCACGACGCCTCCGGAGAGGACATCGACGTCAACACCCTCGATGTCGAGCAGATGCGCCGCTTCCGCTGGGACAAGATCTCCATGGTCTTCCAGGGAGCGATGAACGCCCTCAACCCCGTCGCCACGATCGGCGCACAGCTGGACGACGTCTTCCTCGTCCACCGCCCCGAAATGGACCGCGCCGCCCGCCGGGCCGCGGTGGTCGAGCTCCTCGAGATCGTGAAGGTCGGCGGCCAGCGCGTGCGCTCCTACCCGCACGAGCTCTCCGGCGGCATGCGCCAGCGCGTCATGATCGCGATGGCCCTGGCCCTCCGCCCCCAGCTCATGGTGATGGACGAACCCACGACGGCACTCGACGTGCTCGTTCAGCGCGAGATCCTCCGCCAGATCTCGCAGCTGCGGCACGAATTCGGCTTCTCGGTCGTCTTCATCACCCACGACCTCCCGCTCCTGCTCGAGATCAGCGACCGCATCGCCATCATGCGCGAGGGTCGGATCGTCGAACTGGCCACGGCGGAGAAGATCTGGTCCGACCCCCAGCACGAGTACACGCAGAACCTGCTGCGCTCGTTCCCCCGGCTCACCGGGGAGAAGGGAGTGGTCGTCCGATGACGACTCTCGAATTCGCGAACGTCACGAAGATCTACAACGTCCGCGGCTCCGGTCAGCTCAAGGCCCTCGACGACGTGAGCTTCACGCTCTCGTCCCGCCAGACGATCGGCCTGGTCGGCCAGTCCGGCAGCGGCAAATCGACGATCGCGAAGATCCTCACCCAGCTCGAGGTCCCCACGCGCGGTGAGGTGCTGCTCGACGGCTCCCCCATCCCCCGCCGCGGCAAGGGCCTGCGGTCGTACCGTCAGCAGCTGCGGATGGTCTTCCAGGACCCGTTCGCGTCGCTGAATCCGTACCACACGATCCGCCACCACATCGAGCGCCCGCTGCGACTGGACCACGTCGTCCCGCGGCAGGAGATCGACGCCGAGGTCCGTCGGCTGCTGGAGCGCGTCCGACTCGAACCCGATGCCGTGATGGGGCGCCGCCCCCACGAGCTCTCCGGCGGTCAGCGGCAGCGCGTCGCGATCGCCCGCGCCCTGGCATCCCGCCCGGCGCTGCTCGTCGCGGACGAACCCGTGTCGATGCTCGACGTCTCCATCCGCCTGGGCGTGCTGAACCTCCTCGCCGACCTGCAGCGCGAAGAGGGACTCGGCGTCCTCTACATCACCCATGACCTGGCCACGGCGCGTCACTTCAGTGACGAGATCATCGTGCTCAACCAGGGCAGGGTCGTCGAGCGGGGAACCGCCGACGACGTCATCCTGCGCCCTCGAGACCCCTACACGCGCGAACTGCGCGCCGCTTCCCCCGACCCCGAGGAGTTCTTCCGCGCTCGGTCGGCACAGACATCCGGAGGTGTGCGATGACCGGCGACCTGCAGACCGGGCACCACGACCCCTCGACCGAGGAGTCGCTGGACGGGCGGTCCCTCATCACGGTCCCCGTCGATGAGGCTCCCGCCGAAGCTCCGCCCGTCGACCCGACGCTCGTCGGCACGACGGCGACCCGCGCGGAGCGCGGCGGCATCCGGGTGCCGTGGCGCTTCATCGGGGGGCGGGTGCTGTTCTACGCGTTCACCGCCTGGGCGGCCATCACCATCAACTTCTTCATCCCCCGCATGATGAAGGGCGACGCGGTCACGGCGTACATGGCACAGGCCCGCGGTCAGCTGCAGCCCGAAGCGGCCAAGGCGCTGCGCCTCATGTTCGGACTGGATGACTCGACGACGCTGTGGGACCAGTACATCCGATACTGGGGGATGCTGCTGCGCGGCGATCTGGGCGTCTCGATCTCGAGCGGCATGGCGCCGGTGAGCGACGTCATCTCCTCGGCGCTGCCGTGGACGCTCGGCCTCGTCGGCCTCGCCACCGTCCTCTCCTTCATCGTCGGCACCGTCGTGGGCGCCATCGTCGGCTGGCGTCGCGGCGGTCGGCTGGACGTGCTGATCCCCGTGACGACCTTCCTCGGCACCGTGCCCTACTTCTGGCTCGGCCTGATCTTCATCGCGGTGTTCTCGACCCTGCTCGGCTGGTTCCCGGCCGGCCACGCGTACGAGCTCGGAGTGAGCCCCGGATGGAACTGGCCCTTCATCTCCGACGTGATCGCCCACGCCGCACTCCCCGCCCTCACGATCGTGATCGCGTCGCTCGGGGGCTGGGTCCTCGGCATGCGCAACATGATGCTGACGGTGCTCGACGAGGACTACATCACCGTCGCGCAGGCCAAGGGGCTCCCCGACAAGCGGGTCCTGTGGCGCTACGCCGCGCGCAACGCGGTGCTGCCGCAGATCCAGAGCTTCGCGCTCGCGCTCGGGTTCATCGTCGGCGGCACGCTCGTGATGGAGATGGTGTTCTCCTATCCCGGCATCGGCCTGCTGCTGCTGAACGCCACCAATGCGAAGGACTACGCGCTGATGCAGGGGATCTTCCTGGTGCTCGTGCTGGCCGTGCTCATCGCGAACATCCTGGCGGACATCGCGTACGCCATCCTCGACCCGCGCGTGCGCGAGACGGAGGCCTGACATGACCATTCCCGCACAGACCCCCGCCTCGGTGGAGGCATCCGCGAGCGCCGGCGCCCCCGGGACGGCCACCCTCCTCACGTCCGGGCCTCCGGCACCGGCGCCGCCGAAGCGGACCTTCTTCACCCAGTTGCGCGCATCGCTCGCGATGTTCGCCAACCCCAAGTCGGCGGCGGGGCTGATCATCCTCGGCGTCTTCGCGCTGGTCGCGGCCTTCGCGCCGCTGATCGCGCCCTACGACCCGACGGCGCAGCACCTCGACCACACGCTGGAGGCGCCGTCCTGGCAGTTCCTGCTGGGGACGACCCACATCGGCGAGGATGTCTTCAGTCAGCTCGTCTACGGCACGCGCGGCGTGCTCGTCGTCGGCTTCCTGGCGACGATCATGGCCACCGTCATGGCGATTCTCGTGGGCGTGACCGCGGGCTACCTCCGCGGCTGGAAGAGCGAGTCGCTGTCGGCGCTGTCGAATGTCTTCCTCGTGCTTCCCGCCCTGCCCCTGATGATCATCATCGCCTCGCAGTTCCAGGACCCCCCGCTCGTGCTCATCGCGGCTGTCCTCGGCCTCACGGGCTGGGCGTGGGGGGCGCGCGTGCTGCGCGCGCAGACGATGTCGCTCCGCAACCGCGACTTCGTGCAGGCCGCGCGCGCCAACGGCGAGCCGCTGCGTCGCATCATCCTCGTGGAGATGCTGCCGAACCTGATGGCGATCATCGCCTCCAGCTTCGTCGGCACCATGACCGCGGCCGTCCTCGGGCTCACGACCCTCGCCTTCATCGGGGTCATCCCGGTGTCGAACCTCAACTGGGGCACCATCCTGTTCTGGGCGCAGCAGAACAGCGCCTTCCCCGACTACTGGTGGTGGTACGTCCCTGCGGGGCTCTGCATCGCCGCACTCGGTGTGGCGCTCGCCCTCATCAACTTCGGCATCGACGAGTATGTGAACCCGCGACTACGCTCCGCGGGAGAGCGTGCCCGCGCCCTCCGCAAGAAGGGCATGAGCGCCACCTCCGCCGTCACCGCCGTCCGCACCACGACCTCCGAAGGACAGAATCCGTGACCTCCGTCGACACCCGGACCGCCCCGTACCTGGACGCGGCCCTCCCCGTCGCCGAGCGCGTCGCCGACCTCGTGGGGCGGATGACCCTCCCCGAGAAGGTCGGGCAGATGATGCAGTTCGACGCGCGGGAGGACCTCTCCCACATCGTCCTGGACCGCCACGCCGGCTCGATCCTGCACACCTCCCCCGAGAAGGTGCTGCGCGCGGCCGAGCTCACGGCCCAGACGCGCCTGCGCATCCCCCTCATCGTCGGGGAGGACTGCATTCACGGCCACTCGTTCTGGGAGGGTGCGACCATCTACCCCACGCAGCTCGGCATGGCCGCCACGTGGGATGCCGCGCTCGTCGAGCGGGTCGCCCGCGCGACGGCCGTCGAGGTCGCGGCCACCGGCATCCACTGGACGTTCTCGCCGGTGCTCTGCATCGCGCGCGACCTCCGCTGGGGGCGCGTGGACGAGACGTTCGGCGAGGATCCGTTCCTCATCGGGGAGCTCGCCGCGGCGATGGTCCGCGGCTATCAGGGCGAGGGCCTCACGGACCCGACGGCGATCCTCGCGACAGCCAAGCATTTCGCGGGCTATTCCGAGACGCAGGGCGGGCGGGACGCCAGCGAGGCGGACATCTCGCACCGCAAGCTGCGCTCGTGGTTCCTGCCGCCGTTCGAGCGGGTCGCGCGCGCCGGCTGCGCGACGTTCATGCTCGGCTACCAGAGCACCGACGGAGTGCCGATCACGCTCAACGAATGGCTGCTCAGCGACGTGCTGCGCGGCGAGTGGGGGTACACCGGCACCCTCATCACCGACTGGGACAACGTCGGCCGCATGGTCTGGGAGCAGAAGATCCAGCCGGACTACGCGCACGCGGCCGCGGCGGCCGTCCGGGCCGGCAACGACATGATCATGACGACGCCCGGCTTCTTCCCGGGCGCGCTGGACGCGGTCGAGGCGGGGCTCCTGGCCGAATCGGACATCGACCGCGCCGTCGCGCGCATCCTCACGCTCAAATTCGAGCTGGGGCTGTTCGAAGACCCGCGGATGCCGGATGCCGCCCGCATCTCGGAGGTCATGGCGACCCCCGCGCACACCGATCTCAACCTCGAGGTGGCGCGACGCTCTCTCGTGCTGCTGCGCAACGACGGCACGCTCCCGCTGGAGCAGGCGGCAGCCTCCGGCCCCCGTCGCATCGCCGTCGTGGGCCCGCTCGCCGACGACGCCCAGACCCAGCTGGGCGACTGGGCCGGCTCGTCGGGCCAGGTGGACTGGCTCCTGCATGGCCAGCCGCGCCGGCAGATCACGACCGTGCTCGACGGACTGCGGGAGCTCGCGCCCGCGGACTGGTCGGTCTCCTTCCATGAAGGTGCGGGCATCCTCACCCTGGAGGACGACCCCGCGGGAGCCTTCTTCCCCGACGGGCAGCCACGCCCTCGGGTGGTCGTGCCCGCCGAGCCCGACGCGGACATGATCGCGCAGGCGGTCGCCGACGCACAGGGCGCGGATGTCGTCGTCGCCGTCGTCGGGGACCGTATCGAGCTCGTCGGCGAAGGGCGCTCGACGGCCACGCTGGAGCTCGTCGGCGGGCAGAAGGCGCTCCTCGAGGCCCTGGTGGCCACCGGCACGCCGCTCGTCGTCGTCCTCTTGGCATCCAAGCCTCTCGTGCTCCCCGCCGCGGTGGCGGACGCTCCGCTCGTCTGGGTCGCGAACCCGGGGATGCAGGGCGGTCGCGCCATCGCGGAGCTGCTCCTCGGGCGCATCGAACCCGAGGGACGTCTGCCGATCTCGTTCGCCGAGCATGTGGGCCAGCAGCCGACCTACTACAACCAGCTGCGCGGACAGCACGGCGACCGCTACGCGGATCTCACCCAGCGACCGGCGCACGCCTTCGGCGAAGGCCTGTCCTACACGACGGTCGCGTATGGCCCACCCGTGATCGACGCCGCGGTTCTCGGTGTCGATGACACCGTCCGCGCGCGTATCACGGTGCGCAACACCGGAGCCCGCCCCGTGCGCGAACTCGTGCAGGTGTACGTCCGGGATGCCGTCACGTCGGCGAGCTGGGCCGACAAGGAGCTCAAGGCGTACCGCCACGTCGACCTCGCCCCCGGCGAGGAACGCACGGTCGAGCTGGAGGTCGCCGTCCGCGACTGCTCGATCGTCGACGCCCGCGGCCGGCGGGTCGTCGAACCCGGCGATTTCGAACTGCTCATCGGCTCGTCCTCACGTGACGAGTCGCTGCAGGCGGCGGGGTTCACCGTCGCGGCCTGACCCGGAGAGGCCGATCCGGCCGGGGCGCGGACGCGGTGGGTGCCGTCCCGCGACCGGCCGGATCACTCCGGAGCGTCGGCAGCCTCCGAGGAGGCGTCCGGGCGCCGCCCGAAATCCTCAGTCGCGATCGTCGTCGTCAGCGTCGTCGTCGTCGTCCTCGTCGTCGTCCTCGTCGTCAGCATCCGCGGACTGCGGATCGAGGACGTCGATGTCGACGCCGTCCACGTCTCCGGCGTGCAGGATCGAGGAGCCGTCCTCGTCGAAGTCTGCGGCGTCGAGGTCATCGAGGTCGTCGACCTCGTCGCCGTCCTCTTCCTCGTCGCCGTCCTCGTCCTCGTCCTCGTCGTCGTCATCGTCGTCGGGTGCCGCGTCGTCGTCGGCGGCGAGCGCCGCCTGGGCGGCCTGGTAATCGGCCAGGCGGACGGCCCACGGCACCCACTCGGGCGCGAGCAGCGCGCCCTCGCCCGGGATCAGCTCGGCCTCCAGCACGGTGGGCTCGGCGTCCTCGACGACCGCGACGCTCACCGTCCAGAACCAGCCGGGGTAGCCGTCCATCGTGTTCTCGAAGCGCAACGAGACGACGCCGCCGTCCTCGACGGTGTAGCCGGCGGCAGGGCCGACGGTCGATGCCGGCGTGATCTCGTGCAGCGCCGCGAGCGCGAGGTCGTGCGCGGCGAAGAGACGCTCGTCGACCGGCACCTCCTCGACGGCGACGCCGGACTCGGCGACGTCGACGGTCGCCGCCTCGGGCGACGCAGCCCCGGGCGTCGAGGGCTCGGACTCAGGCGTCGAGGTCATCGGCCACCTTGCGCAGGATCGCCGCGACCTTCGCGCCCTGGCCGCCGGCCGGGTAGTGACCGCGGCGCAGATCGCCGCCGACCTTGTCGAGCAGCTTCACGACGTCCTCGATGATGATCGCCATGTCATCCGGCTTCGGGCGGTTGCGCTTGGCCAGGCTCACCGGCGCATCGAGCACGCGCACCGCGAGGGCCTGAAGTCCGCGCTTGCCGTCGGCCACGCCGAACTCGAGGCGCGAACCGGTCTTCACAGCCGCTCCTGCCGGGAGGGCCGTGGCGTGCAGGAAGACGTCCTGGCCGTCATCGGTGGTGATGAAGCCGAAGCCCTTCTCGTCGTCGTAGAACCTGACCTTGCCGGTGGGCATGTGAACCTCGCTGATCGTGCTCGCCACGTGCGGGCGCTGGGAAAGAGGGGCAGGATGCCCCACCCTCCAGCCTACGCCACGGCTCTGCCCGGCCGGGGGCTCGACGCAGTAGGCTGGGGCGGATGTCCCCTTCCGCACCGCGCACGTCGAAGCCGGCCGACGATCTGCCCGTCCGCCGCATCGACCGCATCCTCGCGTTCATGTCGCTCGGCCTCGTCGTGCTCTCGATCGTGTGCTTCGCCGCGATCATCATCGGGTCGCGCTCCGGCGCCGACATGAGGACGGGCCTCTGGCCCGCACTCGGCACGACGGTGTACATCGCACCGATCGTCGCGTTCCTGCTCCTGTTGACGGTGCTCATCATGACCTTCATCCGGAAGGCGCGGGTCGGCAAGGGCCGCTGACCGTGGCCGGACCCTCCGCGCGGACCCTCGCGCACGAGCTCGCGGGCCGGGACGACCGTTCCCTCGCCGCGCTGCTGGGCGCCCGCCGCATCGCGCCGGGCTCGGACTGGAACGACGCGTTCGACGCGGCCGAGCACCTCCTCGACCCGTCGTCGATCGCCCGCGCGCTGAAGGAGCTCACCGCCGCCGAGGCGGATGCGCTGGCCTCGGCTCTCGAGGGCACCGCCCCTCCCGGAGCCGCCCGTGATGCGCTCGCCGAGCGCGCGCTGGTGGATGCCGAGGGTCGCGCCTGGGACAGCGTCGCGGACGCGTTCCGAACGACCGGACGCTTCTCGCCGCCGGCACCGAGCGCGCCCGCGCCGGCGCAGGAGACCGCTGAGGCCGCCGCCGAGCGGGCGTTCACCGCGTCCGCCTCCCTCGCGGATGTCCTCCACGCCGCCCTCGCTGCCCCGCTGGGACGCATCGGCTCGGGGACGCTGGGCGCTGTCGACCGGCGACGCCTCATCGAGGCGGGCGCGGTCGAGGATGCCGCCGCCGCGGACGAGCTCGTGGCGATCGGCGAGACGGCGGGCCTCCTCTTCGCCGAGGACCGCTCGATCCTCGTCACCTCCGCGGGCGTCGACTGGCTCAGCAGCAGCACGCTCGCCCGGTGGGCCGAGGTCGCGGAGCGACTGCTCGCGGCGCTCCCCGCCGGCATCCGCAGCACCGGCGGCGCGCTCACGCCCGTGGCGTCCTGGGCGGGCGCCTACCCGTTCGACCCGGCCTGGCCCGCGCAGGCGGATGCCTTCGCGGGGCTCCTGCACCGCTGGGCGGTCACCGGCGTCGACGGCGCGCCGTCCACGTGGATGGGCTCCGCGTTCGGAGGCGGCACCCCCGACCTCGATGCCCTCGCGAGCAGACTTCCCCCCGAGGTCGACCGCGTCTATCTGCAGAACGACCTCACCGCGATCGCCCCCGGCGCCCTCGCGCCCCACCTCGATGTGCGCCTGCGGTCGATGGCGCGGCGCGAGTCGCGCGCCCAGGCATCCAGCTACCGGTTCTCCGCCGAGACGCTCGCCGACGCCCTGACGGCCGGCGAGACGGCCGATTCGCTCCGCTCGTTCCTGCTCGGCCTGTCTCTGACCGGCCTGCCCCAGCCGCTCGCCTACGAGATCGAGCGGTCCGCCGGGCGGCACGGCGCGCTGCGCGTCGGACCCGACGGCTCGGGGCGGACCCGGATCACGAGCGCCGACCCGGCCCTCCTCGAGACCATCGCCGTCGACCAGGCACTGCGCCCTCTCGGACTCGTGCCCGACGGCGACGCGCTGATCACCCGCACGAGCCCCGACACCGCGTTCTGGATGATCGCCGATGCGCGCTACCCGGTCGTCGCGGTCGACGTCGACGGCTCACGCCGCGCGCTCGACCGTCACCGCCTGGCGCGAATCCCGGCCGAGGACCCCGACCCCGCCGAGGTCTACGCCGACCTCATCGCCCGCCTGCGGGCGGCGCAGTCCGGGGACGCCGACGCCGCCTGGCTCGGCCGCGAGCTCGAGCAGGCCGTGCGCGGCCGCGCGACGATCGCGGTGACCGTGCTCCTCCCGGACGGGATCGAGCGGGAGTTCGTCGTCGAGGCGACAGGTCTCGGCGGCGGCAGGCTCCGGGGCCTCGACCGCACGGTCGACGTGGAGCGCACGCTTCCCGTCTCCAGCATCGTCCGCCTTCGCGCCGTCTGAGCCGCGCCCCTCACCGCCCGCCGCGCCCTCACCGCCCGCGGCGCCCCCGTCGTCCAGAGCGGCCGCGTCCTCCCTCCGGCCGGTAGACTGTTCCGTTATGGCTGACGGACCCCTCATCGTGCAGAGCGACCGCACCGTGCTGCTCGAAGTGGCTCACCCCGACGCCGAGAGCGCCCGTCACGAGCTCGCGATCTTCGCCGAGCTCGAGCGCGCTCCCGAGCACATCCACACCTACCGGATCACCCGCCTCGGCCTCTGGAACGCCCGCGCCGCGGGACACACCGCGGACGACATGCTCACGACGCTCGACCGATGGTCGCGCTTCCCCGTGCCCGCCTCGGTGTCCCTCGACATCCGCGAGACCGTCAACCGCTACGGCCGACTCGTCATCGAGCGCGACGACGAAGGCACCCTGATCCTCCGCGCGACCGACACCGCCGTCCTCGCCGAGGTCGCGCGGAACAAGCGCATCCAGCCGCTGCTCACGGGGCACCCTTCTCCCGGCGTCTTCACGGTGGATGCCTGGGCGCGCGGCCACATCAAGCAGGAGCTCCTCAAGGTCGGCTGGCCCGCCGAAGACCACGCCGGGTACACGCCCGGAACGCCGCACGAGATCGAGCTCGCCGAGGACGGGTGGACGCTGCGCCCGTATCAGCGCAAGGCCGTCGACATCTTCAGCGAAGGCGGATCGGGGGTCGTGGTCCTCCCCTGCGGCGCCGGGAAGACCCTCGTCGGCGCCGCAGCGATGGCCGAGACGAAGACGACGACCCTCATCCTCGTGACCAACACCGTGAGCGCCCGCCAGTGGCGTGACGAGCTGCTCAAGCGCACGTCGCTCACGCCGGAGGAGATCGGCGAGTACTCGGGTCAGGCCAAGGAGGTCAAGCCGGTCACGATCGCGACCTACCAGATCCTCACCGCGAAGCGGAAGGGCGAGTACGCGCACCTCGCGCTGCTGGATGCCCTGGACTGGGGCCTCATCGTCTATGACGAGGTGCACCTCCTCCCGGCACCGGTGTTCAAGCTGACCGCCGACCTGCAGGCCCGCCGGCGCCTCGGCCTGACCGCGACGCTCGTGCGCGAGGACGGCCGGGAGGGCGACGTCTTCAGCCTCATCGGCCCGAAGCGCTTCGACGCGCCGTGGAAGGAGATCGAGGCGCAGGGATTCATCTCCCCCGCCGTCTGCTACGAGGTGCGCGTCGACCTGCCCCCGGGCGACCGGATGGAGTACGCCGCAGCCGCGGACGAGGATCGGTACCGCCTCGCCGCGACCGCTCACGCGAAGATCGGGGTCGTGAAAGACCTCGTCGCCCGCCACGCCGGCGAGCAGATCCTGGTGATCGGCCAGTACCTCGACCAGATCGACGTGCTGGCGGAGGCCCTGGACGCCCCGCAGATCACGGGCGCCACCCCCGTCGACGAGCGCGAACAGCTCTACGGGGCGTTCCGCGAAGGCCGCATCCCGGTGCTCGTCGTCTCGAAGGTCGCGAACTTCTCGATCGACCTGCCCGAGGCATCCGTCGCCATCCAGGTCTCGGGATCCTTCGGCTCCCGCCAGGAGGAGGCGCAGCGGCTCGGCCGGCTGCTCCGCCCGAAGACCAACGGACATACGGCGAGCTTCTACACCCTGATCGCCCGCGACACCGTCGATCAGGACTTCGCGCAGAACAGGCAGCGGTTCCTCGCGGAGCAGGGCTACAGCTATACGATCCTCGACGCCGAAGAGATCGCCGCCGCCTGAGCGGTCACAGAAGTGGGGCGCGACGCCCTGCGGTGACGAACGCGCCGTGTCCCCAACGCAGGAGGACCGTGCGGCCGCGCCGGAGCCGACCGCAGGATTCCGCGGGCGAGGCGCGGCGGCGCGATCTTTCGTCCTGCGTTCGGTACACCGCCGACCGGAGCGTGCTCAGCGGAAGGCGGACGCGGCGGGCGCCGCCGGAGCGGACGCGGCCACCGGTGGCGTGAGCACGAGCGTCCGCGGCAGGGGGCGCCCCTGCGCGGCGCGGCGGCGCAGGATCGCCTCGACGACCCCGGTGTACCCGACGATCAGGACGAGCGAGAAGACGAAGCTCACGAGACCCGTCTCGCTCGCGGTCGGGTCGGTGCCGGCGGCGAGGGAGAGCAGGAACCCGGACAGGTTGTTCACGACGTGCAGCGCGATCGCCGCCTCGAGCCCGCCGGTGCGCCACGTCAGCCACCCGGCGGCGACGGCGAACAGGCCGACACCCAGCTGACCGAGGATGTCGTACATGTGCCCCAGGACGAACAGGGGCACCGGGAGCAGGATCGCGAAGGCGGGATGCCGCAGCCACCGCCCGATCGTCTGCATCAGGTATCCGCGGAAGATGTACTCCTCCGCCGCGGACTGCAGCGGCACCAGGAGGAGGATGAGCACCAGCGACACGAGCCAGAGCGGATGCGGAGCCGCCGCCGCCGCAGCCTCCCCCGGGATCAGCAGCGAGACGAGCGCGGACACCGCGTACAGCACGAGGGCGACGAGGCCGCACTGCAGGAGCCACCGCCAGCGCAGGCGACCGGCTGCGGAGGAGATGAGCCCGACGCGCTTCCCGTTCACGATGAGCGAGGCCAGCTGATAGCACGGGAGCATGAGCACGATCGTCCCGAGCAGGAAGGCGAGGATGACCGGGTCGCCGGCGTCGATCGTGGGATTCGTCGCGAGGGTCATGAGACGGTCGAGCAGGCTCGGATCCGCGGACGCCGCGATGAAGATGACGACCAGGGCGATCACCATCAGCACCGCATAGAAGGCGATGCCGAGCGCGCCGACCGCGAGCGGCGTCCACCAGCCGGACCGGCGGCGTGCGTAGACGAGCCGGTGGAACGCCAGACCGGTCGTCGTCGCATCGGCCGGGAGCACGGGGGCGGGCAGCGGGGCGGGCAGAGGAGAAACCGGCGGTGCGGGGGGAGGCATCACCCTCTCATGATGACCGATCCCCACCCGATCTCGCCCCTCCGGGGACGATATCCAGCAACCGCATCGATTCCGGTGCCAGTATGGGGGGCATGACCGCACCGCGCATCCTCGTCGTGGACGACGAACCGAACATCCGCGATCTGCTCGTCACGAGCCTCCGCTTCGCCGGCTACCAGGTGCGTGCCGTCGCGAACGGCGCGCAGACCATCTCGGCCGTGCTCGAGGAGGAGCCCGACCTCATCATCCTCGACGTCATGCTGCCCGACATGAACGGGTTCAGCGTGACCAAGCGCCTCCGGGGCGCGGGGTACACCGCGCCGATCCTGTTCCTCACGGCGAAGGACGAGACCGAAGACAAGATCGAGGGCCTCAACGCCGGCGGCGACGACTACGTCACCAAGCCCTTCTCGCTCGACGAGATCGTCGCGCGGCTCCAGGCGATCCTCCGCCGCACGATGCAGGCCGACGAGGAGTCGACCATCCGGGCCGGCGAGCTCACGATGGATCAGGACACCCACGACGTCACAGTCGGCGAGGTCTCGATCGACCTGTCCCCCACCGAGTTCAAGCTCCTGCGCTACCTGATGCTCAACCCGAACCGCGTGCTCAGCAAAGCGCAGATCCTCGATCACGTGTGGGAGTACGACTTCAACGGTGACGCGGGGATCGTCGAGAGCTACATCTCGTACCTGCGCCGCAAGATCGATCCGTACTCGTCGGAGCCCCTCATCCAGACCAAGCGCGGATTCGGCTACATGCTGAAGGCCGGCAAGACGGCCTGAGCGCCGTCCGCTCGACCGTGGCAGCTCCCCTCGCCGCCCACGCCGCCCACGCCCGCAAGGGCGACCGGCTCACCGACTGGTGGCGCGGTGTGAGCCTTCGCGCCAAGGTGACGGGAGTCACCGTGGCGGTCCTCGCGATGGGACTGGTCGCCGTCGGGATCGGCACCGCCGTCTTCCTCCGCAACGCACAGATCGACGAACGCGACAAGTCGATCAGCCAGGCGGTCACCCTCGACCAGGCCTCCAGTCTGCTGAGCGTCGAGGTCATCGACGGCGAGGCGCACTTCGGGCCTCCGACCACCGCCCCGCTGACGTCGTTCTCGATCGCCGTCTACGGGCCGGATGGGACGCTCCTGCAGACCGGCGGCGCGGCGAGCGCGCCGGGCGGGAATCAGCCCGACTTCCCGACTCCGTTCGGGCTCGACAAGGCCCTGATGCAGGGGACGACACCCTTCGACATCCTCTCCGTCGACGGCAAGACCGTCTATCACGCCGCCGTCGACCTGCTGCCGATCGCCGATTCGCAGCAGACATACGTCCAGCTGCTCGCGCTCTCCCTCGCGCCGGTCAACCAGACGGTGGCGAACTTCGTCGGCATCTACACCGTGCTCGCCCTCGTGACGATCCTCGCCGGCGCGTTCGCGACGCGTCTGCTCGTGACGTTCGCCTTCCGCAGCCTCGGTCAGGTGGAGACGACGGCGATGTCGATCGCGGCGGGAGACTTCAGCCAGCGCATGGGCGACATCTCCCCCGGCACGGAGGTGGGCCGCCTCAAGATCGCGATCAACACGATGCTCGACCGCATCGACCAGGCGCTCGGACAGCGCGATGCGACCGTGCAGCAGATGCGCCGGTTCATCGGCGACGCCAGCCATGAGCTGCGCACCCCCCTGGTCACCGTCCGCGGGTACGCGGAGCTGTACCGCATGGGCGCGATCGCCGGCCCGGAGCAGACCGCGCAGTCCATGGAACGGATCGAGAAGGAGGCGATCCGGATGGGAGGCCTCGTCGAGGACCTCCTCGCCCTCGCGCGGCTGGATGAACGGCGCGACATCGTCGTCACCGACATCGACCTGCGCCCGATCGCCCGCGACGCCGTCCTCGACGCGCGCGCATCCGCCCCGGATCGCGAGGTGACGCTCGTCGACGAGCCCGCCGCCAAGGCCCCCACCGCACCGGTCCCCGTCGAGACCGCGACGACGGATGTCTCCTCCGCCCGACGGGGAGGTCTCACCGGTGCCCGCTCCCTGCTCCGCCGTCGCCCGCGACCGCTCCCTTCCTCGTCTCGGACGCCGCGGGCGGGCGCTGCGGCGGCCGGCGATCCGGCTCCCGCCGTCCGCGAGGCGCCGGAGCCCATCGTCCTCGGCGACGAGAACCGCATCCGGCAGGTGATCGCGAACCTCCTCGGCAACGCGCGGCGATACACCCCTGCGGGGTCTCCGGTCGAGTTGGCGACGGGCGTCGATGAGCGCGCGGCGATGGGATGGATCGCGGTGATCGATCACGGTGACGGCATCCCCGAGCAGATCCGCGAGAAGATCTTCCAGCGCTTCTGGCGGGCGGACACGTCCCGCACCCGGGAGACGGGCGGATCCGGACTCGGGCTCTCGATCGTCGCCTCCGTCGTCGAGGCCCTGCACGGCTCGATCAGGGTGAGCGAGACCCCCGGCGGCGGCGCGACCTTCACCGTCGGCTTCCCCCTCGCCACGCACCGCAGCCGAGCAGAGCATCTCCTCATCGAGACGCAGCCCATCCAGCGCCTCCGCCCCGAGGACCTCCCCGACGCGCACTGAGTGGGCCGCGGCGCCGCGGCGGCGCGACATCGCCTCGTCCACAGCGCGCGAATCCGCTCCGACGTCCACCGATCGGTCGGATCCCCGTCGCGGCCACCGTGCGCCGTTCTACCGTGGCGGCATCCAGATCAGAAAGGGGTCCGACATGGCGACCTTCTCCGTCGATTCCGATGCCGTCCTGACCGCGACATCGGCCATCCGGTCGACCGCCGATCGCCTGCAGGGCGAGACCGCCGCGATGCTCGGGCAGCTCACGCAGCTGCAGGGGTCGTGGACCGGCGCGGCCGCGATCGCCTTCCAGGGGGTGATCGACCGCTGGCGCGTCACGCAGCGCGACCTCGAGGCCGCACTCGGCGACATCGGGTCCGCGCTCGCCCAGGCGGGCAGCCAGTACGCGCACACCGAGGCCGCCGCCTCCGGCCTGTTCCGCTGAGAACGGGAAAGGGCCCCTCCGAAGAGGGGCCCTTTCGCGATGAGTCGGGACTCAGAAGTCCATGCCACCCGTGGGGTCGCCGGCCGGAGCCGAGACCTTCTCGGGCTTGTCCGCGACGACCGCCTCGGTCGTCAGGAACAGACCGGCGATGGATGCCGCGTTCTGCAGCGCCGACCGGGTCACCTTGGCCGGGTCGATGATGCCCGCCGCGAACATGTCGACGTACTCGCCGGTGGCCGCGTTCAGGCCCTGACCGACGGGCAGCTCCGACACCTTGTTGGCGACGACGCCCGGCTCGAGACCGGCGTTGAGGGCGATCTGCTTGAGCGGAGCCTCGATCGCGACACGCACGATGTTCGCACCGGTCGCCTCGTCACCGACGAGCTCGAGCGCGCCGAGCGCGTTCTTGCCGGCCTGGATGAGCGCGACGCCACCACCGGGGACGATGCCCTCCTCGACGGCCGCCTTGGCGTTGCGGACGGCGTCCTCGATGCGGTGCTTGCGCTCCTTCAGCTCGACCTCGGTGGCCGCGCCCGCCTTGATGACGGCGACGCCGCCGGCGAGCTTGGCGAGGCGCTCCTGGAGCTTCTCGCGGTCGTAGTCGCTGTCGGTGTTCTCGATCTCGCGCTTGATCTGGGTCACGCGACCCTCGATCTGCGACGACTCGCCGGCACCCTCGACGATCGTGGTCTCGTCCTTGGTGACGATGACCTTGCGCGCCTTGCCGAGCAGGTCCGTGGTGGCGTTCTCGAGCTTGAGACCGACCTCCTCGGTGATGACCTGGCCGCCGGTGAGGATCGCGATGTCCTGGAGCTGCGCCTTGCGGCGGTCCCCGAAGCCGGGGGCCTTGACGGCGACCGACTTGAAGATGCCGCGGATCTTGTTGAGCACGAGCGTCGCGAGAGCCTCGCCCTCGACGTCCTCGGCGATGATGACGAGCTCCTTGCCCTCCTGGATCACCTTGTCGACGATCGGCAGCAGGTCCTTGATGTTGGAGATCTTCTGGTTCGCGATGAGGATGTACGGGTCCTCGAAGACCGCCTCCTGGCGCTCCGGGTCCGTGACGAAGTAGGGGTTGATGTAGCCCTTGTCGAAGCGCATGCCCTCGGTGAGCTCGAGCTCGGTGCCGAAGGTGTTGGACTCCTCGACGGTGACCACGCCCTCCTTGCCGACCTTGTCGATCGCCTCGGCGATGAGCTCGCCGATCTCGGGGTCGGCGGCGGAGATGGACGCCGTGGCGGCGATCTCCTCCTTGGTCTCGACCTCCTTGGCGGAGGCGAGCAGCTCGTCGGAGATGGCCTTGACGGCCTTCTCGATGCCCTTCTTCAGGGAGATGGGGTCGGCGCCGGCCGCGACGTTGCGCAGGCCCTCGCGCACGAGCGCCTGAGCGAGGACGGTAGCCGTCGTCGTGCCGTCACCGGCGACGTCGTCGGTCTTCTTCGCGACCTCCTTGACGAGCTCCGCACCGATCTTCTCGAACGGGTCGTCGAGTTCGATCTCCTTGGCGATGGAGACACCGTCGTTCGTGATCGTGGGGGCGCCCCACTTCTTCTCGAGCACGACGTTGCGGCCACGCGGGCCGAGCGTCACCTTGACGGCGTCGGCCAGGATGTTCAGGCCGCGCTCGAGGCCACGGCGGGCCTCTTCGTCGAAAGCGATGATCTTTGCCATAAGTGTGTCGTCCCTCCCGGACGTGAGGATGAGTCTTTAGCACTCAGCAGGATGGAGTGCTAACTCATTCTGGCACTCGGGCATGCCGAGTGCAAGCCGATCGGAGCGCACTCCGACGGCGCGCCCGGGCGGCGCGGGAGGTCGGCCGGTTCAGCCGATGACGTGCACCGACTCCGCCTGGGGTCCCTTGGCGCCGGCGCCGACCGTGAACTCGACGGCCTGCCCCTCTTCGAGCACCCGGAATCCGGACATGTCGATGTTGGAGTAGTGCACGAAGACGTCCTGGCCGCCTTCGACGGTGATGAAGCCGAAGCCCTTCTCGGCGTTGAACCACTTGACGGTGCCTTGCGTTGTGCCGGCCATACGAATCTCCTGATGATGCGGTGGGACTCGGCCATGCTAACCAGCGGATGAGCGCCGGATGCCTCGATCCCGGCACTGTTGACACGGCCGCACCGAAGTGTTCACACGCGTGAAACACGCCCCGGGCGGAGGGCTCCGGGCGGGACCGTGACGGAGCGGACGGGCCCGCTCAGCCGTTCGCGCCGGCGGCGTCCGTCTCGGCGGGATCGGGCTCTGCGCTGCCGGCCCGGTCGAGTCCGATCACGAGGGCCAGCTGCGGCACGTCCGCGCCCCACAGCCCGGCATAGGCGTCGCTGAGCTCGACATCCGCGCCGCCGATGGCGCTTGCGAGCCCGCGAGCCGCGCCCTCGTCGGCGGGAGAGCTGAAGTAGACGGTCGTCGTGGCGAAGTCCTCCGACCCCGCGTCTCCCGCGGTCACGTCGTCGGCACTCCACCCGGCTGCGACGAGGGTGTCGCTCATCGCGCTCGCGAGTCCGCGCTCGGGGGTCGCGTTGAGGATCGTCACCTTGTACGACGTGTCGAGTCGGGCCTCGGCGGTCGGCAGTGCGGACGGCGAGGCCGTCGGCGTGGGAGCGAGCGCGATCCGACCCGTCGCGAGCATGGTCCCGAAGATCCCGGCGGCCACGAGGACGATCGTGGCGATGAGCGACCAGAGCAGCACGACGCCGCCGCGCATGCGCGGGTTCTCGGCGCGATGGGCGCCGATCCGCCCGACATCGGAGGGAAGGTCGTCGAAGCGATCCTTCGGCGGCGGGGTCTTGGGCACCAGAGAATGCTACCGGGACGTTCCTGTGCGCACCGCGCCGGGTGCCGCCCCGGCATCCGGCGCACTCCCCGGGGAGCGCCGGCGCTCGCGGAGGCGGCGGAGGCGGTGGACGAGCAGGGCGTCGTAGTCCGCGGCATCCGGATCGACGACGACCCGCTCGAGCAGCTGGTAGTAGCGCGCCGGGGTCATGGCGAGATCGCGGGCGATCGCCTCCTCCTTCGCGGCGCCGTGCCCGTTCCAGCGGGACTCGAAGTCCAGCAAGCTGCGGTCGCGCACGGAAAGGGCCATGCTCCGAGGGTAGAGGCGCCGTGCGTGCGGGCCGGGATGCCACCCCGCACGCGCGTGGATCGTGCGGAACAGTTCGGTACGGGTTCGGGTTGAATAGAGAGAACGAAAGGTGTCATCCATGTCGTACAACGTGCAGAAGACCGATGAGCAGTGGCGGTCGGAGCTGAGCCCCGAGCAGTACGCCGTGCTCCGCCAGTCCGGCACCGAGCGCGCCTGGACCGGTGAGCTGCTGGACGAGGGCCGCGCGGGTCTGTACACCTGCGCCGCGTGCGGCGCGGAGCTGTTCAAGAGCGGGACGAAGTTCGACTCCCACTGCGGCTGGCCAAGCTTCTACGAGTCGGTGCGCCCGGAGGCCGTCGAGCTGATCGATGACCGCAGCCACGGCATGGTGCGCACCGAAGTGCGCTGCGCCAACTGCGGCTCGCACCTGGGGCACGTGTTCCCCGACGGGTTCGGCACGCCGACGGGCGACCGCTACTGCATGAACTCGCTCTCGCTGTCATTCACGCCCGAGTCGTGAGCGAGGCAGCCGACCGATCCGCGCTGGAGGCCATGCGCGCCCGCCGGTCGTGGTCGAAGGTCACCGATGCCGCCCCCCGGAAGGCGGAGCTGCTGACCCTCGTGTCGGCTGCCGCGCGGGTTGCGGACCATTCCTCGCTGCGGCCGTGGCGCCTGATCGAGCTGCGCGGCGACGATCGCCGCACCCTCGGCGCCGCGATCGCGGCGGCGGAGGGCGATCAGAAGCCGTCGACGAAGCCGCTGCGTGCGCCGCTCGTGATCGCCGTCGTCGCGAGCTACCGCCCGAGCGGGAAGGTGCCACGGTGGGAGCAGGAGGCCGTGGCCTCGGGCGTCGCCCACGTGCTGAGCCTCCTTCTCGACGAGGCCGGCTGGGGCGTCTTCTGGCGCACCGGCGGGTACACGCGCTCGGCGCCGGTCGCCGCCGCCCACGGACTCGGACCCGACGAGGACCTCCTCGGCTGGCTCTACGTCGGCGGGAAGCCGGAGCGATCGCGCCCCGAGCGGCGCAAGACCGTCGACGCGCGTCCGTTCGTGAGCCGGATGCCGAGCGCCGCCGCGGCCCCGGACGATCTGACGCACGGGCGGGACGCGGCCGCCGCGAACGGCAAGGGCACGAAGGGCGACAAGGGCAGGGGCAAGGGCAAGGGCACGGGCAAGGGCACGAAGGGCAAGGGCCGCCGAGGGAAGACGTCGAAGCCTCCGACGGATTGGGCGGCGAAGGCCCGGAAAGCCGAGACGAAGGCCCGGAAGGCTGCGAGCAGGGCACGGAAGGCGGAGGCGAAGGCCGTCGCCGCACGCGCAAGGGCCATCGACGGACCTGCGAGGGCGGATGCCGCTCCCGCCTCGGACGCCCAGCCTTAGCAGTCGCCGTCAGCGGGCCGCGCGGCGACGCCACGGCGCAGCCGCGACCACGACCCCGATCCCGGCGACGAGCACCATCGCGAACTCGGTCGTCCAGCCCGGACCGGCGTCGGCCGGCCACAGCGCGTCGAGGAGGAACGCGGAGACGAGCTGACCGGCGACCGACCCGAGACCGAGCAGCAGCACACCCGTGCGGGCGACGAGGGCGGCGGAGAGGAAGATGTAGGTCACTCCGATGACGCCGCCGAGGTAGAACCACGGCTCGGCCGGGAGCGAGCCGTGCGGCGCGCCGACGAGGGACACGTGGAGGACCGCGGCGATCACGAGGATCACGGTCCCGCCGAGGAAGTTGACGAACGTCGCCGTCAGCGGGGTCCCCACGCGCTGACGGAGGCGACCGTTCGTCGCCTGCTGCCAGGCGATGCCGATGCCGGCGATCACCGGCATGACGAGCATCCAGAACGGCACCCGTTCGAGCACGCCGCCCTGCAGCGAGATCGCGACGGCGACGAGCGCGAGCGCCCCGCCGACGAGGCGCGGCACGGTCACGGCCACCACGCCGGCCGGGCCGAAGCCGATCCGGTCGAGGAGAAGACCCGACAGCGTCTGACCGGCGACGACGCCGACCGTGAACAGCGAGACGCCGATGATCGCGACGGCGAGCCCCTGCGTCGCGACGGTGAACGCGCCCGCCGCGCCGCCCGCGAGCATCCACCAGGGGATGCTCCGCGTGCGCACCCCCGTCGCGAGCGCACGCATCCCCCGCCGACCCACGGGCAACGCCGCCGAGAGCACGAGGAGCGCGAGCAGCCCCGACCCGAAGGAGATCGCCGCGGCCACGAAGCCGTCGCCGAGGCGCAGGCCGAGCTGCCCGTTGACGCGGGCCTGGATCGCCGTCAGCACCCCGACGAGGACCGCGCCGCTCAGGGCCAGACCCGCCGGGAGGGTACGACCCGCCGGGAGGCTCGCACCCGCGGGTGGACGCACGTCATCGGGAGCCGTCACGAGGATCGAGCCTAGTGCGCACCCGCGGCGCGCAGCCGCCTCACCCGCTGACGGGCGGGCTCAGTCGTAGCCGAGGATGCAGATCGACTCGGTGACGGTCTCGGGTTCGGTCCAGGGGTGCGGGTCTTCCACGATCACGACGCTACGCGGATGCCGTGGCATCCGCCGTGCGCACCGCCGGGGAAAACCGGACCGGCGTCGGATGTCACCCGAGGAGCTTGATGGGGTTGATCAGGTCGGCGAGGATCAGCACCCCGCCCATGACGGCGATCGCGAGGACGACGACGAACGTCACCGGCACGAGTCGCGTGGCGTCCACCGGGCGTGGCGGCGGGCGGCGGAACAGCGCCGCCCAGCGTCGCTTCAGCCCGTCCCACAGGGCGATGACGACGTGGCCTCCATCCAGGGGCAGGAGCGGGACCAGGTTGAAGACGAACAGCGCGATGTTCAGCGAGCCGAGGATCGTGAGGAGGCTCGCCACCCGGCTGAGGACGGGGGTGTCCGTCGCCGCGACCTCCCCCGCGAGCCGGCCCGCGCCCACGACGGACAGTGGGCTGTTCGGGTCGCGCGACTGACCGGTCACGAGGTCGACGGCCGTGTCCCACACGCGCACCGGCAGCTGCCAGATGATCCCGAAGACCTGCCCCGTCTGGGCCAGCGCCGCCTGGGGACCTTCCCAGAGGGGCTGGGGGACGTACTCCAGCGTCGCCGTCATCCCGACGAACCCGACCTCCGCCGTGGTCACCGCGCCGTCCGCGCCCTGCACCTGCCGTTCGGCCAGGAGCGGGGTCACCTGCAGAGTCTGGCGCTCTCCATCCCGCTCGACGACGACGGGGAGGGGACGACCCGGCGATGCCTGGACGATGGCGGATGCCTCCGCGAACGTGGAGACGGGCGTCCCGTCGACCGCGACGAGCTGATCGCCCGGCCGGAGTCCGGCCGCGGAGGCGGGTGAGACGGGATCGGACGACGTGCAGGTCGTCTGCGTCGTGCCGGCGGGCAGCACGCACTCGTTGACCGAGGCGATCGTCGTCGTCGCGGTCTGGAGGCCGATGCCGGAGAAGGCGATCGCGAACAGCACGATGGCAAGGACGAGGTTCATGAACGGACCGCCGAGCATGATGACGATGCGCTTCCACACCGGCAGGGCGTAGAAGGTGCCCTCGGCGCTCCCGGCAAGGGTCTCATCGTTGGCGAGGCGCGCGTCCTGGACCATCGCCCCGAAGAAGCGGCCGCCGGCCGGGCCCGATGCACGAGGTGCGGGTGACGCCGGCGCGGAGCCGGCGGAGGCGGAGGCGGAGTCCGCGGACACCGCGACAGCCGCGGGCTCCTCGGTCGGCGAGGGCGGGTACATCCCCGCCATCGAGATGTACCCGCCGATCGGCAGCGCCTTGATGCCGTACTCGGTCTCGCCGAAGCGGCGCGACCACAGCGTCGGGCCGAAGCCGATCATGTACCGGCCGACGCGCACGCCGAAGCGCTTGGCGGGCACGAGGTGACCGATCTCGTGCAGGCCGATCGAGACCGCGAGTCCCACGACGAGGAGCACGACTCCGACGATGAAAGCGATGACGGTCACGGAAGGACGCTACCCCGACCCCCTTTGAGTTTCCCGTAGGCTCCTCCTGTGACAGGGGCGGAGTCGGACGGTCACGCGCGCACGCGTGTGATGCGCGTTCGGCGCGTCCGCGTCCTGCGCGGGTCGCTCGCCGCCGCGATCGCCGTCCTCATCGCCTCGACGGCGCACACCCTCGCGGGAGGCGACGCTCCGCCGCTGTGGCTCGCCGTCGCCGTGGCGATCCTCGCCGCCCCGCTGTGCATCGCACTGGTCGGATCCCGCCGCTCCGGCGCGCGGGCGCTCCCCCGACTCGCGGCCGCCGTGGCCACCGCCCAGATCGCTCTCCACGCCGCGTTCGCCGCGGTCGGCGATACCGCGCCGCGCGCCGGCGTTCCGGGTGCCCCGACGGTCGCCGCGCACCATCACACCCTCGACATGTCGGCGCTGCTCGGCTCCGCGCCGAGCAGCATCACCGCCATGGATGCCACGATGACCGCCGGACACGTCTGCGCCGCCGCGCTCACGTTCCTCGTCCTCGCGTGGGGCGAGCAGCTCATCGCGGCGATCGCGCGCGGCATCCGGCAGCTGCTGCGGCGGCGTGCGCTCTCGCCGCACCGTCCGCACCTGCGACCGGCGCCCGTGGCCGGGCGAGATGCCCGGGTCGCCACGCGCCTCCTCTTCCTCTGTGCGATGCGACGGGGCCCACCGGCGGGCCCCGCTCTCCTCCTCGCCGCCTGATCGGGCTCCTCCCGGGCGGCTTCCCCACTCGCGGCATCCGGCCGCACCGCACACACAGAGAGCTCTTCATGACCCATTCTTCTTCGCGCACCCGCGCACGTCTTCTCCTCGGCGGCCTTGCCGGCGCCGCCCTCGTCGTCGCCGCTCCGCTGGCTGCCTCCGCCCACATCCACGTGACGCCGGAGGATTCCGCCGCCGGCGCGACCACGCGCCTCTCCTTCACGACCAGCCACGGCTGCGACGGGTCGCCCACGACGGCGCTCGTGTTCACGATCCCCGAGGGCGTCGACGGCGTGACGCCCGTCCTCGACGGCGCCTGGACCCTCCAGCGCGAGGTCGGATCCGACGGCATCCCGACGTCGGTCACCTACACGGCGGTGAACCCGATCGAGACGGGCGTCTCGGCGACCGTCTCGCTGGATGTCATCTTCGCCTCGTCGGCGTCGGGCACCTCGGTCGCCTTCCCCGTCCTGCAGAAGTGCGCCGTCGGGGAGACGGACTGGTCGGAGGTCCCCGCCGAAGGCCAGTCGGAGGATGACCTGGCCGCGCCCGCTCCGGTCGTCGCCGTGGGCGACGTCACCGCCGACGCGGGGCACGGCCACGGCCACGACGACGCCGCGACGGACCACTCGTCCGAGCACGGCGACGCCGGTGGCGCCGCCGCACCCTCGGATGCCGACCCGGTGGCGCGCTGGCTGAGTGGCGGCGCCCTCGTCGCAGCGCTCGCGGCCCTCGGCGTCGCGTTGTTCGGTCGCCGTCGAAGGGCCTGATCCGCCGTTCCGGTCTTTGTGGTCAGACCACAAGGGATTCGCGTCTCCTCCCGCTCCGAGTGGAGGTTTCATGCAGAATGCCCTTGTGGTCTGACCACAGTCGTATCCTGACGTCATGGCTCGCGGATGGGCGCGAGCAGCCCACAAGGACCGAGGAAGCGAATCATGACCACCGTCACCCCCGCCGCCCACGACACGCAGCCCGCCGCCTGGGCCGGATTCACCGCCGGTCCGTGGCAGGACGAGATCGACGTGCGGGACTTCATCCAGCGCAACTACACCCCCTACGAAGGCGACGCCGCCTTCCTGGCGAGCGCCACCGCCCGGACGACGCGCATCTGGGACACCCTGTCGGCGATGTTCCCCGAGGAGCGCGAGAAGGGCATCTACGACGTCGACCCGCACACCCCCGCGGGCATCACCGCCCACGGGCCCGGCTACATCCGCGAAGGCGAAGAGGTCATCGTGGGCCTGCAGACCGACGCGCCGCTGAAGCGTGCCATCATGCCCAACGGCGGCTGGCGCATGGTCGAAGGCGCCCTGGAGACCTACGGCTACGAGGTCGACCAGACCCTCAAGACCGTCTTCAGCGAGTACCGCAAGACGCACAACCAGGGCGTCTTCGACGTGTACTCCCCGAATGTCCGCGCCGCCCGCTCGTCGCACATCATCACCGGACTCCCGGATGCCTACGGCCGCGGCCGCATCATCGGCGACTATCGGCGGGTCGCCCTCTACGGTGTCGACCAGCTGATCGCCGCCAAGAAGATCGACAAGCTGGGCCTGGACACGACCCCCTTCACCGAGAAGATCGCCCGCGAGCGCGAGGAGCACGCCGAGCAGATCCGTGCGCTGCAGGAGCTGAAGGCCATGGCGGCCTCCTACGGCATCGACATCTCGGGCCCGGCGACCACCGCCCAGGAGGCCGTGCAGTGGCTCTACTTCGCCTACCTCGGCGCCGTCAAGGAGCAGAACGGCGCGGCGATGTCGCTCGGTCGCACCTCGACCTTCCTCGACGTGTTCATCGAGCGGGACCTCCGCGCCGGCATCCTCACGGAAGAGCAGGCACAGGAGATCATCGACGACTTCGTCATCAAGCTGCGCATCGTCCGGTTCCTCCGTACACCCGAGTACGACTCCCTCTTCTCCGGCGACCCGACCTGGGTGACCGAGACGATCGGCGGCATGGGTGAGGACGGTCGCCCCCTCGTGACGAAGAACTCGTTCCGCTACCTGCAGACGCTGTACAACCTGGGGCCCGCCCCAGAGCCGAACATGACCGTGTTCTGGAGCCCCGCCCTCCCCCAGGGCTTCAAGGACTTCTGCGCGCAGGTCTCGATCGACACGTCGGCCGTGCAGTACGAGTCCGATGAGATCATCCGCCCCGCCTGGGGCGACGACGCCGCCATCGCCTGCTGCGTGAGCCCCATGCGCGTCGGCAAGCAGATGCAGTTCTTCGGCGCCCGCGTGAACCTCGCCAAGACCCTCCTGTACGCGATCAACGGCGGACGCGACGAGGTGTCCGGAAAGCAGGTCTCCCCGATCGCCGCGCCGGTCGGCGACGGCCCGCTGCGCTTCGACGACGTGATGGCACGCTTCGACAAGACCATGGACTGGCTCGCCGAGACCTACGTCGAGGCCCTCAACTGCATCCACTGGTCGCACGACAAGTACGCGTACGAGCGCCTCGAGATGGCGCTGCACGACAAGGACGTGCTCCGGACGATGGCCTGCGGCATCGCGGGGCTCTCGGTCGCGGCCGACTCGCTGTCGGCGATCAAATACGCCACCGTCACGCCGGTCTTCGATGACCGCGGCGTCGTCGTGGACTACGAGACGCGCGGCGAGTTCCCCACCTACGGCAACGACGACGACCGCGCCGACGAGATCGCCGTCGACCTGGTCGAGCGCTTCATGGCCAAGATCCGCTCGCACCCCATGTACCGGGATGCCCTGCCCACGCAGTCGGTCCTGACCATCACCTCGAACGTCGTCTACGGCAAGGCCACGGGCAACACGCCCGACGGGCGCCGCGCGGGCGAGCCGTTCGCACCGGGCGCGAACCCGATGAACGGACGCGACACGCACGGCATGCTCGCCTCGGCGCTGTCGGTCGCCAAGCTCCCCTACTCCGAGTCGCAGGACGGGATCTCGCTGACCAACACCGTCGTGCCCGCCGGCCTCGGCCGCACGAAGGACGAGCAGGTCGCGAACCTCGCCGGCCTTCTCGATGCCTATGTCGGTTCGCAGGGATATCACATGAACGTCAACGTCCTGAACCGCGAGACGCTCGAGGATGCCATGGAGCACCCCGAGAACTATCCGCAGCTCACCATCCGGGTCTCCGGATACGCCGTGAACTTCGTACGCCTGACCCGCGAGCAGCAGCTCGACGTGCTCTCGCGCACGTTCCACGGCTCGGTGTAGCCCCCTTCCCCCCATCCGCCCCCCCGGGCGACGCAGGCCCCCGAGAGGAGAACAGACCGTGGTCGCGACACCGATTCGCCCGCGCGTCGACGCTCCGCTCGGGGGCCTCGCGGTGGCCGATGCCACCCGTCACGACCGCCTCGTCGCGATGCGCGAGGGGCGGCTCGGCTCGGTGCACTCGTGGGAGCTCGTCACCGCCGTCGACGGCCCGGGAACCCGGCTGACGACCTTCCTCAGCGGATGTCCGCTGGAGTGCCTGTACTGCCACAACCCCGACACGCTCGCCATGCGCGACGGGCACCCCGTCACGAGCGACGAGCTGTTGGCGCGCATCGCCCGGTACGCCGGCGTCTTCCGAGCGACCGGCGGGGGCATCACCCTGTCGGGCGGCGAGGTGCTCATGCAGCCCGCGTTCGCCGCCCGCATCCTGCGCGGCGCGAAGGAGCTCGGCATCCACACCGCCATCGATACGTCCGGCTTCCTCGGCGCGGCCGCGACCGACGAGATGCTGGCGGACATCGACCTCGTCCTGCTGGATGTGAAGAGCGGCGACCCCGAGACCTATCGCCGGGTCACCGGGCGCACGCTCGAGCCGACACTCGCGTTCGGGCGCCGGCTCGCCGCGCTCCCCCTCGGCGGGCATCGACCGGAGGTCTGGATCCGCTTCGTCCTCGTCCCGGGCCTCACCGATGACCCGGGCAACGTCGAGAAGGTCGCGGCGTACGCGGCATCCCTGAACGAGATCACACCCGGGACGGTGACCCGCGTCGAGGTGCTGCCGTTCCACCAGATGGGGCGCGACAAGTGGGCGGCACTGGGCCGCGACTACCGGCTCGGCGACACGCAGCCGCCCACGCCCGAACGGACCGAGTCCGTCCGCGCGCGCTTCCGCGCACACGGGCTGCAGACGTACTGACCGCTCGCCCCGACGGGTCAGCGCGGGGCCGCGCCTCTCAGGCGTTCGCGATGGCCGCGTCCGCGGCCCCGCGCGCCCATCGCTCAGCGCCGGCGAGTGAGGCGCGCGTGAGCTCCGCGGGCGGCGTGTGGGCGTCGACCACGCGGCGGACGGTGTCCAGGATGCCCAGGAATCCGAGGGCGCCCTCGTGGAAGGCATCCACCGCCTGCTCGTTGGCGGCGTTGAAGACGGCGGGATAGGTGCCACCCGCTCGCCCCACGTGCTTGGCGAGCTCGACGGCGGGGAAGGCCGCGGCGTCCAGCGGCTCGAAGGTCCACGCCTGCGCCGTGGTCCAGTCGAGCGGCGCGCCGACGCCGTCCACGCGGTGCGGCCAGTCCAGTCCGAGCGAGATCGGCAGGCGCATGTCGGGCGGGGATGCCTGAGCGATCGTCGAGCCGTCGATGAACTCGACCATCGAGTGCACGATCGACTGCGGGTGGACCGTCACCTCGATGCGGTCGTAGTCGACGCCGAACAGCAGGTGCGCCTCGATCACCTCGAGCCCCTTGTTGACGAGCGTCGCGGAGTTCGTCGTGACGACCCGCCCCATGTCCCACGTCGGGTGGGCGAGCGCTTGGCTCGGGGTGACCCCCGCCAGATCGGCGCGGGGCCGCCCGCGGAACGGGCCGCCGGACGCCGTCAGAACGAGTCGGCGCACTTCCGACGGCGCCCCCGCGCGCAGCGCCTGAGCGATCGCGGAGTGCTCGGAGTCCACGGGCACGATCTGCCCGGGTGCCGCGAGTGCCGTGACGAGCCCGCCGCCGACGATCAACGACTCCTTGTTGGCGAGCGCGAGCGTCCGCCCCGTCTCGAGCGCCGCGAGCGTCGGGCCGAGGCCGACGGAGCCGGTGATGCCGTTGAGCACGACGTCCGCCTCGGTGTCACGGACGAGCTGTTCGGCGGCATCCGCTCCCAGGGCCGTCGCTGCGGACGGAACGGAGAACTCGCGCGCCTGGGCGGCCAGGCCGTCGCGGTCGGAGCCCGCGGCGAGGCCCACGACCTCGAAGCGGTCGCGCCGCGTGCGGATGACGTCGAGGGCCTGGGTCCCGATCGAACCGGTGGAGCCGAGGATCAGGACGCGCCGCATGGGGTCAGCTTATCCGGCGCGTCCCGATCCTCAGGGGCGGGGTGGCCCAGGCTTCACGGGCCCGGGGCCACCGACCCCGCATCACTGCTTCGGCGTCACTGCCCCGGCGTCACTGGCCCTGCGACTGAGCCGGCGTCTTCTGCGCGCCGAGGATGTCGACGACGAAGACGAGGGTGTCGCCCTTGAGATCCTTGTCGTTGATCTCACCTTCGCCGTAGCCGTCCTTCGGCGGGATCACGACGAGAACCTGCGAGCCGACCGTCTGACCCTCGAGCGCCTTCTGGAAGCCTGCGACGACGCCGGTCGTGGTGAAGTTCGTGGGCACGCCGCCCTTGTCCCACGTCGAGTCGAACGTCTTGCCGTCGGACCAGCGGACTCCGGTGTACTGCACGAGGACGGTGTCGCCGCTCTGCACGGTGTACCCGTCGCCCTTCTTCAGGGTCTCCAGCGTCGTCTCCGTGGGCGCGTCGCCGCCGGGGAGCGTGATCGTCGGAGCACCGGAGTCGGCGAGCGCGACGGTCGGCAGGCCGTCGGTCGGCGTCTGCGGCTCGCCCCACGCGGCGGTCGGGACGGTCGAGAGGAGGTCGATGACGTACACCTGGCCGGCGGCGGACTGCGTCGCCGGGAAGGTGGCGACGACCCGCTCGCCGGGCGCTCCGCACCCGAAGATCTGCCCGAGGGGGCTGTCGGCCGACACCTGCTGCGGCAGCAGCTCGGCCGGGTTGTACCCGACCTCGCCGAGCTTCTCGCCCGTCTGCGCGTCGTACGCGGTCATGGCGTAGGACACGAAGTCGCCCGCCTTCAGCGGCGTGCCCGAGCCCTCGGTGATGACGGTCGACTGCAGCGCCGGAACCTCCAGCGGTGCGGTGAACGTGGCGGTGCCGGGGCTGCCGAAGTCACCCGAGACGGACACGGCCTTCGAGGCGTCGCCGGAGGCGGCGCGCGCGTCGCAGAGGTCGACGGCGGCGCTCGCGCTTCCGGATGCCGTCGGAGAGGCATCCCCACCCGAACCGGCGCAGCCGGCGAGGAGGAGCACCGACACGGCGGCGGCGGACAGGGCGACGATCGGGCGCAGGCGCACGGAGAACCTCACAGAGATGGATGTCAGGGGACGCCCCATCTTGTCGCACAATCTTCTGCTCCGGCTGAGAACGGCGCAGCTGCGCGTCTCCGCGCTGCGCCGTGCGAGAAGCGAGGCCTCGCCATGCGCGAAGAGGAATGGAATCGGGAGTACCCTCGACGGGTGGCAGAAGAGCAGGCGGGCGCACCGGACGCGCATCGACCCCCCGCCGCGCAGACCCAGGCCGAACCCGCACCCGTCGGCTTCACCTACTACGTCGGCCGCGGCATCCTGGTGCCCCTCGCGCGCCTCATCTATCGCCCGCGCATCGAGGGACGCGGGAACATTCCGCGGACCGGCAAGGTGATCTTCGCGAGCAACCACCTCTCGTTCATCGACTCGCTCGTCATCCCGATGTTCTCGCCGCGCCCGGTCTACTTCCTGGCCAAGTCGTCGTACTTCGACGGCACCGGCGTCAAGGGATGGCTGAGCCGCCACTTCTTCACCGCGATCGGCGCGACGCCCGTCGAGCGCGGCGCCGGGCAGGCGGCCCTCGATGCGCTCGACCAACAGCGGCGCATCCTTCACTCCGGCCGCGCGATCGCGCTCTACCCGGAGGGCACCCGCTCGCTCGACGGGCGCCTCTACAAGGGCCGGACGGGCGTCGCGTTCCTTGCGCTTGAAGAGAGTGCGCAGGTCGTCCCCGTCGGCATCATCGGCACCAACGAGGCGATGCCGGTCGGCGCCAAGTATCCCAAGCGCCATCCGCGCGTGATCGTCCGCTACGGCGAGCCCATCGACCTCTCTCACCTGGGCGCCGCGAACAGCGGCCGGGCCCGGCGCCTCGCGACCGACGAGATCATGGCGGCGATCCACGCCCTGTCCGGCCAGGAACTCGCCGGCACGTACAACGAATCACCCGCCTCGAACCCCGTCGAGCGGCTCAAGCAGGTCCTCCCGCACGAGCGCCGCTGACCGCGGCCACCCTGACCGCGCCGCCCCGGCCGCTCCGCCGCCGTGCCGGCCGCGTCGCCGCCGTGCTCGCCGCGCCGCCGCCGTGCTCGCCGCGCCGCCGCTGTGCTGGCTGTGTCGCCACGTCCGAAAAGGAGGCTCGATCGCCTCCCGGCAGGTCTTGCCGGTGGCCGACGGCGGATCGAGCCTGCCGACGGGACAGTCCCCGCGCGGCACACCGGCAACTCCCCGCTCACACAGGCGCGCATACGGCGGACTGTCCACAGACCCGGTCTCCACCCGTCTTCGGCCGCATGCCGATCGCGATGCTGTGGACATGTCCTACCGAGACACGAGGGATGCGCCGCACGTCCTCCGGACGCGCGACCTCACCGCCGCAGGCTGGCGACACCGCGACCTGCGCGCCGCGGTCGCGCAGGGCCGGCTCGTCCGCGCGCGACGCGGCGTGTACCTCCCTCCCGACACCGACGCCGACTGTCTCGCTGCGGCGGAGCTGCGCGGCCGCCTCGCGTGCGTGTCCGAGCTGCGGCGGCGCGGCGTCTTCGTCCTGGAGCCCGCGGCTCGCCACTTCCACGTCGCTCCTGACGCCGCACGGCTGCCGGCGTCCGCCGCTGGCGACCGGGTCCACCGCGAGCGGCTCCTCCGGATGCCGCATCCGCGGTCGATCAGCGTGGAGGTGCTCGACGCGGTCCGCCAGGCGGTTCGCTGCCAACCGCCGCGCGCCGCGATCGCGACGATCGATTCGGCCCTACACCTGGGCGTCCTCCCCCATCATGACCTCGCGGAGCTCTTCGAGAGCCTCCCACGCCGCTTCCGCCGACTGCGGCGCCTGCTGGATTCCCGGTCCGAGTCCGGCCCCGAGACCTTTCTGCGCCTCATCCTGCGCTCGATCGGATGCCGCGTCGAGATCCAGGTCCTCATCGGCGATGTCGGCCGAGTCGACTTCCTCGTGGACGGGTGGCTCATCATCGAATGCGACAGCGAGGCGCACCACTCGTCGTGGCTCGAGCAGAAGCGCGATCGCCGGCGCGACCAGCGCTCGGCGGCACTCGGCTACGCCACCTACCGCCCGATCGCGGAAGACATTCTGTGGCATGCGGATCGGGTACGCGCGGCCATCACCGGGCTGCTCGCCGGCCGCGCGGCGCGGCGGCGTCCGGCCGCGCGCTGAGCCGCGCCCGGATCGGTCGAGTCGAGTCGAGTCGCGCCGCGCGATCCTTGTCGCAAAAGCAGGGGGAACCCGAGCTCGCGGGGTCGCCAGGTGCCCTTGTGAGCGATCCGCCCTGCTTTCGGCACAGAAACTCGTCCGAACAGCCCCCGGCGAAGCCGAGCGGCGGCGAGGCCTCAGCCGGCGACGCTGACGGTCGCCTCGTGTCGCACGGGAAAGTTGACCGAGTTCGCGATGAAGCACCAGTCCCGTGCCTGCGCGTGCGCGGCCTCCGCGGCGGAGACCATCGATGCCTCGGCGACGACGACACGCGGATGCAGGGTCACCTCGCGGAACGCGCCGCCGCCCCTGCCGTCCTCGACCATCACCCCGGTCGCCTCGTCGGCGTACGAGACGACGACGACGCCCGCACCCACGCAGGCGTGCAGGTAGGAGAGGAGGTGGCACTCGGAGAGCGCGGCGAGGAGGAGGTCCTCGGGGTTCCATTTCGTGGCGTCGCCGCGAAATGGCTTGTCGGCGGATGCCGCGAGGGTCTGCTTGCCGTCGATCGCCAGGCTGACCGCGCGATCGTAGTCGCGGTAGCCGCTCGTTCCCGCCCCTCGGTTGCCGGTCCACTCGCTGCGGACGAGGTAATGGTGCTCACCGATCATGGGGCAAGTCTGCCAGCCGGCCGGCGGAGGCCCGCAGAGCGGGCCCCGGAACGTGAAGGCCCGCGCGGCGATAGGCTGTCTCGGTGCCCGAGACCATCTCCGTACCTGCATCCGTCGAGCTCGCCGTCGTGGAGCGCAGCGGATTCGTCGAATCTCGGCACGCCGGCGCCGCGATCGTGCTCGATCCCGAGGGCGTACCGCTGCTGTCCCTCGGTGACGTCGACACTCCCATCCTGCCGCGCTCGAGCATGAAGCCCATGCAGGCGCTCGGATCTCTGACGGCGGGCGCCGTGCTCGAGGGGGAGCGTCTCGCCCTCGCGACCGCGAGCCACTCCGGCACCGACCGCCACGTCGCCGTGGTGCGCGACATGCTCGACCAGGGCGGGCTGACCGAGTCCGACCTGGGTTGCCCCGCCGCGTGGCCCGGCGATACCGATACCCGCGATGAGATGGTGCGCGAGCTCGCGCAGCCACAGCGCCTCCGCATGAACTGCTCCGGCAAGCACGCCGCGATGCTCCTCGCATGCCGGGCCAGCGGCTGGGATACCGAGAGCTACCTCGACACCGCGCACCCCCTGCAGCTGCACATCCGCGAGGTGATCGAGCGCCTCACCGGAGCGAAGATCACGGTCACCGCGATCGACGGATGCGGGGCGCCGGTGCATGCGATGAGCCTGTCGGCCCTCGCCCGCGCCACCCACCGTATCGGCACCTCGTCCGAGCGGTCTCCCTTCGCCCTGCACCGCACCGCGGGTGCCCTCGTGCGCGCTGTCCGCGAGAACCCCTGGGCGATCGATGGACCCGGGCGGCCTGACACGATCGTCATCGAGCGACTGGGCGTGTTCGCGAAGGGCGGCGCCGAGGGCATCATGATCATGGTGGCGCCGAACGGCACGACTGTAGCCCTCAAGGTCCTGGACGGGTCGGGCCGAGCGGCGAGCGCCGTCGCGATCTCCCTGCTCGAGCGGGTCGGCGCCCTCGCGGCCGGCGACGTCGCGGGGACCCTGGCGCAGCTGCCGCTCACCGTCTCCGGCGGCGGACGCGATGTCGGCGTCATCCGCGCGACCGTCTGAACCCGGGCTCGCACCCTCATCCCTCCGGGAGACGTACCCGTCGCACCGCGACGCCGGGCTCGATCAGCCACGCGCGGCCCTTCCCCGGGGCGGCGAAAGGTGGGAGCTCACGCGACCCGGTGACGCCGCGGTACTCCGCGGCACAGGCGGCATCCACGACGAGCGTCCCGTGTTCGCGCACGTGGGCGAGCGCACCCCAGTGCGCGAGCCACGCCTCCGGGCTCCCGACGAATGCCCGCGCCGCGCGCGCACCATCGGCGCCAGCACCGACGTCGGGCGCTGGCCGCGCCGCATCAGCGAGGTCGACGATCTCGATGCCCTCCCGCGCGCACGCCGTCCTCACGAGCGCCGCGCGCGGTCCCGGCGCGAGCACGAATCCGATGATCCCGCGCGCCGATCCGAGCGCCACAGGCCGCGGACCCCAGAGCGGGGCGACCGAGAGTCGCACCGAATCGTCATCGTCCGGCATCGCGAACTGGACGAGAGTGCGCCCCCATCGCCCGCGCCCCGCGGGCGCATCGGGCACGAAGTCTCCGGACGCTCCCCCCGCAGCCACGTGGTCGGCGCGGGTGGCCATCGGGAGCATGACGCGCTGCGGAAGAAGCTCGAGCACGCGTCCCAGCGTTCCGCTCAGCCTGCTGACGGAGACCACGAGCGTGATGCCACGGCCGCGCGCTTCACGGCAGATCCGCTCCAGCGCGCCCAGCCACACGGCGCCGTGATCGGCACCGAATCGGGGGACGAGCGCGTCGGCGTCGTCGAAGAGCACGACCGTCCCGCGCGGCGCCTCGTCGAGGGCGTACACCGCATCCCAGGCGCCTTCCGGGTCCTCGGGGATCCACACCGGCGCGGCGGCCTGGCCCGCGACCGTGCGCAGCAGACTCGTCCGACCGCTCCCCGCTCCGCCGACGACGACGAGACCCGCCGCGTCTGCCGGGAGGGTGACGGCTGACTGGCGCTGATGCTCGGGCTCGTCCGAGATGCCGAGGACGATCGCCGCTGCGGGTGCCTCTGTCCTCGACCGCACGGCGCCCACCCCGATCCGTTCCGGCAGCGGCGGAAGCCACGGTCGGCGTGCGGGGGCGAGCGCGGATGCCGCGGCACGGACGGCGGCGATCGTCTCCGCACGGCACAGTGCCACGCGGATCCGTCGCGGCGCGCTGTCGGCGGCGCAGCGCAGCAGGGCGGATCCACGTGCGGCGGCCGTGCCCGGCAGATGCACGGCATCGTCCTGACCGATGATCGTGCGGGAGTCGCCGGCATCGGTCACCCGGAAGGCGATCCGCAGGGGCGCATTCGCGAGGACCCCGTCGCGGAACGCGCCGCCCACCCGCTGGGAGGCGAGAACGAGGTGCATGCCGAGCGCCCGGCCCCGGGCGGCGATGTCGCCGAACAGCTCGTGCAGCTCGGGCCGGGCCGTCACGAGCGCGGCGTACTCATCGACGACGATCACGAGGCGCGCGAGCGCGGCACCCGCGCCGTCGATGTCACGGGCCTGCGCATGCGCGAGGACGCGTTCCCGGTGGCGGACCTCGGCCCGCAGGCTTTCGACCGCACGCACCGCCCGCTCCTCGTCGAGGTCGGTGAGAACCCCGGTGACATGCGGCAGCCCGGCGAGCGCGTCGAACGTACGACCTCCCTTGAAGTCGACGAGGAGCAGCGCGAGCTCCTGCGGGGTGCGGGTGCGGCACATCGCGGTCATCCAGGTCGTGAGCAGCTCGCTCTTCCCCGAGCCGGTCACCCCGACGACGACGGCGTGCGGACCATCCGCGACGAGGTCCACGACCACCGGCGCTCCGGCGCTCATCCCGATCGCGGCGGCGAGACTCGCGCGGCCGCCGCCCTGCGGACTCAGGTCCTCGAGGCAGATGACGTCGTCGGGCCGGTGTCCGAGGCGCGTCGAACGTGCGGCGAGCGCGGCGGCGATCTCGTCCGCCTGCGCGCGGGAGACCGCCTCGACGGCCACCTCGCGCGACGACCCGGCATGATCGAGCCGGGCACGCCCGTGCGAGGTCAGTGTCAGGACCGCCGCGCACCGGGGTGGGGGCGGCGCCCCCTCGGCGATCCGGATCAGAGGAAGGTCCGCGTCCTCGGGGAGCGGCACCTCCCCCGTGCCGAGGAACACGACGGCGCCCCGCGTCGCCGCGCGGTGCGGAACCGCGGCCAGCTCTGCCGCCTCGCCGACGAGTCGCACGCTCCCCGGCGCCCGCGCGAGACACGTCTGCAGGGCGAGCGCCCGGAGGACGGCCGCGGCGGCGACCGGTGGTCCGCTGACGGCGACCCCCGCGGACATCGGAACGGTCATCGGAGCGTCATCGAGGACCCGCGCTCTGCGGCGGAGGTCCCGGGATGCGGGGTCGTGCGCCTCGCCCTCGACCCGGAGGTCACTGCCGCCGCTCCCCCGGCCGACCACGAGCACTTCGCTCCTCCCGGGCACCACGCGCCAGACCTCGTCGACGTCGACCGCATAGCCCGCGACATCCGGCGTCCGGCGCCAGGCGCGCCTCCGCTCCGCACCATGCCGCTCCTCGATCTCCTCATCGAGGGCTCTGATCGCCGCAGCGCTCTCACGTGAGGACCGCCGCTTCGCGCGCCGCGATGTGCGCAGCCCGTCGATGATCCCGGCGACGGCCATGAGGGGGCCGAGCGCCGCGAACCACAGCGCGAAGGTCGATCCCGTCACCCTCCAGAGGACGACCGCCCCCACGATCGGCACGATGGCCGCAGCGATGGGGATCGTCGGCCGGGGCGGCGCGGGTGGCGGTGCGGGCAGCCGCAGCGGCTCATCGAGCGGATCGTCCATGCGCCCAGTCAAGACCGCCGCGCCCGGCGACGGTCACCGCGGGGCGGATCGGTGGACGGCTCGCGTCAGGGTGCGGTTGTGGACGAGTCGTCGTCGCCCGCGGCATCCGCGTCGCCCGCGGCGTCCGCAGCCGCCGCGCCGTCCGCGCCTGCGCCCGTCCGGTGCGCGTTGATGACGATGATCGTGACGTTGTCGCGTCCGCCGTTCTCCAGCGCCGCCTCGAGCATGTCGTCCGCCGCTTCGGTGGGGTCGTCGTGCTGCAGAAGGAAGTGCAGGATGCCGTAGTCCGTGAGCTCCTTGGTGAGTCCGTCGCTGCAGATGACGAACCGGTCGCCGTCGACGACCTCCAGGCGCACGTAGTCGGGCAGGACACCGTCGGAGGGACCGATCGCGCGGGTGATGACGTTGCCGTACGGGTGGTTCTCGGCCTCTTCGGGGGTGAGGCGACCGGCGGAGATGAGCTCCTGCACCACGGAGTGGTCCGTCGTGACCTGCGCGAGGCCGCCGTCGCGGAAGAGGTAGACCCGCGAGTCGCCGACGTTCAGGGTCACCCACGTCGGCTCGTCGCCGGTGAGGTCGAGGTAGACGCCGGTGACCGTCGTTCCGGTGCCCTCGTCGGTCGTCTCGGGGTGAGAGGCGATGTCGCCCACCGCACGGGCGAGCGCCTTCTCGATCGTCTTCGGACCGACGTCGCCCTTCGCCGCGACGGCGCGCAGGCGATCGACGGTGCTGGCGCTGGCGATCTCTCCGCCGATGTGCCCACCCATGCCGTCCGCGACGATGAACAGGGGGAACTCCGCCATCATGGCATCCTGGTTCGCGTCGCGCCGGCGGCCGCGGTGCGTGATCGAGGACCACTGCAGCTCGAGCGCTCCGTCCGCGAGGGGGACGGTGCGCGACTGGGTCGCGGGTTCGGTCACGCTCACACTCTAGTGGACGCCTCGCCCGCCTCCTCGGCGGCGGGCTGGTCGAACTGCGCATTGTAGAGCCGCCAGTATGCCCCGCGGACGGCGAGGAGCTCGTCGTGGGTGCCCTGTTCGACGATCGCACCGGCCTCCATCACGAGAATGAGGTCGGCATCGCGGATCGTCGAGAGCCGATGCGCGATGACGAACGAGGTGCGGTCGCGACGGAGCCGCGACATCGCGCGCTGGATGAGCAGCTCGGTACGCGTGTCGACCGAGCTCGTGGCCTCGTCGAGGATGAGGATGCGCGGATCCGACAGGAAGGCGCGCGCGATCGTCACGAGCTGGCGCTCCCCCACCGACAGGTTCGTCGCCTCATCGTCGAGGACGGTGTCGTAGCCGTCCGGGAGCGCATGCACGAACCGGTCGACGTACGCCGCGGTCGCCGCCTCCACGATCTCCTCCTCGGTCGCCTCCGGGCGCCCGTACGCGATGTTCTCCCGGATCGTGCCGGCGAACAGCCACGTGTCCTGCAGGACCATCCCGGTCCGTCGGCGCAGGTCGTCGCGGGTCATGAGGCGGGTGTCGAGGCCGTCCAGCGAGATGACCCCGGCATCCACGTCGTAGAACCGCATGACGAGGTTGACGAGCGTCGTCTTCCCCGCTCCGGTCGGGCCGACGATCGCGACCGTGGACCCCGGGGCGGCGTGGAGGGAGAGGTCGTCGATGAGCGGAGTGTCCGGGGTGTAGCGGAACGCCACCTCGCGGAAGGAGAGGTCGGCGGCATCCGGCGGCACCGTCCGGGCCGGATCCGCGTCGGGGCTCTGCTCCTCTTCGTCGAGGAGCTCGAACACGCGCTCTGCGCTCGCCACTCCCGACTGCAGCAGGTTCGCCATCGAGCCGAGCTGGCTGAGCGGCTGCGTGAACTGGCGCGAGTACTGGATGAACGCCTGCACGTCGCCGATCGACATGAGGCCGCCCGCGACCTGCAGGCCGCCCACGACGGCGATCGCGACGTAGACGAGGTTCCCGATGAACATCATGGCGGGCATGATGATGCCCGAGAGGAACTGGGCGCCGAAACTCGCGCGGTACACCTCCGCGTTCTCCGCCGCGAAATCCTTCTCCACCTCGCGCTGGTGTCCGAAGACCTTGACGATGTTGTGGCCCGAGAAGGTCTCCTCGACGCGCGCGTTCAGGATGCCCGTCGCCTTCCACTGCGCGACGAAGAGCTTCTGCGAGCGCTTCGCCACCGTGACGGTGACGACGATCGTGAGCGGGATGGTGACGAGCGCGATCACGGCGAGAAGCGGGGAGATGAGGAACATCATCACGAGCACGCCGATAACCGTGAGGAGGGAGACCACGACCTGGGAGAGCGTCTGCTGCATCGTCTGCCCGATGTTGTCGACATCGTTGGTCACGCGGCTGAGCAGTTCGCCGCGCTGAACCCGATCGAAATAGGACAGCGGCAGACGGTGGATCTTGTCCTCGACCCGCATGCGCAGCCGGTTCATCGCGCGCTGCACGATCCCGTTGAGCAGCCGCGCCTGCAGCCATCCGAACAGGGCGGCGAACAGATAGACCCCGAGGACGGCGAGGATGACCATCCCCAGCCTCTCGAAGTCGATGCCGGCGCCCGGAACGAAGTCCATCGCCCCGAGCATGTCCGCCTGCTGCTGCTGGCCGCTCGCGACGAGCTGATCGACGACCTGCTGTTTCGTGGCGCCCGCCGGCACCTGCATCGAGATGAACCCCGCGAAGATGATGTTCGTGCCCTCGCCGAGGATCTTCGGCCCGGCCACGCTCAGCGCCACCGAGATCACCCCGAACAGCAGGACCAGGACGAGCAGCGGCGTGTCGACCCGGAGCGTGCCGAGCAGTCGCTTCGCGCTCGGCCCGAAGTTCTGCGCCTTCGCGCCCGGAGCCATTCCGCGCGCCGGGCCCCGCCCCATCGGGCCGTGCCCGCCGCTCATGCCGCCTCCTGAGCCGAGAGCTGCGAATCGACGATCTCGCGATACGTCTCCGAGCTCTTCAGGAGCTCCTCGTGGGTCCCGCGGCCGACCATCCGACCGTGCTCGAGCACGATGATCTGGTCTGCGTGCTGCACGGTCGACACCCGCTGGGCGACGATGATGCGGGTCTCCGCCGGCAGGTCCCGATCCAGCGCGCGCCGCAGGGCCGCATCCGTCTTCAGGTCGAGCGCCGAGAAGGAGTCGTCGAACACGAAGATCTCGGGCTGCTTGACGAGAGCCCGCGCGATCGCCAGGCGCTGCCGCTGTCCCCCGGACACGTTCGTTCCCCCCTGTGCGATCTGCGCGTCCAGGCTGCCCTCGAGCCCGCGGACGAACTCGGATGCCTGGGCGATGTCGAGAGCCCGCCACAGATCGGCGTCGGTCGCCTCGCGGTCGCCGTAGCGCAGGTTGGAGGCGACGGTGCCGGCGAACAGGAACGCGCGCTGGGGCACGAGCCCGATCCGCGCCCACAGCCGGTCGGGGTCCACGTCGCGGACATCCACGCCGTCGACGCGGACCACCCCCGCGGTGACGTCGAACAGGCGCGCGATGAGCCCGACGAGCGTCGTCTTGCCCGAGCCGGTCGACCCGATGATGGCGGTCGTCGTGCCGGGCTCGGCCGTGAAGGTGATGTCGTGGAGGACGGCGTCATCGGCGCCCGGGTAGGTGAAGGACACGTGGTCGAACTCCACGCGTCCGGGGCCCGCCGGCGCGTCCACACTTTGGAGCGGGGCCTGCACGGACGGTTCGGTCTCGAGCACCGCGCCGATCCGATCGGCGCAGACCGCGGCGCGCGGAATCATCACGAACATGAACGTCGCCATCATGACGCCCATCAGGATCTGCATGAGGTAGTTCAGGAACGCGAACAGGGTGCCGATCTGGACGCCGTGGTCCTGCACCTGACTCGCGCCGAACCAGATGACCGCGGCGGACGAGAGGTTCATGACGAGCATCACGACCGGGAACATCAGCGCCATGAGGTTGCCGGCGCGCAGCGCCGTCTCCATGACATCGCCGCTCGCGCGTCCGAACCGGTGCCGCTCCTCGTCCTCGCGGACGAAGGCGCGGATGACGCGGATGCCGGTGAGCTGCTCGCGCAGGATCTGATTGAGGCGGTCGATACGGGCCTGCATGCGGGTGAAGGCCGGCACCATCCGCACCACGATGAGCGATACCACGAGGAGCAGGACCGGGATCGCGACGAGCATGAGCCAGGACAGCCCGGCATCCTGGCGCACCGCCATGATGATGCCGCCGATCGCGAGCATGGGGGCGGAGACCATCACCGTCGCCGACATCTGGACGAGCATCTGCACCTGCTGCACGTCGTTCGTGTTGCGGGTGATCAGCGAGGGCGCGCCGAACTGGCCCACCTCCCGCTGGGAGAACGCCACCACCCGATGGAAGATGTCACCGCGCAGCCGGGCACCGAGGCCCATGGCGAGCCGCGAGCCGAAATAGACGGCGACGAGCGCGCACACGACCTGCACGAGGCTCACGGCGAGCATCGTCCCGCCGGTGCTCCAGATGTAGGGGATGTCCCCGCGGATGACCCCGGTGTCGATGATGTCCGCGTTGAGGGTCGGCAGCGCGAGCGAGGCGATCGACTGCCCGAGCTGGAACACGACCACCAGCGCGAGGAGCGGCCACGCAGGAGCGAGATAGCGTCCGAGGATCCTGCCGAGCATGCGCGCGCCTTCCCGCGCCGGGAGCGATCCGGGCGCGGATCGACGCTACGCCTGCGCGGGCGACCGGATCAAGTCGGTCACCGTCCGCCGTATCGGCGCGGCGCGTCAGATGCGGGGCGCGTCACCGTCCGGAGCGGGCGGGGCGGGCGGCGTGACCGGGGGCTGCGCCGCGGGCGGAGCAGGCGGCGTGACCGGGGGCTGCGCCGCGGGCGGAGCGGCCGGCGTGACCGGGGGCTGCGCCGCGGGCGGCGTGACCGGAGGCTGCCAGGCGGGCGGAGCGCTCTGCGGCGGCGCGGGCGGGGGCTGGTACCCGGGCGCCTGGCCGGGGTTCTGATACCCCGGAGCCTGATAGCCCGGCGCACCGTAGGGAGCGGCGTACCCCGGCGACTGCTGCGGGATGCCCTGCCACACGGTGCGATCGGCGAAGAATCCGTTCCCCGCCCACGGCGCGGGCGGGATGGCGGGGTTCCAGCGCGATCCGTCGAACGCGTTGATGCCCATCCAGACGATCGAGAGGAAGACGTAGAGGATGACCCAGGGGGTCTCCTTCTGCAGCTTGAGACCGACGCGCCATGCGGCCAGGGCCCCCACCGCGAGGGGAAGGAGCGAGACGATCGCGTTCAGCACGGGCACGGCGCCGAGAAGCGCGGCGGCCGCGATCGCGATCAGCATCACCCAGGGGCTGACGTCACCGAGCTTGGAGAACACGAGAAGGTTGTAGAACGGCACCCAGGCCCGCCAGCGGCCCTGCACCCCCGCCTTGTCGAAGATCTTCATCAGGAACCACGAGCCGATCACGTAACCCGCGATCGCCACGAGGAAGATGAAGAAGCCGAATGCCGCGACGAGCGCGAAGTATCCGCCGTCGCCGTATCCGTAATCGTCCATGATCAGCCTTTCCAGAAGGGATGTCCCGCGCACTGGCACCGACGATCAGGCGGTGTCCGACGGGATCCGATCCCGTTCGATCACATCGTAGAGCCGCGCGCCCTCTCCCAGCCAGAGGCGCCCGATTGCTCGCGTGTCGGGGCGCAGGGTCGCTAGCCTGGCGGCAGACATCCGCTGAGAGGACCCCCATGACCGATCCGTCGACGCCCGCTCCCCCGCCCCTCCCCGAGCGCCGCGCCGCCGACGTCGCCGCCTCCGCCGACGCCGCGGCGACGACGACGGGAGCCGAGGCGGGCGGTCAGGCCGGTCCGACCCCGGGCATCGCGGGCGTGGACGACACGGGGGTGCGCCGGCTCACGGGAGACATCGACGACATCGGCCGCGGGTTCCTGGCCGCCCTGTTCGACATCACGTTCACGCGCTTCATCACGCGGCGCCTCGCGAGCGTGTTCTTCCTGGTGGGCCTCATCGCCATCGGCATCGCGTTCGTCTCGGCGTTCGTCGGCGGGATCATCCACGGCATCGGGGCGCTCGGATGGAACCCGGGCGGCGGCATCGCCCTGATCCTCTCGACGGTGATCGTCGTGCCCGTGCTGGCGTTCTTCGCCGTGGTGCTGCTGCGCTTCGTCATCGAATCGGGCGTCGCGCTCGTCGCGATCGCGGAGAACACCGAGCGCACCGCGGAGAACACCCGCCGGGGCGGCGCCTGAGGCGCGCCCGGTTCAGACGACCAGGTCGAGTTCGCCCGGGGCCCCGGCACGGACATCGAGCCCCGCTCCCCTCGCCCAGGCGACGAGGGCGGCGGCGGTCCCGATGCGCGGGCGTTCCTCCGCGAGCCGCCGCACGAGCGCTCCCTTGGCGTGCTTGTTGAAGTGGTTGAGGGCGCGCATGGGCCCCTGCTCAGACTCTGTCACGACGCGCAGGTAGGCTCCGCGGATGCCGGGAGGCACCGGTCCGAGCGCGGCGTAGGCCTCCGAGCGCAGATCGAGGATGAACCCGGGCGCACGCTCCCCGAGTGCGGCGCCCGCCGCATCCGCCCAGACACGCCGGAGGGGCGGCACGCCGGGGAGGGGCGTTCCGGCGGCGAGGCGATAGGCGGGGATCGCGTCGAGCGAGCCCACCGGGCCGAACGGCGCCGACTGGATGAGGACGTGCGCGCCCAGCCAGCGCCGCGCGGTGGCGTCGAGCGTCGCGGCATCCAGCGCGTCGTACAGCACGCCGGTGTAGCGATCGACGGCGGGCATCGTCGGGGCGGTGCGCAGCACGGCGTTGTCGGCGATCTCGCCGCGCTGGCGCGCGGACAGCTTCAGCACCCGCGCCGCGACGTCCTCGTCGGCGCTGAGCGCGACGAGGGCATCGACGATCAGCTCGCGCTGGGGCGCGAGCTCGGGCAGCGCGAGCGCGCCGAGATCGAGCGGCCGGCGCCGCCCGCCGGCGCGCTTGGTCTCGCTCGGGGGCAACAGGATCAGCACGGACACCTCCGGGACAGCGAGAAACCACCCCGCGCGCTGCGGACCGCCGGAGCGGTCTGTCGCGCGTGAGGTGGTTCTCGGCGGGTCGGGTCAGGACTCGAGTGCGGCGTGGCCCGCGACGATGGTGAGCTCGTCACCCTCCATCGACAGGAAGCCGTCCTGGGCGCTCGCCACCACCTTGGAGCCGTCGGCCTGGGTGATGCGCACCTTGCCCTCGGCGAGGATCGCCAGCACGGGCTCGTGGCCGGTCATGAAGCCGATCTCGCCCTCGACGGTCTTCGCCACGACGAGGGATGCCTCGCCGTGCCAGACCTCCTCCTCCGCGGAGACGAGGGTGACGGTCAGCGCCATGTCAGCTGTTCTCCTTCTGGATCTTCGCCCACTTCTCCTCGACGTCGCCGATGCCGCCGACGTTGAAGAAGGCCTGCTCGGCGACGTGGTCGAAGTCGCCCTTGACGATCGCGTCGAACGATTCGATGGTCTCCTTGATCGGAACCGTGGAGCCCTCGACACCGGTGAACTTCTTCGCCATGTAGGTGTTCTGCGAGAGGAACTGCTGGATGCGACGGGCGCGCGAGACGACGATCTTGTCCTCTTCGGAGAGCTCGTCGACACCGAGGATCGCGATGATCTCCTGCAGCTCCTTGTTCTTCTGGAGGATCTGCTTCACGGCCGTGGCCACGCGGTAGTGGTCCTCACCGATGTAGCGGGGGTCCAGGATGCGGCTCGTCGAGGTCAGCGGGTCGATCGCCGGGTACAGACCCTTCGAGGCGATCTCACGGGAGAGCTCGGTGGTCGCGTCCAGGTGCGCGAACGTCGTGGCCGGGGCCGGGTCGGTGTAGTCGTCGGCGGGCACGTAGATCGCCTGCAGCGAGGTGATCGAGTGACCGCGCGTCGAGGTGATGCGCTCCTGGAGTACACCCATCTCGTCGGCGAGGTTCGGCTGGTAGCCCACCGCGGAGGGCATGCGGCCGAGAAGGGTCGACACCTCGGATCCGGCCTGCGTGAAGCGGAAGATGTTGTCGATGAACAGCAGCACGTCCTGCTTCTGCACGTCGCGGAAGTACTCCGCCATCGTCAGCGCCGACAGGGCCACGCGCAGGCGCGTTCCCGGCGGCTCGTCCATCTGACCGAAGACGAGCGCGGTCTTGTCGAAGACGCCCGCCTCCTCCATCTCGCCGATGAGGTCGTTGCCCTCACGCGTGCGCTCGCCGACGCCGGCGAACACGGACACACCACCGTGGTCCTGTGCAACGCGCTGGATCATCTCCTGGATGAGGACGGTCTTGCCGACCCCGGCACCGCCGAACAGGCCGATCTTGCCGCCCTGCACGTAGGGGGTGAGGAGGTCGATCGACTTGATGCCGGTCTCGAACATCTCCGTCTTCGACTCGAGCTGGTCGAAGTTCGGCGCCTGGCGGTGGATGCCCCAGCGCTCGGTGATCTCCACCTGCTCGCCGGGCTCGAGGTTGAGGATGTCGCCGGTGACGTTGAAGACCTTGCCCTTGGTGACATCGCCCACGGGGACGGTGATGGGGCCGCCAGTGTCGCGCACCTCCTGGCCGCGGACCATGCCGTCGGTGGGCTTGAGGGAGATGGCGCGGACGAGGTCGTCGCCGAGGTGCTGCGCGACCTCGAGCGTGATCTCCGTCGCCTCGTCGCCGATGGTGATGGTCGTCTTCAGAGCGTTGTAGATGTCCGGGATCGAGTCGTGCGGGAACTCGATGTCGACGACGGGCCCGGTGACGCGCGCGACGCGGCCGACGACCGTCGTGTCCGTCTTGTCTGCGGTGAGGCTCATGGCTTCTTCTCTTTCGTGTGGTCTGTCGTGCAGTCGGGCTTATTTGCCGGATGCCAGGGCGTCGGCGCCGCCGACGATCTCGGCGATCTGCTGAGTGATCTCGGCCTGACGCGCGTTGTTGCGCAGGCGGGTGTAGTCGGTGATGAGCTTGTCGGCGTTGTCGCTCGCGCTCTTCATCGCCTTCTGGGTCGCGGCGTGCTTGGCTGCCGAGGACTGCAGGAGCGCGTTGAACACGCGGCTCTGCACGTAGACCGGCAGCAGCGCATCGAGGACGACCTCGGGGCTCGGCTCGAACTCGTAGAGCGGGTACACCTGGCTGGGCCCGGCGCCTGCCGACTCCACGACCTCATCGGCTTCGACGACCTCGAGGGGCAGCAGACGCACGGTCTGCGGCTCCTGGGTCATCATGCTGACGAAGCGATTGAAGACGAGGTGGATCTCGTCGACGCCGCCCTCCTCCTCGCCGCCGCGGTCATAGGCGTCCAGAAGGGCGCCCGCGATCTGCTCCGCGGTGTTGAAGTGAGGGGTGTCGGTGTCGCCGATCCACTCCCCCGCCGCCGCCATGCGGCGGAACTGGAAATAGCCCACCGCCTTGCGTCCGACGAGGAAGTACTCGACGTCCTTGCCCTGCGAGCGCAGCAGCTCGCCGAGCTGCATGCCCTCGCGGAGGATCTGCGAGTTGAACGCGCCGGCGAGCCCGCGGTCCGAGGCGAAGATGACGACCGCCGAGCGGCGGATCGTCTCACGCTCGGTCGTGAGCGGGTGCTGGATGTTCGAGTGCGTGGCCACGGCGGAGACGGCCCGCGTCACGGCTCGCGCGAAGGGCGAGGAGGCGCGCACGCGCGCCATCGCCTTCTGGATGCGCGAAGCCGCGATGAGTTCCATCGCCTTCGTGATCTTCTTGGTCGTCTGAGCAGAAGAGATCTTCTGCTTGTAGACCCGGAGTTGTGCGCCCATGGATGTCCTGTATCAGAGGGGGATGCCCGGCCTCAGCCGCGGCGACCCTTGACGATCTGCTCCTGGTTGACGTCGTCCTCGAGAGCTGCGGAGACCTCTTCGTGACCCGGCTTGTTGATGGCCTGGCCCTTGCCGCCCTGGAACTCCAGGACGAAGGCGTCCGTGACCTTCTCGAGCTCAGCGGCGGTCGCGTCGTCGAGGACGTTCGTGTCGCGGAGCGTGTCGAGGATGGTCGTGTTGCGCTTGAGGTAGTCCAGGAGGTCCCGCTCGAAGCGGAGCACGTCCTCGACCGCGATCGTGTCGAGCTTGCCGTTCGTGCCGGCCCAGATCGAGACGACCTGCTCCTCGACGGGATACGGGTCGTACTGGGGCTGCTTGAGCAGCTCGGTCAGACGCGCGCCGCGCTCGAGCTGACGGCGCGAGGCCGCGTCGAGGTCGGAGGCGAACATCGCGAACGCCTCGAGCGAGCGGTACTGGGCGAGCTCGAGCTTGAGCGTTCCCGACACCTTCTTGATCGACTTGACCTGGGCGTCACCGCCGACGCGCGAGACCGAGATTCCCACGTCGACAGCCGGACGCTGGTTCGCGTTGAACAGGTCGGACTGGAGGAAGATCTGGCCGTCGGTGATCGAGATCACGTTGGTCGGGATGTAGGCCGACACGTCGTTGGCCTTCGTCTCGATGATCGGCAGACCCGTCATCGATCCGGCACCCAGCTCGTCGGAGAGCTTCGCGCAACGCTCCAGCAGACGCGAGTGCAGGTAGAAGACGTCGCCGGGGTACGCCTCGCGGCCCGGCGGGCGACGCAGCAGCAGCGACACGGCGCGGTAGGCCTCGGCCTGCTTGGACAGGTCGTCGAAGATGATCAGGACGTGCTTGCCGCCGTACATCCAGTGCTGGCCGATGGCCGAGCCGGTGTAGGGCGCGAGGTACTTGAAGCCGGCCGGGTCGGACGCGGGAGCGGCCACGATGGTCGTGTAGTCCATGGCGCCGGCATCCTCGAGCGCACCCTTGACGGCGGCGATCGTGGAGCCCTTCTGGCCGATCGCGACGTAGATGCAGCGGACCTGCTTCTCGACGTCGCCGGACTCCCAGTTGGCCTTCTGGTTGATGATCGTGTCGATCGCGATCGCCGTCTTGCCCGTCTGGCGGTCGCCGATGATGAGCTGGCGCTGGCCGCGGCCGACGGGGATCATGGCGTCGATCGCCTTGATGCCGGTCTGCATGGGCTCGTGCACGCTCTTACGCTGCATGACGCCGGGGGCCTGCAGTTCGAGTGCGCGGCGACCCTCGGTGGCGATCTCGCCGAGACCGTCGATCGGGTTGCCGAGCGGGTCGACGACGCGGCCGAGGTAGCCGTCGCCGACGGCGACCGAGAGCACCTCGCCGGTGCGCGTGACCTTCTGGCCCGCCTGGATGCCGGAGAAGTCGCCGAGCACGACGACACCGATCTCGGTCTCATCGAGGTTCAGCGCGAGACCCTCGACGCCGTTGTCGAACCGGACGAGCTCGTTCGCCATGACGCCGGGGAGACCCTCGACGTGCGCGATGCCGTCGGCCGCGTCGACGACCGTGCCGACCTCGGTCGCCGCGGCGCCCGAGGGCTCGTAGGCGGCGACGAAGTCTTTCAGCGCGTCACGGATGACGTCGGGGCTGATGGTGAGATCTGCCATGGTGTTCCTTCTGTTCTAGCCAGCGAGGCGCTGGCGCAAGTCGTTGATTCGGGAGGAGACGGTCGCGTCGATGGCGTCGTCTCCGATCTCCACCCGCACGCCGCCGAGGACGGTCGGGTCGACGACGACGTTCAGGGTGACGTCGCTGCCGTACTTCGCGCCGAGCGCAGCCGCGAGGCGGCCCTGCTGCGCGGCATCCAGTGCATTTGCCACGCGGACCGTCGCGACGGTCGAGCCGCGCTGGTCCGCCACGATCTTCAGCGCGCGACCGAGGAGCGAGCGCACACGCCGCTCGCGGGGCTGCTGCACGAGCTCCGAGACGATCAGCGTCGTCGCTTCGCTCGCGCGGCCGCTCAGCAGCGTCGAGACGAGGGCGCCCTTCGCGGACGCGTCGCCGAGACGGCTCCCGAGGGCGAGCTCGAGCTCCGCGTTGCCGCCGACCGCGCGGGAGAACTGGAACAGCTCCCCTTCGAGGTCCGTTCCCGTCGCCGCCATCGCCGCCGCGCGGATGGCGAGCTCCTCGATCCCGGAGACGAGGTCCTCCACGGAGGACCAGCGCTCGGCGGCCGCCGCAGCGAGAAGCTGGCGGGAGGTCTCACCGAAGCCGGCGAAGACCGTCCGCATGACCTGGGCACGCGCCGCGCCCGGCGCGCCCCATGAGGAGAGCGCGCCGCTCAGCTGCGCCGAGTCGGCGATCTCGCGCGCGGCCGTGAACAGCTCGCGGGCGACCTCGAGGTCGCTCACGTGGGCCGTCTTCAGCTCCGCGGTGGTCGTCGCCAGTGCGTGAGTGGTCGCGCTTCCCATTACTTCGCCTTCTCGAGGTCGGCGAGGAAGCGGTCCACGACGCCCTTGGCCTTGGCGTCGTCGGAGAGGGTCTCGCCGATGACACCGCCGGCCAGGTCGAGGGCGAGCGTGCCGACCTCGCTGCGCAGCGAGACGAGGGCCGACTGGCGCTCCGCCTCGATCTGCGAGTGGGCGCTGGCGGTGACGCGCGCGGCCTCGGTGGTCGCGGCATCCTTGGCCTCGGCGACGATCTTCTTGCCGTCCTCGCGGGCGGCGTCTCGGATCTCACCCGCCTCCTTGCGAGCCTCGGCGAGCTGCGCCGTGTACTCCTCGAGCGCGGCCTCGGCCTTGCGCTGGGCCTCGTCGGCCTTCGCGATGTTGCCCTCGATGGCCTCAGCCCGCTTGTCCAGCATGACCTTCATCTTGGGAAGAGCGACCTTCCAGACGACGATCAGGATGATGACGAAGCAGACCGCCGACCAGATGATGTCATACCACGCGGGGATGAGCGGGTTGGGCGCTCCCTCTTCCGCGGCGTACGCGACAAGACTGTGCATCCTGTCTCCTTAAGACTGGTGGGGGGCGATCAGAAGCCGAAGATGAAGGCGGTGGCGATGCCGATGAAGGCGAGCGCCTCGGTGAAGGCGATACCGATCCACATCAGCACCTGCAGGCGACCGGCCAGCTCGGGCTGACGGGCGACGCCCTCGATCGTCTTGCCGACGACGATGCCCACGCCGATGGCGGGGCCGATGGCCGCGAGGCCGTAGCCGACCGTCGCGATGGAGCCGGAGACATCGGCGAGAACCGTAGTTGCGTCCACGGGTTGTTTCCTTTCGGGGTTGGGTGGGAGAACCGGGAGGTTCGCCCGCTCAGTGCTCTTCTGCCACCGCGAGCTGGATGTAGACCGCGGTGAGGATGGTGAAGACGTAGGCCTGGAGGACGGCCACCAGGAGTTCGAACAGCGTGAAGACGAAGCCGAAGGCGAGCGAGCCCGCCGCGAGCGCCGACCACCAGCCGCCGAGGGTGAAGAGGAAGAACTGCGTGGCGGCGAAGAACAGGACGAGCAGGAGGTGCCCGACCATCATGTTCATGAGCAGTCGCAGGGTCAGCGTCACCGGGCGGATGATGAACGTCGAGATGAGCTCGATCGGCGTCACGATGATGTAGATCGGCCACGGCACGCCCGAGGGGAACAGCGCGTTCTTGAAGAAGTTCTTCGGGCTCTTCTTGATGCCGGCGTAGATGAACGTCACGTAGCTGACGAGTGCCAGCAGGAGCGGGACCGCGATGATCGCCGTCCCCGCCAGGTTCAGGAACGGGATGATGCCTGTCAGGTTGAAGAACAGGATCATGAAGAAGATCGTCGTGAGGATCGGGAGGAACCGCTGCCCGTCCTTCTTGCCCAGCAGGTCCTCGGCGATGCTGACCCGGACGAAGTCGAGCCCCATCTCGGTGATCGACTGGAAGCGACCCGGCACGATGCGCATGTTGCGCGTCCCGAGCCACAGGAAGAGCACGAGGGCCACGGTCGCCAGGATCTGGATCAGGTGGATGCGGGTGACCGGGATCCCCGCGATCGTGAACAGCACATCCGGGAAGAACTCATGGATCGAAGGCCCGTGGAACTCGCCGCCATCTTCAGCGGTCTTGGCGATCAGTGTCGCAGCGTGGGTAAACAGCGCAGACTCCAGCTTCGGGGCATCGGCATGGACCGAGGCGACGATGGTCGGTGAAAGTCGATGCGCACACAGTCCCCAGCGTTTTCACACCGCGGTCACGGGGCGCATGCACAGCCTATCAGGCGCGCGGCGCCGCTGCGTCCGCGGGAGGAGACTGGTTCCCCTCCTCCGGAGGCGCCGGCGGCATCGACGGGCGCCGGGCCTCTTCGATCACATCCGCGAGGGTGGGAAGGGTCACGTCCCCCACGTGCGGGACCCGCATCTTCAGCATGACGACGACGTCGATGACGAGCGATGCCACCACGCTGACGACGAGCGCGACAAAGAACACCGTGTTGTTCAGCCACGGCTGACCCCGCAGGACCAGCAGCACGACGATGAACAGGGCGAACTTGACGATCCATCCGCCCATCACGGCGCCGAAGAAGATCGGGACGTAGAGAGGATCGCCGTACCAGCGGTTCGCGACGAGAATCGTCCCCGCGGTGAGGCCGAGGAACACGGCGGCCAGGATGATCGCGACCAGCGCGCTCCACAGGCCCGAGGTGCCGCCGACGGCGAAGCCGATGGCAGCGCCGGCGACCGCGAGGATGCCGGTGATCGCCGCAGACCACAGCAGGGTCGTGCGGAACAGGCGGTCGCTCGACACCGCGCGGCGGGAGGTGGCGGCGGACGGATCGGGGGTCTCGGTCATGAGGTCCTCGGTTCAGGTGCGGATTCGGCGCCGGGTTCGGGCCCGGGCGCCGCGGTCGGGAGCAGGGCGGCGCGCGGCCGCGGAAGGAGGGTGACGGCGACGCACGCGGCGGCGCCGAGGACGAGGAACGCGACGCCCGGCCAGTAGTCGCCCGGCCAGTCCTGGGTCGTCCCGATGTACATCAGGAGGACGCCGGTCGACACGACGGCGGTCCACGCGTAGAAGATGAGGACGGCGGCGCGGTCGGAGTGGCCCATGTCGAGCATCCGGTGATGCAGGTGCTTGCGGTCCGGCGAGAACGGCGACTTGCCCTGGCCCATCCGACGGATCACGGCCATGCCGAAATCGAGGAGCGGCAGGAGGACCACCACCACCGGCAGGAGGATCGGGATGAAGGCGCCGAGCAGCTGCGAGCGGCCGAAGACGTCGTTGTCGCCGAGCAGGGCCGGGTCCAGGTTCCCGGTGAAGACGATGGCCGCGACCGCCATGAGCAGGCCGATGAGGAGCGCCCCGGAATCCCCCATGAAGAGCTTGGACGGGTTCCAGTTGAGCGGCAGGAACCCGAGGCACACCGCCACCAGGGCGACGGCGATGAAGGAGGCGAGGCTCGAGTAGGTCGAGGCGCCGGTGTCACGGGCGACGAGGTAGGTGTAGACGAAGAAGACCGCGTTGGCGATGAGCGCCACCCCGGCGACGAGTCCGTCGAGGCCGTCGATGAAGTTCACCGCGTTCATGACGATGACGATCGCCAGCACGGACAGGGCGAAGCTCACCCAGCTCGAGAACACGATCTGGCCGCCGAACGGGATCGCGAAGATCTGCACGCCGCCGAAGCCCACGACGATCCCCGCCGCGAGGAACTGCGCGCCCAGCTTGATCATCCAGTCGAGGTCCCAGAGGTCGTCGGCCACGCCGATGATGACGATGAGGGTCGCCGCACCGAGGATCGACCAGATGACGGCCGGGTCGTTCCAGATGATCGAGAAGTACGGAACCCGGGAGGAGAGCGCGAAGGCGGCGAGGATGCCGAGATACATGGCCACCCCGCCGATGCGGGGCTTCGGCGTCGTGTGCACGTCGCGCTCGCGGATCTCGGGGTGCAGCTTGAAACGCAGCCCCAGCCGCCACACGATCGCCGTGAAGCCCAGGGTGACGAGGGCCGTCACGACGACCGTGAAGACGTAGTACTTCACGCCGGGCCGTGATCGTGGTCGTGGTCGTCCTCGGGGTCGGGCTCGAGGTGCTCGCCGAGGATGCTGCGGAGCTGGTCGCGGCTGACGGCGCCGCTGCGGAGGACCCGCACCGGCCGCGCACCGCTCACGAGCCCGGTGGCGTCGATGATCGTCGAGGCCACGCCATCGCGGGACGGGCCGCCGTCGAGGTACACCGCGACGGTGTCGCCGAGCATCCTCGCCGCGTCGTCGACGTCGACGGCGGCGGAGCGCTTCGTGAGGTTCGCGCTCGAGACGGCGAGCGGTCCGCACTCCTCCAGAAGCTCCAGCGCGACGCGGTCCGCCGGCATCCGCACGGCGACGGTGCCGCCCGTGTCGCCGAGATCCCATGACAGCGACGGCTGCGCGGGCAGCACGATCGTGAGGCCGCCGGGCCAGAAGGCTTCGACGAGACGCTCGATCGGTTCGGGGACGTCGGCCACGAGCGCCCGCATCGTCGTCACGCCGGCCACGAGGACGGGCGGAGGCGACTGGCGGCCGCGGCCCTTCGCGGCGAGGAGCCGTGCGACCGCAGCGGCGTTGAACGCGTCGGCGGCCACCCCGTAGACGGTGTCGGTCGGCAGGACCACCAGCTCGCCGCGCGCGATCGCCTGACGCGCTTTGCGCATGCCGGGAAGCAGCTGCTCGGGATCGCGGCTGTCGAAGAGCTCGTACATATCCGTGCCAGTCTACGGCGAGGGCCGCTCCCGGTCAGGGACGAAGCGCGGTCGTGGCGCGCTCGCGCTGGGTGAGGTCGGGATGCGTGGCGGCGGCGCGCCACCCGGCGTCGGTGAGGAGGCCCCGGATGGCGGCCCCCTGCCACTCGCCGTGCTCGATGACGAGCGTCCCCCCGGGGCGCAGGAGCCGGAGCCCGACCTCGGAGAGCACGCGGACGACGTCGAGCCCGTCCGCTCCCCCGTACAGGGCGGACGGCGGGTCCCAGTGCTGCACCTCGGGGTCGCGCGGGATCGCCCCATCCGGGACGTAGGGCGGGTTGGAGACGAGCACCGAGACCGCGCCGTCGAGGTCGGGGAACGCCTGGGCGAGGTCGACGAAGGCGAGCCGCGCCTCGGGAGCGATCCGCGCGAAGTTCTCCTTCGCCCAGACGAACGCGTCGACCGCGTTCTCGGCGGCGTGCACACGGGCGTGCGGCACCTCCGTCTGCAGCGACAGGGCGATCGCACCCGACCCGGTGCCGAGGTCGACGGCGATCGGTGCGGCGTCGGGGACGGCGCGCAGCGCGTCGATCGCGAGCTGGGCGACCATCTCCGTCTCGGGTCGCGGGACGAACACGCCCGGTCCGACGCGGAGTTCGAGGTGGCGGAACGGCGCGGAGCCGGTCAGGTGCTGGAGGGGCTCGCGAGACGCGCGGCGGCGGACGAGCTGGGCGAACTCCGCCGCATCCCCGGAGAACGCCCCTCCGCGCAGGGCGACGGCGGCGAGCTCCCCCCGCGAAAGGCCCAGGACGTGGGCCGCGAGGAGCTCGGCATCCACGTCCGGCGTCGGGACGCCGGCGGAGGCGAGGACGGCGGCGGCGTCCGTCAGGACGGCGGCGAGCGGGAGATCGGGGGCCGGCGCCGCCTCGGTCGGGACGTCGGGTGCGGATGCCGCGGGTTCGTGCGCGATGTTCATGACTCGTGCCAGTTTACCGGTGCCCGCTCCCCGGCCCCGTGGCAAGCCCCCCGTGACGATTCGTCACATTCGGCCCCCGCGCCGGCCGGTCGCAATAGGCTTCTGGACAATCCTGGAACCCCACGAAAGGCATTCCATGTCCGGCATCCACCCCGACATCACCAGCGCGTTCGGCAACACTCCGCTCGTCCGTCTCAATCGCCTCGCGGAGGGGCTCCCGGGCACCATCCTCGCCAAGCTCGAGTTCTACAACCCCGCCTCCTCGGTCAAGGACCGCCTCGGGATCGCGATCATCGACGCGGCGGAGGCGTCGGGCGAGCTCAAGCCGGGCGGCACGATCGTCGAGGGCACGAGCGGCAACACCGGCATCGCGCTCGCCATGGTGGGTGCGGCGCGCGGCTACAAGGTGATCCTCACGATGCCGGCATCCATGTCGATCGAGCGCCGTCTGCTCCTGAAGGCCTACGGCGCCGAGCTGGTGCTCACCGACCCGCCCCTCGGCATGAAGGGCGCGGTCGCCAAGGCCGAGGAGATCGCCGCGGAGACGCCGGGCGCCATCCTCGCGAAGCAGTTCGCGAACCAGGCGAACGTCGAGATCCACCGCAAGACGACCGCGGAGGAGATCCTCCGCGACACCGACGGCGAGATCGGCTACTTCGTCGCGGGCGTCGGCACCGGCGGCACCATCTCCGGCGTCGGCCAGGTGCTCAAGGAGCGCGTGCCGGATGCCAAGGTCGTCGCCGTCGAGCCGGCCGACTCGCCGCTTCTGACCAAGGGCACCGCGGGGCCGCACAAGATCCAGGGCATCGGCGCGAACTTCATCCCCGAGATCCTCGACCAGAGCGTCATCGACGAGGTCATCGACGTCCAGCTCGACGACACGCTGCGCGTCGCGCGCGAGCTCGCCACCCGCGAAGGCATTCTCGCGGGCATCTCGTCGGGCGCCGCGGTGTGGGCGGCGCTGCAGATCGCCGCGCGTCCCGAGGCCGAGGGCAAGAACATCGTGGTGATCATCCCCTCCTTCGGCGAGCGCTACCTGTCGACCGTGCTGTTCGAGAACCTGCGCGACGAGCCCGCCGGGCTCTGATCGGACGCCGGGGCGGTCACGGACGCGGGTTCCCGTCGTCCGTGACCGCCGCCGTCCGCTCATCGCCCCCTCCCCCGACCGGAGACCTGCGACATGACCCCTGCGAACGACCGCATCGGCGCGGTGGCCCGCGTGCGTGAAGACATCGCCGCTGCGAAGCTGCGCGACCCCGCCGCCCGGAGCGGCGTGGAGATCGCCGTCCTGTACTCGGGTCTCCACGCGATCTGGTCGTACCGGATCGCCCACGCGCTGTGGGAGCGCGGTCTGCGCTTTCCCGCGCGCGCCCTCTCCCAGCTGACGCGGTGGCTCACGGGCGTCGAGATCCACCCGGGCGCGGTGATCGGGCGCCGCTTCTTCATCGATCACGGCATGGGCGTCGTCATCGGCGAGACGGCCGAAGTCGGCGACGACGTGATGCTCTACCACGGAGTCACCCTCGGCGGACGCACCCGCGATGCGGGCAAGCGGCATCCGACCCTCGGCGACGGGGTCGCCGTGGGAGCCGGAGCGAAGATCCTCGGCCCCGTCGTCATCGGCGCGGGGTCCGCGGTCGGTGCGAACGCGGTCGTCACGCGGGATGCCCCGGAGGACTCGGTCCTCGTCGGCGTGCCCGCCAAGGCGCGCCGACGCGTCCCGGGCGACGACACGCGGGCGATCCTCACGACGCCCGAGTACTTCATCTGAGGCGCGGCCTCAGCCCTGGAGTCTCTTCCAGTTGGCCGGGAGCGGCGCGAGCTGCAGCCGGGTGCGGTCGGCCCGGAACGCGTCCTGCGCCCATTCGAACGGCGCGCCGGCGTCGTCCCACGCCACGCGGCGCAGCAGCAGGAGCGGTGCACCGTCCGGGATGCGCAGCAGCTCGGCGCGGCTCTCGTCGGCGATGATCCCCTCGACCGTCTCCTCCGTCCGGCCGATGCGGAGCGCGTACGACTCACGGAGCAGGTCGTACAGGGAGCCCGAGAGGTCCCTGTCCTCGAGCCCCGGGAACCGTGCGGCGGGAAGGACCGACTCGTCCAGCGACCAGCTGGTGCCCTTGACGCTCCGCAGCCGCCGGATGCGGACGACGCCATCACCGGCGGCGATCTGCAGGGCGCGGGACTGTGCGGGGGTCGCGGCGGTGAGGTCGCAGCCCAGCACGCGGGTGATGACGTCGTAGCCCTGTTGACGGGCGATGGCGGGGACGCCGAGGGTGGTGTTGACCTGACGCTGCAGCTTGCCGTCGTCGGCGAACACGCCCCCGGTGCGTCCCATGGCCCGGCGGACCTGTCCGGCCGCTTCGAGATGTTCGAGCGCCGACCGCAGAGCGGCCCGGCTGATGCCGAACCGCTCTGCGAGATCACGCTCACTCCCCAGTCGCTCTCCGGGCAGGAAGGCACCCTGATGCATCCATTCGCGCAGGATCTCCTCCGCGCTCGCTCCTGCCCGTCCGGATGGCATGGGTCAATGCTCGACGACGCGGAGGGAATCGTCCAGCGCCGCGACGACAGGAGCGATGTCGGACTCCTGGAACGCCAGCGGCGGGCGCAGTTTCAGGACATTGCCGTAGGGCCCGGCGACCGAGGTCAGCACTCCCCTGCGACGCAGCTCCTCGATCACCTGCAGCGCCGCGGTGCGGGCCGGCGCCTTCGTCGTGCGGTCCTCGACCAGCTCGAAGCCGATGAACAGTCCCGCGCCGCGCACGTCGCCGACGAGCTCGTGCCGGTCGGCCAGCGTCGACAGCGATTCGAGCAGCTGCCCGCCGATGCGGGCGCTGTGCTCCATGAGCCTCTCCTCCTGCAGCACGCGCAGCACCGCCGACGCCGCCGCCATGGACACGGGGTTCCCTCCGAACGTGTTGAAGTACGGCAGGTCATCGCTGAACGCGGCGAGCACGTCGCCGCGGGCGACGAGGCCGGACACCGGCATCCCGTTGCCCATCGGCTTGCCGAGGGTCACGATCTCGGGGTCGAGCGCGTGCCGCTCGAAGCCCCAGAAGGTGTCCCCGGTTCGTCCGAAGCCGGGTTGCACCTCGTCGGCGATCACGATGCCGCCCGCGGCCCGGACCTCTGCCGCCGCCGCGCCGAGCATGCCGCGCGGACCGGGCAGGACCCCGTCCGAGGAGAGGATCGAGTCGATGAGGAGCGCGGCCGTGCCGTGACCGTGGGCGGCGAGGTCTGCGGCCGCCGCGCGGACGTCTCGCGCGAACCGGGCGCCGGCATCCGCTCCCTCCCGGTACGTGTCCGGCGCCGGCACCGCGCGCACCTCGGGCGCGAGGGGCTGGCCGGAGCCGAGGGCGGGTGAGGCTCCGCTCGTGAGCGCGCTCGTGCCGTGATAGGCCTCGGAGGTCACGATGATGCCGCGCGCGCCGGTGTACTGCTGCGCGACGCGGATCGCGAGGTCGTTGGCCTCGGATCCCGTGCACATGTACATGGCCCGGTCGATGGCCGCGGGGAAGGTCTCGAGCAGGCGCTCGGTGTAGTCGACCACGGTCTCGTGCAGGTAGCGCGTGTGCGTGTTGAGCTGCGACATCTGCGCGGTGACCGCCTCGATCACCGCCGGGTGGCAGTGCCCGAGGCTCGCGACGTTGTTGTACATGTCGATGTACTCGCGACCCGCGGCATCCCACAGCCTGGCGCCGCGGCCGCGGACGAGGTGCACGGGCTCCCGGTAGAAGAGTCGGTAGGCCCCGCCCATGACCTTCTGCCGACGCTCGACGAGCTGCTGCACGTCTTCGTCCATCCCCTCCGCGAAGGCGCCGGAGAAGCTGTTGGCCTCCATGATGCTCGAACCGCTCATCGCGCGACCTCCTCGAGGAGAACGGACCGGTCCGACGCGCGGCGGTTCCAGCTGGGCAGGAGGATCAGCGCGGCGACGACCGTCGCTCCACCGAAGAACAGGAAGAGGGTCGATCCCGCGAAGTACCCGGGCAGCAGTCCGCCGAGCACCGCCCCGATCGCCCCGGCGCCGTTGACGAAGCCGATAGATGCCGCGGCGGACTCATCGTCGCCGAAGTCGACGGCCGCGACCGCCGAGACGACCGAGTCGGCGCTGTAGAGCGCGAAGCCGAGGGCACCGAACATGAGCGCGAGAGCCCAGATCGAGCCGCCCGCGGTGAGCGGGTAGAAGAGGGCGAGGGCGAGCGCGGTGACGCCGAGGGCGATGATCGCGACAGGGGCGCGCCGCGCACCGAAGACGGAGTCGGACACCCAGCCGGCGACGATCGGCGCGGCCAGCCCCGCGATCCCGAAGACGACCGGGAGAACCGTCGCAGACAGGAAGTCGAGGCTCGGGATCCGCTCGATCGCGATGATCGGGCCCCACAGCAGGATCGCGTAGCGCGCCGGCTTCAGCAGGAAGTAGACCGCGCCCAGGCGGACGACGTCGCGGTTGCGCATCGCATCCAGGAGGGCACGGAAGGCGGAGCCGCGTCGCGCGGGAGCAGCGACGACCTTCTTCGCCTCCGATCCGGGGATCCCCTCCTCGCCGTCGACGGGCTCGGCGGCCGAGAGGCCGACGTCCTCCGGGGTGTTCCGCTGGAACACGAAGAACAGGACGGCCACCGCGGTGACGATGAGGGCGGCGGCGACGAAGGCGGCCCGCCACGAGTCGAAGACCGAGTAGGCGAACCATCCGGCCACGGGCGCGCCGATGAGACCGCCGAAGACGTACGTGGTCGACCAGAACCCGATGACCCGCCCGCGGACGGACGGCGAGAAGAACAGCGACACGTTCTTCAGCAGGGGGCCCCAGCCCGAGGACTGCGCGAGCCCCTGCACGATCATGAGGGGGAGGAACAGGATGAGAGCCGGCACGACGCCCATGAGGAGGGCGGCGACGGCCGACCCGAGCAGCCCGCCGAGGACGACGACGCGGGTGCCCCACTTGTCGGCGACGCTGCCCCAGACGAACTGGCCGACGGCGTAGGCGATGAGGTAGGCCGCGTCGATGTTACCCAGCATCTCCCGCGTCAGAATAGTGCTCGCGTCGGGGTCGTCGAGGATGCCGAGCTTCGCGGCGGCGAACGCCTGACGGGTGATGTAGAAGGCGGCGTACGCGATCCAGGTGATCGCGAAGATGCGCACCTGCCAGTACATGAGAGAACGGGTGCGCCCGGGGCGCCCCTCCGTCCTCGTCGCCAGCGGCGGGTTGTCGATCATGTCAGCTCCTTGCCTCCCGCCGCCAGTCGGCGAGGTGGAGACGACGCTATGGCCCGGATGCCGCGTGGATCGGTTCGGTGACCAGGACCTTACAGAACCGTTCCCAACCATTTACGCCGGGCCCCTGCCACGTGCGACCGTTTACCCGACGGTCACGTGGGCGGGGCGCAAGCGATCATAACGATGCCCGAGTATCTCACTCGACGAGCGCGCCGTACATCCGTCGCCCGCGGCTCAGAACGGCGCAGGATCGGACCAGTCGTACTGGGAGTCGAGCAGACGCCGCCACGGCGGTGGCCGGAGGCCGACATCTCCCCGCGCCTCCACCACTGCCGGAGCGTCGTTCCGATGTCGTCGCCGGGTCGGCGACGTGAACTCGAGGCTGCCGCCGCCGAGATGACGCACCGTCCACGCGGACGCGTGCTTGAGGGTGTGATGTCCCTTGCACAGAATCGCGAGGTTCGATGCGCAGGTCGCGCCACCCTCCTCCCACGCCCGAGTGTGGTCGGCTTCTGATCTCGCCGCGGGGCGGCGGCATCCCGGCCACCGGCAGGTGCGGTCCCGGGCATTCAGCAGGCGGCGAAGGCGTCCGCTCGGCCGGTAGACGTCGAGGCGGAGCGGCTCTTCGGTCACGGGGTGCGTCATGACCCGCTGCCAGACGGGCGCGGCCGCGGCCAGCACTCGGACCGTCTCGACGTCGATCGGCCCGTGGCCGTGGAGGACGGCCGGCCGAGAGTCCAGGCCAGCGAGGGTCAGGAGCGGCACGGTGACGTTGACGGTCGCGCGAATGGATCCGAGGCCCGCCTTCGCGCCGAGCGCCGGGGCACCGGTCAGCAGCAGGTCGCAGAGAACATCCGCACGGCGCTGGTCGAGCGTGCGATCGTCGCTGTCCTCCGTCTCGTCCGGCGGCGCCGCGGACTTCGCGCCGAGCGCCGGGGCACCGGTCAGCAGCAGGTCGCAGAGAACATCCGCACGGCGCTGGTCGAGCGTGCGATCGTCGCTGTCCTCCGTCTCGTCCGGCGGCGCCGCGGACTCGAGCGCGCACGCCATGTCGGTGACCCGTTCGAAGACCCCCTGGACGAGCGCCGCCGGAGCGTCGAGCAGCAGCCGCGACAGACCGTCGCGGAGACCGTAGGTCTTCACCTGGCGCTGCGCCAGCGCGTCACGGCGGCCCTCGTCGACGATCGACGGCTGCAGGCGCGCCGCAATGATGCGCGCGGTATCGCGCAGCTCCGGTGCGGTGGCTGTGTCGGCGATGTCGAGAGCGCGGCGCTCGTACTCTGCGCGCACATCCCCATCCAGGGCCACCCCGGCGTCGATGATCGCCGACGCGTGCCGTTCATCGATCCGGCCCTCGCGCAGTGCCTCGAGCGTCGCCCGATACGTGGAGACGAGCTCTGCCCCGTCGCCAAGCCAGCCCGACACCGTGCGCTCCCCTACGCGCAGGGCCGTGGCGAGTTCTGCGAGGACCTCACGCAAGGGGATGGAATCGCCGATCTCGCGGCCCGGGTGCGCTGCCTGACGCTGTGCGACGCGGCGCGCGATCAGGTCGAGGGCTTCTGCGCACATCTCCGCACGCTCGGCGTGAAGACGCGACATCTCCGCCCGATTGGCGCCGACACGCGTGACGAGAGACGACAGCTCCACCCAGTGCGGGTCCAGCGCATCCGGCGCAACGGGACCAGCCACCCGTGCGGCATCCTCGAATCGCACCCCGTGGCGGGGCTGCGGCCGGTTCTCCATGGCTCTCCTGACGTCGATGCATTCAACGTCCGGTAGCTCTGCCGGCTCACCCTTGCGGTCATCTGAATGGGATGACCGCCACCTTCAGTTTAGAACATATCTACGATGAGGGCAAGCGCAGGACCAAACTTCTGCGGGGCCCCGGGGGCGCGGCGGGACGGGTGAGCAGAGAGGGGCCGCGGTAGCCTTCGACCATGAGCGCCTTGCGTCACGAGAAGGATCTCCGCCCGGCCGCAGCCGTCGCGGCGCTCCTGGATGCAACGGGAGAACGGGTGACATCGGTGATCCCTTCAGGCTACGAGGCTTACCTTCGAGTTCTCAATCCGATCGAGCTCCGAGACGGCTCCGCCGTTTCGTGGACGAATATCGTCACACAGAGCGGAGTCAGGCCTCGAGCATGGATGCAGTGGCCAGAGCTTGAAGCTGTAGAAGGCGTCGTCCTGCCCGACGGCGGCGTGCAGCCAGACATGGGTAGCCCTGCGGTTTCGCTGGCAAAGCAGCTCATCGAGGCGCTCCGCCCGGGCCAGGGACTGCACTACTTCGCATCCTGGGCCGGATACGCCGGGGAAATATCGGAACCGTACCTTCCGTTCCCTCCGTATCAGCGTGAGATGGTGCTCTACTCCGGACCCCTGATTGACGACGATCAGTCGCCACTCGTGCCGAATACCGCTACCGGACGCGTCCCCATGTACTGGTGGTCGAGAGACCTTCGCTGGCTCGTCGGGCATGACATCTATGCGCGTAGCCTCATCGTCGGATGCACCCGAACCGCAGCTCGCAGGATCCTGGAATCTGAGCAACTCGACGCGTATCCAGTCCGTTCTTCTGACAGCATCCTCAACGAGGAGTTCTTGCAGACCTGAGCCGTGCGGAACGGGAATCACCCCGAGGGTCGCCGCAGCACGTATCAGACGGCACGGACCGCAGAGTCAATGCCAGCGCTCGCCGCCCCATTACCCGGCGCGGCGCTGCTCCACCTTCTTCTTGATGAACAGCGCCGGCAGGAGCCATGTCGCGAGGGCCGTCACGACCCACACGATGACGGGCGCGACGAGCCAGGTCCACCACGGCAGGCCGATCGTGAGCCCCGCCCCGGGGACGAGCGCGACGACGAGCAGCGCCACGAAGGTCGACACGATGCCGATGCCCCCCAGGAGGGCCGGCGCGTTGTGGCGCGCCACCTTCGCCGCCCACGGGGTGAGCACCGACTGCAGCACCGCGAAGATCACGACGGCGAGCACGAAGCCCCACCAGTGCGACCAGTCGATGCGGACGCCCTCGAGGACGAGATCCGCGACGATCAGCCCGACCGCCGCCGAGACGAGGAAGATGATCGCGCGGATCGTGAAGTTGATCATGCGCTGAGAGTAGCGCGATGGGGTGCGTCCGAGCGCGCGACGCGGCGGGGCTCAGCCGTCGGCGAGCGCCGCCAGACGGGCCTCTTCGTCGGCGGCGATCGCCGACTCGATGATCGGGGCGAGCGCGCCGTCCATCACCTGGTCGAGGTTGTACGCCTTGTACCCCGTGCGGTGGTCGGCGATCCGGTTCTCGGGGAAGTTGTAGGTGCGGATCCGCTCGGAGCGGTCCATGCCGCGGATCTGCGATCTGCGGGCGTCGGATGCCGCGGCATCCCGCTCCTCCTGCTGCTTGGCGAGCAGGCGCGCGCGGAGCACCCGCATGCCGGCCTCGCGGTTCTGCAGCTGACTCTTCTCGTTCTGCATCGACACGACGATCCCGGTCGGGATGTGGGTGATCCGCACCGCGGAGTCGGTGGTGTTCACCGACTGACCACCCGGACCGGACGAGCGGTAGACATCGATGCGCAGGTCGTTCGGGTCCAGCTGCACCTCTTCGGGCTCGTCGACCTCGGGGAAGACGAGGACGCCGGTGGTGGAGGTGTGGATGCGGCCCTGCGACTCGGTCGCGGGCACCCGCTGGACGCGGTGCACGCCGCCCTCGTACTTCAGGTGCGCCCAGACGCCCTGCGCGGGGTCGCTCGATGTGCCCTTGATCGCGACCTGCACGTCCTTGTAGCCGCCGAGGTCCGATTCGTTCCGGTCGAGCATCTCGATCTTCCAGCCCTGCGAGGTCGCGTACTGGAGGTACATGCGCAGGAGGTCGGCGGCGAACAGGGCGGACTCCGCCCCGCCCTCCCCCGCCTTGATCTCCATGATGACGTCGCGCGCGTCATCGGGGTCGCGCGGAATGAGCAGGCGCCGCAGCTTCTCCTGCGCGGCGGCGACCTGCTCTTCGAGCGCCGGGATCTCCGCCGCGAAGGCGGAGTCCTCGGCGCCGAGTTCGCGCGCGGCCTCCAGATCGTCCGATGCCGCTGCCCACACGTCGTGCGCCGCGACGATGCGGGAGAGCTCCGCATACCGCCGGTTGACGCGCTTGGCGCGCGCGGCGTCGGCGTGCACCGCGGGGTCGGAGAGTTCCTCCTGCACCGCGCGGTGCTCGTCGATCAGCGCCTGGACGGACTCGAACACGGCGACCTTCCGATCGGACTCGGGGACCGGTCAGCGGATGCTGTTCTCGGGCCCGTGGCTGTGACCGCCGCCGGCGCCCTGCTTCAGCTGCACGTTCTGCATCTGGTACAGGAACTCGACGTTGCTGCCCGTCTCCTTGAGCTTGCCGAGGACGACCTCGAGGGCCTGCTGGGGGTCGAGACCGGCGAGCGCGCGACGCAGCTTCCAGGTGATCTTGACCTCGTCGGGGCTCAGCAGCATCTCCTCGCGACGCGTCGACGAGGCGTTCACGTCGACGGCGGGGAAGATGCGCTTGTCGGCGAGCTGGCGCGACAGGCGCAGTTCGCTGTTGCCCGTGCCCTTGAACTCCTCGAAGATGACCTCGTCCATCTTGGACCCGGTCTCCACGAGCGCCGTCGCGAGAATCGTCAGCGAGCCGCCGTTCTCGATGTTGCGCGCCGCACCGAAGAAGCGCTTGGGCGGGTAGAGCGCCGAGGCGTCCACGCCTCCGGAGAGCACGCGACCGCTCGTCGGCGCCGAGATGTTGTAGGCCCGGCTCAGACGCGTGATCGAGTCGAGGAGCACGACGACATCGCGACCGAGCTCGACGAGGCGCTTGGCACGCTCGATGGCGAGCTCGGCGACCGTCGTGTGGTCCTCGGCCGGGCGGTCGAAGGTCGAGGCGATGACCTCGCCCTTCACCGTGCGCTGCATGTCGGTGACCTCTTCGGGGCGCTCGTCGACGAGCACGACCATGAGGTGGACCTCGGGGTTGTTGTTCGCGATCGCGTTCGCGATCTGCTGGAGGACGATCGTCTTGCCGGCCTTGGGCGGCGCGACGATGAGTCCGCGCTGGCCCTTGCCGACCGGGGCGACGAGGTCGATGATCCGCTGGGTGAGCTTCTCGGGAGCCGTCTCCATGCGCAGGCGCTCCTGCGGGTAGAGGGGGGTCAGCTCACCGAACTCGACGCGGTTCGCGGCATCCTCGACGGACAGGCCGTTGATGGCGTCGACCTTCACGAGTGCGTTGTACTTCTGGCGGCTCGACTGCTCGCCCTCACGGGGCTGCTTGATGGCGCCGACGACGGCGTCGCCCTTGCGCAGGTTGTACTTCTTCACCTGACCCAGGGAGACGTACACGTCGCTCGCACCGGGGAGGTACCCCGTCGTGCGCACGAAGGCGTAGTTGTCGAGGACGTCGAGGATGCCGGCGATCGGGATGAGGACGTCGTCCTCGCCGATCTCGGTGTCGAACTCGTCGCCCGCTCCGTTCTGGCCGCGGCGCTTGCCCCGCTGACGGCCCCGACCGGCGCCCTGCTCGTCGCCGTTGCCGTTGTTGCCGTTGGCGTTGGCGGCGTTGCTGTTGCCGGCGTTTCCTGCGGCGGGCGCCTCAGCCTCGCCGCGCTCAGCGGGCGCATCCTGGCCGTTCTGCGGCGTGTTCTGCGCGTCGGACTTGCCGCGGTTGCGGCTGCGGCTGCGCGAACGGCTGCGCGATCGGCTGGGCGTCTCGCCTTCGCCGGCGTCGGACTTCTCTCCGCCCTCGGCCGAGGCGTCGCCCGCAGGGGCTCCCTCGTCGGTGGCGGTCGCCTCGGGAGCCTCATCGGCCTTCGGGGCGTCGGTCTGCGGGGCGTCGGCGGTCTCGGCGGCGGCATCGGCCGGCGCTTCTGCGACCTGCTCCGCCGCGGCGTCGGTCTTCTCGGCGTCGGTCTTCTCGGCCTCAGCGGGCTCGGCGGGGATGTCGCTGCTCTTCGCGCGGCGCGGTGCGCGCTTGCGCGGCGCCCTCTTCGGCGCGGGCTCCTCGGCGGGAGCGGCCTCGTCGGCGGGAGCGGCCTCGTCGGCGGGAGCGGCCTCGTCGGCAGCGGGCGCCTCCGCAGGCGCAGCATCCTCGACGGCGGGCTCCGCGGCGGGAGCGGTCTCCTCGACGGGCGCAGCATCCTCGGCGGGCGCAGCATCCTCGGCGGGCGCAGCATCCTCGGCGGCGGGCTCCTCGGCGGGAGCGGCCTCCTCGGCGGCGGGCTCCTCCACGGGCGCGGCCTCCTCGGCCGGCGCCTCGGCGGCGGTGTCGGTGTTCTCGGTCACCGGGGCCGCGGCATCCTCGCGCGGGGTCTCGGTGCCGTCGGTGTCGATCTCGGAAAGGGACTCCACGAGTTCTCCTTCAATGGGGATGTGGACAGGACAGATCCGCACAGGCGCCGTCCACGACAGGCGTTACCCCACGGCTGTCGAACGACCGAAGAGGTCGTTGCAGGGTGCAGGGGGATCGTGCGGGGTTCGCAGAATTGCGACGAAGGCCAGACTCACGGACCAGCCGTGGAACCCTCCGTATTGTCCCTCACTGTACCACCCTTGACATCGACGGCGAGCAAGCGCGGGTCCCACGGAGTGTCCGAGACGGATGCCGCGAAACGCACCGCCTCCAGGCGCTGTCCGGGGCCGTCGGCGAGCACCAGGACGCTGGGTCCCGCACCCGACACGACTGCTGCGAACCCCTCGGCGCGCAGCGCGCGGACGAGCGCGTCGGTCTCCGGCATGGCCTGCGCACGGTAGGACTGGTGCAGCTTGTCCTCGGTGGCGGCCAGGAGCAGCTCCGGACTCTGCGTCAGCGCGGCGATGAGCAGGGCCGACCGCGAGACGTTGAAGACGGCATCCTCGCGGGGCACCTGGAGCGGCGCCAGACCGCGCGCGACGGACGTCGACATCGTGAACTCGGGGACGAAGACGAGCGGCGAGACACCGCGGTGGACGAGGAGCTTCTTGTGCTGCGGTCCGTTCTCGTCGACCCATGCGATCGTGAGGCCGCCGAACAGTGCCGGAGCCACGTTGTCGGGGTGACCCTCGAGCTCGGTCGCGAGGCGCAGCAGCATGTCGGCGCCGAACTCGACGTCGCCGGCGAGGAGCCCCTTCGCCGCGAGCAGGCCGGCCACGACCGCGGCGCCCGAGGACCCCATGCCGCGACCGTGCGGGATCGCGTTGTGCGCGACCAGTCGGATCCCGGGCATCTCGCGCCCGACCGCCTCGAACGCGTACGCCATCGAGCGGACGACGAGGTGGGAGCCGTCGGTGGGCACCTCCCCCGCGCCCTCGCCCGAGACGATGATCTCGAGCCCGGGCTCCGGAAGCGCCGTCACGACGAGCTCGTCGTGGACGCTCAGCGCGAGGCCGAGGGTGTCGAAGCCGGGCCCGAGGTTCGCGCTCGTCGCGGGAACACGGACGGCGACCGAGCGCCCTTCGACAGGCTCAGGGACCGAGACAGGCTCAGGGACCGAGACAGGCTCAGGGACCGAGACAGGCTCAGGGACCGAGACCGAGGCGCCGGTCATGCCAGATCGAGCACCGAGGCGACCTCGGAGGTGGTCGCGTCGACGACGGTGGGCTCGACCTCGCTGCCGTCGGCGTTGCGCAACGCCCACTGCGGGTCCTTCAGGCCATGGCCGGTGACGGTGAGGACGACCTTCGCGCCGGCGGGGATGATGCCGGCCTCGGCCCGGTCGAGCAGGCCCGCGACGCTGATCGCGGAACCGGGCTCGACGAAGACGCCGGCGGTGGATGCCAGAAGCTTCTGCGCCGCGAGGATCTTGTCGTCCGAGATCGCGCCGAACCATCCGTCGGTCGCGTCCCGGGCCTCGAGGGCGAGCTCCCACGAGGCGGGGTTCCCGATCCGGATCGCGGAGGCGACCGTCTCGGGGTTCTTGACGATCTCGCCGCGCACGAGCGGCGCGGAGCCCTCCGCCTGGAAGCCGAACATCCGGGGCACGCGCGTCGAGACGCCGCGCTCGGCCTCTTCACGGTAGCCACGCGTGTACGCGGTGTAGTTGCCCGCGTTCCCGACGGGGATGAAGTGGAAGTCCGGGGCATCCCCGAGCTGCGAGACGACCTCGTAGGCCGCCGTCTTCTGCCCCTCGATGCGGTCGGGGTTGACGGAGTTGACGAGGTGCACGGGGTAGTTGTCGGCGAGTTCGCGCGCGATCTCGAGGCAGTCGTCGAAGTTGCCGCGCACCTGGATGAGCCGGCCCCCGTGGATGACGGCCTGGCTGAGCTTGCCCATCGCGATCTTGCCCTCGGGCACGAGGACGGCCGCGGTGATCCCGGCGTGCGCCGCGTAGGCGGCGGCCGACGCGGACGTGTTGCCTGTCGAGGCGCAGATCACGGCCTTGGCGCCGTGCTCGACCGCGCGCGAGAGCGCGACGGTCATGCCGCGGTCCTTGAAGGACCCGGTGGGGTTCATGCCCTCGAACTTCACGTAGACGTCCGCACCCGTCATCTGCGACAGCGCCGCCGCGGGGATGAGCGGCGTGCCGCCCTCACCGAGGGTGACGACGGTCGAGGCGTCGGTGACGCCCAGTCGGTCGGCGAACTCTCGCAGGACTCCCTGCCACACGTGGACCATTTCCGTCTCCTTCTGCCCGGACCGACGTCCGGACCTTACTCGCCTTCGACCCGCAGAACCGACACGACGCGCGCGACGACGTCGCTCGCCGCGAGGCGGTCGACCGTCTCGCTGAGGTCCTGCTCGAGGGCGCTGTGGGTTCCGATCACGAGGCGGGCGGTGCCCGGCTCGCCGTTCGCCTCGTTCAGCACGGTCTGCAGCGCGGTCGCGATCGACACGCTCCGCTCGCTGAGGATGCCGGCGACCGTCGCCAGCACGCCCGGCTCGTCCGCCACCTCGAGGGTGATCTGATAGCGCGTGGTGACGCGGCCGATGGGGAGGACGGGCAGGTTCGCCCGGGTCGACTCCCCGACCCCCACGCCGCCGGCGATGTGTCGGCGCGCGGCCGAGACGACGTCGCCGAGGACGGCGGATGCCGTCTGCACGCCGCCCGCGCCGGCGCCGTAGAACATGAGGTTCCCGGCGGCCTCGGCCTCGACGAACACCGCGTTGTTCGCGCCGTGGACGGAGGCGAGCGGGTGCTCGCGCGAGATCAGGGCCGGGTAGACGCGCACCGAGATCGCCTCGCCGCTCGGCGACTCGTCCGCGCCGTCGAGACGCTCGCACACGGCGAGGAGCTTGACGACGTAGCCGGCGCCGCGCGCGGCATCCATCACGGCCTTATCGATCGAGGTGATGCCCTCGCGGTGCACGGCATCGACGGGGACGGCGGTGTGGAAGGCGAGGGAGGCGAGGATCGCGGCCTTCTGGGCGGCGTCGAACCCCTCCACGTCGGCGGTCGGATCGGCTTCCGCGTAGCCGGCCGCCTGCGCGTCGGCGAGGACGTCCGCGAAGTCGGACCCCTCGCGGTCCATCCGGTCCAGGATGTAGTTCGTCGTGCCGTTGACGATGCCCATGATGCGCCGCACGCGGTCGCCGGCGAGCGAATCGCGCAGCGGCCGGATGATGGGGATCGCGCCGGCGGCGGCGGCCTCGTAATAGACGGAGGCGCCGACCTGGTCGGCCGCGTCGAAGATCTCGGGCCCGTGGGTCGCGAGCAGGGCCTTGTTGGCCGTCACGACGTCGGCGCCGGAGGTGAGCGCGAGGAGGATCTGCTCGCGGGCGGGCTCGATGCCGCCCATGAGCTCGATGACGATGTCGGCCCCGACGATCAGGCCCTCGGCATCCGTCGTGAAGAGCTCCCGCGGCAGCTCGACGTCGCGCGGGGCGTCGACGTCGCGCACCGCGATGCCCACGAGATCCAGCGCGGCGCCGGCGCGATCGGCCAGCTCGTCGGCGTGGCGGATCAGGAGGCCCGCGACCTGGGAGCCGACGGCTCCGGCCCCGAGCAGCGCGACGCGCAGACGGCGGTAGTCGGTCATGCGGATTCCTCCCCGTGGGTGGATACAGAGGCGGATGCAGAGGTGGACGCGGAGCCCGGCGCCGGGATTCCGAGGTCGCGGGCGAGAAGGTCCTCGACCGTCTCGCCGCGGACGATCACCCGCGCGGAGCCTCCGGAGACGGCGACGACGGGCGGCCTCGGGACGTAGTTGTAGTTGTTCGCGAGCGAGAAGCAGTAGGCGCCGGTGGCGGGAACGGCCAGGAGATCGCCGGGAGTGATGTCTCCCGGCAGGTACTCGGCATCCACGACGATGTCCCCCGACTCGCAGTGCCGACCCACGACGCGGGCGAGGACGGGCGCCGCATCGGAGGCGCGCGAGGCGATCCGCGCGGAGTACTGCGCGCCGTACAGCGCGGGGCGGGCGTTGTCGCTCATGCCGCCGTCGACGCTGACGTACACGCGCTCGAGGTCCTCGGAGACGGTCACCGGCTTCACCGTGCCGACCTCGTACAGGGTCACTCCGGCGCGGCCGACGATCGCTCGTCCGGGCTCGAAGGCGAGGTTCGGCAGGGGCACCCCGCGCACCTCGCACTCCCGGGCGACGGCGTCCACGATCCCCTCCGCGAGGTCATGGATCGGGGTCGGGGTGTCCACCGAGGTGTAGGCGATGCCGAAGCCGCCGCCGAGGTTCAGGACCGGCAGGTCGCCCCCGGCGAGCAGGTCGGCGTACAGGTCGACGAGCCGCGACGCGGATTCGGCGAACCCCGACGTGCCGAAGATCTGCGACCCGATGTGGCAGTGCAGCCCGACGAGCGCCAGCGACGGAAGCTCGCGGATGCGCTCGGCCGCGCCCACGGCAGCGGAAAGGGAGAAGCCGAACTTCTGGTCCTCGTGCGCCGTCGCGAGAAAGTCGTGCGTCTCGGCGTGAACCCCCGTGTTGACGCGGATGAGGACGCTCTGCGCGTCCTCCCCGGTGCGGCCGAGACGCTCGGCGACGGCGGCGAGGCGCTCGATCTCGATCATCGAGTCGACGACGATCGACCCGATGCCGATCTCGACGGCGCGCTCGAGCTCGGCCACGGACTTGTTGTTGCCGTGCAGGCCGAGGCGCGCGGGATCGGCGCCGGCCGCGAGTGCGACCGCCAGCTCTCCCCCGGTGGCGACATCGACCGCGAGACCCTCGGCGGTGACCCAGCGCACGACCTCGGTCGACAGGAAGGCCTTGCTCGCGTAATAGACGCGCGCCCGGATGCCGTGGCGCGCGGTGGCCGCGTCGAAGGCGGCCTTCACCTCGCGGGCGCGGGTGCGGACGCCGTCCTCGTCGAGGACGTACAGCGGCGTGCCGAACCGCTCCCGCAGGACGCTCGCCGCCACCCCGCCGACGGCGAGTTCACCGTGCGCGTCGCGCTCGGCGGACTCCGGCCACACCGCGTCGGCCAGCGCGTTCGCGTCATCCGGGACGGCGAGCCACGCAGGAACGAGCGGACGGTCGGGAGTAGCGGACACGCGCAGAAGAACCAATCGGACGGGATCACGGACGGGCACGGGAGCGGCGCCGGCCCGGCAGAAGTGACTCAAAGTCTAGGGCACCGCCGCATGCCGGCCCGCGTATGCGGATACTGCACGGCCCCGTCGCCTCCGCGCCGCCGTTCTGCTGCATCGGGGCACTCCCGCGTGGCAGTTCTGCGGACAGATCATGCCGCGTGCAGGATCAGGGGCAGGTGCCCTTCTCCTGCGCCGCACCGTCGCGGGTGATCGCGCTGTCGATCTCGAAATCGGCGACGACCTGCTCGCGCGCCACCGTGACACCCGTCAGCTCGACCGCCTTCGGGAGCCGGTCGGCGATGCACACATCCCAGTCCCGCAGCACGGTGGAGGCGAGGGCTCCGAACTGCTGGCGGAGCGCGTCGGCCGTGACCTCCGCGCCACCCAGGCGCAGGCTCGCGGGGGTGAGCACGATGTCGCCGCCGGACGCGCTCGGGGTGAGGGCGACGCCGACCGGGATCTCCACCGTGAACAGCTGCAGGGAGAACTCCGCCGCGAGGTCGGGCGCGTCGATCACGACGGTCGACGCCGGGAAGTCGGGCACGTTCGCGAGCAGGGTCTGCAGCTGCGACTGGTCGAGCGTCACCGTCGCGTGCCCCCCGCTCCACTCGCCGTCGTGGATGTTCACGTCCTGAGCGCTGACGGTGACATCGCCCGTGATCCCCTGCAGGGGCACGTCCTGCGACGAGATCGACACCTTGCCGAGGCTCCCGACGATGAGCTGCGGCAGGAGAGGGCCGGGGATGTCGATGTCGATCTGCTGGTCGACGGGCAGGTCGAGCTGACGCGTGACCTGCTCGCGGATCGTCCGCTCGACGATGCTCCGCGCGATGTATTCGCCTGCGAACCACGCCGCCACGGCGAGCGCGATCACCACGAGGAGCGCCACGAGCCACGGCCAGCGGCGGCGGCGCGGACGGGTGGCGGCGGCATCCGTCGACAGGACCCATCGCGCGCCGGGGTCCGGCAGCGGCTGGGTCGGGTGCTGGTCGCTCATCGTCGTGCGCCCCCTCACATGCGCTCGGGCGCGCTCACCCCGAGCAGATCGAGGCCGTTGCGCAGCACCTGGCCGGTGGCGTCGTTCAGCCACAGGCGCGTGCGGTGGAGGTCGGTGACCGGCTCGTCGCCCAGCGGCGTGACGCGGCAGCTGTCGTACCAGCGGTGATAGAGGCTCGCGAGCTCCTCCAGGTACCGCGCGACGCGGTGCGGCTCGCGCACCTCGGCCGCGAAGGCGACGATGCGGGGGAACTCCTGCAGCGCGCCCAGGAGGGCCGACTCCGTCTCGTCGGTGAGCAGCTCGGGGGCGAACGCGCTGCGGTCGACGCCCGAGTCGGCGGCGTTGCGCGCGACGTTGTGCGTGCGGGCGTGCGCGTACTGCACGTAGAAGACGGGGTTGTCGTTCGTCCGCTTCGTGAGGATCTCGGGGTCGAGCGTCAGCGGCGAGTCGGCCGGATAGCGCGCGAGCGAGTAGCGCAGGGCATCCGTCCCGAGCCAGTCGCGCAGATCGTCGAGCTCGATGATGTTGCCGGCGCGCTTGGACAGCCGCGCGCCGTTGACGGACACGAGCTGCCCGATGAGCACCTCGATGTCCTTCTCGGGGTCGTCGCCCGCGGCGCCGGCGAGCGCCTTCAGCCGGTGCACGTAGCCGTGGTGGTCGGCGCCGAGCAGATAGATCTTGTGCGCGTAGCCCCGGTCGCTCTTGTTGAGGTAGTACGCGGCATCCGCGGCGAAGTAGGTGTACTCGCCGTTCGTGCGGCGGATGACGCGGTCCTTGTCGTCGCCGAAGTCGGTCGTCCGCACCCAGACGGCGCCGTCCTGATCGAAGACGTGGCCCTGCTCGCGGAGGCGCTCGACGGCCTCGTCGACGAGGCTCGGCTCGCCGTTCGGGCCCTTCGCGTGCAGCGTCCGCTCGCTGAAGAAGACGTCGAAGTGGACGTTGAACTTCTGCAGCGACGCCTGGAGGTCGGCCAACTGCAGGGCGTAGGCGCGATCCTGCGCCTCGTGCAGCCGCTCGTCGGCGGGGAGGTCCAGGATGCCGGGGACCTCGGCGACCACCCGGCGGGCGAGGTCGTCGATATAGGAGCCCGGGTAGCCGTCCTCGGGGGTCGGCTCCCCCGCGATCGACGCGAGCACGGAGCGACCGAACCGCTCCATCTGCGCGCCCGCGTCGTTGATGTAGAACTCGCGGACGAGTGTCGCGCCGCTCGCGAGGAGCACGCGGGCGATCGCGTCGCCGAGTGCGGCCCAGCGCGTGTGGCCGATGTGCATGGGACCGGTGGGATTCGCGCTGACGAACTCGAGGTTGATGCTCTGGCCGCGCTGCGTCTCGTTGGTGCCGTACGCGGCGCCGGCCTCGACGATCGTCTTCGCGAGGGCGCCGGCGGCCGCGGCATCCAGCCGGATGTTGATGAACCCGGGGCCTGCGACCTCGACGCTCGCGACGCCGTCGGCCTGGGCGAGCGCGTCGGCGATCTCCTGCGCGAACTCGCGCGGGTTCGCCCCCACCGCCTTGCCGAGCTTGAGCGCGGCGTTGGAGGCCCAGTCGCCGTGGTCGCGGTTGCGCGGCCGCTCGAGGGGCAGGTCGGCGGCGCTCAGACCGGCGCTCGAACCCTCGCGTCGGGCCTCCGCGAGGGGGGCGATGACGGCAAGGAGGGCTTCGGCGAGGGCGTCGGGAGTCATAACCCGACAAGTCTACGGCGCGCGCCTGTGCGCCTTCCCCGCGACGGAGGGGCGGAGAGGGCGCCGGAGGTCAGGCCAGCTGGACGAGCTCCGCGAAGTCGTCGAGGGCGGGGTCGGATGCCGCGGCCGCCGCATCGGCGAGGTCGACGTCGGCCGCGTCGTCGGGCAGGACGAGGGCGTCCACGTGCATGCGCTGCAGACCGACGTACGCCCCGTGGTAGCTGAGGAAGGCGCAGTCCGCGGCATCCCGACCGGTGGCGATCCGCACGAGCGAGCGGCGGTTCGACAGACGGGTCGCGTCGATCACGTACCAGCTGCCGTCGAGGTAGGCCTCGGCGACGGCGTGGAAGTCCATCGGGCGCAGGCCCGGCGCGAAGCACGCGGCGTAGCGGGCCGGCATGTCCATGGCGCGCAGCAGTGCGATGACGACGTGGGCGTAGTCGCGGCAGACGCCCTGGCCGGTCATGAGCGTGGTGACGGCGGAGTCGGTGCCCTGGCTGAGCCCGGGGGTGTAGGTGGTGCTCGTCGCGACGAACTCGCTGACGGCGGTGATGAGCTCCATGCCGCTGAGCCCGCGGAACTGGCGCCGCGCCTGCGAGAACACCTCGTCGGACTGGCAGTACCGGCTGGGGCGCAGGTAGGTGATGGCTTCGAGGTCGCTCGTGGAGCGCTGCGCGACGTGCCCGTCGATGATCGCCTCGTAGCGCACTTCGAGCAGGCCGGCGTCGCCCTGCAGGCGGTGCAGGCGGCTGCCGGACTGGTCGATGATCTCGGTCGGCGTGTACACCCGGTCGCCCTGGGTGAAGGTCAATTCCTCGCGGATGACGGGGGCAGGTTGGGCCGCCGCGATCTGAAAGATGAGGTCGGCGGACGACCCGAGTTCCAGGTCCATTTCGGCGGTCACGATGCGCTGCACCGCAGTATCCTCGCATGCCGGAAGGGATGCTCCGGCACCGGTTGTGGGACACCTCCGAGTCACGGGCTTTCGCGGTGCGTTCGGGAGTGTTCTACCCTCAACGCATGCGCGCGCTCCGGACCCCGTCACGGCGGCGGCGCGCGTGGATCCTGCCGGTGATCGCGCTCGGCGTGGCGGCGGTCGTCGCCCTGTCTGTCTGGCGCCCGTGGGCCGCTCCCGCGGAACCGGAGACCGCGGTCGCGGCGGGCCCCGACGGCGTCGCCCTTCCGGTGTCGGCGCCCGCACCGCTGAGGCTCCCCGAGCACCCGCACGTCCTGATCTTCGGCGACTCGTGGACCTACGGCTCAGCGGCATCCGACCCGCACCTCGGCTACGCATACCTCGTCGCGGACATCGCCGGGTGGACGACGACCGTCGACGGCGTGCGGGGGTCCGGCTACCTGAAGCCCGGGCTCGACGGCCCGGACTTCGGGACGCGCATCGAGCAGCTCGATCCTGCCCTCGACCCCGACCTCGTGATCGTGCAGGGGTCGATCAACGACCGTCGCGAGCCGGCCGAGGGCTATCGGGCTGCGGTGGATGCGGCGTGGGACGCCCTCGCCCAGCGCTACCCCCGCGCGCAGATCGTCGTCCTGGGTCCCGCTCCGCAGGTGCTGCCGGTCGAGCCGGAGACGGCGCGGATCGATCGCGACCTGCGGGATGCCGCCGCCGCGCGCTGCTGGTGGTACGTCTCCCCGATCGCGGAGAGCTGGATCACCGTCGAGAACTACGCGGCCGTCATCGACACCGGCCTCGGTCGCGACCATCCCTCCACCGAGGGGCATCGCGTGCTCGCCGAGCGGCTGGCGGCGGCGGTCGCGGCCCTTTCTCGGTGATACCCTCGACAAGTCCGCCTCCGTAGCTCAGGGGATAGAGCGTTGGTTTCCGGTACCAAAGGTCGCAGGTTCGATTCCTGTCGGGGGCACAGTAAGCAAGCGGGATCGCGAGTCGTTCGGATCTTGCGATCCCGGCGAAGATTCCACATCAGGGGCTCGGTTTTCCGTCATCGTTGAGGTCGAGGAACGACTCCCGCTCCGACCTCGCGTGCCCGATATCTGAGATCGGCGCCCGGGGCGAAGTGCGCTCAGCATCGGATGCCGCTTCGCCGTACGGCACTGTCTCCACCACGACGGAGCCCCACCGGTAGACCGTCGAGCCGGCTGCGGGGCTCTGGGACGTGATGTAGAACAGTCCGGGCCACGTGAGTGCTGCGATAGGCAGTCCATCGGGATCAGGGTTGGCGAGCACGACACCCGCGTCGGATGCGACGTCGCGACCGACGTGGAACGGAACCCGACGACGTCGGTCACCGTGACGCGATCTGCGGAACGTTCGGCCATAACGCTGACGGTACGCCGGAACGTCTCCCCCCGCGAGGTGCTTCATTAGCTCTCCTGATGCCAACGCGCACGGCACTCCCGCCAACGCGCGATCGGCGATGTTCTAGGCGCGATGCGCGCCCAGAGATCGACTGCTGGCGCCCGGAATAATGGCAGCACGCCCAGCGATTGGATGCCCGGCAAATTGAACGTCCCAGGAGCCGGCTCCGGCTTCGCGGGCTCGCGAGTTTCGCTCGATGGACGCCGGCATCGCGCCAGAGCCCTGCTCACAGGCGCTCGTGCCGGCATCGCGCGATTAGTTCTCTTCAGTGGGCGGAGGTCGATGAGGCGATACGTGTATGCCAGTAGTTGGCTTGCTAAGAGATCGCCGAGGCGAGTGGATTGATGAGTTTGCTCAAAAGTTCCTCCGGCAGCGGAGTCGACTCGTTCAGCTGCGCGACTACCTTCGCCTGAAGCTCCAGCTTGCGGAGCGTCACCCCGTTGAGACTGACATTATCTTCGGCAATTTCTAGCTGCTCGACCTGGGATTCGCTGCACCCGAAGATGTTTGCGAGAAGGCTGGCGGGGTACAGGTACTCGATGCCATTCCGATCCCAGATGGCGATGATGCCTACCGGGATACCCATGCCCTGCAGCTTCATCGAATCGAGTCGTTTTGGGACATCAACAACGACTCCGTGCGAGCGTCGACGCCCCACGCTGTGGGACACCCGAATACTGGGCATGTCACCATCCGAGGCTTCTCCGAGCCGGACCGTGTCGATGCGCTCAAACAAGCGCTCGCAACGTGGGCTGAGGGTCAGACTCCGATCCACTTGAGCGTCGAGGCAATCGACGGCTTTCCTCCCCCGTTCCAGATCGTGATCGCGAGGCTGGAACCAACTCCATCCCTCGTTGCGCGCTACGCCAGCCTGACATCGGCTCTTGACTCGACTGACTTTCACCGGATCGGGGAGCTGCCACTCGACGAGTGGGTGTTCCACCTATCACTCATTTACGCAGGTGGCCTCGACAGCATCAGCTGGGAAACTCTCTGCGATCGCAGTCGACGGGTAGTCGAACCGCGTCCGAAGGAAGTCATCACCAGCGCCGATTTCGTTTGGTACGCCAACGGTACTGAATACATCGAGACGCTCCCGTTTGGCGCCCCAGGCCAGGCGCTAGGCGTCCGCTCCGTTGATAATCCATGACCCCAGAGTCCTCGCCGCCGGGCGCGCAATAGCCGGTCCTTCACCGGTCATCATGGCTGGGGTCTTCTAATCGCCTCACGTCCTCTCCACGCGTTGGCAGGACGGGGAGGCGGCGCCAGGTGACGAAGCTCGTCCCTGCGGGCCCGGCGCGGGTCTTCGGCGAGGGGTTCCATCGCCGGCGCCGGTAGAAAGCTTGGGCGCGTTCATTCCCGCTCCACACCTCGAGGTGCGCGAGATAACTGGAGTATTGGTCGTCGAACCAGTGGTGGAGGCGATTGCCGATGCCGCGCCCGAAGTGCGACGGGTGCACGTACAGGCCGACGAGCTCGACGAACGTCGTCGGCGCGGAGTCTTCACGTGCTGCGATAAATCCAAGGGGCTCCGCCTCGAGCCACGCGATGGTGAAAGTCATGGCCGGGTCGGCGAGGAGTCGCCGCCACATAGGAAATCGGTCGCGCGCAGCGTCTGACGCATCGAGCGCAGCTCCGTAGTACGCCTCGCGCGAGAGCCTGTGGATATCGGTGATGATGGCCGCGTCATCCGATGCGGCTGGGCGCAGCGTTAGGGTCATGGCACGAGTTAACCTCTGCGATTGCTGAGTTTCCAAAGTGCGCTGCGGGCGGGCCGATGACGGAGCGAGACGGATCATGGCGCGTGAACGCGTCACAGTCGGTTGATGCGCCGGTGCGCGTCACCGATGAGTGCCTCGAGCGCCGCGTTCGCCGCGCGCTTGCGCGCCTTTGCGTCAGCGTGGGTTGGCGTGTCTGTCGAGATCGCGCGACATAGCATGATGAGTTCCTCTGTCGCGACCACGAGGGAGCGGTCCTCGGCAGGACTGCCCACAAGTTGCAGACGGAACGCAGCGCCGCGTGTCGCTGTCCGCTTGTCGTAGACGTCTCGCCGCGCTTCCTCTCTCCGTTCGCCTTCGACACCGGTGAACCTCAGCTTCGCCCGGTTGTACTCCGCCTGGATCAGGGTCGAAACTGCCGACGCTAATTCGGTGGCCGCGGCGACGTAGTCTTCTCGCTGCCTATCCTTGCGCGCTTGCGTTGCTTGCCGGGTACTGAGTCGGCTCTGGAAGACGAAAGCGAGCGTCGCGCCAAGAAGGGTTCCGACAACAGCGATGAGGCTGGGCACGTAATCCGTCACCTCATCAGTCTCGACTGTCCGCTGTGCCAAAGCCAGACGCGGCTGTTATTGAACGCGGATAGCGGTCCTACGCCGAGAGGTCAACGATCCGCCCCCGCTACGCGTGATCGGGTGACTTGAGAGTCATGTAGACGTCGACGTCGTCTTCCGAGTCGGTGATGAAGCCGTGTCGCTCGTAGAGCCGCCGGGCCGCGCTGCCTTGCAGGACATTGAGGCGCGTGCTGCCCGTGAAGGCTTCGGCGGCAACTCGTCGGAGCACCTCGCTGCCGACACCGCGGCCCTGCAGTGCGGGTTCGAGGTAGAAGTGCTCGATCCAGCGCACAGGCCCATCCGTGCGGGTCGTGATGCACCCGACGTCGGAGCCGGCGACGGAAATGATCCGCGTCCATTCCGGGTTGAAGCTCCGCCGCATCCTCTCTCGCACGCGGCGCTCGTCGTACCGGCCGAGGCGTTCGAGATCCGCACGGAGGACCCGAGCGCGCAGTTCGACCAGCCAGTCGATGTCCTGCGGGATGCTCGGGCGCAAGGAGATGTGCACGCACTCAGGTTACGAGCGTTCCGGAGTCAGACCGGATCGATCATCGAGGCCGGCCAAAGGGTGAGCTTTTCGGGGTTCCGCATGATCCACACGTCGGTGATGCGGTCGCCGCGCACGCCGACCGTGATCACGCTGTGCGGAGCGCCGTCCAGGGTGACGTAGAAGCCGAGACCGTCGGGCGTGATGGTGGGCGCGATCTGAGCATCGGGTGCAAGGCGCGGGATGCCGAGCATGAACCGCGCGACGCGGTCTGAGCCGACGACGGGTCGGCGCGCGGCCGACACGAACCCGCCACCGTCGGAGTGCAGCGCGACCTCGGGGTCGAGGATCGCCACGAGCCCTGTGAGGTCGCCTGTCGCGCACGCGAGCGCGAACGCCTGCGCGAGGGAATCGTGCACTGCGCGGGGCGCAGCGCCCGAACGTCGCTCCCGCACGTGCTTGCGGGCCTGGGAGGCGAGCTGCCGCGTTGCCTCGACCGAACGGCCGACGGCGTCGGCTATCTCGGCGAACGGCAGGCCGAACACATCGTGCAGAACGAACGCGACCCGTTCGGCGGGCGTCAGCGACTCGAGCACCACGAGCAGGGCGGTGGACACGGTGTCGTCGAGGGTGACCCGGTCGAGCGGATCGGCAGCCGCAGTTCCGAAGATCTCGGATCCCGGCAGGGGCTCGGGCAGCCATTCACCGACATAGCGCTCCCGCCGCGCGCGAGCCGACGTCAGCATGTCGAGGCAGACTCGGCTCGCGACGCGGGTCAGCCACGCGCCGGGCGACGAGATCGCAGCGCGTTCGGCATCCGTCATCCGATACCACCGCGTGTACGTGTCCTGCACGGCGTCCTCGGCGTCGGCGACGGTGCCGAGCATGCGGTACGCGAGACCCATGAGCTGGCGTCTTTCCGCGTCCAGCGCGCGTGGGTCGAGGTCCTCGGTCATGGATGCTCCCTCCTGCACCCTACTGACGGCGCAGCACGTCGGAGTGTGAGCCTCACATTCTGTCGGGCTGCATCGTCGGGTAGTCGTGAGCATGCTGCTGAGACGCACGATCCTGTGGGCGACGGCTGCCATCGGGCTGTTCGTCGGACTGTGGGCGGCCGTCTGGCCCCACTCGTTCTATACGAGCTTCCCCGGACTCGGCCGAGTATGGATCGCTGCGGACGGTCCCTATAACGAGCATCTGATCCGCGACGTGGGCTCGCTGTACGTGGCACTCGCCGCAGCGAGCATCGCGGCGACGTTCTCGCGCACGCCGGACGCGGGGCGCGTCATCGGCGTCGCGTGGGCGGTCTTCGGCATCCCCCACTTCATCTACCACGCGACGCATTTCGCCGAGATGGCGCCGCTCGACGTCGTCGGCAACGCGGTGTCGCTCGGCGCGTCGCTCCTGCTCGGCGTCGTCCTCATGCTGCCCGGACAGACCCAGAAGAAGGAGATGGAACTGTGAAGATCGCCGTTGCCGGAGGAACCGGGAGGGTCGGAGCGCACGTCGTCGAGACCGCGCGCGAGCACGGACACGAGGTCGTCGTGCTGACGCGCGGAAACGGGGTCGACCTCGTCTCGGGTGTCGGACTCGCTCCCGCGCTCGACGGAGTGGACACCGTTATCGATGTAGCGAGCGTGACGACCCTGCGAACGGAGGATGCGGTGGCGTTCTTCTCCGCCGTCACGCGCAACCTGCGTGACGCGGAGGCGAGCGCGGCAGTCGGGCACCACGTCGCACTCTCGATCGTCGGAATCGACGGGGCGACCGAGGGCTACTACGTCGGCAAGCAGGCGCAGGAGCGGCTGGTCGAGGCATCCGCAGTCCCCTGGACGATTCTGCGAGCGACGCAGTTCCACGAGTTCGCGCCGCAAATGTTCGCGAACGCGAAGCTGGGCCCACTGCACCTCGCGCCGAAGATGCGCACGCAACCGATCGCCGCACGCGAGGTGGCCGACCGTCTCGTCGAACTCGCCGAGTTCGGGCCGTCCGGTCGTGTCACTGATCTCGCCGGTCCGAAGGAGGAGAGCCTCTCGGACATGGTGAAGGCCTACGCACGAGCGACGGGGTATCGCGGATGGATCCCAGCGATCCCGCTGCCCGGCGAGACGGGCCGCCGTCAACGCGACGGCTCGGCGCTTCCGGGCCCGGGAGCACAGCTCGGCCACGAGACCTTCGCAGAATGGCTCGCCGGGCAGGCCTGAGGTCCGGGATGCGGTGATGGCCCGTAGGCGCATTCTGACGAGGTCCCGTTCGAATTCGGCGACCATCGCCAGCACATTGAACAGCAGCCGCCCCACAGGATCCGAGGGGTCATATCTGCTCCCACCCAAGCTCAGCGCGACGCCTTTCGTCGTCAGCTCGTCCGCGATCTCACGGGCGTCGCGCAGGGACCTGTCGAGTTTGGTGACCACCAGTGTGTCGCCGGCGCGGACTGCGGCTAGTGCTTCTCGGAGCCCGGGTCGAGCGCGATTGGTACCCGTCAACCCGTGATCGACGTAGATATTCGCGTCGTGAACCCCCAAACGCAGCAATCCGTCGCGCTGAGCGGTGAGGTCCTGATCTGCGGTCGAGACCCTGGCGTATCCAACCTGTATTGCATCCATCCGCTCAGCGTGCGTCGCCCAATTGCAGAGCACCATGGGGATCCCTATCCGGGCATTGCGCTTGAGCGGGGCGATGACGGGGCATTCGCATCGACCGCACTCTTGAGGCCATCATGGTGCCCACTCCGCCACCCGCGGATTGGGAATCGAGCGACAAGCCCACGCTGTGCTTCACTCGAGGTGGGTTCGCTCGAACGAGGTCTATGTCTCCGACTTCGTCGAAGCGCGTTCGACCAGCTGGGTGGGGTATTCGTAGCGCTTGACTTCAGGAGTTGCGCCGGACAGTGACTCGAGGAGCAGCTCGGCGGCCGCGCGTCCCATCTCGGAGTACGGCTGCCTCGCGGTGGTGAGCTGGGGATTGACGAGCAATGCCGTGCGCTCGTCGTCGAAGCCGGCGACGGCGACGTCCTTGGGCACGCGGATGCTTTGATCCGCGAGCTCGCGGAGGACAGGGGCCGCGAGCTGGTCGAACGCGCAGAAGATCGCGTCGATCCGGTCGTCCGCTTCGAGAAGGGGACCGAGCTCCGGGCATCCGCGTGCTGTCTCATCGAACGGCACTTGGATGATCAGTGACTCGTCGACAGCAACTCCCGCCGACTCCAGCACGTCTCGGTACGCCTGTTCGCGCTCCTTCATGAAGCGCGTCTGGCCCCAAGCCGTTGCTCCTGGTTCACCGTCCGTGCCGAGGAAGGCGATGCGCGAGCGCCCGATCGCGAGAAGGTGGCGAGCAACCTCAGCGGCGCCGTCGTAGTTCGCCGCAGAGATCGACGGGAAGTGGATGTCGATACTCGAGTCGTCGATCGCGACGCCGGGGATGCCGATCCGGTCGCACGCTTCTCGCACGGACTTCTGGTCTGGAACGCTGATCACGATTACGCCCTCCGTCTGCACATTGGCGAGTCCATCGATCACGGCGGCGAGACCGCCTTCCGTGCCGGCGATGGGGTGGACAAGCACCTGATAGCCGGCGGCGGCGGCGGCTTCGAAGGCGCTGCGCACCACCGGCTCCCACCAACCCCACACATCGTCGGGAACGATGACGCTGATGGCGTGGAATCCACCACGGCGAAGCGCGCGCGCAGCGACAGAAGGCCGGTAGCCCAGCTCGTGGGCGATGGCGCGGATGCGGTCACGGGTTGCCGTGCTGACGTCCGGGTGGTCGCCCATCGCCCGCGACACGGTTGCGATCCCTACGCCGGCGGCGCGGGACACGTCCGTGAGCGTCACCTTCTGCGGCATTCGTTTCCTCCCGGGCTTGACGAGCCTGACGGATGTGTTCTACCTTAGCGGAATCGTTTCCGGAAACGTTACCGGAAACGATGATCAATTCCTTACCCGAGTACTCTCAACGACGAGGAACCCTATGTCCGCGACCACTTCGGCCACCGTCGGCCGCACTACTCCCACCCGTGTCGGCCCAGCCTTCATCGCGATCTACGCGCTCGCGATGTTCGGCATCTGGATGGCGATCAACCTTCCCGCGTCGGTGACGCTCGCCCTGCGCATCTCGGAGATCGATCCGGATGGCAAGACCACGAGCTACTCGATCGCCGCCGGCGTGGGAACTCTCACTGCGGTCCTGGCCAATCCTTTCTTCGGTCGCCTCAGCGACCGCACGCGCAGCAGGTTCGGGCGCCGGCGACCCTGGATCGCGATCGGCATGGTGGGCACAACCGTCGGCGCCGCCGTGATCGGCCTGTCGAACTCCTTCCCGATGCTGCTGCTGGGGTGGGTCCTCATGCAGGCGTTCGTGAACGCAGCCATCGCCGCAACGCTCGCGATCGTCGCGGACCGGGTCCCGGAGGCACAACAGGGCATCGTCGGCTCCCTTTCGGGAGCAGCGTCGGCAGCGTCGCTTGTCATCGGCGTCTTCTTCATCCAAGCGTTCCCGACGAGCATCCTCGCCCAGATCGGCCTGCCTGTCGCCGTCGCCCTCGTCTTCGCCGCCGCACTGATCGCCGTCTTCAAAGACGACACTCCCGCGGAAGAGCCACTGCCGCCCTTCGGAGCCAAGGAGTTCTTCGGCTCGTTCTTCATCAGCCCGCGGCGCGAGCCCGACTTCGCGTGGCTGCTCCTATCGCTCTTCCTCATCTCGGCAGCGTGGGGCGTCGTCTCCACCTACACGGTGTACCTGCTGCAGGACGTCATCCGCGTGCCCGAAGGCGATCTCGGCAACGTCATCACCCTCGTCTACGTCGTCCCCGGCATCATCGCCTTCATCGTGGGCCCGCTGGCCGGCTGGATCGGTGACCGCCTCGGTCGCCGCAAGCCGCTGCTGGCGGCCAGCGCGGTGATCGGCGGAGTCGGCATGGCCGTGATCGCGTGGTCGACAGACGTACCGACGTTCCTCATCGGGGTGACGCTCGTCACCGGCGTCGCCGCGGGGATCATGATGGGCACCTACATCGCGTTCGGCATCGCCGCCATGCGCGACAAGCTCGCAGCAGCGCGCAACCTGGGCGTGATCAATATCGCCATCACGCTGCCCTTCTCTCTCATCCCGTTCGTCGCGCCGGTACTGCTGACCGTCGGAGGCGGAACCGCGAACTACTTCGCCCTGGTGCTGTTCGGCGGCGCCCTGGCGATCTGCGGAGCGCTCCCCCTTCTCGGCGTCCGCAACGCACGCTGACCGAGCTCACCACCCCGCGGTGCGATCGCACGACCGCGATTCCCGCAGCCTCCTCTAGAACAGGACTTCCCATGAACGACTATCTCGACCCGTCCGTTCCGATTTCCCGCCGCGTCGAAGACCTCCTCAGCCGTATGACCGTCGCCGAAAAGGCCGGACTCATGTTCCACCCCTCGACGGAACCGGGCGGCGGAGCGATGACCGACGCGGAGGCTCTCGCCGCAGCCGAACTCAACGTCGTCGACCGCGGCATCTCGCACTTCAATGTTCTCGGCGGCGAGAACAGCGGCGCCGTCGCGGCCTGGCACAACACCCTGCAGGAACTCGCTGGCAGCACGCGGCTCGGCATCCCGATCACTCTGTCGTCGGATCCCCGACATGGGTTCCGCAGCAACCCGTTCACCGGCCAGTCGCTCCACAGCCTGTCGCGCTGGCCGGAGACCACCGGTATCGCCGCAATCCCCGGCACCGAAGCCGCTCGCCTCTACGGCGACGTCATCCGTCAGGAGTTCCTCGCGATGGGCATCCGCGTGTACCTCGGACCGATGGCCGACATCTTCAGCGAACCGCGCTGGTCACGAGGGTTCGGCACATTCGGCGAGGACCCCGACCGTGTCGCCGAACTCACCGTTGCGTTCATCGAAGGGCTGCGCGGCGGTCCGAGAATCGGCCCGGACTCGGTCGCCGCGGTAGTCAAGCACTTCCCCGGTGGAGGGCCGCAGCTGAAGGGCGACGACGCGCACGACCCGCGATACCCCGAGCAGGTCTACCCCGGCGGGATGCAGGAACTGCACATCCGCCCGTTCGAACGCGCCTTCGCCGCAGGAGCAACGCAGGTGATGACCTACTACGGCAAGCCAGTCGGCACGGACTGGGACGAAGTCGGCTTCGCATTCAACGCCCCCGTCGTTCGCGACATCCTCCGTCGGCGGCTCGGCTTCAACGGCATCGTCGTCACCGATTGGAACCTGCTCGAAAGCGAACAGTTCCTCGACCTCGAGTTCGGACCCAACGGCTGGGGGCTGGAGCACCTCACACCGCTTGAGCGTGCCCGCATCGCGATCGAAGTGGGAGTGGACCAGTTCGGCGGCGACCGCAATCCTGCGCTCGTCGAGGAGCTGGTGGAGTCCGGCGTGATCACGCGCGACCGGATCGATCAGTCCGTCCGACGCATCCTGAAGGAGAAGTTTCAGCTCGGCGTGTTCGAGAACCGACACGTCGATGTCGACCACGCCCGTGAGCTGTGCGGATCCCCCGTCTTCTTCGACAAGGGCGTCGACGCACAGCGCGCCTCACTCGTCCTCCTCTCCGACGAAGCGGGGCCACTCCGCGCGGATGCACGCGTCTACGTCGAAGGGCTCGCCGACACCTCCGGTCTGGAGACCGTGGACGATCCAGCGGAAGCGGAGGCCATCATCGTCCGGCTGGAAGCCCCTTTCGAGATTGGGCGCGGGTCCGTGGTCGCCGACTATTTCCACGGCGGCACGCTGGCGTTCCCGCAGGAGACAATCGACCATCTCACGTCCCTTGCCGCGCGCGCCCCGCTTTACGTGACAGTGTTCCTCGAGCGACCCGCCATCGTCGGGCCGATCGTGGATCTCGGCGCGACCGTGATCGGCGAGTTCGGAGCCAGCGATCAGGTCATCGTCGAGGCGCTCACCGGGAAACACTCCATCCCCGGCGTCCTCCCCTTCGACATCCCCTCGTCCATGCAAGCTGTCGAGAACTCTCGCGAGGACGTGCCATTTGACACCGACACGCCCCGGTTCCATGCCGGGTACTCTCAGACCCGAGACGAGCTTGGCTACGCAGTGACGCTGAGGGGCTGAACGTAGCGAACTCGGGGAGCGCGACAGGGCAGTTCCATCCAAGGGAACTGCCCTAATCCCGTCACTGGAGACACTGGCTCAGGCAGGATCCTCAAACGGGCGGCGATCGCAAGCGGGATGATTTTCGCGCACGGAAGCGAACACGGGACAAATGCTGTTGTCTTCAGCACTCTGCTCTCGTCGGCGACGTGCAACAGGGCGACGATGGACGTCGCATCGCACAAGCACGACGCGACATAGCGAGGATAACCCCGGTTACCAGCTTTGTGGTCGACCCATTGGCGATTAGCTCGCCGAGAAGACCGAGCCCTGCTAGGTCCACGATGGCGTTCCAGCGATCTCGACACCCCGGCGGTGACCGCGGATGATGTCGACATGCACAATGACTATCCGACGTTCGACTTCGACGCCATCGACTTCGTGACGTCGGACACGCACTTTGGCCATGATCGGATACGTGAGTTGGCTGAACGCCCCTTTCCGTCGTTGCGCGACATGGATGCAGACCTGGTTCTTCGCTGGAACAATATCGTCGCTCCGGGCGATGTTGTCCTTCACTTAGGGGACCTGGCGCTCGGCCCTATCGAGCAATCAATATCGCTGACCGCGCAGCTGAACGGTCTGAAGTATCTCGTCCCGGGAAATCACGACCGAGTTTCGCCGGCTACGCAGAGCAATCGGGCCATTGAGCGATTCTCACCGGTGTACGAAGACGCGGGGTGGACCATCTTGCCTGAGATCATCGAGGGCCACCGTCACGGGGTTCGCCTCCTCGCGTCGCACTACCCATACCGGGGCGACACGCAAGCCGAGGATCGTTATGAAGGTGCCAGACCAAGAGATCACGGCGTGCCGCTCATACACGGGCACACCCACGCACGCGACGGGGGAGCATCCGGGCGGCAGTTCCACGTAGGAGTGGATGCATTCGGCTTTGCGCCGCTTCCGTTCTCAGTCATCGATCTGTGGCTTGCGGCGCTCTGCGGAGAAGGCGACGGGATCCGCTAAACTCACGCCAATCCGCGTTGGCTCGACCCACGCGCCGCTTACGCGGTTGTCAAGGGTTCCGCGAGAGTCGTTGCGCTGATTTCGGAGAACGAACCGCGGGGCTCGGACCCGATTGAAGGGCCGGAGTTCTGGCATTCGTGCACACCCAAGGAGGCGTAAATGCTTGAGCCGTCGTTCGCCAGTAAGGCGAGGGCGTTTGTTGCGATCGACTCGCTCGAGCAGGACTTGAGGCAGTGCATCCATCAGTACCTCTTGGACCACCTTGATCCTGAAGATGTCTTTGGTGCTCAGTTGGAGGATCTTAAAGAGCGCCGGGATGCGGATGTTGAGGCTCAGACCGGCGCCCTGACTGACTATCTGTATCTCCGTCAGGCCTATGACACCCTACTTCGCCACAAGCAGTTGCTGCCGCGCGATCTCGGGGACCTGCTCACGGTCAACGTAGGGTCGATGGACGGATTCGTGGCCGTACGCAATCGCGTAATGCATGGTCGCCCGCTCAAGATCGACGACCTCGAGACGGCTTATGCCTTCGTTTCGCGCTTTCGCTCTCGCTATTTTCCGGCGACCGACACCGTGCTTTCAGCGCTCGAGGAAGATCCGACCTGGCAGCCGGCGACAGTGTCAAGGCACACCGCAGTTGACAGCGTGCTGCACAACCTGCCTGAGGCAGACTTCGACGAGACAGGCCTGGTCGGCCGAGCGGATGATGTGCGTCAGCTGGTTGATCTCCTCGTACGGGGTCGCGACCGCATGATCACACTCACGGGAGAAGGCGGCATTGGCAAGACCGCACTTGCTCTCGACGCGTGCTATAGCTTGGTAGACGCCCAGGACCCGCCCTTTGAAGCGATACTGTGGGTGTCGCTGAAGAACGAGCGTCTGACTGCTGATGGAGTCCGGACGATTTCGAATGCAATTCGCGATGTCAGCGGAGCCACGGAGGAGCTGGGGCGTTCGCTCGACAGCTCCTTCGGGGGGTCCGTTGACGAGCTCGCCGACTATCTCTCCGGGTTGCATGCCCTCATAGTCATTGACAATCTGGAGTCGGCGCAGGGCCACGAAGTTGTCGCGCTTTATGACGCCCTCCCGGAATCCGTGACCTTCCTTTTCACAAGCCGGGTTGGAATCGGTCAGATTGAGCGCCGGATTCCAATCACTGGCCTGTCGGATCGTGACGCAATCTTGCTCCTTAGAAAATTCGCTTCGCGTCGCGGGCAGACCGGCCTTGCGAGTTTGCGGGAGGATGTCGCGCTCAATGTCGTCACACGTCTCCGCAACTCGCCCCTTGCGGTCCGCTGGTACGTGCTCAGCGTCGAGGCTGGAAAGACACCGACAGACGCGCTCCGCAACCAGGTCGATCTGTTGCGATTCTGCGTCGACAACGTATACGAGGCTCTCACATCCGACGCCAAGCTGATGCTATCGATCCTGCGCACGCTTGACAGACCGATCTCGTTTGACGAGCTTGCCGTCGTGGCGGCGCTCGATATCGACACCCTTCGGCGATCCTCCCAGACCCTTGCACAGGGCTCGCTCGTAGTGAGGACGCCCGCAAACGAGTTGGGCGCTCCCGATCTCCTCGAGTTGTCAGCCACCGCGCGCGCCTATCTTCCACGGGTCGACGTCGAGAGTTCCGTAATGACATCGGTGCTCGATCGAGAGGCTGCATTCGTCCGAGATCGCGAGGAAGCGCGCCTCGCAGCTGCACAGCGCGTCTTGGACCCCAATGTCGTTATGGCCCGCTCGCTCGAAGACGAGCCAACTGCCCACCTGTTGCGCCTGGCGTTGCGACTCAGCCGCAACGGCGATCGCGAATCGGCTGAGTCACACATATCCCGCGCGCGGATGTTGAATCCGGGGTACTACGAGATTGACCGCGTGGACGCCTTCCTAGCGAGCACGCGCGGGAATATACCCGCGGCGGTCGCGCGATATCGGGACGCCCTATCCCAATGCGTGGACGAGCAAGAGAGAGCGCGCGTTAGCTCGTTCCTCGCGGGTCACCTTGCGAGGGTCGGCCACGATCTCGAAGCCGCAATTCCACTTGCTCAGTATGCTCACTCCGTTCTGGCGAACGCCGATACTGCGCAGTCGCTTGGCAACTTCTTCGTGTGGGATAAGCAGTATGGCGCAGGTCAAGAACTACTCGAACAGGCGCTTGACCTAACTCAGAGCCACAAAATGCGTCGGATAATCACGACCGCCATCGTGGAGAGTTGGCGTAGGTGGGCCGAGGAGGAGTTGACGAACAAGATGCCCCCTTCGGCGTTCGAGAAAGCGATGTCTGGCGTTCATACCGGCAAGCCTCTGCTGTTGGAGGGAACGCATGACTACCGCCTCGTAGAAGCGGTTGCTCGTTCGCTGCTGGTCGCCGTGCGCGCGATGAGAAATCTCAACCCGCCTACGGACCCGCAACTAAGTCGGCTCCGCGTCGAGGTTCGCTTCGTCTCACGCGACGGTCGTTTCCGGCAAGTCGATTCCTGGGAGCGTCTCACGCGCTCGCTCGGCCAGCTACCCGACGGCTTCCTCGACCGGCACAGCGACCCACTCGACCCCCGACCGAAGGCGCCGGTCGATGTCCGCGTTAGCGAGCCGACCGAAGATGCTGCAGCCGCGACCGGCCGACTGCGCGGCGTCGTGGTCAATCAGCGCGAGTCCTATGCCTTCATCAGTCATCCGGATTTCCCCGCAAACGTCTTCTTTCACTTCGGTTCGCTTTCTGTGCCGGGCGACAAAGACCGCGTACTTGTGGGCGCAGTACTGGAGTTCACCCACGCGCGAGACGACGACGGACGAGATCGGGCCGAGCAAGTGATCGTGATCTAGCCATCCGATAGCTCGTCGAGATTGCGAACTTGATCCGATCCCTACCCGGGCGCGAACGAGAGGGGCTCCTCTTCCGGGCAATCGATGAGCAGATCCCAGAGGAAGGACGAATTGGCGACAGCCGCCCACACAGCAGGCACAAATCGAATGCCCCTATTCTTTGCGCCGCTCAAGACCTGCCTGATCGTCCCATGGGAGACCGGCGAGCTTGCGCACGGGACCAACGGCGTCATGCCGGGCAAACAAGTAGGGAAAGCGATCGCGGCCGCGTTTAGTCAGTCACTCGAGCTAGTCAGGTTGAAGGAACCCGCGCTGACGCGCGGCTAGCGCGAGGGGCTCCGTTGTCGCACCGCCAAGACTTCCGATCAATGACTCTACGAGCTGCCCGACCCGGTAAGTCATCGAGTAGTCATCGTCCGGCGACGAGTTGCGGACACGTTCGGCATAGTGCTCGACCAGAAGCGCACCGTAGGAGGTCACCGCGCCGTCGGGGAAGCGGGGCACCGTGAAGCGACGGCCAAGCCCAATGCCGTGTCCAGCGAGAAGCTCTACCGCGTCAGGAATGTGCTGACCGAGATGCGGGACGACGTCTGCCCAGCTCTGCAGTTCTTCACTTCGAGCGACGCGCGGGACGCCGTTCACTCTGTTGCTCAGATGGGATCCGAGCCATTCAACCCATATCTCAGAGCCGTTGATGGTGTCTTCCCGAAGGAATCGCGATACGGCGTCCGCGAAGTCGGACGCGCGCCTGCCGTCGTCTACGAGCACACTCTGATCGAGCAGAGTCCGTCGATCATCAGCCGTGATGGCCGCGAATGAGACGATGGAGGCGACCAGGCCGTAGAAACGGAACAGAAGAGCGTTGTCGTGGATCTCGTCTAGACGCTCCCACTGACCGATCGTCGCCTGCAGCATGCCTGCCGCCAATAGCCGGTCGTTGTAGCGCGCGTGGAACAGATAGGGGTGCCATGCGAGGCGAGCGGTTGCTGGTCGCTGAAAGAGAGGGATGATGTGCTGGGTCGTGAAATCTGGGTCGGCGGCGAAGAGGAAGAAGACCTCGCTCGAAAGCGCTGGCAGAGTCGCATCCCGGGTATCGTGAGATCCGTTCAGCATCTCCTCGATGGCCGCTCGCTCCCCGCCGTCCAGTCCGGCCCAGTCGTCACGGTGGTTGCGCCAGCGGTTGTCGATCTCGGCCGTCCAGTATTGGGCGAGATCTCCAGGCCACGAGTTGAGGTAGAGGGGCGCCATGGACACAGGATCTGTGCTCTCAGCATGTGAGAAAGTGGCCGACTGTGCGCTCCAAAGGCTCATTGCGACATCCCGCATCTGCCAAGTACTGGAGCTTTCGGGATCCTCTATCTTGCGACGAGCCTGGTCCAAAAGAAACCGACTCACTGCGCGTGAGGCTCTTGGCTGCTCAATCAGTGTGCTTAGTCGATCGACGACCTGATCGACGGCGGGAAGGTCCGCCCTCGCCCAGCCTTCAACGATTGCGATTCGCATGTCGGTTGCCTTGGAAGCGTCCAAGTCGACCGTCTGTTCCATCAGGGTCCACAGCGCATCGCCGACCCCTGGGTCGGTCTGCGATATGCCTCCGACGAGGCCCAGCGCGTCATGCCAGGTTGGACCATCCCAGCGTCTCTCGGAGTAGTCACGGTCGAGGAAGGCGGCCAAGGCTCCTTCGGGGTTCTGCCGCCAGGAGGCGATGAACTCCGCCGGCTCCATTGGAGGTGAGGTTTCCACGTCCCCGATCGACGACCACGTGTCAAAGTCTGGATGGTCCCGCGGGCCGAAATGGGGGTGTTTGCGGAGGATTGATCGGCGAGCCTTCTGCGCGGGTTTCCATGCGGGCATCGCCAATGTCAACCACACGAGCAGGTTGTACTTCGCGTAGGCGATGTGCGCATCGCGATCTTCGAGATCTTCGGGGTACTCGGGTCCAGCCATCACCATTTCGAGGAGACGTGCGCGAGAGGGTTTGGTTGCATCGCTCGTCGCAACCGCAAGCACCTGATAGACCTCGTGCTTGAGGTGGGGTGCATATAGCGCGTCGTGATCTAGCAGCCACTGGATCTTGTTATCGGCCGACAGTTCGGTGTCTCGTGCAATCAGATGAATCGCGAGGCGCCTAAAGAGGGGCCGTCCCAACGCCCACCAGCGCGTCGCGAGGTTCGGTTCCAGCTCTAGCGCGCGCTCCCCAATGGCTCGGAGGCTGTCGATGATCGCATCGAGAGGGGTACGAAGGGAGTCCTGCTCGTGGGGCTCGATTGCAGATCGACCGAAGCTCAACCCATCCCAGTCTGCTCTGCCGGAGTGGAACGCCTCGTCCAGGTCATAGGCAGCGAGTAGTGCGTCGACAAGCATCGACATGACTACAGGGTCGCCTGCGAGCGTCGAGTCGATCAGTTTGTTCAGGTGGACTGTGAGGTGGTGCTCGTCGATCTTCCAATAAACCTCAGCGTGCGGGACGGCTGTCAGATCGTCGGCATCGTCTCGGTACCAGCGCCGTTTGAGGATCAGCTGGGGCTTGAGCGCCGCGCGAAGAATCGCATTGTCCTCGACTGTGTCGGCCGCGAAGTAGGGCAAGAGGAGCTCTGTTCGCGGCGGCGTCGACTGCCCCGCTACGGAAGTTGCCAAAACAGCTCGCCATCGGCGTGCCGCGTCAACGTCGCTCTTCCCCAGTTCTTCTGTAGACCAGCAGAGTTGATCGAATAGACCGTCGCCGAACGCCATTCCGAGTCGCTGTACCGTTTGGAGCGCCGCACCATTCAATTCGGGAGAGACGACGAAAGTCCGGCAGAACCAGCTGGCGAGCACGTTGGCTGCCGGCGAAGGCGCCTCCGCACGAAACACTGCCTTGAATGGCTCATGGTCTTCAAGCCAGTTCAACCAAGCGACCTGAAGCTCACGGCCTATCGATGTTGTAGCCGAAGCAAACTCGCGTGTCCCTTCTTCGATGTCGAGCCGTGCCAACAAGTAGTCACGATCCACGGGGGTCATCCGCGGCCCGGCGCCCACGATGGACCGGATTTGTGCGGCGTGTTCGACCTGACCCATGCGGGAGCGAACCGCCCAGGCAGTGAGTGCGGTAGGTAACGCCGCGTGATCACCACCGACGACGGGGTAATTGATTGGCTCGATGCCCAACCGACCCCACTTGGGGTCGTTGACGGGGAGCTTCTGGGTGAACACGAACCGCGGTGTGCGTGACGGCAAGCCCAGTGCCAGGTATCTCATGATGGGGTCGTCATGGCTGTAGCCCACGAACACCACCGTGAACTCCTGAAACATCGGGATGAGGAATCGGGTGGCCCAGGCGTACGTGAGGTACGCCCGGCCGAAGTCCTCATCCGTCAGGACGAGCTCCTGCGCCGCGCGGTTCAACGATCCGTGCAAATGGACGATGCCCTCGAAGTGGTCTCCGATCGGTAGTGCGGGACCAATCCACGTGTCCGCTATGGCGATACCGTCCGCCTGAAGCGCCCTGAGTTTGTTGGAGACTCCTGACCTTGGAAACGAGGATGGGGTTATGCCGAAAGAGCAGACAGTGGGGAAGCCGACGACGCGTCGGTATTCGCCGGAGGAGAAGGCCGCCGCGGTC
>NZ_JAFLHG010000011.1 GCF_018717645.1 Microbacterium flavum
CTCCACGGCTACCTCGGCGACGTCCCGCCGGCCGAGTTCGAGGAGACGTTCTATGCTGGCCAAACCACCACCGATCAGCTGGTGGGAATCAAATAGCGCGAGTCTCCATCAGACCCAGGGCGCTTCACACCAAGCCAACGAGACGCCTTGGCTCCGTTCACTCGCTGGATGCGGCGACATCGGCTGAGTGCCCTCCGGGTCGAGTTTCGCCCTCACCGGCTCGAGGGCCGGGAGTACGCCTCCGACCACCGGTGGCAGATGGCCCGCAGGTTCCTCGCGTCCCCCGACATGGACGCGAAGACCCGGGTCGCGGGCTTGCTCGTGCTGCTCTACGGTGTGCAGCTGACACGCATCGTCACGATCCGCAGTGCGCAGGTCGACGCGACGTCGCGACCAGTGAAACTGACTATTGGATCCGAGCCGATCGAACTCCCCGATGTGCTCGGCGACGCGGTCCTCGTCCTCGTCGCCGAGGCCGCGAAGTACCGCGAGGGGTGGCTCTTCCCTGGTCGGAACCCCGGCAATCACCTGACGCCGGGGCCGCTGGGCCGCCGACTCCGGGACCAAGGACTTCGGTCAGGCAGCGCTCGCACGACAGCATTGATCGAGCTCAGTCGCCAGATGCACCCGCGGATCGTATCGGACTTGCTCGGGATCACTCCGGCATCCGCCGCCGCATGGTCACGCCTCGCCGGTGGCGATTGGACGGACTATCCCGGCCTCCGCTGATCGTCGATCGATCTGAGGTTGTGATCGCAGCCCGCGGCGTCGAACGCCCTGCTCCTGCAGGTCAGTGCCCCGCGCCGAGTCCGCCGGTGAGGCGGGCGTGGAACGCGGTCGTGTAGTCGTTCATGCCGACGAACTCGACGCTCTTGCCGTGCTGCTCGTACTTTGTCTCGATCGCATCGAGCGCGGCGACCGTAGAGGCATCCCAGACGTGCGATCTGGTCAGATCGATCACCACTCGCTCGGGATCGGCTGCGTACTCGAACAACGTCGTGAGGTCGTTGCTGGACGCGAACAGCAGCTGCCCCTCGACGGTGTACCGGGCGGCGTCGCCGTCTGCGTCCTGGACGATCTCGCGCTTGACGTCGATGAGGTGCGCGACACGGCGGACGAACATCACGGAGGCGACGAACACGCCTACCATGACGCCGATCGCGAGATTGTGGGTCGCGACGACCACGGCAACCGTGGCGACCATGACGAACGTCTCGCTCTTGGGCAGCCGCTTGAGGGTCGAGAGCCGGATGGAGTGCCAGTCGAACGTGCCGACAGAGACCATGATCATCACTGCGACGAGCGCCGCCATCGGGATGATCGCGACGACGTCGCCGAGCGCGACGATGAGAATCAGCAAGAACGCGCCCGCGAGGAACGTCGAGATGCGTGTGCGGGAGCCGGAGGCCTTCACGTTGATCATGGTCTGTCCGATCATCGCGCAGCCGCCCATGCCGCCGAAGAAGCCGGAGGCGATGTTCGCCACGCCCTGCCCCCAGGACTCTCGGGTCTTGTTCGAGTGCGTGTCGGTGACGTCGTCGACGAGCTTCGCCGTCATCAGCGATTCCATGAGCCCAACGAGGGCCATCGCGAACGCGTAGGGGGTGATGATCGTGAGCGTTTCCCAGGTGAGCGGCACGTTCGGGACGAACAGCTCCGGCAGGCTGCGAGGCAGCTCTCCCTGGTCTCCGACGGTCGGCACGTTGATCGCGAAGACCACGACCGCGGCGGTGACGACGACAATCGAGACCAGCGGGGCCGGGATCACCTTCGTGATCTTCGGCATGAAGACCATGATCAGCAGGCCGACGGCCACCAGCGGGTAGACCATCCAGGGCACGTCGATCAGCTGCGGCAGCTGCGCGGTGAAGATGAGGATCGCCAGGGCGTTGACGAAGCCGACCATGACGCTGCGCGGGATGAACCGCATGAGCTTCGCGACGCCGAACACCGCGAGCACGATCTGCAGCACACCGGCCAACATCACGGTGGCGATGAAGTAGTCCATGCCGTACTCGCGGGCCACCGGGGCGATGACCAAGGCGATCGCGCCAGTGGCGGCGGTGATCATCGCGGGCCTGCCGCCGACGAAGGCGATCGTCACGGCCATGATGAAGGACGAGAAGAGCCCGACCTTGGGGTCCACTCCGGCGATGATCGAGAAGCTGATGGCCTCGGGGATCAGGGCGAGGGCCACCACGAGGCCGCCGAGGACCTCGCGGGTGAGGATCTTCGGCGATTTCAGCGCCGTCAGCACCGACGGCTCGGTCCGGTACCTGTTCTTGTCGTCTGTGGTCGCAGGGGCGATCGCCATGCGTGACCTCCATCTATCGGGCGGTGCTCTCAGCGCGAGAGCGGAGAATGTCAGGGGCGCGATTCGCGCGGGCTCGCGATACCTGCGGAGAACCGCGCAGCGAGCGGATGCGTCCACTTCTGGTGGACACAGAAATCAACCCTAACGTAACGTGAGAGTTGGGTCGAACCGAGGAGGAACCCCCGTGCCCGAAGACGGAATGATGCACATCGGCGAGCTGGCAGAGCGAACGGAGCTGTCCCTGAGGACGCTGCGCCACTACGACGAGATTGGATTGCTTGAGCCTTCAGGTCGTTCTGAAGGCGGGTTCCGGCTCTACACCGAGGGCGACTATGAACGACTCATGCTTATCCGCAGGATGAAGCCTCTCGGCTATTCGTTGGAGCAGCTGAGGGATCTGCTGCGCGCGCTGGAGGCGACTCAGGCGGAAAGATACTCGGGAGCTGAGGCGATGCAGCTGCTCACCGAGTTCCTGACGGACGCGGAGCAGCGGCGGGCGAAGCTCGAGAAGCAGCTCGCCGCGGCCGACGAATTCATCGGCCTGCTCGGAGAGCGCATCAGGGCCTGATCACGCCCAGCCGAGGCCGATCCCGGCGACGCCCGCGACGACGCCTGCTGCGGCCCCGGCCAGAACTGCCATCCATGCCGGCAGCTTCCAGACTGTGAGCATGAGGAAGCACCCGAGCGCGATGATCAAGGGCGCAAGTCCGGTCACTCCAGAGGTGATCACCGGCGTCCACAGCGCTGCTGTGAGGATGCCGACGACCGCGGCATTCGCGCCTGTCATCGCTGACCTGACTGTCGGGTTCCCGCGCAGGCGCTCCCAGAACGGGAGCACGCCGACGAGGAGCAGCATGCCGGGCAGGAAGACCGCGACGAGGGCGAGGAGGGCCGCGAGGGGTGCCGCCCATCCGTCCTGCATCTCGAAGCCGAGGTAGGCGGCGAAAGTGAACAGCGGGCCGGGAACGGCCTGCGCCGCAGCGTAGCCGGCGAGGAACTGGTCGTGGCTGACCGCACCTGCGACGGCGGGCTCCGCCTGCAGCAGCGGAAGGACGACGTGTCCGCCTCCGAAGACGAGCGCTCCGGCCCGGGTGAAGGCGTCTGCGATCCCGAACCAGGCGTTGCGCGTCAGCACAGTGACGACGGGCAGCGCAGCGAGCAAGACGACGAGCACGATCAGGCACGAGGCCCCGAGACGCCTCGAGATGCGCACGGCGAGGGGGCCGGACGCCATGACGTCAATCTTCCGGCACCAGATAATCCCCGCGGCCAGGCCTATGAGGATCGCGGCGAGCTGGCCGAGGTTTCCGGGCAGCAGCAGGGCGAGCACCGCCGCGGAGACTCCGATCAGGGCCCGGCGGACGTCGGGCGTGAGGGTACGAGCCATTCCCAGGACGGCGTGCGCGACGACCGCCACGGCGACGGCTTTGAGACCCACGAGAAGACCCGCGCCTACCGGGCCCTCGAAGGTCACCGCGCCGATCGCGAAGAGCACGAGTAGCAGTGCGGACGGCAGTGTGAACGCAGCCCATGCCGCAAGAGCTCCACGGAAGCCTGCGCGCACGAGGCCAAGAGCGAAGCCCACCTGGCTCGACGCTGGCCCCGGGAGGAACTGGCACAAGGCGACGAGCTCGGCGTACTGCGCGTCGCTCACCCACTTCCGCTTGGACACGATCTCCTCGCGGAAGTACCCCAGATGCGCGACCGGTCCGCCGAACGAGGTCACGCCGAGCTTCGCGAACGCCCGGAATACCTCGCCGACGCGACCGCGCTCCGAGGACCGCCCCAGGTCCGCTCCCGCGCTCACTGCCCGAGGATCTCGGCGAGGAGCGCTTCGACGCGGCCCTTGATCTCGTCGCGGATCGGTCGCACCGATTCGATGCCCTGCCCGGCCGGGTCGTCGAGCCTCCAGTCCTCGTAGCGCTTTCCGGGGAAGAAGGGGCAGGCGTCGCCGCAGCCCATCGTGATCACCGCGTCGGATGCCTGCACGGCCTCCGTCGTCAGGATCTTCGGCTGCTCGGCGGTGATGTCGATCCCCACCTCGCGCATCGCCTCGACTGCGACGGGGTTGATCTGCTCGGCGGGGATGGAACCGGCGGAGCGGACCTCGACGCGGTCTCCCGCGAGCTCGCGGACCCAGCCGGCGGCCATCTGGGAGCGGCCAGCGTTGTGGACGCAGACGAAGAGGACGGAGGGCTTCTGGTCAGTCATGGTTGGTTCCTTCGGTCAGGGTGGCGAGGAGCTCGCGGACGCGGCTCTCGATGTCGTCTCGGATCGCGGCGACGCCGTCGGGCGACGCCAGCGCGGGGTCTCCGACGGCCCAGTCCTCGTACCGGACGCCGGGGATGATCGGGCAGACGTCGCCGCAGCCCATCGTCACGACCACGTCGGCAGCACGGACCGCATCGTCGGTCAGTGGCTTCGGGAACGCCGTCTCGGCTTCCTGCTCGCCTTCGATCTCGACGAGCAGGGAGCGGACGTGCGGATGCACGTCCGACGCTGGCGTCGATCCCGCGGAACGGGCGATGACCGTGCCGCCAGCGAGCTGGTTGACGAGCGCGGCGGCGAGCTGGGACCGGCCAGCGTTCGCGACGCAGACGAACAGCACCTGCGGCACGCCCGCACTACGGTCGCGGGTGAGGTCGGCGAGGCGCTGGCGGGCGAAGCGCTCGGTGAGCGGGATCATGTGCTGCGTGAGCTTCGCCGACCGGACGAGACCGGCGTAGGACTCCCGGACGATCGCGGTCACGAGATCCCGGTTCAGGTCCGACAGCTCGTCCGCGAGCTCCTCGGCGAGGTGGGTCACGCGGCCGTCCATGGCCTGCAGCGCTTCGGCGCGTTCGGCGTCGTCCTCGGTCGTGTCCAAGGCCGCTGCGGGGGCGAATGCGTCCAGGAGTGCCGTGACAGCGCCTCGGCGGGCCGGGGCGATCCGGTAGTAGACCCACGTGCCGCGCCGCTCGGAGAGCAGCATGCCCGTCTCCTTCAGCACCTTCAGATGGTGGGAGACCGTCGGCTGCGACACGTCGGCCAGTTCAGCGAGGTCGCACACGCACGCCTCGCCGCGCGGATCCGTGGCGATGGCCGAGAGCATCCGCAGACGCAGCGGGTCCGAGAGCGACTTCAGGGTTCCCGCGACCGCCGTCGCGGCGTCAAGCCCCATGGCGTGGCTCGCGGACGGCGCACAGGCCTCAGAATCGGTGATGAGAGCAGTGTCGGTCATGGCGTCCTCGAATCGGTGGCGTAGGGGTCGGTGCGGAACCAGGCGCGGGCCGCCCAGAGCGAGACGTAGACGAGACCGACAAGCACGGGCACCTCGATGAGCGGGCCGACGACGCCTGCCAGTGCCTGGCCGGACGCCGCGCCGAAGGTGCCGATCGCGACGGCGATGGCGAGCTCGAAGTTGTTGCCCGCGGCGGTGAACGCCAGCGTGGTCGACCGCGCGTAGCCCAGGCCGAGGCCCTTGCCGAGCAGGAGCCCGGCGCACCACATCAGCCCGAAGTAGACCAGCAGCGGTAGCGCGATCCGCGCGACGTCGAGCGGCTTCGCCAGCACCGCGTCGCCCTGGAGGGCGAACAGCAGCACGATCGTGAACAGCAGAGCATAGAGCGCCCACGGTCCGACCGCGGGGAGGAACTTCTCCTCGTACCAGGCGCGGCCGCGGCGCTTCTCGCCGATCCAGCGGGACGCGAAGCCCGCCACCAGCGGCACACCGAGGAACACGAGCACGTTCAGCGCGATCTGCCAGACCGAGACCTCGAGGCCTTGTGAGTCCAGGCCCAGCCATCCCGGCAGCACCGTGAGGTAGAACCAGCCGAGCACGGAGAACATCACGACCTGGAAAACCGAGTTGATCGCAACAAGCACCGCCGTGGCCTCGCGGTCACCGCAGGCCAGATCGTTCCAGATCACCACCATCGCGATGCACCGTGCGAGCCCGACGATGATCAGCCCCGTCCGGTACTCAGGCAGGTCGGGGAGGAAGATCCACGCGAGAGCGAACATCACCGCGGGTCCCACCAGCCAGTTCAGTACGAGGGAAGAGACGAGGAGCTTCTTGTCGCCGGTGACGGCAGCGATCTTGTCGTAACGGACCTTCGCGAGCACCGGGTACATCATCACCAGCAGCCCCAGCCCGATCGGGATCGAGATCCCGCCGACCTCAAGCTTCGCCAGCAGGCCTGACAGCGCCGGGACGAACCTGCCGAGCAACAGGCCCGCGACCATGGCGAGGCCGATCCACAGCGGCAGCCACCTGTCCAGGGTGGAGAGCCTCTTCGGGGAAGTGCGGATCAGGGTGTCCGTCATGCGAGCAGCTCCTCGATCTTCGCGGTGTAGACGGGCTTCGGGTGCGCGCCGATCAGCACATCCACGCGTTCGCCGTTCCGGTAGAAACCGAGGGCGGGGATCGAGGTCACACCGGCCGCGGTCACGGTCTCGGGGTTCTGGTCGGCGTCGACCTTCACGAACGTCACCCGGCCCGCGTACTCGCCGGCGAGCTGGTCCAGGATCGGGGCGATCGCCTTGCACGGGCCGCACCAGGTCGCCCAGATGTCGACGACGACGGGCAGCTCGGACTCGAGTACCTCCGCGCGGAAGCTGGCGTCGGTGACAGGTGTGACGGTGCTCATGCGGAGACCTCCAGAACAGGTACGGAAACGGACGCGGCTGCAAAGTTCGAGAGGTAGTGCTGGGCGTCCTGCGCGGCTGCGCAGCCGGTGCCCGCAGCGGTGATCGCCTGCCGATACGTGTGATCGACGAGATCCCCGGCCGCGAACACCCCAACCAGGTTCGTCCGCGTCGACGGATGATCGACCCGCACGTACCCGTCCACATCGGTATCGACCTGCCCGGTCACGAGCTCGGAGCGCGGGTCATGGCCGATCGCGACGAACACCCCCGTGACGTCAAGCGTGTGCTCCGCCCCGGTGACGCTGTCGCGAAGCGTCAGCCCGGTAACCTGATCGTCGCCGAGGATCGCAGCAACCTCGCTGTTCCAGGCGACCTCGATCTTCGGGTCATCCAGCACCCGCTGCGCCATGATCTTCGACGCACGGAACTCATCCCGGCGATGCACTACCGTCACCTTCGACGCAAACCTCGTGAGGAACAGAGCCTCCTCCATCGCGGAGTCCCCACCGCCGATCACGGCGATCTCCTTGTCGCGGAAGAAGAACCCGTCGCACGTCGCGCACCACGACACCCCATGCCCGGACAAGCGCTCCTCCTCAGGGAGGCCAAGCTTGCGGTACGCAGAACCCATCGTCAAGATCACTGCCCGCGCCCGGTACGTCGCCCCGGCACCGGTCTCGATGGTCTTCACGTCGCCGTCGAGATCAAGTCGGATCGCATCGTCGTAGACGATCTGAGCGCCGAACCGCTCCGCCTGCGCCCGCATCGACTCCATCAGCTCAGGACCCTGCACGCCGTCAACGAAACCCGGGAAGTTCTCCACCTCCGTGGTCGTCATCAATGCACCGCCCGCCGTCACCGAACCGGCGATCACGACCGGCGCAAGACCCGCACGGGCCGCGTAGACAGCTGCCGTGTATCCGGCGGGACCGGACCCGACGATGACCAGTTCGACCTCTTGATTCGACATGCTTCTATATTGACATCCATCAAACCAGCCCGCGAGTCCATGCAGACTTCGTCACCAGATGTTCACTTGCCGCGTTCGGCCAGGGGTCGCTAACACCGTTCACACCTGGCCTCAGCACCGTCGCTCAACCGACGCGAAAAGTGCACTCTTCAACAATCGGACCTACCAGTAGAGGACTTCGCAGGAGGATGCGGCCTCGTCGATCGTCCGGCCGTAGTCGGTTCCCTCTCCGAGCTCGACGATCCGCATGCGGGGGAGTGCCCGGCGCACCGTCGGGAGGATCTTTCCGGCACGCCCCGACCCCGAGGTCGGGTTGATGACGAGGGTCATCCCCGCGCCGTCGGGGCGCGGGGTGCCCGCACGCACGGTCAGATCGTCGAACGCAGGATCGACCCGCTCGGCGGGGACGACGCGCGTCGTCAGCCAGGCGATGGCCTCGCCGAGCGCGAAGCCCGCGACGACGTCGGACGGATAGTGCGCGCCGGTGGCGACCCGCGAGAAGCCGACGAGCCCGGCGAGCGTCCGCAGTGGTACCGAGAGGATCGGCCACTCCGCGCTCACCCCGGCGGCGAACGCCATCGCGCTGGCGGAGTGCCCGCTCGGGAACGAGGTCGAGGTCGGGATGCGATGCGCGAGGCGCTGCTGCGGCACCTGCGTGATCGACGGGCGGGGGCGTCGGTGCAGGCGCTTGGAGACCTGGTTCGCGATGAGGCTCGTGACCGCGATCGAGGCGAGACCCCGCACCGCCCCGCGTCGCGCACGCGGTCGCCCGGTGAGGGCGAGGAGGCCCGCGACGCCGATCCAGAGCATCGAGCGGTCCGCGGCGCGGGTGAGCGGCGGCATCGTGGCATCCAGCAGCGGACTCTGCGTGTGGGCGACGGCATCGAAGACGCTGATGTCGAGGGCGTCGACCTGACGCCGCACGCTCCGCCAGCGGCGTGCGTCCGCCGGATGGGCTCCCGCCCGCTCCGATATTCTCCGCCGCTTCGTCATCGCGCCTCCGTAAGTACTCACACCCATCCTGCCTCGTCGGGCTCGCTCTGCGCACCCGCGGCCCGCATCGCCCGGGGCGCACCTACACTGAGGGCATGACCTCTCCCGGCCAGCTCGCGCGTGTCGTGACAGTGTCCGACCGCTCGGCGGCCGGCGTCCGCGCGGACGTCTCGGGTCCGCGCGCCGCGGAGCTGCTGACTGCCGCGGGATGGCGGGCCGAGGTGGCCGTGGTGCCCGATGATGTCGTCGCGATCCAGGACGCGCTGCGTCGCGCGATCGGCGACGGTGCCCGGCTGATCATCACGACGGGCGGGACCGGTGTGTCTGCGCGCGACGTCACGCCCGAAGCGATGGAGGGCCTCTTCCAGCCCGAGGTCCCCGGCATCGCGGATGCGATCCGGCGAGCAGGGAGCGTGGCCGCGGCGATGCTCTCCCGGGGGCGCGCGGGTATCGTCGATGCCGCCCTCGTCGTCAATCTCGCCGGCTCTCCGGGCGCGGTGGCCGACGGCATCCCCGTCGTCCTGTCGGTCGCGCGCCACGTCCTCGCCCAGCTCGACGGCGAGGACCACGCGTGATCGTGCGGGCCGCCCTCGCCGATGCGCCGCTCGACGTCGCGGCGCACATCGCCGCGGTGGCGGATGCGCATTCGGGCGCCTCGGCCGTGTTCCTCGGCACGGTGCGCGACCACGATCCCGACGCGGACGGCGTCGTCGTGCGCCTCGATTACTCCGCCCACCCCGACGCCGCGCGCATCCTGACGGAGTTGGCGGAGAGCGTGGATGCCGACGGCCTCCGCATCGCGGTCAGCCACCGTGTCGGCTCCCTCGCGGTCGGGGAGACCGCGATCGTGTGCGCCGTCTCCAGCGCGCACCGCGCGGATGCCTTCGAGGTGTCGCGTGCGCTCGTCGAGCGGGTGAAGGCCGAGCTTCCGGTGTGGAAGAAGCAGATCGAGCGCGACGGCTCCGGTCAGGAGTCCGGCCGCTGGGTGGGGCTCGGGACCCTCGCGCGATGAGCATCTTCGACGGGCCTCTCACCGACCGCTTCGGGCGCGTCCATCGCGATCTGCGGATCTCTCTCACCGACAAGTGCAACCTGCGCTGCACCTACTGCATGCCCGCCGAGGGGGTGCCCTGGCTGGCGAAGCAGAATCTGCTGACGACCGACGAGATCGTCCGGGTCGCGGAGGTGCTCGCACGCCTCGGCATCGTCGAGGTGCGGCTCACCGGCGGCGAGCCGCTGCTCCGCCCCGATCTCGTGGATGTCGTCCGCCGGATGGCGGCGATCGAGGGGGTGGACGGACCGCTCCAGGTGTCCCTCACCACCAACGGCATCCGACTCGATCGCATCATGGACGACCTCGTCGCGGCCGGCCTGCAGCGGCTGAACATCAGCATCGACACCCTCGACGCCGCGCGCTTCGCCGAACTGACCCGCCGCGACCGGCTCGAGGACGTCCTGGCGGGGATCGAGGCCGCGCAGCGCAGCGGGCTCCGGCCGCTCAAGCTCAACACCGTCGCGATGCGCGGCGTCAACGATCACGAGCTGCGCGACCTCGTGCGCTTCGCGATCGCCCACGAGGCCGAACTGCGGTTCATCGAGCAGATGCCGCTCGATGCGGGCCACATCTGGTCGCGCGTCGAGATGGTGCGCGGCGAGGAGATCCTCGAGGAGCTCGGCCGGGAGTTCGACCTTCAGCCGTACGGCGAACGCGGGTCCAGCCCGGCGCAGGAGTACCTGGTCGACGGGGGCCCCACCGTCGTCGGGGTGATCGCGTCGGTGACGGCGCCGTTCTGCGGCGCCTGCGACCGCGTGCGGCTCACCGCGGACGGACAGCTCCGCAACTGCCTCTTCGCGCGGGAGGAATCCGACCTCCTCAGCCTCCTGCGCTCCGGGGGCAGCGACGAGGACACCGCCCGCATGCTCCGTAAGAACATCGAGGGCAAGCGCGCCGGCCACGGCATCGACGACCCCGGCTTCCTCCAGCCCGATCGCCCGATGTCCGCCATCGGCGGGTAGCGAGCGCAGGCGACGCGCTCAGCCGCCGGCGAACGGGGGGAGCACATCGACGGTCGCGGATGCCGGGATCGTGGCATCGTCCTCGGCGCGCTTCCCGTCGACCAGCAGGGCGCATCGCGACAGCACGTCCGCGAACTCGGCGCCGAACCGTTCGGCGAGAACCGTGCGCAGCGCACCGGCTGAGCGCGGGGCGGGATCGAGATGCTCGTCTTCGGTGCCGGCGGCATCCGCCGCGCCGGCGAACAGCCGGACCCTCATCCGGCCCACTCGGCGATCGCGGCGCGCGTCAGCTCCGCCGCCTCCTCGGGCGACCGGCCGTTCGCCACGGCGATCCCGAGCAGATAGGTCGTGAGCGGTCCGGCGGGGCGTACGACGCCGTGCGCCGCCTCGCGCGTCAGGTCGAGCAGGAGCGCCGTGGGCACCGATGACGGGTCGAGGTTGAGGCGAGACGCGAGCGTCTGCACCCAGGAATCGAGGACCGCGGGGGAATCCGCGGCGGGAGTGTCTGTCATGATCCCTCCTTCTCGTTTCGACGATAGTCCGCGATGGCGTCCCACGTGTCGAGGTCGAGGGCGGCATCGCCGACCGGCACGGGGGTGAGGCGAAGCGGCGCGAGGAGATCCCGCATCGAGACGCCGTCGAAGGAGCCCCGCGTGGAGAGGGCGCGGCGGAGCGCGGCGATCCGGTAGCGTCCGGCGAGCCACTGCATCCGGCCGTCGCCGTCCGTCGCGACGACGGCATCGGCGTCCCTCGGGATCGGGATGACACCGACAAGCGCCACCAGCTCTCCGGCCCGGGGGAGGTCGCAGGCCAGCAGCCAGGTTTCGGCGTCGGCCGCCGCGTCGGCGGGGAGCGCCGCCACGCCGGCCGCGACCGCTGCCGCGGGGCCGGACCACGGCGGCTCCTCGCGTACCACCCGGAGCCCGGCGCGGGCGAGCGTGGCGGGGCCCACGGCGATCACCGGGTCGCATGGGCGCACCGCGGCGTAGACGCGGTCGACGAGCGGGCCGCCTGCGACCTCCACCGCAGCCTTGTCCGCGCCGTCCAGCCGGCGCGCACGTCCGCCCCCCAGGATGACGGCGGCGGTCACTCCGGGCGCACCCACTCGCCGCTCTTGCCGCCGGTCTTGCGCTGCAGGGCGATCCGTTCGATCGTCACCGACTTGTCGAGGCCCTTCACCATGTCGACCAGGGCGAGCGCGGCGACGCCGACGGCGGTGAACGCCTCCATCTCGACGCCGGTGCGGTCGGCGGTGCGGACGGTCGCCTCGATGTGCACGCCATCGGCGGTGATCTTGAGATCGACCGTCGCGCCGTGCACTCCGATGATGTGGGCGAGGGGGAGGAGCTCGGCCGTGCGCTTGGCGCCCTGGATGCCGGCGATCCGCGCGACCGCGAGCACGTCGCCCTTCGGCACCGACCCGTCGCGGAGCGCGGCGATGACGGGCGGCGAGCACCGCACGAAGCCCGTCGCGGTCGCGGCGCGCACGGTCGGCTGCTTCTCGGTGACATCCACCATCCGGGCGTGTCCCGCCGCGTCGAGGTGGGTGAACCGGTCACTCACGAGAGCATCATCACGGTCACGTGGTCTCCTTCTTCGACCCGCTCGACGTCGGCGGGGATCACGGCGAACGCCTCGGCACGGGCGAGGGATGCCACCAGGTGCGACCCGCTGCCGCCGGCGGCCGACGGGCGGACGCCGCCCCCGTCGATGACGACGGGCAGCACCTGCGTGCGGCCGGGCGGCGTCGTCCAGGACTGACGGGCGGGCAGCGTCAGGCGCCGACGGTCGATCACCGAGAAGCCGGCGAGTCGGCGCAGCGCGGGTCGCACGAACATCTCGAACGACACGGCAACGCTCACGGGGTTCCCGGGCAGGCAGAAGACGAGCGCCCCGTCGGCGCGGGTGCCGAAGCCCTGCGGCTTCCCCGGCTGCATCGCGACGCTGTCGAAGCGGATGCCGTCGGCGCTCAGGACGGCCTTGACGACATCGAACGCGCCGACGCTCGCGCCTCCTGACAGGATCAGCACGTCGGCGTCGATCGTGCCCAGTGCGGCGCGTAGGGCGTCCGGGTCGTCGGGAATGGTCAGGACGGAGGGGACGTGCGCGCCCGCCTCGCGGACGGCGGCCGAGAGCAGCACCGAGTTCGACTCGGGGATCTGGCCGCGACGCGGCGTCGCCGACGGCGCGATGAGCTCGCTGCCGGTCGAGAGGATCGCGACGCGCGCAGGCCGATGCGCCTCGACGCGGTCGTACCCCGCTGAGGCGATCGTCGAGAGGGCGCGGGCATCGAGATCCGCTCCGGGGGCGACGACCTCGGTGCCCTCGGGAGCATCCCCGCCACGGCGGCGCACGTGCGCGCCGGGGGTGGGCGCCGCGAGGACGGTCACCCGCTCGGGGGCGTGCTCGCGCACCTGCGTGCCGAGATCGGTGGCCTCCAGCGGCACGATCGCGTCGGCGTCCGACGGCACGGGCGCGCCGGTCATGATGCGTGCGGATTCGCCGGGGGCGAGAGGCGGGTCCGCGTCGCTCCCGGCCGGGATGTCGGCGACCACCCGCAGGCTCGCGCCGGCGACGGCATCCTGAGCGCGGACGGCGTAGCCGTCCATGGCGGAGTTGTCGAAGAGCGGCACCGGCCAGCGGGTCGCGACCGGAGCCGCGAGCGCCCGGCCGAGCGCGTCGTGCAGCGACACGCTCTCCGACGGCAGAGTCGGAGTGGCGGAGAGGATGCGCTCCCGGTGCGCCTCGACGTCGATCACGTCGCCGTCGCCATGCTCTTCACCCACGCCTCGTAGCCGCCCGCGAGCACGCGGACATCGGCGTCCGGATGCGCTGCGGCGATCGCGCGCGCGGCGGAGCGGGCGCGCGGGCCGCGCTGACAGTAGACGATGACGGCGGCGTCGGCCGCGATCCCCTCGGGCGCGGCGAGGACCTCGGCGAGCGGGATCGTCACGGCGCCCGGGATCGTCCCGCGCACGGTCTCGAGATGCTCGCGGACATCGAGCAGCAGGGCGCCCGGCCCCTGCGCCGCCGACAGCTCTTCCGGCAGGACGACGCGCGCTCGCTCCGCGGCGGACGGGGCGAGCCGGATCTCGCGGGTACGCGCGGTGAGCGCGTCGATCACCAGCAGGCGACCGAGGAGCGGCTGTCCGATCCCGCAGACGAGCTTGGTCGCCTCGGCGACGAGGAGGGCGCCGACCTGACCGCAGAGTGCGCCGAGCACGCCGGCCTCGGCGCACGAGGGCACCGTGCCGGCGGGGGGCGCCTCGGGGAAGACGTCGCGCAGGGAGACGGGCTCGCCCGCGAGGGGGCGCGACCAGAACACGCTCACCTGCGCGTCGAAGCGCAGCACGGATCCCCACACGAGCGGCACGCCCAGCTCGTCGCATGCGTCGGCGACGGCGTAGCGGGTGGTGAAGCTGTCGCTCCCGTCGATCACCAGGTCGTAGTCGGCGAGCAGGTCGCGCGCGTTCGCGGCGGTGAGCCGCACGGTGTGCTCGATCACGTCGGCCGAAGGGGCGAGGGCGCGCACGCGGGTCGCAGCGACGGTGCTCTTCCGGCGCCCGATGTCCGCCGCGGCGAAGATCACCTGCCGCTGCAGGTTGCTCTCCTCGACGATGTCGTCGTCGATGATCGCGATCGTGCCGAACCCTGCGGCGGCGAGGTACAGCAGAACGGGTGAGCCGATCCCGCCCGCGCCGAGGACCGCGACACGCGCCGCGAACAGCCGGCGCTGCCCGACGTCGCCGATCTCGGGGAGCCGCGACTGACGAGCGCGGCGCAGCCGCTCGCTCTCCGGGAGCGCCACCACGGGTTCGACGAGGGGAGGCAGGGCCATGGTCTTACGGTAGCCCGTGACACGCGGAGCATCGCCGAGTCCGCCGTTCCGACCGCGAATGCGGGCTTCGCGACGACAATAGGGCGCAGATGCGGTGCTACCGTGAGGACATGACCGTGTTCCGTATTCGCGAGGCCGCGCGTGTCCTCGGCGTGAGCGACGACACGGTGCGTCGCTGGATCGACAGCGGAGCGCTCCGCTCCGAGCAGGACGGCGCCGGCCGCACCGTCGTCCCGGGCGTCGACCTCGCGGCGCAGCTGCGCGCCGATGCCCCCGAACTGGGCGCCGTCGGTCACGGATCGAGCGCGCGCAACCGCTTCTTCGGCATCGTCACCGCCATCACGGCGGATGCCGTCATGGCGCAGGTGGAGATGCAGTGCGGCCCTTTCCGCGTCGTCTCGCTGATGTCCGCCGAGGCCGTGCGCGAGATGGAGCTCGAGGTCGGATCGGCGGCGACGGCACTCGTGAAAGCCACCATGGTCATCATCGAGACGCCCTGACGGTCATCTCGTCCGTCCCGCTCACCCGCCGAGGAGAAATCATGCGCCCGTCCCGCCGAACGCCCACGATCGCCGCCCTCCTGCTCGTGGCAGCGGCCGCGCTCGCGCTCAGCGCGTGCGCGGGCCCCGCCGCGACCTCGCCGGCCGAGACGGCGGCCCGGACGGAGACGACCGCGCCCCAGGCTCCCCTGAAGATCTTCGCGGCCGCGTCTCTGCAGGCGTCCTTCGACGAACTGGCGGATGCGTTCACGGCGGCGGCGCCGGAGTACGCGGTCGACCCCATCGTGTACGACGGCTCGCAGGCGCTCGCGACCCAGATCCAGGACGGTGCCGACGTCGATGTCGTCGCTTTCGCGAGCGAGGCGAGCATCGCGCCCCTCACGGACGCGACGCTCGTGGGCGCGACGCGTCTGTTCGCGACGAACACCCTCCAGATCGCCGTGCCCGCGGGCAATCCGAAGGGCATCCGGACGCTGGGGGACCTCGCCGACCCGTCGACGAGCGTCGTGCTCTGCGCGGTCGAGGTGCCCTGCGGCGCCGCGTCGCAGAAGCTCCTCGCCGCCGCGGGCGTCGCGGTGACGCCGGTGAGCGAGGAGACGAGCGTCTCCGCGGTCGTCCGTCGCGTCGCGCAGGGTGAGGCGGATGCCGGGCTCGTCTACGCCACCGACATCCACGACTCGGCCGGCGTCCTGGAGGGCATCGAACCCGAGGGCGCGTCCGGTGTCGTCAATCGATACCCGATCGCCGTCGCCACGAACGCGCCGTCGACGGCGGCCGCCCAGGCGTTCGTCGACTTCGTCCTGTCGGATGCCGGGCAGCGGATCCTCGCCGCCCACGGCTTCGGAGCCGCGTGACCCTTCCCATCGGTGTCCGCGTCGCGGCGGGAGCAGGGGTCGCGCTCCTGCTCCTGCCGCTTCTCGGGCTCGTCGCCCGCGTGCACTGGGCGACGTTCTGGGACGATCTGCTCTCACCCGGCGCGCGCGACGCGCTCCTGCTGTCGGTCGTCACCGCGCTGGCGGCCACGATCGTGTGCGTCATCCTCGGCGTCCCCCTCGCGCTCGTGCTCGCCCGCGCGCAGGCGCGCCCCGCAGCGGTGCTGCGGACGCTCGTGCTCATTCCGCTCGTGCTGCCGCCGATGGTCGGAGGCCTCGCCCTCCTGTCGCTGCTCGGGCGATCGGGCCTCATCGGCAAGCCGCTGTTCGAGGCGACCGGCTTCAGCCTGCCCTACACGACCGCCGCGGTCGTCGTCGCGCAGGCGTTCGTCGCGCTGCCGTTCCTCGTCATCACGCTCGAGGGGGCGCTGCGCACGTCGGGCGTCGCGCACGAGCGCGTCGCCGCGAGCCTCGGAGCGAGCCCGTGGCGGGTGGTCACGCGCGTGACGCTGCCGCTGCTGCTGCCGGGTCTCGTCGCCGGGACGGCGCTGTGCTTCGCGCGCGCGATCGGCGAGTTCGGCGCGACCGCGCTGTTCGCCGGGAACGCGGTCGGGGTGACCCGCACCATGCCGCTCGCGATCTACACCGCCTTCAACGGGGTCGGCGTGAGCCAGGATGCCGCGCTGGCGCTGTCGCTCCTGCTGTTGGTGAGCGCCGGCATCCTCATCGCCGGTCTCCGGTCCTGGCGAGAGGACGCGGTCCGATGACCTCGGCCGCGCTGTGCGCCGACATCGAGGTCGCCCGTGGATTCCCCGTGCGTGCGGCCTTCGAGGTCCCCGCCGGCGGCCGTCTCGCGATCCTGGGACCGAACGGGGCGGGCAAGTCGACCGTCCTCGCAGCGCTCGCGGGGAACGCGCGGCTCGCCCGAGGGAGGGTCGAGCTCGGCGGCCGCGTGCTCGATGCACCGGGCGTCCGCGCTGTCCCGCCGCGCGCGCGGCGTGTGACGCTGCTGGATCAGAATCCGCGGCTGTTCCCCCACCTCGACCTCCGTCAGAACATCGCGTTCGGTCCCCGGGCGCGCGGGGTCGGCGCGCAGCGGGCGGCCGAGATCGCCGACGGCTGGCTCGAGCGGTTCGGCCTCGGAGGCCGGGCGGGGGATCGCCCGGAGAAGCTGTCCGGCGGGCAGGCGCAGCGCGTCGCGATCGCGCGGGCCTTCGCCGCGGAGCCCGAGCTGATCCTCCTCGACGAACCGTTCGCCGCGCTCGATGCCGCGGGCGCTCCGGACGTCCGCGGCATCCTCGCCGCGGAGCTGCGACGCACCGGCACCACGAGCGTCCTCGTCACGCACGATCTCGCTGACGCGTGGCAGTGGTCGGATCGGTGTCTCGTCATCGAGGCCGGCGAGATCGTCGCCGACACCTCGCCCGCAGCGATCGCCGAGCATCCGACCCATCCCTTCACGGCCGCGCTCGCGGGTTTCGGCATCGTGCGGGGAGTGTGGACCGGGAGCGGACTCGACGTCGACGGACGGATCCTCGAGGCCACGCCGGAGCGGACGGCGGATACCGCGGCCGCACCGATCGCTCCCGGCGTCAGCGCGTTCGCCGTGGTCGACCCGCGCACGGTGCGGATCGCTGCTCCCGGAGAGACCGGGGCCCTTCCGGGCACGGTGGTCGGCGTGCGCGTGCGCGCGGGCGTCGTGACGCTCTCGCACTCGACGGGCATCATCGCGGAGTACGGCGAATCGGGGATGCCGCAGGTGGGGGCCGAGCTGTGGCTGCGGCCCGCCGCGGTCATCGCACGCCCGGTGGCGGCGCAGCCCCCGGCGGCGCACCGCGGAGGTACGCTCGGGACGCATGGGGCGGATCACGACGCGGCGGCCGGTACTGAGGCTCACCCTCGAGGGTGAGGCGCGGCGGCGCGCCGACACCGTCGCGGTGGAGGAGCCGCTCGAGATCCGCGTCGTCGGCACGCCCCTCGCGGTCACGATGCGCACACCCGGCCACGATGTCGAACTGGCGGCGGGCTTCCTCGTCTCGGAGGGGATCATCGCCTCCCACGACGCGTTCCGATCCGCGATCCACTGCGGAGGCCCCGGGACGGGCGGCGCCGAGAACACCTACAACGTGCTCGATGTCGCGCTCGCACCGGGGGTCCCCGTGCCGGGGCCCGAGAGCGCCCGCGCCTTCTTCACGACGAGCTCCTGCGGCGTCTGCGGCAAGGCGAGCATCGACGCCGTCGAGACCGTGTCGCAGCACGATGTCGCCGCGGACCCGGTGACGGTGCTCGCCGAGGACCTCGCGGAGTATCCCGACCGGCTGCGCGCTCATCAGGAGGGGTTCGAGAAGACGGGGGGCCTGCACGCCGCGGCGCTCTTCGACGCCGCGACCGGCGACCTGCTCGTGGTGCGGGAGGACGTCGGCCGCCACAACGCCGTCGACAAGGTGGTCGGCTGGGCCGTGCTGAACGAGCGTCTCCCGCTGAACGGGACGGTGCTGCAGGTGTCGGGTCGCGCGAGCTTCGAGCTCGTCCAGAAGGCGACGATGGCCGGGATCCCGGTCTTGGCTGCGGTCTCGGCGCCCTCTTCGCTCGCCGTCGACCTCGCCGAGCGGGCGGGGCTCACCCTCATCGGGTTCCTGCGGGGTCGGTCGATGAACGTGTACAGCCGCGCCGACCGCCTCCGCGCGCGCGGGGCGGAGCTCGCCCGCGCGCTTCCCGCGCAGCCCCGCGGCGACACCGCGAGTCCCGTTGCCGACCGGTCCGGTTCGACGGATGATGAGGGTGGGGCCGCCCGCACGGCGGACGCCGCATTCGCAGAGGCGAGACCGGGGCAGGAGCGCGCATGACCAACGTGGAGGCGGCCACCCCGCCCGGAGCGGACCGCTCGCCCGCCGGCGTGGCGCTGGGCATCGTCCCGGAGGGGCGCCAGGGCGGCTACGGGCCCCTGACGGACAGGCCGTGGTCGATGGCGGCGCCGTACCACCACCCCGCCGCAGGGTGGGGCGCGGCGAAGTCCGTGGGCGAGATCCTTCTGCGTCAGCGCCAGCCCGTCGGCGGCACGAAGAGCATGTTCGTCATGAACCACCCCGTGCGCGGATTCGACTGCCCCGGATGCGCGTGGCCCGACGACAAGGGGGTCGCGCTCGACATCTGCGAGAACGGCATCAAGCACGTCACGTGGGAGATGACGGCGAAGCGCGTGGATGCCGCCTTCTTCGCCGCGCACACCGTCGCCGAGCTCGCCGGGTGGACGGACTTCGCCCTGGAGGATCAGGGCCGGCTCACGGAGCCGATGGTCTACGACCCGGAGACCGACACCTACGTGCCGATCTCGTGGGATGCCGCGTTCGCCCTCATCGGCGAGGAGCTGCGCGCGCTCGATCACCCCGACCAGGCCGCCTTCTACACCTCCGGACGGCTCAGCAACGAGGCGTCCTTCCTCTACCAGCTGATGGCCCGCGAGTTCGGCACGAACAACCTGCCGGACTGCTCGAACATGTGCCACGAGGCGTCGGGCCGCGCGCTGAAGGCCTCGATCGCGACCGGCAAGGGCACCGCCGACCTCGAGGACTGGGAGAGCTGCGACGCCCTGTTCGTCATCGGCGTGAACGCCGCCTCCAACGCGCCGCGCATGCTCACGAGCCTCGCCGAGGCCGTCCGCCGCGGCGCGCAGGTGGTGCACGTCAACCCGCTCGTGGAGGCGGGCGCGACCCGCACGATCGTTCCGCACGAGTTCGTGGACATGGCGCTGTTCCGCGCGACCGACACGAGCACCGACAACCTGCAGGTGCGGCCGGGGGGCGACCTCGCCCTCATCCGCGGCATGGCGAAGGTCGTCTTCGAGGCGGCGCAGTCGGATCCGAGCGTGCTCGATCACGAGTTCCTGCGCGCGTACACGAACGGCGCCGACGCCTACCGCGCCCTCGTCGAGGCGACGCCGTGGGCCGACCTCGTCCGGCAGTCGGGGCTCGCTGAGGCGGAGATCCGCCGGGCGGCGCAGATCTACCTCCGCGCCGAGCGCACCGTGATCAGCTGGTGCCTCGGCGTCAGCCAGCACGAGCACGGCGTCGACACGGTGCGTGAGATCGTGAACCTGCTCATGCTGCGGGGCAATATCGGCCGCCCCGGCACCGGCCCGTCACCGGTCCGCGGGCACAGCAACGTGCAGGGCAACCGCACCTGCGGGATCGACCACGACCCCGCAGAGGCATGGCTCGCGCGGCTGGACGAGGTGTGCGGCATCCGCTCGCCCCGCACCCACGGTCTCGACACGGTGCACACGATCGCGGCGATGAGCTCCGGTGCGGTGAGGGTGTTCATCGGAATGGGCGGCAATTTCGTCCGCGCCGCCCCCGACCCTGTGATGACGGCGGAGGGGATGCGGCGGTGCGCCCTCACGGTGCACGTCTCGACGAAGCTCAACCGCAGCCACCTCGTGCACGGACAGCGCGCCCTGATCCTGCCGTGCCTCGGCCGTACCGAGCGCGACGAGCAGGCGTCGGGTCGCCAGGGGATCTCGAGCGAGGACGCGATGAGCTCGGTGCAGCTGTCGATCGGTGTGCGCCGGCCGGCATCGCCGCACCTGCGCAGCGAGCCCGCGATCATCGCGGGGATCGCCCGCGCGACCCTGCCCGCCAGCGCGACGCCATGGGACGAGTACGTCGCCGACTACGACCGCATCCGCGACGTGATGGCGCAGGTGCTCCCGGGCTTCGAGGGGTTCAACGAGCTCGTGCGTCGGCCGTACGGGTTCCGCATCCCGCAGCCCGCGCGCGAGCGCGACTTCCGCACGCCGTCCGGCCGCGCCGAGTTCTCCCACGCACCCCTGCCGGACGTCATCCCCGAGGATGCCGACGTGCTCGTCCTCCAGACGATGCGCTCGCACGACCAGTGGAACACGACGATCTACTCGAACGATGACCGCTACCGCGGCGTGAAGAACATCCGTGAGCTCGTCCTCATGAACCGGAAGGACATGAAGGACCGCGGGCTCGCCGAGGGGGACCGGGTCGACATCGTCGCGACCTCCCGCGACGGCACCGAGCGTTCGCTCCACGGCTTCCGGGCGCTGTCGTACGACATGCCACGGGGGAGCGCCGCCGGGTACATGCCCGAGATGAACGTCCTGATCGGCGCGAAGGACTACAGCACGCAGAGCGATCAGCCGCTCATGAAGTCCATCCGCGTGCGCATCGCGCCGTCGACACGGTGAGGGCCGACCCGATCAGCGCATCGCGTCGCCGATGTACGAGTACTTGACGAACACCTCGCTCGCCCAGCCGGCCTCGTCCAGGACGCCCTGCACGGCGGAGAGCATGTACTTCGAATCCCACCCCATGTAGAGGTAGTGCCCCGGCGCGATCTCGTCCCATTGGCCGTTCCAGGCCATCGCCGGGTAGATCGGGCCCCCGCGCCGCGCGCTGAAGTCGAGGACGCTCTGGCGGGAGTGGTCGGACTCGGTCCAGAGCCTCCGGAAGATGCGGTTGAAGAGGTACCGCACGTCGGGGACCTCCCAGTGCTCCCCGCGGAACTCCACGTAGTCGAATTCGCGCTCCCACCCGCGCGGCCATCCGCGGCGCTTCCTGGCGTCGAGGATCGGGGTGAGGTCGTCGTCATCGATGCCGACGACGACGGGCCGGCGCCACACCTCGAGGAAGAGATCGGTGAGGTCCGCGGTCCGTGCCGAGATCGCCGCCGTGCTCCAGGCATCCGTGCGCGCGATCTCGCTCGTGATCGCGACCGTGCTGCGCCCGTAGGTCTCGCGCGCGAGGGGGAAGGGCGCGTCGAACGCCCGCTCGGCGAGCGCGGGCTCGAGCAGCGTCAGGTTGCCGAGGGTCTGCGTGAGCGCGCGGAAGCTGTTCTGCTCGTCCTCGGAGAGGTCCGCCCAGCGGCGTGCGCCATCGGGGGTCCAGTCGTCCGCGGGGGCGAGCGGCGTGATGTGGTCGAGCTCGAGCTCGGTGGGATCGACGCCCGCGAGCCGGCCGAGGACGTAGTGCGCGTGCGGCAGCTCGGCGTACTTCAGTCCGACGCGCGTGCGCTCGTCGGACGGGGTGATGCGCGCGATCGCGTGCACGAGCGCCGCGCGACCGTCCTCGGCCGCCCGGCACAGCCGTGCCACGAGCCGCTCGGTCGAGATGCCCGCGACGGTGCGCCGCAGGAGCAGCGACTGCAGGTGCTCGAGCGAGGCGATCAGGTCGCCGCGGGCGAGGTCGCCGTCCGCATACTCGCCGTACAGGCGCATCGCGAGGGGGGACATGCCCCGCCCGAAGGTCCCCAGGTACGCGACGTGGCGCGCGATCCCGGCGTCCGGGATGCCCCGCGGGTCCAGCAGCAGGCCGTAGATCTCGGCGAACGCCCGCCAGTGCGCGGCGCGCTCACGCAGAGTGCCGAGGTCGAGGCGGGGGAACTCGGTGCGGAAGGTGTCGTAGACGCCGCGGCCTCCCGCGATCGTGACCTCCCGCCCGGTCAGCATGACGAGGTAGTGGCGCCAGAAGGAGCCGATCTGCTCTCCGGTCGCGCGCTCGATCGGGATCCAGTACTCGTTCTCGATCTCGCTCTGCTGCGCGTGGGTCAGGCCCATCAGCACGTAGTTGTGGATGAGCTCGTGATCGCGCAGCGGCTCGCCGGTGGAGTTCAGACTCTCGAAGGTCTGCTGCGCGTTGGCACCGGGCCCGAGGCTGATCGAGACGTGCTCGAGCTTCGTGAGCCCGCGCCAGATGTCGGCGGCCTCGCCGGGGCGGATCTGGCTGCGGAAGAAGGCGTAGTTGTCGTCGAAGCGGGAGGAGCGGTCCGCGTCGCCGGGGGAGGGGCGTTCCAGGACGACGCTCTCGAAGACCTCCGCCCACGCCCGGTGCGGCCGCAGCTTCGTCCGACGCCCGTCCCCGGGGTGCACGAGCACGTGGCGAAGCTCGCCCGCGAGGGCCGGGTCCTCGTCGCGCAGGGTGTGGTGGAGGGCGGCGACGAGCAGCATGAGGGTCGTCAGGCGCTGCTGTCCGTCGATGAGAACGAGGTGATCGCCGTCCTCGTCCGAGACGGCCGCGGTGGAGAGGATCGAGCCGATGAAGTGGGTGTCGGAGGCATCCGTCCGGGAGACGGCGCGCACGTCGTTCAGCAGCTGCTCGCAGGCGCCGATGTCCCAGCGGTACTGGCGCTGATAGACCGGGACGACGATGGTCGTGTCGGATGCCGCGAGCCAGCCGATCGTGCCGACGGCGATGGCTTCGACGTTCGCTGCGGTGACGCGACTGGCAATGCTCATACTCTTCGAAAACGCTCCTCGTAGCCCTCCGACGAGTCTATTCGCGTCCTCAGGAGCGCTCGGTAGGCTGGATCGGTCGGGACTGTAAAAACTTCGCTGGACCGACAGAAAGGGCATGATCCGCCATGGCATACATCAAGAGCGCCGCTCTCGAGGAGACCGGCTACGTCGTCCTCGACCGCTACGGCAAGCAGATCGATCCGAAGGAATGGATGGACCTGGAGTACGTCGACTGGAAGAGCTCCGGCGACACGCGTTTCGCCCCGCTGGCCTCGGCCAAGGGTGAGATCGAGTGCAACGGCTTCTGGAATCACAAGCCGCCGCGCACCGACAAGGACGGCGTCTGGATCGACGCGCAGACGGCCATCGCTCCGACCCTCACCGAGCGCGCGCTCGAGCCGGGCGCGAACGTCGGCCGCTGCCGCATCATCGAGCTGCAGCCGACCACGTACGCGGAGTGCCTCTACAACCTCCACCAGGACGACAACAACCGCCTGAACCCGGACGGGACCGGCTGGGTCGTGCGCTCGTTCTTCAACCTCACGGACGACAAGGACAGCTTCTTCGTGCTGCGGGAGAACCGCACCGACCCGAGCGAGGAGACGCGCATCGCGCTCCCCGCCGGTGCCCAGCTCGTCATCGACACCCAGCGGCTGTGGCACGCGGCGACCCACCTCGGCACCGAGCCGCGGTACTGCCTCATCACGTCGTGGGAGTCGGGTCCCGAGCTCGACGCCTACATCGCGAAGTACAACGGGGTCGGCACGGTCGACTCGGTCGAGGTCGACCAGGAGATCCTCGATGCCGGGCAGGCTGAGCAGACGCGCCGCATCGCCGCGCGCGCGGCCGCGCTGGCGGCCCGCGGTCAGCGCGAGGTCAACGCCATGAGCGAGGCCTGAGCCTCCCTCCCCCCCGCGAAGAGCCCCGGCCGTCATGGCCGGGGCTCTTCGTCGCTTATTTCCGGCCCCGATCCTTGTTACGTCTGTGTTTGTGTTGTAATCTGTGGATGTCTGAGGGAGGACACAGATGTACGCGACGGAGCGGCAGCAGCTCATCGAGAACCTGATCGTGACCGAGGGTCGCGTCGTGGTCGTCGAGCTCGCCCGTCGCTTCGGTGTCACGACCGAGACGGTGCGTCGCGATCTGGACCAGCTCGAAACCTCCGGACTCGTCCGTCGCGTGCACGGCGGCGCCGTCTCCCGATCACGCGTGAGCACCGCGGAGAGCTCCCTCGCCGAGCGCACCACGCGCCGCGGCGATGCCAAGATCGCCATCGCCCGTCGCGCCATGGACGCCATGCCCGCCGACTTCGAAGGCTCGGTCTACCTCGACGCCGGCACGACCACCGCGGAGGTCGCGACGCTGTTCGCGCAGCGCCCCGCGAGCCTCGTGCCGGTGGAGGTCGTCACGCACTCGATGACGATCGCGCACATGCTCGCCGGCGCCCCCGGCCTCAGCCTCACGGCGATCGGCGGGCGCGTCCGGGGCCTCACCGCCGCGGCGGTGGGCGCCCAGACCGTCGATGCGATCTCGCGCCTGCGCCCGGACCTCGCCTTCATCGGTGCGAACGGAATCTCCGCCTCGTTCGGGTTGAGCACCCCGGATCCGGATGAGGCCGCCGTCAAGCGCGCCGTCATCGCCGCTGCACGCCGCACCGTCGTCGTGTCCGATGCGGAGAAATTCGACGCGGAACTCCTCGTCTCCTTCGGCGCGCTCGACGATGTGGACATCGTCGTCGCCGATGCCCCGCCCCGCGGGCTGCTCGCCACCGCTTTCACCGATGCAGAAGTCGAGGTGTGGACGCCATGATCGTCACGCTGACCGCCAACCCGTCCCTCGACCGGACCGTCACACTGCAGGGCACGCTGCGCCTGGGCGCCGTCCAGACGGCATCCGATGTCCGCGAGGATGCCGGGGGCAAGGGCATCAACGTCACCCGCGTCCTCCGCGGCTCCGGCGTCGAGAGCCGGGCCGTCCTGCCGCTGGACCCCGAGGACCCGTTCGCCGTCGCCCTCCGCGCGGCGGGGGTCACCGCCGCTCCCGTCGCCGTGCACGGCGCGGCGCGCGCCAACCTCACCATCGCCGACCCCGAAGGGGTCACCACCAAGATCAACCTGCCCGGCGTCACCCGGACCGCCGAGGATGCGGCCGCGCTCATCGACGCGGTCGTCGCGGCCTGCGCGGGTGCGCGCTGGCTCGTGCTCGCCGGTTCCATCCCCCCGGGCCTGTCCGAGAGCTTCTACGTGGATGTCATCCGCGCGGTCCGCGCCGCGGGCGCGCCCGCCCCGCGCATCGCGGTGGACACCTCGGGGGCTGCTCTGCGCGCGGCCGTCGAGTCGGGCGCACCGGATCTCATCAAGCCCAACGAGGACGAGCTCGCCGAGCTCGCGGGCGTCACCCTGGACCCCGGTGCGCCACTGCCCGAGCAGGTGGCGGCGATCGCCACGCGACTCGTGCCCGCCCGCGTGGGCAGCGCCTTCGTGACCCTCGGCGGCGACGGCGCCGTCCTCGTCACCGCAGACGGCGCCTGGCACGGCACCCCGCCGCCCACGCGCGTGCGCAGCACCGTCGGCGCGGGCGACAGCTCCCTCGCCGGCTTCCTGATCGCCGAAGAGCGGGGGGCGGGCCCCGAGGAGTGCCTGCGCAGCGGCATCCGCTACGGCTCCGCGGCCGCCGCGCTCCCGGGCACCCAGGCTCCCACTCCCACCGATCTCCTCCCCGGCGACGTGCCGGTGAGGGCCCTCGACCACCCCTAACCCCGATCCGAGACAGACCACTGGAGGTCACCGTGTCCGACATCATCACGCCGGCGCTCGTCAGTCTCGACGAGCCGCTCGGCACAGACAAGAGAGCGGTCATCGACGCTCTCGCCGCACGCGTGACCGCCGCCGGTCGCGCGACGGACTCCGCTGCCCTGGCCGCCGACGCCTGGAAGCGCGAGCAGACCGACGAGACGGGACTGCCCGGCGGCATCGCCATCCCGCACGCCAAGAGCCCGGCGGTGACGCAGGCGACGCTGGCCTTCGCGCGGCTGAAGCCCGGTGTGGACTTCGGCGCCGACGACGGCCCCGCCGACCTGGTGTTCCTCATCGCCGCGCCTGCGACGGCCGCCGAAGAGCACCTCGCCGTCCTGTCGCGCCTCGCGCGCGCGTTCATCCGTGAGGACTTCACCGCCGGGCTCCGCGCCGCCGCCACGCCGGAGGAGATCGTCGCGCTCGTGAACGACGCCGTCTCCGACGCGCCCCGGGCCGCCGCCCCGGCGCCCGCGGCCGCCGCCGCGGCATCCGCGACGGACCTCGTCGTCGACGGCCGCCCCGCGCGGATCGTCGCCGTGACCGCCTGCGCCACCGGCATCGCCCACACCTTCATGGCCGCCGACGCGCTCACCGCCGCGGGCAAGAAGGCGGGCATCGACCTCATCGTCGAGCCGCAGGGGTCCTCGGGATACAAGGCCCTCCCGCAGCAGATCATCGACGATGCGGATGCCGTGATCTTCGCGGTCGACGTCGACGTCCGCGACCAGCAGCGCTTCGCGGGCAAGCCGGTCGTCCGGGTTCCCGTCAAGAAGGGCATCGAGCAGCCGGCGGTCCTGATCGACGAAGCCGTCGCCGCGGTGGGCAACCCGCTCGCACCCCGTGTCAGCGGCAACGCCGACACGGCCGCCGCCGAGCGCTCGGAGTCCGGCGGCGGTTCGGTCGGCAGCGCTGTGAAGCGCTCTCTCCTCACCGGCGTCAGCTACATGATCCCCTTCGTCGCCGGCGGTGGTCTCCTGATCGCCCTCGGCTTCCTCTTCGGCGGCTACGAGATCGCCTTCAACGTCGACAAGGTGCTCGCGGCATCCACCATCTGGAACCTCGGCGACACTCCGCTGAACATCTACATCGGCGCCGTCCTGTTCAAGATCGGCGGGCTGTCGTTCGGCTTCCTCGTTCCTGCTCTGGCCGGATACATCGCCTACGGCCTCGCGGACCGCCCCGGTATCGCGCCCGGTTTCGTGGCGGGTGCCGTGGCATCCTTCATGGGCGCCGGCTTCCTCGGCGGCATCGTCGGCGGTCTGCTGGCCGGTCTCGCCGCGTGGTGGATCAACACCTGGGACGTGCCGCGCTGGCTGCGGGGTCTCATGCCCGTCGTGATCATCCCGCTCCTCGGCTCGATCTTCGCCTCCGGTCTCATGATCCTCGTGCTGGGCGGCCCGATCGCGTGGCTGACCCAGGCCCTGAACAACTGGCTCGCCGGGCTCACGGGCGCGGGCGTCATCATCCTCGGGATCATCCTCGGCCTCATGATGTGCTTCGACCTGGGCGGACCGGTCAACAAGGTGGCCTACGCCTTCGCGACCGCGAACCTCGCCGCGGGGATCGCCGGCGACGAGCGCTACCTGCAGATCATGGCCGCGGTCATGGCCGCGGGAATGGTGCCCCCGCTCGCGATGGCCCTGGCATCCACCGTCCTCGGACGGAACCTGTTCACGGAGCCGGAGCGCGAGAACGGCAAGGCGGCGTGGCTCCTCGGCGCGGCGTTCATCACCGAGGGCGCGATCCCGTTCGCCGCCGCCGACGTCTTCCGCGTCGTGCCCGCGATGATGGTGGGCGGTGCCGTCACCGGCGCGCTCTCGATGGCGTTCTCGGTGACGAGCAAGGCGCCGCACGGCGGCGTGTTCGTCTTCTTCGCGATCGACAGCTTCTGGCTGTGGCTGATCGCGATCGCCGCCGGCGTCGTCGTCTCCGCGTTCTCCGTCGTCGCGCTGAAGAAGTTCGCGCACCGGCGGCCCGTGGATGCCGTTACCTCCGGCTCGGAAGGTGTTCCGGAGGCGGTCGCGACCGCCTAGTCTCGGAAAGACGATCCATCCACGACACAGGAGGACCCCATGGCAGAACGCCAGGCCACCGTCGCCAGCAGCTCGGGCCTGCATGCCCGCCCCGCGAAGCTCTTCGTGCAGGCGGTGCAGCAGACCGGCATCCCCGTCACGATCGCGGCGGAGGGCGGCCCGGACCTCAACGCCGGCAGCATCCTCACCCTCATGGGTCTGGGTGCGACCCAGGGCACGGTCGTCACCCTGAAGGCTGAGGGCGACGGCGCCGACGCGGCGCTCGACGGCCTCGTGACCTTCCTGGAGACGGATCACGACGCCGAGGCCTGAGCCTCGACAGATGACGGATGCCGCGGCCCCTTCTCGGGGTCGCGGCATCCGTCGTCTCACATCTCGTACGACTCGCCGGGATCGAGCGTCAGGAACTCCCCGCCACCCTGCTCCGTCGCCCAGGTCAGGCGGGCGCGGTGCATCTCCAGACCCGCGCGCGACAGCGTCATGTCGTGGGTGCCGAACGCGCGCCGGGGCTTCACCGCGAGCACGAAGTCCATCGCGTCGCCGATCTTCAGCCACGGGGCGCCGATCGGGGCCGCGAGCATCTCGACGTCGGCGTGCGCGGGGACGGCGTAGGAGTCTCCGGGGTAGTAGAACGCGTCGTTGACGAGGACCCCGACGTTCTCCACGACGGGGATCGACGAGTGGATGACGCTGTGCCGGCCGCCGTGGAAGGTCATCGTGAACGGGCCCGCCGTCACGGTGTCGCCCGGAGCGACGACGATGACGTCCGCCCCGGCGGCGGCGACGCCGGCGGGGCCGTAGACGGGGACGCCGGGCGCATCGCGACGGAGTCGCTCGAGGTGCTCGGGCGTCCAGTGGTCGGGGTGCTCATGGGTGAGCACCACGGCGGCCAGGCCGTGCAGGTCGGTCTGCGGCAGCGTGAACGAGCCGGGATCGATCACGAGCTGGTGCCCGTCGAGCTCGAGACGGAGGCAGGCATGTTCGTGCTTGGTGATGCGCATGCCCCCAGTCAACGCCGGGGAAGGGATGCGGGCAAGCCCCGGCGCAGGGGCGGGGCGCGATTTGTCCCACGCCCGTGGAGCATGGCATAATCGAACGGTTGCCTGATCCGCGAAGGAGACGGCGACGACGGTGAGGCCCCATCGTATAGCGGCCTAGTACGCCGCCCTCTCACGGCGGTAACGCGGGTTCGAATCCCGCTGGGGTCACCGAAGAACGAAAGCCCGGTCCGATCGGACCGGGCTTTCGTCGTTCGTGCGTCGTGGCGCTACTCCTCCGTGTGCTCCGAGCGCGCTCCGCGCCGCCGCACCAGGCCCCGCACGCCCCATCCGAGGAGCCCGATCACGGCGAGGACGGCGACCCAGGGGATCAGGAATCCGACGGCGACGACGAGACCGCCGAGCGTCGCGACGAGACCGTTCCACCCCGCGGCGAGACCATCGCCGAATCCGCGCGGGTTCAGCGCCTCCGGCGGGGCGGGCTCGGACACCGACACGGTGAGACTCGACATCTGCACCTGACCGTCGAGCCACGTCAGCTGCTGACGCAGCGAGTCGAGCTCGCCCTGACGCTCCGCGAGCGCCGACTCGGCGGCGATGAGGTCGCTCGTCGACGCGGACTGCGCGAGCAGGTCCTGCAGGCGCGCGACGGAGGTCTCGAGCGACGCCACGCGCGCGCGCAGGTCGACCGTCTCGGTCGTCACGTCGCGACGGTCGACCCGCGTGTCCGTGACCTCGCCCAGATCGGAAAGGCCCGCGATCGTCGCGGTGAGCGTGTCGGCGGGGATGCGCACCGTGATCCACGCGGTGCCCGCACCCTCGCCGAGGCTCACCGACTCGACGTACCCGCCCGCTGACTCCGCCTCGGCCGTGAGACGGTCGATCGCCGCCCGCAGGTCGTCCGCGACGACGCTTGCCGACCCGGTGGCGACGACCTCGCGGCTCTGATCGGTCGAGGAGCCTGAGACATCCGCCGAGCCGCCGGCGTCCGCGCCGCCGAAGGAGCGTCCATCGAGCGTGACGGCGTCGCCCTCCAGGCTCGGCGGCTGCGCGGATGCGGGCTGATCGGCCGTGACGACCGATGACGTCGATGCCGCGCCGCCGGCCAGCTGGGGCGCGATGACCGCGGCGACCGCGACGAACGCCGCGGCGGCCGCGGCGCCCATCCAGACCCGCCCGCGCCGGACGGCGCGCGCACGGGCTCGCTCGGCATCCTGCGCCGCCGTCTGTGCAGCGGCGACCGCCGCGTCGGTGCGCTCCACGGCGATCCGCGCGAACAGCGTCGTCTCGATCTCCTCGAGTCGGTCGTCGCCGATCTCCGGCAGCGTGACGTCCCTGGTGTCCATGACCGTTCAGGCCCTCTCTGCGGCGATGGAGCCGCGCAGTCGTGTGCGGATGCGGGACAGACGGTTGCGGACGACCGCGTGCGAGACGCCGAGCTCCGCCGCCGCCGCGGCGTAGGCGTAGCCCTGCTCGGCGCACAGGCGGAAGATGTCCTGGTCGAGGGGCGACAGGGTCCCCACCTCGGCGATGACCCGCTCCACCAATGCGGCATCCATGACCTGCTGCTCCACGTCGACCGTCGCCGGCAGCGCCTCGTCGACGGCGGCGGCGGTATGCGTGCGGTCGCGCTGCTGACGTCGGATGCGATTCGCGCACTGGAAGCGGCAGATCGTCACGAGCCACGGCAGGAGCGAGTCCCCGGCCAGCTCGAGACCCGGGAGCTTCCGCCACGCGGCCAGGAAGGTCTCCTGCAGGACGTCCTCCGCGTCGGCCGCGCTTCCGACGAGGGAGTGGGCGAGCCAGTACACGGGGCGGGCGTAGGCGCGGTAGAGCGTGCGGAACGCCGCATCGCTTCCGCCGGCCGCGGCCGCGACGAGCTCCGCGTCGCGCGGGGATGGTCGATCGGTCATGGTCTCCTCATCTGTTCCCACCCTGTCAGTGTCGGAGGCGGGGCGTGCGTCTCAGATCGGCATCGATCACGCCGGTGCGCCACCCGCGGTGCCTGTAATGTGGAGCGAGCGAGAGGGAGTATCCCGCCTCGCGTGTCCCGTCAATACGGGCTCCGTCGGTGGGGCCCCGGGCGCGCGCCGCACCCGACCGAGAGCACCGGTCCGGCGCGGGGGAGAGACTTTCGACGTCATCCGTCCCCTCCGAAAGGCCCGCATGGAGCTTCCCGTCTGGTTCGAAGTCGGCTCACTCGTCGTCCTCGTCCTCATCCTCGTCGGCGATCTGCTGCTCATCCTCAAGCGACCGCACATCCCGTCCACGCGTGAGTCGACGCTGTGGGTCGTCTTCTACGTGACGCTCGCGCTCATCTTCGCAGGGCTCCTCTGGGCGTTCGCGGGTCAGGAATTCGCCGGCCAGTTCATCGCCGGGTGGCTGACGGAGTACAGCCTCTCGATCGACAACCTCTTCGTCTTCGTGCTGATCATGGCGCAGTTCGCCGTTCCGCGCCGGTACCAGCAGGAAGTCCTCATGGTGGGGATCATCATCGCGCTGGTCCTGCGCGGGCTGTTCATCCTCGCCGGGGCGGCGATCATCGAACAGTTCAGCTTCGTCTTCTACCTCTTCGGCGCATTCCTCATCTGGACCGCGTGGCGCCAGGCCTTCCCGGGGGGCGACCACGACGACGACGTGAAGCAGGAGTCGTTCATCGTGCGGACGCTGCGCCGCATGGTCGACATCAGCGACCACTACGACGGCGCCAAGGTGCGCACGGTCGTGAACGGCAAGAAGATCTTCACGCCGATGATCATCGTCTTCGCCGCGATCGGCGTGACCGATCTGCTGTTCGCGATCGACTCGATCCCCGCCATCTTCGGGATCACCCAGAGCCCGTTCATCGTCTTCACCGCGAACCTGTTCGCCCTCATGGGGCTCCGGCAGCTCTACTTCCTGCTCGGCGATCTGCTCGAGCGCCTGAAGTACCTCCACTACGGCATCGCCTTCATCCTCGCCTTCATCGGCGTGAAGCTCTTCCTCCACGCCATGCACGTGAACGAGCTTCCGTTCATCAACGGCGGCGAGCACATCGACTGGGCTCCGGAGATCTCGACGTGGGCCTCGCTCGGCGTCATCATCGTCTCGATGGTCGTGGCGACGGTCGCGAGTCTGCTCGCCTCATCGCGGGAGCGCCGCGCCGCCCCCGTCACCGACCACGGCGAGACCCCTGTCGCGGCGGCCGACGCCGTCGCGGAGGAGAAGGGGACGCCGCCGAGCGTCGACGGACCCGACGCGCGCTGACCGGCGCGCCGGAGCGGCGCCCGGGGGAGCGATGGGACAGCGGTGGTAGGCTCACCCCGTGCGGATCGCTCGCCTCCTCCTTAGCGGCCGCGACGAGACCTCGTTCTGAGCCCTCTCTCGTCGCGGAGTCCGTGCTGGGCCTCACCCGCTAGCTGGAGAACGAGACAGACATGACCACTTCGATTCCGGATCGCCCGCGTACCCTCGCCGAGAAGCTCTGGGACGACCATCTCGTCGTCAAGGGCGAGAACGGCGAACCCGACCTCATCTACATCGACCTTCACCTCGTGCACGAGGTCACCTCCCCGCAGGCGTTCGACGGCCTGCGCGCCGAGGGACGCCCCGTCCGGCGTCTCGACCTGACGATCGCGACGGAGGACCACAACACGCCGACGCTCGAGATCGACAAGCCGATCGCCGACCTCACGAGCCGGACGCAGATCGAGACCCTGCGTCGCAACGCCGCCGAGTTCGGCGTGCGCCTGCACTCCCTCGGCGACAAGGAGCAGGGCATCGTGCACGTCGTCGGTCCGCAGCTGGGGCTCACGATGCCCGGGATCACCGTCGTCTGCGGCGACTCCCACACCTCCACGCACGGTGCGTTCGGGTCGATGGCGTTCGGCATCGGCACGAGCGAGGTCGAGCACGTCCTCGCGACGCAGACCCTGCCGCTCAAGCCCTTCAAGACGATGGCGATCACCGTCGAGGGCGAGCTGAAGCCGGGCGTCACCGCGAAGGACGTCGTGCTCGCGATCATCGCGAAGATCGGCGCCAACGGCGGCCAGGGCTACGTGCTCGAGTTCCGCGGCAGCGCGATCCGCTCCCTCTCGATGGAGGGGCGCATGACGATGTGCAACATGTCGATCGAAGCGGGCGCCCGCGCCGGAATGGTCGCGCCCGACGACATCACGTTCGACTATGTCAAGGGCCGGCCGCACGCGCCCACCGGTCAGGACTGGGAGGATGCCGTCACGTACTGGCGCACGCTTCCCTCCGACGAAGGCGCGGTCTACGACGCCGAGGTGTTCCTCGACGCCGCCGAGCTCGAGCCGTTCGTCACGTGGGGCACGAACCCCGGGCAGGGTGTCTCGCTGAGCGATGTCGTGCCCGACCCGGCATCCTTCCCCGACGCCAACGATCGGGCCGCCGCCGAGCGCGCCCTCGAGTACATGGACCTCGTCGCCGGCACGCCGATGAAGGACGTGCCCGTGGATGCCGTGTTCATGGGCTCGTGCACCAACAGCCGTATCGAGGACCTCCGCGCCTTCGCCTCCGTGATCGAAGGCCGTCAGAAGGCGGACAGCGTCCGGGTGATGGTCGTCCCGGGCTCGGCGCGCGTGCGCCTGGAAGCCGAGGCGGAGGGCCTCGACCGGGTGTTCACTGATTTCGGTGCCGAGTGGCGGTTCGCCGGGTGCTCGATGTGCCTCGGCATGAATCCCGACCAGCTGGCTCCCGGCGAGCGGTGCGCGTCGACGAGCAACCGCAACTTCGAGGGTCGTCAGGGCAAGGGCGGCCGCACGCACCTGGTCTCGCCGCTGGTCGCCGCCGCCACCGCCGTCCTCGGGCGCCTCGCGAGCCCGAGCGATCTGCCCGCACGAGTGGAGGCCTGATCATGGACAAGTTCACGACGCACACGGGTGTCGCCGCGCCGCTGACACGGTCGGCGGTCGACACCGACCAGATCATCCCCGCCGTCTACCTCAAGCGGGTGACCAAGACCGGGTTCGAGGACGCGCTGTTCGCGAACTGGCGTCAGGACCCCGAGTTCGTGCTCAACCGGCCGGCCTACGCCGGGGCATCCGTCCTCGTCGCCGGCCCCGACTTCGGCACCGGCTCGAGTCGCGAGCACGCCGTGTGGGCGCTCCGCGACTACGGCTTCCGCGTCGTCCTCAGCCCGAAGTTCGCGGACATCTTCCGCGGGAACGCGGGCAAGCAGGGCCTGGTGACGGGGGTCGTCTCCGAGGATGACGTCGAAGCGCTGTGGGCGGCGATCCAGGCGCAGCCCGGGGTCGAGATGACCGTCGATCTCGTCGAGCGCACGGCGCAGCTGGGGGATCTCCGCGTCTCGTTCGACATCGACGATTACACTAGGTGGCGGCTTCTCGAAGGGCTCGACGACATCGGGCTCACCCTGCGCAGCGCTGATGCCATCGCGCAGTTCGAGGCCCGCCGAGAGGCGTGGCGGCCACGGACGCTCCCCGTCCGCTAGCCGAGCCCGGTCGCCCCGCACCCGGGGACAGGACCGGCCCGCCCTCGATCGACAAGTGAGGTCCCACCCCATGAACACCCTCCTCAGCGACGCCTCAGCATCGCGGCCCGGCGGCGACGGCGAGCCGACGAACCCCACCCTCGTCATCCGTGGCGGGCGGCCCCTTCAGGGACGTGTGGAGGTCAAGGGGGCGAAGAACCTCGCCACCAAGGCGATGGTCGCAGCCCTTCTGGGCGAGACGGTGAGCGTGCTGCGGGATGTCCCGGACATCAGCGACGTCCAGGTCGTGCGCTCGCTGCTCGAGGTGCACGGTGTCACGGTGGACGACGACGGCGAGGGGGTGCTGCGACTGGACCCGAGCGGCGCGGTCTCGGCGCACATGGAGGAGATCGACGCGCACGCCGGCGCCTCGCGCATCCCGATCCTCTTCTGCGGCCCGCTCCTGCACCTGCTCGGCCAGGCGTTCATCCCGGACCTCGGCGGATGCCGCATCGGCGACCGTCCCATCGATTTCCACCTCGACGCGCTGCGCGCCTTCGGGGCGACGGTCGACAAGCTGCCGAGCGGCATCCGCCTCTCCGCGCCGAACGGTCTGCACGGCGCCGACATCACCCTGCCCTACCCGAGCGTCGGCGCGACGGAGCAGGTCCTGCTCACCGCGGTCCGTGCGAAGGGCACGACGGAGCTGCGGGGAGCGGCGATCGAGCCCGAGATCATGGATCTCATCGCCGTCCTGCAGAAGATGGGCGCGATCATCTCCTACGAGCCGAACCGCGTCATCTTCATCGAGGGCGTCGACAGCCTGCGCGGCTACGACCACCGCTGCATCTTCGACCGCAACGAGGCCGCCTCCTGGGCCTGCGCGGCGCTCGCGACGGACGGCGACATCTTCGTCGGCGGCGCGAAGCAGCCGGAGATGCTGACCTTCCTCAACGTCTTCCGCAAGGCGGGCGGCGACTTCGACATCGCCGAGGACGGCATCCGCTTCCGCCGGGGTGGGGCGCTGCGGCCCGTGATGGTGGAGACCGACGTGCATCCCGGGTTCATGACCGACTGGCAGCAGCCGCTCATCGTCGCCCTCACCCAGGCCGAGGGCGTCTCGACCGTCCACGAGACCGTCTACGAGAACCGTCTCGGCTTCACCCAGGCGCTCAACAAGATGGGCGCCGACATCGTCGTGCACTCGGAAGGACTCGCCAGCCCCGACCGGCGGGTGCCGCGTCGGGCGCTGGAGCAGGCCGCCGTCATCACCGGACCCACGCCGCTGCACGGCGCGGACGTCGTGGTGCCCGACCTCCGCGGAGGCTACAGCTACGTCATCGCGGCGCTGGCCGCCGAAGGCACCTCCCACGTGCGCGGCGTCGAGATCATCCGCCGCGGCTACGAGAAGTTCTTCGACAAGCTCATCGCGGTGGGCGCCGACTTCGACGTCGTGGCCTGAGGGGTGCCGGTGCCACCGCGTCGTCGCGCCTCCGCCGAGAAGAGCCGACCGAGCGTCTTCTGGCCGGCTGCGGCGATCGTCGTGCCGCTGACGGGTCTCATCGCGAAGATCGAGATCGTCGGCGGGGAGAACCTTCCGGCCGAAGGGGCCTACGTCCTCGCCCCGAACCACTACAGCGAGTTCGATCCGATCATCGTCGCGGTCGCGACGTGGCGGCTCGGCCGTGCGCCGCGGTTCATGGCCAAGGAGAGCCTGTTCCGCGTCCCGGTGCTGGGCGCGCTCCTGCGCGCGACGGGGATGATCCCGGTGGCGCGCGCGTCCACGGCATCCGCCGCGAAGCAGACGATCGTGCAGGCCGAGGATCTCGCCGCCCACGGCCGCGGCGTCATCGTCTACCCGGAGGGCTCGCTCACCCGCGACCCGGGCCTGTGGCCCATGCGCGGCAAGACCGGCGCCGTCCGCCTCGCCCTCGCCGGCGACCTTCCCGTCATCCCGATGGCCACCTGGGGTGTCCAGCGGATCCTGCCGCGCTACGGCAAGCTCAGCCTGTGGCCGCCGCGCAAGCGGGTCCGCGTGGCCGTCGGCCCCGCCGTCGATCTCGACGCCTTCCGTGGCGGGCCGCGCACCAACACCAACCTCACCGCCGCGACGGACGTCGTGATGGCGGACATCGCCGGTCTTCTCTCGGACCTGCGCACCGAGCCCGCGCCGGCTGCGCGCTGGGACCCCGCCATCCACGGACAGAAGGAGACGGGGCGCCTTGAGTCCGAGAACTGACGGACGCCGCGTCGACCCGGGGATGCCGCGCATCGCCGTGATCGGCGCCGGGAGCTGGGGGACCACCTTCGGCAAGGTGCTCGCCGACGGCGGCGCCCACGTGGTGATGTGGGCGCGCCGGGCCGAGCTCGCGCAGGAGATCCAGGAGGGGCACCGCAACAGCGAGTATCTGCCCGGTGTGAACCTGCCCCGCAGCATGTCGGCCACGTCGCACCTCTCCGAAGCGCTCGAGGGCGCCTCCCAGGTGTACCTCGCGATCTCCAGCCAGGCGCTCCGGCAGAACCTCAAGGCGGTGCGCCCGCTCCTCGCGCACGGGGAGGTCCCGGTGGTCTCCCTCATGAAGGGCGTCGAGAAGCGTTCCGGTCTGCGCATGAGCCAGGTCATCGAGCAGGAGCTGCACTGCGACCCCGCGCGGATCGCCGTGGCATCCGGGCCGAACCTCGCGCTCGAGATCGCGCGGGAGCAGCCGACGGCGGCGGTCATCTCCTCGATCAGTCGCGACACCGCCGACGCCGTCGCTCGGCGCGCGCGCAACGGCTACTTCCGGACATTCGTCAACACGGACGTGATCGGCACCGAGTTCGGGGGCGTGCTGAAGAACCTGATCGCCGTCGCGATCGGCATCGTCGACGGTGTCGGCTATGGCGAGAACACGAAGGCGTCCATCATCACGCGCGGCCTCGTTGAGATGACGGACTTCGCGGTGGCGCAGGGCGCGCAGCCCGAGACGCTGCAGGGTCTGGCCGGCCTCGGCGACCTCATCGCGACATGCCAGTCGCCTCTCAGCCGCAACAACACCGCCGGGCGTCTGCTCGGCCAGGGGTACAGCTTCCAGGACGTCGTGAAACAGATGAACCAGACGGCGGAGGGGCTCGCATCCGTCGCGCCCGTGCTGCAGCTGGCCCGCGCGGCGGGAGTGCAGATGCCGATCGTCGAGCAGGTCAAGATGGTGCTCGACGGCACGATGAATCCGCGCGACATCGCCCCGCACCTGACGACGGACGACGACAAGCCCACGGGCGAGAGGACCGAGAATGGACAAGACGGTGGTGGCGGTGCTCTTCGGCGGTCGCTCAAGCGAGCATTCGATCAGCTCCGCAACGGCCGGGGGAGTGCTGCGGGCGATTGACCGCGAGCGCTTCGACGTCCTGCCGATCGGGATCACCCGCGACGGTGCGTTCGTTCTCGAGGACGACGATCCGGACAAGTTCGCGCTCGACCCCGGTCACCTCCCCGAGGTCGTCGACAACGGCACGAGGATCCTCTGGCCCGATTCGGCCACGACCCGGGAGCTGCGCGTGTCGGATGCGGACGGCATCCGTTCGCTCGGCGAGATCGACGTGGTCTTCCCGATCCTCCACGGCCGGTTCGGCGAGGACGGGACGGTGCAGGGGTTCCTCGAGCTCCTCGACCTGCCCTATGTCGGCGCGGGGCTGCTCATGTCGGCGATCGGCATGGACAAGCACACGACCAAGCAGGTGCTGAAGGCGGCGGGCGTGCCCGTCGTGCCGTGGGTGACCCTCACCCGGCGAGACCTCGATCGGGACCGTGCGTTCGCGGAGCGCCGGGTCCGCTCGCTGGGGCTCCCCGTGTTCGTCAAGCCCGCCCGCGCGGGATCGAGCGTCGGCGTCTCCAAGGTGTCCGAGTGGGACGATCTGGATGCCGCGCTCGACGTCGCGTTCGCCGAGGACGGCACCGTCCTCGTCGAACAGGCCGTCAGCGGCCGCGAGGTCGAATGCGGGGTGCTGCAGGGGCGGGGCGGCGCCGCACCGCGCGTGAGCGTCGCGGGCGAGATCGTCATCACCGGGCGCGACTTCTACGACTTCGAGGCGAAGTACCTCGGCGCGCCGGGCATCGACCTGGTCTGCCCCGCCGACCTCGGCGCGGGCGAGCTCGCGGAGATGCAGCGCATCGCCGCGCGCGCGTTCGAGGCCGTCGGAGGTCAGGGACTCTCCCGCGTGGACTTCTTCTTCACCGGCACCGAGTTCTTCGTCAACGAGGTCAACACGATGCCCGGGTTCACGCCCATCTCGATGTTCCCGACGTGCTGGATCGCCTCGGGGATGAGCTACCCCGCCCTCATCACCGAGCTCATCGAGCTCGCGCGGGAGGACTGAGCGGCCGGAGGGGCGTCGGGGCTCCTCGCCCTCAGGAGGCGGGGCGCTCCGTGCACACCGCGCCTGTCGTCGGCAGCTGGCCGACGGCGGTCCCGATGTCGGTGAGCACCTGCGATCCGCTGACCGCGTCGTAGTCGAGGTACACCTCGAGAGCAGGCGTGCGCCCGTACGTCGTGAAGCGGTACTTCGGGGCATCTGTGTCGTCGATGATCCAATCGACGCCGGCACGGGTGTCGCACGGCAGCGTGGAGGGACCCGGCTCGGCGACGCCGCAGGTGAGCAGGACGGTGCTCGGGTCGCCCCAGGCTGCCGTCGCCTGCGCGTCGGTCCATCGACGCTGCTGCCCGTCCACGGCATCGGGGAGCCGCACGGTGACGGCGGCGCAGGCAGGGTCGTTCGCGCCCTTGGCGGGCGTCATCGACACCGTGCCAGAGCAGCCGGTCAGAAGGCCCGCCGTCCCGACGGCCGCAAGGACCAGGATCGTGAGCGCGGATGCGGAGCGGCGCGGGCGGAACACCCCACCAGGCTACCGTGGAGGGATGGACGGTGGACGCAGGGACGAGGGCGACGCGAGCACTGTCGGCGAGCTCGGCGAGCGGGCCGTGCTGAGTCGCATCCTGCGCGTGCTCGGCGGCACCTCTCGGGCAGAGGTCGGCCCCGGCGACGACGCCGCGGTGCTCGCCGCGCCGGGCGGGCGGGTGGTGGTCTCCACCGACACGCTCGTGCACGGGCCCGATTTCCGCCTCGCCTGGTCGAGCGGCGCGGATCTCGGCTGGAAGGCGGCGGCGGTGAACCTCGCCGACATCGCAGCGATGGGGGCGCGACCGGTCGCATTGTTCGTGGCGCTCGCCCTTCCCGACGACACCGAGGCACGGTTCGTCGACGAGCTCGCCCAGGGGCTCCGGGACGCCTGCGACGCGCTCGCCCCCGGGTGCGCCGTCGAGGGGGGAGACCTGACGGCATCCGACACGCTCACGATCGCGGTCACCGTGCTGGGCGTCCTCGACGGTGGGGACCCCGTGCTCCGGTCGGGGGCGCGCCCCGGCGATGTCGTCGCCGTCTCCGGCGAGCTGGGCGGCGCCGCGCGCGGTGTGGCGCTCCTCTTCGAGCGGTTCCGGGATGCCTCGGGAGTTCCGACGGCGATCGATGCGCACGCGCTCACCGAGGCCGAGCGAGCCGACGTCACCGCGCAGCTGCGGCCGACCCCGCCCGTCCGGCGCGGGGTGGAGGCCGCGCGGGCCGGGGCGACCGCGATGATGGATGTCTCGGACGGGCTGCTGCTGGATGCCACGCGGCTCGCGGATGCCTCCGGGGTGACCATCGATCTCGACGCCGGTCTCGACGACGACGCGCTGCGCGGGGGAGAAGACCACGGGCTTCTCGCGTGCTTCCCGCCGGGCGCCGTTCTGCCGGAGTCGTTCGTCCTCCGTGGGCACGTGCGCGAGCGGGGCGCCGCACCCGTGACGATCGCGGGCACGCCGGTCACGGGGCGACTCGGCTGGGACCCGCACCGCGACTGGGATGCGGGTCGCGGCTGACGCGGCCGCTCAGTCCTCCGGGGCGAGCGGACCGACCCACCACAGGGTCGTGTCGCCGTACCGCTTCGCCCGGTCGATCGTGAGCCCCGGCGGAAGCGCCGGCTCTCCCGAGCGGGTCGACCGCTCGATGATGACCGTGGCCGCGGGGCTCAGCCGCGGCGCGAGCAGCGTGAGGGTGTCCCCGAGTGTGGCGTCGTCGAGGTCGTAGGGCGGATCGACGAAGACGAGGTCGAAGCTCCGGGCGTTCGCGCGCAGGTAGGCGTCCGCGGCGGCACGGTGCACGCGGGCGGGCGGCGCCGACATCGCGGTGCCGACCGACCGTGCGTTGCGTTCGGCGACGGAGGCGGCGCGCGGCGCCTTCTCGACGAGGTCGGCGGATGCCGCACCCCGGCTGAGCGCTTCGAGCCCCAGTGCGCCCGACCCGGCGAAGAGATCGAGGACCACGGCTCCCTGGATCAGATCGCTCGACTCCAGCGCCCCGAAGAGCGACTCGCGCACGCGGTCGCTCGTCGGGCGGGTGCCGGCATCCGGCACGGCGAGGGTCAGAGAACCGGCGATGCCGGCGATGATGCGCGTCACCCGCTCACCCTATCGACGCCCGGGCAGCACCCGGCCGGGATCCGGTCAGGACCCGGCTGACGTCTCGCTCTGCAGACGCGGCTCGGTGCGCCGCTCCGGGCGCAGGCCCGCCTTGTCGGCGTAGAAGGCGCGGATGCGGTCCATGTCGGCCGCGACATCCCCGGTGAGGCTCATGGTCGGTCCGAGCCCGGTCGTCATCGTCGTGCGATCGACGTACCCGAGGGTCACCGGCATCCCCGTCTCTCGCGCGATGCGGTAGAAGCCGCTCTTCCAGAACACGGCTTCGCTTCGCGGGCCGCGGGTGCCGCGCGTGCCGTCGGGAGTGACGACGAGGCCGAACACCTCGCCGTCGCGGACGCGCCCGACGACCTCGTCGACGACCCGACTCGCGTCGTCGCGCTGGACCGGGATGCCGCCGAGCGCACGCATGATCGGCCCGCGCCACCCGGCGAACAGGCTCGCCTTGCCGAGCCACCGGATCGGGATGCCGAGGCGCCACGCGATCGCGAGCATGAGGACGAAGTCCCAGTTCGACGTGTGCGGGGCGCCGATGAGCACGGTGGGCCGCGTGGGCGCCGGCTCGGAGCGCAGCGTCCAGCGGCTGAAGAACCAGTAGACACGGGCGAGGAGGCGACGGATCACGTGAGAACTGTACGCGGCGGCGCATACCCGGCGGGAAGTATGCCGTCCGTCCCCCTGCCTAGACTTCTCGCATGGCCTCGCTCACGCTCGACTCGTCGCTCGTCGACGCGCTGGGCTCGAAGACGGCCGGCGTCTTCGAGCGGGCATTCGGGGCCCTGACGGTGGCGGATCTGCTGAACCACTATCCGCGCCGATACGCGCGTCGCGGCGAGCTCACCCCGATCGCGTCGCTCCCGCTCGGCGAGCAGGTGACGATCGTCGCCGAAGTGCGCTCGGTCACCTCCCGACCCATGCGTCAGCGCAGCGGATCGATCGTCGAAGTCGTGATCAGCGACGGCGTCGGCGCGCTCACCCTCACCTTCTTCAACCAGAAATGGCGTGCCGACCAGCTCCGCGTCGGCCGGCAGGGGATCTTCTCCGGCAAGGTCGGCCAGTTCAAGGGGCACCAGCAGCTCGCCCACCCCGATTACGAGCTGTTCGACGACGAGGATGCCGCACGGCTGAACGCACAGGCGCAGCAGCACACGCCGATCCCGATCTATCCCGCGACGAGCACGGTGGCCAGCTGGCAGGTGCAGAAGGCCGTGGCCGACATCCTCGAGCGCCTCGCGCCCATCGCCGACCCGCTGCCCGAGGACTTCCGGCGCACCCACGACCTCTCGGACGCCGACACGGCGCTGCGTCGTCTGCACGCGCCCCAGGAGTTCGAGGACATCGAGCCGGCGCGTGCCGCGCTGCGCATGCAGGAGGCATTCGTCCTGCAGACCGGACTCCTCCAGCAGCGCCAGGCCGTCCGGGACATGTCGGCGACGGCGCGGGCGCCGGGCGACCTGCTCACCCGATTCGATGCGCGGCTGCCCTTCGAGCGCACCGACGATCAGGTCGCGGTCGGCGACGTGATCGCGCGCGATCTCGAGGGCGCGTGGCCGATGAACCGCCTCGTCCAGGGCGAGGTCGGCTCGGGCAAGACCCTCGTCGCCCTCCGCGCCATGCTGCAGGTCGCGCAGTCCGGGGGGCAGTCGGCGCTCATCGCCCCGACCGAGGTGCTCGCCGCGCAGCACGTGCGCTCCATCGCGAAGATGCTCGGACCGGATCTCGCGCCCGAGCTCATGCCGACCCTGCTGACCGGCCAGCTCTCCGCCGCCGAGCGCCGCAAGGCGGCCCTGCGCGCCGCGTCCGGTCAGGCGCGGATCGTCGTCGGCACCCACGCCCTCCTGAGCGCCTCCACCACCTTCGCCGATCTGGGTCTCGTCGTCGTCGACGAGCAGCACCGGTTCGGCGTCGAGCAGCGCGAGACGCTGCGCGCGAAGGGCACGGCGCCTCATGTGCTCGTCCTCACGGCGACCCCCATCCCGCGCACCGTCGCGATGACGGTGTTCGGCGACCTCGACGTCTCCACGATCCGCACGCTGCCCACCGGACGCGCCGGGATCACGACGCACGTCGCGCCCCTCGCGGAGAAGCCCGGCTGGTTCGGGCGGGTGTGGGAGCGCGCGGCCGAGGAGGTCGCGCTCGGCCGGCAGGTCTTCGTCGTCTGCGCGGCGATCGACGCCGAGGCCTCCGGCAAGGCGCAGGACGAGCCCGAGGCGGCGCCCGTCCTCGAGGGGGAGCAGCCCCGCACCCGCTGGGGCGTCGTCCAGGTGGCGGAGCTCCTCGCCTCCCTGCCGCCCTACGCCGGCATCCGTGTGGAGATCCTGCACGGCAAGATGCCGGGGGAGCAGAAGGATGCCGTGATGCAGGCCTTCGCCCGCGGCGAGATCGACGTCCTCGTCGCGACCACCGTCGTGGAAGTCGGCGTGGACGTGCCGAACGCGTCGACCATGATCATCCTCGAGGCCGACCGGTTCGGGGTCTCGCAGCTCCACCAGCTCCGCGGTCGCGTCGGACGGGGCGCCGTTCCGGGGCTGTGCCTCCTCGTCACGGAGGCGCCGGAGGGGACACCTGCCCGCTCGCGGGTGGACGCGGTGGCCTCGACGACCGACGGATTCGCTCTCGCGGAGGTCGACCTCGAGCTCCGTGGTGAGGGCGACGTGCTCGGCGACGCGCAGTCGGGCGCCCGGTCGTCCCTCCGGCTCCTGCGCGTCGTGGCCGACGCCGACATCATCGCCCTCGCCCGGCAGGCGGCCGAGGACCTCCTCGAGACCGACCCGGCGCTGCACGCCCACCCCGGCCTGGATGACGCGCTGCGGCGGCGGCTGGGCACGCAGGAGCGCGCCGCTCTCGCGAAGAACTGACGGATAGGCTGGACGCATGAACAACCGCATCGCGGTCGTCCCGGGCTCCTTCGACCCGCCGACGCTGGGTCATCTCGACGTCATCCGCCGGGCCGCGACCCTCTACGACGAGGTGCACGTGCTCGTCGTGCACAATCCGGGCAAAGAGGCGATGCTTCCGATCGCGCAGCGCCTGACGCTCCTTGAGCAGTCCATCGCCGAGGAGGACGTGCCCGGCCGCATCATCATCGCCGCGTGGAGCATGGGGCTTCTCGTCGACTACGCGCAGGACGTGGATGCCGGTGTGCTCGTCAAAGGCATCCGCTCTCAGGTGGACGTCGCGTACGAGACGCCGATGGCGATCGTGAACCGCCACCTCGCGGGCATCGAGACCGTCTTCCTCCTGCCCGATCCCGCGCACGCGCTCGTGTCCAGCTCGCTCGTCCGGCAGGTCGCAGCCCTCGGCGGCGACGTGTCCCCGTTCGTCCCCGGTCCCGTCGCGCGGTTCCTCGACACCGGCGCACGCGAGCTCTGAGCTCCGGCCTCGGAGGCGGGGCGCCGGGGCCCCGGACCCATCCGCGCCGGTACCATGGACACGTGGTCAGAAAGCATGTGAACGGACCGTTGGTCTTCCCGGTGCGCGACATCCTGCACCGTTCGGGTGAGATGCGCGAGTTCGAAGTCGAGATCCCCGCGCCCGAGAAGTGGGGAGAGGGGCTCGTCTCCATCGCCGAAGGTGAACCGGTCGCGGTCGATGTCCGTCTCGAGGCGGTGCACGAGGGCATCCTGGTCACCGCGGATATCCGATCGCGCTACACGGGCGTCTGCGGCCGATGCCTGACGGAGCTGGCCGAGCCCGTCGAAGTCGAGTTTCAGGAGCTCTTCGGCTATCCTGGAGATGAAGCGACCGACTTCGAGGTTCAAGACGACCACGTGGATCTTGAAACTCCGGTCAGGGATTCGGTCGTCCTGTCGCTTCCGTTCCAACCGGTGTGCCAGCCGGATTGCCCCGGTCTTGATCCGGTCACGGGCGACAAGCTGGCGGAAGGCACCACCCTGGAGCCTCCGATCGACGACCGATGGATCGCGCTGGCCGCGCTGAAGGCCGACACCCCAGACCACGACGACGACGCACTGCGCGACGGCGTCTCCCACACAGAGAAGAGCTAGCCATGGCAGGTAACCCCCCGAAGCGGAAGGTCTCCCGCTCCAACACTCGTTCGCGTCGCGCGCAGTGGAAGGCCGAGCCGACCCCCCTCGTCAAGACCGTCGAGAACGGCAAGGTCGTCTACAGCCGCCCGCACCAGGCGAAGGTCGTCACCGACTCGCAGGGCACCGAGCTGTTCCTCGAGTACAAGGGCCGCAAGGTCGCCGACGTCTGATCGTCGCGCCCTGATGGACGCGCAGATCGAGCAGCAGCTGCTCACCGACAAGCTCGGGGTCGATATCGACCCCGAGCTTCTGTCGCTCGCCCTCACACACCGCTCGTTCGCCTACGAGAACGGCGGGGTTCCGCACAACGAGCGCCTGGAGTTCCTCGGCGACTCGATCTTGGGCCAGGCCGTGACGGTGCACCTCTACACGACGCATCCTGAGCTCGAGGAGGGCGCCCTCGCGAAGCGCCGCGCGAGCGTCGTGTCGACGGTCGCCCTGGCGGAGGTCGCGCGTGCGATCGGTCTCGGTGCGCACATCCGCCTCGGCCGCGGTGAGGACCAGACCGGGGGCCGCGACAAGGATTCGATCCTCGCCGACACGACGGAGGCCGTGATCGGTGCCACGTTCCTCTCCGCCGGACCCGAAGCCGCGACCGATCTGGTGCTGCGCCTCGTCGCGCCGCTCATGGCCGACCCCGACCGCTACGGCGCGGCGATGGACCCGAAGACCAGCCTGCAGGAACTCGCCGCACGCCTCGGCCTCGAGCCGCCACGCTACGTCGTGGAGGCGGAGGGGCCCGATCACAATCGGGTCTTCACAGCCACCGTCACCGTCGGCGGCGCCTCGCGCACGGGTCGCGGGACCAGCAAGAAGCACGCCGAGATGGCCGGCGCCCTCGCCGTATGGCACGCCCTCAGTGATCGCGTCTGAGCACGCATGCCCGAACTCCCCGAGGTCGAGGTCGTCCGCGCGGGTCTCGCGCCGGCGGTGATCGGTGCGCGTATCGATGCGGTCACGGTGCCCGATGTGCGGGCCCTGACGCGCCACACCGGCGATGCGGCATCCTTCGAGGCCGCACTCACGGGCCGCACGATCACGGCCGCCGCGCGTCGCGGGAAGTTCCTGTGGCTGCCGCTGGCGGATGCCGCGGGTGCCGGGCCCGCGGCGATCCGGCAGGGCGAAGCCATCATCGCGCACCTGGGCATGAGCGGTCAGCTCCTCCTCCGCCCCACCGGCGCGCCCCCCGAGCGGCACGAGCGGATCCGGCTCGACATCGCCCACCCGCGGCACGGCGACCTCGCGGTGGTCTTCGCCGACCAGCGCACCTTCGGGTCGCTCGCGCTCGACCACCTGGTCCCCACTCCCGACGGGTCCCCGGCGGGATGGGGCACGGACGCCGCGGCGGTGCCCTCGCAGGTTGCGCACATCGCGCGGGATCCGCTGGACCCCGCGTTCTCCGACAGCCGCTTCAGCGCCACGGTGCGCGCCAAGCGATCGGCGATCAAGCGCGTGCTCCTCGACCAGACGGTGCTCAGCGGGGTGGGCAACATCTACGCGGACGAATCGCTGTGGGCGTCGCGCATCCATCCCGAGACGCCCGGAGCCGCCCTGTCCGCGCGGGCCGTGGCACGGCTCCTCGCCGAGATCCGCACCGTGCTGCACAGGGCCCTGGCCGAAGGCGGGACGAGCTTCGACGCGCAGTACGTCAATGTGAACGGGCAGGCCGGCTACTTCGCGCACTCGCTGAACGCGTACGGTCGCGCCGGCCAGCCCTGCCCGCGCTGCGGCCGCCCGATCGTCCGGGCGGCGTTCATGAACCGGTCGAGCCATTTCTGCCCGTACTGCCAGCGACTCCGTCTCTGAAGCACGCGGCACCGCTCAGTCCAGGCGCTTCTCCCACGCCCCGCCGACCGTGAGCGGGGTGAACCCGATCGCCTCGTTGACGTCGAGCATCGGACGGTTCTCCTCGGCGTTGAACGTCGAGATGAACGGCGAGGTCGGCACGAGCTCGTGCCACCGGAGGATGTTCGCGCACTTCACGATCGTGCCGAGGCGGTGGCCGCGGTGCTCGCGCGCGACGAGCGTGCCCCACTGGTGGGTGGGCCGCGTGCGGTCCGCGCCGATCGCGAGGTCGTTGTAGGCGACGATGCGGTCGGTGGGCACGTGCAGGATGGCCGCGACGGAGACGAGCAGCCCCGATCGCGCGATCCGCTCGTCGCGGACGGCGACGCGCGCGGCATCCCACACCTCCTCCGTCACGGTGAGAGCGCCCAGCGGCACGTCCGTCGACATCCGCGACAGGACGAACGCGAGACTCTCGCGCAGCTCCGTGGGTGTGGGCGGCGAGAAGGTGAGGAGCCGGTAGTCCGGTCCGGCGAACGCCACGGCATCCTCGCACATCCTCCGCACCGCATCGAGCGACCCCGTGAGGTCGAACGCGCTGTTGCGATCGACCTGCGCCAGGGCGAACCCCGCGTCGAGGTAGGTGCGCGCCGTCGCATCCAGCGGCACGCCCCCGTAGCCCGAGGGGGAGGGGACCGCCCGGGCGCTCTCATCGATCCGGTGCGCGGTGTAGGTCTGCAGCGCGCTCCGGCCGAGGGACCGCGCCTCCTCCTCCAGCCGTGCGAACAGGGCGCTCTCGACGTCTCCGCCGCGCGCATCCGGGAGGACGCCGAGCTCGAACTCCATCTCCGTCGCGCCCTCCTCCTTCGGCGCGCTGAACGTCAGCGATCCGACTGCGCGTCCGCCGGCATCGTGGGCGAGGAACCCGCGGCGGAGGTGGTACGTCTGGTCCTGCCAGCCCGGCAGGACCTCAGCCGGGTCGGCGTCCAGGTGGTCGAGGCCGACGTCGTGCCGCAGGGCCTCGTTCGTCACCGTGATCATCGCGACGAACGGCTCGGCCGCGGACTCATCCAGGCGCGCCGGGACCACGACGGGGGTGATCGTCGTCATGTCAGGACCTTCTTCCAGGCACCGTTGTACGCGATCGGCACGAACCCGATCGCCTCGTTGATGTCGAGCATCGGGCGGTTCTCCTCCGCGTTGTACGTGATGACACGGGGGGAGTGGGGCGCGATGCGGGAGTGCCAGGTCTGAAGCCCGGCGCACTTGACGAGCATCCCGAGCCGGTGCCCGCGGTGCTCGCGCAGGACGAGCGTGTCCTCCTGGTGCGAGGCGCCCGTGGCGTCCGACCCGATGACCAGCTCGTTGAAGGCGACGAGGTCGCCGGTGTCGATGTGCTGAGCCGCGGTCACCAGCATCGTGCGCCCGCCACTCGTGGCCTTGAGGTCGTGACGCTCGACACGTGCGGCATCCCACACCTCCTCATCGAACTCGAGGGCGCCCATCGGGGTGTCCGTCGACATGCGCGACTTCATCCAGGCGTACCCGGCGACGTGTTCGGAAGGTGTCGGCACCTGCCACTGCACGACGCGGTAGCCGGTCGCCGCAGCCGTGGCATCCGCGAGCAGACGCGCGACGGTGGCACCGGATGCCTCGCCGTCGACGGCCTCGTCGTCCGATCCGCGGAGCTCGAAGGCGCTCTCGCGCTCGATCTGCTCGAGGGTGTAGCCATTGCGGAGGTAGAAGCGGGCGACGCGATCCTCCGGGATCGACCCGAACCCGGTCGGCGGGGTGAGCCTCGGGCCGGGAGCGTCCGGATGCTGCGCCCACGACTGCAGCACGGTCCGGCCGTGGCTGCGCGCCGTCTCTTCGACGAGGGCGTAGGCCGCCGTCCCGATGCCGCGCCCCTGGACGGCTTCGAGAAGCTCGATCAGCCAGAAGACGCCGCGAGACCCTTCCTCGAGCGGGATGTCGACGCCGACGCGGCCGACGATGCGTCCGTCCACGAGTACGACCCAGATGTGGCGGATCTCCTCGGGGGTCGGCTGGTAGAAGGGCAGGAGCTCCTCGGGCGTCAGCGCGTCGTTGTCGCTGCCGGAGATCTCGCGGTACACCGCGTTGCGGACGCGGGTGAACTCGCGGAACTCCTCCGCGTCGGGACCCTTCATCGAAGACGGGAGGGAGAGAGGTCGGAACTGGGCGCCGTGCGGAGCGGTCATGTCGATCCTTCGAGGGGCGGGTGGAGTGGGAATGGTGGATGGATGCCGTGGTGGGGCTCCGAAGCGGGAGCCCCACCGATCGGGATCACAGGAACGGGCGGAGCTGCAGGAGCCGCTGCCAGTCGTGCTCGCGTTGGAGCCGGTCGCGCTGAGCGAGCCGGAGCCGACGCTGTTCGTGGTCGGACGAGTCGTGATACGACGAGGACGTGCGCATGATGATGTGCTTTCGGTGCGGATGAGCGGGATGCTCGACAGTCGCCACGGTCGATGCCCGGGTGGGCGGACGGGGCGGGGAAGAGAGAAGCCGAAGAGACGGCGGGAACGCGTTCAGGACGCGGGAGAGGCGGGGCACCGGAGCGGTGCGGATCGCGCGGACGTGCTCGGAGAGCACGGGCCGGGGCCTCGAGGCGGAGTTCTCCGGGGTGTCCGGTCAGCCGGCGGCCGGGACGGCGACGCCGAAGGAGCGGGTCCCCGAGAACGTGATCGCGGGAGTGTGCACTCCGGCGGCGGTGGTGATGTTGATCATCATGTCAGGGACCTCCTTTCTCTACTTCTGACGCGATCTAGGACACTAGCGGGCCGAAGTGGCGCGCGTCAAGGCCGCCTCCGGGGCCGCGTCCGCTAGCGTGGGTCCGACACTCATCGGCGGAGGACGACGCATGCACCTGAAGAGCCTGACGCTCAAGGGATTCAAGTCCTTCGCCCAGCCGACGACCTTTGCCCTCGAACCGGGGGTCACCTGCATCGTGGGGCCCAACGGATCGGGCAAGTCGAACGTCGTCGACGCCCTTGCCTGGGTCATGGGCGAACAAGGTGCGAAGACCCTCCGCGGCGGCAAGATGGAAGACGTCATCTTCGCCGGAACGTCCACCCGCGGCCCGCTCGGCCGTGCCGAGGTGCAGCTCACGATCGACAACGGCGACGGCGCGCTCCCGATCGACTACAGCGAGGTGACGATCAGCCGCACCCTCTTCCGGAACGGGACGAGCGAGTACGCCATCAACGGGCAGAGCGCGAGGCTGCTGGATGTGCAGGAGCTCCTGAGCGACTCGGGACTCGGCCGCGAGATGCACGTGATCGTCGGTCAGGGCCGGCTCGACAGCGTCCTCCAGGCATCTCCCGAGGATCGGCGCGGGTTCATCGAGGAGGCCGCGGGCATCCTCAAGCACCGCCGTCGCAAGGAGAAGACGCTCCGCAAGCTCGATGCGATGCAGGCCAACCTCACGCGCTTGAGCGATCTGGCCGGCGAGCTGCGCCGCCAGCTGAAGCCCCTCGGCAAGCAGGCCGAGATCGCCCGCGAGGCGGCCACGATCGCCGCCGTCGTCCGTGACGCCAAGGCGCGTCTGTACGCCGCTGAACTGGTCGCGCTTCGCACTCAGCTGGCCGATCACGCGCACAGCGAGCAGGAGCGCCACGCGGAGCGGATGGTGCTGCAGGACCAGGCCGAGCAGCTGAAACTGCGGATCGATGCGGTCGAGTCCCAGCAGCGATCGGAGGCCGTGGACGCCGCGCGCGGCGTCGCGTTCGCGCTCGAGCGCGTCCAGGAGCGACTGCGGAGCCTGTACTCCCTCGCCGGCCAGCGGCTCGCGCTCCTCGAGGACGATGGCACGCTGGCGCTCGAGGTCGCCACGGTGAGCCAGGCGGCGATCGATGAGGCACGCACGGAGACCGACGAGATCGCGGCGGGCCTCGGCGACGCGCGCGATGCGGCTGCTGCCGCCGGTCGGGACGTGATCCGGGCCCGCGCCGAACTCGACGCACTCGACGCCGACATCGCCGCGCAGAGCGCGCTCGTCTCCGCCCATGACATGCGGATCACGAAGCTGCGGGGCGCCGCCGACGCGGCTGGGTCCCGCCTCGAGGCGGTGCGCGCCGCGACCGCGCGGCAGCAGAAGGCGCTGGATGCCGCGTTGGCCCGCCGCGCCGAGGCCGAGGAGGCGCTCGCGGAGGTCGATCCTGAATCCGCACCGGAGGGCTCGACGGGCGAGCACACGGCCGAGTACGAACGCGCCCAGCGCGACGCCGCGGCCGCTGAGGCCGAGGTCTCGGCTCTCCGCGACCGTCTGCATGCCGCCGAGCGCGAGACCGAGTCGCTGACCGCGCAGTCGGCCGCCCTCGGGCGGGCCCTGGATGTGCGCAACGCCGCGGCGGCGCTCATCGATCGCGGAGCGCACGGCGTGCGCGGCCTCGTGGGAGATGCCGTCAAAGTGACCCCGGGCTTCGAGGCGGCGATCGCCGCCGCCCTCGGGTCTCTCGCCGAGGGCGTCCTCGTCGACGACGTGGATGCCGCGCTCGCCCTCGCGCGTGCTGCGACGGCGGACGACCTCGGACGCGTCGACATCGCGATCGCGCAGGCGCAGGCCATGACCCCCCAGCTGGCGGGCCTCGCGGGCGTCACGCCGGCCGTCGACGTGGTGACGGCGCCCGAAGGCATCCGCGGCCTGCTCGCGTTCTCCGCCATCGTCGAGGACCTGGAGGCCGCGCATGCGGCCGGAGCGGAGCTCGCCCGTCGCGACGTGGGCGGCGCCGTGACGATCATCACGCGTTCCGGCGAGGTCGTGACCGAGTACACCGTCCGGGCCGGCTCGGGTGGCGGCCGTTCCCGGCTCGAGCTGAGTGCCGAGCGCGACGCCGCCGTGGCCCGGCTCGCGGAGATCCGGGTGGTCGCCGATTCGCTCCGCGAAGCGCTCGGCGACGCGCAGCGCACCTGGGACGCCGCCCGCGCGCACACCCGGGAGTCGCTCCAGCGACTGCGCGACCACGACGCCGCCCTCGCCGCGCACACCGAACGCCTCAACCGAGCGACGGTGCGCCATGAGGCCGCCGTCGCGGAATGCGAGCGTCTCGAGGCGGGGCTCGCGCAGGTGCAGGGCACGGTCGCGGACGCCGAGAAGGCGGCGCGCGTGGCGACCGACGCGCTAACCGTCGCGCAGGAGGCGCCGCGGCCGATCCTCGACGCGTCCTCGCGCGAGGAGATGCTCGCCGCCCTCGAGGCGTCCCGCGACGCGGAGATGCGTGCTCGGCTGGACGTCGAGACCCGCAAGGAGCGCGTGCGCGCCGGTGAGGCCCGTGTCGACCAGCTCGTCCGCCAGCGTGAGCGCGAGCGGTCAGCGGCGGAGGAAGCGGCACGCCGCGCCGTCATCCGCCGCGCGCAGCGCGAGATCGCGGCCGAGGTGACGGACACGCTCCCGCCGCTCCTCGATTCCGTCGACCGCTCCGTGACGCAGGCGCGGGTCGAGCTCCAGTTGGCAGAGCAGGCGCGCACGGCGCTGACGGCGGAGCTGACGGAGCTGCGAGCGAAGGACGCGACCGTGCGCGAGCGCCTCGCGGGGCTGACCGAGAGCGTGCACGGACTCGAGCTCCAGATGCACGAGAAGCGCCTTCACGTCACGAGTCTCCTCGAGCGCGTGTCGTCGGAACTGGCGCTCGACGAGCATATTCTCATTTCGGAATACGGCCCCGACCAGCCCGTTCCCCCGGGGGCGGGGGAGACGGCCGAGAACGAGGTCGAGCGCCCGTTCGACCCGGCATCCGAACGCCGCCGTCTGCAGGACGCGGAGCGCAAGCTCGCGCAGCTGGGGCGGGTGAACCCGCTCGCCCTCGAGGAGTTCGCGGCTCTCGAGCAGCGTCACGCCTTCCTCACCGAGCAGCTGGCCGACCTCGTCCAGACCCGCAAGGACCTCGAGACGATCATCGGCGAGCTCGACGAGCGCATGCAGACGATCTTCCTCGCGGCCTTCGAGGACACGAAGGCGGCGTTCGGCGAGGTCTTCCCGATTCTGTTCCCCGGTGGCACCGGCAGCATCTCGCTGACCGACCCCGACAATCCGCTCACGACCGGCATCGAGGTGTCCGTCCGGCCCGTCGGAAAGAAGATCGAGCGACTCTCGCTCCTGTCCGGAGGTGAGCGGTCACTCGCAGCGGTGGCGCTGCTCACCGCGATCTTCAAGGCGCGACCGAGCCCGTTCTACATCCTCGACGAGGTCGAGGCGGCCCTCGACGATGCCAACCTCGGGCGTCTTCTCGGCGTCTTCGAACAGCTGCGCGCGTCCAGTCAGCTCATCGTCATCACCCACCAGAAGCGCACGATGGAGATCGCCGACGCGCTCTACGGGGTGTCGATGCGGCAGGACGGGGTCTCCGCCGTCATCGGGCAGCGGGTGCGGGAGCGCGAAGCGGTCTGAGCCCGGCCGTCTAGGCTGGACCTATGGCGGAGAATTCCTGGTCGCTCGGCCGCGCACTGCGCGGCATGTTCGTCAAACCCACGATCGATGAGACGACCTGGGACGACCTCGAGACGGCGCTGCTCACGGCCGACTTCGGCCCCGACATCACCGAGCGCATCGTGGACGAGCTGCGCGAGAAGGTCGATCGGTACCGCACGACCGATCCGCGCGACCTGCAGCGGATGCTGAAGGAGACCCTCGAGGAGCACTTCGCGAAATTCGACACGACGCTGCGCCTCACGGAGCGGCCCGCCGTCGTGCTCGTCGTCGGCGTCAACGGCGTCGGCAAGACGACCACGATCGGCAAATTCGCCAAGTTCCTCCAGCGCTACGGCCGGTCCGTGGTGGTCGGCGCGGCCGACACCTTCCGCGCCGCGGCCGTCGACCAGCTCGCGACCTGGGCCGAGCGCGGGGGCGCGACGATCGTGCGTCCCCAGCACGAGGGGCAGGACCCGGCATCCGTCGCATACCAGACGATCGACTACGCGAAGCAGACCGGCACCGAGATCGTGCTCGTCGACACGGCCGGGCGCCTTCACACCAAGGGCGGGCTCATGGACGAGCTCACCAAGATCCGCCGTGTGATCGAGAAGCAGGCGCCGATCAGCGAGGTGCTGCTGGTGCTGGATGCCACGACCGGCCAGAACGGGGTCATGCAGGCCGAGGCCTTCCTCGAGCACGCCGGCGTCACCGGTCTGGTGCTCACGAAGCTCGACGGATCCGCCAAGGGCGGCTTCGTCCTCGCGGTGCAGGAGCGCACCGGCATCCCGGTGAAACTGCTCGGCCAGGGCGAGGGGATCGGCGACCTCACCGGCTTCACTCCGCACGTGTTCGCCGCCGCTCTGGTGGACTGATGCGCGCGGCGCTGGTGGACTGAGGGCCGCGACGGTGGTTGCATAGGGACATGGCGATCGAGCACGACTACTTCGGACTCCTCGAGTCCGGGCCCGACGGATCGATCTTCTGGTCCGAGACGGTCGACTTCGCGGATCAGCGCGTGACGGTCGACCTCACCGCGCCCGACCAGGACGACGTGTCCCAGGACGCGCTGGATGTCGCGGCGGCCATGATCTCCTCGCTCGAGGACATCGACCTCACGGCGCGGAACGCGATGGTCTCCGAACTCGACGACCGGACGAGCGAGGTCACGGAGTACCTCCTGCAGCAGCAGGAGGAGTTCGGGGAGAACCTGACGGACGTCCTCGTCGACATCTCCGGGGACGTGCAGATGGACATCATCCGCTCGCTGCAGCTGGTGAGCATGACGATCCTCGCCGACGAGCACGGCGGTGCCGACCCGTTCGCGGTCCTGGAGTACGCGCTGGATGCCGACGCCACCGACGACGTGCTGCTCGTGCACCTCACGAGCGACGGAGCGGTCCAGTCGGTCACGAGCGCCGACTGAACCGCTCCGCTCACACGGCCTGAGCGAACGAGGCCTCTTCGGCCGCGCGCCCGAGATGGGCGAGGTGCGGCGGCAGCTCCCGCCCCTTCGACGCCATGGACTGAGCCCAGAGGCGCCCGGCGCGATACGACGAGCGCACGAGCGGTCCGGCGAGGACGCCGAGGAAGCCGATGCGCTCCGCCTCCTCCTTGAACCCGACGAACTCATCGGGCTTGACCCACCGAGCGACCGGCAGGTGGCGCGGGGAGGGGCGGAGGTACTGCGTGATCGTGATGATGTCCGTGCCGGCGTCGTGCAGATCGTGGAGCGCCTGCACGACCTCTTCGGGCTCCTCGCCCATGCCGAGGATGAGATTCGACTTGGTGATGAGCCCCGCCGCACGCGCCTGCGTCAGCACGTCGAGGGAGCGCTCGTAGCGGAAGGCGGGCCGGATGCGCTTGAAGATGCGCGGCACCGTCTCGACGTTGTGCGCGAACACCTCGGGGCGCGCGTCGAACACCTCGTTCAGGAGGCGCGGCTCGCCGTTGAAGTCCGTCGCGAGCAGTTCGACGCCCGTCTCGGGGTTCATCGCGTGGATCTGTCGGATCGTCTCCGCATTGAGCCAGGAGCCCCCGTCGGGGAGGTCGTCGCGGGCGACGCAGGTGACCGTGGCGTAGCGCAGCTGCATCCGGCGCACGCTGTCGGCGACGCGGCGCGGCTCGTCGGTGTCGTAGTCGGCGGGCTTGCCCGTATCGATCTGGCAGAAATCGCACCGCCGGGTGCACTGCGAGCCGCCGATCAGGAAGGTGGCCTCGCGGTCCTCCCAGCACTCGTAGATGTTCGGGCAGCCCGCTTCCTGGCAGACGGTGTGAAGCTCTTCGCCCTTCACGAGCGCCTGGAGGGCCTGATACTCCGGCCCCATCTTCGCCTTCGTCTTGATCCAGTCGGGCTTGCGCTCGATCGGCGTCTGGGCGTTGCGCACCTCGAGGCGCAGGAGCTTGCGTCCGTCAGGCGCCGACGCGGGAGCAGACGATGCGGGGGTGCCGCAGGCGCTCATGCCGCCGCCTCCGCCGGGGCGAAGGATGCCTGGAACGCGGCCGTCACGGCATCCACGACATCCGCGGGGCGGACATCGCGCCCGAGCACCTCGCTGATCGTGGTGACGCCGGCGTCGGAGATCCCGCAGGGGATGATCTGGGAGAACGGCAGGAGCGAGTTGTCGCAGTTCAGCGCGAAGCCGTGCATCGTGACGCCGCGCTGGACGCGGACGCCGATCGCGGCGATCTTGTCTTCGGACAGCGGTCGGCGCACCCACACCCCGCTGCGTCCGTCCACGCGGTACCCCTCGACACCGAGGCCGGCGAGCACATCGATGAGGATGCCTTCGAGCCGGCGCACGTGCGCGACGACATCGACGGGCTCCCTCAGGCGGACGATCGGATAGCCGACCAGCTGGCCCGGGCCGTGCCAGGTGATCTTCCCGCCGCGGTCGACGTCGACCACGGGGGTCCCGTCGGTCGGGCGCTCGTGGCGAGCTGTCCGCGCGCCGGCCGTGAAGACCGGTTCGTGTTCGAGGAGCAGCAGCGTGTCGGGGCGGGTGCCGGCGACGACGTCGGCGTGGATCTCACGCTGTTGCGCCCAGGCGTCGGGGTAGGGGACGAAGTCGGGGGCGAGCCCCTCGATGCGGACGTCGAGCATGACGCTCCTTCGGATCGGTTTGTGTACCGAGTCCAACAATACGCCTCGGGAGAACGGGACGCCCCGACGGAATCGAACGACTCACTACAGTGGCGGGATGAGCATCGGCCGTCCGCGCGCGACATCGCGAGACGTGATCGCCGAAGCCGCCTGCGAGCTCTTCCTCGAGCAGGGGTTCGAGGGGACGACCGTCGCCGACATCACGCAGCGGGCCGGCGTCAGCAGGTCGAGCTTCTTCAACTACTTCACCGCGAAGTCGGATGTGCTCTGGGCGGGCCTGGACGAGCGGATCGCCACGCTGGAGACGCTCCTTCTGGGGGACACGGCGGGGGATGCCGCGGCGGAGGTCCGCGCCGCCGTCCGGGGAGTGGGTGAGGGCTTCGCGCCCGACAGCCTCGCGCTCGCGCTCGTCCACACCGATGCGATGGGCCTCGCCGACGAGCTCGAACGCGACGCGGGCATCCGACGATCCCGGATCGCCGCGGCCATCTCCCATCGGCTGCGCGCGGACGGAGTGGTGCCCCTTCGGGCCGAGGTCGCCGGCGCTGCGCACGCGGGTGCCGTGCTCTCCGCGATCGAGGTCTGGGCGACGGCGGGCCCCGGCCGAGCGCCCCTGGGCGTCGTCCTCGCCGAGGCGATGGACGCCGCAGGCCCCACGCTTCCGTAGAATCGGGGGATCATGGCGACTTTCGGCACCCTGAGCGACCGGCTCACAGAGACCTTCAAGAACCTCCGCACCAAGGGCAAGCTGACGCCCGCGGACGTCGACGGCACGGTCCGCGAGATCCGGCGGGCGCTGCTGGATGCCGACGTCGCCCTCGTCGTGGTGAAGGACTTCACCGCCAAGGTCCGCGAGCGCGCCCTCGGCGACGAGGTGAACCGCGCACTCAATCCTGCGCAGCAGGTCGTCCAGATCGTCAACGAGGAGCTCGTGGCGATCCTCGGCGGCGAGCAGCGTCGTCTGCAGTTCGCCAAGACGGCCCCGACGGTCATCATGCTCGCGGGGCTCCAGGGCTCGGGCAAGACGACGTTCGCCGGCAAGCTCGCCAAGCAGCTGGAGAAGGACGGGCACACCCCCCTCCTCGTCGCCGCCGACCTGCAGCGTCCGAACGCCGTGAACCAGCTCCAGGTCGTCGCGCAGCAGGCCGGGGCCGCCGTGTACGCCCCGCAGCCGGGCAACGGCGTCGGCAACCCCGTGCAGGTCGCGCGCGACGGCGTGGAGACCGCGCGGCGCCAGCAGCACGATGTCGTCATCATCGACACCGCTGGCCGCCTCGGCGTCGACGCCGAACTCATGAAGCAGGCGGCCGACATCCGCAGGGCGACCGACCCCGACGAGGTCCTGTTCGTCATCGACGCGATGATCGGCCAGGACGCCGTGAACACCGCCAAGGCGTTCCAGGACGGCGTGGATTTCACCGGTGTCGTGCTCTCCAAGCTCGACGGCGATGCCCGCGGCGGCGCGGCGCTGTCCGTGGCATCCGTCACCGGCCGCCCGATCATCTACGCGTCGACCGGAGAGGGCCTCGACGACCTCGAGGCGTTCCACCCCGACCGCATGGCGAGCCGGATCCTCGATCTCGGCGACATCCTGACGCTCATCGAGCAGGCTCAGGAGGCGTTCGACGAGGAGGAGGCGCGGAAGGTCGCCGAGAAGCTCGCGACCGAGACCTTCACCCTCGAGGACTTCCTCGAACAGCTTCAGCAGATGAAGAAGATGGGCTCGATGAAGAAGATGCTCGGGATGCTCCCGGGCATGGGCCAGATGAAGCAGCAGCTCGAGAACTTCGACGACAGGGAGATCGACCGCACCGAGGCGATCATCCGCTCGATGACGCCCGTCGAGCGGCGGAACCCCAAGGTCCTCAACGGGTCGCGTCGCCTGCGGATCGCGCGCGGCTCCGGCATGACGGTGACCGATGTGAACCAGCTGGTGCAGCGGTTCGAGCAGGCCGCGAAGATGATGAAGACCGTCGCGCGCGGCGGGGTGCCCTCGATGCCCGGGATGGGTTCGCTCGGCGGAAAGCCCGGTGCCTCCAGCAAGCGGGGCGGCAAGCAGAAGAAGAGCACCGGGTCCCGTTCAGGGAACCCGGCCAAGCGGGCCGCGGAGAATACCGGTCTCGCGGCCGCACAGACCGCTCCGACCGGATCCGGCTTCGGGCTCGGCGCCGGCGGTGGCTCGGGTCAGCCCAGCGAGGCTGATCTCGCCGAGATCCAGAAGCTCTTCGGCAAGGGCTGATCCGCTACGGCAGGATGCCGGCGCCCTGCAGGCTCGTCAGCACCGCGTGCTCGATCGCCTGCTGCCCGCGCGGGGTGGGGTGCACGTCATCGGCCTGCATCCAATCCGCGTGGCCGCTGAGGGGCTGACCCACATCGAGGAAGACCCCGTCCACCATCCCGACCGCGATGCGCAGGTCGTCGGAGGTCGAGGCCACGTCGTCGGGGAGGTCGGCGTCGTCGTTCCAGATCGTGCTGAGTCCGATGATCCGGGCGTCCGGCGCGGCGTCGTGCATCTCCTGCACCGTCGTGATCGTCTCGGAGCGGATGTCGTCGGGATCCTCGCCGAAGTCGTTGCTCGAGGACTGGACGATGACGACATCCGGCTGCAGGGCGGCCAGGGCCGGGACGAGGCCCGCGTACGGCGTGCCGCAGTCGCCGGAGACGACGAACCCCATGCCCCCGCAGGCGAGGTTGGTGAGGGTGATGTGCTCCTTGTCGGCGAGGAGCGTCGGCCAGGCCTGGCCGAGGTCGAGGCCGTACCCGGACATGAGCGAGTCGCCGACTGTCGTCACGCGCAGCCTGTTCGCGGTCTTCGACGTCGGATTCGGGGTCGGCACCGGTGCGGCGAACGTGGGCGCCGCACCGCCGGCGGCATCCGCGGCCGATCCCGGATCGGGCGCGCAGCCGGAGATGAGAAGGGCGGTGACCGCGGTTCCGGTGATCGCGGCGATCGCCGCGATGCGGGGCCTGGGCGGGCGGACGGTCGAACCGGAGCGCGGGCGTGGCATAGGCGCACCCTACGCCCGCTCGGCTAGGACTGCGCCGTGAGCCCGTCCCCGCCGGCGAGATCGCGCAGGTGGTCGCGCAGCGTGGGTCCGGCGCGGAACTCGCGGATGAGGTGCTGGACCACCTGGCGCAGGTCACCTCCGGCGGCGTCGGCGACGAGGAGCTGACGTGACGAGCTGCCGCCTTCGTCGAGGATCCGCGCGACGCCGGCGAACTCCCGGGCGCAGTGCAGCTCCTCGGCGATCGGGGCGAGCTCGGACAGCGTCTCGCGGAGATGCTCGGACACGTGCCGCTGCGTGCCCTCGCGATCGACGATGACGCGGGCCTCGGCGCCGTACCGCGCGGCGCGCCACTTGTTCTCACGGACGAACCACGGCTGCAGCGCGGGGAGGTCCCGCCCGGCATCCAGCTCGCGGGAGAAGTGCTCCACGAGGACCTGGACGAGTGCGGCGACGGCCGCGAGCTCGGGAAGGGTGGACATCCCGTCGCACGCGCGCACCTCGATCGTGCCCCAGCGCGGTGCCGGGCGGATGTCCCACCGCACCTCCGTGGCATCGTCCATGACCCCGGTGCGGATCATGTCGTCGAGGTAGGACTCGTACTGGGCCCAGTCGGTGAGCGGCCAGGGGAGTCCCGCGGTGGGGAGCTGCTGGAAGACGAGGGAGCGGTTGGACGCGTAGCCCGTGCGCTCGCCCGCCCAGAACGGGCTGGAGGCCGACAGCGCCTGCAGGTGGGGCAGATAGGTCGCGAGGGCGCCGATGATGGGGAAGACCTTGTCCACGTCCTCGACGCCGACGTGGACGTGGATGCCCCAGATCATCATGTTGCGCCCCCACCACTGGGTGCGCTCGATGAGCTTGTGATAGCGGGTCTTGTCGGTGACCTCCTGGTCGTACCACTGCGCGAACGGGTGGCTCCCTGCCGAGAGCAGCTCGATCCCGAGCGGATCGCTGACGGTCCGGATCTGGGCGATGGCATCGGCGATGTCATCGATCACCGCAGCGACCGTGTCGCCGATGCCGCTCGTCACCTCGATCGTGTTGGTGAGGAGCTCCTCCGTGATCGTGTGCCGTTCGAGGTCCGCGCCTGCGCCGATGGCGGCGAGCACCTCGGGAGCCCGGGGTACGAGGTCGCCCGTGTCGGCGTCCGCCAGCATGATCTCCCACTCGACGCCCATCGAGGAACGGGCGGAGGTCGCGAAGGGCACCGTCATGGCGCCAGTCTGACACGAGCGGGGCGGACCGAACGCGTCGGTTCGCGGCATCCGCAACAATCTGGCAAAATGGACCGTTGGACCACTCGCGCGACCCTCTAACCGGGCGGGGACGGTCCACCTCAGAGCTCCCGCCGGGTGTGCACCCCACGCTCCAGGCGACGTTCATCACCTCACAACACCATTCAGGAGAATTGTGGCTGTCAAGATCCGTCTCAAGCGCCTCGGCAAGATCCGTGCGCCCTACTACCGCATCGTCGTCGCCGACTCGCGCACCAAGCGCGACGGCCGCGTCATCGAGGAGATCGGTCAGTACCACCCGACCGAGGAGCCCTCGATCATCAAGGTCGACTCCGACCGCGCCCAGTACTGGCTCTCCGTCGGCGCGCAGCCGACCGAGCAGGTCGCGGCACTGCTGAAGCTCACGGGCGACTGGGGCAAGTTCAAGGGCGACAAGAACGCCGTCTCGACGGTGAAGGTCGCCGGCGAGAAGGAGGAGTTCACGCTGGACTCCGGCAAGAAGTCGGTCATCGTCCCGAAGGCGGAGAAGAAGGCCGACGCGCCCGCCGCCGAGGCGGCCGACGCCGAGACCGAGGCCCCCGCGGCCGACGCCGAGTAATCGCTGTGCTGTCCGCCGCGCTCGAACACATCGTCAAGGGGATCGTCGATCACCCCGACGACGTCGTCATCCATTCCTCCACGTCGCCCCGCGGCGACGTCCTCGAGGTGCGCGTGCACCCCGATGACCGAGGTCGGGTGATCGGGCGCGGCGGTCGCACCGCGAAGGCGCTGCGCACCCTCGTCTCCGCTCTCGCCGACGGCGCCCGCGTGCGCGTCGACGTCGCGGACGACTGACGTGGCGGGCAAGAACCAGCTGCGCGTCGGCCGTCTCGTCAAGGCGCATGGCCTCAAGGGTGCGTTCAAGCTCGAGCTGTACACCGACGATCCGGACGGCCGCTTCATCCCGGGGGCGGCGTTCACGCTGCAGGTTCCCGACGCGTCCCCGTGGCACGGCAAGACCCTCACGGTGCGCGAGTTCCGATGGATGAACAGCCACCCCGTGGCATTCTTCGAGGGCATCGATGATCGCGACGCCGCGGAGGAGCTGATCAAGGCCATCCTGTGGATCGATGAGGACACCGCTGCTCCCGCCGAAGACGACGCCTGGTACGACCACCAGCTCATCGGCCTCGATGTGGTTCGCGACGATCACGTGATCGGCAAGGTCGTCCGCGTGGACCACTTTCCCGCCCAAGACCTTCTCACGGTCCGCGTCGCGGGCGATCACGAGGTCCTCGTGCCCTTCGTCCGGGCGATCGTGCCGACGGTGGACGTCGCGTCCGGGCGCATCGTGGTCACACCGCCGGCCGGACTCTTCGAGGACATCGTCGACGTCGACGTCGACGAGGCCCTCGCGGAAGACCCGACGGATGCCGACGCGACCGACGGCGACGCGGCATCCGACCCGGAGGACGCGCCCGAGCGCGACTGACCCGGGCCGACCTCACTGCGGCGACGCGGCGTTCGTGCGTCGAATGTGACATCGAGGAAACACCCCGAGCGACCCGCCGGAACCTCGATCGCGGATCATCGTGCTGTGGGTGCCATCGCAGAGACATCGGGAGCGTCGCAGAGCCTTCGGGCGTCGGCGTTCCGCACGGTCTGCTCCTACTGCGGGGTGGGGTGCGGGATATCGGTGACGACGACCGCCGAGCCGGGGCATCCGATCGCCCTCGACAAGGCCGTCGGCGACAAGGCGCATCCCACGAATGCGGGCCGCCTCTGCACGAAGGGCGCGACGCACATCGACCTGATGCGCGCGCCGGGACGGATGACGACGGCCCTGCGGCGCGCCTCGCGCGGAGCGGAGGCGATTCCCGTGCGGCTGGAGACGGCGATCGACGACGCGGGGGCGCGCCTGCGCGCGATCATCGACGAGCACGGTCCGGATGCCGTCGCGGTGTACGTCTCCGGTCAGATGACGATGGAGGCGCAGTACCTCTCGAACAAGCTGGTGAAGGGCTACCTGCGCGGCCTGCACATCGAGTCGAACTCGCGGCTGTGCATGGCTTCGGCAGGCACCGGGTACAAGCAGTCGCTCGGCGCCGACGGACCCCCGGGCTCGTACGAGGACTTCGAGCACGCCGACCTGTTCTTCGTCATCGGCTCCAATATGGCGGACTGTCACCCCATCCTCTTCCTGCGCATGGCGGACCGCCTGAAACAGGGCGCACGGCTGATCGTCGTGGACCCCCGACGGACGGCGACCGCGGAGCGCGCCGACCTGTTCCTGCAGATCGCGCCGGGCACCGACCTCGCGCTGCTGAACGGCCTGCTGCTTCTGCTCTGGGAGGCGGGGCACGTGGACCGCGACTTCATCGCCGCCCACACGGACGGCTGGGATGCGATGCCGGCCTTCCTCGCCGACTACACCCCGGAACGCGTCGCGCAGATCACGGGTCTGGCCGAGTCCGACATCCGCACCGCCGCCCAGTGGATCGGCGAAGCCGGCGAGTGGATGACGCTGTGGACGATGGGGCTCAATCAGTCCACGCACGGCACGTGGAACACCAACGCGATCTGCAACCTGCATCTGGCGACCGGCGCGATCTGCCGCCCGGGGAGCGGCCCGTTCTCGCTCACGGGACAGCCCAACGCCATGGGCGGGCGCGAGATGGGCTACATGGGGCCGGGGCTGCCAGGGCAGCGCTCGGTCTTCTCGGCGGAGGACCGCGCCTTCACCGAGGACGTCTGGGGGATCGACCGCGGCACGATCCGGCCGGAGGCGGGCACCGGGACGATCGACATGTTCCGGCAGATGGCCGAAGGGGCCATCAAAGCGGCATGGATCATCTGCACCAACCCGGCCGCCTCGGTGGCCAACCGCGCCACGGTCATCGATGCACTGACCTCCGCCGAGCTCGTGATCGTGCAGGACGTGTACACGGATTCGGCGACGAACGCCTACGCCGACATCCTGCTGCCCGCCACCCTCTGGGTGGAAGGCGACGGCGTCACGGTCAACAGCGACCGCACGCTGACGCTCGTGCGCAAGATCGTCGACCCTCCGGGCGACGCCCAGCCGGACTGGATGACGATCTGCAAGATCGCCCAGGCGCTCGGCGTCGCGGACGGGTTCACGTTCTCCTCGACGGAGGAGGTCTTCGACGAGATCCGCCGGTTCCACAACCCGCAGTCCGGATGGGACCTCCGCGGGATCGACTACGACCGGCTGCGCAGCGGACCCGTGCAGTGGCCGAGCCCCCCGGGAGACGCAGCGGAGCGCCACCCGATCCGCTATCTCAACGACGGCATCAGCCAGACCCTGCACGTGAGGAGCGACGGCACGACGCCCGCACTCGCGTTCCCCACCGCCTCGCGGCGCGCCCAGTTCCTCCCGCGCCCGCACATGGACGCTCGCGAACTGCCCGACGATGACTACCCCTGGGTGCTGAACACCGGACGGCTGCAGCACCAGTGGCACACGATGACCAAGACCGGCCGGGTGGGGAAGCTCAACAAGCTGAATCCGGGACCGTTCGTCGAGATCCATCCGGACGATGCGAAGGCGCTCGGCATCGACGAGGGCGATCAGCTCGAGATCGCCTCGCGTCGCGGCCTTTTCGTCGCCCCCGCCGTCGTGAGCGATCGCGTGCGCCCCGGCGGGCTGTTCGCGCCGTTCCACTGGAACGACGCCCATGGCCAGAATCTCACCGTCAACGCGGTCACCAGCGACGCCGTCGACGCGGCATCCTTCCAGCCGGAGTTCAAGATCGCGGCGGTGTCGGTGCGGCGCGTGGGTCCGGCGACGGTGACCGCCGGACCGTCTCCGGCGACCGCTCGCGCCGGCGGGCTCGCCGTCGCCGCGCAGGTGCTCGGCCAGACCGTCACCGCCCCGACCTTGGACGACGACGAGCGCGCGTACGTGGGCGGTTTCCTCGCCGCCCTCGACGTGAGCGTTCTCGATGACGGGTCGGTCCCGGTCGTGCCGGTGACCTCGCCGCTGCGTCCGTCGACGCGCGCCTGGGTCGACGGCGTCCTGGCCGGGGCGTTCTCCCGCACGCGCGTTCCGCACGAGGTGCATCGTGCCGACGCCGCCGCTCCTGACCCCGTGACGGTGCTCTGGGCGTCGCAGACCGGCAATGCCGAGGATTTCGCGGCCACGACCGCGGCCGCGCTGGGGCGCCGCGGTGTTCCCGCCCGGGTGCTCAGCATGATCGATGCGCGCGTCGCGGATCTCGTGGACGTGCGTCGACTGCTCGTGATCACCTCCACCTTCGGCGACGGAGGGCCTCCGGACAACGGAGCCGACTTCTGGGGCCAGCTGAGCGCCGAGGGCGCACCGGCGCTCGATGACCTGCGGTACGCGGTGCTCGCGATGGGCGACTCGAGCTACGACGACTTCTGCGGGCACGGGCGCAGCGTCGACGACCGTCTCGGCGCGCTCGGCGCCACGGCTCTCGTGCCACGCGTGGACTGCGAACCCGACTTCGCCGACGCGGCATCGGCCTGGCTGGAACAGGTGCTCGGGGCGCTGACGAACACGAATGGTGCGGATGCGACGACCGTCCCCACCACCGCGCCCGCCGAGCCGGTCGCGGCGCGCCGTCTGTTCACGCGCGCGAACCCGGTGCGCGCCGCGCTCGTGACGAACGTGCTGCTGAGCGGGCCGGGGTCGGGCAAGGAAGTGCGCCAGATCGGTCTTGACCTCGCCGACTCCGGCGCCGAGTACGAAGCGGGCGATTCGCTGGGCGTGATCTGCTCCAACGCCTCCGGCGTCGTGAACGAATGGCTGGAGGCCACGGGACTCGCCGCACGCTCGGTCATCGAGCTCGACGGCGAGGAGCGCGCGCTCGGACACGCCCTGCGCACGCGCCTCGACATCACGAAGATCACGCCCGCCCTGATCGAGTTCGTCGCCGGACGGACGCCGGACACGGCACTGTCGGTGCTCACGCGACGCGAGAACAAGGCCAGGCTCGAGCAGTTCCTCTGGCGGATGCAGGCCGTGGACCTGCTTCGCGCGTTCCCCGTGATGGCCGACCCCGAGGAATGGGTGCAGGTGCTCAAACGCCTGCAGCCACGCCAGTACTCGATCTCGTCCAGCCCGAAGACGCACCCCGACGAAGTGCAGCTGACCGTCTCGGTCGTGCGCTTCCAGACCGACGCCGCGGTCGAACGCGGCGGCGTGTGCTCCACGTTCCTCGCCGATCGGGCGGCGGACACGGCATCCGGCGTCTACCTGCAGAAGTCCTCGCACTTCCGCCCTCCCGCGAACCCCGACGCGCCGATGATCATGATCGGTCCGGGCACCGGGATCGCCCCGTTCCGGGCGTTCCTGCACGATCGCCGAGCCGATGCGCACCGCGGCCGCAACTGGCTGTTCTTCGGCGAGCAGCACGAGGCGACCGACTTCTACTACCGCGACGAACTCGAGCAGATGCGCCGTGACGGCTTCCTCACGCGCCTGGACGTGGCGTTCTCGCGCGATCAGCGCCAGAAGATCTACGTGCAGGACCGCATGATCGAGCACGGAGCCGAGCTGTGGCGCTGGCTGCAGGACGGCGCACACGTGTACGTCTGCGGCGACGCGGCGCGAATGGCGCAGGATGTCGAGGCCGCCCTCGTCGCGATCAGTCAGACCCATGGGGGGATGCCGCACGATCACGCTGTCGAGTTCATCAAGAAGCTCGCCGCGCAGCGTCGCTACGCACGCGACGTGTACTGACGGCGGCACCCTCATCGGACCTCAGACAGACCGAACGGGCCGCATCCCGAAGGATGCGGCCCGTTCCGTTCGACTGCGTCAGATGCGCTGACCGGCCAGTGCCCGCCGAGGAACGACGTACACGGCCAGGGTGAGCAGCATGAGCACCACGTAGGCACCGACGAAACCGTAGAACGCCGCCGTGTACCCGCCGGTCGACAGCTGGGACGCGTTGAGCACCTGTGGCACGAGGAACCCGCCGTACGCGCCGATCGCCGAGATGAGGCCCAGCGCGGCGGCGGCCTTGCGCTGCATCGCCACGCCGTGCGCACCGCCGTCGGCGGAACGGGCGACGGCGCGGGCGGCGAAGACGCTCGGGATCATGCGGTACGTCGAGCCGTTTCCCGCGCCCGTCGCGGCGAAGAGGACGAGGAAGCACCCCAGGAACAGCCAGAAGTTCCCGACCGGCAGCGTCCACACGAGGGCGAGGGCGCCGACGGCCATCACCGCGAAGGCGATCGTCGTGATGCGCGCTCCACCGAACCGGTCGGCCAGGCGTCCGCCGAAGGGGCGCACGAGCGAGCCGATGAGCGCCCCGAGGAAGGCCAGTGACACGGCGGCCTGTCCGACCTGGATCGTGGAGAAGTCCGGGAACTGGTCGGCGATCAGCTTGGGGAAGACGCTGGCGAAGCCGATGAACGATCCGAACGTGCCGATGTAGAGCAGCGCCAGCAGCCACAGGTGCGGTTCGCGCAGCGCGGCCGCCGAGCCGGCGAAATCGGCTTTGGCGGACGTGAGGTTGTCCATGTGGCGCCAGGCACCCCAGATCGCCACGAGGATCAGCGGGATCCACATCCACCCGGCGAGGGAGATGCTCAGGCTCAGGCCTGCTGTGGTCGTCACGACGATGGGCACGGCGAACTGCGCGACAGACGTGCCGAGGTTGCCGCCGGCGGCGTTGAGTCCGAGCGCCCACCCCTTCTCCTTCTGCGGATAGAAGTAGGTGATGTTCGCCATCGAACTGGCGAAGTTGCCACCGCCGACGCCCGCGAGCGCGGCGACGGCCAGCATTACGCCGAACGGCGTCTCGGGGTTGGCCACGACGATGCCCAGTAGCGTCGTCGGGATGAGCAGGAGCGCCGCCGAGACCATCGTCCAGTTGCGGCCGCCGAACCGCGCGACCATGAACGTGTACGGAAAGCGCAGGGTCGCGCCCACGAGACTCGGGAGGGAGATGAGCCAGAAGATCTGCGACGTGGTGAAGGTGAAGCCCGCACTGGGGAGCATCACCACGACGATGCTCCACAGCTGCCAGACGATGAAGCCGAGGAACTCGGCGAAGATCGACCAGCCCAGGTTCCTGCGGGCGATGGATCGGCCGGTCGACTGCCAGAACGCGACGTTCTCGGGGTTCCACCCGTCGACCCAGCGGCCCGGGCGCCTGACGAGCGTCACGGTCTGGTCGGCCGGCGTCGTCTCGGCGGAGGGGGCGGGAGGTGTCACTGCAAGAGCCATGCGAACTCCTTCGGAAGGTATGAGCCGACGCTACGGAACGCGTGTTTCGGCCCGGCCACCCGAGCGATTACCTCTTGATCACCAGTGCGTCACCGCACGGCGGCGGCGCGCGTTAGGCCTTCGTCACACCCTCGAAACATGCGACGGCTCCCTACACTCGAGATCATGCGCATCGACATCGTGACGATCTTCCCGACCTTCTTCGACGTGCTCGATGTCTCACTGATCGGGAAGGCTCGTGCCCGCGGCATCCTGGATCTGCGCGTGCACGACCTGCGGGACTGGACCCACGACCGTCACCGAACCGTCGACGACACCCCGTACGGCGGCGGGGCGGGGATGGTGATGAAGCCGGAGCCGTGGGGCGAGGCGCTCGACGAGGTGCTGGGCACGGATGCGGTGCTCGTGGTGACATCGCCCGCGGGGGAGCTCTTCACCCAGCGGATGGCGCGCGAGTTCGCCGAGGAGGAGCAGATCGTGTTCGCCTGCGGACGCTACGAGGGCATCGACCAGCGGGTGGTCGATCACTTCGCGGCGCGCGGCCGCGTGCGCCTGATCAGTCTCGGCGACTACGTGCTCAACGGTGGGGAGGTGGCCGCGATGGCGGTGATCGAGGCGGTGACCAGGCTGGTGCCGGGAGTCGTCGGCAACCCGGAGAGCCTCGTGGAGGAGTCGCACGAGGACGGTCTGCTGGAGTACCCGATCTACACCAAGCCGCCGGTCTGGCGCGACCTCGAGGTGCCGCCGGTGCTTCTGAGCGGAAACCATGGTGCGATCACGGCGTGGCGGAGGGAGGAGAGCCTGCGCCGCACACGCGCGACCCGGCCCGATCTGCTGGGAGCGGGTCAGTCGTCCGAGGGGTCGACGACGTCGAGCCGGTAGCCGCGCTTGACGACGGTCTTGATGAGGTCAGGCACCCCGAGAGCCTCGCGCACGCGCGCCACCGCCATCTCGACGGCGTGACTGCTCTCGCCCGATCGGGGGAGCGAGGCCTGCAGCACCGGACGTGAGACGACGCGTCCGGCTGCCTCGAACAGCGTGCCGAGCACGTCGACGCCAGTGCGCGAAAGCGGGATGAAGCGTCCGTCGAGAACGGCGCCGGCGCTGCGGACCTCCAGGCGGCCCGCCGTCGTCACGAGCGAGACGGCATGGCCGCCTCCGAAGTGGGTCACGACCGAGCGCACGAGCGAGCCGAGACGCCCACGTTCGGCGATCAGCGGTTCGAGCCCCGCCTCGATCAGGGGACCGGCGGTGATCGGGCCGACCGCTGCGAGGAGGAGACGGCCCTTGCCGCTCCGCGCGCGGATGTCGTGCAGCGCGTCCGCCCGTTCCGCCTCGGCGATCCACTCGTAGGCTCCCGGCGCCGAGGTGAACAGCACCGCGTCGACCTCGCCCGCGGCTGCCGACACGACCGAGCGACGCACGGCGGTCGCATCCGGCGGGGGACCCCAGCGGTACACGGTGAGGCTCACGACATCCGCGCCGTGATCGGTGAACAGCTCGTCGAGCCCGTCGGCGCCCGAGCCGTGATGCTGCACGGCGACGCGGCGGCCGGTCACGCCCTCGGCGACCAGGAACTCGCCCAGCTCTCCGGAGGTCTCCGACTCCGCCACCCAGTCGGCGGCGAATCCCGCCTGCTGGATCGCGCCGCGCGCCTTCGGGCCGCGTGCCACGATCTGGGCGTCGCGCAGGGCGACGTGCACGTCGTCGATCAGCCCCGCTTCGTCGGCCGCCTCCATCCACCCGCGAAACCCGACGCCGGTCGTCACGACGAGGATCTCGGGCGGCGTACGGATCAGCTCGCGCGTGCGGGCGATCAGGGCATCGTCATCGATGTGCGACACAATCGTGAGCGCCGGGGCGTGACGCACGTGTGCACCGTGCCGCTCCAGCGCCGCCGCGAGCTCACCGGAGCGACGATCGACGGCGATCACGATGGTGCAGCCTTCGAGAGCAGAGGAGATCTGGGCGGGCGATGTCAACGGAGCGCGTCACCCGCCCATGTCGGAGACGGCATCAGCAGCTCGGCGCGCGCCACATCGCCGATCACGATGACCGCCGGATTTCGGACGCCCACCGCAGCGGCGTCGCCGAGCACCTGCGCGAGCGTGGAGCGTGTCGTCCGCTGCTGCGCGGTGTGCCCGCTCTCGATGATCGCCACAGGACGATCATCCGGCACTCCGGCACCCCGTGCGACCGCGATCAGCCGGGGGAGCGCGGCCACTCCCATCAACACCACCGTCGTCACGCTCGGATCGGCGAGGGCCGCGACGGTGCTGGGCGACGTCTCGGCCTGCCCGTTGACGATGTGCACCGACGCGGCGACACCGCGATGCGTGATCGGGATGCCGGCTGCCTGCGGCACGGAGACGACGCTGGTGAGTCCGGGCACGACGTCCACGGGCACGCCCGCGGCGAGGCACGCGGCGACCTCTTCGCCGCCCCGACCGTAGACGAACGGATCGCCACCCTTCAGTCGCACGACGCGGCGACCCGCCCGCGCATGCGCCACCAGGATCGCGTTGATCTCCTCCTGCGGCACGGGGTGATGCCCCGGCCGCTTGCCGACGTCGATCACCTCGACGTCGGCATCGAGTTCATCGATGACATCGATCGGACCGAGACGGTCCGCCACGACCACGTCGGCCTCGGCCAGGAGCCGGCGACCACGGACGGTCATGAGGTCGGTGGGCCCCGGGCCGCCACCCACCAGGTCGACGCGGCCGGCGGCCGATTTCCGCCGCCGTCGCACCGGCAGGCGGCCTTCGCGCAGCAGCGCGCCGATCGCGTCGCGCACGCGCCCGGCACGACGAGGATCGACACCCGCGTCGGAGACGACTCCCACGAGAACGTCTCCGGAGCGCGCCTGAGCAGTGAGGCGGGCGGTGCCGTGCGCGCCGTCGGACGCGTTCACGCAGAGCACGCGGAGACGTTCGGCCATCGCCGCGACGTCCGCGTCGACGCGCTGGTCGCCGGTTGCGGTGTGCACGAGCCACGCCGCGCCGATGTCGCCACGGCGCACGCGGCGGGGCGTCCACGACAGGCCGTGCGTCGCGATCGCGGCACGCACGTCGTCGCAGACCTCCGGTGCGACGACGCGCACGCGGGCACCCTCATCGAGCAGCCGAACGAGCCGTCGGGCGGTGACGGCGCCGCCGCCGACCATCAGGACGTCGCGACCGGCGAGATCGACTCCGAGCATCGTCGTCACGAGCGACCCGCCCATTTCACGTAGACCGCGCCGTCGCGCACGGTGGTCGGCCACGACCGCAGATGTGCGGGCTCCTTGCCCTGCGCGTCCACACACGCCCCGGTGCGCAGATGGAAGACCTGCTTGAACATGGGGGAGGCGACCGTGGGGGCATCCTGTCTCGTGCCGACGATGCCGCGGGAGATGACGTGCGCGCCGCTGAAGGGATCGAGGTTGCTCACGGCGAAGACGCGGCCGCTGTGCAGGAGGAAGAGCGCGACCTGGGTGTCATGCACGAGGGCCGCCCGCCCGCGCTCGATCTCGAGGTCGCCCAGCGCGCAGATGCGGATCCACGCCTCGGCTCCGGCCGCCTCCGGGGGTGCCGTCGCATCCGTGAGGGTCACCGTCGCACCTCCAGGGTGGTGCCGGCGATCAGAACCCGGGGGTCGTCGCGCTCGGCATCGGTGGCCGGCCGGGGCTGCCCGCGTTCGACCGTGTAGGCCAGGGATGGATCGGGAGTGGTGGGGGCGTTCACGAACGACGCGAACCGGCGGAGCTTGTCGGGGTCGTCGAGGGTCGCCTTCCACTCGTCTTCGTAGTTCGCCACGTGCAGGGCCATCGCGCGATCGAGGTCCTCGCAGATGCCCAGACTGTCCTCGAAGACCACGGCGCGCAGCGCCTCGACGCCGCCCTCCATGTCCTGGAACCAGGGTGCGGTGCGCTGCAGGCGATCCGCCGTGAAGATGTAGTACATCAGGAAGCGGTCGATCGCCTGCAGGAGCTCCGCGTCGCTGAGCCCTTCGGCGAACAGGACCGCATGCCGCGGGGTGAACCCGCCGTTGCCGCCCACGTACATGTTCCACCCGGACTCCGTGGCGATCACGCCGACGTCCTTTCCCCGGGCCTCGGCGCACTCGCGTGCGCAGCCCGATACGCCGAGCTTGATCTTGTGGGGCGAGCGCAGGCCGCGGTAGCGCAGCTCGAGCTGCACCGCCATCCCCACCGAGTCCTGCACGCCGTAGCGGCACCAGGTCGACCCGACGCACGACTTCACGGTGCGCAACGACTTCCCGTACGCGTGGCCGGACTCGAAGCCGGCATCCACGAGTCGCTTCCAGATCTCGGGGAGCTGCTCGAGGCGCGCTCCGAACATGTCGATGCGCTGGCCGCCGGTGATCTTCGTGTAGAGGCCGTAGTCCTGGGCGACCTGCCCGATCACGAGGAGCCCCTCGGGGGTGATCTCGCCGCCGGCGATACGCGGCACGACGGAGTAGCTGCCGTCCTTCTGGAGGTTCGCCATGACGTGGTCGTTCGTATCCTGCAATGCGGCGTTCTCGCCATCCAGCACGTGTCCGCCGACGAGCGTCGACAGGATGCTGGCCAGCGCCGGCTTGCAGATGTCGCAACCGCGGCCGACCCCGAAGCGCTCGATGACGGCGCTGAACGTGGTGAGACCCGACACCCGAACGGCGTCGAAGAGCTGACGGCGCGACATGTCGAAGTGCTCGCACAGCGCGGTGCTGAGCACGGCACCCGACTTGGCGAGCTCCGCACCGACGAGCTTTTTCACCATCGTCACGCATGAACCGCACGCCGCTCCCGCCTTCGTGCACGCCTTCACGGATGCCACGTCGGTGCAGCCCTGTTCGCCGACCGCGTGCCGGATCGCGCCCCCGGTGACGCTGTTGCACGAGCACACGAGCGCCGCATCGGGGAGATCGCCGGTCGGAGCTTCCACGCCATCGGCGGGGATGAGGTAGGCGACCGGGTCGCCTCCCAGCGGACCGCCCACGAGCGGACGCAGCGCGCCGTACGCGGAGGCATCTCCGACGAGGATGCCGCCGAGCAGCGTCTTGGCATCGTCGGAGACGACGAGCTTCTTGTAGACCCCGGCCACGGGGTCGACATACACCACATCGAGAGCTCCGGGGGTGGCGGCGAACGCATCGCCGAAGCTCGCCACATCGACACCGGAGAGCTTGAGCTTCGTCGACAGGTCGTAGCCGGGGAAGAACGCCTCCCCGCCGAGCAGCCGCGTGGCGGCGACCTCGGCCATGGCGTAGCCGGGGGCGACCAGCCCCACGCACGCGCCGTCGAAGTTCGCCACCTCGCCGATCGCGAAGATGCACGGATCCGAGGTCTGGCAGGCCTGATCGATCAGCACGCCGCCGCGAGGGTGCACGTCCAGCCGCGCGGTCCGGGCGAGCTCGTCGCGCGGTCGGACTCCGACGGTGAACACGACGACATCGGTGCGCTCCCACGAGCCGTCGCGGAACTCCAGGCCGGCGACCCGCCCGCTCCTGTCGGCATCGAGACGCGTGGTGCTCGTGCCGGTCTTGACTGCGATGCCCTTCGCCTCGATGAGACGCCGGAGCGCCGTCCCCCCCTGGAGATCGAGCTGTGCCGACATCAGCCGGTCGCTGGACTGCACGACCGTGCACTCCACATCGAGCCCCTGCAGCGCTCCGGCCGCTTCGAGGCCGAGGAGTCCTCCGCCGATCACCATGCCCGTGAGGGGACGCCCGAGTTCGTGCGCGCGCAGCTCGACGAAGGAACGCAGGGCCTCGACGTCGTCGAGGGTGCGGTAGACGAAGCATCCGTCGAGCCCGAACCCCTCCACCGCCAGGCGCGCCGCGTACGAACCGGTGGCCAGCACGAGGCGGTCGTAGGCGATGCTCGTGTCGGCGTCCGTGGTGACCCGCCGCGCCTCGCGATCGATGCGCGACACGGTGCGCCCCCGGAGGAAGCGCACTCGGGGGTCGGAGAGCGGAGCGGCGTCCAGCGACAGCTCGTCGGCGGTGGCGCCGCCGAAGAAGCCGGTCAGCCCGACGCGATCGTACGGGTGTCGGTCCTCCTCGCCGATCACGGTGACCTGCCAGGTCTCGTCTGCCCGCGCGAGCAGGCTCTCGACGAAGCGATGCGCCACCATGCCTGCGCCGACCACGACGATGTGGGGACCGCGACGCACGCTCTCGAGCATGCCGTCACCATACGGCGCGGTTGTTGCGCGGGCGTCAGGGCTGTGTTTCGGGCGATCGACGGATGCCCCGCGGGAGCTGCCCGGGGTCGTCGGTGGGGTTTCGGTCATGACCTCTCCTGCCGCCTGGTCTCTTCTGGACGTAGCGGCGAGGTTACGAGGACGGTGTTTCGCGCCTCCGCAGAGTTCGGTTACCCCGGTCGAACGTTTCCCTCACACCGACATCCGCGAGGTTGTGAGGCGCAGGCGCCGTGCAGGTGATCCGCGTGGTCGACCTGCGGGAATCGGCGGTCAGGCGACGCCGAGGAACGACCGGTCGGTGAGGATCAGGGGACCGTCCTCGGTGATCGCGACGGTGTGCTCGGCGTGGGCGCCGCGCGAGCCGTCCGCGCTGCGCAGGGTCCAGCCGTCGGGGTCGGTCACGAGCTCGTCCGTGCTCTGCAGGAACCACGGCTCGAGCGCGATCACGAGCCCCGGCCGCAGCGGGTACCCGCGGTTCGGCTTGCCGTCGTTGGGGACGTGGGGGTCGCCGTGCATCGTGCGGCCGACGCCGTGGCCGCCGAAGTCGGTGTTGATCGAATAGCCGTCTGCCCGCGCGACCTCGGCGACCGCGTGCGAGATGTCCCCGATCCGGCCGCCCGTGACAGCCGCGCCGATCGCGGCATCCAGCGCACGCTCGGTCATGTCGATGAGCGCAAGGTCCTCGTCGCGGGGGGACCCGACCACGAACGACACGGCGGAGTCCGCGACCCACCCGTCGACCGAGACCGCGAAGTCCAGCGAGACGAGGTCGCCGTCGCGCAGCGTGTAGTCGTGGGGGAGTCCGTGGAGCACGGCGTCGTTGATCGACGTGCAGATCACCTTCCCGAAGGGGCTGGCGCCGAAGGAGGGGTGGTAATCGATGTAGCAGGATTCGGCGCCGGCCTTGCGGATCATCTCGTGGGCCCGCTTGTCGATCGACAGCAGGTTCGTTCCCACCTTGGTGTCGTCGCGCAACGTGGCGAGCACCTCCGCGACGAAACGGCCCGCGGGTCGCATCGCATCGATCTCGGACGGGGTGCGCAGCTCGATCATCGTGATCCTTTCCTCAGGTTCCATTGTGGCGGGTCGGCGTACCATCGAGGACATGGCACTGCACGAGATGTTCTGGCTTCGTCGGGGGTTCTACCGCTGGCTGATCCCGGCGGCGTTCGTCCTGCCGCTTTGGCTGTTCGTCGGGTGGATCGTCTTCGGTGCCAACCCGCTGTCGCTCCTGTGGGTGCTGCTGTCGGCCCCGATCGTCTTCGTCGGCCAGCTGGTGCTCACCCTGCTCGTTCGCGCGCGTGGCACCGCCCGCGCCGAGCGCGCCGTCTCGTGGCCCGACCTCGGGCTCATCGGCGGCTGGAACGTCCTCGTCATCGCTCTTGGCGTGTTCTCGAACCCGTGGTGGTGGGCGCTGTTCTTCCTCACCATCGTCGTCGGGATCGGAGCGCTCTGGTCCACGCTCTCCCAGCTGTGGCGCGAAGCGCGGCCCAGCCGCCTCGTGATGCACACCGCCGAGGGCATCGGCTACGTCCCGGCTCCGTCGCAGGAGTCGGCCCCCCGGGCGGATGCCGAGGTCATCGTCATCCGTGAGAAGGGCGCCGGCCCCGTCGGCTGACCGCCGCGGCCCTCGCCGCGTTTTGGCCCCGGGCGCCCGGCATGGCAGAATGGATGTTTGTGCCCGATGAAGGCTCTGCCTCAGGGGAGCACGGCGATGCCTGGCGTCGCTGCGGGCACACCTCACCTTTCCAACTCATCTCGCGATCGACCTGTGGCGGTCGCAGGAAGTGACGATCATGCAGATCCTCGACTCCGTCGACGCGGCATCTCTCCGCTCCGACATTCCCGCCTTCGGCCCCGGTGACACCGTCAAGGTGCACGTCAACATCACCGAGGGCAGCCGCTCCCGCGTCCAGGTCTTCCAGGGCGTCGTCATCGGTCGCTCGGGCGACGGCGTGCGCGAGACCTTCACGGTCCGCAAGATCAGCTTCCAGGTGGGCGTCGAGCGCACCTTCCCGGTGCACTCCCCGGTGATCGACCACATCGAGGTCGTCACGCGCGGTGACGTGCGCCGCGCGAAGCTGTACTACCTGCGCGAGCTCCGTGGCAAGAAGGCCAAGATCAAGGAGAAGCGCGGCAACTGACGCGCCTCGCATCAGAAAGCCCCGGACCGGCCGAGCCGTCCGGGGCTTTTTGCGTCCGCCGCGTCATCGTGGGCCGCCGAGGGGCGCGGCGCGGCACGTGGGGGCGCGCGGATGTGCGAACCTTGTGGGGGCGCGCGCCGAGCCGCGGCGCGCCGGCGAGAAGGACGTGCATGACCTCCGACAACGTGGCCGCGCCCGGGGTCCCCGAGACCGGTCTGCTCCGGCGCCGACGCCGGCGGGGGATCTGGCCCCTCCTGCGCGACATCCTCATCATCGTGGTCGTCGCCGTCCTCGTCTCCTTCGTCATCAAGACGTTCTTCGTCCGCTCCTTCTACATCCCGTCGGGATCGATGGAGCAGACCCTCCTCGTGAAGGACCGCATCCTCGTCGACGAGCTGACGCCTCGGTTCGGGGGCTATCAGCGCGGCGACGTCGTCGTCTTCCGCGACCCCGGCGGCTGGCTTCCGGTGACGGTCTCCCCGCCGCGGCCGCCCCTCGTCGAGGCATCCGACTGGCTCCTGTCGATCGTGGGGATCTCCGCGCCGGACAGCGAGGATCACCTCATCAAGCGCATCATCGGCGTCGGCGGCGATCATGTCGTCTGCTGCAATGCGCTCGGACAGGTGACCGTCAACGGCACCCCGATCGATGAGACCTCCTATCTGGACCTCGCGGAGGGGCAGAGCGCTCCCCAGGTGGTGCCGTACGACGTGACCGTCCCCGACGGCTCCCTCTGGGTGCTGGGCGACAACCGCGATCACTCCAAGGACTCGCGCTACAACGTCGAGCAGCCCTCGCGCGGATTCGTTCCCCTCGACAACGTCGTCGGGCGTGCCTTCCTCATCACCTGGCCGTTCCCGAGGTTCGGTCTGATCGACTTCCACCACGACGTCTTCGCGGGCGTTCCCGCCGGGTCCGCGGCTCGTGGCGGCGCGGGCTGATGGCCGTCATCACGCCGCGGCTCACGGTGGAGCGCGCTCTGCTCCGCGAGCACACGCTCGTCATCGCGTGCGACGAGGTCGGGCGTGGCGCGCTGGCGGGCCCGGTCGCCGTCGGCGCCGTCGTGATGGATGCCGCGCACGCGCGTCGCCGGGTGCCGGAGGGCCTTCGCGACTCGAAGCTCGTCGCGGAGCATCGCCGCCCCGAGGTGGCCGCGCGGGCCGCCGCCTGGGTGTCTGCGTCAGCGGTCGGCTGGTCCTCGCCGGCCGAGATCGACGAGGTGGGGATCATCCGGGCCCTGGGGCTCGCCGCGCTCCGCGCGATCGCCGACCTCCGCGCGTCCGGAGTGGCGCCCGAGGAGGCGATCGTGATCCTCGACGGCAATCACGACTACATCACCCCCGCGGGAGGCGCCGGCCTGCGCGTGCGTCCGATCATCAAAGCCGACCGCGACTGCGCGTCGGCGGCCGCGGCATCCGTCCTGGCGAAGGTGGCCCGGGACGAGGTGATGGTGGGTCTCCACGACGCGCATCCGCACTACCGCTGGGAGCGGAACAAGGGCTACGCGAGCGCGGAGCACCGGGCGGCGATCCGATCGCACGGGCTGAGCCCGCAGCATCGCGCGTCGTGGGCGATCGCCGACGCGCCGACGCTCTTCTGACGCCCGCCTAGACTGGAGTCACCATGGATGACGAAGTCTTCGAGGATTACGACCGCGAGCTCGAACTGGCCCTGTACAAGGAGTACCGCGACGTCGTGTCGCAGTTCCAATACGTCATCGAGACCGAGCGGCGCTTCTATCTCGCCAACGATGTCAACGTGGTCCGCCGCGACACCGAGCACGACTTCTACTTCGAGATCTCGATGACGGACGTCTGGGTGTGGGACATCTACCGGGCGGACCGCTTCGTGAAGTCGGTGCGCGTGCTCACGTTCAAGGACGTGAACGTGGAGGAGCTTCAGCGTCGAGACTTCCAGCTCCCGGAGGAGCTGTCGCTCGACTCCTGAGGTCCGCCATCGCGCCGTCCCCAGCGGGCTTCTTCGCGAAACGATCCACAGATCGTTCCGAACCCCCGGCGCGGGCGCCGTAGCCGGGCACGATTCCCGGTATGGCTCAGAAGGACATCCGCGGACGGGACGGTGAGGAGCGCGCGGCGCGTCATCTGGCCGCGCTCGGGTACACGATCCTCGACCGAAACTGGCGGACGGCAGGCGGTGAGCTCGACATCGTCGCCGCCCACGGGGCGGATCTGGTGGTCGTCGAGGTGAAGACTCGACGCACGGACGGGTTCGGTCATCCGTTCGAGGCGATCGATGCGCGCAAGCGCGACCGCCTGTGGCGGCTGTCGTGCGCGTGGGCGGCATCCCATCCGGATGCCGCACGGCGTCGACGCCTGAGGCTGGACGTCATCGGGATCACGGGGGAGGATCCCGCCACCGCCACCGTCGAGCACCTCGAGGACCTCCGGTGACCGTCGGCCGGACGTGGGGGGTCGTGCTGACCGGACTGCAGGGCGACCTCGTCGAGGTCGAAGCGGACCTCTCCAACCAGACCCCGGGATTCGCGATCATCGGGCTGGTGGATAAGGCGATCGGCGAAGCGCACCAGCGTGTGCACAACGCCTGCGCGAACGCCGGTCTGCCCCTGCCGCGTCGAAAGCTCACGGTCAACCTGTCGCCCGCGAACCTGCCCAAGCACGGGACGGGTCTCGATGTGGCGATCGCGATCGCGGCGCTGGCCACGGAGGCGCCGATGGATGCCGCGTCGCTCCTCGCCACGGCGCATATCGGCGAGCTGGGCCTCGACGGACGGCTCCGCCCGGTCCCGGGCGTCCTCCCGGCCGTCGCGGCGGCGGCACGCGCCGGCATCCGCCGGGTGATCGTCCCGCACGCGAACCTCGCGGAGGCCGAACTCGTCGCGGACATCGAGGTCTGCGGCGCGGTGGGTCTGCGCGACGTCGCACGCCGGCACGGCCTGGACCTCGACCTCCCCGACCGCGAGCTCGAGCCGGTCCCGCTGAGCGCGAGCGCCGAGCCCGAGGCGTCGGCGGCGCCCGATCTCGCCGACGTGATCGGTCAGCGCGACGCCGTGGACGCCCTCGTCCTGGCCGCCGCCGGGGGCCATCACCTTTTGATGAGCGGCCCGCCGGGCGCCGGCAAGACGATGCTCGCCCGTCGGCTCCCCGGCATTCTGCCCGACCTCGACGACGAGGCAGCGATCCAGGCCGCCTCGATGCGGTCGCTCGCGGGGCTCCCCGTCGTGGCGCTGACCCGGACCCCGCCCTTCGAGGCTCCGCATCATTCCGCGAGTGTCGGAGCCCTCGTGGGCGGCGGATCGCGCGCGGTCCGCCCGGGGGCGATCGCCCGCGCGAGCGGCGGGGTGCTCTTCCTCGACGAGGCGGGCGAGTTCGGGGCGCATGCGCTCGACGCGCTCCGCCAGCCGCTCGAGACGGGCAGCATCGAGATCCACCGCGCGGGGTTCCGCGCCACCTTTCCCGCGCGGTTCCAGCTGGTGCTCGCGATGAACCCGTGTCCCTGCGGGAACTACGGCGTGCTCCACGCCGAGTGTCGGTGCCCCTCGCTCGCCATCCGCCGGCACGCGGGCAAGCTCTCCGGGCCGCTTCGAGACCGCATCGACATCGAGCTCGGGCTGCAGCGCGTCGCCGTCGCGCGGCTGCGCCGCGGCGACGACAGCCGCGTCACGACGGCCGCGGCGCGCGCGGAGGTCGTGGAGGCGCGGAGTCGCGCCGCGCACCGCCTCGCATCCACGCCCTGGCGGACGAACGCGGAGGTGCCGGGCACCTGGCTGCGGGATGGACCGCTGGCTCCCGAGCCCGCGATCCGACGGCCGCTGGATGCCGCGCTGCAGCGCGGGGCGCTCACGCTGCGCGGATATGACCGGGTGCTGCGGCTCGCATGGACGAGTGCCGACCTCGCGGCGCGCGACCGCGTCTCACCGCAGGACATCGGCCGCGCGCTCTATCTGAAGAACGGTGCGCAGGGATGAGCGGGATGCTCCCGGACGGAGCTGCGATGCGGCGGGCGTTGAGCGAGGTGTCGGACGCTGCCTCCGGCGGAGCGGCGGAAGACGCCTACGCGCGCGCGGTGTGGTCGACGCTCATCGAGCCGGGGGACCGCATCGCCGGGGCGCTCATCGAGACCGCGGGCCCGGTGCGTGCTCTGGAGATCGCGGTCGCCACGGGCAGCGTCCGCGGTGCGGAGCTCGGCGAGATCACCCCCACCGAGCTCCGCGCGGCTCGCGACCGCTGGGCCCCCCGACGGGGCCGGGCCGAGGAGGCGATCGCGCTGGCGCGACGGTCCGGCGTGCGTCTCGTGACCCCGGAGGATGCGCGCTGGCCGGCGCGTACGGCAGACCTGGGGCCGTTCGCTCCGGTCTGTCTCTGGGTTCGGGGAGACACGAGACTCCTGGATGCCGGGATCCCGGCGATCGCGCTCGTCGGCGCCCGCGCGGCCTCCTCCTACGGTGAGTTCCTCGCCGCGGAGTTCGCGGCGGAGGGCGGACAGGCGGGGATCACGGTCTACTCGGGAGGAGCCTACGGCATCGACGGCGCGGCGCACCGCGGCGCGCTCTCCGCAGACGGCGGCACTGTCGCTGTCATGGCGGGCGGTGTCGAGCGACCGTACCCGGCGGGGCACCGCGAGTTGATCGACCGGATCGCGCAGGTCGGGCTCGTGATCGCGGAGGTCCCCTGCGGCACGGCGCCGACGAAGCATCGCTTCCTCGCGCGAAACCGGCTGATCGCCGCGTGCAGCGACGCCACCGTCGTCGTCGAAGCGGGGTGGCGCAGCGGCGCGCTGAACACGGCACATCACGCCCAGGCGCTCGGCCGACCTCTCGGCGTCATCCCCGGTCCGGTGACGAGCGCGAGCTCGATGGGGTGCCACCGGTTGCTCCGGGAGGGGGAGGCGATCTGCGTGACGTGCTTCGCCGACGTGCGGGAGATGCTCGGTGACCCGCCCGCGTGCGGGGACCGTGGACGCCCTCCCGCAGGGGGTGATCGGGGAATGACCGACGACGCGACCCGTATCCGTGATGCTCTCAGCACGCGATCGGCACGCACCGTCGAGGACATCGCGCGCCGTGCGGGCTTCGGTGTTCACGAGGCCGCCGGGCTCCTCGGGATGCTCGAGCTCACCGGGCTTGCGGCACGGCGCGGCGCCGGGTGGGTGCACGTGTCCGGAGCAGGGCCCGTGACCCTGTGGTGAGCAACCCGGGCGCGGCGGAGCGTCCTCGCCCGGTCGGCGCGACATGCTGGGAGGGTGAGGATCTCCGAGGCAGCAGGCCGCTACGCGGCGCACCTCGAACGCGTGCGCCGGCTCTCCCCGGCGACGGTGCGCGCGTACGCCGCCGATCTGCGGTCTCTCACCGAAGCGGTCGGGGACACCGACCTTGCCGCCGTCGGCCTCGAGGACCTCCGGGACTGGCTGTGGCGCCTCGCCGAGAACGACGCCGCGCGCGCCACGATCGCGCGGCGCACGGCCTCCGCGCGCAGCTTCTTCACCTGGGCACTGGGCGAACGGATCATCGAGACCGATCCGAGCATCCGCCTCATCGCGCCGAAGCGCGGTCGCGCTCTCCCGAAGGTCGCGACGGCACAGACCCTGGACGAGGTGCTGGCGGCAGCACACACTCGCGCCGCCGAAGGAGATCCCGCCGCGCTGCGCGATGCCGCGCTTCTCGAGATCCTCTACGCGTCAGCCTTGCGTGTCGCGGAGGTGTGCGCATGCGACGTCGACGACCTCGATCATGACCAACGGACCGTCCGCGTCCTGGGCAAGGGATCCAAGGAGCGCGTCGTCCCGTTCGGCGCGCCCGCGGCCGGCGCGCTCACGGCCTACCTTGTCCGCGGGCGACCCGTCCTCGCTGCACGCGGCGCCGGGACCTCGGCGCTGTTCCTCGGGGCGCGCGGCGGAAGACTCGGGACCCGAGCCGCCTACGACATCGTCTCGGCGGCGCTCGCCCCCGCGATCGGGGCCGACACCGTGGGCCCACACGCGCTCCGGCACTCCGCGGCCACTCACCTGCTCGACGGGGGAGCGGACCTGCGGACGGTGCAGGAGATGCTCGGACACGCGAGCCTCGGGACGACACAGATCTACACGCACGTCTCGGCGGAGAAGCTCACGGCCGCCTACCGCCTCGCTCACCCGCGCGCGTGAGAGCCGGCGGCGCGCTCACGTAGCCTGGAACCATGCGGATTCCCACCACAGCCCTCGCGGTCGCCGCCGTGCTGGTCGCCGCCGTCACGCTCAGTGCCTGTGCGGCGGAACCGCGCCCCTTCCGCACCGTCGTCCCGCCGCCGGCGCAATCGTCCGCCTCGGTCCCGGATGCGCCGACGGGGGCAGCGCCGAGCCTCACCACGCCGCCCTTATCCTCCTCGGACGATGCGACCGCTGTGGCGTGCGTCGACGGAACCGCGACCGCGAGTGGTGAGGGAGGCATGTACCTCCTCGACGCGGACTGCGCACGGGTGGTGATCGGCGGCAACGCGATGACGGTGCGGATCACGGCGGCATCCACCGGCGAGGTCGTCGTGCGCGGCGAGGGGAATGCCGTCACGTCCGGGAGCCTCGAATCCGTGACCGTCGAAGGTCAGAAGAACTCCGTCGCGGGCGCTCGAATCGGCGCGGTCACCGTGCGAGGCGACGACAACCTCGTGAGCGCCCAGGAGGAGATCGGGGCCCTGGTCGTCTCCGGGAGCGGCAACACGGTCACCGCGCCCAACGTCGGGACGAAGGACGTCAGCGGTTCGGGAAACACCGTTCCCTGAGGACGACCGGCGGCTCATCCCTCGCAGCACGGCAGCAGGACGGCTCGGGGGAGGGTTCCGAGCAGCAGCATGGGGTTGATGTACGCTCCGTCCTTGCGGACGCCGAAGTGCACGCTGCCCGGTGCGGCGTGCCCGCCGGTACCCGCGCGCGCGACGACATCGCCCGCCTCGACCTCCCGGCCGATCGCGGCGGCGTCGCTGACCGGCTCCAACGTGGTGACGTACCCGTCCCCGTGATCGATCGTCACGACCCCGCGGCCCGCGACCGAGCCGGCGAAGGCGATCACTCCCGCGGCGGGGCTGGAGAGCGGCGTACCGAGGGGCGCGGCAAGGTCGATGCCGCGATGGCCGGGGCCGTACTCGTGCGCCGGCGCGGCATAGGGCGCCGTGATCCGCGGCGGGGTCACCGGCCACACCCATCCCGTCCTCGCCTCCGCCGGGGCGAGGACGGATGCCTGCGCGGCGGCACTGGCGGGGCCGATGAGCGCGCCGAGCATCGAAAGGCCGAGGACGAGCGCGGCGACACGCGGCCAGGCATCTCGGGTGCGGCGTCGGGAGGAGCCCGCAGCCGGGGCCCGCGGTCCAGGAGGAAACGGAGACATGCCGCCACTGTGCCGAGCCCGCCCGTCCGGGGACATCGGCACCCGCGATCTGTGGAGGGCTGGGGGGATCGCGGCGCTGGGGAGGAGGCGATGACCGCCCCGTCCGACCCCGACTGATACACTGGAGGCCGCACCCCGCTCGTCGGGGTGACTACGCGTGCCCAGAGCGCAGGCCGGACGAGTCCGGCAGCGCGGCATCCACACCCAGAGGTCTCACCGCTCCGGCGGTGGGCGGGTGCGTGCCGGGTACCAGGAGCATCGGCCGCCGGCCGAGCGAGAACCCAGAGAACAGAAGGAGAACGGCCATGGCCGTCGTCACCATTCGCCAGCTGCTCGACAGCGGCGTCCACTTCGGACACCAGACCCGCCGGTGGAACCCGAAAGTCAAGCGCTTCATCCTGACCGAGCGCAGCGGCATCCACATCATCGACCTGCAGCAGTCGCTCGGGTACATCGACAAGGCGTACGAGTACGTCCGTGAGACGGTCGCCCACGGCGGCACGATCCTCTTCGTCGGTACCAAGAAGCAGGCGCAGGAAGTCATCGCCGAGCAGGCGACGCGCGTCGGCCAGCCCTTCGTGAACCAGCGCTGGCTCGGTGGCCTCCTCACCAACTTCCAGACGGTCAGCAAGCGCCTGGCGCGCATGAAGGAGCTCGAGGAGCTCGACTTCGAGAACCCGGCCGACTCGGGCTTCACCAAGAAGGAGCTCCTGCTCAAGAAGCGCGAGCTCGACAAGCTCCACAAGTCCCTCGGCGGTATCCGCAACCTGCAGAAGACCCCGTCGGCCCTCTGGGTCGTCGACGCCAAGCGCGAGCACCTCGCCATCGACGAGGCCCGCAAGCTCGGCATCCCGGTCATCGGCATCCTCGACACGAACGCCGACCCCGACGAGTTCCAGTTCCCGATCCCGGGCAACGACGACGCGATCCGCTCCGTGGGCCTGCTCACGCGCATCATCGCGGACGCCGCCGCGGAGGGTCTGATCCAGCGCCACAACCCGACCGACGAGTCCGCCGAGGCCGAGCCGCTCGCCGACTGGGAGCGCGAGCTGCTCGAGGCTCCCGTGACCGAGGCTGCCGACGCCGCCGAGGCCGTCGAGGCTCCTGCCGACGAGACCCCGATCGTCACCGATGTGGCCGAGGTCGAGACGATCGCGACCGAGTCGGCCGCCGACGAGGCCGGCGCTGCGGCCAAGGCCGAGGGCGACGCCGCGGCCATCGCCGAGTAAGACATTTCCCGTTCGATGCGGGGCCGCCACCGATCCGGTGACGGTCCCGCATCGGCATCCACGAACGCACACAGTTTTCCACGCACTTAAGGAGCCACCACCCATGGCAAACTTCACGATCGCCGACATCAAGGCGCTGCGCGAGCAGCTCGGTACCGGCATGGTCGACACCAAGAAGGCGCTCGAGGAGGCCGACGGCGACCTCGAGAAGGCCGTCGAGATCCTGCGCCTCAAGGGCGCGAAGGGCAACGCGAAGCGTGCCGACCGCTCCACCAGCGAAGGGCTCGTCACCGCTGTCCAGCACGGCGACAAGGTCACGATCCTCGAGCTGAACACCGAGACCGACTTCGTCGCGAAGAACGAGCGCTTCATCGCCCTCGCGGAGAAGGTGCTCGAGGCGGCCGCCGCCGTCGACGCGGACTCGGTCGAGGCGGCCCTCGCCGCCCCCGCCGGCGCGCAGTCGGTGGCCGAGCTCATCTCGGACGAGGCCGCCATCATCGGCGAGAAGGTGGAGCTGCGTCGCGTGCGCACCCTCTCCGGCACGGCGTTCGAGATCTACCTCCACAAGACGAGCAAGGACCTGCCGCCGCAGGTCGGCGTCGTCCTCGCCTACGCGGGTGAGGATGCCGAGACGGCGCGGTCGATCGCGCAGCACATCTCCTTCGCCAACCCGACCTACCTCTCCCGCGAGGACGTCCCCGAGGACGAGGTCGAGAAGGAGCGCCAGATCGTCACCGAGATCTCGCGCAACGAGGGCAAGCCGGAGGCGGCGCTGCCCAAGATCGTCGAGGGTCGCGTGGGCGCCTTCTTCAAGCAGGTGGCCCTGCTCGACCAGGACTACGCGAAGGACAACAAGCAGTCCGTCGCGAAGGTCGCCGGCGACGCGGGGATCACGATCGAGGGCTTCGCCCGCTTCAAGGTCGGCGCGTAAGTCACGGACGGGGTCCGCATCCTGAGGGGTGCGGACCCCTTTCCATGCCCGCCACCCGGTAATCTGCAACGAGACGAGAGGACCCCCCTGTGACCGATGAGAACACCGGACGCCGCCGCGTCCTTCTGAAGCTGTCCGGAGAAGCGTTCGGCGGTGGCCAGCTCGGAGTGAATCCGGACGTGGTCGGCCAGATCGCCCGCGAGATCGCCGAGGCCGTCGACCGCGTGGAGATCGCGATCGTCGTCGGCGGCGGGAACTTCTTCCGCGGCGCCGAACTCAGCCAGCGGGGGATGGATCGTGGCCGGGCGGACTACATGGGCATGCTCGGGACCGTCATGAACGCGCTGGCGCTGCAGGACTTCCTCGAGCAGGCCGGCGCCGCCACGCGCGTCCAGTCCGCCATCTCGATGACCCAGGTCGCCGAGCCGTACATCCCGCGCCGGGCGGAGCGGCACATGGAGAAGGGGCGCGTCGTCATCTTCGGCGCGGGGGCGGGTCTGCCCTACTTCTCGACCGACACGGTCGCCGCCCAGCGCGCGCTGGAGATCGGGGCCGACGAGGTGCTCGTCGCCAAGAACGGCGTCGACGGGGTCTACACCGCCGACCCGAAGAAGGATGCCACGGCCACCAGGATCGACGAGATCACCTACCAGGACGCATTGCGGCAGGGCCTCAAGGTCGTCGACTCGACCGCGTTCAGCCTCTGCATGGACAACGGCATCGACATGCGCGTGTTCGGCATGGAGCCCGAGGGCAACGTGACCCGGGCGCTCCTGGGCGAGCGCATCGGCACCCTCGTCACGGTGTGACGGGGCACGCCCCACTAGACTCGTGAACTGACGTAACAACGAATGGAGTGACCGTGATCGCCGAGATCCTGGCCGACACGTCCGGGCGCATGGACCGCGCCGTCGAGGCCGCGAAGGATGACTTCGCGACCGTCCGCACGGGCCGCGCGAACCCCCAGCTCTTCCAGAAGGTCATGGTCGACTACTACGGCTCGCCGACGCCCCTCTCGCAGCTCGCGTCGCTGAACGCCCCCGAGGCGCGGATGCTGGTCGTCACGCCCTACGACAAGTCGGCCCTCAAGGCGATCGAGCAGGCGATCCGCGACATCCCGAACCTCGGCGTCAACCCGACGAACGACGGCAACCTCGTCCGCGTCACGATGCCCGAGCTCACCGCCGACCGCCGCAAGGAGTACGTCAAGCTCGTCCGCACCAAGGGCGAGGATGCCAAGGTGCACCTCCGTGGCATCCGCCGCAAGGGGAAGGACGAGCTCGACGCGCTCAAGAGCGAGGTCGGCGAAGACGATCTCGTGCGCGCGGAGAAGGAGCTCGACGCCATCACGCGCTCCCACGTCGATGAGATCGACGAGGCCCTCAAGCGCAAAGAGGCCGAGCTTCTCGAGGTCTGAGCGATGACCGATCCTTCCGGTGAGCCCGCCGAAGGCTCGGACGCTCCGCCGACCCCGGCGACACGCGCCGACGCGCGTCGGGACGGGGATTCGTCGACCGCGTTCCAGGAGCACGTGCGGGCGGCGCGCAGCGAGTTCGAGCATCAGATCGACCGTGCGCGGGCCGACTTCGACAAGGCGCGGGCCGACTTCGAGCAGGTCAACGATCGGATCAAGGAGCGGACGGGTCGCAACCTCCTCATGGCGACCCTGATCGGAGTCCTCGTCGGCGCCGCGGTGCTGGCATCCCTGCTCTTCGTGAAGTGGCTGTTCCTCCTGTTCGCCATCCCCGTGTGCCTCCTGGGGGTGTTCGAGTTCTCCCGCGCGCTGCAGACAGCCGGGCGGAAGGTCGACGTCATCCCGCAGCTGGTGGCGGGCGGCGTGATCATGCTCGCGGGGTTCTTCGTCGGGCACTGGACCCATTGGGTGCTGAGCTTCGCCTGCGTCGCCGCGCTCATCATCTGGCGCCTGCTCGCGCAGATGGCCGCCCGAGACGGACGCCGCTACAGCGATGTGCTCGACGACGTTCTCGCCGCAGGATTCGTGCCGATCTACGTCTCGTTCCTCGCATCGCTGACCCTTGTGCTCCTGCGACTCGAGCAGGGGGAGTACTGGCTGCTCGGGATGGTCATCGCCGTCGTCGCCGCCGACACCGGCGCCTACGCGAGCGGTCTCGCCTTCGGATCCCACCCCATGGCCCCGCGCATCAGTCCCAAGAAGACGTGGGAGGGGTTCGCCGGCGGAGCGCTCGCGACCGTCGTCGTCGCCGTCGTCTACGGGATCTTCGTGCTGCACATCCCGTGGTGGTCCGGCATCATCTTCGGCCTCGTGATGGTCGGCTGCGCGACTCTGGGCGACCTCGGCGAATCCATGATCAAGCGCGACCTCGGCATCAAGGACATGAGCTCGTGGCTCCCTGGCCACGGCGGCGTCCTCGACCGGCTCGACTCCATCCTCCCGTCCGCCGCGGCGGCCCTTGCGATGTACTTCCTGTTCTTCCCGCTGGTGAGTGTATGACCGATCAGATGACCGCCGAATCCGCCCATTTCCCGCACGCCGTGGGCCGCCAGAAGGGCTATCGCGCGCAGGAGGTGGACGACTTCCTCGCCCGCGCGCGCGCCGCCTTCGAGAATCCGGAGGCCGCCGACATCGACGCCGGCACGGTCCGGACCGTCGCTTTCCCCTTGGTCAAGCGCGGCTATCAGGTGGCAGCCGTGGATGCGGCGCTCGGACGGATCGAAGACGCCTTCGCGGCCCGCGAGCGCGAAGACGCCCTCGGGCGCGCCGGGGCCCGCGCATGGGTCGGCCAGTCGCGCCGGCTCGCGCAGGAGATCCTCGATCGCCTCAGCCGTGCCCGCGGGCACCGGTTCCGCCGAGTGGGCATCCTCCGCTACGGCTACCGGATCGATGAGGTGGACATCGTGGCCGACAAGATCGCCGCCTTCCTCGAGGCGGGCGAGCCGGTGACCGTCGACCAGGTGCGCACCGTGGCCTTCCGGATGCAGCGGCGCGGCTACAGCGAGGCGCAGGTGGACGCCGTGCTCGATGCCGTCGTGGGAGTGATGCTCGCCGTCGTCTGAGTTTGGACGTGCGACGGGGCCGACGTGCGCCGCGGCGTGGACCCGGCGCGGACGCGTCGGTAGAATCGGACACTGTGACCCCCGACGACCTCGAGACCCGCGCGCGGACGCGCGAGCTCTCGACGCGCGCCGCTGCGACGCCGCGTCAGAGCCCGCCGACTCGGTGGTCGCGGCGCCGCGGCGTCGTCGCTGTCTTCGCCGCCCTCGCCGTCGCGGGGCTCGGTGCCGCCTACGTCGGCCCTTTGGGCGCCGCCGCGCCGCGGGCGGAGGCCGCGCAGCTCGACCCGGTGTCGCTGTACGCGACGACGATCGCCGACGCGCAGTCGCTCGTCGCGGCATCCCGCGCCGACGGCTCCCTGGGCCGCGAAGCGATCACCTACTCGGTCTACATGACACCCAAGCCCACCCCCACCCCGACACCGTCGGCGTCGGCGTCGGCGGGGAGCGACAGCGGCGAGGCCGCCGCGGAATGGTCGCCGCCGTTCGTGTCTCCCGATCCGGGCACGGCGCAGGCGATCGCCTACGTCATGGTCCAGGAGCGAGGCTGGGGTGACGGGGAGTTCGCCTGCCTCGTGGCGCTCTGGAACAAGGAGTCCGGGTGGCGGGTGAACGCGTACAACGCGGGAAGCGGCGCCTACGGCATCCCGCAGTCGCTGCCGGGAAACAAGATGGCATCGGCCGGCGGGGACTGGGAGACGAACCCGGCGACGCAGATCGCGTGGGGTCTCGGCTACATCGGCGGTCGCTACGGGTCTCCGTGCGGCGCATGGGGGCATTCGCAGTCCTCGGGTTGGTACTGACGCGATGCCCCGCGCGAACCGTCGCCGTCCCGAACGCGGCGATGACTCCCTCGATCGCCTGCTGAGCGGGTGGAAGCGCACCGAAGACCGTCGCGGGGTCACGTGGACCGTGCAGCCGGTCAGCGCGGCCGCGGCCCAGAAGGCGTATTCCTGCCCCGGCTGCGGGCGGGAAGTATCCCCGGGCACCGCACACGTCGTGGTGTGGCGTGCGGACGGGGTCCTTGGCGATGCCGCCGACCTGGCGGCGCGCCGGCATTGGCACACGAACTGCTGGAGGATCGGCTGACATGGAGATCCGAGGACCGGTGCTCCTCCCCGCCCGGCGGGAGGACGTCGAGCTGCGCACGCTGGACGAGTTGACCCTGGTCGGCGAGCTCGCCCTTCCCGCGGAGCGCGAGCCCGTCGCGACCCTCGTCACGCTCCATCCGCTGCCGACGGCAGGCGGGTTCATGGACTCGCACATCCTGCGGAAGGCGGCGGCGCGCCTGCCGGCGCTCGCTGATCTCGCGGTTCTCCGCTTCAACACGCGCGGGACCACCTCACCGCGGGGGACGAGCGAGGGCGCCTTCGACGGGGGACGCTCCGAGGAGTTCGACGTCGCCGCGGCGATGGATCTCGTCCGCGACCGCGAGCTCCCGCGGCCGTGGCTCGTCGGCTGGTCGTTCGGGACCGAGCTCGCGCTCAAATTCGGGCGCGACCACGACATCGAAGGCGTGATCCTGCTCTCACCGCCGCTGCACCGCGCGACCGACGCGGACGTGGCCGCGTGGGCGGGGGACAGACGGCGAATGGTCGTCGTCGTTCCCGAGCTCGATGACTACCTGCGTCCGCCGGAGGCGCGGGAGCGCTTCGCGTCGGTGCCGGACGCGACCCTCGTCGCCGTCGACGGCGGCAAGCATCTGTGGGTGGGGGAGTCCCAGACCCGTCGGGTGCTCACCGAGATCGTCGCGGCCGTCAACCCGGACGCACTGCCCCTTCCGACCGAGTGGGACGACTGATCACTTCTCGTTCTGCCGCGGGATGATCACCTGGCGGTAGATGATCAGGATGCTCGCGGCGACGGGGATCGCGATCAGTGCGCCCAGGAGGCCGAGGAGCGACCCCCCCGCGAGGGCCGCGATCACGACGACGGCGCCGGGGACCGAGACGGCTCGGTTCATGATGCGGGGCGACAGGAAGTACGCCTCCACCTGCATGTAGATCGCGTACCAGATGAGGGCGACCAGTGCCGTCAGCGGTGACCCGAGGCCGGGGATGAGGCACGTGAGGACGATGATCGCGGAGCCGGTGAGCGTTCCGACGAGCGGGATGAGCGAGAAGAAGAACGCGATGACGGCGAGCACGGCGGGGAAAGGGGCCTGGATGATGGTGAGGAAGATCGCGCTCAGGACACCGTTGATGACGCCGAGGGACACCTGCCCCATGACATAGAACCCCACCGAGGCGGTGATCTGCTCGGAGAGGTCGATGAACCGCGCGCGCTTGGAAGCGGGCACGAGCTGGTAGACGGAGGCCTTCAGGTTCGGCGTCGAGGCCGTGAAGTAGATCGTCAGGATGAGCACGATGATCGCACCGGTGAAGCCGGCGATGATCCCGGCGCCGATGTTGAGGATGACGCCCGTCGCCGCCCCGCCGATCTGGCCGTAGTTGAGCGAGTTCATCCACTCGGTGATGTACTGGAACACCTCGTCGACCTTGAGCGTCGGGAAGGTGGACTTCAGCCAGGTGCTGAGCTCCTCCGTCGGGTTCCACGATCCGTCGACGATCTTGGCGATCAGCCCCTGGACCTGGGTGATCAGCTGGGTGATCTGTCCGACGAGCACCGGGATGACGATGAGGATGATCCCGGCGAAGACCGCGAGCACGACGGCGAAGGTGATGAGGAGCGCAGCCCAGCGCTTCAGTCCCTTCCGCTCGAGCCACGACACCGCAGGATCGAGGCCGAGCGCGAGGAAGAGCGCCGTCCCCACGTAGAGGAGGACGGTCGAGAGCGACTCGACGCTCGTGATGAGCAGCACGCCCACGCCGACGCCGAGGGTGGCGATCAGCGCGGTGCGGAAGGGGTGGTGCAGCTTCACTCGTACTCCTCTGGAACCGGGCACGCGAGGAGCCGGACACGGTCTGCTGACGGACTGTCAGGATATGCACGCTAGCGCGCGGGGGACGGCGGCGCGCGGGGTTGACACCTTCCCGGGCGACACACAGGTCGTTTTCGCTAGTCTGGAACGTCGTATGCGCGCCGAGATCGCTCCCGTGATCACCCCGGCGGCGAGGAGGTTGGATTCGTGCGTTTCGTCTGGGCCGTGGCCGCTTTCGTGCTGGCCGCTCTCATGATCGGCGCCGGCATCGCCCAACGGACGGTGTTCGAAGGCCCGACCACCGCGAGCCAGGCCATCGCCGTGGATGCCGACGCGCCGTACGTCCTCATCGACGGCGCCGTGCTCGGCGCCCACCCCGGCGCGCAGAACGTGCGCATCGAGGGCTCAGGGCCGATCTTCGCCTCCTACGCCCGCACCGCGGATGCGACGAGCTGGCTCTCCACGAGCGACTACGTGCACGTGACTCCCGCCGCCGACGGCGCACTCGACTCCGCGCTCGTCGCCCCTGCATCCTCCGACACCGCCGACGGCGCGAGCTCCGAGCCGCCGACGCCGAAGGGCTCGGACCTCTGGCTCGACGAGTACGAAGGCACGGGAACGCTCGACGAGACCCTTCAGCTCCCCGACGGCATGAGCCTGCTGATCGCCGCCGACGGGACCGCGCCCGCGCCCGCCGCGATCACCGTCACCTGGCCGATCCGCAACGCGACGCCGTGGGCGGGCCCGCTGATCCTCGGGGGCTGCGTCCTCCTCGTCGCCGGTCTCGTCCTCTACCTCCTGGCCCTGCGCCACGCGCGCCGCTCGCGCGGGCCGCGGCGCAAGGGCCTCCCCATGCCGGTCACCGAGCCGATCGACATCGCGGCAGCCGACGACCAGAAGGGCGTCATCAGCGCGACGCCGACCCGTCGTCGACTCACCCGTGGTCGACGTGCGTTCGCGGCGGTTCCCGCGGTCGCGGTGTCCGCTCTTCTGTTCGCCGGGTGCAGCGCCGACGCGTGGCCGCAGCTCGCGCCGAGCGCCACGCCGAGCCCGTCCGCGACGGTCGTGGCTCCTAAGGATCAGGAGAGCCCCGTCGTCACCGAGGCTCAGGCAGAGCGCATCGTCGCGCGGATCGCCGACGAGGTCGCGACCGCTGACGCGGCGCGCGACGGCGTGGCGGCGGCGACGCGTCTGGACGGGACCGTCCTCGCGGCGCGGCAGACGAACTACACGCTCCTCGCCGCGATCCCCGACTACAAGCCGCTGCCGGCGATCCCGAGCGGCCGTCTGCAGGTCATCCTCCCCGAGGCGAACGACGAGTGGCCGCGCACGTTCTTCGCCGTCGCTCCGCCCGCAGGCAGCGACGAGGCGTCGACCGTCATGAGCATCACCCAGAAGGACCCCTGGGCGCCGTACAAGCTCACGTACCTCGCGCAGCTGACGTCGGACACCGATCTCAACCTCGCGCCCGCGTACGTGGGCGCGATCGCGATCCCGAAGGACTCGCCGTTCCTCGCGATCGCGCCGGAGAAGCTCGCCGGCGCCTACGCGGACATCCTCACGAAGGGTTCGGGGAGCGAGTTCGCCTCGCTGTTCGACAACACCGACGACGCGTTCCAGACCCAGTTGGAGAGCGATCGGTCGACGCGTCTGACCGCCTTCAACTCGACGGGGGCGACAACCGGTGCGATGACCTTCTCGGCGACGGCCGGCACGACCGAGCCGGTGGCCCTGGCCACCCTGGATTCGGGTGCCATCGTGGCCGTCACGGTCGATGATCTCGACACCGTCGCGCCGACGAACTCCGACGCCGTCATCAAGACGGGCGACAACACCGCCGTCCAGGCGCTCGCGGGAGTCGACCAGTCTTCGACCGGGTTCGTCACGACGTACGGAAACCAGCTCTTCTTCTTCGTCCCCAGTCAGAGTTCCAAGGAGCGCATCCAGCTCCTCGGCTACTCCTCCAACATCCTGACCTCGAAGGTGGCCGGCTGATGACCGATTCCCGTCCCGAGGCCGTTCTGCGCGGCGCCGTCGACCTCTCCTCCCTCCGCTCGCGCCCCGCCGCGCCGCCGGTCGATGCGGATGCCGGGGCCGCTGCCCCGGTCTCGCTCGTGTTCGACGTCACCGACGCCTCCTTCCCCCAGGTGCTCGAGCTCTCCCGCACCGTTCCCGTCGTCGTCGACCTCTGGGCCACGTGGTGCGGGCCGTGCACGCAGCTCAGCCCGATCCTGGAGAAGCTCGTCGTGGAGGCGTCCGGCTCACTCGTCCTCGCGAAGGTCGACGTCGACGCGAACCCGCAGCTCGCCCAGGCGTTCCGTGCGCAGTCGATCCCGATGGTCGTCGCGCTCGTCGCCGGTCAGCCCGTCCCGCTGTTCACCGGTGCCGTTCCCGAGCAGCAGGTGCGCGAGGTGTTCGCGCAGCTCCTCCAGCTCGCGGCACAGCAGGGCGTGACCGGAGTCGTCCCCGTGGGCGAAGCGGCCGCCGAGGCATCCGAGGCCACCGAGATCCCGCTGCCGCCGCACCACCAGGACGCCTTCGACGCGATCGAGGCGGGCGATTACGCCCGCGCGGTCACGGCGTACGAGGCTGCACTGGCCGAGGACCCTCACGACGAGCAGGCGCGCGCCGGTCTCGGACAGGTGCGACTGCTGGACCGGGTGCAGAACCTGGACCTGCAGGCGGCGCGTGATGCCGCAGCGGCCGCGCCCACCGACCCGGTCGCGCAGTTCGCGGTCGCCGACCTCGACCTCGCAGGGGGCCATGTCGACGACGCGTTCGCACGCCTGCTCGACCTGTTCGCCGTCCTGCCCGACGAGGACCGCGCGCCGGTGCGCGAGCGCCTGCTCGAGCTGTTCGGGCTCGTCGGCGACACGGACCCGCGCGTCATCCGTGCGCGCGGGCGCCTGTCCAGCCTGCTCTTCTGAGTCCGCCCGCGCGCGTTCCGGTCAGGCCCGGTGGCCGAGCCACAGCACGCCGAGCGGGGGCAGCACCATGGTCGCGCGTCCGTTCTCGTCCGCGTGCACGCTGCCGAGGTTCCCGACACCCGATCCGCCGTAGGCCATCGCGTCCGAGTTGAGGAGCTCGGTCCATTCTCCGGCCTCGGGGAGATCGAGCGTGTACCCGGAGATCGGCTCGCCGGAGAAGTTGCAGACGATGGCGACCGTGTTGCCGTGGTGGTCGACGCGCGAGAAGGCGATCACGTTGGGGTTCCAATTCGGCTCGCCCAGGCGGCGGAACGCACTCCCGTCGCTGTCGCGGGACCAGAGCGGCGCCTGCTCCTTGTAGACGCGGTTGAGCGCCCCGACGAACTCCCACAGCTGACGGTGCGGCGGCTGATCGAGGATCCACCAGTCGAGGCTGCGCGACTCCGACCACTCCGACATCTGCCCGAAGTCCTGGCCCATGAACAGGAGCTGCTTGCCGGGGTGACCCCACATGTAGGCGAGGAAGGCGCGCATGTTCGCGAGCTTCTGCCAGTGATCTCCGGGCATCCGGGTGAAGAGCGTCCCCTTGCCGTGGACGACCTCGTCGTGGCTGATCGGCAGGACGAAGTGCTCGCTGAAGGCGTAGACGAACGAGAACGACAGCTCGCCCTCGTGGTGTGAGCGGTACATCGGGTCACGCTTGAAGTACTCGAGCGTGTCGTTCATCCAGCCCATGTTCCACTTGAGCCCGAACCCGAGTCCCCCCGCGCTCGTGGGCGCCGTGACACCGGGGTAGCTCGTCGACTCCTCGGCGATCATCGCGATGCCCGGGTAGCGCTTGTAGGCGGTCGCGTTGACCTCCTGGAGGAACCGGATGGCTTCGAGGTTCTCGCGGCCGCCGTAGATGTTCGGCTCCCACTCGCCGTCCTCACGGGAGTAGTCGAGGTAGAGCATCGAGGCGACCGCATCCACCCGCAGTCCGTCGACGTGGAACTCCTCGTACCAGTACAGCGCGTTAGCGACGAGGAAGTTCCGCACCTCATTGCGTCCGTAGTCGAAGATGAGCGTGCCCCAGTCCTTGTGCTCGCCGCGACGCGGGTCCGGGTGCTCGTAGAGGGGCGCGCCGTCGAAGCGCGCGAGGGCGAAGGCGTCCTTCGGGAAGTGACCGGGAACCCAGTCCATGATCACGCCGAACCCGGCCTGGTGCAGACGATCGATGAGATAGCGGAGGTCATCGGGCGTACCGAACCGGCTCGTGGGCGCGTAGTAGCCCGAGACCTGGTAGCCCCACGAGCCGCCGAAGGGGTGCTCGGACAGCGGCAGGAACTCCACGTGCGTGTAGCCGGTCTCGGTGAGATACTCCACGAGCGGGTCGGCTGCGTCCCGATAGCCGAGGCCGGGGCGCCACGATCCGAGGTGCAGCTCATAGGTGGACATGGGCTGATCGATGGGGGAGCGCTGGGCGCGCGCGTCCAGCCACGCCCCGTCTCCCCAGGTGTAGGAGGACTCGGTGACGACCGATCCGGTCGCGGGAGACACCTCGGCCTGCTGCGCCATCGGGTCGGCCTTCATGATCCAGCCGTCATGCGGCGTGAGGATCTCGTACTTGTACGTCGTCCCGGCGCCGAGCCCGGGGACGAAGATCTCCCAGACCCCCGACGATCCGAGGCTGCGCATCGCGTGCGAGCGGCCGTCCCAACCGTTCAGGTCGCCGACCACGCGCACGGCGCGGGCATCAGGCGCCCAGACCGCGAAAGAGACGCCGTCCACACCCGCGTAGTGGCGCACGTGCGCCCCGAGGACGCGCCACAGCTCCTCGTGGCGTCCTTCGCGGATGAGGTGCTGATCGATCTCGCCGAGGCTCGGCAGGTGACGGTACGGATCGTCGCTGCGGAAGTCCGGTGCGCCGTCGTAGGTCGCGACGATCTCGTACGCGGTGGGCCGCGTGTCGGCGCGCCCCTCCCAGATGCCGCCGCGGAGGTGCTGAAGAGTGACATCCGTGCCGTCGGAGGTGACGGCGGTCACCGTTTCGGCCATCGGGCGCCGGGTGCGGATCAGCCAGCCCGTGTCGCCCTCGTGGACGCCGAGGACATCGTGGGGCGCGTGGTAGGAACCGTCGGCGACGGCGTCGAGGATACCCTCGGGGACGGTGCTCATCTGCGCTCCTTCACGTGCAGGATGTGGACGGGTTCGGCGAAGGCGTCCAGGCGCACGAAGGCATCCTGGTTCCAGGTCCAGACGGCGCCGGTGATCAGGTCCTCGACCTCGAACGGGGTCCCGGGCTCGACGCCCCAGATGCGCGTGTCGAGATGGATCGTCGTCTGACGCACGGAGTGCGGGTCGACGTTGGCGACGACGATGATCGTGTCGCTACGACCGTCGGGGGAGAGGGCGGCATCGAGGTGCTTGGAGTAGACGAGGATGGCGTCGTCGTCGCTCCAATGCGCCGACCAGTTGCGCAGTTGCCGGAGCGCGGGATGGGCGGTGCGGATCTCGTTGAGGCGGCGGAGATAGGGGGCGAGCGACTCGCCTCGGGCTTCGGCGCCCTCCCAATCGCGCAGCTTGTATTCGTACTTCTCGTTGTCGATGTTCTCTTCGGAGCCGGGCCGGGCGATGTTCTCGACGAGTTCGTAGCCGGCATACACCCCCCACGAGGGGGCCGACGTCGCCGCGATCGCCGCGCGGATCTTGTACGCGGGCCACCCGCCGTACTGGAGGTATTCGGTGAGGATGTCGTGCGTGTTCACGAACAGGTTCGGGCGCATGTAGTCGCTCGTCTCGTGCGAGACGGACGCGAGGAACTCCTCGAGCTCGGCCTTCGTGTTGCGCCACGTGAAGTACGAGTAGCTCTGCTGGAAGCCGACCATCGCGAGCGCGCGCATCACCGCCGGGCGGGTGAACGCCTCGGAGAGGAAGATGACGTCGGGGTCCGCGGCGTTCACCGTGCCGATGAGCCATTCCCAGAACTGCAGCGGCTTGGTGTGCGGGTTGTCGACCCGGAAGATCTTCACCCCCTGCGACACCCAGTGCTGCACGACTCTGAGCATCTCGGCGTAGCTGCCCGTCGGGTCGTTGTCGAAGTTCAACGGGTAGATGTCCTGGTACTTCTTCGGCGGGTTCTCCGCGAACGCGATCGTTCCGTCCGGGAGAGTCGTGAACCACTCCGGATGCTCGGTGACCCAGGGGTGGTCGGGCGCCGCCTGGAGGGCGAGGTCGATCGCGACCTCGAGACCCTCCGCGCGCGCGGCGCGCACGAAGAAGCGGAAGTCGGCAGGCGTTCCGAGATCGGGATGGATCGCGTCGTGGCCGCCGAGGGGCGAGCCGATCGCGTACGGCGATCCCGGGTCCTCGGGCTGAGCCTTCAGGGTGTTGTTGCGTCCCTTGCGATTGATCTCGCCGATGGGATGGATCGGCACGATGTAGATCACGTCGAAACCCATGCCGGCCACGCCGGGAAGGCGCTTGGCGGCGGTGCGGAAGGTGCCGCTCTTGATCGATCCGTCCTTGCGGCGAACAGCGCCTTCGGAGCGTGGGAAGAACTCGTACCAGGACCCGACACCGGCGCGCTCGCGCTCGACGAGCAGGGGGAGATCGGGCCCGAGCGTCACGAGCGACTGCACCGGCCGATCCCGGAAGTACACGGCGATGGCGGGGTCGCGGACGATCTCGAGCGCGACGTCGTCGCTGAGCGACGCGTCGCGCAGGCTACCCGCTGCGGCCTTCAATGCGCGGACCTGCGCGGCGCCGCGGTCCTTCTCGGTCGCCGCGCGAGCGAACAGCAGAGCGCCCATCTCGCGCATCAGAGCACTGTCCACCCCCGCGGCGATCTTCAGATCCGCGGCGTGCTGCCAGGTCGCGAACTCGTCGGCGAACGCTTCGAAACGGAACGTCCACCGCCCCTGCTCGAGGAGGACGACGGATGCGCGCCAATGGTCGAGGCCGTTGCGCAGAGGGCTCAGCCGATGGAGCGACTCGACGCCTGCGGGCGACGTGAGACGGACGTTCACGCCGATCAGGTCGTGCCCCTCGCGGAAGGCCGTCACCTGGAACGGCACAGCCTCGCCGACGAAAGCGGAGGGGGCGAACCGCGGATCGAGTGTGGACGGGTACGGGCTCAGCAGCGGGATCCGACCCATGAGGGTGGCCGGAGCTCCCGTCCACGGATCGGCGGGCCGGAGCGGAACCGAGGAAGCGCTGCGGACCGTGGATGCCGGTTCAGGTCGGGCTGGGGTTCGCGTCGTCGAGGCCACGTGTCGAACCTACCGCCGTCATCCCTCCATCCGGAACAGGTGAAGGGCCGTGCCGGGCAGGATCACCGTATCGCCGGGCGCGAAGGACGGTGCCTCGTCGGCGGGACGCTCGGGCACACTGGACCAGAGCGACGTGTACCGGGCGACCCCTTCGATGCGGGGCAGGGTCACCTCGATGGCACGCTCATTGCCGTGCACGATCAGGAGGATCGCGTTCGGCTCCTCGTGTTCGGGCGTCGAACGGGCGGCGTACTGCAGGGTGCGGTGCTCGGCGCTCGTCCAGCGGTCGTGCGACATCGTCTCGCCGTTCTCGTCGTACCAGTCGATGACGGAGGCGTTGGGCACGATCTGCGTGTCGTGGGCGAACCGACGCGGCCGGATGGCGGGGTTCTCGTGCCGCAGCCGGATGAGCGTCCGCGCGTGGGCGAGAAGGTCCTCCTGCCACGGGGCGAGGTGCCAGTTCACCCAGGTCAGCGGGGAGTCGTGGCAATACGCGTTGTTGTTGCCGCGCTGCGTCCGCCCCATCTCGTCGCCGGCGGTGATCATCGGGACCCCGGCCGACAGGAGCAGCGTCCCGAGGATGTTCCGCATCGCCTTGCGGCGGGTGGCCAGGATCTGCGGGTTGTCCGTCGGGCCCTCCGCACCGTGGTTGAACGAGCGGTTGGTGTCGGTGCCGTCGCGGTTCTGTTCGCCGTTTCCCATGTTGTGCTTGACGTCGTAGGAGACGAGGTCGCGCAGGGTGAACCCGTCGTGCGCCGTGACGAAGTTGATGCCCGCAAGAGGGCCGCGGCGCTCGTCGAAGGTGTTCGAGGACCCCGCCAGGCGCGTCGCGAGCCCCCCGACGCCCGCGGGCGGGGTGCCCGCGCGGCGCGAGTAGTCCACGTCGCTGAGCCAGAAGTTGCGTACCCGGTCGCGGTACCGGTCGTTCCATTCACTCCACCCGGCGCCGAAGTTCCCGGTCTGCCAGCCGCCCATCCCGACGTCCCAGGGCTCGGCGATCATCTTGCGACCGGCGAGCTGCGGGTCGGCGATGATCTGCCGGAGGAGAGGGTGGTCGGGGGTGAACTCGTGCCGGGCATCGCGGCCGAGCGTGGCGGCGAGGTCGAAGCGGAAGCCGTCGATCTGCACCTCCTGCACCCAGTAGCGCAGGGAGTCGACGATGAGGCGTGCGGCGGCATCCGTCGACGTGTTCACGGAGTTCCCGCATCCCGTCACGTCGATGTAGGCGCCGTCCTCGTGCTGGCGGTAGTAGCCCGCGTTGTCGATCCCGCGCAGGCTCGACCGGGGGGCTCCCAGATCCAGCTCGGAGGTGTGGTTGTAGACGACATCGAGGATCACCTCGATCCCCGCGGCATGCAGCGAGCGGACCATGTCCTTGACCTCGCGCAGGACCGCGTCGGGACCTGCGGCGATGGCCTCCGCCGTCGCGTACGCGCCGTGCGGGGAGAAGAAGTTCAGCGTGTTGTAGCCCCAGTAGTTCGTGAGGCCGTGATGGAGGAGGCGCGGCTCCGTCTCGAACGCGTGGATCGGCAGCAGCTCCACGGCGGTGACGCCGAGGGTCTGCAGGTGCTCGATCGCCGCGGGGTGGCCGAGCCCCGCGTAGGTGCCGTGCAGGGCCGGAGGCACACCGGGATGCCGCTTCGTGAGCCCCTTGAGGTGCGCCTCGTAGATGACCGTCCGATCCATCGGCGTCTCAGGGTGGGCGACGCCCGCCCAGTCGTAGGAGGTGTCGACGACGACCGATCGCCACTCGCCGATGCGCACCGGCGCGAGCCCCCGCGCGTACGGATCGAGGAGCAGCGTCTCCTTGTTGAACGTGTTGCGCGCCCCGGTGGGACCGTCCACGCGCAGAGCGTAGTGAGCGCCCGGCCGGAGCTCCGGCGTCGTGACCTCCCACACGTCGCCGCCGACGGGAGTCAGCGGGAGCGACCCGATGATCCAGTCGAGGTCGGTGGCGTCGACGAGGACGAGCTCGACGGCGGATGCCCCTTCCGACCACACCCGGAGGGTGCCGCCGGTCGGGCCGAGCGTCACCCCGAGACCGTCGTAGACGGGGGAGCGGAACGCAGGACGAGGGAGCGGCTTCGGGCTGGCCATGCGAACTACAGTAGTAACGCCCGGGGCGGGCGGCGTGCCGCTTCTCGGCATCGACGACCGGAACGGCGGAGGAGGCGCATGGTCTACCTCGATCACGCGGCATCCACCCCCCTGCGAAGCAGCGCCCGGGACGCGTGGCTCGCCGCGTCGCAGACGGCCGCGAACGCCTCGTCCGTGCACGGCTCCGGGCAGGCCGCGCGCCGCCTCCTGGAGGATGCCCGGGAGGGAGTGGCCGAGCTGCTGGGGTGCCAGAGCATCGAGGTCGTGTTCACCAGCGGCGGCACGGAGGCGGTGAACCTCGCCCTCCAGGGCCTCTGGTGGTCGCGCGAGGACGGCCGCGAGGCGGTGGTCCTGCCTGACGGCGAGCACCACGCGACCCTCGACACGGTCGCCTGGCTGCAGACGCAGGGCGCCGACGTGCGCTCCGTCCCGCTCGACGCGCTCGGACGGATCGATGCGGACCTGTTCGCGGAGCGCCTCCCCGGCGCCGCGCTGGCCACCGCTCTCGTGGTGAACAACGAGGTCGGCACGGTGCAGGATGCCGCGGCCCTGACGGCGGCAGCCGCGGATGCCGACGTGCCGCTGCACCTGGATGCCGTCGGCGCGATCGGGCACCTCCCCGTGTCCTTCGCCGCCCTCCGGGGCCCGGGGGCGGCGCCCACGGGACTCGTGGCGCTGAGCGCGTCCGGCCATAAGTTCGGCGCGCCCGTCGGAACGGGAGTCCTCGTCGTCTCACGTCACGCGCGCCTCGCGCCGATCCTGCACGGCGGCGGTCAGCAGCGCGGCCTCCGGTCGGGCAGCCCCGATGTCGCCGGTGCGGCCGCGTTCGCGGCGGCCCTGGATGAGGCGACGCGCGAGCGGGATGCCGAGGCGCAGCGGTTGACCGCACTCGGCGCGCGCCTGGCGGACGGCATCCTGCGCCTCGTGCCGGGCGCGGAGATCCTCGGAGACCGGGTCGCGCGCGTGCCGGGGAACGTGCACGCCCTCTTCCCCGGAGCGCAGGGCGAGTCGCTGCTGTTCCTCCTCGACCGCGCGGGCATCTCGGTGTCGACCGGGTCTGCGTGCCAGGCCGGCGTCGCGGAGCCCTCGCACGTCGTCCTGGCCCTCGGTCGCGACGAACGCGCCGCGCGATCGGTTCTGCGGATGACGCTCGGACGCACCTCGACGGACGGCGACATCGACGCTCTGCTGGCCGCGCTGCCGGATGCCTACGCGCGCGCCTCCGGGGCTCGCTCAGCCAGGCGCTCGTAGACTGGTCGCATGCGGATCCTGGCGGCCATGAGCGGCGGCGTCGACTCCGCGGTGGCGGCTGCCCGGGCCGTCGAGGCGGGGCACGACGTCGTCGGCGTGCACCTCGCGCTCTCGCGGGCCGGCGGGACGCTCCGCACCGGAAGCCGCGGCTGCTGCACGATCGAGGATGCGATGGATGCCCGCCGTGCGGCGGACCTCCTGGGCATCCCGTTCTACGTCTGGGACTTCTCCGAGCGCTTCCGCGAGGACGTGATCGCCGACTTCGTCTCCGAGTACCAGGCGGGCCGTACGCCGAACCCGTGCATGCGCTGCAACGAGAAGATCAAGTTCGCCGCGCTTCTCGAGCGCGCTCTCGAGCTCGGCTTCGATGCGGTCTGCACCGGCCACTATGCGACTCTCGTCCACGCCCCGGAGGGACTCGAGCTCCATCGCGCGAGCGACGAGGCGAAGGACCAGTCCTACGTGCTGGGCGTCCTGACCGCGGAGCAGCTCGCCCACACCTACTTCCCGCTGGGGACGACCCCCTCCAAGGCCGTCGTCCGTGCGGAGGCCGCGGCGCGCGGACTCACCGTCGCGCAGAAGCCGGACAGCCATGACATCTGCTTCATCCCCGACGGGGACACCCGCGGGTGGCTTGCGGAGAAGGTGGGCACGCAGACGGGCGATATCGTCGACCGCTCCGGTGCCGTGGTCGGCAGTCACGAGGGTGCGCACGCCTTCACCGTCGGCCAGCGCCGAGGGCTCTCGCTGGGCATGCCGGCACCCGACGGCAAGCCGCGGTTCGTGCTCGAGGTGCGCCCCGTGACGAACACGGTCGTCGTGGGCCCGAAGGACGCCCTCGCGACGGCGGAGATCGCCGGCGTGCGGCGCAGCTGGGCGGGCCGAGCTCCCGCATCCGACGCGTTCCGGTGCCACGTGCAGATCCGGGCCCACGCCGAACCCGTTCCCGCGCACGCCGTGATCGGGTCGGACGGCGTCGTGGTCCGTCCGGACGTGCCGTTCGAGGGCGTCGCGCCCGGTCAGACGGCGGTGCTCTACGAGGGCACCCGTGTCATCGGCCAGTTCACGATCGACCGCACCGTGTCGGCCGCGCCGCTGCCCGTCTGACCTCTCGCGGGTCCTCGCGTCCATCCTCTCGTCCACACGCGGGCGATCCGGAGCCCTGTCCACTGATGCGGCGGATCCGCCTCCGCGAGCAGACGCGCGTGGGTAGCGTGGCGCCCGACCGAGCCGGACGGAAGAGGTGCGCATGGGCGAGCACACGCGGGGCGACGAGCCACGGAAGCGGAGGCGACGGAGGCCGGCCGTTCTGGCCGGAGGTGCCGCCGTCGCGGCCATCGTCGTGATCGCCCTCACGACCGGTGCGATCACGTCGGGCGGGCACGGCCCCGTGGGCCCGCCGGCAGCGACCGGGAGCGCGCGGCTCGTCGAGGTGATCGGGACGGAGGCCATCCGGCAGGACGGCGCCGTCATCGCGACCCCGTGCTTCGCATACCGCCTCCCGGACGTCGGCGCCGCGTGGGAGCTCGTCGAAGGCTCGCGCGGCTGCGCGAGCTCGGTCGTGCCCGCCGGGGGCGATGCGCTGTCCCAATTCCATGTGCGCGGGATGCTCCGACCCGCCGATCCCGCGGCGGCTCTGGAGGAGGCGGTGCGGGACGCCCGGGATGGCGGCGAGCACGTGGACAGCGCGGAGCTCGTGGAAATCGAGGGCCGGACCGTCGCGCGGCTGACGCTGTCGACCCGCGACGGGCTGCGGATCGCGACCTACCTCGTGCCCATCGCGCCCGTCGCGGCGCACGAGGGGACCGCCGTCGCCCTCGTCGACATCGGGTCGGTCGTCGGGGAGTGGTCCGACGGCGTCGTCGCCCACATCATCGGCTCCCTTCCCGACGCGGGAGCACCCCCGCCCGCCGGTGTCGGAGGTGGTTCGTAGACTGATCCGGTGGCACAGACACCGGAGGCCGACCTCGCGCTCGCCCAGGCACGCGACGAGGCGCAGCGACTGACGGAGCAGATCGTGGGGGCGCGCGACGCCTACTACGGCCGCGACGCGGAGATCGTCGACGACGCGACCTACGACGGGTGGATGCGGCGCCTGCAGGAGCTCGAGCGGGCGCACCCCGAGGTGCAGGGCCAGGATTCGCCGACGCTCAGCGTCGGCGCCGCCGAGTCGTCGATGTTCGCGCCCGTGGAGCACGCCGAACGGATGCTGAGCCTCGACAACGTCTTCACTCCGGACGAGCTGCGCGACTGGTGCGTGAAGACGCAGGCCGCGGCCGCCCGCCCCGTGCGGTGGCTCCTCGAGCTCAAGATCGACGGGCTGGCGATCAGCCTCCGCTACGAACGCGGCATCCTCACCTCGGCGGCGACCCGAGGCGACGGCAGGATCGGCGAGGACGTCACCGTCAACGCGGTCCGAGTCGCCGGGATCCCCAGCAGGCTGTCGGGGGAGGGACACCCCGAGATCGTCGAGGTGCGCGGGGAGGTCTACATTCCGGTCGCGGCATTCGACCGGCTCAACGAGCTGCAGGCGGCGATGCGAGAGAAGGTCGCAACGGACATGCGTGCGCGGGGAGCCGATGAGGAGCGTGCCGAGCGCAGTGCCGCGCGCCGGTTCCCCGCCTTCGCGAACCCGCGCAACGCCGCCAGCGGCGGCCTGCGTCAGCAGCTGGACAAGAAGTCCGGCCTGGAGCTCGACGCGGGCGAGGCGCGCCTCGGGTCCCTCCGGCTCCTGGTGCACGGCATCGGCGCCTGGCCGGCGCCGCCCGTCGACTCGCAGAGCGAGGTGTACGGCCTCCTCGCGGAGTGGGGTCTCCCGACGAGTCCGTCCTTCCGCACCTCCGATGATGTCGAGGGCGTCCTCGATTACGTGGCCTTCTACGGCGAGCATCGCCACGATGTCGAGCACGAGATCGACGGAGTGGTCGTCAAGGTCGACGAGCTCGCCCTGCACGAGGAGCTCGGCGCGACCAGTCGCGCACCGCGCTGGGCGATCGCGTACAAGTACCCGCCCGAGCAGGTCAACACGAAGCTCCTCGACATCGTCGTCTCCGTCGGCCGGACGGGCCGGGCCACACCTTTCGCGATGATGGAGCCCGCTCTCGTCGCGGGGTCCGTGGTCCGCCAGGCGACCCTGCACAATCAGGACGTCGTCAAGGCGAAGGGCGTCCTCATCGGCGACACCGTGGTGCTGCGCAAGGCCGGGGATGTCATCCCCGAAGTCCTCGGACCGGTGGTCGAGCTGCGCGACGGCAGCGAGCGCGCCTTCGTCATGCCGGCCGACTGCCCCTCGTGCGGAACCCCTCTCGCGCCGTCGAAAGAGGGTGACATCGATCTGCGGTGCCCGAATACGCGTTCCTGCCCCGCGCAGGTGCGCGGCCGGGTGGAGCACATCGGGTCGCGGGGTGCGTTGGACATCGAGGCACTCGGCGAGGTGACCGCCGCGGCCCTCACCCAGCCCTCTGTTCCGACCGAGCCGCCCCTGGTCACCGAGGCCGGGCTGTTCGAGCTCACCCTCGATGAGCTCGTGCCGATCGAGGTCATCGTCCGCGACGGGGAGACCGGCGAGGAGAAGATCGACGAGAAGACCGGGACGCCGGTGCGCCGCGCCCCCTTCCGGCGCAATCCCACGCCGGCGGAGAAGAAGGCGGGGCTCACTCTTCCGCAGCCCTCGGCGCAGGCGCTGACCCTTCTCGCCGAGCTGGAGAAGGCCAAGAAGAAGGACCTCTGGCGGTTCCTCGTGGCCCTGAATATCCGCCACGTCGGTCCTGTCGCCGCCCGGGCGCTCGCGCAGTGGTTCGGGTCGGTCACGGAGATCCGCGCCGCGACCCGAGACGACCTCGCCGCCGTCGAGGGCGTCGGCGGGATCATCGCCGATTCGCTCCGCGAGTGGTTCGACGTCGACTGGCATCGCGAGATCGTCGACCGGTGGAGCGCGGCCGGGGCGCGACTGGAGATCCCCGGCCACCCGGGCCCGGGCGCCGCCGTCGCCGCCGGCGGCGTGCTCGAGGGGCTGACGGTGGTGGCCACGGGTTCCCTCGAGGGGTACACCCGCGAGGGCGCCGAGGAGGCGATCCTCGCCGCCGGAGGGAAGGCCGGATCGAGCGTCTCGAAGAAGACCGACTTCGTGGCGGCGGGCCCGGGAGCGGGGTCCAAACTCGGCAAAGCGGAGGCGCTCGGCATCCGGATCATCGATGCCGCGCAGTTCAAGATCCTCGTGGAGGAGGGGCCCGCGGCGCTCGATGCGCTCGCTCCCGACGCCGGGTGACGCCTTCTCGGGCCGTGCCCCGCGCTCAGCCGCGGGTGAGCTTCAGCAGCGACTCGCGCACCTGTCGGCGCAGCACCTTCCCGATGAGCGAGGTGGGCAGCTCGTCCACGACGAAGATGCGCCGCGGCACCTTGTAGGGCGTGAGAATGCCGCGCGCGAACTCGCGGATCGAGTCGACGTCGACGTCTGCGGCATCATCGAGCACCACCGCCGCGACGACCTCCTCGCCCGAGTGGTCGCTCGGAAGGCCGACGACCGCCGCATCGACGACGTGGGGATGCTGGCGGAGGGCGTTCTCGACCTCGGTCGGAGCCACGTTGAACCCGCCCGTGATGATGAGCTCCTTGATGCGATCGACGATGCGGACGAAGCCCTCCTCGTCGATCTGAACGATGTCGCCGGTGCGGAACCAGCCGTCGACGAAGACGTCCTCGGTGGCTTCGGGCTTGCCGTAGTAGCCCTGGAAGACCTGAGGCCCGCGCACGATCAGCTCGCCGCGTTCACCCGGCGGCACGTCGCGGGTCGGCTCGTCGGGGTCGACGACGCGGCACTCGGTGCCGGGCAGCGGCAGGCCGACGGTGCCGGGCTTGCGGTTGGGAGCGACGGGATTCGCCATGAGGACGGGCGAACACTCCGAAAGGCCGTATCCCTCGACGAGGTAGCCGCCCGTGGCGGCTTCGAACGGCACCACGAGGTCGTGCGGCAGTGCCATCGCGCCGGAGATGGCGACCTCGGTCCCCGCGAGGGAGACACCCTCGGCCTGCGCGGCCTTGAGGAGCCGGTCGGCGATCGGCGGCACGAGCGGGAGGAAGGTCGCCGGGTGCTTTTTCGTCACGTCGAGCACCATCGCCGGGTCGAAGCGCGGGAAGAGGACGAGGCGGGCGCCCATCGACATCGCGAAGGTCAGGCAGAGGGTCAGCCCGTACGCGTGGAACATGGGGAGCACGGCGTAGACCACGCATCCCTCGCCGGGACGGATCGAGGGGACCCAGGCCTGCGCCTGCCGCGCGTTGGCGAGAAGGTTCCGGTGCGTGAGCACGGCGCCCTTCGGCGTTCCGGTGGTGCCGCTCGTGTACTGGATGATCGCGACGTCGTCGGTGGCGGGCTGCGGGAAGGACTCCGGGAGCGGCGGCACCTGCAGGAGCTTCTCCCAGGCGACGGCCCCGGTCGTGCGCTCGGTGAGCGCGGAGCGCGACGCGCGGGCCTTCGCGACGGGGAGCCGGAGCGCGATGCGGAGCGAGAAGGGCATGGCGCGTGTCACATCGACGCTGATGAGGTTCGTCACGGCGAGGTCGGCGGGGAAGTCCTGGACGGTCTGGACGACCTTGCTCCACACGATCGCGGTCTTCGCGCCGTGGTCCTCGAACTGCTTGCGCAGCTCCCGGGGCGTGTAGAGCGGGTTGTGCTCGATCGCCACCGCTCCCAGGCGCAGGATCGCGTAGAAGGCGATGATGTGCTGGGGGCAGTTCGGCAGCACGATCGCCACCGTGTCGCCCTTGCCGACGCCGAGGGTCCTGAGGGCTGCGGCGGCGCGCGCAACGGCATCCACCAGCTCGCGGTACGACATCGTCCTTCCGAAGAACTGCAGCGCGGGCGCGTCGGGGTAGTCGCGGGCGGAGGCGTCGACGATGTCGAGCAGCGACCCGGCGACGGGGTCGAGGTCGTCCGGAACTCCGTCTGCGTAGCTGCGGATCCAGGGGCGAGGAGGCTCGTACGTGCTCACGCGGGCCAGCCTAGCCGCGGCGACGGAGCGGGCGGGGCGCGCAACTAGACTGTCGTGGTGTCTGAAATCACCCCTGATCTCGTCCGCCATCTCGGCGTGCTGGCCCGCATCCAGCTCGACGACGACGAGGTGGAGCGCCTGACCGGCCAGCTCTCCGCGATCGTCGACAACATCGCGAAGGTGTCCGAGGTCGCGACCCCCGACGTCCCCGCGACGAGCCACCCGATCCCGCTCGAGAACGTCTTCCGCCCCGATGTCGTCGGCCAGATGCTGACGACCGCGCAGGTGCTCCAGAACGCGCCGGATGCCACCGACGACCGCTTCAAGGTCACCGCCATCCTGGGGGAGGAGCAGTGAGCGCCGACCTCATCCGCCTGAGCGCGGCGGACCTCGCGGACAAGATCGCCTCCGGCGAGGTGTCCAGCGTCGAGGCGACGCAGGCCCACCTCGACCGCATCGCCGACGTCGACGGCGACGTGCACGCCTTCCTCCACGTGAACGCACAGGCCCTGGATGCCGCGCAGGACATCGATCGCCGCCGCGCCGCGGGCGAGGAGCTGGGCGAGCTCGCCGGCGTGCCGCTCGCGATCAAGGACGTCCTCGTGACGACCGACATGCCCTCCACGAGTGGATCGAAGATCCTCGAGGGGTTCCTCTCGCCGTACGACGCCACCGTCGTGGCGCGTGCACGGGCGGCGGGTCTCATCCCGCTCGGCAAGACCAACATGGACGAGTTCGCGATGGGCTCCTCGACCGAGCACTCCGCTTACGGTCCGACGCACAACCCGTGGGACCTCGACCGGATCCCGGGCGGGTCGGGCGGTGGCTCTGCCGCCGCCGTCGCCGCTTTCGAAGCGCCGTTCGCCCTCGGCTCGGACACCGGCGGCTCCATCCGTCAGCCGGCCCACGTCACCGGCACCGTCGGGATGAAGCCCACCTACGGCGGTGTGAGCCGCTTCGGCGCGATCGCGCTGGCTTCGTCCCTCGACCAGGTGGGGCCGGTGTCTCGCACCGTCCTCGATTCCGCCCTCCTGCACGACGTCATCGGCGGCCACGACCCGAACGATGCGACCTCCCTCGCGGATGCCTGGCCCTCGTTCGCCGCCGCGGCGCGCGAAGGTGCGACCGGGGAGGTCCTCACGGGACTCAAGGTCGGCGTGATCCGCGAGCTTCCCGACTCCGGCTTCCAGGCCGGCGTGTCGGCGTCCTTCCGCGCGTCGCTCGCCCTCCTCGAAGCCCACGGCGCCGAGATCGTCGAGGTCAGCGCGCCGCACTTCGAGTACGGCGTCGCCGCCTACTACCTGATCCTCCCGGCGGAGGCGTCGAGCAACCTCGCGAAGTTCGACTCGGTGCGCTTCGGGCTGCGCGTCGACGTGCCCGGTGGCACCGTCGAGGACGTCATGGCACGCTCGCGCGAGGTCGGGTTCGGCGACGAGGTGAAGCGACGGATCATCCTCGGCACCTACGCCCTGTCCGCGGGCTACTACGACGCGTACTACGGCAGCGCGCAGAAGGTGCGCACCCTCATCCAGCGCGACTTCGACGCGGCCTTCGCCGGCGTCGACGTGATCGCGACCCCCTCGGCTCCGACGACGGCGTTCCGTCTCGGCGAGAAGGTCGACGACCCGCTGCAGATGTACCTCAACGACGTCACGACGATCCCGGTGAACCTGGCGGGGGTGCCCGGCATCTCGATCCCGTCCGGGCTCGCGGAGGAGGACGGGCTGCCGGTCGGCATCCAGTTCATCGCGCCGGCTCGTCAGGATGCGCGCCTGTACCGTGTCGGGGCGGCGCTGGAGACGCTGCTGGTCGACGAGTGGGGCGGTCCCCTGCTGGACCGTGCCCCCGCGCTCGGCTCGGCACGCAGCGATGTGGAAGGAACCCGCTGATGGCCAAGGCTGCCCTGATGGACTTCGATGAGGCGCTCGAGCGCTACGAGCCGGTCCTCGGCTTCGAGGTGCACGTCGAGCTCAACACCGAGACGAAGATGTTCTCCGCCGCCGCGAATCCGGCGAATGAGAAGAACCACAGCGCGGGGCCGAACACGCTCGTCGCGCCCGTCGACATGGGTCTGCCCGGCTCGCTGCCCGTCGTCAACGAGACGGCGGTCCGCTACTCGATCAGCCTCGGGCTCGCGCTCGGCTGCTCGATCGCGCCGTCGAGCCGGTTCGCGCGGAAGAACTACTTCTACCCGGACCTCGGCAAGAACTACCAGATCAGCCAGTACGACGAGCCGATCGCGTTCGAGGGTCAGGTGGAGGTCGAACTCGAAGGCGGCGACATCGTCACGGTGCCGATCGAGCGCGCGCACATGGAGGAGGATGCCGGCAAGCTCACCCACATGGGCGGCGCCACCGGCCGCATCCAGGGTGCCGAGTACTCGCTCGTCGACTACAACCGCGCCGGAGTGCCGCTCGTGGAGATCGTCACGAAGCCGATCTTCGGGGCCGAGCATCGCGCTCCCGAGCTCGCCGCGGCGTACGTGCGCGCGATCCGTGACATCGTGATCGGGCTCGGCATCTCCGAGGCGCGGATGGAGCGCGGAAACCTCCGCTGCGACGCCAACGTCTCCCTGCGACCGCGGGCCGCGGCAGGCGAGCCCGCCGCGCCGCTCGGCACGCGCACGGAGACGAAGAACGTCAACTCCATGCGGTCGGTCGAGCGTGCCGTGCGCCACGAGATCCAGCGTCAGGCGGCCATTCTCGCCGCGGGTGGGACGATCACGCAGGAGACCCGCCACTGGCACGAGGACACCGGGACCACCTCCCCGGGGCGCCCGAAGTCGGATGCGGACGACTACCGCTACTTCCCCGAGCCCGACCTCCTGCCCGTCGCGCCCTCGGCCGAGCTGATCGAGAGCCTGCGCGCGGCGCTCCCCGAGCCGCCGGCCGTGCGTCGGCGCCGTCTCAAGGCGGACTGGGGCTTCGCCGACATCGACTTCCAGGGCGTCGTCAACGCCGGCCTGCTGAACGAGGTCGAGGCGACGGTCGCGGCAGGCGCCGCCCCGGCTGCGGCACGGAAGTGGTGGATGTCGGAGATCTCCCGCATCGCCAACGCCGACGGCGTCGAGGCATCCTCGCTCGTCTCGCCGGGCTCCGTCGCAGAGCTCCAGAAGCTCGTCGACGCGGGAACGCTCACCGACAAGCTCGCCCGCCAGGTGCTGGAGGGGGTCATCGCCGGTGAGGGCTCGCCGCAGGAGGTCGTCGACGCCCGCGGGCTCGCCGTGGTCTCCGACGACGGTGCGCTCATCGCGGCGATCGACGAGGCCCTCGCGTCGCAGCCCGACGTTCTCGCGAAGATCCGCGATGGCAAGGTGCAGGCCGCCGGTGCCGTGATCGGCGCTGTGATGAAGGCGATGAAGGGGCAGGCGGACGCCGCGCGCGTGCGCGAGCTGATCCTCGAGCGCGCGGCGGGCTGAATCCGGCTCCACTCCAGGCCCGCCGCGCCGCCCGGATGTCGGCGGCACGCGCGAGAATGGACACATGGGGCGTGGCGACGGCAGCGGACGGAGGGTGTCCGCGCCGGATGCCGACGATGCGGGAACTCGGATCCTCCACGTCGACATGGACGCGTTCTACGCATCGGTCGAGGTGCTCGATGATCCGACTCTCGCGGGCACGGCATTGATCGTGGGCGGGATGGAGGGCCGAGGTGTCGTGTCCAGCGCGTCCTACGAGGCCCGCCGCTACGGAGTTCGGTCGGCGATGAACGTCGCGCAGGCCCTGCGCCTGTGCCCGCACGCGATCGTGGTGCCGCCGCATTTCGAGCGGTACAGCGCCCTCTCCCGGCAGGTGATGGGCATCTTCCACGAGATCACGCCTCTGGTCGAGCCGCTCTCGATCGACGAAGCCTTCCTCGATGTCTCCGGCGCCGGGCGCCTCTGGGGGAGCCCCGGGACGATCGCACGGGCGCTCCGTGCGCGGGTGCGGGAGGAGACCGGGCTCGTCTGCAGCATCGGGGTCGCGGCGACCAAGCACGTCGCCAAGATCGCGTCGACCCTGTCCAAGCCGGACGGGCTACTCATCGTCAGCGGGCAGGAGACGAGCACCTTCCTCGCCGCGCTGCCGGTGCGAGCGCTGTGGGGGATCGGGCCGAAGGCGGCTGAGGCGCTGGAAGCGCGCGGCATCCGGCTCGTGTCCGACATCCTCGCTTCGCCTCGGGCGGTCATCGAGCGGGCGCTCGGCCGCGCGGGCGGCGCGCGGATCTGGCAGCTCGCGCAGGGGCTCGACGCGCGCGAAGTGGAGACCGAGCGCACGGAGAAGAGCGTCGGCCACGAGGAGACCTTCCTCGAAGACGTCACCGATCCGGCGCTGCTGCGCAGCGAGCTGCGTCGCCTCTCCGACCGCGTGGCAGGCCGCCTGCGGGCAGGGGGTTGGGAGGCTCGAGGGATCGCGCTGAAGCTGCGGTATGCCGACTTCACGACACTCTCCCGTTCGACGACGCTCGCCGAGCCCACCGACGTCGGCCAACGGATCGGAGAGAGGGCGATCGCCCTGTTCGACGACGTCGAGCTGGCCCAGCCGGTCCGCCTCATCGGGGTCCGCGCCGAGCGGCTCGCGCCCGGGGGCGCCGCCCTCGCTGCGCTCTGGGACGACGACGAGGACTGGCGTCGCATCGACGCGGCCCTCGACGGCGCCCGCGAACGGTTCGGCGGAGGCGCGGTCACCCGCGCGAGCATCCTCGGGCCGCGCCGCGATGTGAATGCGCTGCCGACGAATCCGCGCCTGCCCCGCGAGGGCCCTCCGTCGCGGTAGGGGTGCGCAGCGGCTACGGTTGACGCATGCCCAACCTCGCACTGGAACTCGGCAAGCAGACCTCGGCGCTCGGCGTCACCAGCGTCTACGGCGAACAGCAGGACGTCGACGGCGTTCGCCTCGTCCCGGTCGCCCTCACCTGGTCGGGCTTCGGCGCGGGGGAGGACACGGCGGGTGGCGGAAGCGGCGGAGGCGGCGGCGGTGTCGCGATCCCCGTCGGTGCGTACCTCCGGAAGGGCGACGACCTGAGGTTCGAACCCAATGTGATCTCGCTCCTCGCCGTCGGCATCCCCTTCGTGTGGGTCGCCGGTCGCGCGCTCAGTCGCGTGATCCGTGCGCTCAAGCGCTGACGGATTCGACCGCGCCATCGCGGAGGCCGTGCGCCGCATCACGGATGCGACGGCGGAGGTTCCGACGGGGATCGTCCCGATCATCCTGATCGACGGGCGCTCCGGTTCGGGCAAGACGACACTCGCGGGGGCTGTGCGCGCGGCGTGGCCTGGCGAGATGAGCGTCGTCGCTCTCGACGACATCTACCCGGGATGGGGCGGCTTGGCCGAGGGAGCTGCCACGGCTCGCACCGCTGTCCTCGAACCGATCGCCGCAGGCCGGGATGCCCACTGGCGGAGGTGGGATTGGGCGTCGGGGGAGCCCGGAACGCCGATGACGACGCCGGCGGGCACCCCGCTCATCATCGAGGGGTGCGGAGCGCTCACCGCGGAGTCCGCGGCGCTTGCGCCGATCCGCGTGTGGATCGAATCCCCCGCGCAGGAGCGACGCCGACGTGCGCTCGCGCGTGACGGCGAGACGTTCCGTCCGCACTGGGAGATGTGGGCGGCTCAGGAGGTCCGGCACATCGCGGCAGACGACCCGATCGCGCACGCGACGATCCACGCCGAGGTGCCCTGACGCACCGCGGCGTTCAGCCCTCCATCGCGTCGAGCAGCCCCTCGAGCCGGTACCCCAGCCAGGTGTAGATGCCGAACCTCGGGTGCGAGAGATCGTCGGTGTCGTCGTGGATGCCGAGGCGAACGGCGAGGACCAGGCGGATCGCGGTGATGGTGCGCAGCCACGCATCCACCTGCGCGTCGTCCAGGGAGATCACCTGCATCGCCGTCGCATCACGGTCCTCGAGGTCCGATACGCGCTCAGCGGCGCCGGCGTCACGAAGGGTGCGCGCCACCTCCGCGCCCTCGGCGCGGCGCCGCTCGAGGAGATCACTCTGGGTGAATCGACGGAACTCGGCTGCGGCATCGGCATCGTCGCGGTACGCGTCGGGCACGAGTCGCGCGATCGCCGGGTCGCCGCCGACGTCGGAGGGATCGGTGTCCGTGAGGAGCTCGACGAACTGCGCGACGATGTCCGCGAGATGAGCCGCTTCGAGCGCCGAGATCTCGATGACGACGCCGCTCATGCACCACCCCCACGGACCGTCGCCCACAACCCGAAGTCGTGCATGGCCTGCACGTGGAGTTCCATCTGCTCGCGTGCGCCCTCCGCGACGACGGCATGGCCGTCGTGATGAACGGCCAGCATGAGGTGCTCGGCGCGCTCCCGGGTATAGCCGAAGTACGTGCGGAACACGTGGGTGACGTAGCTCATGAGATTGACCGGGTCATTCCACACGACGGTCTGCCACGGTCCGGATATGCTGGTCGCCTCGTTCAGGTCGATCTCGTCGAGCGGGATCGTGGCGACCGTGGTCCTCATCACGCCCAACCCAGATCATGGAGTCGGTCGTCGTCGATGCCGTAGAAATGCGCGATCTCGTGCACAAGCGTCGTGTGGACCTCGTCGCGGAGCCCGTCGAGGTCCTCGCAGGCGTGCAGGTGCGGTTCCCGGTAGACGATGATCCGGTCGGGGAGCTCGCCGATGCCGTAGCGATCGCGTTCGGTCAGGGCGAGACCGTCGTACAGTCCCAGCAGGTCGAGGGAACCGTCCTCCGGGCGGTCCTCGATGACGAAGACGACGTTGTCGAGCCCGGAGACCATCTCTTCGGGCAGAGCGTCGAGCTCATCACTGACGAGCGCATCGAACGCGTCGGCATCCAACTCGATCACAGACATCTCCCGTCAGGGGAGGACATGGGGTGGCTAACGGGACTTGAACCCGCGACCCCCGCGACCACAACGCGGTGCTCTACCAACTGAGCTATAGCCACCATGCGCCCGTTTCCGGGCAACCAGACGATTGTATTACACACTCGGGGCATACGATGACACAGCCGATGCGGCGGCATCACGCGCCTGGTCGGTCGATGGTCCCGGCCCGGGGACGAAGACCGCCTGACGGTAGTACGCGAGTTCGCGGATGGACTCTCGGATGTCCGCCAGGGCGCGGTGCCCGCCGTCCTTCGCGGGCGCGTTGAAGTAGGCGCGCGGGTACCACCGACGGGACAGCTCCTTGACGCTCGAGACGTCGACGTTCCGGTAATGCAGCCAGCGGTCCACGCGCGGCATGTATTTCGCGAGGAACATCCGGTCGGTCCCGATCGTGTTGCCGGCGAGCGGTGCCTTCCCCTCCGGAACGAAGCGCTGGATGTACTCGAGCGCCTCGAACTCCGCCTCGCCGAGCGTCACACCGTGCGGGATCTCCGCGAGCAGACCCGACGATTCATGCATGTTCGTGACGAACTCGTTCATGTGGTCGAGCGCCGACTGATCGGGCTTGATGACGACAGCGAAGCCCGGGTCGAGGACCTTGAGGTCGAAATCCGTGATGACGATCGCGATCTCCACCAGCTCGTCGATCTCCAGATCGAGCCCTGTCATCTCGCAGTCGATCCAGACGAGGCGGTCGTTCTCCGCGGCATTCACCATGTGATTCATCCTAACGAGGCCGCCCGACATCCCCGGCGGCTCCCGCTACGCTGGATGGGCGCCTCCGTAGCTCAGTGGAAGAGCGACGGCCTTCTAATCCGTGGGTCGCAGGTTCGAATCCTGCCGGGGGCACCACGTGTGCGACGTCGGGTGACCCCGGGTGACGCCGGGGCGGTCGGCATCTTCCCTCGAACGGCCGCGAGGCGTACGGTCGGTTCCGACGAGAGGAGTCACCGATGAGCACCACTTCGTCCACCCTGTGGGTCGCCTACGGCGCCGAGGGGAGTGTCGTCGGCACCGTCCGGCGGGATGGCGACGGCTACACGGCCACCATCGCCGGCGCCGATGCAAGCCTCGGCACGTACCCCACCATGGAGATCGCCAAGGGCGCGTTGCACGGGCATCTTCCGCCGGGATCCGACTGGCCGCGCTTCGTCGAGCACTGAGCTCGCGGGCTCGCCGCGCCGGGTTTCCGACGCGGCGACCGCTCCGCAGGTGGCGTGCGCGGATCGCTGACGCGCGTCAGTGTGCGGCGGACGTCGTGGGCCGGGCGGCCGCTGACTCTTCGATGCGGCCGGACGGCCCCTGCGGGCGGCGGCGGCGATCGAAGAGCGGGAGCGCACGGTGCACGAGGGGTCCGATGCCGGCGGCGAAGAGGACCGTCCCCAGGCCGACGGTCCCGCCCAGCAGCCACCCGAGGAGCAGCACCGTCGCCTCCACACCGAACCGCGCGGCCCAGACGGGGATCGCGAAGCGTGCGTGCAGGCCGGTCATCAATCCGTCGCGGGGTCCGGATCCGAATCCCGCGCCGATGTACAGGCCCGAGGCGACAGCCACGAGCACCATGCCTGCGAGGAACACGACCACCTGGAGTGCGAAGCCGTGCACGAGGGGGGTGACTGCGAGGGTGAGCTGCATGCTCGTGCCGACGAGCAGGATGTTCGCGATGGTCCCGAGCCCGGGGCGCTGCCGGAGGGGGATCCACAGCAGGAGGACGAGGAAGCCGACGATATTGGCCACCCAGCCGATGCCGATGCCGGTCTGTCGAGAGATGCCCTGGGCGAGAACCGTCCACGGGTCGAGCCCGATATCGGCGCGCACCATGATTCCGCACCCTGCTCCGAAGAGCACGAGACCGAGGAAGAGTTGCAGGAGGCGAACGCGCATGCACGAACGTTAGCGCGCAATTGGACTGCGGTGCCCATGCCAATTCCACTATCGTGGACTCATGGACTCCCGGATCAGCGCCCGCGCCCTGTCCCTCGCCCTGGGCGGGTGGCGCTCCCGCGAACCCGCCTACGAGGCTCTCGCAGACGGCATCCGGCTGCTGTGCCTGGACGGCCGGATCGCCGCGCGCACCGCCCTGCCGGCCGAGCGCGATCTCGCCGTCACGCTCGGACTCAGTCGCAGCACGGTGGCGACGGCCTACCGAAGCCTTCGGAACTCCGGTCATATCGCGAGTGTGCGCGGATCCGGGAGCGTGACTTTGCCGGCACGGCGACGGGAGCCCGGGCGCGCCACCGCCGGTGACGGAGCGATCGATCTGCAACAGGCAAGCCCCGCGGCGTGGCCGGGACTTGCAGGGATCATGAGCGAGGTGGCCGCGGATGCCGCGTCCCTCCTCGCACGCGCCGGCTACGATGTGCGCGGGTCGCTCGGCCTGCGAGCAGCGATCGCCGACCGCTACACGGAGCAGGGCCTGCCCACTGATCCCGACGAAGTGATGGTCACGACCGGAGCGCAGTCCGCGATCGATCTGCTCGGCCGGTCCTTCCTGCGCCGGGGCGACCGCGCGCTGATCGAGACGCCGACGTATCCGCACGCCGCTGAGGCCTTACGCAGTGCGGGCGCCCGGCTCGTCGGCGTCCCGGTGTCTCCACAGGCCGGGTGGGATCTGGACCGAGCGGAGCAGGCGTTCGCGCGGACCGCGCCACGGCTCGCGTACCTCATGCCGCGGTTCCAGAACCCGACCGGCCGCTCGATGGACGCCGCCGAGGAGGACGTCCACGCCCGTGCCGCAGCACGCGCCGGCACGGTGATCGTCGTGGACGAGACCACCGCAGAGCTGGCGATCGAGACACCGACGGAGCCGCTCGCGTTCGCCGCGCATCCCGTCGTCCGCGTGGGGTCGTTGGGGAAGACGGTGTGGGGAGGGCTCCGCGTCGGATGGATTCGGGCCGACAGCGAGCTGATCGCCCACCTCGTCGCCGAGCGCCCGCCCCGGGACCTCGGAACTCCCGAGTTCGAGCAGGCGGTCGCGACGCGTGTGCTCGCGCGGATGCCGGATGTCCTCGCCCAGCGCGCGCAGCTGCTGCGTGAAGGGCGCGATGCCGTCACTGATGCCGCCCGCGCGCGCCTGCCGCAGTGGCAGATCCCCCGCGTCTCCGGGGGAGTGGCCCTGTGGATCGAACTCGATGCGCCGCTGAGCTCGGGACTCGTCCTCGCGGCCCGCCGAGAGGGGGTGTATCTCTCGGCGGGCTCGCGTTTCGCGGTCGACGGCGGCCACGATCGACGCCTCCGCATCCCGTTCACCGCTCCCGTCGACGATCTCGTGCGCGCGGTCGAGGTGATTGCGCGGGTGTGGCCGGACGTGCGATCCGCGGCTCCGGACCGCGTGGGGGACTTCCTCGAGACGATGGTGTGACCTCGGCCCCGCCTTCGGTCATTCAGCGGAGGTATCGCAGGCATTCCACGGCCTCCCGCGGACTCCAGAACGCCCCGACCTCCCGCATCCGCGCCGCGGCGAGATCGAATCGCTCGGCATGGAACCTCTCGCCCTGCGAGGTCGCTTCCACGCGCAGGTGGCCGACGACGCGGCCCGTCTGCTCGAGGACGCGCCATCGACGTGACGAGACGCGGCGAAGGCTGATTCCCCTGATCCCGAGTGCCATCGTGGCGGGCGTTGTGATGTTCGTGAGCGACATGTCGCACCTCCGCGATCGAACATAGCTTCGACATCCGACATCGCCGCGACGTGCGTATCCCATCGTGCCCTCCCCAGCGGGGCCCACGAACGAAGCATCCACAGATCGGCCCCTCTGCTCCCTCGGCGGGATCGTGCAGCGCCATCCTGGGGATGCTTCCGGCGTCCGGAAAAGGGCACACGGGCGCCGGGAGCAGCCCACGGATCCGCCGTCGGGCGTCGACGAAGGGACGGAAGAAATGACAGACACCATCGCGATCACGGGGAACCTCACCTCCGCGCCGGAACGCGTCCCGATCTCGGGGGATGTGACCATGGTCAAATTCGGACTGGCGAGCACCGAGCGCCGCTTCGCCGATGGGGGATGGAGCGACGTCCACACGAACTTCTACAACGTCTCCGCCTTCCGCAAGCTCGCCGAGAACGCGCTGGCCTCGCTCGAACGGGGCCAGCGGGTCATCGTCGTGGGCAAGCTGAAGGTGCGGACGTGGGAGAGCAACGGACGGACAGGGACGAGCGTCGATATCGAAGCCTCGAGCATCGGGCCCGACCTGATGTTCGGGGTCGCGACCTTCTCGAGGTCGACGCGGTCGGGCGGTGCGGAAGCCGTCCGCAGGGAGGCTGAGTCCACAGACGCCGGCGAGTGGGCGGCGCCCGGCACCGTGGCCGGACACGACGCAGACCGTCCCGCCGCCGAACGCACCGGCGATGAATCCTCCGACGTGCGGCCCGACGGAGAACCGGAGCTGATCGGTGCGAGCGGCTGGGCGGCGCGGGATGAGACACCGTTCTGAGTGCGTGTAGGCAGGCAACGCGATGCCGAGACCAGGAGCAGCGTGGGCGGGTGCGAACGCGCCCCTTTAGACTCGACGCGTGCACCGTTCCGTCTCGACGTCCGTCCGGCTCGCCGCGTCGTGCGCGATCGCGATCAGCGGGATGATGTTCAGCGCGTGCTCTCCGACGCCGGGCCCCGCGCCGGCGGTGACGACGTCCTCGCCGTCGCCGTCGGCATCGCCGACGCCGACAGGCCCTGTGCTGCTTCCGGAAGGAACCGCGCAGGAGAACCTGCCCTTCTTCACCGCCATCATGAATCAGGTCGCGGCGACGGAACAGCGGTGGCAGGGTCGGGCCTACGTCGACGCGCTCGTCGCGGCGGGGTTCCCGAAGGACGCCATGGAGCTGACCAACGACCTCACGACCGTCGGGAACGGTGCGGATTCGATCCAGTTCTCCGTGCGGTGGTCGGGCGAATGCCTCGTGGGCCAGGTCGGGCCGTCGACACCGACCCCCACCGCGCTCGTCCTGCCCCAGGTGCCGGGAGGCACGTGCCTAGTCGGTCAGACCCGTCCGATCGACTGGTGAGCCCCGGCGGCGCCGCCGCGTAGACTTGGGCCGTTATGGCCGAATACATCTACTCCATGGTCCGTGCCCGCAAAGCAGTGGGCGAGAAGCTGATCCTCGACGACGTCACGATGTCGTTCCTCCCCGGAGCGAAGATCGGCATGGTCGGCCCCAACGGCGCCGGTAAGTCGACGATCCTCAAGATCATGGCGGGGCTCGACACGCCCTCCAACGGCGAGGCCAAGCTCACTCCGGGCTTCACCGTCGGCATCCTGATGCAGGAGCCGGAGCTGGACGAGACCAAGACCGTTCTGGAGAACATCCAAGAGGGCGTCGCGATCAAGGCCAAGCTCGACCGCTTCAATGAGATCTCGGCGCTGATGGCCGATCCCGACGCCGACTTCGACGCGCTCCTGGCCGAGATGGGCGTCCTCCAGGAGGACATCGACGCTGCCGACGGGTGGGATCTCGACTCGCAGCTCGAGCAGGCCATGGATGCGCTTCGCACCCCGCCGGGCGACGAGCCGGTCACCAAGCTCTCCGGTGGTGAGCGCCGCCGTGTCGCGCTCGCGAAGCTCCTCCTGCAGAAGCCGGACCTCCTCCTCCTCGACGAGCCCACGAACCACCTCGACGCGGAGAGCGTCCTGTGGCTCGAGCAGCACCTCCAGTCGTACAAGGGCGCCGTCATCGCGATCACCCACGACCGGTACTTCCTCGACAACGTCGCCGAGTGGATCGCCGAGGTCGACCGCGGACGCCTCATCGGCTACGAGGGCAACTACTCGACCTACCTGGAGAAGAAGGCCGAGCGCCTCGACGTCCAGGGCAAGAAGGACGCCAAGCTCGCGAAGCGACTCAAGGACGAACTCGAGTGGGTCCGCTCCTCCGCCAAGGGGCGCCAGACCAAGTCGAAGGCTCGTCTGCAGCGTTACGAGGAGATGGCCGCCGAGGCGGAGCGCACGCGCAAGCTGGACTTCGAGGAGATCCAGATCCCCGCCGGTCCGCGCCTGGGCAGCGTCGTGATCGAGGCGAAGAAGCTGCAGAAGGGCTTCGGCGACCGTTCGCTCATCGACGGACTGAGCTTCAGCCTTCCCCCGAACGGCATCGTCGGCGTCATCGGCCCGAACGGCGTCGGCAAGACGACCCTCTTCAAGACGATCGTCGGACTCGAGCCGCTCGACGGAGGCGACCTCAAGGTCGGTGAGACCGTCAAGATCAGCTACGTGGACCAGAGCCGCGCGAACATCGACCCGAACAAGACGCTGTGGGAGGTCGTCTCCGACGGCCTCGACATCATCACCGTGGGCAAGATCGAGATCCCCTCGCGCGCCTACGTCTCCAAGTTCGGCTTCAAGGGACCCGACCAGCAGAAGAAGGCCGGCGTCCTCTCCGGTGGTGAGCGCAACCGCCTGAATCTCGCGCTCACGCTCAAGGAGGGCGGCAACCTGCTCCTCCTCGACGAGCCCACGAACGACCTCGACGTCGAGACCCTGTCCTCACTCGAGAACGCCCTGCTGGAGTTCCCCGGCTGCGCCGTCGTCATCACCCACGACCGGTGGTTCCTGGACCGCATCGCGACGCACATCCTCGCGTACGAGGGCACCGAGGAGAACCCCGACCAGTGGTACTGGTTCGAGGGCAACTTCGAGGCGTACGAGGCCAACAAGATCGAGCGCCTCGGCCCGGACGCGGCCAACCCGCACCGTTCGACGCACCGGAAGCTCACGCGTGACTGACCCTTCGACACGCTCAGGGAGCGGGGCGGCCTCAGCGTCGGGAGCGGGCGTCCGCATCCATGTCCCGATCCACCTGCGGTGGGGCGACCTGGACGCGTTCAACCACGTCAACAACGCCACGATGCTGAAGCTGCTCGAAGAGGCGCGCGTGCGCGTCTTCTGGTCGCCGATCGCGGGTGAGGAAGCCCCCGACACCGCCGTCATCGACGCGGGTCTGGATGCCGGTGAGCTCACCCTCATCGCGCGCCAGGAGATCGAGTACCTCGCCCCCGTGCCGTACCGCCGGGAGCCCCTCGATGTGCAGATGTGGTTCGGCAAGCTCGGCGGCTCCAGCGTCGAGGTCTGCTACGAGGTCTTCAGCCCCCGCAGCGACGCCGATCAGACGCTGTACGCCCGCGCATCCTCCGCGGTCGTCCTCGTCGACGCCGCGACCTTCCGTCCCGTGCGCCTGAGCGAGCGCATGCGCACGGCCTGGGCGCCCTACCTCGGGGAACCGGTCGCGTTCAACCGGCGCTGACGCGGACGCGGGTCCTCCCGACCGAAGCGCCTCTCACGCCCCGTCGGGGACGCGCACCATGATCTCCTGGGCGACGGTGGCGACCAGGTCGCCCTCCCGCGTGAAGATGCGGCCCGTCGCGAGCCCTCGCCCGCCACGGGCGCTCGGTGATTCCTGCGCGTAGAGCAGCCACTCGTCGACCCGCGCTGGACGATGCCACCACATGGCGTGGTCGAGGCTCGCGACCTTCAGACCCGGCTGCGACCACGGCACGCCGTGCGCACGCAGGACGGACTCCTGGATGGTGAGGTCGCTCATATAGGCGAGGACGGCGCGGTGGACGACGGGATCGTCTCCGATCGGTCGGCGCGTGCGCATCCAGACGTGCTGAGCGGGGACGGGAGCGTCCGGGACCGCGTCGTAGATCGCGCCCTCCGCGTGGACCACCTCGATCGGGCTGTCGGCGAGAAGTCGTCGGGAGAGCGGATGGACCGTCGCGGCGGAGAGGAGCTCGTCCGGCGGCGTGATTCCGGCAGGCGGGCTCGCCTGGTGCTCGAGACCCGGATCTTCCCGCTCGAACGAGGCGATCATCGAGAAGATCGGGACGCCGTGCTGATACGCCTGCGTCCGGCGCGTCGAGAACGACCGCCCGTCGTGGATGCGATCCACCGACAGCGTCAGACCCTGAGCGGCGTCCCCCGGGCGCAGGAAATACCCGTGCATCGAGTGGGGGACGCGGTCGTCGCCCGTCGTGCGGTCGGCGGCGATGATCGCCTGCGCCAGCACCTGACCGCCGAAGATCCGCCCCGTGGGCATGGGGTGTGAGCTGCCGGTGAAGATGTCCTCGGTCGTTCGCGCCTCGCTCGAGGCGAGGTCGAGCACCTCGAGCATCATCGTCACCGGATCGAAGGACGTGTCGCTCTGACCCACTGTGCTCCCGTCGTCGTGCGCCCGTACGGCCGCCCGCTTGGTAGTTTAGGGCGGATGCCTCACGACCTCCTCTTCCCCGACGCAGCCACAGCGTCGGACGTCCTCGTCTTCGCGCAGCGCGCGTCTCGTCTGGGCGAGGGGACGGTGCGATTGAAGGCGCAGGACGGGATCCTCGTCCTGACCACGCCCGTCCTCGCCCCGCGAACGCTGCTGGAAGCAGTTCCGACGGTGCTCGGCATGCGCGCGGTCAGCGTCGATCCCGAGCTCGTGTGCGACCTCGTCGTCGACGCCGGCGCGCTGGTGGCAGCCGACGATGCCGCCGCGATCCGCCTCCCCGCCTCCGCGGTGACGGCACCGTGGGCGGGGATCTCCCCGCCGCGCGCCGGATGGGTGGCGGTCGGGGAGATCCCCGCCGCCGACCTTGCCACCCGATCGCAGTGGGGCATCGCGGCCGTCGCGGAGGCGGTGCCGACGGATGCCGGGGAGGACGTCGTCCAGACGGTCCGCGCCGCGGTCTGGGGGGAGGCGGACGACGGGCTCGCCGGGCTGCCGCTGGGCGTCGCCTTCGCCGCCTTCGCCCTCGGCTTCATCGCCGGCGAGGAGCAGGCGATGATCCGGCGTGCCGGTCCCTGGACGCGGGTGAGCCTCGACCGCGGTCACGTGCTGGTCCGCGACACGGTGCGCAGCGGCTTGACGTCCGTGCGGACCACCGGCGCCGCCTGATCCGCACGGGAGGGCCGGCCCCTCAGACCGCCGCGGCGGCCGCCCGACCGGCGATGCGTCCGGAGAACAGACATCCGCCGACGAAGGTGCCCTCCAGGGCCCGATACCCGTGCATCCCCCCGCCGCCGAATCCCGCCGCCTCGCCGGCTGCGTACAGACCGGGGATCGGCGCGCCGTCCGCGCCGAGGGCCCGCCCGGACAGGTCGGTCTCGATCCCGCCGAGCGACTTGCGGGTGAGGACGTGGAGCTTCACCGCGATGAGCGGCCCGGCCTCGGGGTCGAGGATCCGATGGGGTGCTGCGGTGCGGATGAGCCGGTCGCCCCGGTAGGCCCGCGCAGAGCGCAGCATCGCGATCTGGGCGTCCTTCGTGAAGTCGTTGTCCATCTCGCGATCGCGGGCCTCGACCTCGCGCCGCACGAGGTCGGGGTCGAGCGCCTCGCCGCCGGGCAGCGCCCGCATCCCCGTGATGAGCTCGCCGAGCGTGCGCCGGACGACGAAGTCGGCGCCGTGGTCCAAGAAGGACTGCACGGGGCCCGCGGCCCCCTTGCCGAGCCTCGAGCGGAGGAGGAGGCGCACATCCTTCCCCGTCAGGTCGGGGTTCTGCTCGCTGCCGGAGAGTGTGAACTCCTTCTCCACGATCCGCTGCGACAGGACGAACCAGGAGTGGTCGTGACCGGTGCGGCGCAGGTGCGCGAGCGTGCCGAGCGTGTCGAAGCCCGGAAAGAGCGGAACGGGAAGGCGCGCACCCGTCGCATCCAGCCACACGGACGAGGGCCCGGGGAGGATGCGGATCCCATGCCCGGGCCAGATGGGGTCCCAGTTCTGGATGCCTTCGACGTAGTGCCACATGCGGTCACCGCCGATGAGGTGCGCGCCGGCCGCGGCGGAGACGGGTTGCATCGACCCGTCCACGTACGCCGGGACGCCGGTGATCATCGTCGCGGGCGGCGCGCCGAGACGCGCCGGCCACTGTGCGCGGACGAGCTCGTGGTTGCCGCCGATCCCGCCGGAGGAGACGACCGTCGCGCCGGCCGTGACGGTGAACTCGCCGACGGGCTCGCGCGACGTCGCCGCGCCGCGGGGGGCCGCGTCCGGCGCCAGCACCTCGCCGCTCGCGCCGGTGACCGCGCCGTCGGCCGTGGTCAGATGCGTCACCCGATGGCGCGGGAGGATCGTGATGCGGCCCTGGGCCTCGGCGCTCTCGACGGCGGCGTGGAACGGCGCGACGAGCCCCGGTCCCGTGCCCCACGTGATGTGGAACCGGGGGACGGAGTTCCCCGGCCCGGTAGCGGTGTACCCGCCGCGCTCGGCCCATCCGACGACGGGGAAGAAGCCGACGCCCTTCTCGCGCAGCCAGGCGCGCTTCTCTCCCGCCGCGAACTGGAGGTACGCCTCCGCCCACTGCCGCGGCCACCGATCCTCGTCGCGATCGAAACCGGCGGTGTCGAACCAGTCCTGTCGCGCGAGCTCCAGCGAATCGTTGATCCCCATTCGGCGCTGCTCGGGGGAGTCGACGAAGAAGAGACCGCCGAACGACCAGAATGCCTGGCCGCCGAGATTGGGTCGCGACTCCTGATCGACGATCACGACGCGCTTCCCCTCGGCGGCGGCTCCGGAGGCGGCGACGAGGCCGGCGAGGCCCCAGCCGATCACGAGGACATCCGCGTGGTGGTGCTGCGGGGGCATGGCGACTCCTTCGTCGTCCAGAGGGTGGGTCCGTAGGCCCGCTAGGGGTGCGGCGTCGGCTCGAAGGTGTTGACCATCGCGAACGCCGCCCGTTCGAGATAGTCCCACAGCGTGGCCTCGTGCAGGGGCGACAGGCCGAGGCCGTCGACAGCGGCCCGCATGTGCGCGAGCCACCGATCGCGGGCGTCGGGGTTGACGCGGAACGGGAGGTGGCGCATCCGCAGGCGCGGATGACCGCGCGTTGCGCCGTAGGTCGTCGGCCCGCCCCAGTACTGCTCGAGGAACAGCGTGAGGCGCTCTGCCGCCGGGCCGAGGTCGTCCTCGGGGTACATCGGCTTCAGCACGTCGTCGGAGGCGACGCCGCGATAGAACGCGTCCACGAGGCGAACGAAGGTCTCGTGACCGCCGACTTGGTCGTAGAACGACACGGGGGTCTCGTCGCTCACGGCTTCTCCTTCTTCGGCGTGTCGCCCGTCGGGCCTTCGCCGGTCGGCGCCACGGAGCCGGGGGCAGACCCTTCCGGCGAGGAGGGGGGAGGGGTCAGGGCATCCTTCGCCGGCTCGCCATGGTCCGTGTCGGCCTCGCGGACGGACTTCTTTGCCGTGCGACGCGGCTTCCAGACGGGTTTCGCCTCAGCGGCGGTGGTGACGGGCGTCGGCTTGGTCCGCGGCGGGTTCGCCCCGCGGACGCGCTGGGCGCCATCGGTGCCGGAGAGGACGATCGAGTTCAGCTGCGGGAGGGTGAGCCCCAGCTCGTCCATCGCATGCTTGAGCCGCATGCGCAGCTCGCGGGCGACGTCATCCTTCGCATTGGTGCGCGTCTTCTGCACGAGGCGGATGACGAGGGCGTCGCCGCCGATCGACTCGAGCCCCCACACCTCGGGCTGATCGATGAGGCGGGTGCGCCACTTCGGATCCTTCGCGAGTCCCTTGGCGGCATCGAGCATCGCCTTCTCGACCTCGGAGATCTCCGCATCGACGGGGACGGCGAGGTCGATGATGACGCGGGACCACCCCTGCGACATGTTGCCGATCCGGGTGATCTCGCCGTTGCGCACGTACCAGAGGGTTCCGTTCACGTCGCGGACGTGCGTCACGCGCACGCTCACGTACTCGACGACTCCGGTCGCGAGGTCGAGGTCGACGACGTCGCCAATGCCGACCTGATCCTCCGCGACGATGAAGATGCCGTTGAGGACGTCCTTGACGATGTTCTGGGCGCCGAAGCCGAGGCCGGCGCCGAGCGCGGCGGTGAGGAGGGTGAACGACCCGAGGACGTCCGGGCTGATCCGGAAGACGATGAGGATCAGCGCGATGATGACGATCGTCGTGTTGACGATGTTGCTGAGGATCGACCCGAGGGTGCGCGTGCGCTGGATGATCCGCACCTGTGCGAGAGGCGAGTTGTCGACGGCACGCGTGTCGTCGGTGTCCGCCTTGCTCTTCGCTCCGCGCACGATGCGGTCGACGACCCGCGTGATCAGTCGCCGCATCACCCACGACAGGATGAACGCGCCGATGATGATGCCCGCGATCGAGAGCAGCAGCCAGCCGAGGTCGGCGAGGGAGCCCAGCACATCAGTGCCGAACTGGCTCCACGTGAAGCCCGTGTCGGGCGCGGGAGAGGTGTCGTCGAGGGGGGTGCGCATCATCCTGATCCTACCGACGCCCCCTCAGCGCCGGCTGGGCGTGAGGGGGCGTCGGCGCGTACGGACGTCAGGCTGCGGCATCCCGTTCCTGCACGGCGAGCGCGCGCTCGACACCGGCGAGGTTCTCGCGCACCAGGCGGCGCAGCGCCGGAGCGGTGTCGCGGTGCGCATCGAGCCAGCGTCGCGTCGCGTCGCGCAGTTCCGTGTTCGCCAGCGCGGCCGGGTAGAGCCCGATGATGAGGTACTCGGCGATGTGGTAGGTGCGGCTCTCCCACACCGGCAGCAGCATGTCGAAGTAGGGCTCGACGAAGGATCTCAGCGCCTCGACGCCGTTCGCGTTGACGAAGCCGAGCGCCGATGCGCGCACCACGGTGTTGGGAAGGTCCGCCGTGTCGATGAGCGAGGACCACGCCGCGCGCTTCGCCTCGACCTGGGGAAGCGCCGCTCGGGCCTGGGCCGCGAACTCGCCGCCCTTCGCCGTGTTGTCCGCGGCGCGTGCCGCGTCGATGTCGCTCGCGGTCACGACCCCGCCGGCGGCGAGGGACACGAGGAGCGCCCACGACAGGTCGGCGTCGATCTCCAACCCGGGCAGGGTGGTCTCGCCGTCCCGCAGCGCGCGCACCTGCTCCCACTGCGCCGCCGTCGCGGCGGCGCTCGCGAAGCCCGTGACGAACTGCAGCTGGCTGTCGCTGCCCGCCTCGGCGGACTGGGCGAGGGCCCAGAGCCCGTCGGCGACCTTCTCGCGGGTGCTCTCGCGCTTCTCGGGCGCGACGTACGTGTTCGCCGCGAGCTGGAGCTGTCCGAGCGTCGTGCGCACCGTGGTCGACTCCGTCTCGGCGCCGATGTTCGCGAGAACGAGGTCGACGTAGTCGGATGCCGAGGCATCCGCATCGCGGGTCTGATCCCACGCGGCGCCCCAGACGAGCGAGCGGGCGAGCGGGTCGGAGATCTTCCCCAGGTGTGCGATGGCGGTGCGCAGCGACCGCTCGTCCAGGCGGATCTTCGCGTAGGCGAGGTCCTCGTCGTTCAGGAGCACGAGGTCGGGCTGCGCGAGACCCACGAGTTCGGGCACCTCGGTGAGGTCGCCGTCGACGTCGAGCTCGATGTGGTGCGTGCGCACGAGGGCGTCGCCGTCGAGGTCGTAGAAGCCGACGCCGAGGCGGTGCGGGCGGATCGTCGGGTAGTCGGCGGGGGCCGTCTGGACGATCGCGAAGCGCGTGAGCCTGCCGGCGGCATCCGTCTTCAGCTCCGGGGCCAGCGTGTTCACGCCGGCGGTCTCCAGCCACTTCTTCGACCAGGTCGACAGATCGCGTCCGCTCGTGGCCTCGAGCTCGGTGAGGAGGTCGCGCAACTCGGTGTTGCCGAACGCGTGCTTCTGGAAGTACGCGCCGACGCCCGCGAAGAACTCGTCGATGCCGACCCACGAGGTCAGCTGCTTGAGGACCGAGCCGCCCTTGGCATAGGTGATCCCGTCGAAGTTCACCTCGACGTCGTGCAGGTCATTGATCTCCGCTACGACGGGGTGGGTGGAGGGGAGCTGATCCTGGCGGTAGGCCCAGGTCTTCTCCATCGCGTTGAAGGTCGTCCATGCCTCGGTCCACTCGGTGGCCTCGGCGGTCGCGATGGTCGAGGCCCACTCGGCGAAGGACTCGTTGAGCCAGAGGTCGTTCCACCACTTCATCGTGACCAGGTCGCCGAACCACATGTGGGCGAGCTCGTGCAGGATCGTGACGACGCGGCGCTCCTTGACGGCGTCGGTCACCTTGCTGCGGAACACGTAGGTCTCGGTGAAGGTGACCGCACCCGCGTTCTCCATGGCCCCGGCGTTGAACTCGGGGACGAACAGCTGGTCGTACTTGGCGAACGGATAGGGGTACCCGAACTTCTCCTCGTAGTAGGCGAAGCCTTCGCGGGTCTTGTCGAAGATGTAGTCGGCGTCGAGGTGCTGCCACAGGCTCTTGCGGCCGTAGACGCCGAGCGGGATGACGCGGCCGGAGGCGCTCTGAAGCTCTGAGAACGTGGCCTCGTAGGGACCCGCGACGATCGCGGTGATGTAGGACGAGATGCGCGGCGTCGGCTCGAACGCCCACGTGGCCGTTCCGTCGGGGCCGGGCGCGGGCTCGGGCGTCGGCGAGTTGGAGACGACCTTCCAGGCCTCCGGCGCGGTCACCGTGAACTGGAACGTCGCCTTGAGGTCGGGCTGCTCGAACACCGCGAAGACGCGGCGCGAGTCGGGGACCTCGAACTGGGAGTAGAGGTAGACCTCGCCGTCGACGGGGTCGACGAAGCGGTGCAGGCCCTCACCGGTGTTCGTGTAGATGCCATCGGCATCGACGATGAGTTCGTTGTCCGCAGCGAGGCCGTCGAGGCGGATCCGGGAGTCGGCGAAGACCTCGGCGGGATCGAGCGCGGCGCCGTTGAGGGTGATCTCCCGCACGTCGCGGGCGATGAGGTCGATGAAGGTCGAGGCACCCTCGGTGGCGGTGAAGCGGATGACGGAGCGGGATCCGAAGACCTCGGCGCCCTTCGTCAGGTCCAGCGCGACGTCGTACGAGATGCCGGCCCCCGAGCTTGTCGAGGGGTCGATGATCGCGCGGCGCTCCTGCGCCTCGATGCGGGTCAGGTTCTGTCCAGGCACTGCGGTACTCCCATGGGTGAGGGGTGTGGTCCGAACCGTCCGGCACTGCTGGCGCCGGCGGCAACCCACCCAGCCTACGCGGTCGTCGTTTCACGCTGCACGTGGCTGCGCGCGTGTGTGATCGCCGACGGCAGGTCGGCGAAGAGGTGGTTGTGGTGGCGCAGGGCGTCGAGGACACCGACGGAGCGGAAGAGCTCCTCGTGGCGCGGCTGCACGCCTTTGATGAGCACGGTCACGCCGCGTCGCTCGAGGGCCTGCGTGATCTCGCCCAGCATGTGCGCGCCGGTCGCGTCGACGAGTTCGAGCTGACTCATGCGCATGATGACGACCGACACCCCGCGGATCGCGTCCACCTCGGCGAACACGCGATCGGCGGACGTGAACGAGAGCGGGCCGTCGAAGCGCAGGATGGCGATGCGCTCGTCGCCCGGTCGCGGCTCGCCCCGGAGGTCCTCGCGCCGGACCTTCGATGCCTGCGACATTCCGCGCAGCGCGAAGAAGGCTGCGAAGGCGACGCCGATCAGCACCGCGACGATGAGGTCGAACGAGACCGTGATGACCGCTGTCGCGACGAATGCCACGGCGTCGGCGCGCGTCGAGCGGAGGATGGCGCGGACGGTGTCCGGGTGCACCATCCGCACGGCCGTCACCATGAGCACGCCGGCGAGGGCGGCGAGCGGGATCTGACCGACGGGCCCGGAGACGACGAGGACGATCAGGAGCAGGACGAGCGCGTGCGTGAGCGCCGCGAGCCGGCTGCGGCCGCCGGAGCGGACGCCCACGGCCGTCCGCGCGATGGCACCCGTCGCCGGCATCCCGCCGAACAGCGATGAACCGATCGATGCCAGGCCCTGTCCGACCAGTTCGCGGTCGGGGTCGTACGCGCCCGTGTCCGCGAGGCTCGCCGCCACGCGTGCGGACAGGAGCGACTCGATCGCCGCGAGCGCCGCCACCGTCGCGGCCGGCGCCGCGAGGGCGGCGAGCGTCGGCAGGTCGACGAGGGGAAGCGCGGGGGCGGGGAGAGCGGCGGGGAGCGCGCCGATGCGGGCGAGCGGCGCCCCGACCGCGAGCGTGAGCACGGCCACCACCACGATGCCGATGAGGGAGCCGGGGATCGCCCGGTGCACCCGCGGCGCGCCCCACATGCACAGGGCGACCACCGCGACCGAACCGAGCGCCCAGGCCGCGTAGCCGGGGTCGAAGCGCGCGAAGGACTGCACAGCGGCGATGATCGCGTTCGCGCTGTGCTCGTCGGCCGGCGCGGAGTGCGCGGAGACGAGCGCGGGGATCTGCTGCGAGAAGATGATCACCGCGATCCCGAGCGTGAACCCCTCGATGACGGGCCAGGGGATGTAGGACACCGCTCGCCCGAGGCGCAGGGCCCCGGCCGCGAGGACCAGGACGCCGGCGAGCAGCGCGACCACCGCGACCGCGCCGGGACCATGGGTCGCGACGATCGGCACGAGCACGACGACCATCGCGCCCGTCGGGCCGGACACCTGCACGTGCGATCCGCCGAAGACCGCGGCGAGCACGCCGGCGACGACGGCCGTGATGAGTCCCGCCTCGGCGCTGAGCCCGGAACTCACTCCGAACCCCAGGGCCAGGGGCAGTGCCACGATGCCGACCGTCAGGCCGGCCAGGAGGTCGGCGCGCCACGTGCGCCCCACGTGCGCGTAGTCGCGCCGCGACGGGAGGAGGCTCCGGATGCTTCCGGTCATGAGCGAGTCGCGGAAGCGGGGAGGGCGGGGAGGGACTGCGCGCCCTCGAGCAGGTCACCGTCCGCGCTGAGGATGCCCAGGAGCAGCTCCCGCGCGGCGCTGAGCAGGTCCGCGACGCGCGGGTCGGACAGGCGGTAGTACACGTGGCTTGCCCGGCGGTCCGACTCGACGAGGCGATGGCGGCGCAGGACGGACAGGTGCTGCGAGAGGTGGGATGCCTCGAGACCGGTCTCGCGCTGCAGCTCGGCGACGGTGAGCTCGGGGGCTCCGGCCAGGAGTTCCAGCAGGCGGATGCGGAACGGGTGCGCGAGTCCCTTGAACAGGTTCGCCTTGACCTCGTAGAGGGGCTTCTGCGTCTGACTGAATGGCATGATGGAGTCATCATACCGACAGGTCCGGAGTGATCCGCGCGTCCCTAGGATGGACGCATGCGCATCCACATCGCGACTGATCACGCCGGGCTCGAGTTCTCCACCCAGCTCCAGCACCACCTGGCCGGTGAGGGCCACGAGGTCGTCGATCACGGGCCGATCGAGTACGACCCGCTCGATGACTACCCCGCGTTCTGCATCCGTGCCGCGCAGGCGGTCGTCCGCGATCAGCGCGCGGGCATCGAGACTCTGGGGGTCGTCTTCGGCGGCTCGGGCAACGGCGAGCAGATCGCGGCGAACAAGGTCGAGGGCGCCCGCGCCGCGCTCGTGTGGTCGATCGCCACCGCGGAGCTCGCCCGCGAGCACAACGATGCGAACGTCATCGCGATCGGCGCGCGACAGCACACCATCGATGAGGCGATCACCTTCATCGACCGCTTCATCGCGACCCCGTTCTCCGGTGAGGAGCGTCACGCCCGCCGCATCGCGCAGCTGTCCGACTTCGAGCGCGACGGCTCGCTGCTGCCCGACCCGCGCGCCGCGGAGGCGGGTGCCGGGGCGGTCGGCGGCGAGTCCGCCGACGCGATGGACCCCGAAGCCGGCTGATGCCCGAGGGTCATTCCGTCCACCGCATCGCTCGGCAGTTCGACCGGAACATCGTGGGCCGCACCGTCGCGGCATGCAGCCCGCAGGGACGGTTCGCCGAGGGCGCCTCCGTCATCGACGGGCGCGAGGCGGTGGCGGTCCGCGCCGTCGGAAAGCAGATGTTCCTCGCCTTCGACGGCGACCTGTGGCTCCGTGTGCACCTCGGGATGTACGGCGCGTGGGACTTCGCGGGGGAGATCCTCGTCGACCCGACCATCGCCTCGGCCAACGGGCGGATGGGGCAGACGAATCAGCGGGGAACGGACCTCGGCGCGGCCGTCGAGGCCGCAGCCTCTGTCTTCGACGATGCCGGCGAGAACTCGCTGAGCTCCATCGGGGCGCCGCGCCGCGCCCGCGGTCGCGTACGGATGAGCGAGCAGACACAGGGACTCGGCGGCGACGGTGACGACTTCCCGCCCCCGGTCGTCGGGCAGGTGCGCCTGCGGCTGCTCACCGAAGTGACCTGCGCCGACCTGCGCGGCCCCACGGCCTGCGAACTGCAGAGCCCGGATGAGGTCCAGGCCACGATCGCGAAGCTCGGGCCGGACCCGCTCGTGGATGATCTCGCCGAGGGCGAAGAGCGGTTCACGGCGGTCGTGCGCCGCAAGCCCACGCCCATCGGGTTGCTGCTCATGGATCAGAACGTCGTGAGCGGAATCGGCAACGTCTACCGGGCGGAGCTGCTCTATCGCGCGCTCCTCGACCCGCACACCCCCGGCAAGCTCGTGCCCGAGGCGGTCGTGCGGGAGATCTGGCGCGACTGGGCGCGGCTGCTCGTGATCGGCGTCGAGACCGGACAGATGATGACGATGGACGATCTGGATCCTGAGGCCTACCGGCGCGCGATGGCGCACCGTGACGACCGGCACTGGGTGTACCACCGCGCGGGGCTGCCGTGTCGGGTGTGCGGCACCGAGATCGTCCTCGAGGAGATGGGCGCCCGCAAGCTGTACTGGTGCCCGTCCTGCCAGAAATGAGCGCTGCATGAGACAGAACCCCAGCTTCACCATGACGGATGTCGCGGAGATGCGCCGCATCCTCGACGAGAATCCGTGGATGACGCTCGTCAGCGCCACGCCCGACGGCCTCGTCGCCTCGCACTACGCGGTGCTCCTCGACGAGGACCGCGATGACCTCACGGTCGTGGGTCACGTCGGCAAGCCCGACGACGGGATCCACGGCCTGGGCGAACGGGAACTGCTCGTCATCGCGCAGGGGCCGCACGGGTACATCTCGCCGGGGTGGTACGCGCCCGGCCCCAACGTCCCCACCTGGAACTACGTGGCCGTGCACCTGTCCGGCATCCCGGAGATCCTGTCGCCGGAAGAGAACCTCCGCGTCCTCGATCGCCTCGTCGCCCGCTTCGAGAGCGCGCTCCCGCAGCCGCGGCTCATGTGGCAGGCGCCGAACGACGAGGAGTACGTCCGGCGCCTGGAGCGCGGGACGGTCGGATTCCGTCTGACGCCGACCACGGTGACCGCCAAGCGCAAGCTCAGCCAGAACCGACCGGAGGAGACCGTCGACGAGATCATCCGGCAGCTCGACGCCGGGAGCCCGTACGCCGACCCGCGCCTGTCCGGTGAGATGCGCCGCGCGCACGACGCGATGCTGGCCGCACGCTTGAGGAGCGCCCCGGGGGAGCAGGCGTGATCCGCGGCGAGAGCCCCGCCGTCATCGTCGACGCACGGCTGACGGGCGCGGGCCGCCTCGACCCGTTCGGGGATGACCTCGTGGACATCCACCTGGCGGCCGGCCGGATCATCGACATCGCCCCGGCGGGCGCCCTGCCGCGGAGTGGAGGGGTCCTCGATGCCGGCGGCGGCTGGGTGGTGCCGGGCCTCTGGGACCATCACGTGCACACCGTGCAGTGGGCTCTCGTCGCGCAGCGTGAGCCCCTCGGCGGCGCGGCCTCCGCTGTGGAGGCGGCTGCGATCATGGGCGGCGCCGCCATCCTCGGGGACGGGCGTCGGGTCGGCACCGGATTCCGCGACGCACTGTGGCCGGACGTCCCGACCCTGGCGATGCTCGATGCGGCCACCGGCGAGGTGCCGACCTACCTCATCAACGCCGACGTGCACAGCGTGTGGCTGAACTCCGCGGCGATCCGCCGTGAGGGGATCGACGCGGCGGAGGCGTTCGCCCCGGACGCGAGCGGGTTGCTCCGCGAAGAGCCCGCGTTCGAGATCTCCCGCCGGCTCAACGCCGCTGATCCGGTCGCCGGCGATCGCCTCGTCCGCGACGCACTCGAGCGGGCGGCCGCGCGCGGCATCGTGGGTGTCGTCGACCTGGACATGGCGTGGAACGCGGACGCGTGGGCGCGCCGCCTGGAAGCCGGGTTCGACACCACCCGCATCCGCTTCGGCATCTACCCGCCGCAGCTCGAGCGCGCGATCGCCGAGGGACTCGCGACCGGCGACGCCCTCGACCCGGCGGGTCTCGTTCAGGTGGGCTCGCTCAAGGTCATCACCGACGGCTCGCTCGGCACCCGCACCGCGGCCTGCTCGCACGCCTACCCGGATGACCCGCACAACCACGGCATGCTCACCGTGCCGCCCGACACGCTCACCGCACTCATGATGCGAGCGACCGGCGGAGGGCTGTCCTGCGCGGTGCACGCCATCGGCGACGTCGCGAACTCGCACGCGCTCGACGCCTTCGCCGTGACGGGCGCGCACGGGACGATCGAGCACGCCCAGCTGGTCGCCCACGCCGACATCCCGCGGTTCGCGCGCCTCGGGGTCGGCGCGAGCGTGCAGCCCGAGCACGCGATCGACGACCGCGACATGACGGACGCCATCTGGGCGGATCAGACGGGGATCGCCTACCCGCTGCGCTCGCTGGCCGCGGCCGGAGCGAACCTCCTGTTCGGCTCCGACGCGCCCGTCGCCCCGCTGGACCCGTGGGCCGCGATGGCGGCCGCGGTGTTCCGCACCCGCGACGGACGCCCCGCATGGCGGGGGGAGGAGGCCCTGGATGCCGCGACCGCCTTGGCCGCGTCGACGGCATCCGGCTCGCTCGGGCGGGCGACGCTCCTGCCGGGCGATACCGCCGACCTGGTCGTCGTCGACCGCGACCCGCTGGCCGTCGATGAGCGTGCCCTGCGCGGGGCGGAGGTCATCGCGACGCTCCTCGGGGGGCGGCTGACGCACGCGTCCTGAGCCGGACTCGCAGCACGACGCACGATGCCCCGGACCGTGGTCCGGGGCATCTGTTCGCCGCGGGGCGGCAGAGGTCGTTCGATCAGGCGGCGAGGTGCGCCGAGAGGAACCAACGGTCCTTCTCGAGGCCCGCCTTGATGGCGATGGCCACGTCCTGGCTCGTCAGGTCGGTCTCGTCGAGAGCGTCGATCGCGGCCTGGACGTCGGCGATCACGGCATCCATGTCGGTGACGACGGCGGTGATCTCGTCCTGCCACTGCGCGAACCCGGCGGGAACACGGGTGGCGCCGGTCTTCTCGGCGACGGTCGACACGCGGGCGTCGATCGGCAGGCCGAGGGCGACGATGCGCTCCGCGGCGAGGTCGGCGAAGCCCTGGGCGTTCGCCACGACGGTGTCGAGGAGTTCGTGGATGGCGATGAAGTTGCTGCCGCGCACGTTCCAGTGCGCCTGCTTGCCGTTGACGGCCAGCGCCTGCAGCCCGAGGACGACGGGGGTGAGGAACTGTGCGGTGCTCGACGCGGCCTCGGGGCCGGTCGCCGTCATGGAGATGGTCTGCGTCTTGGTCATGTCTCTGTGCTCCTCCGGTGATCGGGGCTGGGAACCGCCCCTGTCGCATCCAACGCTACCGATGCCGCATCATTCCGCAAGCAAGAGAAGGCTCGGCTTACCGGTGCTGCCGCTATCGTCGGCGTCATGAGCATCGCCGACGACGCCTCCATCCTCTCCCTGCCGGGAGCCACGCCGCACATCCACGAGAGCGCCTTCGTCGCCAGCGGCGCGCGCATCATCGGGAACGTCGCGATGGAGGAGGGCGCGAGCGTCTGGTACAACGCGGTGGTCCGCGGCGACAGCGACAGCATCACGCTCGGCGCGGGCAGCAACCTGCAGGACAACGTCTCCGTGCACGTCGACGCGGGGCATCCCGTCGTCATCGGCCGGGACGTCTCGGTGGGGCACAATGCCGTCGTCCACGGCTGCACCGTCGGAGACGGCTCGCTGATCGGCATGGGGAGCGTCGTGCTGTCCGGTGCGGTGATCGGCGCAGGATGCCTCATCGCCGGGGGAGCAGTGGTGCTGGAGGGCGCCGAGATCCCCGACGGCTCGCTCGTCGCGGGCGTGCCGGCGAAGGTGCGCCGCCCGCTCACCGAGGACGAGCGCGCCGGCATCCTCCGCAATGCGGAGGTCTACCGGGCCCATTCGGCGAACCACGCCGGGGTCGTGCGATGACAGGTGGAGGGGCTGACGGGAATCGAACCCGCATCATTAGTTTGGAAGACTAAGGCTTTACCACTAAGCTACAGCCCCGGAAATCACGTTCGATCAGGAGAATCCCGACGTCTCGTGCTTCGGTGGACACCACACGAATGCGGCACCCAGAAGAGTCTACAAGGTCGCGTCGGCTAGACTGACCACCGGCCGTTTTTCGGCGCTCGCTTGCGTGCGCGACCGGGGCGTAGCTCAGCTTGGTAGAGCGCCCGCTTTGGGAGCGGGAGGCCGCAGGTTCAAATCCTGTCGCCCCGACCAACGGACCCCCACAGACCCAGACACGGAAGCGCCCCTGCGCGACCGAACACGAGGAGAACGAAAAGGCATGGTCACCAGCACCGTCGAAAAGCTCAGCCCCACCCGGGTGAAGCTGCACATCTCGGTCACCCCCGACGAGCTCAAGCCGTCGATCGCCCACGCGTACGAGCACATCGCTCAGGACATCCAGATCCCCGGCTTCCGCAAGGGCAAGGTCCCCGCGCCCATCATCGACCAGCGCGTCGGTCGCGGCGCCGTGATCGAGCACGCGGTCAGCGAGGGTCTGGACGGGTTCTTCCGCGAAGCCGTCACCGCCAACGAGGTGCGCACCCTCGGCCGCCCGTCCGCCGAGGTCATCGATTGGCCGAGCGACAAGGACTTCTCCGGTGACCTCAAGGTCGAGGTCGAGGTGGACGTCCGTCCGGAGTTCGACCTCCCCGACCTCTCCGGCGTCACCGTCGAGGTCGACCCCGTCGAGACCGATGCCGCCGCTGTCGATGCGGAGCTCGACCGCCTGCGCGGCCGGTTCGGCACGCTCGTGACGGTCGACCGACCCGCCGCGACCGGCGACTTCGTCGAGCTCGACCTCGTCGCCACGATCGGCGGCGCCGAGATCGACCGCGCCGAAGGCGTCTCCTACGAGGTCGGTTCGGGCGAGCTGCTCGAGGGCATCGATGAGGCCATCGACTCCCTCACCGCCGGTGAGGACACCACGTTCCGCTCGACGCTCGTCGGCGGCGACCACGCCGGCGAGGAGGCCGAGGTCTCGGTCACCGTCACCGCCGTCAAGGAGCGCGAGCTCCCCGACGCCGACGACGACTTCGCGCAGATGGCCAGCGAGTTCGACACGATCGCCGAGCTGCGCGACAGCCTCGCTGAGCGCGTCTCCGAGCAGTCGGTCTTCGTCCAGGGCGCAGCGGCCCGCGACAAGCTCGTCGAGGCGCTCATCGCCGCCGCCGACATCCCGGTCCCCGCGCAGCTCGTCGAGGACGAGGTGCACTCGCACCTCGAGGGCGAGGGTCGCCTCGAGGACGACGCGCACCGCGCCGAGGTCACCGAGGCCAGCGAGAAGCAGTTCCGCACTCAGATGATCCTCGACAAGCTCGCCGAGGTGCACGACGTGCAGGTGTCCCAGGAGGAGCTCACGCAGTACCTCATCCAGTCGGCGGCGCAGTACGGCATGGCGCCGCAGGAGTTCGTGGACGCGCTGCAGAGCCAGAACCAGCTGCCCGCGATGGTCGGCGAGGTCGCGCGCAACAAGGCGCTCGCGATCGCCCTCGGCAAGGTCACCGTCCGCGACACCGCCGGCAAGCCCGTCGACCTCACCGGCTTCGTCGCCGTCGAGGACGAGGCGGATGACGCCGACGAGTCGGCCGCGGCCGCTCCCGCCGAGGAGGCGCCCGCCAAGAAGGCTCCCGCCAAGAAGCCGGCCGCGAAGAAGCCGGCCGCGAAGAAGGCTCCGGCGGCGAAGACCGCCGACGCTGCGGAGGGCGACGCTGCACAGGCCGACGCTGCACAGGAGAAGGCCGAGGCGCCCGCCGAGAAGAAGCCGGCCGCCCGCAAGCCCGCCGCCAAGAAGGCACCCGCGAAGAAGGCCGACGCCGAGTAAGCGTCTGCGCGAAGCGATCGAAGGGTCGGATGCCGAGGCATCCGGCCCTTCGCCGTCTTCGACACGCACTCCGCCGACGGCGAACACGGGCTGGGCGGTGGACCCGGCTGGGTAGATTCGAAGGCGTAAGGAAACCCGGAATCAGGAGTATCCATGGCTGAACCACTTATCGCCACGAGCGTCTTCGACAGGCTGCTGAAGGACCGCATCATCTGGCTGGGGTCGGAGGTGCGCGATGACAACGCCAACGAGATCTGCGCGAAGATCCTGCTCCTCGCCGCCGAAGACTCCGAGCGCGACATCTACCTCTACATCAACTCACCCGGCGGGTCCATCACGGCCGGCATGGCGATCTACGACACGATGCAGTTCGTTCCGAACGACATCGTGACGGTCGGCATCGGCATGGCCGCCTCGATGGGGCAGCTTCTGCTCACCGCGGGCACCAAGGGCAAGCGCTACATCACGCCGAACGCCCGCGTGCTGCTGCACCAGCCGCACGGCGGCTTCGGCGGAACGTCGAGCGACATCCAGACGCAGGCCCAGCTCATCATCTCGATGAAGAACCGCCTCGCCGAGATCACCGCCGCCCAGACGGGCAAGAGCGTTGAGCAGATCAACGCCGACGGCGACCGCGACCGGTGGTTCACCGCCGAAGAGGCGCTCGAATACGGGTTCGTCGACCACATCCGCGAGTCCGCCACCGACGTCGTCGGCGGCGGCGGCACGGACCTCTCGAACTGACGACCGAAGGAGACAGAAGAATGAACACCCCCGCCTTCGGCACGCCGCAGGGCCTCGCCCTGCCCGGTCTCATGCCGCAGAGCCGCTACATCCTCCCGCAGTTCGAGGAGCGGACGGCGTACGGCTACAAGCGCCAGGACCCGTACAACAAGCTGTTCGAGGACCGCGTGATCTTCCTCGGCGTTCAGGTCGACGATGCATCGGCCGACGACGTCATGGCGCAGCTGCTCGTCCTCGAGTCGCAGGACCCGGACCGCGACATCATCATGTACATCAATTCGCCCGGTGGTTCGTTCACCGCGATGACGGCGATCTACGACACCATGCAGTACGTGTCGCCGCAGATCCAGACGGTCGTGCTCGGTCAGGCGGCATCCGCCGCCTCCGTGCTCCTCGCGGCCGGCGCACCCGGCAAGCGCCTCGCGCTGCCGAACGCCCGTATCCTCATCCATCAGCCCGCCGTCGGCGAGTCGGGACACGGCCAGGCATCCGACATCGAGATCCAGGCCGCGGAGATCCTCCGGATGCGCACCTGGCTCGAGGAGACGATGGCGCGCCACACGAACCGGACGCAGGAGCAGGTCAACAAGGACATCGACCGCGACAAGATCCTCTCGGCGGCCGAAGCGCTCGACTACGGCATCGTCGACCAGGTGCTCACCTCGCGCAAGCGCGTCCCCGCCGCGATCACATCCTGATCGGGCAGTGACGGCAGGGCCCCGGACAGCGGATCATCCCGCTGCTCGGGGCCCTTCCGCATCCCTCCCGTCCACACGCGTCGTGTCGCAATCCGCCGGGATGTCGCCCTCAGCGGTTAGGCTCGAATCCCTGAGAGTTCTCTGAAGGAGTGGTCATGGCTCGCATCGGTGAGAGTGCCGACCTGTTCAAGTGCTCCTTCTGCGGAAAGAGCCAGAAGCAGGTGCAGCAGCTGATCGCCGGTCCCGGCGTCTACATCTGCGATGAGTGCGTCGAGCTCTGCAACGAGATCATCGAAGAGCGCATGGCCGAGGCCGGCGAGGGCACGGTGGCCGATTTCGACCTGCCCAAGCCCCGCGAGATCTTCGCCTTCCTCGAGGAGTACGTCGTCGGTCAGGATGCCGCGAAGAAGGCCCTCTCGGTCGCCGTCTACAACCACTACAAGCGCGTGCGTGCGCACGGGACGCTGCAGTCCGCCGAGCAGCGCGCAGACGAGGTGGAGATCTCGAAGAGCAACATCCTGCTCCTCGGGCCCACGGGCTGCGGCAAGACCTACCTCGCACAGACGCTCGCGAAGCGGCTCAACGTCCCCTTCGCGGTCGCCGACGCGACCGCCCTCACCGAGGCGGGGTACGTCGGCGAGGATGTCGAGAACATCTTGCTCAAGCTCCTCCAGGCCGCCGACTTCGACGTCAAGCGGGCCGAGACCGGCATCATCTACATCGACGAGGTCGACAAGATCGCCCGGAAGGCTGAGAACCCCTCGATCACGCGCGACGTCTCGGGCGAGGGCGTGCAGCAGGCGCTGCTGAAGATCCTGGAGGGGACGGTGGCATCCGTCCCGCCGCAGGGGGGACGCAAGCATCCGCACCAGGAGTTCATCCAGATCGACACCACGAACGTGCTCTTCATCGTCGCGGGCGCGTTCGCCGGGCTCGAGGAGATCATCTCCTCGCGCGTGGGCAAGCACGGCGTCGGCTTCGGTGCTCCGCTGCAGGAGAAGGGCAAGGAGCTGGACCTGTTCAGCGAGGTCGAGCCCGAGGACCTGCACAAGTTCGGCCTCATCCCCGAGTTCATCGGGCGTCTCCCGGTCGTCACCTCGGTGGCGCCCCTCGATCAGGCCGCGCTGATCGAGATCCTCACCGGCCCCAAGAACGCCTTCGTCAAGCAGTACCAGCGCATGTTCCAGCTCGACGGCGCTGAGCTCGAGTTCGAGGACGACGCGCTCCTCGCGATCGCCGACCTCGCCGTGGCCCGCAAGACCGGCGCCCGCGGTCTCCGCGCGATCCTCGAGGATGTGCTGGGCCCGATCATGTTCGAGATCCCCTCGATCGACGACGTCGCCAAGGTCATCGTGACGCGCGCCGCCGTCACCGAGGGTGCCGCACCGACGCTCGTGCTGGAGCGCAAGCGCAAGAGCGCCTGACCTCCCGCGGCATCCGCGCCTCCTCGCCGCGCGCCCCGGCTACTTCGCCGAGTGTCCAGGACACGCGGAGCCGGGCGCTGGGTGCTCCGCGTGTTCTGGACACTCGGCCTCGGCGAGCCGCGCGCGGCGGCCCTTGGCGAGCCGCGCGCGGCGGCCCTCGGCG
>NZ_JAFLHG010000012.1 GCF_018717645.1 Microbacterium flavum
GGCATGCGGGGGGCGGCGTCTTCGCCGGTGGCCGACGACGCGCCAGTGAGCGCGCGCGCAGCGCAGGGCCCGGTCGCGATGACGACGCGTCGGGCGCCCACGGGACCCGCGGAGGTCTCGACCCTCAGGTCTCCCCGCATTCCCGACAGGGCGTGCGCGCGGACACCCGTCCGCAGTCGCGCACCGTGCGCCTCGGCGGCGGCGGCAAGGGTCACCGGGAGGCGCCACATGCCGCCCGCGATCCCGCCGACGGCAGCGCCCGCCGGCGCCGCCTGGGCGAGCTCGGCCGCCGCTGCCGTGAGCGATCCATGGGCGCACAGGGCCCGCCAGAGGCCTGGGTGGAGGTCCGACAGGCGGGCCTCGCGCGCGCTCCGCGAGTAGACGCTGCGGCACAGCGTGTCGACGACCCGCTCCGCGAGGACCACTCCCGATCGCCGGGCGACGAGGTCGAACAGCGACGGCTCGGGCCCGTCGGCGGGATCGAACGGATCTGCGGCCCGCTCCTGCGCGGCGCGCTCCGCCGCTTCGAGACCGATGAGCGCGACGACGTCGTCCGCGAGCGGATCGGCGGGGATGCCGAGCACCGTCCGGCGCGGCAGCGGCGCCCGCGCGACGGCGTCTGCGGGGGCGACGGCGGATGCGGGGGCGACGGCGGACGCGTCCTCACCCGAACCGAGCACGAGGAAGGCCCCGCCCGGGCGCGGGGCGACGGCCTCGAGCGGCAGCCCGGCATCCGCGATCAGGCGGGTCACGGCATCCGTGCGGGTCGCGAACGACTCGGCGCCGAGGTCGATCTCGACACCGCCGACGTTCCCCGAGCGCAGCAGGCCGCCGAGCCGGTCCGACGCCTCGAGCACGATCACGTCGCGACCGGCGCGGGCGAGGTCGTGCGCGAGGACGAGCCCCGCCACGCCGCCCCCGATGACGACGACGTCGGCGCGGGCATCGTCCGAGATGACGGTGTCCGAGGAGCTGACGGCGGGGATGGTCACCGCGCCCGCCAGGCGTGCACCGTCCGCACGAGGTCGGTGAGGACGTCGGGGTCGGTGTCCTTCGGCACCCCGTGGCCGAGGTTGAACACGTGCGCGCGCGCCGCGAGGCCGGCCTCCAGCGTCTCGCGGACGGCGGCTTCTCGCACCGAGGCGGGGGCGAAGAGGAGCGCCGGGTCGAGGTTCCCCTGGAGCGTGAGGTCCTCGCCTACGCGGGAGACCGCGACATCCAGCGGCACGCGGTAGTCGACCCCGAGCGCGTCGATCCCGATGGATGCCATGTCGCGCAGGATCTCACCCGTTCCGACGCCGAAGTGGATGAGGGGGACGCGCTGCGGCTCGCCGTCCGGGCCCGTGCCGAGATCGAGCGCACGCACCGGCTCGAGCGCGGCGGCCGAGGCGGGGAGGACCGCGCGGCGGTAGTCCTCGGGCGCGAGCGCCCCTGCCCACGAGTCGAAGAGCTGCGCCGCGCTCGCCCCGGCGCGCACCTGCAGGGCGAGAAAGCGGCCGGTGACCTCGGCGAGCCAGTGCGTGAGGTCGTGCCAGGCGGCGGGGTCCGAATGCAGCAGGCTCCGCGCGCCGAGGTGATCCTTCGAGGGGCCACCCTCGACGAGGTAGGCCGCGAGGGTGAACGGCGCACCCGCGAACCCGATGAGCGGCAGCGCCTCCCCGCGGCGCTCGCCCTCCTCGGCGAGCATCGCGGTCGTCCGCGTGACGGCCTCGACGACCGGCTCGCCCCGCTCCTCGACGAGCGCGGGGTCGATGCGCACGAGCCGCGCCACCTCTGCCGCGGTGCGGACGGGGGCCGGGAAGACGGGGCCGCGCCCGGCGGCGATCTCGACCTCGACGCCGATGAGCTTCAGCGGCACCACGATGTCGCTGAAGAACACGGCGGCATCCACCCCGTGGCGCCGCACGGGCTGCATCGTGATCTCGCTGGCCGTCTCGGGGTGCAGGCACGCCTCGAGCATCGTTCCGCCCGCCGCACGCAGCGCCCGGTACTCCGGCAGCGACCGGCCTGCCTGCCGCATGAACCACACGGGCGTCACCTCGGGCCGGTGGCCGCGCAGCGCGCGGACCAGTCGAGACGAGGAGGTGTCGCGAGGTGAGCCGTCGCCACGGGTGAGGGGGTGTGCGTGGAGCAAAAGGACGCCTTCGGTCTCGTTCGATTCTCGGGGGGAGTTAATCGTTATACTACCCACGATGCTCGTCTGTCTCGCCGCCCACCAGCGTTCCACCTCTCTCGAGGATCTGGAGCGCCTTTCGGTGATCGGTGACGTCGCGGCGTCCGAGCTCGCGGGCGCCCACGACGCGATCCGCGGAGCCGTGGTCCTCGCCACCTGCAACCGCTTCGAGGCCTACTTCGACGTCGACGAGACCGCCGAGCCGTCCCCGCTGCCGGCGATGGATGCCGCCATGGAGCGCATCGCCGCGCTCGGCGCGCTCCCCTATCGCCGCGTCCGGGAGACCGTCGACTTCGCGCACGGCAACGGCGTCGCCCAGCACCTGTTCGCGGTGACGTCGGGCCTCGACTCGGTCGCCGTGGGCGAGGACGAGATCGCCGGCCAGGTCAAGCGCGCCCTCGAGTCCGCCCGGCGGGACGGGGTCACGACCGCGCCGCTCGAGCACCTCTTCCAGCGCGCCACCGAGACCTCGCGTGCGGTGAAGAACTCGACCCGCCTGGGCGAGTCCGGCCGCTCGCTCGTCCGCCTGGCCGTCGAGCTCGCCGGGTCGCGGATCGGATCGTGGCCGGAGGCGCGCGTCCTCCTCGTCGGGACGGGCCGCTACGCCGCGGCATCCCTCGCCGCCCTCCGCGCCGTCGGGGCGACCGACATCCGCGTGCACTCCCGGTCCGGCCGGTCCCGCTTCGCCCAGCGCGAGCACCTCGTTCCGGTGGGCGCGGAGGACTACGCGGAGGAGGCGGCCCGCGCCGACGTCATCCTCACCTGCACGACGACGACCGACACCTACGCCCTCGAGGTGGACGGTCACCGCACGGCGCGCGCAGCCCGCACCGAGGACCAGCTCGTCATCGACCTCGGCATGCCGCGCAACGTCGACCCGGGTCTGCGCGCGCTGCCGGGCGTCGAGGTGCTCGACCTCGACACGATCCGGGTGCATGCGCCGATCGACGAGTTCGCCACGATCGACGAAGCGCGGCTCATCGTCGCGACGGCCGCCCAGCGCCACGCGCTGGCCCGCCGTGTGCACGAGGTGGCGCCCGCCGTCGTGGAGATGCGCCGCTACGTGCACGAGGTGATGGATGCCGAGATCGCCCGCGCCCGCTCGCGGGGCGCCGACCCCGAGACCGAGGCGGCGCTCCGGCACTTCTCCGGAGCGCTGCTGCACGGCCTCATCGCCCGCGGCCACACTCTCGCCTCCTCGGGCGCGGGGCCGGACTGGATGGAGGCGGTCCGCGCCGTCATCCCCCCCGCGACATCGGCGGCGGCCCCTCCGGTGGCGCCGGAGCAGGGTCCGGAATGAGCCGGGTCACCCTGCGCGACGTCGCTGCGCGCGCCGGGGTGTCGACCGCGGCCACGAGTCAGGCCCTGAACGATCGCGGGAGCCTCCGCCCGGAGACCCGGGAGCGGATCAAGGCGATCGCGGCTCAGCTGGGGTACGCGCCGAACAAGACCGCGGCGGCCCTGCGCAGCGGACGCACGATGTCGATCGGCTTCGTCATGGCCGAGGGCTCGCTCCACGACGGGCGGCGCGCCCTGCAGCGGGCCCGGCAGCTGGACGCGCTCGTGCGCGCGGGTTCGGTGCGCGGGTTCACGGTGACCGTGCTCCCCGCCTCACGCCCCGACCTCCTCGTCGGCGCGCAGCTGGACGGGCTGTACTTCCCCGATCCCGCCGACGATCGCGCGATCCTCCGCGAAGCACTCGCGCTCGGCCTGCCGGTCGCCGCGGTCGACCTCACCCTCCCGAGCGGCGCCATCTCGATCCGGACGGGGTACGCCGCCGCGGTGCGGGCGGGTCTCGCCCACCTCGCCGCGGCGGGCGCCGAACGCATCGGCTTCCTCGTCGACGAGAGCGAGGTGCCGCGCGACCAGCTCGGCGAGAGCGCCTACCTCGCGTGGAGCGCCGTGAACGGTCGCACGCCCGTCGTCTCCCGGGTGGATGCCGGGCGCCGTCGCCTGATCAGCGCCGTGCACGCCCTCCTCGACGCGGGCGTCGACGCGATCTTCGCGTACTGCGAAGAGGGCCCCGAGATCTACCTCCACCTCGAGGAGATCGGCACGGTGCTCCCCCGCGATCTGCAGCTGCTCGCTCTGTGCACGACCGACTGCGCGCTGAACGACAGACTCGGGGTCAGCCACGTGTGCCTGCACCCCGAACGCGCACCCGACGAGATGTTCCGCGCGTTCGACCTCGACCGGGCCACCGCCCAGCCGATCGAGCTGCCGTGGGAGCTCGTCAGCGGGTCGACGACCCGCTGAGGCGACCCCGAGGGCGCCCGCCCCGCCCGGCATCCCAGGCATCCCGGCATCCCGGGCCTCGGCATCCGGGCTGCACTCGGGAGGACTTCTGCACTCGGGAGGACGAATCCCCCGCATGCGCCCTCCCGAACGCCGATATCCTCCCGAATGCCCGCCGGCGCGGCGGACCGACAGGCTCCCGTCAGCCCTCGAACGCCCCGTACACGTCGCGGGTGTTCGCGGCGAGCTGCGCGCAGAGCTCATCGAGCGGCATCCCGAGTTCCTCCGCCAGGAAGCGGACCGTCACCGGGATCAGGTACGGCGCGTTGGGCCGCCCGCGGAACGGCGTCGGCGTGAGGAACGGCGCATCGGTCTCGACGAGGATCCGCTCCCGCGGTGTCACGGCGAGGGCATCACGGAGGTTCTGCGCGTTCTTGAACGTGACGTTCCCCGCGAAACTCAGCCAGTATCCGCGATCCGCCGCGATCCGCGCCATGCCGGCGTCGCCGGAGAAGCAGTGGAAGACGGTCCGCTCCGGCGCGCCGACCCGCTCGAGGGTCTCGAGCACCTCGTCGTGCGCATCGCGATCGTGGATCTGCATCGCGATCCCGTGCTTCTTCGCCAGGGCGATGTGGGCCTCGAAGCTCTCGAACTGCGCGGGCAGGCCCTCGCCCTCCGTCCGGAAGAAGTCGAGACCCGTTTCGCCGATCGCGCGGACGCGCGGCTGCGCGGCCAGGTCGTCGATCACCGCGATGGCCTCATCCAGCATTCCCTTAGCGGCATACATCGGCGCCTCGTTGGGATGGATGGCGACGGCGGCGAGCACGTGCGGGTGGGATGCCGCGGCCCAGGCCGACCACCGACTCGACTCGATGTCGCCGCCCGCCTGCACGACGCCCGCGACGCCGACCTCTGCGGCTCGGAGCAGGTGCTCGTCGAGCGACATCCCCTGGCCGTCCTCGATCTCGAGGTGCGCATGGTTGTCGTACACCGGGATCGGCAGCGGCTCGGGCGAGACGGGGTAGGACACGTCGCGCGCGCCCTTCTCCCGCTGTCGCACGTAGTTCGAGGGATCTGCGGCGTCAGTCATGCGTGTCCCACTTGTGGTCGTTTGAGCCGACGCGAATCAGCCACTTCTGGGACAAGGTGTGCCCAGTCTGGGACAAGGTGCGCCCGGAGTGGGACATGGTCGGACGAGCGCGGGTCACGCCTGCTCGACCCGCGGGAAGAGCGGCGCGATGCCGTTGACGCTCGTCCCGGGGACGAGCACCCCCCAGGCCCCCGCCTCGCGGAGCGGCTGGTCCTGCAGGCGCCCCGCGTGCCCGAGCGCGATCCAGAGCTTCTGCGTCGCCTCCGGCATGAACGGGCTCAGCAGCACGGCGAGGGCGCGCAGGCCCTCCGCCGCGGTGTACAGCACGGTGCCCAGGCGCGGACGCTGTGCGGGGTCCTTCGCGAGCGCCCACGGCGCGTTCTCCGTGATGTATCCGTTGAGGGCGTCGACGATCGTCCAGATCGCCGCGATGGCCTCGTCGGGGCGGAAGCGTTCCATCGCCGCGTCGGCGCCCGTCGCGGCATCCGCGACGATCCGCTGGATCTCCCGGTCGCCGTCGGTGTCCTCGGATGCCGGGGGCACGACGCCCTCGAAGTACTTCTCGATCATCGCGGTGGTGCGCGAGGCGAGATTCCCGAACCCGTTCGCGAGCTCGGCCTGGTACCGCGCCGACAGGTCCTCCCACGAGAACGAGCCGTCCTGGCCGAAGGCGATCGCCGACAGGAAGTAGAAGCGGTAGGCATCCGACCCGAATACATCGGTGATCTCGGTGGGCGCGATGCCGGTGAGCTTCGACTTCGACATCTTCTCGCCGCCGACGAGCAGCCAGCCGTGCGCGAAGACGCCGCGCGGCACATCGAGTCCCGCCGCCATGAGCATCGCCGGCCAGATGACGGCATGGAAGCGCAGGATGTCCTTGCCGACGACGTGGTACGCCGGCCAGCGCCGCTCGAACTGGGCCGGATCGGTGCCGTAGCCCACAGCGGTCGCGTAGTTCAGGAGCGCGTCCACCCACACGTAGATGACGTGCGAGGGGTCCCACGGCACGGTGATGCCCCAGTCGAATGCCGACCGCGAGATGGAGAGGTCCTTCAGCCCCGAGCGGACGAAGGAGACGACCTCGTTGCGCGCCGACTCGGGCCGCACGAAGTCGGGCTCGGTCTTGTAGAGCTCCAGCAGCTTGTCCTGGAACTCGCTCAGCTTGAAGAAGTAGTTCTTCTCCTGCAGCAGCTCGAGAGGCTTCGAATGGATCGCGCAGACCTTGAGGCCCTCGAAAGCGCCGGTCCCGTCGACGATCTCGGCCTCGGGCTTGAACTCCTCGCATCCGACGCAGTAGAGCGCCTCGTACTCCCCCGCATAGATGTAGCCGCGGTCGTAGAGGGCCTTCACGAACTCCTGCACGCGCTCCTCGTGGCGCGGCTGCGTCGTGCGGATGAAGTCGTCGTTGGCGACGTCGAGGGTGCGAAGCAGCGGGAACCACGACTCGGTGACGAGACGGTCGACCCATTCCTGCGGGGTCACGCCGTTGGCGGCGGCGGCGCGGAGCATCTTCTGGCCGTGCTCGTCGGTGCCGGTGAGCATCCAGGTGTCATCGCCGGCCTGGCGGTGCCAGCGCGCGAGCGCGTCGACCGCGACCGTCGTGTATCCGTGGCCGATGTGCGGCAGATCGGACGGGTAGTAGATCGGGGTCGTGATGTAGAAGGACTGACCGGTGCTCACCCGTCGATTCTAGGTGCGGCACGGGGTGCCGCCTCCCGTGTGACGGCGTCCCGATGCCCTCCCGCGTTCCTCGGCAGCGCCGTTCAGGCGCTCTCGCGCACGACGAGGGTCGTCGGAAGCACCACGCTGTCCCGAGGCCGGCCGGCCACGATGTCGAGCACCATGTCGACCATCGTCGCGCTGATCTCGCTCCACGGCTGGCGGACCGTCGTGAGCCCCGGGCGCATCGTCTCGGCGAGGCCGGAGTCGTCGAACCCGGCCACCGCGACGTCCTCCGGCACGCGGCGCCCGGCGCGGCGGAGCGCCTCGATGGCGCCGACTGCCATCACGTCGCTGGCCGCGAAGACGGCGTCGAGATCGGGGGCGCGTTCGAGCAGGCGTGTCATCGCGGCGTCGCCGCTGCCGCGCTCGTAGCTTCCCTGCTCCACGAGGGCGGGGTCGTACCGCTCGCCCATCTCCGCACGGAACCCCTCGAAGCGCAGCCGACCGCCCGGTGTGTCGTGGGGGCCGGTGATGAGGGCGATGCGACGGCGCCCGGCATCCCGCAGGTAGCGGGTCATCTCCCGCGCCGCGCCCTGCTCGTCGATCGCGACGTGCGGGATGTCGGGATCGCCGAGGGGCAGTCCGGAACAGACCGTGGGCACTCCCGCCTCGACGAGGGATGCCAGGAGGGCGTCGGACTCGTGCGAGGACACGAGCAGCACCCCGTCGACGTGGCCTGCGCGGACGTACCGCTCGACGTTGGCGCGCTCCCCCTCCGTGCCCGCGATGAGGAGGACGAGGGTCATCGACCGCTCCGCCAGGCTCTCGGTGGCGCCGCGCAGCAGGAGGGCGAATGTCGGGTCCGAGAAGAGGAGCTGCTGCGATTCCGTCAGGAGGAAGGCGAGCGACCCGGATCGGCCCGTCGCGAGGCTCCGCGCGGCATGGTTGGCGGTGTAGCCCGTGCTCGTGATCGCGGCCTCGACCGCCTCGCGCGCCTCGGGCGACACCCAGTGCCCGCCGTTGAGGTAGCGCGAGACCGTGCCGTGCGAGACCCCGGCGACGCGCGAGACATCGCGGATGGTGGGTCGTCGGGCACCGTCGGGCGAAGTCACGAGAGCAGACTCTACCCCGAACGCGCCGGTGTGGTAGTGTCCAGACCACAATCCCTGTGACCGGTCACAGTTCCGTAACGAACTTCCCTGCGGACGCCGTTCCGCACGCATGATGGGCATCGTGCGCGCACTGGTGCGACGACAGCACGGGGAGGCGACGGAGCCGAGGCGGCTCACTCCCTGCCGAAACAATGGAAGGTACACCGATGAAGGTGAACAAGAAGGCCCTGGCCGCGACCGGTCTGGCCGTCGTGGCGAGCATGCTGGCACTGGCCGGGTGCTCCGGCGGCGGTGGCGGCACCGCGGCACCCTCTGAGACCGGCGCCGCCGCGAGCGGAGCGCTGACCGTCTGGGTCGACGCGGACCGCGCCCGCGCGCTCGAGGACGTCGCGAAGGCGTTCGAGCAGGAGAAGGGCGTCAAGGTCAACCTCGTCGTCAAGGACTACGGCAAGATCCGCGACGAGTTCACGGCGCAGGTCCCCACCGGCAAGGGCCCGGACATCACGATCGGCGGTCACGACTGGATCGGCGCGTTCGTCAAGGACGGCATCATCGCCCCGGTCGAGCTCGGCGACAAGGCCGCCGACTTCGAGAAGGTCGCGGTCGAGGCCGTCAGCTACGACGGCAAGACCTACGGTCTCCCCTACGCGATCGAGAACATCGCGGTCCTGCGCAACACGGCGCTGGCCGACGCGACCCCCGCGACCTTCGACGAGATGATCGCGAAGGGCAAGGCCGCCGGGACGGAGTACCCGTTCGTCGTCGGCCTCGACCCGCAGGCATCCGACCCGTACCACCTCTACCCGTTCCAGACCTCCTTCGGGAACGCGGTCTTCGGTCGCAACGCCGACGGCTCCTACGACGCCTCGCAGCTGACGATCGGTGACGAGGGCGGCCAGAAGTTCGCCGCGTGGCTGACCGCGCAGGGCGACACGGGCACGAAGGTGATGAACCTCAACCTCTCCGGCGACCTCGCCAAGGAGGCGTTCAACGCCGGCAAGTCGCCGTACTTCCTCACCGGCCCGTGGAACGTCGCCGACGCGGAGAAGGCGGGCGTCTCCGTCTCCGTCGACGCGATCCCGAGCGCGGGCGGCGGCACGGCGCAGCCCTTCGCCGGCGTGCAGGCCTTCTTCCTCTCCGCCAAGAGCGCGAACGCACTCATCGCGAACGAGTTCCTCGTCAACTACATCGGCACGGCCGACGTCCAGACGAAGCTCTTCGAAGCGGGCGGGCGCCCGCCGGCGCTGACCGCATCGTTCGAGGCGGCGCAGTCCGACCCGATCGTCGCGGGCTTCGCGAAGGTCGGCACGGATGCCGTCCCGATGCCGAGCATCCCCGAGATGGGTTCGGTCTGGGATGACTGGGGCAAGACCGAGGCGGCGCTCATCAAGGGCAGCGGTGACCCCGCGGCCGAGTGGGTGAAGATGGCCGACTCCATCCAGAGCAAGCTCGGCTGACACCGACGGCGAGGGGCGGCGCCCGCTGCGGCGCCGCCCCTCTCTCACCGCCACCCCGACGACAGGAGTCGACGATGACCACCCCGACGCTCGAGACCGAGCGACCCACCGCCGAAGACCGGGCTGCCCGGCGCCGGCAGAGACGCGCCGAGGCGTGGGCCGAGGCCGCCGGAGCCGGCTGGAAGGTCTGGCTCGTCAAGATCGTGTGCCTCGGCATCATCGATGCGCTCGCGATCTACGCGATCCTCGCCCTGCTCCACGGCGGCGACTGGATCGTGCCGCTCATCGTCGCCGTCGGCGTCCTCGCCATCAACGTGATCTACCTCAAGCCGGGCCTTCTGCCGGCGAAGTACCTCACGCCGGGCCTCGTCTTCCTCTTCATCTTCCAGATCTTCGTCGTCCTGTACTGCATCTACATCGCGTTCACGAACTACGGCTCCGGCCACGTCTCCTCGAAGGATGACGCGGTCAACGCGCTCCTCATCCAGAACCAGCAGCGCGTCGAGGACTCCGCGTCCTACCCGCTCACGGTGCTCGAGCAGGGCGGCTCCTACTTCTTCCTCGTGACGACTCCCGAGGGCGACGCCGAGATCGGCGGCGCGGACCGGCCCCTCGAAGCCGTGCCGGACGCCGAGTTCTCCGGCGACCGCGCCGTCGGCGCGCCCGGGTACACGTCGCTGGACTTCGCGCAGATCGTCGCGAGCCAGAGCGCGATCACCGCCCTCGCCGTGCCGTTCTCCGACGACCCGAACGACGGCACCCTGCAGACCCGCGACGGGTCGACGGCGTACCAGTACATCTCCACGCTCGTGTGGGATGCCTCCGCCGACACCATGACCGACACGCAGACCGGCACCGTGTACCGCGACAACGGACACGGCTCCTTCGCCGCCGATGACGGGCAGCAGCTCGCCACCGGCTGGCAGGTGTGGGTGGGCGGCGAGAACTTCGTCCGCGCGTTCACCACCGAGTCGATCCGCGGGCCGTTCATCGCGGTGACCCTCTGGACCTTCGCCTTCGCGATCCTCTCCGTCGCGACGACCTTCGTCCTCGGCCTCTTCCTGGCGATCGTCTTCAATGATCCGCGGATGAAGAGCCGCAAGTACTACCGCGTCATCATGATCCTCCCCTACGCCTTCCCCGCGTTCCTGTCGGCGCTGGTGTGGCAGGGGATGTTCAACCAGGACTTCGGCTTCATCAATCAGACGCTGCTCGGCGGCGCCTCGATCCCGTGGCTGCAGGATCCGTGGCTCGCGAAGCTGTCGATCCTCATCGTCAACCTCTGGCTCGGGTTCCCCTACATGTTCCTCGTGACGACGGGGGCGATCCAGTCGATCCCGGAGGACATCCAGGAAGCCGGACGCGTCGACGGCGCCAGCGTGTGGCAGATCTTCCGCCACATCAAGTTCCCGCTGCTGCTCGTGTCCGTGGCGCCGCTGCTGATCTCCTCGTTCGCGTTCAACTTCAACAACTTCAACCTGATCTACATGCTCACCGGCGGAGGCCCGCGGTTCGCGGATGCCTCGATCAACGTCGGCGCGAGCGACATCCTGATCTCGATGGTGTACAAGGTGGCCTTCGTCGGGGCCGAGCGCGACTACGGTCTCGCGAGCGCCTTCTCGATCATCATCTTCGTGCTGGTGGCCGTGATCTCGTACCTGAGTTTCCGCCAGACCAAGGTCCTCGAGGAGCTGAACTGACATGACCATCCAGGAAGCACTCCCCGGCGGCGGTCCCCTCGCCGCGGCATCCGGCGCAGCGACGGCATCCGCCGGCGTCCCCGGCGCGAAGGAGCCCCGCCGCCCCTTCGGCCGGTGGTTCCGCGAGACCGGATGGCGCCACCTCATCGGCATCGTCATGCTCGTCTTCTCGGCGTTCCCGCTCGTCTACGTCCTGTCGGCGTCGCTGAACCCCGGCGGAACGCTGCTGACGGCGAACAGCCTCTTCGCGAACTTCGACATCGGCAGCTACATCGCGCTCTTCCAGGACCCGCTGCGGCCCTACGGCGCCTGGTTCGTCAATTCGATCTTCATCGGGCTGACGACCGCGTTCTTCACCGTCGTGCTCTGCGCCCTCGCGGCATACGCCTTCTCGCGGATGCGCTTCCGCGGTCGGCGCGTGGGCCTGCTGACGCTGCTGCTCGTGCAGATGTTCCCGCAGCTGCTGGCGGTCGTCGCCATCTTCCTGCTCATGTCGGCGATCAGTGACATCTTCCCCGCGCTGGGTCTGAACTCCCAGATCGGCCTGATCATGGTCTACCTCGGCGGCGCGCTGGGCGTGAACACGTTCCTCATGTACGGGTTCTTCAACACCGTCCCCGCCTCCATCGACGAGGCCGCGAAGATCGACGGCGCGGGTCACGCGCGGATCTTCTTCACGATCATCCTGCGGCTGGTCGCCCCGGTCCTCGCGGTCATCGGCCTGCTGTCCTTCATCGGCACGATGAACGACTTCCTGATCGCGTCGATCATCCTCGTCGATCCCGACAAGCAGACGCTCGCCGTGGGCCTGTACCAGTTCGTGTCGCAGGAGACCGCGCGCAACTGGAGCGTGTTCGCCGCCGGCGCCGTGCTCGCGGCCATCCTGCCGATGGCGCTGTTCCTCTCGCTGCAGCGCTTCATCGTCGGCGGCCTCACTGCGGGGTCGGTGAAATAGGCTCCCGGGGCGCCGCGGCGCCCGCCGCGACCCGCGGCGCCCCGGTGACAACCGCCTGCGATGCGGCGGCGCGATAGCATCGACAGACAACTGAGGGGCTCTGCCACGCGCCGCGTGCAACCACGTCGCATCCTGCCGGCGTCGGAGCCGGCACCGTTCTCGGAGGTCCTCTCATGGCCAGTCTTCCGCGCCGTCCGCACCACGACGGCTCCGCCCTGCACGTCTCGGATGATCGCCCGTCGCTCGGCGATGAGGTGGCCGTGCGACTGCGCGTGCCGACAGGGTACGGGCCCCTCGCGCGCGTCCTCGTGCGCTCCAACCCCGATCACGAGCCGTCGTGGGTCGAGGCGACCCCCGATGGGATCGTGGACGGGTGGGGGTGGTGGACCGCGCACGTCATCGTCCGCAACCCCCGACACGGCTACCGTTTCCACCTCGTTCACGAGGACGGCCGGGTCGAGGTGCTGAACCAGGGCGGACTGTCCGACATCGACGCGCTCGACGGGCAGGACTTCGCGCTCGTGGCCGGCAACCCGCCGCCCGCGTGGATGGACGACACGATCCTCTACCAGATCTTCCCCGACCGGTTCGCGCGGTCGGCGTCCGCGGACACGCGACCCGCCCCCGCCTGGGCGATGCCGGCGGAGTGGCACGACCCGCTCGACCCCGTGCATCCCGGGCGTGGGCGCCAGTTCTACGGGGGCGACCTCGACGGCGCGGCCGAGAGGCTGGACCACCTCGTCGATCTGGGTGTCACGGCGCTGTATCACACGCCCGTCTTCCCGGCCGAGTCCAACCACCGCTACGACGCGTCCCGCTTCGACGCCGTCGATCCGCTGCTCGGTGGCGACGACGCGTACTGTCGGCTCATCGAGGCCGCGCACGAGCGCGGCATCCGCGTCATCGGCGACCTCACGACGAACCACTCCGGGATCGCGCACGACTGGTTCCGCGCCGCGTACGGCAGCCCCGACGCCCCCGAGGGCGCGTTCTACTACTTCCGCGACGACGCGCACACGGAGTACGAGACCTGGCTCGACGCCGCGACGCTGCCGAAGTTCGACTGGACGAGCGACGAGCTGCGCCGTCGCTTCATCGACGGGCCCGACTCGGTGGTCGGACGCTGGCTGCGCACGCCGTTCGGAATCGACGGCTGGCGCATCGACGTCGCGAACATGACCGGGCGCCTCGGCGCCGAGGACCTCAACACGGAGGTCCGCCAGACGCTGCGCCGGACGATGACCGCCATCGCCCCGGACACGCTCCTGCTGGCCGAGTCCACGAACGATGCGGCGACCGACCTCCAGGGCGACGCCTGGCACGGCGGCATGACCTACCCCGCGTTCACCCGCGGGGTGTGGTCGTGGCTCGCCGACCCGCGCCGCATCCCCCATTACGGCTACGACGGCGAGCTGACCGAGGACATGTGGTTCTTCGGGCTGCCCACCGGGATGCCGCGGTACGACGCCCGTCAGTTCGTCGCGCAGTACGAGCGGTTCACGAGCCAGATCCCCTGGCGCGTGCAGCGCGGCACCATGGCGGCGCTCGACACCCACGACACGGCGCGTTTCGCGACGTACGCCGCACCGGATGCCATCCCGGTGGCGGTCGGGCTGTCGATGACCCTGCCGGGGATCCCCGTCGTCTACGCGGGTGACGAGTTCGGCCTCGAGGCCGTCGACGGCGAGATGAGCCGCACTCCGATCCCGTGGGAGACGGCAGGCGATCCCGAGGTCGCCGGGCGCATCGCCCTGTACCGGGACCTCATCGGCCTGCGGCGGGCGCACCCCGTTCTCGCGGACGGCGGACTGCGGTGGCTGCACGTCGGCGAGAGCGGCGTCGTGTTCGTGCGCGAGGGCGCGTCCGAATCGGTCCTCGTCGTCGCCTCGCGCGGCGCGCTGGATGCCGAGATCGATGCCGACCTGCTCCCGGGCCTCGCGGCGGCCTCGGATGCGACACCGCTGTACGGCGCCGCCGGGCTCACGCTCGAGGCGGCCCTCCGGATCACCACGACGGGCACGGCGTTCTCGGCGTGGGCGCTCCCCGGCATCCTCGCGCCCGCGCCCCGCCGCCCCACGGCTCCCGCGACCCCGGCGGAGGCGTTCGTGCAGGTGGGGTCGATCCCCGCCTGACCCGGGGGTCACCGCGCGGCGAGCGCCGCCTGATAGAGGTCGCGGCTCGAGAGCCCGGTCTGGGTGGCGACCTCCGCCGCGGCGTCCTTCAACCGCACGCCGGATGCCACGAGCTCCTGCACCTGCGCGAGCGCGCCCTCCGCGGAGATCTCGCGGGCGGGCGCGCCCTGGACGACGACGACGATCTCGCCGCGGATGCCGTCCTGCGCGCGCTCGGCGAGCTCGCCGAGGCCTCCTCGGAGGACCTCCTCATGGAGCTTCGTCAGCTCGCGGCACACCGCGGCCGGCCGCTCCGCCCCGAAGGCGTCCGCCATCGCGGCGAGCGTCTCGGCGATGCGCGAGGGCGCTTCGAAGAACACCATCGTGCGGGGCTCGCCTGCGAGCGCGGCGAGCGCCCGGCGACGATCCCCGCCCTTGCGCGGCAAGAACCCTTCGAAGGTGAACCGGTCGGTCGGGAGCCCCGCGACGGCGAGGGCGGTGACCACGGCGCTCGGACCCGGGATCGCCGTGACCGTCACGCCCTGCGCCACGGCTTCGACGACGAGCGCGTAGCCCGGGTCGCTGACCGTCGGCATCCCCGCGTCGCTGAGGACGAGGAGGTCCTCGTCCCGCGCGCGCTCGACGAGCTCGGCGGCCCGCTGGCGCTCGTTGTGATCGTGGAGCGCCAGGAGGCGGGGGCGATTCGCGACGCCGAGCGCCTGCAGCAGCCGCTGGGTCGTGCGGGTGTCCTCGGCGGCGACGACGGTGGCCTGCTCCAGCGCCGCGACCAGCCGCGCGGACGCATCGCCGAGGTTGCCGATGGGTGTCGCGGCGAGGATGATCACGGCCCCCACTATAAGCGGGCTCGCGCGGGCGACCAGCGGTCTCACGCGGGCCAAGAGCGGGCTCGGCCGGGCAGGAGCCGGGCTTAGGCTGGTGCCCGTGACGACGACCGAGACGCCGATGCCGCCGACGCCGCAGGCCGACCGCCCGTCCCGGTACGACCGATGGCGCGTGCGGGTCGCGGCCGACCCCGGCCTGGAGCGGCTGTACGGGTGGCTCGCCCCGCTCCTGGTCACCGCGCTCGCCGGCATCCTGAGGTTCTGGAACCTGGGGCATCCGCACAGCCTCGTCTTCGACGAGACCTACTACGTCAAGGATGCCTGGAGCCAGTGGAACCTCGGCTACGCCGCGGCGTGGCCCGACGGCGCGGACGCCAGCTTCGTGGCAGGCCAGACGGACATCTTCACGACAGACCCGAGCTTCGTCGTGCATCCCCCCCTCGGGAAGTACCTCATCGGCGTCGGGATGTGGCTGTTCGGACCCGACAACTCGTTCGGCTGGCGGTTCGCGGCCGCACTGTTCGGCACCGCGCTGGTGCTCCTCCTCTTCTTCGTCGCGCGGTCGCTCACGAGATCGACGGTGTTCGCCACCGTCGCCTCCTTCCTCCTCGCGATCGACGGACTGGGCATCGTCATGAGCCGGGTGGCGCTGCTCGACGTCTTCCTCGCGTTCTTCGTGCTCCTCGCGTTCTGGTTCGTCGTCATCGACCGCACCCGGGCACTCGACCGCCTCGCCGCGCGCACGTCGGCGATCTCCCGCGGGGGTGAGCCGCCCCGCTGGGGGCCGGTCCTGTGGAACCGGCCGTGGATCATCGCCGCCGGCGCCGCAGCGGGCGCCGCGACCGCCGTGAAGTGGTCGGGCGTGTGGGTGATCGCGGCGATCGGGCTCTACCTCGTGGTGACCGACGCGCTGGAGCGGCGGCGACTCGGCTACACCTTCTGGCCCACCGACGCGGTCCGTCAGGGGCTGGCGTCCTTCGTTCTGCTCGTGCCGGTCGCCGCCGTCATCTACCTCGCGTCGTGGACGGGGTGGCTCGTCACCGACGGCGGATACGACCGGCACGCCGCCGACGCGAGCCCGGCCACCGGGCTCTTCGCGTGGGTGCCGCTCTCCATCCAGAGCCTCTGGAAATACCACACGACGATCTACTCGTCGATGACCGGGATGACCTCGCCGCACAGCTACGCCAGCCCTGCGTGGCAGTGGGCGCTGCTGCTGCGCCCGACGTCCATGTACGCGCAGGCGACGCCGGGCGGCGAGTCGGGGTGCATCGGCGGCGATGCGGGATGCCTCGACATCCTCTACTCCATGCCCAACCCGCTGCTCTGGTACGCCAGCATCGTGGCGACCGTCTTCCTCGTCTACCGCTTCGTCCTCGTGCGCGACTGGCGGTACGCCGTCGTGCTCGTGGGCATCGCCGCGACGTGGCTCCCCTGGATGGCCTACCCCGAGCGGACGATCTTCCAGTTCTACACGATCGCGATCTGGCCCTTCCTGCTCCTCGCCCTCACGTTCGCGCTGCAGCACATCGCGGGCGGCGCCTCCGAGAGCACGGCGAGTCCGCTGCGTCGGAAGACCGGTCAGCGGGTCGTCCTCGTCTTCTTGGGCGTCGCGATCGCCCTGTCGGTCTTCTGGTACCCGCTCTGGTCGGGGATGCAGGTGCCGTACGAGTTCTATCGCCTCCACAACTGGATCCAGGGCTGGGTGTGAAGAGCATGGGCAGTCCTGCCCATCGCCACCGCCACGGCATTCCTTTAGGTTGAACGAGGAAGAGGAGGAGCGATGGCCGACCTGAAGATCGATGCGGACGAACTGCTCTCGAGCGCGTCGTCCGCCGCGCGCATCGCCGGAGACCTGTCCGGGTCCGAGCGCATCGCGGACGAGACAGCCGGCTACACGGGCCATGACGGCCTCGCCGCCAAGGTCCGCGACTTCGGCGGCAAATGGGACATCGCCCGCGGCAAGCTCGAGGAGAACCTCACCTTCATCGCCGAGTACCTGCGCGCGGTCGTCGACACGTTCGAGGACCTCGACACCGACCTCGCCGCCTCGCTGCAGAGCTCCGCGGCGGGTGACGCCGACAACGCGACGGACATCACGAACGCGTCCGGGGCGCCCGCGGGGAGCACCGGCGCCGGGCACAGCGGCGCCGGTGGCGGCGGCGGAGGGGGTGGCGGCCGATGACGCTCCCCGGCAATCCCGATGCGCTCGCCGAGCGCGCCGCCACGTACGTCACCTCCGCAAGCCGCATCGACCGCGCCGCAGCAGACCTCCGCGCCCTCGCCTATACGAGCACCGCCACCTCGCTCGACGCCATCCGTGAGAAGAGCGCCCGGGTCGCCGGCGACCTCGACGAGGCGCACGGCCGCTACGCCGGCACCGCGAATGCGCTCGTGGAGTACGCGGCGGCATTGCGCTCCGCCCACACGAAGGCAGACCAGGCCGATGCCGCCGAGTCGACGGCTCAGGGCCATGCCGATCGCGCCGACACCCAGGTCGGCGCGCTGCAGCGCTACGTCCGCAATCTCGAGGATGCCGCGGCACCCGTCGGCACCATCGAAGAGGCCGAACGTCGCCTGCGGGACGCCGGGGCCGCGTCGCGCCGCTACGAGTCGGCGGTCAGCACGGCCCAGCAGGATCACGAGGCGGCACGCCGTGACATGGAGGCTGCCGCGCAGCGCGCCATCTCGCTGATCAACGGTGCGATCGAGGCGACCAACGAGAGCTGGCTCGACCACGTCGGGAACTTCTTCGAAGACGTCGGCTCGTTCCTCGCCGACCTCGGAGCCTGGGTCGTCGAATTCCTGCAGAACCTGTGGGACGAGCTCCAGCGCCTCGTGGCCACCGTCCTCGCGGTTCTCGGAACCGTCCTGATCCTGGTCCTCGTCTACGCGCTGCTGTCGATGATCCCGGTGGTCGGCCCCCTCATCGCGGCGCTCGTCGTCGGCATCCTCGCGGGCTTCCTGCTCGGCAGCGTGCTCTCCGACGTCCTGAAGCCGACGCCCAAGGTCGATCGGTACACCCGCACGGACAGCGAGGAGGACCTCTACCGCGGCCAGCCCAGCAGCCTCGCCACGGCGCTCAAGGACGCGGGCTACGTCGACTCGCTCGGTCACATCTACACCTACGGGCCGGACGGCAAGGTGACGGGCGACAACGCCGACGAATCGGTCATCAGCGTGACCAAGGTGGTCGATGCCGACGGGATCGTGCGATGGCGGGTGGCGCTGCCCAGCACCCAGGAGTGGCTGTCGCGCTTCAACGGCGACCAGGGCGCCACGAACGACCTCGACAGCAACCTGGCCCTGATGCTCACGCCCTCCCTGCGGTCGCAGTACGAGCGGGCGGTCCTGGAGGCCATGCAGCAAGCCGGCGTCGGCGCCGATGACCCGGTGATGCTCGTCGGCTTCAGCCAGGGCGGCATCGTCGCCGGCCACATGGCCGCCTACAACTCCGACTACAACTGGGACGCCGTCGTCGTGGCGGGCGCGCCGATCGACAGCATGCCCATCCCCCCGTCGACGACCGTCGTGTCGGTCCAGCACGAGTGGGATCCCGTGCCTCGTCTGGACACGGTGATCTCGGTCGGCCAGGACGGGTACGCCGTCCACGGGTCGAACTGGACGACGATCTCCGCTCCGTCGCCGCTCGCCGCGGAAGGCGTCGGCGGCATCCACCACGCTGCCGCCTACAACAGCACCCTGCAGAATCGGATCGGCCAGGTGCCCGCGAGCACACGCGACGAGCTCGACGCCTACTTCATAGGTGACGACAACGCCTACGGTTACTCACAGAGCTACTACTCCTGGCAGGAAAGATGATGACCGAACGACGCGCACCGCGACGCGCTGCGGCGATCCTCGCCGCCGCGCTCATCGCGATTCCTCTGGCCGCGTGCAGCGCGAGCCCGCCGCAGGACCCTGCGGCGACCACCCCCGCCCCGACCGAAGGAGCGCAGGACATGCCCCTGCAGTCCGTCTACGATGCCGTGGGTGCCGCCGATCCCCGCGTCGACCGCGTCAGCACCGTCAAGCTCTCCCAGTCGGGGCCGACGGAGATGATGACGGTCGTCGTGCGCATCCCCGGCGACGAGCCGGTGTCGACCGAGACCCTCGAGAACGTGCTGCGCGCGGCACGGGATGCCGCACCCGCCGGTGTCGGCGGCATCGAACTGCTCGCACGCCGATCCGAGAACCCGGACCAGCTGATCGATCTCGGCCCGGCGATCGAAGGACTGCCGGAGGGCGTCGTATACGTGTGGGTCGATCGCGGGCTGACGATGCTCTCCGACGCGCTCGCGAAGCTGTGAGCGCAGCGCCCCCACCGCGGCTCCTCTTCCGTCTGCTCGGCACATGGTGGGAGGTCGGCCTCGCCTCCGATGGGGCGTCGCGCGACTCGGCGGTCGAGATCGCGCGCAGCACCCTCGGGACGCGTGATCAGGAGGCGACGGCACGACGCCGTCTGCGTGAGAACATCGTCACCGCCGCGGCAGCGGCCCGAGAGGCGCACGCGACGCTCATGCTCCTGCAGACCGAGCTCGCGCCGGGCGATCCGATGTCGGCGTCGCTCACCGTGTACGACGACGACCGCTTCCGCATGAGCCCCGCGATCGGCACCGCCCCCGACCGTGTGCTCCGCGTCCTCGAAGAGAGCCTGCCGACGATCGCACCGGGCCTCGCCCACACCGCCGTGCGGCGCCGCTTCGAGGGCGGCGAGGTCATACGGGTGCACCGCATCGACGAGACCGTTGAGAGCGAGGGCGGCCAGCAGTTCGTGCAGCGGCGTCTCGTCGCGCAGTACTGGTACCCGCAACCCGACACGAAGCGCCTCGTGCTCGTCGTGCTCTCCACTCCGCTCGGCGACATCCCGCACACGCTGCTCTCCTACTTCGACGCCATCGTCGAGGTCTCCCGCTTCGTGGAGCGCCCCGCCGGCTCCGCGGACGAGAACTGACGCGCACGTCCCCGAGTCCGCCTCCGATCCCCGAGCGTGTCGAGGGGTCGTACGATGGAGGGCTATGCCCTCCCCCGAGCCCGTGATCTCCTACCCGCCGGAGCTGCCCGTCAGCGCCGCGCGGGACGAGATCGCGCGCGCGATCGCGGGCCACCAGGTCGTGATCGTCGCCGGCGCGACCGGGTCGGGCAAGACGACGCAGCTGCCCAAGATCTGCCTCGAGCTGGGCCGCACCTCGATCGCCCACACCCAGCCCCGCCGGATCGCGGCGCGCACGATCGCCGAGCGGATCGCGCACGAGCTGCAGGTGCCCCTCGGCGGGGCGGTCGGCTACAAGGTGCGCTTCACCGACCAGGTCTCGGCCGACACGAAGATCGCGCTCGTCACCGACGGGATCCTGCTCAACGAGATCCACCGCGACCGACTCCTGCGCCGCTACGACACGATCATCGTCGACGAGGCGCACGAGCGGTCTCTCAACATCGACTTCCTGCTCGGGTACCTCGCGCGCATCCTGCCGGAGCGGCCGGATCTCAAGGTGATCATCACCTCGGCCACGATCGACCCGGAGAGCTTCGCACAGCACTTCGCGACCCTTCGACCGGCTGAGGGGCCGGAACCGGCGGCGCTGGCTCAGGGGTCGGTGCGGGCGGATCGGGGACCGGTGCCGGCGACTCAAGAATCGGAGCGGGAGCGGGTGCCCGCGCCCATCGTCGAGGTGTCGGGGCGCACCTACCCGGTCGAGATCCGGTACCGCGGACGGGTCGACGACGCCGCGGAAGGTGCGGGGGATGACGTCGACGGTCTGACGGAGGCCCTGCGCGAGCTGGACCGCGAAGCGGACGGCGACGTCCTGGTGTTCCTGCCCGGCGAGGCGGAAATCCGGGATGCCATGGATGCCGTCCGCGGCATGTACGCGAAGGATGCCCGGCCCACCGAGGTTCTTCCGCTCTACGGACGGCTTTCGGCCGCCGAGCAGCATCGGGTGTTCGAGCCCTCCGGGGTCGCCGGAGTGCGTCGGCGCGTCATCCTCGCGACGAACGTCGCGGAGACGAGCCTCACGGTCCCCGGCATCCGGTACGTCATCGACGCGGGGACGGCGCGCATCTCGCGCTACAGCGCACGCACGAAGATCCAGCAGCTGCCCATCGAGGCGATCTCGCAGGCCTCGGCCCAGCAGCGGTCGGGCCGCGCCGGGCGCACGTCGGACGGCATCGCGATCCGCCTGTACTCGGAGGACGACTTCCTCGCGCGCCCCGAGTACACCGAGCCGGAGATCCTCCGTACCTCACTCGCGTCCGTCATCCTGCAGATGCTCGCCCTCGGCTTCGGCGACATCGAGGAGTTCCCGTTCCTCACGAAGCCCGACAGTCGCGGGGTGAAGGCGGCGTTCGAGCTGCTCACCGAGCTCCGCGCGGTGACCGTCGACGGCGGCGCGCGCCGTCTGACGAAGATCGGCCGGGAGATCGCTCGCCTGCCGATCGACCCGCGCTTCGCGCGGATGCTGCTCGAAGCGCGCCGGATGGAGGTCCTCCCTCCGGTCCTCGCGATCGTGGCCGGCCTCTCGATCCAGGACGTCCGCGAGCGCCCCTCCGCCGAGGACGGCTCCGCCCGTGCGGAAGCCGACCGCCTGCACGCCCGCTTCGCGGACCCGACGAGCGACTTCCTGGCGCTCCTGAACCTGTGGAACCACCTGCAGGAGCAGCAGCGAGAACTCGGCTCGAGCGCGTTCCGTCGCGCCTGCCGCTCCGAATTCCTCAACTATGTACGCGTGCGGGAATGGTTCGACGTGCACCGTCAGCTGCGCCAGCTGCTCGGTGTGCGGGGCGAGCCCTCGGCGGGCTCGGAGAGCGGAAGCGACCCCGCGCGGGTGCACCAGGCGATCCTGTCCGGACTGCTCTCGCACATCGGCATCCTCGATACGCGATCCCTCGCGAAGTCGAAGCCCGGCGACAAGCGCAAGCCCGTCGCCGCGTATCGCGGCGCGCGGGGGGCGAACTTCGCGATCTTCCCCGGATCGGCCCTGCGCAAGGCCTCCCCCGATGCGGTCATGGCAGCCGAGCTGGTCGAGACCTCGCGCCTGTACGCGCGCACGGTCGCCGCGATCGATCCGGCGTGGGCTGAAGGGCCCGCCGGCGACCTCGCGCATCGGAGCCTGAGCGATCCGCACTGGTCGAAGGATGCCGGGGCAGCCGTGGCCGCCGAGAAGGTCACTTTGTTCGGCCTCGAGATCATTCCCCGCCGCCGGGTGCAGTTGTCCCGCATCGACCGCCCGCTCGCCCGCGAGCTGTTCTTGCGGCACGCGCTCACCGACGGCGAGTGGAACTCCGCGCACCTGGACAAGCGGCTCACCGCGTTCGAGAGGCGCAACCTCGAACTGCGCCGCCGGCTGGAGAAGGTCGAGGAGCGCGAGCGACGCCGCGACATCCTCGCCGGCGACGAAGCGGTCTTCTCCTTCTACGACGCGCGCGTCCCACACGACGTGTTCGACGTGCGCTCGTTCGAGACGTGGTGGCGCGAGGCATCCGCGCGCACACCACGCCTCCTCGATCTCAGCGAGGCCGACCTTCGCGAAGGATCCGGGCGTTCCGACGAGCGGGACTTCCCGGGGCGCTGGCAGCAGGGCGACCAGGTGCTCTCCCTCGCCTACCGATTCGAGCCCGGTGCCCCGGACGACGGGGTGAGCGTCGTCGTTCCCTTGCCGCTCCTGGCCGCGCTCCGCCCCGACGGATTCGACTGGCAGGTGCCCGGCCTTCGGGCCGAGCTGATCACCGCGCTCCTGCGCGCCCTTCCCAAGGGGATCCGCCGCCACGTCGTGCCCGCCGCCGACTGGGCGGCGCGGCTCGGCGACGAGCTCCGGGGCGCGGGACCCGAGGATCACGACGGCCTTCCGGCCCAGACGCTCACCGCGGCGCTCGCCGCGCGCATCCAGCCCGTCGCCAATCAGCCCGTGACCGCGGCGGACTTCGAACTCGAGCGCGTACCGGCCCACCTCACGGTGACGTTCCGCGCCGTCGACCACCGCGGGCGGACCGTCGGCTCCTCGCACGACCTCGCCGACCTTCAGCGGAGCCTCGCGGGTCGCGCGCGCGAGCAGGTCGCCCGCACGCTGACATCGCCGCGGAACCCGCCGGGCTCCGCCGAACCGCGTCCCACAAACGGTCGTTCCGGCGGGTCCGAAACAGCCGTTTCGGGGACACCGCGTGCCCAGAGTGGGACGACCCCGGGCGGAGCGGGCGCGGGCGGTATCGCGGAGCGGTCGGGGATCACCTCCTGGGATGTCGGCACCCTGCCGGACGTGGTCGACACGCGCGTCGCCGGGGGCGTCGTCCGCGGCTATCCCGCGCTCGTCGATGAGAAGGATGCCGTCGCCCTCCGCATCGAGTCGACGCCCGAGCGCGCGGCTCGGCTCACCCACGCGGGCGTCCGGCGGCTCCTCCTGCTCGCCGTGCCCTCCCCCACCGCCTACGTCCTCGACCATCTGACCGCCGCGGAGAAGCTGTCGCTCGCCACATCCCCCTACCCCTCCGCGAAGGCCCTCATCGAGGACGCCCGCGTGGCCGTCGCCGATGCCGTCCTGGCGCGGACGGCCCCGCAGGGCGTCCGCACGCCGGATCAGTTCGCCGCGGTGCGCGATGCGCTGTCGGCCGGGATCGTCGACGAGCTGTTCGCCGCCGTATCGCTCGCCGCGCGCATCCTCGTGCTCCAGCGAGATGTCGAACGGGCGGTCAAGGGACAGAACTCCATGGCCCTCCTCGCCGCGCTCGGCGACGTGAAGACCCAGCTCGCGGGGCTCGTCTTCCCCGGCTTCATCGCCCGCACGGGGCTCGCCCGCCTCGCGCACCTCCCGCGCTACCTCGAGGGCGCCCTCCTGCGCGTGCGCACTCTCGCCGACGCCCCCGGCCGCGACCGCCAGCGCCTGACGGAGTTCGAGCGCGCCGCTGCCGCGTACGCCGAGGCGGGCGGCACGATCCCGGCGGCCCCGGATGCCGCGGCGCACCTCGTGCACGCCCGGTGGCTCCTCGAGGAGTACCGCGTGAGCCTGTTCGCCCAGCAGCTCGGAACGGCCGAACCGGTGTCCGCGCAGCGCATCACCAAGGCTCTCGCGGGCCGCGGCTGATCTCCACGGCGGCAGGCCCCGCCCCCGCGGCCTCCCCGTAGGGTGGAAGGACTATGAGCAGCGCCATCGCCTACACCGAGCTCGGAGGGCCGGAGGTCCTCACCCTCATCGACATCGATGTCCCCGCGCCCGGCCCGGGCGAGGTCGCCGTCCGCGTGGAGGCGGTGGGCGTCAACCCACTCGACCTCAAGCTGCGGGCGGGTCTGCGCCCGTCTCCCCCGATCACCGAGCCCCGGCGGGTCGGATCGGATGCCGCCGGTGTCGTCATCGCCGTGGGTGAGGGCACCGAGGGCTTCCGTCCGGGCGATGCCGTCATCGTGAGCGGAGCCCGAGGCGCCTACGCGACGGATCTCGTCGTTCCCGCGGACGCCCTCGTCCGCCGCCCGGGGAACGTCAGCGCCGCGCAGGGCGCAGCCCTCGGCATCCCCGTCGGCACCGCGTACCAGACCGTCCGCTCGCTCGCGGTCGGGCCGGAGGACACCGTCCTCGTGCACGCCGCCTCGGGCTCGGTCGGCCAGGCCGTCGTGCAGTTCGCGCGGCTGTACGGGGCGACCGTCCTGGGCACGACGAGCGACCGCCGCGCCGACCGGGTGAGCGCTCTGGGCGCGACGCCCCTCCCGTACGGTCCCGGCGTCGTGGACCGGGTCCGCGATCTCGCCCCCGGGGGCATCACCGTCGCGATCGACCTCGTCGGCACCGACGAGGCGCTCGACCAGTCGATCGCGCTCGTCGCGGACAAGAGCCGGATCGCGACGCTCGTGCGCGGCGCGGACGCCGCGGGCCTCGGCATCCGCGCCTTCAGCGGAGGCAGCCCCCAGCCCCTCACCGATCAGGAGATCGCCTGGCGCAAGGAGGCGATCCCCGTCGCCGCCGCTCTCATCGCCGCCGGGGCCTTCTCGGTCGAGATCGGCCCCGAGATCCCCCTCGAGGATGCCGCCGAGGCGCATCGACTCGTCGAGAAGGGCGCGGACGGCAAGGTCGTGCTCCTCCCCTGAGTAGGCTCGGACCATGACCGACATCCGCTGGGGGATCCTCGCCACGGGCGGCATCGCCCACGCCTTCACGCAGGACCTCCGCACCGCCGGGCTGCACGTCGCCGCCGTCGGGTCGCGCAGCGCCGCGTCCGCCGAGGCGTTCGCCGCCGAGTACGGCATCTCGCGCGCGCACGGCTCCTACGAGGACCTCGTCAGCGACCCCGAGGTCGACATCGTCTACGTGGCGTCCCCGCACAGCCACCACCGCGACCACGCCCTGCTGGCGCTGGAGGCGGGCAAGCACGTCCTCATCGAGAAGGCGGTGACCCTGGATGCCGCGCAGGCCGCGGAGATCCGCGCCGCCGCATCTGCGCAGGGCCTGCTCGCGATGGAGGCGATGTGGACGCGGTACCTGCCGCACATGCTCCGCATCCGAGAGCTGATCGCGGGCGGCACGCTGGGCGAGATCCGCGCCGTCATCGCCGACCACACGCAGTCCCTGCCCACCGACCCCGCGCACCGCCTGAACGCGCTGGAGCTCGGCGGGGGCGCCCTCCTCGACCTCGGGATCTACCCCGTCTCGTTCGCCGTCGACATCCTCGGCCCGGCAGTGCGGGTCGTCGCGACCGGACGCCTCGGCGAGACCGGCGCCGACACCGAGGCCGCGATCGCGATCGCGCACGAGGGAGGCGCCGTCTCCTCGATCGCCACCAGCTCGCGCGCGGCCGGTCCGAACGTCGCGCACATCGTCGGGACCACGGCCCGGATCGACATCGACCGGGTCTGGTACACCCCGACCTCCTTCCGCGTGACGGCGACCGATGGCACCGTGATCGAGGAGTACGCGAGCAGCGTCGAGGGGCGTGGGATGCAGTTCCAGGCGCTCTACGCCGAGGAGCTCCTCCGCGCCGGGCGCACCGACGGCGACATCCTCCCCTTCGACCAGTCGGTCGCGATCATGCAGACCCTCGACGACATCCGCGCCCAGCTGGGCGTCACCTACCCCACCCTCCGCGAGACCCGCTCGACCCCAAAGGAGCACTGACCGTGCCCGACCCCCAGAACCCCCGCGTCGCCGTCTACCTCGACTTCGACAACATCGTCATGAGCTGGTACGACCGCGTGCACGGGCGCAACGCCTACGCCGGCGACCGGCAGAAGATCGTCGCCAACCCCGATGAGCCCGAGATCGCCCAGAAGCTGAAGGACGCGACGATCGACGTCGGCGCGATCATCGACTACGCGGCATCCTTCGGCACCCTGGTCCTCACCCGCGCGTACGCGGACTGGTCCTCGCCGGTGAACGCGCTCTACCGCTCGCAGCTCGTCGCCCGTGCGGTCGACCTCGTGCAGCTGTTCCCAGCGGCGGCCTATGCGAAGAACGGCGCCGACATCCGGCTCGCGGTCGACGCCGTCGAGGACATGTTCCGCCTCCCCGACCTCACCCACGTCGTGATCGTCGCCGGCGACAGCGACTACGTCCCACTCGCCCAGCGCTGCAAGCGTCTCGGACGGGTCGTCGTCGGCGTCGGCGTGGCCGGGTCGACGGCGAAGTCCCTCGCCGCCGCGTGCGACCAGTTCGACGCGTACGACACGCTGCCCGGCGTCCCCGCGCTGGAGAAGCCCGCCGCGAAGAAGGCGGCGGATGCCGTGGCGCCGGCGACCACGACGGCGTCCCGTCGACGCAAGAAGGACGAACCAGATCCCACCGCCGAGCTCCTGCGCCGCGCGCTGATCCTCGAGCGCGAGCGCACCGACGAGGAGTGGGTGCACCTCTCGGCGGTGAAGAACCTCCTCAAGCGCATGGACCCCTCCTTCAGCGAGAAGGCGCTCGGCCATCGTTCGTTCTCCGACTTCGTGAGCGCGTTCCCCGCCGTCGCCGACATCGACGAGTCGACGAACATCGTCCGGGTCCGGCTCCACACCGCGGAGGCGCCCGCCGGCTGACTCCCGTGCGCCGCGGAGACCCCGTGCGCGGCTGCACAGACGTTGTGCAGCACTGATCCTTGTACCTGAATCGGTTTTCAGGTAGCGTCGCTGACCGGCACCGACTCCGCGTGCCGACCGCGCTCTACAAGGAGGTATCAGCGCATGGCTTCACCCGTTGCAGCAGACGGCACGTACAAGCAATCCGGCTTGCGCCGCGTCGTCACGGCATCGATGGCGGGCACCGTCGTCGAGTGGTACGAGTTCTTCCTCTACGCCACGGCCGCGACGCTCGTGTTCGGCCCGATCATGTTCCCGCCGTCCGATGACCCCTACGCGGGCATCATCGCCGCCTTCGTCACCTACGCGGTGGGCTTCATCGCCCGCCCCCTCGGCGGCATCGTGTTCGGTCACTTCGGCGACAAGTACGGCCGCAAGAAGCTCCTCCAGGTCGCCATCATCCTCGTCGGCGTGGCGACCTTCCTCATGGGATGCCTCCCGACGTTCCAGCAGGTCGGCTACCTCGCGCCCGTGCTGCTCGTCCTCCTCCGCTTCGCGCAGGGCTTCGCGGTCGGCGGAGAGTGGGGCGGCGGCGTGCTCCTGGTCGCCGAGCACTCCCCCGACAAGAGTCGCGGCTTCTGGTCGTCGTTCCCGCAGGCGGCGGTGCCGATCGGCAACCTGATCGCGACGGTCGTCCTCCTGATCCTCAGCCGCGCGCTCTCGCCCGAGGCGTTCCTCGGCTGGGGCTGGCGCGTGGCGTTCTGGCTGTCGGTCATCATCGTCGCCGTCGGGTACTACATCCGCACCAAGATCTCCGATGCCCCGATCTTCGTGGAGGCCCAGAAGGAGGTCGCCGAGGAGGAGCACGTGCGCTACGGCGTGTTCGAGGTGCTGCGCCGCTACCCCCGCGGCGTCCTCACGGCGATGGGCCTGCGCTTCGCGGAGAACATCATGTACTACCTCGTGGTGACCTTCTCGATCACGTACCTGAAGATCGCGCTCGCCATGGACACCGCCGAGATCCTCGGGATGATCGCGATCGCCCACATCGTGCACATGATCGTGATCCCCCTGGTCGGCGGGCTCGCCGACCGCCTGGGCCGCAAGCCCGTCTACGCGATCGGCGCGGTGGCCGCCGCGGGCTGGGGCTTCGTCGCCTTCCCGATGTTCAACACGAAGGAGCCGGTCACGATCATCCTGGCGATCTGCCTCGGTCTCGTGATCCACTCCTTCATGTACGCGCCGCAGCCGGCGATCATGTCGGAGATGTTCCCGACGCGCATGCGCTACTCGGGCGTCTCGCTCGGCTACCAGGTGACGTCGATCTTCGCAGGCTCGCTCGCGCCGATCATCGCGACCGCGATCCTCTCGGGCACCGGCTCCTGGGTGGGCATCGCGATCTACCTCGCCGCGGCCGCCGCCGTCACCCTCGTCGCCGTGATCTCCCTGCGGGAGACGAAGGGCATCTCGCTCTACGAGATCGATCGCATCGACCGGGAGCGGCTCGCCGTCGAGACCGGCACCGTGAAGGTCGCCGCGCGACGCTGACGCGAGATCGTCCCCACGGACGCAGGAAGGGCGGTGGATGCCTCGGCATCCACCGCCCTTCCTGCGTCCGTGACGCGCGTGGGCGTCAGGCGGCCAGCGGGATCGATCCGACCAGCACGCCCACCGCGAGCATCACGAGCGAGACGACGCACGCCCGCCACAGCACCTTCTTGTGGTGATCGCCCAGGTTCACGTTCGCGAGCGAGACGAGCAGCAGGATCGCCGGTACGAGCGGGCTCTGCAGGTGCACGGGCTGCCCGGTGATCGAGGCGCGCGCCATCTCGACCGGGGCGATCCCGAAGTGCGAGGCGCTCTCGGCGAGCACCGGCAGGATGCCGAAGTAGAACGCGTCGTTGGACATGAAGAACGTGAACGGGATCGACAGCACACCGGTGATCACCGCGAGGAAGGGTCCCATCGAGTCGGGGATGACCGTCGTGATCCACGACGCCATCGCCGTGACCATGCCGGTGCCGTTCAGCACGCCCACGAGCACGCCCGCGGCGAGGACCATCGACACGACGCCGACGATCGAGGGGGCGTGCGCGACGATCTCGTCGGCCTGCGACTTGATCTTCGGGAAGTTGACCATCAGGGCGATGCCGGCGCCGACCATGAACACGTACGGCAGCGGGAACAGGTCGAGGACCAGCAGGACCATGACCGCGAGCGTCAGTGCGAGGTTGAACCAGATGAGCTTCGGGCGCAGGGTCGCGCGCTTCGGGTCGAGCATCGTGTCGGCCATCGCCGTGTCGGCGGCATCCACGAGCTGCGCCGCGGCGATGCCGCCGCGCCCGCCGCGCACCGTGACGATGTTCCCGGTGCGCAACGACGCCGCCGCGCCCGGCTTCGCCTCGGCGCCGCGGAAGATGCGCGGGCCGGACAGAATGCCTTCGCCGCGCGTGGCATCCAGCTTCGAGGTGTCGATGACGCCCGCGAGACGGCGGCGCTCGCCGAGACCGAGGAACCAGGCGAAGACGAGAGAGATGACGAGGCCGGTCGCGAGCGAGGGCAGCATCGGCACGAAGATGTCGGTCGGCTGCAGACTCAGCGCCGTCGCGGCGCGCACGGTGGGCCCGCCCCAGGGCACGATGTTCAGGGTGCCGTTCATGAGTCCGGCGACGCAGGTGAGGACGACGGGGCTCATCCCGAGACGCAGATAGATCGGCAGCATCGCCGAAGTCGTGATGATGAAGGTCGTCGACCCGTCGCCGTCGAGGGACACCGCGCCGGCGAGGATCGCCGTGCCGAGGACGACCTTCGCCGGGTCATCGCCGAGCAGGCGCGTGATGACGCGGATGAGCGGGTCGAACAGGCCGACGTCGATCATGATGCCGAAGTACATGATCGCGAACATCAGCAGAGCCGCGGTGGGCGCCATCTTGCTGATCGAGTCGATGATCATGTCCCCGAGCCCGAGCCCGGCCCCGGCGAACAGGCCGAACACCGTCGGGACGAGGATGAGCGCGACCATCGGGGTGAGGCGGCGCGTCATGATGAGCGCCATGAACGCCAGCACCATCGTGAACCCGAGGACGACGAGCACGCCGTCCGACGGGGTGAACGCCACGTCGTAACCCTCCTCGGCGGCGTCTGCCGCTGCGATCAGCAGCGTGGTGATCGGGGGCATGGGGAGACTCCTTCGTCTGTGCGATCCCCGGCATCCATCGCCGGGTCGTTGCCCTGAAGGTAGAGCTGTCCGCGCGGCGGCGCGCGCTATCTCGCATTCGCACGCGTTCTGCGCGTACCGTTGGTTGCGCGCATTGTGCTCAGAGGCGGAGGGGATGCCGTGCGGTTCGCAACGAGGGTGCTGCTGCTGCAGATCGCGACGGTCGTCGTGGTCGTCGCCGTGAGCGCCGTCGTGTTCCTCCTGGTCGGGGTGCAGCAGCTGCGCGACGAAGCCGAGAACGCGGCGGTCAACATCGCGCGGACGATCGCCGCCGATCCGGAGGTGCGCACCTCGGTCGCCGCCTACTCGGCCGACCCGGGGACGCCCGACGCCGTCGCCCTCCGCTCGGGCTCGCTCCAGTCGTACGCGCAGGACATCACCGCGCGCACCGGGACCCTTTTCGTCGTGATCACCGACGACCACGGCATCCGCCTCGCCCACCCCGACCCGGGCCTTCTCGGACAGCAGGTCAGCACGGACTACCGGGAGGTTCTCGGCGGACGCGAGGTCGTCACCTGGGAACGCGGCACGCTCGGCGTCTCGGCGCGCGCCAAGGTCCCGATCTATCCCCCCGGCGCCGCTCCGACGGGCCCCGCCATCGGCGAGGTCAGCGTGGGCTTCGAACCGGCGAGTGTTTTCGACGACCTGCCCACCCTCCTCCTCGCGGTGACGGGCGTCGCGGCGCTGGGCGTCGCCGTCGGCGTCGGCGCCGCCCTGCTCCTGCGGCGGACGTGGGAGCGGATGACCCTCGGCCTCCAGCCCGAGGACCTCGTCCGGCTCCTCCAGACCCAGTCCGCCGTCCTCGACGGCGTCGGCGACGGGGTGGTCGCGGTCGATCCGAACGGCATCGTCCGCGTGTGCAATCGCACGGCCGCCGAGCTCCTCGGCCTCACCGGCGCCGCCGACGGGCCGCTCGGCCGGCCGCTCGATGCCCTCGGGCTTCCGCCCCTCGTCGTCGACGCCGTCCGGAACGGGACGGCACGCGACGGCGTCGTCGTGGCGGGGAACGTGCTCTACGTCGACTCCCGGCCGGCCACGCAGGGCGGGCGGGCGATCGGTGACGTGCTCATCGTGCGCGACCGGACGGCGCTCGTGGCCCTCACCGAGCGCCTCGAATCGGTGCGCACGATGACGGGCGCGCTGCGCGTGCAGCGGCACGAATTCGCCAACCGCCTGCACGTGGCATCCGGGCTCCTCGGCGCCGACCGCACGGAGGAGGCACGCGCCTTCCTCGCCGAGCAGCTCGCCCGGGGCCCGGTCGACTTCCCCGTGGAGCATCTCGACCTCTTGACGGATGCCGTGCTGCAGGCGGTCGTCGGCGCGAAGGCGATCGAGGCCGGCGAGCGCGGGGTCTCCCTGTCGGTCGCCCCCGACTCCCTGCTCTGGCAGCGTGTCGCCGACCCCGAGGACGTGGCCGCTGTGCTCGGCAACCTCATGGACAACGCGATCACCGCCGCAGCGGCGGGACAGGAGCCGCGGACCGTGGTCGTCGGCTGCTACGGCGACGGCACCGCGCTCGTGCTCACGGTCGCGGACTCCGGCGCGGGCATCGCTCCCGACGACCCGTTCGGGGCCGATCCCGGGCGGGCCGATTCCGACCGCATCCACGGATGGGGCATCGGGCTGCGTCTCTCGCGCGAGCTCGCCCGCCGCCGAGGCGGAGACCTCTGGATCATCGACCGCGGGGGCGTCGGCGGCGGCGGCGATGACGACCCCGCACCCCCCGCCCACCCCCACAGCGCCGACGGAGGCCTCGGCGGCGCCGTCTTCGGCGCGCGTCTCGAAGGCGTCCTCGACGACGACGACCTCCACCGGGAGAGCTCATGACCACGACCCTGCGCGTCCTCATCGTCGACGACGACTTCCGCGTGAGCGGCCTGCACCAGGCCATCGTCGCCGAGCATCCCTCGCTCACCCCCCTCGAGCCCGCGCGCACCCTCGCGGAGGCGACGGCCGCGGTGCGGCTGCACCGGCCGGACCTGATGCTCGTCGACGCCTACCTGCCCGATGGGGACGGCATCGCCTTCGTCCGGGACACCGACGTCGACGCCTTCGTCCTTTCCGCGGCCACCGATGCACCCACCATCCGGCGAGCGCTGCGAGCCGGGGCACGCGGCTACCTCATGAAGCCCTTCGAGAAGCGGGAGCTCACCGATCGCCTGGACCGCTACCTGCGGTCGCGGAACCTGCTCGCCGGCGACCGCCCCCTGCGGCAGGATGACGTCGATCGGGCGCTCGCCGCGCTCACCGGAGCCGCCGCGACGGTGTCGCGCTCGGCGACCGAGAAGGTGATCCTCGACGCGCTGGGGGCGTCCGAATCCTCCTCGACCGACATCGCCGACCGCGCGGGCGTCTCACGAGCGACGGCCCAGCGGCACCTCTCGGCCCTCGCCGCATCCGGCCAGGTGCACGTGCGCCTCCGGTACGGAACGACCGGCCGCCCCGAGCACCTGTACTCGCGCGCGGAACGCTGAACCCGGGCGCCCGCTCAGTCGCGGGTGGACCAGAGCGCCCAGGCGACCAGCAGCGGCTGGAAGAACAGGCGCGCGACCCGGGCCGCGTCGCTGTCGAGCCCGAACGCCGCGCGCCGACCCGCCGCCTGCGCGATGTTGCCGGGGAAGACCGCGACGAAGAAGGCCGCGAGGAGCGCGCCGATCCGGCCCCGCTCGTTCGGCAGCACGACGAGCGCGGCACCCAGCATCATCTCGACGGCGCCGGATGCCACGACGACCCCGTCCTTGTCGATCGGCACGATCTCGGTGACGAGGTCGGGCACCTGCGCCTGGAATTCGCGCCGCGCCCAGAAGAGGTGGCTGAGCCCGGCGAACACCATCCCGCCGGCCAGCAGCCAGCGCGCGAACGTCTTCATGACCGTCATCTTGCCGCGCCGACAGCGGTGGCGCGCGGCCTTGACAAGAGGCCGGTCGGGGCGCCTCGGTAGGCTGGAGGGGTGAGCGACGGCGCGAAGGTCCCGATCCGGCGGCTGCCCGACGGCACGGTGAAGCAGGTCGGACCCCTCACCGGGACCCAGGTCTGGACCGTCCCCGGCCGGGCGAACCGGCCGCTGGCGGCTCCCCGCGAGGCGCCCCGCCGACTGGAACCCGGGGAGAGCGACCGCCTCTGCGCCTTCTGCTCCGGTCGCTACCTCGAGACGACGCCCGAGAAGGTCCGGCTGGTCGGGGCGGCGTTCGACGAGGTCCGCCGCGTTCCCGCCGCCGAGCTGTTCGACACCGAGGCCGAGTTCCGTCGCTTCGGCAACCTCTTCGAGATCGTCTCGGCCGAGTACTGGCGCGAGAATCACGGCTTCCGTCAGCCGGCGCGCATCGTCGAGTGGGCGCAGGAGTACCTCTCCTCCCCCGCCGGCCGCGTCCACCTGGAGTCGCTCGCGGCGATCCGCGCTGCGGCGAGCGGAGCCGAGGTCTCGCTCGAGGAGGCGGCGCTCGACCTGCTCGGCGGATCGCACGACGTCATCGTCGCGCGTCGCCACGTCGTCGACGGCGCGGCGACGGATGCCGAGCTCGCCTCATCGGGGACGCTGACCCCCGACGAGCATGCCGCGTACACGGCATTCACGGTGCGCGCGCTGGCCGAGATCCAGGCGGCGCAGCCCTACGCCGCCTACGTCGCGGTGTTCCAGAACTGGCTGCGCGCCGCGGGAGCGTCGTTCGAGCACCTCCACAAGCAGCTCGTCGCGATCGACGAGCACGGGCCGCAGGTCGATCACGAGCTGCGGCTGCTCTCCCACGACCGCGAGCTGTACCAGCGCGAGATCGCCGACCTCGCCGTCTCCGAGCGCCTCCTCGTCGCTGCGACCGACGGTGCCGTCGCCTTCGCCGGGGTCGGGCATCGCTACCCCGCTTTCGAGGTGTTCTCGACGTCGGAGGCGAACCTCCCCCAGGAGCACTCGGAGCGCGGCATCCGGGCGGTCTCGGACCTGCTCCACGCGCTGCACGCGGCCACCGGTCCCCTCGTGCCGACCAACGAGGAGTGGCATTACCGGCCGCCGGGCGCGCCGTGGCCGATGCCCTGGCGCGTCGTGCTGAAGTGGCGCATCTCGAACCCCGCCGGATTCGAGGGCGGAACGAAGATCCACGTGAACACGATCGATCCGTGGGAGCTCCGCCGGCGCGCCGTCGCCGCCCTGGAGCAGCTGCGGGCGGCGGGCACCCTCGCCCCCGGCCTCCGGATCGGCGACGAGTGCGTGGCCTCCGACGCCCGCCTGCGCTACGCCGAATCCCCGCTCGATGCGGACGACAAGGACGACGCGTGACGTTCCCGTTCGAGGCGCTGCGGCGCCATCCCGACGTCGAGGGGCCGGGGCTGGTGGCCGCGGATGCCGCGGACCGACTCCTCCTCGACGAGTCGGCCGCCACGCGTGCAGGTGCGGCGCCGGGCGAGGTCGTCGTCATCGGCGACGACTACGGCGCCCTGACGCTCGGAGCGGCATGGGAGGGCGACGGGGACCGTGGCCAGGGCGGCGTGCGCGGCATCCGGGTGCATCAGGACGCGCTCACCGGTGAGCGCGCACTCGAGCGCAACGCGGCGACGCTCGGACTGAGCGAGGCTTTCACCTCCCTCCCGCTGCTGGATGCGGCGTCGGTCGCCGGCGCGCGTGTGGTCCTCCTGCGCCTGCCGCGGTCGCTCGACGCACTCCGGGATGCGGCCGGGCTCGTCGCGGCGCACGCGGCGCCGGACGTGGTGCTCTTCGCGGGCGGACGGATCAAGCACATGACCCCCGCGATGAACGACGTGCTGCGCGAGACGTTCGCGCGCGTCGACATCACCCACGCGCGTCAGAAATCGCGCGTGCTCGTCGCACGCGGGCCCCACGACGGTCGCGACCCCGCGCCTGCGGCGAGCCAGGCAGACGGACTCGAACTGCGCGCCTTCGGCGGGACCTTCGGCGGTGCGCGCCTGGACCACGGCACCCGTCTGCTTCTGGAAGCCCTCGGCGCGGGCGGCGGACCGCGCGTGGGCGGAACGGCCGAGGATCCGTGGCTGGACCTCGCCTGCGGGAACGGCTCGATCGGCGCGTGGCTCGCGACGCGGCATCCTGCCGGGCACGTCTGGTCGTCGGACCAGTCGGCCGTCGCGGTCGCCTCGGCCCGCGCGACGGCCGCGGCGAACGGCGTCACCGAACGGATGGAGGTCGTCCGCGACGATGCTCTCTCGATCCGACCGGATGCGTCGGCGTCGCTCGTCACGCTGAACCCGCCGTTCCACTCGGGCGCCGCGGTCACCGATCGGATCGCCCCGCATCTGTTCGCCGACGCGACGCGCGCGCTCCGGCCCGGCGGCGAACTGTGGTGCGTGTGGAACTCGCCCCTCGGCTACCGGCCCGTCCTCGAGCGCCTCGTCGGGCCGACCCGTCAGGCGGCGCGCGACCGCCGGTTCACCGTGACGGTGTCGACGCGACGGTGACCCGCTCCCCGGGCCCGTCGCGCCGGGCACGCCCGGACTCAGGCCGGGCGGTAGCGCAGCGCGGTCGCGCCGGAGCGGAAGTCGATCCGTTCGATGAGGTCGAGCCGGATGCGCTCACGGAGCCCGGCCAGGAGCGTCGGTCCGTGACCCGCGATGACCGGGTGCACGACGAACACGTACTCGTCGATCAGTCCGAGATCGGCCAGCGCGTCCGGCAGCGCGACCCCGCCGAGGAGGACATCGCCCGGTGTCTGCTCGATGAGACGCCGTACCGCGGCGCCGAGGTCCGCGGCCTCGTCTGATCCGCTCCATCCGGCGGGGCCGTCGGCGAGCAGTTCGGCATTCCAGGCGACGGAGGTCAGGGTGCGCGAGACGACGTGCTTGGGCGCACGATCGATCGCCTCGGCGAAGGCGATGTCCTCGGCATCCATCCACGCCGGCCACCGGCCGTCCGCGGGGCGGCGCCACGCCGACTCCATCATCTCGTAGGTGACGCGACCGTACAGGAGCGCGCGTGCGCGCTCGATCCGCGCGGTCCAGAACCGCATCGACTCCGCGTCGGGTGCGAGGCCCGCCTCATGGTGACAGCACCCGTCGAGGGTGACGTTGATCGCGTAGCTGAGCATGCGCGGCGTTCCTTCCTCCGCGCCGCGGATCACACGATTCCGGCGCGGATGCCGTCGAGGGATGCCGCGACGTCGGGAAGGCGCTGCTCGAGAACACCGTCGAGCTCGAAGAGGCGGCCGCGGGCGTCGCGGAGGATCTTCGCGCCCTTCGGGGTGACGCGCAGGTCGGACGCGGCGCCGGCGTGGGCGGTGCCGTCCTCGACGAGGCCGTCGTCGACGAGAGTGCGGACGGCGGTGTGGGCGGACTGCACGGTGATGTGCGAGCGGCGCGCGAGCTCGGAGAAGGAGATGCCGGGCTCGGCGTAGATGTGGCCGAGGAGTCCGAACTTGCGCGTCGTGATGCCGAGGTCTCGGAGGATGGTGCTCAGCTGGCCCTCCCACATCGCCGACACCGCGAGCAGCGCGATGACGGGACTGAAACGGGGGGCATCCTGACTCATGCGCTTATGTTAGCGAGCGCTCGTCGATGTCGGAGGCTCGGGTGTCGGAGGTTCGCCGTACCGTGATGATCCAGCGGGGCGGCGTCGAGGCGTCCCGGGGAGAGGATGCCATGGACTGGAAGATCGAGCTCATCTTCGTGCCGGTGAGCGATGTGGATCGCGCGAAGGACTTCTACACCTCGATCGGTTTCCACGCCGACATCGACGTGACTCCGTCGCCCGGCCTGCGCTTCGTGCAGCTGACGCCGCCGGGCTCGGCGTGCTCGATCGCGATCGGGACCGGGCTCGGATCGCAGGTGCCTCCGGGCACCCTCGACGTCATCCAGGTCGTCGTCGCCGACGCGGACGCCGCGTTGGCAGGACTTCGCGCCGCCGGCGTCGCCGCGGAGGGCGTCGACGAATTGGACTGGGGTCGGTTCGTGACCTTCGCCGACCCCGACGGCAACAGATGGGCCGTGCAGCAGCTCACGCCGTACGCGTGAACGCCGCCGCTCCGTCGTCGCGGTTCTCGACGCCTCAGCCCTTCGAGCCCCCGGGAGGGCCGACGAGGAGCAGGACGGCGAAGAGAGCGACGACGAGGAGCGCGATGAGGCCGAAGAGCGCCCACGGGCGGGCCAGGAACCACGCGAGCGGACGGTCGTACCAGCGCCCGTCGGGCGAGGCGGCGTCGGCCTCGAGCCGCCACTGACCGACGAGCAGGCCCCGCTTGTGGAGCAGGATCTCGGCGGGGATCGTCGCGTAGGGGACGATCGCGGAGATGAGCGCGCCGATCGTGGGGCCCGCCTTCCACCGATTGTTCAGTGCCACCAGGATGACGGTCGCGCCATAGGAGAGGAAGACGAATCCGTGGATGCCGCCGCCGATGGTGACGGCCGGCGCCCACCCCGTCGCGGCGCGGACGATCAGTCCCGCGATCAGGAGCGTCCACGACACCGCCTCGGCGATCGCGAGCGTGCGGAAGAGGGTGAGCGGAGTACGGAACATTCCTTCAGTCTACCTGAAGCACGGCCGCCGCCTCACCGCGGTGAGATGAGCAGAGAGGCGAAGACCGCGATGATCGCGGTGGAGTAGGCGAAGGCGAGAACCGAGTGGATGCCGGCGATGGTCCTGACGCCCCGGTCGGTGAGCTGAACGTCCGCCGAGGAGAACGTCGTCGACATCTGCACCGACACGTAGACGAAGTCGCCGAGTGCGCGCGCCTGCGTCCCGGGGAACGCCAGCGACCCGTCGGCGGCCCACCTGCGCATGTACTCCACCGCCATCACGGCGACCATGAGCACCCAACTGCCCGCGACGCCCACCAGACAGATCGCGATGATCCACGCCCCGCTCCTCCCCTCCCCGGTGGTCAGCAGGATGACGGAGACGATGCCGATGATCATCACCGTGCTCGCCCACGAGACAGGGCTCGAGAGCAGGAGCCATCGCACCCACGTGCGGCGCTCGTCCGTCCGCCGCAGGTGCCCCCGCAGGACATCACCCTCCACCCCGCGGAACGTCCACCACGTCAGCACGAGGAAGATCGGACCGTACAGACCGAACATCAGGGTGACGAAGAGGAACGTGGCTGCGGCCGACATCCCGTCAGCGCTTCCGCGCCCCGGCATCCGGCGTCGTCGACCACAGCGCCCAGGCGACGAGCACCGGCTGCAGGAACAGGCGGCCGAGCCTGCGCCCGTCGGTGTCGAGCCCGGGCGCCGACGCGCGAGTGCGCCACTGGTGCACGTTGCCGGGGAACACGGCGACGAAGAAGGCGGCGACCGCAGCGCCGATGCGCCGCTGCTCGCGCGGCAGAGCCACCAGCGCGGCGCCGAGGGCGAGCTCGGCGGCGCCCGACACGACGACGATGGTGTCCTTGTCCGTGTGCAGGAGGCGGGTCGCCCAGTCCGGCACCACGATGCGAAAACCGCGCCGCAGGGTCGACAGGTGTGCGGCGCCGGCGGCGAGGAGGAGGGCGGAGAGGAGGAAGCGTGCGACGGTGCGCGTCATCCCCTCACCCTATGTCGCGCCCGAGCACGGAAACGCGGGAGACCTGCCACACTGGGCCGGAGGCATGATGCGATCGACGAAGACACCCAGGCGACGCGCGTCGGCGAGGCGCGGCGCGGACATCGGTGCCCCCCGCAGGCGCTGGCCGCGCCGCCTCGCCTGGACCGCTGTCATCGCGGTGGGGGCGGCCGCAGCGTTCTCGGTGACCCCCTGGCCAGCGGCGATGATCGTCCGCGCCGTGTTCGGCCAGAACGGTGCGGCCACCGTCGCCGAGATGGAGCGCCACGTCCCCGACACCCCGCTGACGGCGAAGCTCGGCGTCAGCTACGGCGCAGAGGGATCGGACACGACGTTCGACCTGTTCACGCCCGCCGCGGCGGGCGAACGGCGGCCCACGGTGGTCTGGATCCACGGGGGCGCGTGGGTATCGGGTTCCTCAGCCAACGTCGACCCATACCTGCGCATCCTCGCTGGCGCCGGGTACACGACCATCGGAGTGAACTACAGCGTCGGCCCGGAGCGCACCTATCCGACGGCGGTGCGGCAGCTGAGCGAGGCGCTCGCGTTCATCCAGTCTCACGCGGACGAGCTGTCGGTCGACCCCCGCACCATCGTGCTGGCCGGCGACTCCGCGGGGGCGCAGCTCGCCAGCCAGCTGGCCGCGCTGACGACCAACCCGGACTACGCCGACCTCCTCGGCATCGCTCCGGTTCTCTCCTCGTCGCAGCTGGCCGGCGTGATCTTGAACTGCGGCGTGTACGACCTGCGCTCGATGTCGGACCTTCGCGGGTTGATCGGCTGGGGCTTCTCGACATCCCTCTGGGCCTACACCGGCACGAAGGACTGGTCCGTCGAGAGCGCGGGCGCCACCATGTCGACGATCGACTTCGTGACTCCCGACTTCCCTCCGACGTACATCAGTGGAGGAAACGGCGACGGCCTGACGTGGCTGCAGGCGATCCCGATGACCCAGCGCCTCCGCCAGGCCGGCGTCGAGGTGACGCCGCTCTTCTGGCCTGCCGACCACACGCCGGCGCTGCAGCACGAGTATCAGTTCCACCTCGATCTGCCCGAGGCTCAGCGCGCGCTGACGGAGACCCTGGCCTTCCTGTCGAAGGTCGCCCCGGCCGACGCCCGCTGAACCGCGCGGCGCCGACCGACGCGTCGATCAGAAGTCCCAGTCGTCGTCCTCGGTCGCGACGGCCTTGCCGATGACGTAGGACGAGCCCGACCCGCTGAAGAAGTCGTGGTTCTCGTCCGCGTTCGGCGACAGCGCCGACAGGATCGCCGGGTTCACGTTCGTCACCTGCGCGGGGAACATCGCCTCGTAGCCGAGGTTCATGAGCGCCTTGTTCGCGTTGTAGTGCAGGAACTTCTTGACGTCCTCGGTCAGACCGATGCCGTCGTAGAGGTCCTGCGTGTACTGCACCTCGTTGTCGTAGAGCTCGTACAGGAGCGAGAAGGTGTAGTCCTTCAACTCGTCGCGCTCGGCCTGGGAGAGCTTCTCGAGCCCCTTCTGGAACTTGTAGCCGATGTAGTACCCGTGCACGGCCTCGTCGCGGATGATGAGGCGGATGATGTCGGCCGTGTTCGTGAGCTTCGCCTTGCTCGACCAGTACAGCGGGAGGTAGAAGCCCGAGTAGAACAGGAACGACTCGAGGAGGGTCGAAGCGATCTTGCGCTTGAGGGGCTCGTCGCCGCGGTAATAGTCCATGACGATCCGCGCCTTCTTCTGAAGGTTCGGGTTCTCGACCGACCAGCGGAACGCGTCGTCGATCTCGGGCGTCGAGCACAGCGTCGAGAAGATCGACGAGTAGCTCTTCGCGTGCACGGACTCCATGAACGCGATGTTCGTGTACACCGCCTCCTCATGAGGCGTGATCGCGTCGGGGATGAGCGAGACGGCGCCCACCGTGCCCTGGATCGTGTCGAGGAGCGTCAGCCCCGTGAACACGCGCATGGTCGCGGTCTGCTCCTCGGGGGTGAGCGTCGCCCACGACTGGATGTCGTTGGACAGCGGCACCTTCTCGGGCAGCCAGAAGTTGTTCACGAGGCGGTTCCAGACCTCGAGGTCCTTGTCGTCCTGAATGCGGTTCCAGTTGATCGCCTGGACGTGGTCGATGAGCTTGAGCGGCTCGGGAGGGGTCATGTTCTTTCCTCAGTCAAAGAAGTCGGTCGTCGAGCGAGCGAGTCGGAACGCAGAGCGCGGAATGCGCTCAGAGCATGCAGGAGACGCACTCGGTCATGTCGGTGCCCTCGAGCGCCATCTGACGCAGGCGGATGTAGTAGATCGTCTTGATCCCCTTGCGCCACGCGTAGATCTGCGCCTTGTTGATGTCACGCGTCGTGGCGGTGTCCTTGAAGAACAGCGTCAGCGACAGGCCCTGGTCGACGTGCTGCGTCGCCGCGGCGTACGTGTCGATGACCTTCTCGTAGCCGATCTCGTACGCGTCTTCGTAGTACTCGAGGTTGTCGTTCGTCATGAACGGCGCCGGGTAGTAGACGCGACCGATCTTGCCTTCCTTGCGGATCTCGATCTTCGACGCGATCGGGTGGATCGAGCTCGTCGAGTTGTTGATGTACGAGATCGAACCGGTCGGCGGAACGGCCTGCAGGTTCTGGTTGTAGATGCCGTGCTGCTGGACGGACGCCTTGAGCGCCACCCAGTCATCCTGAGTCGGGATGTGGATGCCCGCGAACAGTTCCTTGACCTTCTCGGTCTGGGGCTCCCAGGCGGCATCCGTGTACTTGTCGAAGAACGCGCCCGACGCGTAGGTCGAATCCTCGAAGCCGTCGAACGCGGTGCCGCGCTCGATCGCGAGCTCGTTGGAGGCGCGCAGGGCGTGGAAGAGCACCGTGTAGAAGTAGATGTTCGTGAAGTCGAGGCCCTCTTCCGACCCGTAGCGCACGTGCTCGCGCGCCAGGTAGCCGTGGAGGTTCATCTGGCCGAGACCGATCGCGTGCGAACGGTCGTTGCCGTCTTCGATCGAGCGCACCGAGGCGATGTGGCTCTGCTCGCTGACCGCCGACAGGGCGCGGATCGACGTCGAGACGGTGCCGGCGAGGTCCTTGCCGTCCATCGCGAGCGCGATGTTCATCGACCCCAGGTTGCACGAGATGTCCTTGCCGATCTCGGCGTAGGAGAGGTCTTCGTTGTACGTCGTCGGCGTGTTCACCTGCAGGATCTCGCTGCACAGGTTCGACATGTTGATGCGACCCTTGATCGGGTTCGCCTTGTTCACCGTGTCTTCGAACATGATGTACGGGTAGCCCGACTCGAACTGGATCTCGGCGAGGGTCTGGAAGAACTCGCGCGCGTTGATCTTCGTCTTCTTGATCCGCGCGTCATCCACCATCTCGCGGTACTTCTCCGTCACCGAGATGTCACCGAAGGGCACGCCGTAGACCTTCTCGACGTCGTACGGCGAGAAGAGGTACATGTCCTCGCCGTTGCGGGCCAGCTCGAAGGTGATGTCGGGGATGACGACACCGAGCGAGAGCGTCTTGATGCGGATCTTCTCGTCCGCGTTCTCGCGCTTCGTGTCGAGGAAGCGCAGGATGTCGGGGTGGTGCGCCGACAGGTACACCGCGCCGGCGCCCTGACGCGCGCCGAGCTGGTTGGCGTAGCTGAAGCTGTCTTCGAGGAGCTTCATCACGGGGATGATGCCCGACGACTGGTTCTCGATCTGCTTGATCGGCGCACCCGCCTCGCGGATGTTCGAGAGGAGCAGCGCGACGCCGCCGCCGCGCTTGGAGAGCTGGAGGGCGGAGTTGATGCCGCGGGCGATCGACTCCATGTTGTCCTCGATGCGCAGCAGGAAGCAGCTGACGAGCTCGCCGCGCTGCGCCTTGCCCGTGTTGAGGAAGGTGGGGGTCGCCGGCTGGAACCGGCCCGAGATGATCTCATCGACAAGGGCCGTGGCGAGCTTCTGGTCGCCGTCCGCGAGGCCGAGGGCGGTCATGACGACCCGGTCCTCGAAGCGCTCGAGGTAGCGCTTGCCGTCGAAGGTCTTCAGCGTGTAGCTCGTGTAGTACTTGAACGCCCCGAGGAACGTCTCGAAGCGGAACTTCGCGTCGTACGCGCGGTCGTTGAGGCGCTGGATGAACTCGAACGGGTACTTCTCCAGGACGGCGCCCTCGTAGTACTCCTTCTCGACGAGGTAGTCGAGGCGCTCCTTGAGGGAGTGGAAGAACACCGTGTTCTGGTTGACGTGCTGCAGGAAGTACTCCCGGGCAGCGCGCTTGTCCGCATCGAACTGGATCTGCCCGTCCTCGCCGTAGAGGTTGAGCATCGCGTTGAGGGCGTGATAGTCGAGCCCCTCGAATCGCGCGTCCGTCTTGAAGGTCGCCTCGGTCACTGCAGTGTCCACCATCGTTCCAATCCGTCGCTCACGCGGGCGACGTCCTCAGGCGTGCCGAAAAGTTCGAGCCGATACAAGTGCGGCACGGTGCACTTGCGGCTGATGATGTCGCCGGCGAGGCAGAAGTGCTCGCCGAAATTCGAGTTTCCCGCGGAGATGACCCCGCGGATGAGGTGCCGGTTCTTCTCCACATTGAGGAAGCGGATCACCTGCTTGGGAACGGCCCCCTTCTCCACCCCGCGTCCCTGCCCGCCCCCGTAGGTCGGAGTGACGAGCACGAACGGCTCGTCGATCTCGATCTGGGGGTCGGTGGGCAGGAGCGGAATGCGACGGGACGGGAGCCCGAGCTTCTCGATGAATCGCGCGGTGTTACCGGACACGCTCGAGAAGTAGACGAGCAGCGGCGCGCTCGTCAGTGTCGGCATCTCAGGCCAGACGGCTCGCGAGCTCGTCGATCTTGTCGGGACGGAAGCCCGACCAGTGGTCCTCGTCGGTGACGACGACAGGTGCCTGCAGGTAGCCGAGCGACTTGACGCGCTCGAGCGCCGCCGGGTCCTCGGACAGGTCGAGGACCTCGTAATCGATGCCCTTCGAGTCCAGTGCCCGGTACGTCGCGTTGCACTGCACGCACGACGGCTTCGTGTAAACCGTGATCGCCATATCGATCCGTTCTCCTCTCAATCTCGCCCAGTCATCCAGCGGTCCGCCGCCGGGAGTCCAATACTACATATGGGTACGGACACTCGGAAGCACCACAAGGGGTAGTAGTTACATCCGTGTAGTTTTGCACCGCTCTCCCCAGGTACAACACATCTTGTCCACCGTTTCATCCACAGTCGCGGGGCCGATCCGACGCCTCCGAAAAGGCCTGGATCTCACGGATTTCACGCGGCCGTCCGTCATCCATCCACAGGTCGGACGCTACGCCGCCCCTCCGACACCGATCAGCCTGTGGAAAGTGCCCCCCGGCGTGTCGCGGCGTGTCGCGATCCTTCGACCCGGGCGGGTCATGTGCCGTGCCGGTAGCCTGGAGGGGTGGCGGGATATCGGGAGCTCCTGCGCACCTCCGGGGTCGCGCGCATCATCGCCGCACAGCTGACGGCGCGCTTCCCCAACGGGATGACGAGCCTCGCGATCCTCCTCCACGTCGAGCAGCAGACCGGCTCATACGGAGCGGCGGGTCTCGTGCTGGCCGCCGCGTCGATCGGTCAGGCGACGTCCGGTCCCGTGACCAGCCGGTGGATGGGGATCTGGGGCATCCGTCGCGTCCTCACCCTCACGACCGCGGTCTGCGCCCTCACCCTGCTGATCCTCGCGCTCGTGCCCATGGGCGTCGTCGGCTACATGGTCTTCGGGCTCTTCGCCGGCCTGTCCACGCCGCCGGTGCAGTCCGCCGCACGCACCATCTATCCGAAGCTCGTCAACGCCCGGCAGCTCACGGCCCTCTTCTCGCTCGACGCGAGCCTGCAGGAGATCATCTGGATCCTCGCGCCCGTCGTCATCACCGTGGTCGCGATCCAGGTCGGCACCGTTCCCGCACTCCTCCTGATCGTCGCGATCCTCGTGGGCGGAGGCGCGTGGTTCATCCTCTCCCCCGAGGTCGGCCGGGTCCGCATCCCGCGCAGTCGTCGCGCTTTCGGCACGGTCCTCGGCAAGCCGGTCGTCCTTCTCGGCACGGTCATCGGCTTCCTCCTGATCGGCGCCTGCGCCGCGGTGGAGGCGGCCGTCGTCGCGACCTTCGGCCACGGCGGGATCGAGGCCGGCATCGTCCTCGCCATCTTCTCCGTCGGCTCGCTCGCCGGTGGCCTCGCCTTCGGGCACATCCCGATGGGATCGTGGGCGATGGCCCGGCGGCTGACGATCGTCTCCGTCGGCCTCGCCGCCGCCGTCTTCTTCGTCGACGAGCTCACCCCCGCGACGCCCTGGTGGGTGAGCGCGTGCCTCCTCCTCGCCGGCGTCGGCATCGCTCCGGCTCTCGCCGTGCTGTTCGCGATGACCTCGGCATCCGTCAAGTTCAGCGAGACCGCCGAGGCGTACGGCTGGATCGGGACGGGCCAGCTCATCGGAGCAGCCCTCGGTTCGGCCATCGCCGGCTTCCTCATCGACGGGGTGGGAGCCCCCGGCGCGTACGCGGCCGCGGCGGGCTTCGCGATCGTCGGCGCCCTCGTCGCGACGCTGTTCGTGCGGGGCTTCCCCGACCTCCGCGGCCGCGATGCGAGCCCGATCCCCGACACCGAGCCCGTCCCCCTCATCACCTGACGGCCGGCGCGTCGTTCCCGCGCCCGGGCTCGTAGGCTGGCCTCATGCCCGCTCCCCTCACCCTCCCGCGCCTGGCCTGGGGGACGCCCGACGTCCCGCACGCCTCCCGGCACGCTCTCCTGGTCCACGGGCTGGGGTCCAACGGCGCGCTCATGTGGCGCTACGGCGCGTGGCTCGCGGATGCCGGGTGGCACGCGACCGCCGTCGACCTGCGCGGTCACGGAACGGCGCCGCGCGCCCTCGACTACACGATCGCCGCGTACGCCACGGACCTCCTCCACACGGCTGCGCCCGACGGCGAACCGTGGGACCTCGTCATCGGCCACTCGCTGGGCGGGGCCGCGGCGACGGTCGCGAGCGCGGAGACGCCCGCATGGACGCGCCGGCTCATCCTCATCGACCCGGCGATCCACCTCAACGCCCACGACCGCGCGGTCGTCGGCAACAGCCAGCGCCGCTCGTTCGCGGACCCCTCGCCCGAGGCGACTCGGGCGGAGCACCCGCACTGGCACGAGCAGGACATCGAGCTGAAGGCGCTCTCCGCCCAGCAGGTGAGCCGGTGGGCGGTCGAGCAGACGAGCATCCAGAACGACCCGTGGGACGTCCGCGACGCCGCCGCCCGCCTCACCGTCCCGACCCACGTCATCGCGAGCGACCCCGCCGTGTACTCGATCTTCCAGGGCGACCTCGCCCGGGAGACCCTTCGGAACCCGGTCGTCGGCATGTCGGTCGTCACCGGCGCGGGCCACTCCCCGCACCGCGACAAGCCGGAGGACACCCTCGCCCACCTCGCCACGGCACTCGGCGACGCCACGCCGAGGAGCTGACCTCTCCCCTGCGCGGTCGCCTCGGTGAGGATCAGGCGACCCGGCGGAGGAGCTCTGCGAGGGCGAGCGCGTAGGCATCCGCGGGCTCCGGATGCTCGAACGAGAGCGGCTCCCCCTGGATCACGACATCCACGCGGAACGCGTCATCCAGGCGCACGAGCGCGCGGAACGTGCCGCGCAGGAGCTCTCGGAGCTGGTCCTCGCGCGGCAGCCACAGCGCGTCATCGAGCGCGACGGAGTCCAGCGCCCACTCCGTCGTCCCGTTGAAGGCGAGGATCGTGCCGGTCGAATAGCTGCGGGGCTCGATCGTCATCTCGCTCACCGTGAACACGTCCGCCTCGAACTCGGGCTCGTCGAGCTGGAACCGATCGCCGGACGCGGGACGCCACACGAGCCCGGCGTCGCGCAGCGTCGCGGCGAGGTCGGTCGAGATCATGTCCCCATCCTGCCCGCATCAGCGGCGTTGCGGCGGCGCCCACCCGCGCAGCCGAGGACAAAACCTCGGTGACCGGTGGGCGATCGGTTCGGTAGCCCCCGACGGGCACCGTCCGGCGTCGGGAGGGACGAGTTTCGCAGCCGCGTTCGGACCGGCATCGCACGGAACGGGGCCAGGATGGAGGGGTGACCGATTTCGACCCCGCCGCGCACCTCCCCGACGAGCTGCTGGAACGCATCCGCTCACGGGCCGCCGCCGTCGACGCCGAGAACCGCTTCCCCGAGGAGGACCTCGCCGAGCTCCGCGACGCGGGGTACCTGGCGATCCTCGTCCCGGCCGCGCTCGGCGGCGCGGGGCTCGGGCTCGCCGAGGCATCCCTCTTACAGCAGCGCCTGGCGGGTGCGGCGCCGGCCACCGCACTGGCCGTCAACATGCACCTCGTCTGGACCGGCGTCGCGAAGGTGTTCTCCGATCGTGGCATCGACGGCCTCCGGTTCGTGCAGGAGGGCGCCGCGTCGGGAGAGGTGTTCGCCTTCGGCATCAGCGAGGCCGGCAACGATCTCGTCCTGTTCGGCAGCGACACGGCGGCCGTCCCGACCGCGGACGGCGGCTACGCCTTCACCGGCACGAAGATCTTCACGTCCCTCGCCCCGGTGTGGACCCAACTGGGCCTGCACGGGCTCGACACGTCGAATCCGGACGACCCGAAGATGGTCTACGCCTTCGTCCCCCGGACGGATGCCGTCATCACACGCGACGACTGGGACACGATCGGGATGCGCGGCACGCAGTCGCGGACGACCGAGCTGCACGGCGCCACCGCGCCGCCGGATCGCATCGTGCGGCTCGTCCCGCCCGGCCCGAACCCCGACCCGATCGTGTTCGGCATCTTCAGCGTCTTCGAGATCTTGCTGGCGTCGGTCTACACCGGCATCGCGCGGCGCGCGCTCGACCTCGCCGTCGCGACGGCGAAGGCCCGAACCTCGAAGAAGACCGGCTCGGCCTACAGCGACGACCCGGACATCCGGTGGCGCGTGGCCGAGATGGCCCTCGCGTACGACGCGCTCCCGCCGCAGATCTCCGCGCTCGCGCGGGATGTCGATGAGCGGGCCGATCGCGGCGCGATGTGGTTCCCGCAGCTGTCGGGAGTGAAGCACCGCGCGGTGGTCGCGGCCAAGCAGATCGTCGACGAGGCGATGCTCGTGGGGGGCGGGTCGTCCTACTTCGCCCGCAGCGAGCTGAGCCGCCTGTACCGCGACGTCCTCGCCGGCATGTTTCACCCCTCAGACCCCGAGTCGGCACATTCGACCGTTGCCGCGGCGTGGCTCGGGCCCGTCTCGGGCTGATCGGGTCGGATCGAGAAAAGCTCACCTCGGCGGCATCCGTGAACTCGTTCTCGCCGATCGTGCAATACAAGACGTGAGCACAGACAACGAGGTGATCGAACGGTCGTCGGCGGAGCCCGGCGCGTTCGCGCTGCTGTACGACCGACACGCGCCGGCGATCTATCGCTACGCGGCGCGGCGGATCGGCAGCGACGGGGCGGAGGACATCATGTCCGAGACCTTCCTCGTCGCTTTCGAGAGGCGATCGGCGTACGACCTCGCGGTCGTCGATGCTCGCCCCTGGCTGCTGGGGATCGCCACCCGACTGATGCGCAAGCACGTGCGGGTGGAGGCGCGGGCGTGGAAGGGCATGGTCGCAGATCTCGCGGCGCAGATCTCGCCCGATGTGATCGAGCAGGCGAGTGCCCGCGTGGATGCCACCCGACAGACCGGGCGCCTGGCTTCGGCGTTGCGGAGCCTGTCGACATCCGACCGCGACACCCTCCTGCTGTACGCCTGGGGCGATCTCGACTACGCGGGAATCGCGGAGGCCCTCGACGTGCCGATCGGCACGGTGCGCTCACGCCTCAATCGGGCACGCCGTCTGCTGCGGCGCGCGGCCGGAGCCCTCGAGACAGAAACGGAGACTGGTCATGGACGAACTGACACTGCTGCGCAACGCGCGTGAGGACATCGATGTGCCGCAGGAGGCACTGCATCGAGGCCGGGCGGCGCTTCTGGAACGGACGGGGGATGCCGCGGTGCCGGGCATCCCCGCGTCCGTCGCGCCTCGCTCGTCACGCCGCCGCCTCCGGCGGTTCGCACTCGGGAGCCTGTCCGCGATGGGTGCCGCCGCTCTCGTGACGGGGCTCGTCCTCACCGACGTCGTCGGACTCGCCGGGTGGCGGGGCGGGGCGGATGCCGCCGCGGCCTCCGTGCTCGAGAATGCGAGCGTCGCGGCGATCGGAAGCAGCGACCCCGTGCTCGCGCCCGGTCAGTACCTCTCGGTGCGCACGCGAGCGGCGTATCGCGCGACGGTGCAGCGTGAGGATCGCACCTCCACGTTCCAGTACCTCGCCGATGACACGCTGTTCGTGCCCGCCGACCGCGCCGACGACTGGGTGTGGCAGCGCGGGGCGCAATCGGTGTACGCGACGTTCGGGGCCGACTCGCAGGCGGTCGCCGACGCCTGGCAGGCAGAAGCGCCCTCCGATGCGATCTCGGGCGGCGATCTGCTGCGCGCACCGGCGGGTGCCTTCTACGGGGCCCGCCCCGAGGCCGGATTCGACGATCTGGATACTCTCCCGCGCGACCCGTATCGGCTGCTCAACCACATCTACCGGGTGACGCTGGGCGCGGGGCCCTCCCCCGACACCGAGGCCCTCGTCTTCCTGGCGGACCGACTGCGGATCGGCGACGTCCCCGCCGACCTGCGATCGGCGATGTACCGCGCGGCGGCGATGATCCCGGGGGTCACTCTCGTCGACGACCAGGCGACGCTCGACGGACACCGTGGTGTCGCGATCGGACGCGACGAGGAGGCCTGGGGCAGCCGCATCGAGATCATCGTCGATCCGACGACCGGGACGTTCCTCGGGGAGCGGGAGATCCTCCTGCGCGATCAGGACGGCATCCCGGCGGGCACGGCCGCCAGCTGGACGGCGGTCACGACGTCGATCGTCGACCAGGCACCGGCCGGCGGCACGCCGTGCGGGCGGATGGCGCAGGACAGCACGAGCGGGCGATGCTGACCCGCGGCGGCACCCGGCCCAGCGGCGTCGTCGGCACAGGCCCCGCGGATCTCGTGCTCCCGCCGACCGAGCCGATCGAGATCCCCGCGGATCCCGGTCGCACCTGAACGGAGCGCCGCGCGGGCGGGCGGGCGTCAGCGGGTCTCGAGGTCGTAGGCCTTCAGGAGCTCGGCGACCGCCTGCTCGCGCTGGTCGCCTCCTTCGGCGAACATGTGCGCGACGTGGGTGCGCAGGTGGTTCTCGACGAGGAGCTTGTCGAGGGATGCCAGTGCCTTCTGGATCGCGCGGGACTGGGCGATGATGTCCATGCAGTAGTCCTCGCTCTCGATCATCTTCGCGAGCCCCCGCACCTGCCCCTCCAGGATCGCGGTGCGATGCAGGGCGCGCTTCTTGATGTCGTCGATCACGCCTCGAGGATACGCCGCCGGGGCGAGGCCCCCATGACAGACTGGCCCCATGCCCCGCACCCCCACCGAGCTGCTCAGCCCCGCCGACCAGGAACGCCGACGTTCCCTGCGGGTCATGAAGGGCGTGGCGCTGGGTGCGCTGGTGTTCATGGCGATCGTCTTCGTCGTCGCGTTCGTGTTGCAGGAGCGCTACCCCTGGCTCGCCTACGTGCGCGCCGCGGCCGAGGGCGGCATGGTGGGCGCCCTCGCCGACTGGTTCGCGGTCACGGCGCTCTTCCGGCATCCGCTCGGCATCCCGATCCCGCACACGGCGATCATCCCGAAGCGCAAGGACGAGATCGGCCGCACCCTGGGCGAATTCATCGAGACGAACTTCCTCGAGGGATCCGTGGTGCGCGCGAAACTCGAGTCCAGCCGCATCGCGGCGACGGCCGGCGCGTGGCTTCGCGACCCCGAGCACGCCGAGCTCCTCGCGCGCGAAGCGTCCACGATCGCCACGGGCATCCTGGAGGCACTCAGCGACGACGAGGTGCAGGACCTCATCAGCGACCTCGCTCGCGAGCACCTCCTGAGCCCGGAGTGGGCGCCGACGATCGGCGGCTGGCTCGAGCGGGTGGTGGATGCCGGAGCGCACCACGGCGCCGTGGATCTCGGTGTCGACAGCCTTGCGACGTGGCTCGCCGCCAACCGCGAATCGTTCTCGGGGCTCGTCTCGCGCCGGCTCCCGTCGTGGGTGCCGTCCGTGGCCATGCGCCTGGTCGACGACACCGTCTACCACGAGGCGGTCAAGTTCATCGCTGCCGTGCAGGCCGACCCGGAGCATCCTGCCCGCCATGCCGTCGACAAATACCTCACACGCCTGTCGGGGAACCTCCAGCACGACCCCGCGACGATCGGTCGCCTGGAGGATGCCAAGAGCGCCGTCTTCGACAGCCCGCGCGTGCGCGAGCTCGCCGCGGAGGCGTGGAACACGGCGAAGACGGGACTTCTGAAGAGCCTCGCGGACCCGCAGAGCGCGCTGCGCCGCCGCGTCGGCGCCGCGCTCAGCGAGGTCGGCGACCGGCTCGTGACCGATCCCGCCCTCCAGGCGCGCGTCGACACACGCGTGGCGGATGCCGCCGTCTTCCTCGTCGACCGCTACCGCCACGACATCGCCTCGATCATCACCGACACCGTCGAGAAGTGGGACCCGGCCGAGACCACCGAGAAGATCGAGCTCATGGTCGGTCGCGATCTGCAGTACATCCGCCTCAACGGCACGATCGTCGGAGCTCTCGCGGGGCTTGCGATCTTCGCGATCGCGCACGCACTGCTCGCCTGATCCTGGCCGGTGCGCGGACGGCGCGGTAGCGTGGGGAACGTGAGTGCGGAGCCGGCGGACCAGCTGCTGTTCACCTACGGCACGCTGCAGTACGCCGAGGTGCAGCTCGACACGTTCGGGCGACTCCTCGGCGGCGAGCGCGATGCCCTCCCCGGCTACACCATCGACTACGTCGAGGTCGCGGACCAGCGTGTGGCCGACGTGTCGGGGATGTCGGTGCAGCCGGTCCTGCGTGCCACCGGCAACCCGCTGGACAAGGTCACCGGCACCGTCCTGCAGGTGAGCGCGGCGGAGCTCGACGCCGCCGACGAGTACGAGGTCTCCCTCTATCGCCGCGTCGCGGTGACTCTCACCAGCGGCCGCGACGCCTGGGTCTACGTCGGCTGATGGCGCTCTCCCACGACCCCCTCTGGCCCCGCGCCGGGGACTGGCCCGCCCCGACGGACACCGCTGCCGGCACAGGTGCCGACCACGTCGCGCGGTGGGATGCCGCGGTTCTCGGCGCCCCGGCATCCCGCACCTCCCTCTCCCCCACCGGCGCGCACGAGACGCCGGCCGCAATCCGCGCCGCGCTCCGGCGATACAGCCCGACCCTCATGGGCCCACCCCCGGTCGATCTCGGCGAGGTGCTGTGCATCGCGGATGCCGGCGACGTGGCCGACCCCGACGGCCCCGTCGGCGAGGCGGCGCTCCGCGCGGGGATCAGAGGCCTCGCCGCGGCATCCGACCTGGTGATCGCGCTCGGTGGTGACAACTCGATCACCTACGCCGTGACGCAGGGCGCGGGTGCGGCCGGGCTCATCACCCTCGACGCGCACTTCGATCTGCGCGACGGCGTGTCCAACGGCTCCCCCGTGCGGCGACTCGTCGAGGACGGGCTCGACCCGGCCCGCATCGTGCAGATCGGCATCGCCGACTTCGCGAACTCGGCGGCGTATGCGCAGCGCGCGGCGGACCTCGGCATCCGCGTCGTGACGCTCGACGACCTCCGCGCCCGCGGGATCGCCGACGTCGTCGCCGAGGCGCTCGCGGTGGCGGGGGGCGGTCTCGCCGCGGCGGGCTCGGGCGGCTCGGCGTGCTCGGGCGGAGGCATCCATCTCGACATCGACGTGGATGTGTGCGATCGCGCCGTCGCACCCGGCTGCCCCGCGTCGGTGCCCGGCGGACTGCAGGCGTGGGAGCTGCGCGCCCTCGTCCGGGGCATCGCGCGCGGGGACCGCGTCCGCTCGGCGGACATCGTCGAGGTGGATGCCACGGCCGACGCCGCGGATGGCCGGACCGTCCGACTCGCGGCGTTGTGCGTGCTCGAGCTGCTCGCCGGCGTCCACCTCCGAAAGGGGCCCGCATGACCACCCTCGTCCTCGTCCGCCACGCCAAGAGCGACTGGGGCAGCCGATCACTCGACGACCACGACCGCCCGCTGAACGAGCGCGGCCTCCGCGACGCGCCCGCCATGGCGGCGCGCGTGCGCGATGCGGGCGTGACGGTGGACGCGATCCTCTCCTCGACGGCGCTCCGCGCGCGCACGACGGCGGGCTTCTTCGGGGCCGCGCTCGGCGCGGAGCCCGAGCTGGATCCCGAGCTCTACGGCGCCCCCGCGGCCGAGCTGATCGCCGCCGCGGTGCGCCGTGGCGTGGACGCCGTGATGGTCGTCGCGCACGACCCGGGGATGACGGCGCTCGCCGGGCGCCTCTCCGACGGCGGCATCGGTCAGATGCCGACGTGCGCCGTCGCGACGTTCCGCTGGGACACCCCCGACTGGGACATCGCGACGGCCACCGACCCGGACAGCTGGTCGTTCGACAGCCCCTGACCCGCCTGCGTTCGACCTTCCCGCCGGGCGCCCCGGCAGATTCGGGCGCGCGCTCACGCGATCGGCGCGCCCTCCCGGTGGACGGCGTGCACGATGGGGACGCCGGGCCGGTAGGCGAGGTGGGTGCGGGTCGGGGCATCGAGGATGACGAAGTCCCCGCGGGCGCCGACGCCGAGATGGCCCACATCGGGGCGGCGCAGCGCACGCGCCCCACCAGCGGTCGCGGCCCACACGGCCTCCGCGACGGTCATCCCCATCTCGCGGACGGCGAGCGCGACCATGAGGGGCATCGAACTCGTGAAGCTCGTGCCCGGATTGCAGTCGCTGGCGACGGCGACGGTCACACCCGCGTCGATGAGGCGGCGCGCGTCGGGGTAGGGATGCCGCGTGGAGAACTCCACCCCCGGCAGGAGGGTCGCGACCGTATCGCTCCCGGCGAGCGCGGCGACGTCGTCGTCGCTGAGGTAGGTGCAGTGGTCCACGGATGCCGCGCCGAGCGCGACCGCGACGCGGACCCCCTCCCCCTGACCCAGCTGATTGCCGTGCACGCGCGGCTGAAGCCCCGCGGTGACGCCCGCGCGAAGGATCCGCTCGGTCTCATCGGGCGTGAAGGCGCCGGTCTCGCAGAACACGTCGATCCATCGGGCGTGCGGACGGACCGCGGCGAGCATCGGGCCGCACACCAGATCGACGTAGGCGTCGCGGTCGTCGGCGTATTCGGCCGGGACGACGTGCGCGCCGAGGAAGGTGACCTCGGGGGTGACCTCGGCGGCGAGTCGCGCGAGGCGCTCCTCGCCCCCGATCGTGAGGTCGTAGCCGGTCTTGACCTCGAACGTCGTGGTCCCCTGCGCGTGCAGCTCGGTGACGAAGCCGGACAGTCGCAGGCGGAGCTCGTCATCGGTGGCCTCACGCGTCGCACGGACCGTGCGACGGATGCCTCCGGCGGCATACGACTCCCCGGCCATCCGCGCCTCGAACTCTTCGGCGCGGTCACCACCGAAGACGAGGTGCGTGTGGCTGTCGACGAACCCCGGGATCACGGCGCGGGCGCCGGCATCCACCGCGCGAACGTCGCCCGCGGCGCCGCCGGCGGGAGCGTCGGCGGCGCGGCCCGCCCAGGTGACGCGGCCATCATCGATGAGGAGTGCCGCGTCGCGGATCAGACCGGTGCGGTCGGCGGGGTCATCGCCGAGACCCGGGACGTTCGTCGTCAGCTCGCCGATGTTCGAGACGAGAAGCCCCGTCACGACTCCTCCCGCATGGGGATGTTCAGGCCGCGGTCGCGCGCGACCTCGCGGGCGCGCTCGTAGCCGGCATCCACGTGTCGCATCACACCGGTGCCGGGGTCGTTGGTGAGGACGCGCTCGAGCTTCTCGGCGGCGAGGGGCGTGCCGTCGGCGACCGTCACCTGCCCGGCGTGGATCGAGCGGCCGATCCCGACGCCGCCGCCGTGGTGGATCGACACCCACGATGCGCCGGATGCCGTGTTCAGCAGCGCGTTCAGGAGCGGCCAGTCGGCGATCGCATCCGATCCGTCCGCCATCGCCTCCGTCTCGCGGTAGGGGCTCGCCACCGATCCCGCGTCGAGGTGGTCGCGGCCGATGACGATCGGACCGGACAGCTCGCCCGAGGCGACCATCTCGTTGAAGCGGAGCCCCGCGAGGTGGCGCTCCTTGTAGCCCAGCCAGCAGATGCGCGCGGGCAGCCCCTCGAAGTGGACGGTCGAGCCCGCCTTCTCGAGCCAGCGGCGCAGCGCGGCATCCTCGGGGAAGAGCTCCGCGACGGCACGGTCGGTCTTGGCGATGTCCTCGGGATCACCCGACAGCGCCACCCAGCGGAACGGCCCGCGCCCCTCGGCGAACAGCGGCCGGATGTAGGCGGGCACGAAGCCGGGGAAGGCGAACGCCCGGTCGTAGCCGCCGAGCTCCGCTTCACGACGGATCGAATTGCCGTAGTCGAAGACGGCGGCGCCGGCATCCTGAAACCCGACCATCGCCTCGACGTGCGCTGCCATCGACGCGCGGGCGCGGTCGGTGAAGCCGGCGGGGTCGGATGCCGCCGCCTCCTTCCACTCCTGGACGCTCACCCCGAGCGGGAGGTAGGCGAGCGGGTCGTGCGCACTCGTCTGATCGGTCACGACGTCGATGTGCAGCTCGCCCGCCCGGTGGCGGCGCAGGAGCTCGGGGAAGATCTCCGCGGCATTGCCGACGACGCCCACGCTCAGGGCCTCGCCGGCCGCGCGCGCCGCCGAGACGCGCGCGACGGCGCCATCCAGGTCGGTCGTGTACTCGTCGAGGTAGCCGTGCGCGACACGGCGCGCGAGGCGGGTCTCGTCGACGTCGACGATCAGCACGGCGCCGCCGTTCATGGTGACGGCGAGCGGCTGCGCCCCGCCCATCCCTCCGGCGCCCGCGGTGAGGGTCAGAGTCCCGGCGAGGTCCTCGCGAGCCTCGCTCCGCGAGCCTGCCTCGCTCCCCGAGCCTGCCTCGGTCTCGCCCAGCGACCGCGCCACCGCGGCGAAGGTCTCGTACGTGCCCTGCAGGATGCCCTGCGTGCCGATGTAGATCCACGACCCGGCCGTCATCTGGCCGTACATGGTGAGGCCGAGCTCCTCGAGCCGGCGGAACTCGGGCCAGGTCGCCCAGTCGCCGACGAGGTTCGAGTTGGCGATGAGCACCCGCGGCGCCCACTCGTGCGTGCGGAAGACGCCGACCGGCTTCCCCGACTGCACGAGCAGGGTCTCGTCGGGCTCGAGCTCGTCGAGGGTGCGGATGATCGCGTCGTAGGCCTCCCACGACCGGGCGGCGCGCCCCGTGCCGCCGTAGACGACGAGGTCTTCGGGGTGCTCGGCGACCTCGGGGTCGAGGTTGTTCATGAGCATCCGCTTGGCGGCTTCGGCGCCCCAGCTCTTCGCGGTGCGCTCGCTGCCGCGCGGAGCGCGCACGGGGCCGCGGCGGGCGATGTCCGAAACTCCGGTGATGCGGGTCTCAGCGGGTGATTCCATGACGGATGGGGTCCTTTCAGGAGCGTGCGGACGAAGTTCTGGCGGGCACGAGCGCGGCGCGGGCGACCTCGCCCGAGAGCACGAGCGCGGTCACGGTCTCGATGTCGGGGCTGACGAACCGGTCCGGCCCGGGGCCGGCGACCCCTGCGGAGCGGACGAGGTCCCGGACGGCGCCGGTGGCGCGGCCGGGCTGGAGCGGCGCGCGCAGGTCCAGGGCGCGGCACCCCGTGACGACCTCGATCGCCAGGACGCGCGCGAGGCCGTCGATGCCGCGACGGAGCTTGCGCGCCGCCGCCCAGCCCATGGAGACGTGATCCTCCTGCATGGCCGAGGAGGGGATCGAGTCGACGGAGGCGGGCACCGCGAGACGCTTGAGCTCCGAGACGATGCCCGCCGCGGCGTACTGCGCGATCATGAGTCCCGAGTCGACCCCGACCTCGTCGGCGAGGAACGGCGGCAGCCCCTGGCTGCGCGTGCGGTCGAGGGCACGATCGGTCCGGCGCTCGGAGATGGATGCCACGTCGGCGACGGCGATCGCGAGGAAGTCGAGGACGTACGCGACGGGCGCCCCGTGGAAGTTGCCGTTCGACTCGACACGGCCGTCGGGGGTGACGACGGGATTGTCGACCGCCGACGCGAGCTCCCGCCCGGCGATCATCTCCGCGTGGGCGACGGTGTCGCGCGCGGCCCCATGCACCTGCGGCGAACAGCGCAGCGAGTAGGCGTCCTGCACTCGCGTGCAGAGGGCGGGGTCGCGGTGGCTCGCGACGATCGGCGAGCCGGCGAGGATGTCGCGGAGGTTCGCCGCGGACGCCGCCTGCCCGCTCTGCGGCCGGAGCGCCATGAGGTCGGCGGCGAAGACGGCGTCGGTGCCGAGCTGGCTCTCGACCGAGAGCGCGGCCGCGACGTCGGCGGTGTCGAGGAGCGTCTGCAGGTCGTGCAGGGCGAGGAGCAGCATCCCGAGCATGCCGTCGGTGCCGTTGATGAGTGCGAGCCCCTCCTTCTCCTGCAGGACGAGCGGGGTGATGCCGGCCTCCGCGAGCGCATCGGCGGCGGGACGGAGGGTGCCCGCGGCATCCCGCACGTCGCCTTCACCGATCGCCGCGAGGGCGACGTGCGACAGGGGCGCGAGGTCACCCGAGCAGCCGAGCGATCCGTACTCTCGGACGACCGGGGTGATCCCGGCGTCGAGCAGGGCCGCGTAGGTCTCCACGACGACCGGACGCACGCCCGTGCGGCCCGTCGCGAGGGTCTGCAGGCGCAGCAGCATGAGGGCGCGGACGACCTCGCGCTCGACCTCCGTGCCGGTTCCGGCGGCGTGCGAGCGGATGAGGGATGCCTGGAGCTGACGGCGCCGCTCGGGCGCGATGAAGGTCGTGGCGAGCGCCCCGAACCCGGTCGAGATGCCGTAGTGCGGTTCCGGGTCGTCCGCGAGCCGTTCGATCAGGTCGCGGGTCTCGGCGACGCGGGCGAGCGCCTCGGGCGCGATCTCTCCCCGCGCATCATGGCGCGCGATCGCGACGACCTCGGCGGGCGCAAGCGGCGCGCGGCCGATGGTCACGGAGGCGGCCTCGGAGGCGGCCGCGGGATCGGTGGCGGAGGACGAAGGAGGCACGACGGTGGTCATGCTCCGATTCCATCGCCCCGCGGACCTGGGGAACAGGCATCCGTGGCATCCTGTGTCTGTGATCCCAGACACCTCCGGCACCGGCGAGACCTCTGCCGTCAGCGATGGCATCGCGGGGCCCTCCGCGCAGGTGCCGGCGGCCGACCAGACGCTCCGCATCCTCGCCTTCCTCTCGCGCCAGCGCGGTCCGGTCGCCGCGCGCACCATCGCCGAGCACCTCGGCATCCCGCGCTCGAGCGTCTACCACCTGCTCGCCGCGATGGCGCAGCACGGCTTCGTCGTGCACCTGCCCTCCGAACGCCGGTGGGGCCTCGGGACCGCCGCCTTCGAGCTCGCCGGAGGGTACGCGCGGCAGCAGCCGCTGGCCCGACTCGGGCGTCAGCTCGTCGCCGCGCTGGCGGATCGGGTCGGCGAGAGCGCCCACCTCGCCGTCATGACCGGGCGCGACGTCGTCTACATCGTCGAGGAGCGCGCGCCGCGCCGTCCCGCTCTGGTGACCGACGTGGGCGTGCGGCTCCCCGCGCACCTCACCGCGACGGGGCGCGCGATGCTCGCCTCGCTCCCCCGCGAGCAGGTGCGCGCGCTGTACCCGGATGCCACGGCCTTCGCCGACCGCACGGGCCGGGGCCCCGCACGCCCGGGCGAGCTCCGCGACGTGCTGCGCCTGGCCCGCTCCCGCGGGTACGCCACGGAGGACGGCGAGGTCACGCTGGGCCTGCGCTCCGTCGGCGTCGCCGTCCGCGACCACGCCGGCTGGCCCGTCGCCGCCCTCGCCGTCACCTGGGAGGGCGACGCTGCGCGCGACGCGGAGATCGCCGCCGCGCTCGCCCCCGCGGCGACGGAACTCGCCCGCCGGATCGGCTGACGCACGATCAGTCGACCGCAGCGACCTGCCCGTCGGTGAGTCGGACGAGATCATCGAAGGTGAGCGGGAACACCGTGTGCGGCGTGCCGCCCGCCGCCCAGATCTCAGCGAACTCCGCGAGCGCCTCGTCGACGACGGTGGGGAGGGGGGCGGGATGCCCCGTGGGTGCGACGCCGCCGATCACCTGACCGGTCGCCTCCCGCACCTGCTCGGCGCTCGCGCGGACGATCGAGGTCCGCCCCAGTCGCTCGGCGAGCGCGGCCGTGTCCACCCGGTGGGCGCCGCTCGTCATCACGAGGAGGGGACCCCCGTCGGACCAGAAGACGAGGCTGTTGGCGATCGCGCCGACCTCCACACCGAGCGCGGCGGCGGCGAGCGCGGCCGTCGCGGCGGCATCCGGGAGGGTGACGATCTCCCCCGGGATGCCGGCGTCGCGCAGCGCATCGTGGACGAGTCGGCTCCGGGGAGAAAGGCTGTCGCGGCTCATGCGGCCAGCATAGGGGCGTGGCGCAAGCGAGGACCGCCTCACTGGATTCGACGGCGGAACCCGGGGATGCTGGGGGCATGAGACGCGTCTTCGGCTTGCTCGGTCGCTACCCCGTCATCACGGCGACGGTCCTCATCGGCGCCGCCGTCCTGATCCTCGAATCCTCGGGCCAGGCGCAGACCGCACGCTGGATCGCGACGGTGTACGTCTCGGTCGTCGTCGTGTGGACGCTCGTCGGGATGATCCGCGACGTCCTGCGCGGACACGTCGGGCTCGATGTCCTCGCCGTCGTCGCCATGGTCGCGACGCTTGCGGTCGGCGAGTACATCGCGGCGCTGATCATCGTGCTGATGCTCTCGGGCGGCGAGGCGCTCGAGGACTACGCGGGACGGCGCGCGAAGCGCGAGCTGACCGCGCTCCTGGATCGCGCACCGCAGACCGCGCACGTCGTCCGCCGCGTCGGCGACGACGAGCAGGTGCGCGACGTCCCGGCCGACGAAGTGCAGGTGGGCGATGAGCTTCTCGTGCGGCCTGCGGAGGTGGTCCCGGTGGACGGGACCCTCCTGACCGAGGAGGGCTCGTTCGACGAGTCGTCGATCACCGGCGAGAGCCTCCCGGTCACGCGGCATGCGGGCCAGGAGGTGCTCTCGGGAGCGGTGAACGGCTCGCGGGCCGTCCATGTGCGCGCCGTCAAGCGCAGCGCCGACAGCCAGTTCCAGCAGATCGTCGGCCTCGTGCGCGACGCTCAGGAATCGCGCGCGCCCGTCGTCCGCCTCGCCGACCGCTTCGCCGTCCCCTTCACCGCGATCTCCCTCGTGATCGCCGGGGCCGCGTGGGGCCTGTCCGGCGACTCCACGAGGTTCGCCGAGGTGCTCGTGCTCGCGACCCCCTGCCCGCTCCTCATCGCCGCCCCGGTCGCGTTTCTGGGCGGACTCTCCCGCGCGGCGAAGGCCGGCATCATCGTCAAGGGCGGGTCGGTCATCGAACAGCTCGCCCGCGTGAAGTCCGCGGCGTTCGACAAGACGGGAACCCTCACCCAGGGCCATCCGGTCCTCGTCGGGGTGGCGCCCGCGCCCGGCTTCGATGCGGACGAGGTCCTCGCCCTCGCCGCCTCGGCCGAGCAGTACTCGTCGCACGTGCTGGCCGACGGCATCCGCCGGGCGGCTCATGATCGCGGCATCGCGCTGCGGCCCGCCGCCGAGGCGCACGAGGCCGCCACCAACGGCGTCACCGCCCAGATCGAGGGGCGTGCGGTCGTCGTCGGGAAGCCCTCCTACGTCGCCTCGCTCGCGCCCGACACGACCCGCGCGCCGCTGCGCCCGGGGCAGGCCGCGGCCTACGTCGCCGTCGACGGGCACTTCGCGGGCGTCCTCGTCCTCGCCGACGACGCGCGACCCGAATCGCGCGCCGTCGTGACGTGGCTGCGCGCGCACGGCGTCGAGCGCGTCGCGATGCTGACCGGCGACGCGGCGCCCACCGCCGACGCCATCGCCGCCGAGGTGGGGATCACCGACGTCCACGCCGAGCTCCTCCCTGCGGAGAAGGTGCACCTGGCCTCGCTCATGCGGCCGCGCCCCGTGCTGATGGTCGGCGACGGCGTCAACGACGCCCCGGTGCTCGCGGCGGCGGACATCGGCATCGCGATGGGGGCGAAGGGCTCGACGGCTGCCGGGGATGCCGCCGACGCCGTCATCCTCAAGGACTCGCTCGCGAAGGTCGCCGAGGCGGTCCACATCGGCCGGCACACCCTCCGCGTCGCCTTCACCGCGATCTGGATCGGCATCGGGCTCAGCATCGGCCTCATGCTCGTCGCGACGACCGGTGTCATCCCCGCCGTCGTCGGAGCGCTCGTCCAGGAGCTCGTCGACCTCACGACGATCCTCTACGCGCTGCGCGCCCTCGGCGGGGAGCGGTTCGCGCTCGACGGCGCGGGTAGCGCCGGATCGCCGGGCCCCGCGCGCGTTCCCGACGGAGAGGTCCCCGCTCAGCGCGCACACGCGGCAGAATAGGGGGTGGATGCCGCAACGCCGCGGCATCCGCAGAGCACAGCCCACAAGGCCAGCCGAAAGAGGATGCGATGACGCACACCCTGCCCCTGCCCGATCTCACCCACGAACGCGTGGAGGTGACCACGGGCCCCCGCAGCGGCCTGGTCATCACCGTCGCCCTGCACTCGTCCGCGCTCGGCTCCGCCCTCGGCGGCGCACGGCTGTGGACCTACCCGCACTGGAGCGACGCCGTCGGCGATGCGCTCCGGCTGTCCGCGGCGATGACGCTCAAGAACGCCGCTGCGGGCCTCGACGCCGGGGGCGGCAAGTCGGTGATCGCCCTGCCGCCGGGCACGGTGCTCGACGACGAGCGCCGCCGCGCCGCCTTCCTCGACCTCGGCGACGCGGTCGAGCGGATGGGCGGCCTCTACCGCACGGCGGAGGATGTCGGCTCGACGACCGACGACATGCTCACCGTCAGCGAGCGCACCGCCCACGTCGTCGGCCTGCCCGACTCCGCGGGCGGATCGGGCGAGCCCGCCGGCCCCACGAGCCTCGGCGTCTACGAGTCGCTCCGGGCCACCCTCGAACGGATCACCGGCACGGCGGACCCGGCCGGGCGCCGCATCACGATCTCCGGACTCGGCCAGGTGGGGAGCCGTCTCGCGGTGCGTCTGGCCGCGGAAGGCGCCGAGCTCACGGTCACCGACGTGAACCCCGCGAAGCGGGATCTCGCGACCGAGCTCGGAGCGATGTGGGTCGAGCCGGGCGGCGAGCACCTCGTGCCCGCCGATGTGTTCGTCCCCGCCGGGATCGGGGGCGTCCTCCACGACGAGGTCATCGATGCCCTCGCCGCCCGGGCGGTCTGCGGACCGGCGAACAACCCGCTCGCCGATCGCGAGGGCGCGGAGCGTCTCGCGGCGCGCGGCATCCTGTACGCGCCCGACTTCGTCGTCAACGCAGGGGGGGTCATCTACCTCGACCTCGAGGCGAAGCACCGGGGCAGCCGCGCCGAGATCATGGACCGCGTCGCGGGCATCGGCGATGTCGTGCGATCGATCTTCGACGATGCCGCCGCGCACGGCATCACCCCGCTCGACGCCGCGGAGCAGCGCGCCGCCCGGCGTCTGCGCGCCGCCGCCGCGACCCCCGTCGGGGTCTGAGGGGTCGACCCGCGACGGACCCGGTTCCGCAAAAGGTGGAACCGGGTCCGTCGCGGTGTCAGGATAGGGGCACCCGGCATCGTCGCCGGGCGGCCTGCGCACGACCCCGGCGATCACGGCGACCGAAACGCCCGTGGACCTCGAGACGCGCGGCGACCACCGCTGTCGAAGGAGACCGCCCGTGTTCACCAGCCCGTTCCCCGATGTCGAGGTCCCCGAGACCTCGATCTACGACGATCTGTTCGGCGACCTGAGCGCCGAGGATGCCGCGCGCATCGCGCTCATCGATCCGGCGACCGGCGCCGAGACCACCTATGGCGCGCTCAAGGCCCAGATCGACGCCGTCGCGGGCGCTCTCGCGTCGCGCGGAGTGGGAGTGGGCACCGTCGTCGGGCTGCTGTGCCCCAATGTCCCCGCATTCGCGACGGTCTTCCACGGCATCCTGCGCGCGGGGGCCACGGTGACGACGATCAATTCGCTCTCCACCGCCGGCGAGATCCAGAAGCAGCTCACCGACGCGGCGACGACGTGGCTTTTCACGGTGAGCCCGCTCCTCCCGCAGGCGAAGACGGCGGCCGACGCCGTAGGCATCGACGCCGACCACCTCATCGTCCTGGATGGCGCCGACGGCCATCCCGATCTGCGCGCGCTTCTCAGCGAGGGACGGACGCCTCCGCCCGTCGACATCGACCCGGCGACGCAGGTCGCCGTCCTCCCCTACTCCTCCGGCACGACGGGGGTCCCCAAAGGGGTGATGCTGAGTCACCGGAACCTCGTCGCGAACGTCGCCCAGTGCCGCGTGAACATCGACCTGCGCTCCAGCGACCGTGTGCTGGCCGTTCTGCCGTTCTTCCACATCTACGGCATGACGGTGCTGCTCAATCTCGCTCTCAAGCAGCGTGCGACGCTCGTCACGATGCCGAAGTTCGACCTCGTGCAGTTCCTCGAGAACATCCAGCGCTTCGGCTGCACGTACCTCTACATCGCCCCTCCGATCGCGGTCGCCCTCGCCAAGCACCCGATCGTCGACCAGTACGACATCTCGACCGTCCACACGGTGTTCTCGGGAGCCGCGCCGCTCGACGGAGAGACGGCGGAGGCGGCCGGGCGGCGCATCGGCGCTCGGATGATGCAGGGGTACGGGATGAGCGAGCTGAGCCCCGTCTCGCACGCGATGCCCTACAGCCGCGACGACATCCCGGTCAGCTCGGTGGGCACCCTTCTGCCGAACATCGTCTGCAAGCTCATCGACACCGAGACCGGTGAGGAGATCACCGAGACCGGCCCGGAAGGGACGACCCGGCCCGGCGAGCTGTGGATCAAAGGGCCGAACGTCATGCTCGGCTACCTCGGCAAGCCGGAGGCGACCGCCGAGACGCTGGATGCCGACGGGTTCCTGCACACGGGCGATGTCGCCGTCCACCACGAGGGCGGGTACTTCTCGATCGTCGATCGCGTGAAGGAGCTCATCAAGTACCACGGCTATCAGATCGCCCCGGCCGAGCTCGAAGCGCTCCTGCTCAGTCATCCGAAGGTGCTGGATGCCGCGGTGATCGGCGTCCTCGACGAGGAGCGGGACGAGATCCCCAAGGCATTCGTCGTCGCGGCACCCGATTCCGGGCTCACCGAGGAGGACGTGAAGGCGTTCGTCGCGGAGCACGTCGCGCCGTACAAGAAGGTGCGCCGGGTCGAGTTCGTGGAGGCGATCCCGAAGTCCACCTCGGGCAAGATCCTGCGGAAGGACCTGCGCGCCCGCGAGTCGGCCGCCTGACGCGCGGGCAGTCCGTCGCTCGGCCGTCGCCGCCGGTCACTGCGCTGGCGGCTCCGCCCGGAGTTCCGCCAGGGCCGCAAGGCGCATACGGACCTCCCCGCCCACGCTCGAGGCGACCAGGAGCGTGCGCGTGCACCCGCGGCAGCGGACGATCGCGCTCGCAGCAGTCCGCTCCACGACGGTCTCCGCGAGCAGGCCGGTGCGTCCGCAGTGCGCGCAGACGAGGGTGAGGAGGGTCGGGTCGACGGCGAAGACGCCGCTCAGCACCCCGGCGAGGGCGTTCCCGTCGACGATCGAGGTCCGCGTCGCGGCGGCGGGTCGGGGTGCGGCATCCGCGGTCATGATCCTGCTCCTCCGAACCTCTCCGTGCGCACTCGCTCGGGTGCGTGGCCGAGCGTGACGAGCGCGTCCGCGACCGTCTCGACGAACGCGGTGGGGCCGCACACGTACACGGCCGGCGCCGCCTCCGGCGGCCAGCACAGGCTCGACAGTTCGTCGATCGTCACCCGCGCCGCGGGCCGGGGCCATGAGGCGGGGGCCGAGCGCGTGTAGATCACGTCGACGGAGAGTGCGGCGCCCGTGAGCCCGGCGATCTCGTCCGCATACATCGCGTCGGCGGCCGAACGCACCGACGAGAGGAGGCGGAACGGGGCGGTGCTCGCGGAGCGCGCATGGGCACGTGCCATCGCGAGGAGAGGCACGATGCCCGATCCGCCGGCGATGAGCTGGACGGGCGCCGGGTCGTCCTCCCGCCACACGAAGTACTCGCCCAGCGGTCCTTTCACCTCGAGGAAGTCGCCCGGGCGCACATCACGTACGAGGTAGGGCGAGACCTCACCGTCGGGGACCTCGTCGACCGCGAGCTCGATGCTCGTGCCGGGCCCGAAGCTCGCGACCGAATACGAGCGCTCCGCCTGGTAGCCGTCCTCCGCGGTGAGGCGGACGTCAAGGTGCTGGCCGGGGAGGTTGCCCGGCCACGCGGGCACGTCGAGGTGCAGGGATCGGGCGTGCGCGCTCAGCGGCACGGCGGAGACGACATGGGCCGGCAGCCAGGCCGATGCGGTCACCAGTACCGTTCCTCCTTCCACGGATCTCCGTGGAGGTTGCAGCCGTTCTGCTCCCAGAACCCCGGATCATCGTGGGGCTGGAGGACGAGGCCCCGCACCCACTTCGCGCTCTTCCAGAAGTACAGGTGCGGGACGAGAAGCCGCGCCGGGCCGCCGTGCTCCGGCGCGAGCGGCCGTCCCTCAAACTCGAACGCCACCCACGCCTGGCCGCCGCGGAGGTCGGCCAGGGGCACGTTGGTCGTGTATCCGCCGTACGAGTGGGCCATGGCGGAGGGCGCGCGGGTGGCGATGCCGTCGAGCAGCGTATCCACGGAGACGCCGCGCCAGTGGGTGCCGAGCTTCGACCAGCGCGTCACGCAGTGGATGTCGGTGTGGATGTCCTCGATGGGGAGGGCCAGGAACTCGTCCCACGTCCAGCCACGCGCCGCGCCGTTCTCGTCGACGACGGAGAAGGCCCAGTCCTCCGCTCTGACCCGCGGAGTGGGCCCGGCTGACAGCACCGGGAAGTCCGTGGTCAGGTACTGCCCGGGGGGGGAGCTTCGGGTCGGACTCGCGACGCCGTGCGCCGAATCCTCTGCTGAACTCTGCCATGTCGCCTCCGAGGCAGAATCTACTCCGCCGCTCCCCACCGGGGAAACGCGGATCACTCCACGGTGCTGAGGGACTTCGCGATGTGGGTGTGGACGGCCGTCAACCACGTCACGAGGAACTCAGCGGTCGCCTCGTTCGTGACGTCTCCGTCGTCCGTGATGAGCCCCTCGGTCATCTGCAGGTAGCCCTCGGGCTGCGCGAGTTCCGGCGAGGCGAGGAACGACAGCACCGAGCGGAGGTGCTGCTGCGCGACGGCCGTGCCGATCGCGCCCACCGAGGCGCCGATGACCGCTGACGGCTTACCGGCGAAGCTGTTGTCGCCCCACGGACGGCTGGCGGTGTCGAGCGCGTTCTTGAGCACGCCGGGGACCGAGCGGTTGTATTCGGGCGTGACAATGATGATGCCGTCCGAGGCCTCGATGGCGGCCTTGAACTCGGCGGCGGCCTCGGGGATCGCGCCGTCGTTGTCGGCCGTGTAGAACGGCAGCCCGGCGATCGGGATCTCGGTGAGGACGAGGTCCGCCTGCGGTGCGAGCTTCGCGAGGGCTCCCGCGAGGCGACGGTTGATGGAGGTCGACGAGATGCTGCCGATGATGACACCGACGTTGTACGTGGTCATGATTGTGGCCCTCTTCTCTCATATTCAGACGAATGCAGTCTATCGCGGGGCGCCATGCCCAGGACGGTGCGCCCGCGGCGTCGCCGTCTCGCGCCGCGCGGCTGTCGGAAACATGCGCCTGGTAGGACGGATGCCATGACCGGTTCGTTGACCCTTGTCGGCGCGTCACGCCTCGTGGAGCGCTTCGACCATGCTGCAGGCGATCGCGACGGCACGCTCGTCGTCAGAGAAGGTCGTGTCGTCGAAGAGGCGGCCCTCCACACGCCCCCCGACGAGGTGCTCGACGCGGAGGGGGGCATCGTCACGCCCGGACTGATCAACGCGCACCACCACCTGCTGCAATCCGGCTTCCGCACCCTCCCGGGCACCCGCGGCGTGCCGATGCGCGAGTGGCTGCCCGCCATGGCCGCCGCGTACGCGACGGCCGGGATCGACGCGTCGCTCGTCGGCGCGACCGCCGCGGTGGGGCTTGCCGAATCGCTCCTGTGTGGAGTGACGACCGTCGCCGACCACCAGCTCAACTGGCCCGACCCTTCGGTCAGCGATGACCCGGTCGGTGACACGGTGTCCCTCGCGCGCGCGATCGCCGGCGCCGCCGCGACGCTCGGCGCGCGCCTCGTGTTCGTGCGCGGCGCGGCACGCGACGCGCCGGATCTCGCGGCGGCGAGCGCCGAAGCGATCGTCCAGGACCTCCTTCCGACGAATCCGCCCGGCGGCACGACCGCCGACGGCATGCTGCAGCTCGCGGTCGGCCCCGCCGGAGTCCATTCCGACGGTGCGGAGACGTTCCACGCCCTCGGAGAGGTTGCCCGCCGGCACGGCCTTCGGCGCCGCACCCAGGCGAACGAGCAGGTCGACACCGAGATCGCGCTCGCACGCTACGGACGCCGCCCTCTCGACCTGCTGGATGATTGGGGGTGGCTCGAGCCGGACGTGACGATCGCGCACCTGTGCGATGTCACCCGCGACGAGATCACGCGGCTCGGGACCGCCGGCGTATCCGCAACGCACGCACCGGGGTGCGATGTGCCGATGGGATGGGGCGTGGCACCCGTCCGGATCCTCCGCGAGTCCGGAATCGCGGTGGGCCTCGGAACATCGGGCGGTGGATCGAACGATGCCGGCCATCTTCTCGCCGACGCGCGCCTCGCGATGCAGGTGTCCGGCCTGGTGGGTGACGCACTCCCCGCCCGGGACGTGCTGGCGATGGCGACATCGGAGGGCGCCGCTGGTCTTGGCCGACCCGACCTCGGCACCCTCTCCCCCGGCGCGGCGGGCGACTTCTGCGTCTGGGACGTCTCCGGGGTCGCCGACGCCGGAGTCGCCGACCCCGTCGCGGGCCTGCTGTGGGCGCGGCCGGGAAGGCGCCCGCGCCACGTCGTCGTTGCCGGGCGGGTCGTGGTCCGGGACTACCGGCTCACCACCTCCGACGAACGTGCGCTCGTCGATACCCTCCGGGCTCGCGTCGGCCGCTGACCCCGAGCCGGCCGCCCAGGGATGCGGGGCGTCTGGACTCAGAGATCGAGCACGATTCGGGTGCACGCCGCCCGCGACACGCACACCATCATGACCGCGCTCTGCTCGCGCTCCACCGGCGTGAGGACGGAGTCACGGTGCTCGATCTCGCCCTCGAGCACGGGCACTTCGCACGTGCCGCACGTTCCCCGCCGGCAGCTCGAGAGCACCATCGCGGTGGGACTCTGCTGCTCGATGGCTTCGAGCACCGACTGGCTCGGCTGCACCGTCACGACGTCGCCGGTCATCGCCAGTTCGACCTCGAACGGATCCGGCCACACGGGCTCCCCGTACTCGATCGCCTCGAACCGCTCGACGTGCAGCGCATCGGATCGTCCGGCCGCACTGGCCGCCTCCTCGAGCGCGGCGATCAGACGTGCGGGACCGCACGCATAGATCGGTCCGCCGTCGAGGGCCGCTTCCACGAGCGCGGCGACGTCCAGGCGTGCGCCCTCGTCCGCCGGGTGCACCCGCACGCGCCCCTCGTCGAGCGCGCGCAGATCGTCGACGAAGGCCATCGTCGTCAGCGATCTGCCCGCGTAGTCGAGCGTCCAGTCGGCGCCCGCCCGTGCCGCGGCGCGCACCATGCCGAGGATCGGAGTGATGCCGATGCCGCCTGCCACGAACCGGTGCGTCACTCCGGGGAGCACCTCGTGGACGAAGTGGTTTCGCGGACCGCGCACGCGGAGCCGCTGTCCCACCTGCACGTCATCGTGCACCCGTGCCGATCCTCCGCGACCCCCCTCTTCGCGCAGCACCGCGACCCGCCACATCGTGCGGTCGTCGGGGTCGCCGCAGAGCGAGTACTGACGCTCGACGCGCTGGGCTGCGGGCAGCCGACTGTCGGAGAGGATCAGGTCGACGTGCGAGCCCGGCTCCCATGTCGGCAGGTCGCGCCCGTTGTGCGCGACCAGATCCAGCGCCAGGACGCCGTCCGCCAGCTCGGTGCGGGCGGCGACCACCAGGTCGCGTTCGACATCGCTGAAGTAGCTCATGGATTCCACTTTCTCCGCTCCCGCGGGGACGGCGCGTACGGCGGCGAGCGCCGGCCGGACTCTTCGCGCGGATTTAACACGGCCGCAATCCCGCCAGGCCTGGCAGGAAACACGTCGGGCGTTTACTGATTCTCACCCGATGTTGGTCATACCAACAACATGACCATCCGACGAGACCACCACCGACCTGCGAGGAGGACGAACGAGATGGATGCCGAACTCCTCGAGCCCGGGCAGCGCATCGCCACGCTCACGGGGATGACACCCGCCGGCGACATCGGCGATGCCCTCGCCTTCTCCGATGGCTTCATCGCCGAAGGACCGACACCCCACGCCGCGGGCGAGACCATCGACGCCACCGGGTGGATCGCCCTTCCGCCCCTGGCCGACCTGCACGCTCACCTCGACAAGGGCTACACCTGGACCTCCTTCGGCCAGCCCGAAGGATCCCTCGACGACGCGATCTCCTGCTGGATGGACCACGGCCACAACCACGGATACGCCGAGATCAAGGCCGGCGCACGCCGTCACCTGATCGCCGCGCTCCACTCCGGCGTCACCGCAGTCCGCTCGCACACGAATTATCATCTCGGCGAGGATCCGCTCCGCGGCGTCCGCGCCCTCGTGGAGCTGCGCACCCAGTTCGCCGGGATCGTGGACCTTCAGATCGTCGCGAGCCCCGGACCCTCGGACGGCCCGGACGACCTCGGCCGGGCCGCCGTCGCGCTCGGCATCGATCTCGTCGGCGGGTTCCCGCACCTCGCCGAGGATCCGACCGCCGACCTCGAACGCGCCGCGTCCTTCGCCGAGGAGTTCAAGATCGGCATCGATCTGCACACCGACGAGACCCTGGACCCGTCCTCGTGCGGACTTGCCGAACTCGCCGCACGCACGCGGCATTGGCCCGCCGGCGTCATCCGGTCCGCCGGGCACTGCGTGAGCCTTTCCACCCAGGATGCCGAGACACGCGCTCGCACTCTCGCCGCGGTGGCCGAGGCGAGGGTCTCGATCATCACCAACCCGCTGACCAACCTGTATCTCCAGGGCTGGGAGCACCCGATCGCCACCCCGCGTGGCATCCCTCCGCTGCGCGAGGTGATCGCCGCGGGCGCGACGCTCGCGGCCGGAGGCGACAACGTGCAGGACCCGTTCAACCCGCTCGGCAATGCCGATATGGTCGACGTCGCCGCCGAGCTCGTCACCGCCGGACACCTCACCCCCGCCGAGGCCTGGCATGTGAGCTCGAGCGGGGGGCGCGCGGCTTTCGGGCTTCCGCCGGCCCGCGGGCGCTCGGGCGATGTCGCCGACATCGTGCTCGTCCGCGCCGCCCACACCGCCGAGGCCCTCGCCGAGCGCGCGCCCGACCGCATCGTCATCCGCGACGGGCAGGTGATCGCCGTCCGTCGACGCGTCGTCAGCAGCGTGTTCGACCTCCAGGCCCTGCCGACCTCGCCTTCCGCACCGACCTCCGAAGGAGCCCTGCTATGAGCACCACCGCGATCACCGAGGCCACCGGCGCCGTCACCGCCGCGGCGGGGGCCGTCGACTCCACCGCGACACCCACCCTGGGGTTCACCGACGTCGCCAAGGTCTTCGCGACGGGTACCCGCGCGCTCGAGAACGTCTCCATCGATGTCCGGCCGGGTGAGTTCGTGTCGGTGGTCGGCCCGTCCGGCTGCGGAAAGTCGACTCTTCTGCGGCTCGCCGCCGGACTGGACGATGCCACGGAAGGCGTCGTCGACGTCCGAGCCGACACGACCAGCTTCGTCTTCCAAGAGGCGACGCTCCTGGAGTGGCGTACGGCGCAGCGAAACGTCGAACTGGTCGGCGAGCTCGCCGGCGTGGGAGCGGCCGAGCGTCGTCGCCGCGCGGCGGAAGCCCTCGAGCTCGTCGGCCTGAAGGGGTTCGAGAACCAGCACCCCCGGGCTCTGTCCGGCGGAATGCGCATGCGCGTGTCGATCGCCCGCGCCCTCGTGGCCGAGCCCCAGCTGGCGCTCTTCGACGAACCGTTCGGCGCTCTCGACGAGATCACCCGCCTCAAGATGCAGACCGAGCTCCAGCGGCTGTTCCAGCTCAAGGGCTTCGCCGCCATGTTCATCACCCACTCCATCTCGGAGGCCGTGTACCTCTCCAGCCGCGTCCTGGTGATGAGCGGACGCCCGGGCCGCATCGTCGACGACATCGAACTGCCCTGGTCCTACCCCCGATCTCCCGAACTGCGATACGAACCGGAATTCGGCCGCATCGTCGGTCACCTCTCCCACGCTTTGGAGGCGCACTCATGAGCCAGAACCTTGCCGTGAAGACACCCGGGGAGATCGCCGACGGGCCGTCGGCCGATTCGTCCGCCCCCGGGCCTGCGGATGCCGACGCACGGGCCGAGGCGACGACGGCGACCATGGCCGCCCGCCGCCCGCGTCGCGGAGGCGCCGGAGCGCTCGCTCGCAGCCTGTGGTCGCGCGCGATGCCGATCATCGCGGCGCTGATCGGGATCATCGCGATCTGGTACGCCGTGTCCTATCTCCTGCTCAGCGAGAGTCGCCGCTTCCTCCTGCCGCCGCCGCACCAGGTGCTCGCCGAGACCCTGGGCAACGACAAGGTGATCGGGCCGATGATCGCCGCCCTGGGCCAGACCATCACGGTCGCCCTCATCGGGCTCGCGATCGCCGTGGTGATCGGCATGGGCTGGGCGATCGTGATGTCGCAGTGGAACCTGGCGGAGAAGATCCTCTACCCGTACGCCGTCATCCTGCAGACGATTCCGATTCTCGCCCTGACGCCGCTCATCGGCATCTGGATGGGCTACGGGCTCCCCGCCCGCATCGTCGTCTGCGTCATCATCGCCGTGTTCCCGATGATCTCGAACACGCTCTTCGGGTTGCAGTCGGCAACCCCCGCGGCGCACGACCTGTTCACCCTGCAGAAGGCCACCAAGTGGCAGCGGATGACGAAGCTCATGCTCCCCGCCGCCATCCCCTCGATCTTCACGGGATTGCGGCAGTCTGCCGGCCTCGCCGTCATCGGCGCGATCGTCGGCGACTTCTTCTTCCAACAGGGCAGCCAGGGAATCGGCGGACTGCTGCGTACCTACACACTGCGTCTGAATATGGAACCGCTCTTCCTCGCGATCATCTTCACGGCACTTTTCGGCGTCATCGTCTTCTCCATCTTCGCCACTCTTGATCGGATCGTCGTCGGCCGTCTCTTCGGGGTGGCCACCCGCTGAGCATCCGCCGTGTCGACCTCGCCCGTCGGATCCGTCACGGCCCTTCGCACCCGCCGTACTCACCCGCCCACCGAACCGCACCACCCGTCTGTCCGCACCGCACCGCACCCGAAGCCTTCCAGGAGGACACCGTGTCACACCCCGCTTTTCTCTCCCGCCGCGTGATCGCGCGCACGCTCGCGATCGGAGCTCTGGCCACCACTGTCGCCGCCGTCGCGGGGTGTTCCAGCACCGACGCCGCCGCTCCCGCGCCGACGTCGAGCATGATGGCCGCCGACAAGGGCGGACCACTCGACCTCGCCGGCGTCTGCCCCGCAACGGTCGTCATGCAGCAGGACTGGCAGCCCGAGTCCGAGCACGGCGCTATGTACAACCTCGTCGGCGACGGATACACCGTCGACACCGACAAGAAGACGGTCACCGGGCCTCTCGTGGTGGACGGCACCGACACCGGAGTGAAGATCGAGGTCCGCTCCGGGGGGCCTGCGGTCAACTTCCAGCCCGTGCCGGCGCTCATGTACCTCGACACCGACATCCTGCTCGGTGCCGTCAACACCGACGCGGCGATCGTCGCGAACGCCGACCAGCCCACGGTCGCCGTCACCTCGCAGCTCACCTTCAGCCCGCAGATCCTCATGTGGGACCCGGAAAGCCACAGCGGCGCGACGACGATCAAGGAGGCTGCTGCCGGCGGTGACCCGATCGTCACCTCGGGCGATGTCATCCCCAACCTGCTCCTGTCGCAGGGCCTCATCACCCCGTCGCAGATCGACACGAGCTACGAAGGCACGCCGCAACGCTTCGTCTCCGACCCCAAGATCCTGCAGCAGGGCTTCGCCACCGCGGAGCCGTACATCTACAAGAACGAGATCCCTCAGTGGGGCAAGGAGGTCGGCTACCAGCTGCTGTCCGAGCTCGGCTACAACATCTACCCGGAGCCCCTCGCGGTCCGCACGGCCGACGTGACCGACCAGGCCGACTGCCTCAAGAAGCTCGTACCGATCATGCAGCAGTCGCAGATCGACTTCCTCGCAGCCCCGGAACACGGCAACGCCGTGATTCTCGACCTCGTGGAGCAGTACGACACCGGCTGGACCTACTCGGAGGGCGTCGCGAAGTTCTCGGTCGAGCAGCAGGAGAAGCTGGGCCTCGTCGTCAACGACAAGGCGTCCGGCGTCTTCGGCCAGTTCGATCCCGACCGCATGGCCTCGATCGTCACGGACTTCACGCCCTTCCTCGTCACCTCGGGAAGCATCACCCAGGCCGCCGCAACGGCCATCGACCCGACGGCGCTCTACACGAACACGTTCATCGACCCGTCGATCAAGATGGACTGACGTCGATGGCGGAAACGCCCTGTCCGCGCTTCGCGGGGCAGGGCGTTTCCGTGTGTGCGGAGCGCGCGGCTCCGGGCACCGCGTTCAGAGCGTCGCGGTGACCCGGTCCGCCAGCGCATCCAACTGAGCCGCCGCCGCCAGCGCCTCGCCGAGAGCTGTCCGCAGTCGATCCGCCGTGCTCTCATCGATTCCGGCCTCGACGGCGCTGCTGATGTCGCAGCGGATGTTGACGGCGGTCGAACGGATGCCGCAGGCGAGCATCCGCGCGGCGACGGCGACATCCGGGGCCAGACGCGGTTCGCCGGAGCGCTCGAGCCAGGCGAGCGGGCCCTCCAAGCGCCTCGCGACGACGACCAGTTCCGCGCTCGACTGCGCCGCGCGCACGGTCGTCTCTCGGACCGTCCGGGCACGGTCCGGGTCATCCGGAGGGCGCCGGAAGGCGGCGACGAGGGCAGCGGACATCCGCCCATCATGCTCGGCGGCGGTCAGGGCTTCTCGCCGAGCGCGGGAGGCGGCGTCGAGCACGGAATCGCGCTGCTCTCCCGGCGCGGCATAGCCGGCCGCCATGGAAACGAGCGCTGCGCCCGTCGCGACGACGACGCCCGCAGCCGCGCCTCCGCCGGGTTCGGGGACGGGCGCGGCGAGGTGCTCCAGCCACTGATCGATGCGGGCTGCGGAAAGCTCCGAGGTCGGCATGCGCCCCACTCTAAGGGTCGCATCAGCGTGCGCTGGATGCGCGACATCGACGCACACGCGACCGTAACACCGGCGAAACGGCGGGCTCCTACAGTGTGATTGTTGGCGAGACCAACATCAGGTCCGGCCCCCACCGAGCGAGAGGACACCCGTGACGTCTCTGCAACTCCTGCGCGATGCGACGCGGCGCTGCCCCAAGCGGATGGTCTACGGACCGTGCGGCGGTGTGTCGGGCGACGGCGGCTGCGAGGTGCCCGGATTCCGCTGCTCGTTCGCCGAGAATCCCGCACTTCTGCGCGAGCTGGAATTCTCTGCCGCCGACGTCCAGGCCCCCGAGAGTGCGCGCGAGAGCAGCGACGCGCTCGCCACCTCCCCGCGGCGCGCAGCCGCCGCCGCCCTCGGCGATCTGATCGGGGCGGGCGGAGTGATCACCGCAGACCTTCCGGTCCGGACGACCGATCCGGCCGTGATCGTGGAAGCCGGCGCCCGCCTGCGCGAGCTGACCGCCGTCATCGCGGGCGAGCCACCCGGGTTGCGTGAGGCGTTCAGCCCGACCCACAAGGCACTCCTCCTCGCGGAGGCGGGCGCACGGGTGATCGCGGGCGTCACGTGCCGCGACCGCAACCGTGTCGCGATCGAGGGCGAGCTCGCCGCCCTGGCCGACCTGGGCGTCTCCGGAATCCTCGCCGTCACCGGCGATCACCCCGCGTCGACCGCTCTGCCCGATGCTCGCCCGGTGTTCGACCTCGATTCGACGCGCGTCGCAGCGCTGGCCCGCCGAGCGGGGCTGTTCGTCGCCGTCGCAGAACAACCGGCGGCGCCGCCCATCGCCTACCGCCCCACACGCCTCGCGCTGAAGGCGCGCGCCGGCGCGGAGCTCGGCATCCTCAACCTCTGCGGGGACATCGAGGACATCGCGCGATTCACCGCAGCCCTCGCCACCACGTCCGCACCCGTCCCCGTGCTCGTCTCCATCCCCGTCCTCACCTCCCCGTCGGCGGCACGGCGCCTGGCATCCCTTCCGGGGGTGAGCCTGCCGCCGGGGATCGTCACGGCCGCGATGGGTGGCGGGCACGGTCCCGACGCCGGCGTCCGCGCGGCGGCGGACTGGGGGCGACGCGCCCTCGCCATTCCGGGCGTGGTCGGTGTGCACCTGTCCGCCGTCGTGGACGAGGCGGATGCGTCCGGGCTCGCCGCCGTCGACGCCCTCGCGGCGACCGCCGCGTCGATTCGCGACCATCGTCGCGCGGACGCGGCCGTCACGGCGACGGAGGCGTGCTGATGTCGCCGGCAGTCGTCGAACGACCCGCGCACCGAGTCGCGGGCTGCCCGAAGTCCATGACCTACGGCCCGTGCGGCGGTGTCAACGGAGACGGGACCTGCGAGGTCGACCCGACTCCGTGCGTGTTCCTGCAGCGCGACCTCCCCATCCGATGGGCGGATGATGGCGCTCGCGCCGCAGCGGCGGCAACATCCGTTCCCCAGGCACCCGGCGAGGCGGTGACGACTCTCGCCGGGCGCGAGCTGAGCGACATCGCACGGCGCCGTCCGCTCGTGTTCACCGGCTTCCCCGTTCGCGCGATGCGCTCGGATGTCATCGGCGCGACGGCCGACGCCCTCGCCGGAAGCGTCGACGCGGTGCTCTCCGGGGATGCCGGGCGTTCCCGCGTGCAGTTCCCTCCGTCGTACCGTGCGGCGCTGATCACGAGGACGGGGCTGCGACTGTGGATGGGCTTCAACAGCCGCGACCGCAACCGCACCGCGCTCGATCGCGAGCTGTCATCGCTGCGCAGCCTGGGGGTCGCGGGAGTGCACTGCGTCACCGGCGACCACACCCAGACCGGCGATCGGCCCGACGCCCGACCGGTCTTCGACCTCGAGTCGACGACGACGCTGCCCCGCGCTGCCGCGCTCGGCCTGGTGACATCCTTCGCCGAGTCGCCGGCGGCTCCCCCGGTCGCCGAGCGCGGCGCCCGGGTCGCCGAGAAGGAGCGCGCCGGCGGCCGCCTGTGCCTGACGCAGTACGCCGGAGATGCCGATGAGGTCGCCGCCTTCGTCACGCTCTGCCGGGATGCCGGGGCGAGCGTGCCCGTCGTGCCGGGCGTCCCCCTCGTCGTCGATCGGAACGGGGCGGCGCTGCTGGCGTCGTTCCACGCCGCCAAACTCCCCCACGGATTCGTCGAACGCCTGTTCGCGGCGCGCGACGTCCGGGCAGAGGGAATCCGGCTCGCCGTCGAGTACGGCCGCGCGCTCCTGGATACGGGCGTCGTGGGCGGTGTCGTCATCGCGGGCGGGGCACGCCTGGGCGCAGAGGCGGAATACGCCGCAGACCTCGCCACCGTCGCCCGCGAGCTCGGGGGCGGCTCATGAGCGTCCGCTCAGACCGCGCCCGCCTTCCCCTCTTTGACGGTGAGGACGCGCACCGTCTCCCCCGCACCCGTCCGCCAGCGGTGTCGGATTCCGCCCGGGTAATACACGGCGTCCCCCGGCTCGAGGGCGAACTCTTCACCATCGAGCGAGACGACCATGGTCCCCTCCAGCACGTATACGAACTCCTCCTCGTCGTGCACCCACCACAGGTCGTCGGTGAACGTGCCGGACATCACCATCGGGACGAAGCGCGGGTGGTCGCGCGCGAGGACCCGTACCGGGCTCCCGCCGGCATCCAGAGGGGTCGCCTCTCGCGCGCGGAAGACGTGGAAGGCTCCGGGACTCCGCGGCGCCGCTTCTGCGTCGTCGGTGAGAAGGGCCTGCTGAGTCGTCCCGAGCGCCTGCGCGACGCGGAAGAGCGACGTCATGCTCATGCGCTCGAGCCCGCGTTCGACCTGGCTGAGGAACGAATGCGACAGTTCGGCCTGCGCGGCGACCTGCGTGAGCGTCATTCCTCGGCTCTTGCGCAGGGCTCTGATCCGAGCCCCCAGCGCGCGAGCCGCGGAGGCGGCGCCGTCATCCTCAGCGGCGCCCGGGCCCGAAGCGCTGCGGCGCGAGGAAGCGGCATCCGACATGAGTGAAGACTATGACACACGAAAGGAAACCGAGATGACCGGCCTGACTCCTCCCGACATCCTCGAGTCCGAGGCAACCGACGCTGCGGACGCACCCGACTACCGCTCCCTCGAGGCCGCTCTCACCGAGGCGCTCGGCCCGCGTGGCGTCTCCAGCGACCCACGCCAACGTGAGAAGGCTTCCGTGGACGGCGCCAGGATGTCGCCCGTCATCGCGGAACTGCTGCCTCTCGGTGTGGCCGACCTCGTCGCCTTCCCCGCCGATGCCGCCGAGATCGCCGAGACTGTGCGCATCGCGGTCGCCCACGGCGCTCCGATCACGGCGCGAGGGAAGGGCACCGGCAACTACGGACAGGCGATCCCCATGCCCGGTGGCCTCGTCCTCGACACGTCCCGAGCGCGAGCCGTCGTCGAGGTCGGCGACGGCTGGATCACGGCCGAGGCCGGAGCGCCGATGGCGGCACTCGAACTCGCCGCACGCCAGCGCGGGCAGCAGCTCTGGATGTATCCCTCGACCGTCCACTCCTCGATCGGCGGCTTCCTCTCCGGCGGCTCGGGCGGCACCGGCTCGATCGCCCACGGCAGCAACCACGAAGGGTTCGTCCTCGCCGTGGACGTCGCGACCCCGGCATCCGACGGCACGATCGTCCACGTCGAGGGTGAGGACGCGCTCGGCTACGTCCACAACTACGGGACGGCCGGGATCATCATCCGTGCGACCGTACGACTCGAGCCCCTGCAGGAGTGGCGAGGCCTCTATGCATCGTTCGGGGACTTCGCCGGCTCGATGTCGGTGCTGCAGCGTCTCGCCGCGCTCCGGCCGCACCCGCGCCTGGTCTCCGCCGACGACCCGCACGTGACGGCGCAGCTCCCTCCGGACCCCGCCTTCCCCGAGGGTCGCAGCTCCCTGCGTACGATCATCGACGCGACGCTCGTCGAGGAGGCGACGGCGATCATCTCTGCGGCGGGCGGTCGCATCGAGGATGTCCGTGAGGGACCGCAGGTGTCCGCCGCGATCTCGGTGCTCAGCTACAACCATCCGATCGAATGGCTGCAGAAGTCCGAACCCGGCGTGTACTTCCACGTCGAGGTCGGCGGCGACGCACTGATCGACCGTCACGACGAGGTCATGGCGGTCTACCCCGGCGCGCATCTGCATATCGAAGCGACCGGACTGCGGCCGATCGGCATGCTCGCGGGCGTGTACGAGAGCCCGGAACAGATCATCGAGGGCATCACGGCGCTCACCGCGCTCGGTGTGGGTGTGCACAGCCCGCACCAGTGGAACGTCGACTTCCGCCTGCCCGAGACCATCGAGCTCGCCCGCGTCACCGATCCGCGTGGCCTGCTGAACCCCGGCAAGCTCAACCCCGACTATGCAGGCCCGGTGAAGGGATCGATCCGGTGACCACCACGCCGCACTTCATCCCCCCGTCCCGGCAGTGGGCTGATCTCGCCGGCCCGGCGCTCACGTCGCTTCTCACGGAGCGATCGATCGCCGTCGTGCCGATCGGCGCGATCGAGCATCACGGCCCCCACCTGCCGCTGCGCACCGATGCCCTGATCGCCGAGGCGATCGCCTCCGCCGCGGTGGACCGCGTCGCCGCCGGCGGGATCGACGCGTGGGTGCTGCCGACGATCAGCTACGCGAAGTCGGATGAGCACCACTGGGCACCGGGCACGGTGTGGCTCGAGGGGACGACCGTCCTCGACACCCTGATCGACATCGGCCGCTCGATCGCGATGACGGCGGCGAAGACCGTCGTCTTCGTCAACGGCCACGGCGGCAACGTCATGCTGCTGGGGTGGGCGAACCGTGAACTGCGACGCCGCTTCGGGCTTCGGACGTTCTCCATGCCCGCCACCGCGGGCGGGGCGGGCGACGGTCTCGAGGGCCGCCCCGACGAGAAGGGACAGGGCATTCATGGCGGGTTCGCCGAGACGTCTCTGGTCATGCACGTGGCCCCCCACTTGGTCGCACCCGACATGCCTGCCCGCAATATCCCGGAGCACATCGCAGGCCTGACGCACATCGGCTTCAACCGCAAGCCGGTGATGTTCGGATGGACGAGCGACGACTTCGGGCCCGAAGGGGTGATCGGGGATGCGACGGGCGCCAACCCCGCGTACGGCGAGGTGCTGTACGAGCGGGGCGTGGACTTCGTCTGCGAAGCGCTGGCGGAGATCGACGGGTTCGTGTTCGGATGACGGTGCCCTCCGTACCGAGCGCCGCGCCTGCGCCCGTGGTGATCGATCACGACACCGACCCGGTGCAGTCCGACATCCCCCCTATGGACCCGCTCGCTCTCGCCGCCCAGTGGCTTCCGGGCGACGGCGAGGATCGGATGCTGATGACGGTCTCGACCGTAGGTCTCGATGGCAACCCGGACGCGCGGACCACCATGCTCAGCGACTTCGACGGCCGTCGTTTCGCTTTCCACACCGACGCGAACAGCCAGAAGGCCGCCGAGCTGGCCACGAACCCCGCGGTGGCGTTGACCATCCTGTGGCCAGGCTTCACCCGACAGCTGGTCGTGCAGGGCACGGCGGAGCGCTCGCCACGGACGGAATCGGACATCGCCTATCACCGGCGGTCACCGTACCTGCAGCAGCTGGCGTGGCAGAACACGCCGGAGTTCGCCCGACTCCCGCTCCCCGACCGGCGCGCGAAGTGGGAGGAGTTCCTGACCGCACACGGCGGGCCCGATGCGCCCGCATTCGCCGCCCCGTCGACGTGGGCCGGCTTCTCGGTCACTCCTCATCGTCTGCTGTTCTGGGTGTCCAATCCCGCAGCAGCGAGCCGTCGCCTCGCCTACACACGCTCCCCCGACAGGTGGGAGATGACCGTCCTCCCCGGCTGAGCGGCGAGAGTACGTCTGAGACACCGCCACGACGGCCGGCCGCAGACGCAGAAAGAGCCCGGCGATGCCGGGCTCTTTCTGGTGGCTGGTGGACCTAAGGAGATTCGAACTCCTGACCTCCTCGATGCGAACGAGGCGCGCTACCAACTGCGCCATAGGCCCGTGAACCGTCATCCAGCCTAGCACGCGAGCGCCGGATGCCACGAACGTCGCCGCCTCCGCACCCCCGGCGTCCGCGAGGGCGGAAGGTCGAGGAGGATGGAAGGATGACCGATCCTGCGACGCCGTCGATCCGCCCCTCCGTCATCCGCAACGTCCGCCCGTGGGGCGGCGCCGCGAGCGATCTCCTCCTCCACGACGGGCGGATCGCCGACATCCGCCCGGCTCTGCCCGCGCGCCCCGACGAGATCTCCGCGTCCGGGGAATTCGACGGCCGGGGCCTTCTCGCCCTCCCCGGGCTCGTCAACGCGCACGCGCACGTCGACAAGTCGTGGTGGGGGCTGCCGTGGCAGTCCTACGGCGGCGAGGGCGGCACCGAAGGGCGGATCCGGCACGAGCGGGCGCGGCGCGACGAGATCGGGATGCCGTCGGCTCGGATCACCGCGAACGTGCTCGATCAGCTCGTCGCGCACGGCACGACGGCGATCCGCACCCATGTCGATGTCGACCTCGGGCTCGGCCTGCGCGGCATCGACGTCGTGCGCGAGGCGGTCGCGGCCTACGACGGCGCGCTGGCCGTGCAGATCGTCGCCTTCCCCCAGGACGGCGTGCTCCGCCGGCCCGGGGTGCTCGCGCTCCTCGAACGAGCGGCACGGGAGGGCGTCGAGCACATCGGCGGCCTCGACCCGGCGACGATCGACCGCGATCCGGTCGGGCAGATCGATGCGATCCTGGCTCTCGCCGCCGAGCACGGTGCGGGCGTCGACATCCACCTGCACGACCCCGCCGAACTCGGCGCCTTCCAGGTCGAGCTCATCCTCGACCGTGTGGAGCGGCTCGGCCTGGACGGTCGCGTCACGATCGCGCACGGCTTCGCGGTCGCGCAGCTCGAGGCATCCCGTCGGCGCGACCTGCTCCAGCGGATGGGCGACCTCGGCGTCGCGTTGACGACGGTCGCCCCGCTGCGCCTCCCCCAGCTCCCCCTGCACGAGCTCGACGCCGCGGGGGTCGCGCTCGGCTTCGGCACGGACGGCATCCGCGACCTGTGGAGCCCCTACGGCACGGGTGATCTCCTCGGCATCGCATGGCAGTTCGCCCGCGCCTCCAGCCTGGTGCGCGACGAGGATCTGCGCCGCGTCATCGAACTCGCCGCGGGCGGGTCGGCCGGGTTCGCGGGGCTCCCGGCGAACCGGCTCGCCGTCGGCGACCGCGCCGACATCGTGCTCCTCGAGGCGGAGAACCCGATGGATGCTCTCGTCCGCACTCCGCCCCGTCAGGCGGTGTTCGGCGCGGGACGGCTGCTCGTCGGCTGACAGGCGCTGCGACTCACTGCCCGCTCGCGCGGCGCTCCAGCAGTCGGCGCACGTGCGCTTCGATGGCGTCGTCCCCCGCCGCCGGTCCGCCGGCGAACTCGTCGTCGCGGCGCGCGGCGCGGGCCGTCGCGATCGAGGTCGGCCGCTGCGCCTCGGCGCGAGCCCGCATCGCCTCGTCGAGGGCAGCGCGGCGGAGCGCCGCGCGGGCGTCGACCTCGTCGAGCACCGTGGCCGCCCGCGATCCTGCGGAGGCGGTCAGCGGCCGCGGAAGCTCTCGCGGCACCCACCCGGCGCGGTCGGAGGCGAGAGCGACGTCCTGGAGGTCGCGCGCGACCCGGACGACCTCCGGCGCAGCGACGCGGGTGATACCGCGGCGCCCGATGACGGCCATCCGCCGGAGGACGAGAAGGGATGCCGCGCCGACCCCGGCGGCGGACCAGAGGAGCAGGGAGGAACCGGTCGCAGCGAGCTGCAGCCCGCCGGCTGCGGCCAGGAGCACGGCGAGGACGACCGCGCTCGACGCGGCGAGCCTCGCACGGCGCCGAGCACGCGCCCGACGGAGTTCGGGGCGCTCCTGCGCGGCGCGCGCGGCCCGGGCGGCGCGTTCGCGACCTGCGGCGGCCTCGGCCTTGGCGAGGAGGGTCGATGCCTCCAGCTCGGCCCGGGCGCGGGCGAGCTCGGCCTGCTCGCGCTCGGTCTGCGCCTGCTTGGCGAGTCGCTGATGCGCGAGGGCCGTCCGCGCGTTCAGCTCGAGACGGACCTCCTGCGGGGTCTCGCTCGTCTCGGCGAGCACGCGCAGCGCCTGGTTCAGTCGCACGGCGTTGCGCTCGGCGGCGTTGAACTGGTGGCGGCCGTACCAGGAGGGCAGGAGATAGACGAGCCACAGCACGACGGCGACGAGGACGATCACCCCTCCACCCAGAACCTGGCCACCCATGGGCTCCACGGTAGGGCCGAGCCGGGATGCGGCCCGGCATCCCGCCCGCGTGTCTGAGGTTCGAGTCGAACGTGAAGCTGCTCGGCGACCGGGCGCCTCAGCTGGGCGACCGGTCCGCGAGCGGGACGGTCGCCGCCCCCTCCGGCACGCCACCGCTCAGCCAGCGCTGCAGGACACCCTCCGGGACATCCTCCCGGACGAGGGCGAACGCGTAGTGATCGCGCCAGTCGCCCGCGATGTGGATGAACCGCCGCCGCAGGCCCTCGTAGCGGAAGCCCAGCTTCTCGACGACCCGCAGGCTCGCCTTGTTCTCCGGGCGGATGCAGATCTCCATGCGATGCAGCCCCAGCTCGGTGAAGCAGATGTCGGTCGCGATCGCGACGCACGTCGGCGTGATGTCGCGCCCCGCGAACCGCTCCCCCACCCAGTAGCCGATGGTGGCAGAGGAGAGCGACCCGCGGGTGAGACCCCACACGTTCAGCTGCCCCGCGACTTCCCCGTCGTACTCCATGACGAACGGCACGCCGCCGCCGTCGCGATACTGCTGGAGCAGGCGCCGGATGCCGAGACGCATGTCGAACGACACCGGTCCATCGGGGCTCGTGGCCTCCCACGGACGCAGCCACGCCCGGTTGCCGAGCAACTCGGCCTGGAGGGCGCGCGCGTCGCGCTGCTTCACGAGGCGCAGCGCGATGCGGTCGTGCCGACGGGGTGCTGCCAGGTCCATCGGACCTCCTCATCGGCCTGCCGGGCGGCGTCAGAGCTGGGCCGCGAACTCCTTCAGCCAGGGGCGCAGCGCAGGCCCGAGGTCGTCTCGGTCGGATGCCAGCTGCACGATGGCCTTGATGTAGTCCACCCTATCGCCGGTGTCGTACCGGCGCCCGCCGAACACGACACCGAGCACGCCGTCGGTGACCGCCAGCTCCTGGAGCGCGTCGGTCAGCTGGATCTCGCCGCCCTTGCCGGGCTCGGTGCGCTCGAGAATGTCGAACACGTTGGGGGTGAGGACGTACCGCCCGATGACGGCGTAGTTGGAGGGAGCGTCCTCCTTCTTCGGCTTCTCGACGAGGCCGGTCACCTTCACGACCTCCGGGTCGTCGGTCGGCTCGACCGAGGCGACGCCGTACAGGTGGATGTGCTCCGGGTCGACCTCCATGAGGGCGATGACGGTGAGGCCCGTGCGCTCGTTCTCGGAGATCATCTTCGGCAGCAGCGGATCGCGCTCGTCGATGAGGTCGTCGCCGAGCATGACGGCGAACGTGGAGTCTCCGACGTGGTGCTTGGCCCGCAGCACGGCGTGGCCGAGACCCTTCGGCTCGCCCTGACGGACGAAGTGGATGTCGGCGAGCTCCGTCGAGGCCTGGACCCGCTGCAGCTTCTCGAGGTCGCCCTTGTTCGTGAGGTTCGATTCGAGCTCGGGGACCGAGTCGAAGTGGTTGGAGATGTTGTTCTTGTTGCGGCCGAGGATGATCAGGATGTCATCGGCTCCGGCGGCGACCGCCTCTTCCACGACGTACTGGATCGCCGGCTTGTCGACGACCGGCAGCATCTCCTTGGGCATGGCCTTGGTGGCGGGGAGGAAGCGGGTGCCGAGGCCCGCGGCGGGAATGACGGCCTTGATGCGCGACGTGGTCATATCGCCACACTATCCGGGGTTTGTTTCGCGGGGGCAAACGATCTGTGACGTGGGCGTGCCTACAATCGGACCATGCCCGATGCCATCGCCGACGCGAAGCGCGCGCTCCGCGCCGACCTCCGGGAGCGTCGTCAGCAGCGATCCGAGGCCTCCCGCGCCGAGGACGCGGCGGGCCTGAAGGCCCAGCTGGACGCGCTCGTGGAGCGCACGGGAGCGCGCAGCGTCTCCTGCTTCCTCTCCACCCCCACCGAGCCCGGGACGCACGACTTCATCCGGGATGCCGTCGCGCGCGGCATCCGCGTGCTGCTGCCGATCACGCGCAGCGACGGTCTCATGGACTGGGCGGTCGCCGACCCGGAGGGCGAGATCGCCGAAGGTCTGTACGGCGTCCCCGAGCCCGTCGGCGAGGTGCTGAGCCCGCTCGCGGTGAACGACGTCGATCTGCTCATCGTGCCGGCCGCCGCCGTCGACCGCACCGGGATGCGCCTCGGCTGGGGGCGCGGCTACTTCGACAAGACCATCGGCTCGATGCAGCACTGCCCGCCCGTCTACGCCGTGGTCTTCGACGCCGAGATCCTCGACGACGTGCCGCGCGACGTGCATGACCAGCCGGTCTCGGGCGTCGTCACCCCCACTCAGACCCTGCCCCTCGCCGCCTCGCGGCGCTGAGGATCACCCCGTACACCCGAGGACCCATGCCCACCTACGCTTACGCCTGCACCCAGTGCGACCACCGCTTCGACGCCGTCCAGTCCTTCGCCGACGCGGCCCTGACCACCTGCCCCGTGTGCGGCGGAGCGCTGCGCAAGCAGTACGGCTCGGTCGGCGTGACCTTCAACGGGTCGGGGTTCTACCGGACCGACTCGCGTGCGGGATCGGGCTCGACGCCGTCCGGCGCGGCCGGTGGCGCCGCCACCGCATCTTCGCCATCATCGAAGTCTGAGGCGAAGGCCTCCCCCGCACCGTCGGGATCTTGAGCCGGCCTGAGCCGGAGACCGTGAGGAGACTCGGATGATCAAAGGCTTCAAAGACTTCATCATGCGCGGCAACGTCATCGACCTCGCGGTCGCTGTCGTCATCGGCGCTGCATTCACGGCCGTCGTCAACGCGATCGTGTCGTCCATCATCACCCCGCTGATCGAGCTGTTCTGGAAGCCGGACGAGAACGGCGTGCCCGGCATCCCCGTTCCGGCGGTCTGGGGTGGAACCGTCACCTTCCCCATCGGGGACCTCATCACCGCGATCATCAGCTTCCTCGCCGTGGCGATCGTGGTGTACTTCGTCTTCGTCTTCCCCATGAACCTGTGGAAGGAGCGTCAGGCCGCGAAAGCCGGCGTCACCGAAGACAAGGAGGAGAAGCTCCCCACCGAGCAGGAGCTGCTCATCCAGATCCGCGACCTGCTGCAGAAGACCGATTCGACTCCGCGCTGAGGCGTTCCGCGGGACGCACCGACATCGGCGCGCTCAGCTCAGTAGTGGGGCGGCACGTCACGCCGCAGGCGCTCGTCGTTCGGCCCCGCCGCGACCTTCGATGCCCCTGCTCCGGCAACGCCCGGAGCAGGGGCACCGTGCGTCTGCGGCAGGTCGGGGTCGACGTCGGTTCCCGGCGCGGGCGTCAGCTGCGCGCGCCGGGCGCCGCGGACGCGGACGACCCGCTGCCGGCGCGGCTCGCCGCCGGTGTCGTCGCTGTCGCCGCTGTGCTCAGTCGAGGACATCGAACGGCTGGGTCTGGGTGCTCACCGCAGGCCCCTCCGGCGGCACGCCCAGGATGCCGGCGATGCGGTCGGCGACCCCCGCGGGGTCGCTGTAGAGGTCGAACGCGTGGACGCGGACGTAGTGCCAGCCGAGGCGACGCAGCACCTGCGGGCGCAGCCGGAGCGTCTCGCGCAGCGTCTCGTGCGAGGTGTCGGCATCGCTTTCCGCGACGATCGCCTTGCCCTTGTACTGGGCGACGATCGGCAGCTGACCGCGGTAGTCGACGTCGACGGACACCCCTCGCGCGCGGAGGTGTCGCGCCAGGGCGAGGGTCAGCGGATCGGCCAGGTCCTCCAGCCGCGCCTCGCGCGACCGTGCGGCGATGCCGCCGAGGATCGTCATGAGGCCGGATGCCCCGGACGCCAGTCGGCCCTCGTCGAAGGCGGACGGACGGATCGAAGAGACGATGACCATCGAGCGGCGGGCGCGGGTCATCCCGACGCGCAGGAGTCGGTCGCCGTCGTCCCCCGACAGGTCGCCGAAATCGCTCAGCACCCGGCCGTGCTTGGTGAGGCCGAAGCCCAGGGAGAACACCACCCGGTCGCGGCTCTCGGCGACGGACTCCTCGAGACCGAGCACGGCGAAGGGCTCCGCGGTGTCCCGGCCGACGAAGTCGGCGACGTCGGAGCGCCCCGCGAACGCCGCTGCGACGGCGGCGCGGACGCGCTCCGCATGCCGAGTGGAGGCCGTGACGACCATGAGCGACTCGGCGGGGCGGTTCACGGCGTGCTCGACGACGAGCGTGACGACGCGGGCGACCTCGGCATCCGGGCTCTCCACCGCGCCGGTGACGGGGTCGGGGGTCCCGTGGCCGCCCTCGACGTAGTCGACGCTGAGGCTGCCGCGCCCGAGGTAGGACCCCGCCCAGGGCAGCGAGACGAGGCGACGGTCGTAGAACGCGTTGTTGACGAGCTCGGCGAGGTCCTCGCCGCCCGCGCGGTAGCTGCGGGTGAGGGTCTCTCCCGGAACGATCTCGGCGAGACGCTCGAAGACGCTCACGTCGTCGAAGGGCACCTCGCTCTCGTCGGCGAGCTGCGGCGCTCCCGCGCCGACGCGGAAGGGGGTGGGCTTCTGCGTGACGGGATCGCCGAACACCACCACCTGCCGGGCGCGCCGCAGGGCAGGCGCGGCTTCGGCGAGGCAGAGCGCCGCAGCATCCGCGATCACGACGACATCGAACGGTGCATCCGCGGGGATCGCCGGCACCTCGTACGGCGACGCGAGCCAGACGGGCGCGAGCGTGCGGACGAGGGTGGGCGCGGCGTGGACGATCTCGCTCGGGCGGGTCGCACCGGAGCGCAGCGCGTGCTTGAGGGCGTTCGCCTCCGGCGCCTCATCGACCACGGCGATCTTCCACTTGGTCGCGAGCTCCGCGGCCAGCAGCGGGCCGGCAGAGCCCGCGTGGGCCTCGTCGACGAGCCGGAAGTCGCGTTCGAGGCGATCCACCACGGTCGTGTTCGCCCCCAGGAGGGAGCGGTCGGTGCGGAGCATCGCCTCGAGCGCCGACTGCCACCACGCGAAGTCGAACTCGGCGCCGACCTGGTCCTCGGGAACATGGCGGGTCGAGAGCTCGGTCATCAGGCCGTCGAGGCCCAGCTCGACGAGCCGCCCGCGCAGGGTCGCGCGCTCCACGAGGTTGTCGAAGACGGCCGACTCCGCGGCGAGGCCCGCGAGTGTGCGGAGCAGGAGCGGGATGGGCAGGGATGCCAGGGCCTGCGTGCGCCCAAGCGCGGTGTCGAGGGCCGCGAGGTTCGCGTCGACGCGCTGCCACGCCGTGGCGACGTCGTCGAGGCCGATCGGCACTTCGGGCAGCACCCCGGGTTCGACCAGCTGCTGCCACTGCGTCCGCTGCTGCTGCACGCGCAGGAGCGACTCGTGCATGTCGGTGATGTGCATGCCCGGCCGCACGTACTCGCGCGAGAGGTGCTTGAGGCGTCGGCGCTGGGCGCCCGACATCTCCGGAGCGTCACGGCGCGGCGCGTGCGCCTCGATGAGCTCCCCGAGGGGGCGTTCGAACACCGTCATGCTGAAGCGGTCCAGCGAGGCGCGGATGCCCTGGAGGAGGCGGATGTACGCTCCGAGCTCCGACACGGTCGCGAACGGCCGCATGCGCGTCTGCGCGATGAGCTCGTACCCGCGCTCGAGGATCGCGGGGATCTCGCTCCGGTGCATCTTCACCGCCAGCGCGTGCGCGTCCCGCGCCTGCTGGGTCGTCTCGAACGCCACGGCGTACCAGGGCGAGTCATCGGGCCCGAAGCGGAACTCGCCGAGTCGCGCCGCCGTCTGCAGCGCGTGCGCGGCCTCGGCACGGCGCGTGGAGAGGTTCTGGAGGGTCCGCAGATCGAAGCGGGTCTCGGCGCGCGGCTGCGGATCCTGCTGGGTGATCGTCGTCAGCGTGCGGAGCGCCTCGAGGGGCGAGATGCCGAGCTGGGGATGCCGTCCCGTGAGGGCGTCGCGGTAGTCGCGCAGCACGGTGCGCAGCCGCACGAGCGCGTCATCCACGTCGGCGACCTTCGGCTGCTCGGCCTTCTCGTTCCGCCCGATCGCGCGGATGAGGTCGCGGTGCAGCTGCGTCGGCGAGACGGCGAGCGCCGGCAGTCCGATGCCGGAGAGGCGGTGTCGCATGCCCTCGAGCGTGGAGCGGCGGGCGCTCACCACGAGGACGCGCTTGCCGGCGCGGACGAGCTCGCCGACGGCGTTGATGACCGTCTGCGTCCCGCCCGTTCCCGGCAGGGTCTGCACGGTGAGCGACTGCCCCGACACGATCCTCGCGAGGACCGCCTCCTGCTCGGCGTCCGCGTCCAGCAGGAGGCGGTCGGACGCCGGCGGCCGGTCGTCGGCGCCGACGAGGGTCGGCAGCGGGCGGACGACGGACAGGTCCTCACGGTCGCCGACGTGGCCGGCGAGCGCGTTGAGGACCGGGTGGTCGAGGTCCGCGGCATCCCGCGTCATCCGCGAGGAGACGTCGGCGAAGGTCGAGACGACGAGGCGCGGCAGCACCGTGAAGGTGTCGATGTGCGCGGTCAGGGCGCGCAGGTGGTCGATGACCGGCTGCGGCTTGAAGACGCCCTCGTCGTAGGCGAGCGCGGCGAGCGCGCGCCCGTCGATGGCGATGCCGAAGTGCGTGCGGGCGGCCTCGACGAGCTCGGGGTTGATCGTGAACGAGCCGTGCAGGCGCAGATCGAAGTCGAGGTGGTGGCGACGGATCGCAAGAGGGCGCAGGAGCACCGGCGCGGCGTAGGAGACCCCGCCGATCCGCCAGGCCGCGACGGCGACGGCGAGGTGGACGGTGTCGAGCCCCCGGGCGGTGCGCAGCTCGACGTCCTTCGCCGCGATCCGCTCCGCGGCGCGCTTCGCGGTGAGCAGGGCCACCTCGTCGCGGAAGAGGTTGGAGAGGAGCGTCGGGCGCCCCGTGATGAACTGCGGCAGGCTGCCCGGGTGAGCCTTCGTGATGTCGATGCCGGCGTCCCCGGCATCCGAGTAGTGCAGGAGCGTCGATGTGCCGCCCAGCTGCGCGCTCTCCTCACGGAGGCGGGCGCGTTCGGCGTCGGCGGCATGGGTCACGCGGACTCCCGGCTCCGACAGCTCGAGGTCGGCCGGGGTCACTTCGCTTCCGTGCGGGGGATCGTTCACACCTCGCACGGCGCCACCATCTGCTCGCCACACATTCGCCACCATAGGCGTGCCGGGGGGCGGAAACGGGTCCGAACCGCGGGTTTCGTGGGATTGCCCCATCTCCTCGTCCCCAGATCCCCGTTTCCGGAATCGTTCCACAGATCCGTGCGGGCGGGCGACCGGTGCGGGAGCCGGGCGCGATGATGTGTTCATGACCACGCCCGCCGCGTCCTTCTCGGTGCACCCGACGCCGATCGGCGAGGCCCTGATCGTCGTCACCGATCGCGGCCTCGCCGTTCTCGACGTCCTCGACGTCGCGCGCGGCGCGCTGGACGGTGCGCTGCAGGATGCCGCCACCGCCCTCCGCCGCGTCGTCGAGCCCGACGAGACCGCGACCGCGCACGTCGTGGCGCAGCTGGACGAGTACTTCGCCGGCGTCCGGCGCGACTTCGACCTCCCGCTCGATCTCGATGCCGTCCACGGTTTCGCGCGGACGGCGCTCGAGCGGATCGGTGAGATCCCGTACGGCGAGGTCAGGTCGTACGCCGAGGTCGCGATCGCCGCAGGCTCTCCCGGGGCGAACCGCGCCGTCGGCTCGGCGTGTGCGCGCACGCCGATCTCGGTCGTGATCCCGGCGCACCGGGTGGTGCGCAGCGACGGGTCGATCGGCGAGTACGGCGGCCATCCGGAGCGCAAGCGGTACCTGCTCGATCTCGAGGCGGAGGTCGCAGGGGTCCCCGCCGCCGTGTAGGCCGGCGGCGGGAACACGGCGGCCCCGGTCCGCTCGTGATGAGCCGGACCGGGGCCGCGTCGCGCATCCGCGTCTAGTGGTCGACCGCCTTCTCGGCTCCGTAGCCGGTGAGCGAGCGGACATCCATCTCCGCGGCCTTGCGCGGATCCTCCGCGCGCGTCGTCGTCACCGACCCGAGCCAGCCGAGGAAGAACCCCACGGGGATCGACACGATACCCGGGTTGTTCAGCGGCCAGATCGCGGTGCCCACGTCCTTGAAGACGCTCGTGGGGGTGCCCCAGAAGACCGGCGACAGGACGATGAGGATGATCGCCGCAGCGAGACCCCCGTACATGCTCCACACCGCGCCGCGCGTCGTGAACTTCCGCCAGAACAGCGAATAGACGATCGTCGGCAGGTTCGCCGAGGCGGCCACCGCGAAGGCGAGCGCCACGAGGAAGGCCACGTTCTGGCCCTGCACGCCGATCCCGCCGATGATCGCGAGGATGCCGATGACGATGACCGTCCGGCGGGCGACCTTGACCTCGCCGTCCGGCGGCACGTTCCCCTTCTTCACGACGTTCGCATAGATGTCGTGCGCGAACGATGCGGCCGCCGTGATCGTGAGGCCCGCGACGACCGCGAGGATCGTCGCGAACGCGACCGCCGAGATGAAGCCGAGCAGCAGCGGTCCGCCGAGGGCCTGCGCCAGCAGCGGAGCCGCGGAGTTGACACCGCCCGGAGCGTTCTTGATGGTGTCGGGTCCGACGAGGTATCCCGCGCCGTAGCCGAGCACGAGGGTGAGCAGGTAGAAGATGCCGATGAGCCAGATGGCCCACACCACCGAGCGACGCGCCTCTTTCGCGGTCGGAACCGTGTAGAAGCGCATGAGGACGTGCGGCAGCCCCGCCGTGCCGAGCACGAGCGCGGCGCCGAGCGAGATGAAGTCCCACGGGTTCTTGCCGTACTGCAGGCCCGGTCCGAGGATCGCGTCCTTCGGGTCGGACGTCGAGGCCGCGACGGCATTTCCGAGCAGGGTGTCGAGGCTGAACCCGTTGAGGGCCAGCACCCAGACCGTCATGACGACCGCGCCGCCGATGAGGAGGAAGGCCTTGACGATCTGCACCCAGGTCGTGCCCTTCATGCCGCCGATGAGCACGTACACGATCATGAGCACGCCGACCACGGCGACGACGACCGACTGGCCGATCTGCTCGTGGATGCCCAGGAGCAGCGAGACGAGCCCGCCCGCGCCCGCCATCTGCGCGAGCAGGTAGAAGAAGCACACCGCCAGAGTCGTGATCGCGGCGGCCATGCGCACGGGGCCCTGCTTCAGTCGGAACGACAGCACGTCGGCCATCGTGAACTTGCCCGTGTTGCGCATGAGCTCGGCCACCAGCAGCAGCGCGACCAGCCACGCCACCAGGAAGCCGATCGAGTACAGGAAGCCGTCGTACCCGTTGATCGCGATCGCCCCGGTGATACCGAGGAAGGATGCCGCGGAGAGGTAGTCCCCGGAGATCGCGAAGCCGTTCTGCGGTCCGGTGAACGAGCGGCCGGCGGCGTAGTAGTCGGCCGCCGTCTTGTTGTTGCGGCTGGCGCGGATGACGATGAACAGCGTCACCGCGACGAAGGCGCCGAAGATCGAGATGTTGAGGACCGGGTTGTTCTCGACCGTGTCGACGGCCGCCGACACCGACGCCCAGATGTCCTGCGCGGCGACGGCGCTCATGCGACGGTCTCCCGCTTCTCGAGGTCTTCACGGATCTCCTGCGAGATCGGGTCGAGCCGCCGGTTCGCGTACGAGACGTACCACATGGTGATCCCGAAGGTCGTGACGAACTGCCCGAGCCCGAGCAGCAGGCCGATGTTGATGTGTCCCCAGACGGGAGTCGCCATGAACGCCGGCGCGAACGAGGACAGCAGCACGTAGGCGAAGTACCAGACGAGGAAGGCGACCGTGAGCGGCAGGACGAAGCTGCGGTGCCGCTTCTTCAGCTCGCGGAACGGCGGCGATTCCTCGACCGCGACATAGTCGATGCCGCCCGGCGGACGGGCATCGGTGGACTCTCCGGACATGTGGCCTCCTTGCCTCATGGGGGATCGGGCGTGCGCCCGGCGCACGGTCGTCATCGACCGCGCGAGTGGTATCGTCGACGCTACGAAACCGGGTGACGCGGTCGTCACCCCCGGAAGTGGGTAGTGGGCGATGGCGGTTCCAGGCCTCGCGTCGGAGGACGAGCTCTTGGCGCGCGCCGTCGGAGATCTCGCCGCACGCACCGGCTTCCCCGTCGCCTTCGGCGGCTTCGAGCGCGCGGGCGCGGTCGCGGTGACATCCATCGTCGGCAACCGCACCTCCCGTCTCACCGGTCTCGTCGTCGAACCCGATCGCGGCCTGGGCGGCCGAGCGTTCGTCGAGCGCCGCCCGCGGCTCGCGATCGACTACCGCTCGTCCCGCAACATCACGCACGACTACGACCGTGCCGTGCTCGGCGAGGGGATCTCGACCCTGTTCGCCGTCCCCGTGGTCGTCGCCGGCAAGGCGCGCGGCGTGCTCTACTGCGGCTCCTGGATGAAGACGCCGTTCGGCGAGCAGAGCGCACGCACCGCACTGCAGGTCGCGACGGACCTCGCGACCGAGCTGCGCGTCCGCGAGGAGGTCGGGCGCCGCCTGCACATCGTGGCGGCACCGATCCCCCTGCCGGTGGACGTGTCGGCCCGCGAAGAGCTCCGGGAGGCCTACGTCGAGCTCCGCCGGATCAGTGCGGACGTGGCGGACGACGGCATCCGCCGCCGGCTGAGCGCCCTCGAAGGGCGCCTCGCCGCACTCACCCGCGACCGCGACACCCCCGCGGAGAAGCTCGACGTGAAGCTCTCGCCCCGCGAGACCGACGTCCTCGCCTGCGCGGCGCTCGGCCAGACGAACGCGGAGATCGCGGAGTCGCTCGCCCTGCGCGAGGGAACGGTGAAGTCGTATCTGCAGGCGGCGATGGCGAAGCTGGATGCCTCGACACGTCATGCCGCGGTCGTCAAGGCCCGCCGGGCGGGGCTTCTGCCGTAGTCTCGGCGCCATGGCCCGCAGAATCGTGCATCAGCTCGTCGACGATCTCGACGGCACCGTCCTGGAGCCCGGCTCCGGCGAGACCGTCCTGTTCTCCCTCGACGGCACCGCCTACGAGATCGACCTGACGGAGGAGAACGCGTCGGCCCTCCGCGACGCGCTCGCGCCGTTCATCGGTGCCGCCCGCTCGGTGTCGGCGCGGGCGGGCGGAGGCGCGCGCAGCGGCGGGGGCGCCCCTTCGCGTTCGCAAGGCGCCCAGGCCGCGCGGCGATCCGGCCAGCGCGACTACGCCCCGGTTCGGGAATGGGCGGCGCAGAACGGCTACACCGTCTCGGAGCGGGGCCGCGTACCGGCCTCGGTCCTCGAGGCGTACGACGCCGCCCACTGACCTCCGGAGCGTGCGGTATGGTTGTGTGGTCTGACCACTAAGGAGACCTCATGCGCTTCGTCCGCACCCCCGCACGCGCCCTCCTGGTCGCCGCGGCGATCGGCTCACTGGTGCTCACCGGCTGCAGCTCGACCCCGGGCCCCGCGCCGAGCACATCCTCGTCGTCCTCCACGCCCGCGGTCGCCGCGCCCGCAGGAGCCGACGGATACGGCATCCCGTCCGGGACCGGGGCGGTCAGCATCGACCTGTGGACGGACCTGTCCTGCCCCTACTGCCGTCAGCTCGAAGAGGTCGCCGGCAGCGTGATCACCGACGCGGTGGCATCCGGCGCGGCGACGCTCACCATCCATCCGCTGAACTTCGTCAGCACGAAGCACGGCGACACGACCGCCTGGTCGACGCGCGGCGCGAACGCCCTCGCGGCCGCCCTCGATGCCGGCGACGCCGACGCGATCCCGGCCCTCTACGCCGCGCTCCAGCAGCATCAGACGATGGCTGACGGCCAGTCCCACCCGACGGATGAGGACGTCCTCGCTTTCGCCGCCGAGGCGGGGGTCACCTCCGACATCGCAGACGCCGTCACGTCGCAGCGCTTCGCGGACTGGGTGGATGCCTCGAACGAGTACTGGCTCGGCCGCACCATCGCCGGCACCGACCAGGTCGTGAAGGGCGTGCCGGTCCTCGTCGTGAACGGCACGGTCGTCGACGTGTCGGCGCCCGACGTCCCGGGGACCCTCCAGAAGCTCATCGCGGGGTCCTGAGCCTCCGCGGGTCGCGGCCCGGCTCAGGCCTCGGCACCCAGGCGCCGCAGCAGGAGGACCTGCGCGGCGATCATCCGCTCGAGCTCGGCCGGGTCGACCGACTCGTCGGAGGCGTGGATGCGGGCATGCTCGGTGTCCTGCGCACCCCACAGCACCACGGAGGCCGACGGCGAGCACCTCAGCAGTGAGGCGACGAGCGGGATCGACCCGCCCGACCCGATCTGCTCGACCTCCGCGCCGTACACCTCCCGGAGCGCCTCCTCGGCCGCATGGATCGCGGGGGCGTCGGTGTCGGCCTGGAAGTTGCTCCCCGCCTTGACGCGGGCGACCTCCACTCTGCAGTTCCACGGCGCCTGCGCGCGGAGGTGGCTCATGAGCGCGTCCAGCTGCGCCTCCGGGTCGGTGCCGGGCGCGATCCGCAGCGACAGGCGCGCCTTGACGGACGGGATGAGGACGTTCCCTCCTTCGGCGGTGGAGGGGACGTCCATTCCGATGACGGTGACGGAGGGCCGCGCCCAGACCCGGTCGCTGAGCGAGCCCGTCCCGAGGTAGTCGACGCCGTCGAGGATCGCGGAGCCCTGCCGGTAGATGGCCTCGTCCATGTGGGCGCCGGACCAGTCGTGGCTCTCGACGCCGGGGATCACGGTGTCGCCGTTGTCGTCGTGCAGGCCGTCGAGGATTCGGATCATCGCGGTCATGGCATCCGGCGCCGCTCCCCCGAACAGGCCCGAGTGCACGGGTGCCGACAGGGTCGAGACGGTCAGCGTGCAGGAGACGTCGCCGCGCATCGCCGTGGTGAGGGCGGGCCGGTTCACCGCCTGCGGGCCGACGTCAGCGATGACCGCGACGTCGAAGCGGAACCGGTCGGGGTTCGACTCGACGAACCCCTCGAGGTGGGAGATCGTCTCCTCCTCCCCCTCGACGAGGACCTGGATGTGACAGGGCGGATTCTTCGCGAGCTGCGCGATCGTGGCGTAGTGCATCGCGAGGCCCGACTTGTCGTCGGCCGCGCCGCGGCCGTAGATGCGCCCGTCGTCCTTCGTCGTCGCCGTCCACGGGTCGCTCGTCCACCCCTGGCTCTCGGCCGCGGGCTGGACGTCGTAGTGGGCGTAGAGGAGGACGGTCGGCGATCCCTCCGGGCCCTCGATCTCCGCGACGACGGCGGGGTAGCCACCGGGGATCTCCTGCAGGCGGGCGGTGGTGGCCCCGGCATCCCGCAGCATGTCGATCACCGCCTGCGCCATCTCGTGCACGGGCTTCTCGGGGAAGCCGGGGAAGGCGATGGAGGGGATGCCGATCAGCTGCGCGTGCCGCGCCAAGACGTCGGGCATGAGCTCCTTCGTCGCGGCGATGATCTCGGTGACGTCGGTCATGGCGGGTCCTTTCAGGAGGTCAGCGGATGACGAGGGACATGAGCAGGCCGGCGGCGACCGCCGAGACCCACGAGACGAGCATCGGGATCGTGAACGAGTGCCAGATCGGAACCGAGCTGAGGCGGGTGGACCCGGTGCGGTCGGTCTCCACAGCGGCGATCTGCGAGCCATTCGCGGGGAAGAGCCACACGCCGACGAGCGAGGGCCACATCGCCGTGATGACGCCGATCGGCATGCCGGCGGCCAGCGCGATCGGGACGATGGTGTTCGTCGTGGCGGACTGGCTGGTCGTGAGACCGGCCATGACGAAGAGGGCGACCGCGAGGAGGATCGGCACCGCAGTCACGAGGTCGCCGAGCGGATCGACGATGGTCGTCTTGTTGGCCGAGATGAACGTGTCGGCCATCCAGGCGATGCCGAACAGGGCGATCGCCGCGACGATGCCGGAGGAGAGCAGCGGCTGCTTCATGACGTCGGCGGGCGGGACCTTGCGGACGAGGATGATGACGAGCGCCGCCGTGAACATGAACATCTCGATGACCGGCGACATCCCGATCGCGACGAGGTCTCCGTCGGCGTTCGGGAATGCGGGGCGGAGGGCCGGGAACAGACCCATGAGGACGACCGCGATGATGGCGACGACGAAGATCCAGGCCGAGACCGCGCCGCCCGGAGGGACCTCGTGGAGGATCTTCTCGCTGCCGGCGGGAACCGCCGCCGCAGCCTTCTTCGCCTGACGCGCCGCCTTCCCGTGCGGCGCGCCGCCTGCCACCGCCTCGGCACGGGCGGTCTGCTGGGCGACGAGCACCGCCGGCATCTCGACCTTGCCTGCCTCGACGCGCTTCAGGAACTCGGGGTCGTCGAGGAGCTCCTTGCCGATGCGCTGCTGCACGAACGAGGTCACGAGGCACGCGACGATCGCCGCGGGGATCGTGATGGACAGGATCTGCACGAGCGAGAACGGCGAGGCGAGCACGAGGTAGGCCGCCATCGCCGCCGAGACCGGGGATGCCGTGATGCCGAGCGCGCTCGTGACCGTCGCCGCGGCGAGCGAGCGCTCGGGGCGCTGACCGTTGCGGTACGCGGTCTCGTAGATGACGGGGATGAGCGCGAAGAAGATGTTCGAGGTGCCGGCGAGGGCGGTGAAGGCGAACGCCACGAGCGGGGCGACGTAGGTGAGGCGGCTCGGGTTCGCCTGGATGATGCGCGAGGCGATCGACACGAGGTAGTCGATGCCGCCCGCCGCCTGCATCGCCGAGGCGGCGGTGATCACGGCGATGACGATGAAGAAGGCATCCACCGGCGGCGAGCCGGGTGCCAGGCGGAACACGAAGATGAGGACGAGCGTGCCCGCGACGCCCCAGAGACCGAGTCCGATGCCGCCGGTGCGGACACCCATGACGATCGCGCCGAGGACCACGGCGGCCTGGAGGATGACGAGCAAGACGTCCATCGATGCAGCTCCCGTCGTCGGCCTTCATCGGCCGGTCACCGGCCGGATTCGACCTTCTCCGACGCTATTGGTCCACGCCGCGGGCGGCAAGGGAGGGTGCCGCGGGGTGGGATTCGGGGCGGTTCTGGGCGTGATGGGGCTTGTTGGAGGCCTGCGGTGATGTCGGAGCCCGTACGTAGCGTGCCTTCATGGGCGGTCGGTCGGTGCGGGAAGCGAGCGGTTGCGAGGGCGCCGCGGATGCCTGCGTGCTGTGCGGCGAGGCCACTGCCGTTCCGTCACCGCTGTCGTCTCCGGCTCCGGCCGGTGACGGCGGGCGAGTGTGCCCGGTCTGCGGATGGCGCGCCGGCGACAGCCCCGATGCCGACCTGCCGCGCCCCCGCGTCGAGGTCGTCTACTACCTGCGGTGGGATGCGCGGGTGAAGATCGGGACGACGGCCGATCCGCGTCGGCGGCTGGCGGTGATCTGGCATCACGAGCTGCTCGCCTTCGAGCCCGGCGGCCGGGCGCTCGAGCGCGCTCGGCACGAGCAGTTCGCCCACCTGCGCGAAGGCGGCGAGTGGTTCCGCGCCGACCCCGAGCTGCGGGAGCACGCCGCCGCCCTCGCGTCGGGCATCCCGCCGTGGCACAGCTATGCGCGGTGGGTGGCCGACGCGCTGCGGCGCAACGTCAGTTGAGGGGCGCTCCGGCGCTGAGTGAAGGTCGCACCCCGGCCGCCGGCAGGATGATGCGGTCGATGATGTCGATCGAGAACGCGCGGTCGATGGGCAGCTGGAGCATGAGAGTGCGATATGACGCCATCGCGGGGCCGATCATACACAGGGTGTCGACATCGACATCGGACGCGATCTCGCCGCGATCCATCGCTCGCCCGAAGATGATCCGGTTGGCGGCGGCGCGCGGCTCGACGAGCGCCGCTTGAGCGGCTGCGGCGAGGTCGGGGTCGCGCGCGATCATCGAGACGATACCTGCCATCACCTTGAGCTTGCGCTCGCTCTGCGCGAGGGTGGGCGATTTCACCATCGCGACGAGGTCGCCGCGAAGCGTGCCGGTGTCCGGCGGCGACGCGAGGTCGGTGTCCGACGACTTCATGCACGCGACGGCATCGAGGACGAGCTCGGGCTTGGATGCCCAGCGCCGGTAGAGGGTGGCCTTGCCGGCCTTGGCTCGAGCAGCGACCATGTCGATCGTCATGCCGTCATAGCCGGTCTCGGCGAGCACGTCGAGTGCGGCTTCCAGGATCTCGGGGTCGCGGGTATGGTCGCGCTTGCGCCCAAGCCGGGGCTTCCCGGCATCAGCGAGCTGCGTCATCGCCCTCGCCTCCTTCTCGTTTCGCGCGCAACGTTACCAGCCGGTAAATTCCTATACGCGGGATATCCGGAACTCAACAGTACCGTATATGGTATCTCCCATGTCTTCCTCGACCGGCGTCTCGACGCCTCCCGCCGCGCCCGCGCCGACCGATCGGCGCCACTGGATCACCCTGGTCGTGGTCGGCCTCGCTCAGCTGATGGTCGTTCTCGATGCGACCGTCGTGAACATCGCTCTCCCGTCCGCTCAAGCCGACCTGGGCTTCACGGACGGCCAGCGCCAGTGGATCATCACCGCCTACTCACTCGCGTTCGGCAGCTTGCTTCTGCTCGGCGGGCGCCTCTCCGACCTGATGGGACGCAAGCGCACCTTCATCATCGGGCTCGTCGGGTTCGCCGCCGCGTCGGCGTTGGGTGGGGCCGCACCGACGTTCGAAGTGCTCGTCGCCACCCGCGCGCTGCAGGGCGCCTTCGGGGCACTGCTCGCCCCCACCGCCCTCGCGGTTCTCACGACGACCTTCACGATCCCGAAGGAGCGTGCGCGCGCCTTCGGCGTGTTCGGCGCGATCGCCGGCGCCGGCGGAGCGGTGGGGCTGCTGCTCGGCGGCGTCCTCACCGAATGGCTCGACTGGCGCTGGAACCTGTACATCAATGTGTTCATCGCGGCGTTGGCGCTCGTCGGAGCGTTCCTGTACGTCCCGCACATCGCGCGTACCGGTCCGCGTCCGAAGCTCGACGTTCCCGGCACCCTGCTGATCTCGGGCGGACTGTTCGGGCTCGTGTACGGCTTCTCGAACGCCGAGACCGACGGCTGGGACTCGCCGCTCACGTGGGGGATGCTCGCGGCCGCTGCGGTGCTGATCGCCGGATTCGTGCTCTGGCAGACTCGGGCATCGCACCCGTTGCTGCCCCTGCAGATCGTGCTCGATCGCAATCGCGGTGCCGCCTACCTCTCGGTGATGATCGCCGGCGCGGGCATGTTCGGAATCTTCCTCTTCGTCACGTACTACCTGCAGTTGACGCTGGGGTACACGCCGATCCGGACCGGTCTCGCGTTCTTGCCGATGATCGCGATGCTCGTGCTCGCCGCCCAGCTGGGCACGAATATCTTCATCCCGCGATTCGGCCCCAAGATCTTGGTGCCGATCGGCATGACCCTGGGTGTCATCGCGATGATCTGGCTGACGTCCTTGGATGCCTCGAGCGTGTACGTGGCGAACGTGATGCCGCCGCTCATGCTCATGGGCTTCGCGATGGGCACGATCATGCCCGCGTCGATGCAGACCGCCACGCTCGGCGTCGACCGGCACTTCGCCGGCGTCGCCTCAGCAATGGTCAACACGAGCCAGCAGGTCGGCGGGTCGATCGGCACAGCGCTGCTCAACACGCTCGCCGCCACGGCAATGGCGGACTACCTGGCTGCGCACACGCCCATCACACCCGCGGTCGGTGTGGACGCTGCCTTGGCGAGCTACGCGACGGCATATTGGTGGGGCGCGGGATTCTTCGCCATCGGGGCCGTGATGTCGGCGCTGCTGTTCCGTCGGCGCGGTCAGGGGCTGTCGCTGTCGCACGGGACCCCGCACACCGGCGACGAATCCGGAGACGACACGCAGCCGGCGGTGATCGCGCACTGAATCCCCGCAAAGCTCAGCGGGAGGCGGACGCCCCCGCAAAGCTCAGCGGGAGGCGGACGCAAGGCCCTCCCCGCGCGTAGGCTCCGCAGCGTGGCCACCCTCGATGACATCCGCGCGATCGTCGCGGGTCTTCGCAGCAGCGAAGAGCGGGCGACGACCGGCGGCGCTGCGTGGTTCGTGCGGGGAAAGCCGTTCGCGTGGGAGTGCCACCCGTGGCCGAGCATCCCCGCCGACATGCGCGAGATCGTCGCGACCCAGCTCGTCGTCGGCGTGAAGGTCGCCGACAAAGTGGACGCGCTCGCGCTCGTCGAGATAGCGCCCGAGGTCTTCCTGCGCACGACGACCCCGTGGAGCGAGCCGAAGGTCGCGTTCCGTATGGCGGAGGTCGACCTCGACCATCTCGCCGAGCTCGTGACCGAGGCGTGGCGTGTGCAGGCGCCGCGGTACCTGCGGCGCGAGTTCGACGGCGAGGATGCCTGACGCAGGTCGAGGACGGTCTCCATCGTCAGCGCCGGAGCGGCCGCGGCCGCGTCAGTGCGAGAGCCGCGGTGAGCGCGAGACCCCACAGCAGGAAGAGTGGGTCCCACAGGAAGGCGTGGCCGATCATCGCGGACTCGTCGTAGCCGTCGTCGGTGCGGATGACGCCGGACAGGACGGCGATCGCCACCACCATGTTCACGCCGCCGTAGACGATCAGACCGACTCCCCCGATCCAGCTCACGCCACGCCAGAACCGTGCCGCGCGGAGCCGCCCGTACTCGACCAGGAGCGGGATCCCTGCCGCCGCCAGCTTCGCCAGCGCGACGGCGCCGAGGGCGAGCGCGCTGAGGAGTGGCGCCGACGCGGCGATATCGACCGCCCACGACCCGACGGTCGCGAGCAGTCAGCGGCCGCCAGCGCCCAGTAGGCGCTGGCGGCGGCGTGCACGCTCCCGAAGACGGCCGCTGCCCAGAACAGCATCCGCCCCGATGCGCTGCTGGGGCGCTCGCGTGCTCATGCAGTCGACGCTATCGATGCGAGCGCGGAGCGCGGCGGGGTCGACGCGAACCGGGACCCCGCCGCCGCTCGTCAGCCCTTGACCGCTCCGACGGTCATGCCTGCGATCACCTGACGCTGGAAGAGCGCGTAGATGATGAGCTGAGGAATCAGCACGAGCGTCGCGGCAGCCATCATCCCGCCGTAGTCAACGGTGTACTGGCCCTGGAACCGCGAGACGGCGAGCGAGACGGTGACCATGTCGGGATCGTTGATGAGAATCGACGCGAACGGGAACTCGTTGAAGACGTAGACGACGTTGAAGATCAGGATCGTCGCGATGACGGGACGCATGAGAGGGAGCACGACGGTCCAGCACAGCTTCCACAACCCGACGCCATCGATGATCGCCGCCTCTTCGATCTCCGCGGGGAACTCTCGCAGGAATCCGGTCATCAGCAGGATGTTGAAGGGGATCGTCACGGCGATGTACGGGAGGATGAGCGCCCAGTACGTGCCGAAGAGGCCGAGTGCGAGGTCCAGACGGTAGACGGGGAACAGCAGGATGTAGACCGGAACCGCAAGCCCCGCCAGCAGGTACAGACGAATCGAGGACTGTGCGCGCCGGCGGTGGAAGACCATCCTCGTCAGAGCGAACGCGGCCATGAACGATATCGCTGTGCCGACAGTGACGGACACGACAGCGATGAAGATCGTGTTGCCGTACATGCGCAGGAGGGGAAGCGCGGCGATCGCGTTGAGGTAGTTGTCGATCGTGAGGGCGTCAAACGAGAAGGGATCCCCCAGGATCTTCGCGCTGGGCTGGAAGGAGAGCAGCACGATCCACAGCAGGGGCAGCACGATGAGGAACGTCACGAGATAGGCGATGATCCCGACCCCGAGCCCGACGCGCCGGCGAGATCGCGGCTCCGTCCGACGTGTCGTCAGCGAGGTCATGCGGCTGTCTCCTTGCGGCGGGCGGCGAACAGGTATCCCGCAGAGACGACGGCGCCGAGGACCGTGATGACGACGGCGAGGGCCATGCCGTATCCGTACTGCTGATTGGTGAAGGTGACGAAGTACATGTAGCTGACGAGCGTCTCCGATCGGTGCACAGGCCCGCCACCGGTGAGCATGTAGACGAGTTCGAAGATCTTGAAGATGTTGGTGATCATGAGGATCGTCACGATCGCGAAGGTCTCGCGCATCATCGGGATCTTGATGTGCCAGATCTGCTGCCAGCCCGTCGCACCGTCGAGTGCGCTCGCCTCCAGGACGTCGCCGGGCAGGAGCTGGAGCCCCGCGTAGAAGATCGTCATGGCGAAGCCGATGCTGCTCCAGATGAAGACCACCGACACCGAGATCGGCGTGAGGTAGTCCCCGCCGATCCACTGGACGGGAGGGATGCCGAAGGCCGCGAGAGTCCGGTTGAGCAGACCGATCTTCGGGTCGAGGATGAACACCCAGATGAGACCGACGAGGATCGGCGCGATGATCGCGGGACCGAAGACGAGCGCCCGGAGGATGCCGCGACCCGCGATCGCCCGCTGCAGCAGGAGCGCCAGCGCGAACGAGGATGGGATGAGGATCGCGAGGCTCACCACGAGGATGACGACCGTGTTCTGCAGCGACTGCCAGAAGAACTGGTCACCGACCAGGGCCGCGTAGTTGTCGAACCCGATCCACGTCGGGGCTCCGAAGCCCTGGAACCGACTGAAACTGAAGATGCCGGAGTAGACGACCGGATAGAGGACGAACATCGTGAAGACGATGAGCGCCGGAGCGAGCATGAGGAGAATCTTCCAGCGGGTGCTGATCCAGACCATGTGCGTGCGTGCCTTCGAGATGAGGGATGAGCGAGAGGGGGCCGCGAGGACGTGCGGCCCCCTTCGCGGTCACTGACGGTTGCTGTCGAATGCCTTCTGGACGAGCTCCAGCGCGGCCTTCGGGGTGAGCTGACCCTGGATGACTCCGTAGATGCTGTCGTACATGGCGTTGGCGACGGGGGTCGGAACGAGCAGGTCGGGCTGCGACTGCGGGCTCGTGACGCCGTCGGCGGTCGCCGCATCCAGCGCGGCCTTGAGCGCGCTCTGCGTCGTGGCATCCACATTCGCCTGGAACGTCGTCACGGGCGGCTGGCCGTTGTCGACGAGGATCTGCTGCGCCTCGTCGCTGTAGTAGAAGGCGAGGAACTTCTTGACCGCCGCGAGCTTCTTCTCGTCGTTGGCCACCTTGTGGTCGACTGCGAACGGCGCTGAAGCGACGTTCATGATGATGTTCTGCTCCCCGACGCCGTCGGAGAAGCGCGGCCCCTGCCAGAACGCGATGTTCGATGCGACGTCGGACTGCTGGATCGCGTTGGAGGCCCACACGCCGGCGTCGAGCATCGCCGCCTTGCCGCTCGTGAACTGGTCGACCGCCTGCTGGTACGTCTGGGTCGACACATTGGACGGGAAGGCGCCCGCCTTGCGGAGCTCGTCGATGTGCTCATACAGACGGAGGAAGTCGTCATTCGTGTACGCGACGGACCCGTCGAGGAGGCCGTCGACCTTGTCGCCGTATCCGAAGCGCTCGAGCATCGTCAGGAACGACCACACGCTGAACGACGACTGGTTGGCACCGTTCGAGATCGTCGTGACGCCCTTCTCATTCAGCGCCTTCGCCGCCGCGAGCAGATCGTCGTAGCTCTTCGGCATCTCGATGCCGTTATCCGCGAGGATCTTCTTGTTGACCCAGAGCCCCGTGAGGAGCCCCTGGTAGGGCACGCCGTAGATCACATCGCCGGCGGAGAAGTTCTTGACGGTGCTCTCCGGGAAGGAGTCCGTGAGCTGCAGCTCGTCGAGCACGGGAGCGAGGTTCAGCAGCAGGCCGGACTCCTGCATCTGCTCCGCGTTCGACTTGTAGACCCAGAAGATGTCGGGCAGCGTGTCGCTCTGCGCGGCGATCGACAGCTTCTGCAGGTGTTCGGCGACGGCCTCACCCGACACGTTGACGGTGACGTCGGGGTTGGCCTTCTCGAATGCCTCGACGATCGCCCACGTCGCCGGGTCGGCCGTCTTCACGTCGGGGTTCTGCATCGAGAGGGTGATCTCGGTCTTGCCGTCGGCACCGGCGTCGCTCGACCCGCCGCAGCCGGCGAGGACGAGCACGGATGCCGAGGCGGCGGCGGCCGCGAGGACGATACGCCCCCACGGCGTTCGGGCTGCTGTGCGTCGCACGTTCATCTCCTTTGATGGGGTGTCTGCCACGGCAGACTCACTAATCTATCGAAACGTTTGCGGGAAACGTTTGTCTCACGGTAAGGGCCCATGCCGCGGGTGTCAAGCAACCGTCGGCGCAAACGCCTCCGTGGACTCCCGGAGCTGCAGATCCTGATGCAGACGGACCGTCCGGGGACTCGTGTCGGGCGCCTCCAGGCGCTCCATCAGCAGGCGGACCGCCGCGACGCCCATGTCGAAGGCGGGCTGGCGCACGGTCGTCAGCCGAGGCTGGAAGAGGTCGGGGTAGTCGAAGCCGTCGAAAGTGGCGAAGGCCACGTCCGCCGGGGTCTTTCGGTCGAGGTCTTCCAGCGCGCGCAGGCCGGCGGCGGCGAGGGGGGTGCTGCAGGCGATGACCGCCGTGGCCACTCCCTGGGCGAGGGCGCGCGCGATGGGCTCCCCGAGTGAGGAACGGTCGACCCCCGTGATGATCTGCTGATCGTCTGCGGACACGTGCGCGTCACGGACCCCGTCGAAGAATCCGTCGAGCCGCTCCTCCAGGACGGGCACCCGCACATCGCCCGCGATCACGAGGAACCGGCGGTGGCCGCGGGCCGCCAGATGGCGCACGAGGGTGCGCATCGAATCGCGGTTGTCGGCCCCCACCTGATCGAAGGGCTGGTCTCGATAGAGCCGGTCCAGCAGGACGACGGGCGCCTTCTCGTGCTGCAGATCCGCGAGCAGCGGCGGCGCGGCGTCTGCGGCGCACGCGAGGATCACCCCGTCGACGCGGCGCTCGAGAAGGGTCCGCACGGCGCGCCTCTCCCGTTCCGGGTCCTCCGCCGAGTTCGCCAGCAGCAGGGTGAGCCCGCGCACGGCCGCCTCCTGCTCGACGCCGTGCACCATCTCCGCGAAGGCCGGCTCGCCGGCATCGGAGACCACGAGCCCGATGCTGTCGGTCTTCGACCGTCGCATGGCGCGGGCCAGCGTGTCCTGGCGGTATCCGGTCTGCTCGATCGCGGCGAGCACGCGTGCGCGCGTCGGAGGCTCGACGTTGCGCGTGCCGTTGAGCACGTGAGACACGGTCGAGATCGACACACCCGCAGCCCGTGCCACATCCACCATCGTTGCCATTGCGCAGCTCCATTGCCTGAGATCGGGGATCGTTTGCGCAAACCTACACCATGCGGCGAACTTCCCGCGATCAGCGGGCTCAGAGGGATGGTCGCCCGCGGATCTTGCGCGAATCGGGTCGCGGGAGCTATCTTCATCCAGACAAACGTTTCGATGCCGATTCGGTATCAACGACCGCCCCATCGATGGGGCAGAGGAGTGGACGATGACGACCCCATCCCCGCGGCCGACAGGCCTGCTCGGCGACCTCACTCAGGCGCGCAGCGCACGCACGGCGCGCGTGTCGAGCTTCGATCAGACCGGGCGCAACAGGGACAACTGGATCATCATGCCGGGCGAGGAGCGCACCCTCGCCGACATCGAGGGACCCGGGTTCATCACCCACATCTGGATGACGCAGTCCTGCCGCATCCAGCCCGGTCCGGGCCAGATCGACCCCCACGTCGTGGGTGTGCCGATGCTGGAGATCCACAATGCGCTCGGGGTGAGCTGGGAGGTGGTCGACCCGGACTACTACCGCAAGGTGGTCCTCAAGATGTACTGGGACGACCAGGAGACGCCCAGCGTGGTCGCGCCCCTGGGCGACTTCTTCGGCCTCATGAACTCGCTGTCAGGGTCATACGAATCGCTCCCCCTCTCGGTGTCGGCCAAAGAGCCCGAGCTGCACACGTTCGGCGGGAGCGCGGCGTTCAACAGCTATTTCCGGATGCCGTTCGGCACACGCGCGCGCATCGTCGTGGAGAACCAGAACGACATCCCCTACCTGCAGTACTTCTACATCGACTACGAACTGGTTCGAGAACCGCTCCCCGATGACACGGTCTTCTTCCACGCGCATTGGCGGCGCGCGCTGCCGACACAGGGATGGGGGCCCGATCTGCAGTCGAACAGCATCGAGACCACCGTTCCGAATCTCGACGGCAAGGACAACTACGTCGCGCTCGAGACGGAGGGGCGGGGGCATTACGTCGGCTGCTCGCTCGCTGTGCGCCACTTCCAGGGGTCGTGGTGGGGCGAGGGCGACGACATGATCTTCATCGATGACGACACCTGGCCGCCGAGCCTGCACGGCACCGGAATGGAGGACTATTTCGGGCATGCGTGGGGCATGCAGCACAATGCCTACCTGTTCAACGGCACCAGCGTGCACGAGGAGGACGTCCCCGGGTTCCACCACAGCTACCGATTCCACCTCGCCGATCCGATCCGCTTCGAGAAGCGGATCCGGGTGACGTTCGAACACGGACACGGCAACCACCTCTCCGACGAGTGGTCATCGACCGCGTACTGGTATCAGACGCTCCCCTCCCCCGTGCTCGAGATCCCGCCCGTCGACGAGCGGCTGCCGTTGCGCCCGATCGATCGGGTCATCACCGCACCACTCCCTCCTCTCAGCGACGATCAGCGCACGGCACGTGAAGCGGCGGCACGTCGGATGGAGGACTTCGTCGCCAAGCGCGACGAGATGCGCGCCGAGCGTCGCGCCCAGATCGACGAGTGGGAGCACGGAAACATCCAGATCGCTCGCGATGTGCGTCGCCGCTACGACGAGAGCGAGGGCTGAGCGTGCGACCCCTGCTCCACTTCACGGCGGAATCGGGATGGATCAACGATCCGCACGGCATCACGTATATCGATGGCCAGTACCACGCGTTCTTCCAGTACGTCCCGGGGAAGACCGTCTGGGCGCCCAACTGCCACTGGGGGCACGCGGTCGGAGCCGACCTGCTCTCCCTCCGCGAACTGCCCGTCGCGATCGCGCCCGGTGAGGGTGACGGCGGCATCTGGACGGGATCGCTGGTTCGAACCGACGACGGCGCCGCTCGCATCTTCTACACGTCGACGTCGGAGCCGAACATCGGCATCGGCCGCATTCGGGTGGCGACCCCGCTCGACGACGATTGGATCGCCTGGCGCAAAGGTGACGTGGTCGCCGATGCTCCCGACGAGCTCGACATCATCGCGTACCGCGACCCGTTCGTGCGCCGCGACGGCGATCGGTGGCGGATGTTCGTGGGGGCAGGTCTCCGAGACGGCACGGCCACGGCGCTGTCGTACGTGTCCGACGACCTGGAGTCTTGGCGCTACGAGGGCATCGCTCTGGCGCGCTCGACCGACGAGACCGAGCCCGTATGGATGGGCGCGCTGTGGGAGTGTCCCCAGATCCTCGAGGTCGACGGCCGGTCGGTCATGGTGTCGTCCATCTGGGACGACGACGTGCTCCATCACGCCGGCTACGCCATCGGCGATGAGGAGAACGGCGTCTTCGCGGCGGAGACCTGGGGGCGACTCACCTACGGCGACAGCTATTACGCCCCCTCGCTCTTCTTCGACGCTGACGGCAGACCGTGCCTGCTGTTCTGGATGCGCGGGATCGGCGGCGCGAGCGACGGCTGGGCGAGCGCCCACAGTCTGCCCCACGTGCTCTCGCTCCGCGACGGGCAGGTGTGGACAACGCCCCACGAGGACCTCCTCGGGCACCGCGGCCCGCGCTCCGTCGACGGCACGACGCCGCGGCCGATGGCCGACATCGAGTGGGATGCAGGGGGCGACGGCCAGCTGGAGATCACTGTCGGTGGAGTCCCCGCGGCATCCCTGCGTATCGAGGGAGCTGAGGTCGCGGTCACGGTGGGGGGCGTCACCACTACGGTCCCCGCCGCGGGTGATCTGCGCATCGTGATTGACGGGCCTGTTCTCGAGGTCTCGACGGGGGTTGCGCTCTTCGGCGCACGCCTCACCGTCGACGACGCCCAGCTCACGACGAATGCGACCGCGGGGACGCTGCGTGTCTACCCGCTCGCGTAGGCGCGGGGGTATCGCCGGCGAGGCATCCGGCGACATCGCCGACGCAGGCACGTCGCGGCGTGCCGCGTCGGCGCTCTCGATGAGCAGACGCGCCTTCCTCGGCGTGGCCGCGGTGGCGGCGGGGGGATCGGTCGTCTGGTGCCTCGTCGACGGCCCTGATGCCGCCCCGGCCTCCGCCGCGACGAACATCGAGGCTCCCACCGCCGGCCATGGCGACATCGTCGGCGTGCTCTGAGCGCCCCGCTCGCCGGCATCCGCTCACCACAGACCCCGACCTCGTCATACGACCGATCGACAGGACACCACCCCATGACCACCGTTTATGACGTCACCACGTTCAGCGCAAGCGTCTCGCCCTACACCGACATCGGAACAGTGATCAACGAGATCATCGCCGATATCAAGGCGCAACAGACCAGCCAGACGACGCGGCCCGGAGCGGTCATCTACATTCCGCCCGGGCACTACGACCTCAGAACCCGGGTCGTGATCGACATCAGCTATCTGCAGATCAAGGGATCCGGCCACGGCTTCCAGTCGCTTGCGATTCGTGATGAGAGCCCGACCGGCGGCTGGGCAGACACCCTGCCCGGTGGCAGTCACATCCAGATGAAAAACACGGACGGCACTACGACCGCCTTCCTTGTCCAGCGATCCGGGAGCCCTGCAATCGTGGGGCGCATCAACTCGGTCGAGTTTCGAGACTTCGTGATCGACGGGGTCTCGGCATCCAAGCCCTACCTTCCGGGGAGCGGGAAGGTAGGCATCTCGATCCAGTCCGACAACGACTCGATCCGCATCGAGGGAATGGGATTCGTCTATCTCTCGACAGCCATGAGCGTGCGAGGGGCGGATGCCGCGTGGGTGACGGGCAATTTCGTCGCCGAGTGCGGCACCTGTCTGGAGCTGACGGGCGCGTCGCAGGTCGTCCGGGTCAGCAACAACTTCTTGATCAGCGCATGGGCTGGCGCTTCCGTCTTCGCGGAGAACGCGGAGGGACTGCTCGTGCAGGGCAACACGCTCGTCTGGCACGGATCGATTCGACTGGTGAACAGCCAGCGGTGCGCCATCACGGGCAACAAGTTCGTCAGCTCGTGGGCAGGAATGGTGATTCTCGAGTCCGGCAGCGGGGAGAACCTGGTCGCTGCCAATCAGTTCACGCGCGTCGACACGGAGAGCAGCAACGACAACGGCCGAGATGACCTGTTCGGGATGATCCAGATCTCCGGGTCGAACAACAGCGTGCTGTCCAACCACATGTCGTACAACGTTGCCGGCCCGCTTCGGCGACCGAGCGGGGCGACTCCGACTCTGATCCTCGTGAAGTCGGGCGATCGTAACGTGATCAATGGGAACACCCTCGTGGCCAATGTGGCCGCCTCCGTCGTGCTCGACGCATCGACGACGAACACGAAGGTCATCTACACCACGACCGCCGCGCAACTGCAAGCCTTCACCGCGAGCTTCGCCCACGTTCCCATGCCCTGACGGTGCGGCGCGGGGCGGTCGGGCCCCACGTGCGCTTGCCCGACGCGGGCGGACCTGGGCCGGGGCGCACCCATGAGGAGGGCAGGATGACATGGCCATCCTTCCCATCCCCCTGGAGGGATTCGAACACGTTTTGAGCATTCTGCATAGCGACGCAGAACGACGAAATCCGCGGAATTACGCGGGTTTTTCGGAGCGCTCCGGCATTCAGCGACGTCCGAAAACAGCCAGTTGGAAATGGAATGTGGGCAAAAAGCGGGCAAGAGTCACCAGTGCTGGTGCGGTGCTCAGGCGTATGCCGAAAACGAATGCGGGCAAGAACGAATTCGGCCTGCGCAAACTGCGCCTGATTTGAGCAGTTTGCTCGCTCTGACGCGATCTGTCGAGCAGAGTGCAGAAATGGCTTTCGTTGCTTCAGATTGTCGTCAGCGCCCGACCGAGGGGCCAGACGGCGACGGCGGGCCGAGGTGCGGATGGGTCAGTTCCTCTTCGTCCGCCCGCATGCGGTTGTACGTCTCGCGCGCGATCAGGTCGTCAGCGAGGCCGGATTCGCGTGCGCGAGCCATCATGCGCGTCGCCGTGCTGACGCTCACACTGAGCTGTTCCGAGACGAGTTTGAGGGGAGCCAGGTTCACGGTCGTTGCGATTCGGTAGAGCCGCACCGCCTCGCGAACCGTCTCTTCGTAGGTGCGGTCGGTGCGGGACCTCACCTCCGTGAGGTACTGGCTGAGGGACTCGGCCTTGCCGCTCTCACGGGTCACGGTGACCACGCGCATCGACGAGTAGGCGACGAGGTACTGCACGCGCACTTCGCGCAGCGCCGCGGCGGTCGCCTCGTCGCCCTCCCCCGCGCGGTCGAGGCGGACGGATGCGGCCGCGGTGCGCCGGAGCTGCTTGTCGAACACCACATGAAGCCGGATGACTCCCGCGACGTTCGGCTCACCGGTGGCGACGGCATCCCACGCCGTGGGGATGCTCACGCCGTCGCCGACGTCGATCCGCTCGCCGTCGATGACCTCGATCTCAACGTCGCTCATGCCACGAGCCTGGCACGGTTCCCGGCTGGTGAGCAATACATGTCGCGGATTGCTCACGACAGGAGTACGGTGTGGGCAAGTGATGACACGCATTGCTCACCGAGGAGAAGGACATGAACAATTCAAGCAACTCACTCGCCCTGACGATGAAGGATGCCGCCAAGCTCGTCGGCGTGGACTACCGCACCATCAAGCTCGGCATCGAGAGTGGAACCATCCCCACGATCCAGCTCGGCCCGCGCCGGATGATCCCTCGCATCCCCCTGCTGCGAGTATTCGGGATCAACCCCTGAAGCTGGTGACGCGGTCGCTGCCCAATCCAGCTGTTCAGACTCTGTCGTTCGCCCGCTAGAATATGACTCAGTAGTCCTATTCTGAGGCGGTGTTGCAATGGCGGATGCGGGAACACTGGTGCGCGCGGCTCGAAAGAGTCGCGGTCTAACTCAGCAGCGCCTGGCGGAGCGCACTCGCATCGATCAGGCGCGGGTGTCGCGTTCCGAGCGCGGGCGGGGTGCTGAGTTCAGCACCGTCGCGCGGCTGCTCGCGGGCGCGGGGCACCGACTGTACTCGGCACCGACTCAACGCGGCGACGCGGCGACGGCCGCGGCCGAGATCCGTGGGCATCTCCGCTTGGGCGACCGGGAGCGCGCCCTGCGCGCTCTGCTGCAGTTGAACGACGACCTCGTCGCCGAGCACGGACTCGTCCGTGGGGTGCTGGGTCTGGCCGAACCGGAACCCACCCGCGATCCGGTGTGGGATGCCGCCATCGCCGGACTCGTCGCATGGCGACTTCGAGAGGAAGGGCTCCCGGTTCCGGAGTGGGTGAACCGGCCTGCACGCTTTCTCACCGCGCCCCGAGGCCTCGATGTCGATCCGTCCGACCCCGTGCCGCCGCTCACTGAGGTGCCCGACGCGTTAGCTGAGCGCGGGGTGCTCGTCTGGCGTGACACGTTCACGAGCGTGTGACCATGGCGACGGTGCTGGATCGTGCAGACATCATCGGCGGGCTCCGCGACCTCGTCGCCGAACTTCGAACGGCTGGCGAGGTGGCCCGCATCCGACTCGTGGGTGGCGCAGCCCTCGCGCTGCGATACTTCGACCGCGGCACGACGCAGGATCTCGACTCTCTGCGCATCCAGCCCGGGTCTGACGAGGCCGTGGCTGCTGCCGCCGCGCGCGTCGCGGACCGGCGAGGGTGGAATGCTACCTGGCTCAACTTCGCCGTCGAGCAGGCGGACGCCATCCCCGCGTTCGGTCGGCGGGCAGTCGAGTGGGAGTCGATCTACGACCACGACGGGATCGTCATCCAGGTCGCCGCGAAAGAGGCGATGCTCGCGATGAAGCTTCGCGCCAACCGTCCCGGACGCGACACGAACGACATCCGCCAACTGCTGAAACTCTGCGCGATCACCACCATCGAGGAAGCCGAGGATTTGTACGAGGACTTCTACCCTGGCGACCTACTCACCGATCGGGCGCTCGACATGGTCACGAGAATCCTCGACGCCGGGCTTCCAGACGATGTACCGTCACCAGGACCCATCAACCTCTGACCAAGTCGGCGCGGCCGACACCCGGGCGACTGTGCGCGGAGCGCGGTAGGCCGGGCTGACAGCGAACCCGAGGATCCGCATACGGGCATCGTTCGTTGGAGGGGCCTCGCGGACATGTCGATTTGCGGCGGCGTCGAGGCCAGTCTCGCGATCGAGTAGTTGCTGCCTCTTTGGCAGGATCTTGTCAGGGTTCGCTTCGCGGAGCGCCTGGGCAAACCGCCGCACGACCGGTGAGATCGCCACCGCGGTAACGCCAAGCGCGATCGCGACCATCGTCAAGCCGATTGTCCACGCAGGCATCGCGTCTGCGACAAGCAGAGCACTCAGACCGACGAGTTCGGCAAACACGAGCGTAACGGCCGCGATGAGCATGCTGTAGGCAGGCATGAATCCGGTGAGCACCCCCGACGCTCGACGTCGGCGACGCAGCCCGTCCTGTTCTGTTCAGTCCGCGAGAAGCGCGGTGACGGTGTTCTCGACGAGGTCGGTGATGGCGGCGGGGTCTGCGGGGGTGTAGAGCAGTTCGGCGGCGAGGCCTCCGGCGAAGGCGAGCAGAGCGCGGACGATCTGGGCGTCGCTAAGGCGGGCGTGGAGCTCTCCCTCGGTACGTCTCCACGCGCACAGTCGCTCGAGCTGAGAGCGGATGCCGTCGTTGCGGACGCGGATCGCGGCGGCGATGTCGTCGTCGAACGCTGCTTGGTCGGCGAACGCGGTGCCCACGACGACGGCGGCGCGGCGCTCGGCGTCCAGCGGCAGCGCGCCCAGAACGAGACGGGACAGCCACGTGCGCAGGTCGGGCTGCGCGGGCGGTCCCGCGGCCGTCTCGGTCGACTGCTCCGCGCGGCGGAGTGTGGCAGCGATCAATTCCCGCTTGGAAGTGAAGGCCTTCTGCACGGCGCCGAGTGACCAGCCCGATTCGCTCGCGACGGCGCGGAACGACAGTGCGGCCAGGCCGTCTCGTGCGACGATGCGCAGCGCGGCATCCGCCAATTCCTGCTCGCGATGTTCGGTCGCCACCGGCGCCTCCTGCACTTTGTCCGCTTCTTGACTCGAGAGAATACGGGTGTATGCTCGCTCCTGCCGAATACAAGTGTATTCAGCAGGAGCGTTCCAGTCAATGAGAGGCGAAACCGCCATGGACAACACACCCCGCCACCCGTGGTGGCTGCTGGTCGAGCTGACGGGCGGACTCGTCGTCGTACTTGGGGTCACCGGGACGCTCGCATACCTCGCGGGCGTGACCGGGTACGCCCCGCTCGCCTTCGGGCTCGCGCCGATCGCGCTCGCCCTGGTCGTCGGGCTCTCCCTCCGCCGCGCCTGGCGCCCGCTCGGGTTCTGCGCGGTACGTGGGACGAAAGCGGCGCTCATCGCCACGGTGTCGGTCGGAATTCTGCCCTTGTCCGCCGCCGCCGTTTCGGCCGGGTTCGGCGTGAGCGCGGGCGGCGCAGCCGGATTCATCGCCCTCGCGGTGCTCGTCGGCTTCGTCGAGGAGACGATCTTCCGCGGCATCCTGCTGCGAGCCTTCAGCGCCCGTGGTTCGGTCGCCGCGAACCTCATCACCTCGACCGCGTTCGCGGCAGCGCATACGATCACTGCGATCTCCCCCGACGCGGACAGCGGGCAGGTCGCTCGCACCGTCGCCTTCGCGTTCCTGTTCGGGATCGTCGCGGCGCTGCTCACCGACACCACAGGAAGTATCTGGCCCGCGATCATCCTCCACGCCGGCTTCGACAGCGTCGGCTTCATCCTCACCCCACTCTCTCCGGTCCTCACCGACCTCGTCAGCATCGGCGTCTGCGCCGCGCTGGCCGTACTGCTGGCAAATCTGCGCAGGCTCGCCCCTGCCGCGGCCACGCCGACACTCGACCGCTGACGCCGGCGAAGTGGCGGCCCCTCGACAACAGCATCCCGAAATCGGCGGTCCCCCCTCGAAACTCACATCGCCCTCCGGGAGCCCGGCTGTGTCACCGTCGCGAGGGTCGCTAGAGGTCCCACTCCAGACCGAGTGCTCGTCTCCACCGTCGGCTCCGCCGCCTCCCCAAAGGGCCCAGGGCAGCCGACGCCCAGCACGAAGCAGCCTACGGGCGCCGCTCGCCGCCACACGGACAGCGGCGCGGATCCGCTCGCCCGCCGCGAAACTGACAACCCGCGTTTAGCCCGCGACTCCCCAGCGCCACCGTGCTGGGGCAGTCGCGATCCCTTTGCGGGCGCTGCGCGTAAGCGGGACGACGCGGCCCAAGATCGTGCTTCTTCGGGCGCCGCCCGGACCGCGCCTGTGCGCGCGCGTTTGCATGGGCGAGTGATGGGAGGCCGGATGAGACGGTGCCATGGTGTCTCTGGAGCGCTGTGGAGTCGGGCGGTCACCGCGGCACGGCGAGAGCGTGCCGCGGTGGCTACGCCTACGAGACCGAGATGCTCCAGGTGACACCGAAGCGGTCGGTGAGCATGCCGAAGCCGGCGCTCCAGGCGGACGCGGCGAGCGGTTCGACGATCACGGCGTCGACGACGAGGTCGTTCCAGTAGCCCTGAAGTTCCTCGAGGCTGTCCGAGCTGATCGAGACGAACAGTGCCTGCTCGGTCACGGTGGTGTGGTTCTCACGCCGGGTGGTGCCTCCGCCGACGAGGCCTCCTCCTGCGGAGCCGGGAACGTCGTATCCCATGATGCGGAAGCCGTTCTCGGCAGCGACGAGCCCGAATACGATCTTGTCGGCTCCGGGTAGCTCGGCCGGCATGCCGAACGCGGCGTACGTGTTGGCGATGAGATGTCCACCGAAGACCGACTGGTAGAACTCGAGCGCCGCTCGGGCGTCGCCGCGGAAGTTCAGGTGGGTGGTCGCCTGGATGGTCATGCTTGCTCCTATTCGTCGAGGTGCGCCCTTCTGGCGCCCACAACATCGACGATTCACCATGTGTAGGTCTGTTTCGGTCCTAGACCTTGGTTAGTGTTCGATCATGTCCACGACCACCCGACTGCTGAATCTGCTGTCGCTGCTGCAGACCCGGCGCGACTGGCCGGGCTCGTTGCTTGCGGAGCGGCTCAAGATCAGCGACCGCACGGTGCGGCGCGACATCGAACGCCTCCGTGAGATGGGATATCGGATCGAGGCCACCATGGGCCCCGATGGCGGGTACCGGCTCGCCGCGGGCGCCGAACTGCCCCCGCTCCTGTTCGATGACGCTCAGGTCGTCGCTGTTGCCATCGCACTGCAGACCGCCACCGTTGTCGGCGCCGACCTCGACGAACCGGCGGCTCGGGCACTGACGACCATCCGGCAGGTCATGCCGTCGCGACTGCGGCACCGGCTCGATGCGCTCGAGATCGTCGCCGTCGTAGGACGGCCAGGCGGACCCGAGCCGACTGCAGTTCCCCTCGAGTTGCTCGTCGCGCTCGCCACCGCGATCCGCGACCGCGTCCTGCTGCGCTTCGACTATGCGCCGCGTCAGCAGACCGCCGATGTGCCCGCTCTCCTACGTCGCGTCGAGCCGCATCACCTCGTCAACGCTCAGGGACGCTGGTACCTTCTCGCCTGGGACATCGAGCGAGACGACTGGCGACTGTTCAGCGTCGAACGCATCACCCCGCGCACGCATACCGGATCGCACTTCCCACGCCGAGACGTCCCCGGCGGCGACATCGAAGAGTTCGTGTCGGCACGATTCAAAGGCTCGGACGTCAACGAATGGACCTGTCACGGGTCGGTGATCCTCGATCTGCCCATCGATTCCGTCCTCCCGTTCATCGGCGATGGGACCGCCCGGGAAGCGGGGGCAAGCCGGACCATCCTGGAATCCGGATCCTGGTCCTGGGGCTCCCTCGCCGCCTCCTTCGGCCGATTCGAAACACCGATGGAAGTCATCGGCCCGCCCGAGCTACGCGATGCCTTCGCGACCCTCGCAGACCGCTACAAGACGACCGCCACTGCGTGACATCGGATCCCTAACCGTGCACCGCGCGATGAGGGAGGGTCGCGAGCGGCCTCAATGTGGCGTGCCGGCGACAGGGGTCTGATTTGAAGGAGCGGCGGACGCGCACTATCAGCGCGCTGTGCGCTTCTCTACGACGGTCGCAAGCTGCGCGCGATCCCTGACGTGCAGCGTACTGAGGATTTTCGAGACGTAGTTGGCGACGGTCTTGGTGGACAGACCTAGTTCTGATGAGATCGCCGCGTTGGACAGGCCGTCAGCGACCAAGATGAGGACCTGCCGCTCCCGTAGGGTCAGTTCCGGAAAGTCCTCGGCCGTCGGCGAGAGCACGGGGATCGAGCCGAGATCGCGCATCTTCGATGCGATCGTGGAACCGAGAACGCTTGAGCCGGTGGCGACAGCGCGGATCGACGCGAGCACTTCGTCGGCGCTGGAGTCTTTGACGAGGTACGCGTTTGCCCCGGCGGCGAGGGCCCGTGAAACGCTGAGCGCATCTGCCGCCATGGTCAGCACGACGATCCGGCTGCCCGGGCATTTACGCACGGCCGCTCGCACAACCGACTCCCCGGGTGCGTCCGGAAGTCCCAGATCGACGACGACGACGTCCGGCGAGGCTTCGAAGACGACATCGGCTTCCGCAGCGGATGTCGCCTCGGCGACCACGGCGATTCCGGCCGAGGAGAGCAGGTTGCGCAGCCCTTCTCGGAACAGCGGGTGGTCCTCGATGATGCCGACGCTAAGCATCGCGGATCCCCGCGGATCCGAGTACCGCGGTCAGTTGGGAGCCATGTACGGACGAGGTGAACTCCATCCATCCTCCGTGCTTCTTCGCTCGGCGGCGGATGGAGGCGTGTCCGATCCCCTCCGTCGCGTTTGGGTCAGCGCTGCTCCCGTCATCGTCCACCGTGATCCGCACCCGTCTCTGCTGATCGATCCCTACCGTCACCGTGCACCTGCTCGCGATCGCATGGCGGCGCACGTTCGTCACGTCCTCTTGCACGATCCGGAGGATGTCGGGAAGCAACTCGTCGGGCACCGGTTGGCAGATCAGGCTGATGTCCAGCTGGTCGTCCTCTGTGCGCAGCCGGTCCTCCAAGATCGCCTCCAGCCGTGTTCCGCTGAGTTCCTCAGAGCGCAGGTCGTAGGAGATCTCGCGCACTCGTCGCACCAGCGCTCGGATCCCCGCCTCGATGGAGATCAGCATCGCCTCGACCGTCGGCGTCGGGCCGTGGAGATTGTGCGCTGCGGCTCTCGCGGTGTAGCCCAAGCCGGCCAGGGCGGGGCCGAGCTCATCGTGGAGGTCGGCATGAAGCCGCCGACGTTCGTCCGCCCGAGCGGTCTCGAGGCGGCTCCGCGCCTCCTCTGCTTCCCGGGCCGCAAACGCTCCCCGCAGGGCCGGGGCGGCGGTAACCGAGATGCGGTCGAGGATGAGCCAGTCGCGCCGTGTCAACACGCTCTCGCCCGCGCGGGGAGCGAGCTGGATCTCCGCCACCCGCTCGCCGTCGAAGTCCACTTCGCACCGCTCGGTGGTGGCCGCTTCGCCACCCTGGTGCGCGAGTGACTCGCCGCTGACGAGAACTTCGACCGCCGGAACACCCAGGGCCTCGCGGATGGTCACGGCCACAGCATCTGCAACATGACCGGGGTCGGGCGAGGATGCCAACCGCCCCGGGAGAGCGGCCAAGGGACGCTGCGGGCCGCGCGAGTAGGCGAGCGCGGTGCCGGCCCGGAGAAACAGTACGCCGCTCGGCAGCACGATCGCGCACGCTGCAGCGGCGGCCCACGCGGTGCCGGCCACGCCCAGAACAGCGATGTAGGTCGCCGCGGCGACAAGGAAGAGACTCACGAGCCGCACATGCTCGCAACTCGGTCCCCTTGCGTGCGTCTGGGGGTCGGGTTGGCGCAACGGTCTAGATGTTCAGCACGCCGTTATGTGCCTGATCCGTGGAGGGTGGAGCCATGGTGTCCAGGTCTTCCATGAGGTGGATGGACGCGTACATGGCGGGTCGGATGCGCCCAGCGTCGTCGTAGACGCGGATGGAGCGGCGGAGCCGGCCCTGCGGGTAGTGCGGGTGGGTGAAGGACACGTCGACACGGGTGTGTGGCCACTCGCCGTCGACTTCGACGAGAGGATTTGCGAGGCCGCGCACGAGAGGACCGACGCTGCCATCTGCGCCATGCCAGTAATCGGCGAGGTGCTCGAACTCGCGTAACACGGACATCACAGCAGCCTCTTTGTCTGCCTCGGTCAACCGGACCCATGCCCAGGGGACGAGGGCATGTGCAGGGGGTCTGCCGGGAGAACGCGGCGCTGCCGTTTCCATCGCCGTAAGGAGGTCTTGATCGTTGAAGTGCTCGGCGTCGCGCGCGGACACGCGTATCTCGTCGGGTAGCTGCTCACCGAGGGAGATGACGATGTAGCTGTAGATGTAGTTCCGGCCGCCCCGCGCCACGCCCTTCGTTTCGGGTGCACCATCGTGAACGACTACGCGAGCGGATCCACCGTGATCGAGGACGAACGCGGTCACTCCCTCGACCGTGATCGCTCGGGCCCGTCCGTTGGGTTGCAGAACGGTCACCTGCTGAGATTCGCGCCACGCGCCCTGATCGTCAGGGTTGGGCAGGTTGCTTGCCGTCAACCACAGTCCGTGTCTCGTCGACCCGCTCGCGTGTCGAGCGGTGAGGCCCGTGAACCGGGTGAGTCGACCATCGGCGGCAATATGCACGGCGGCGGCCAGGCCGTCCGGTAGCGTGGCGTCCTCAGACTCTTCCGGGCGATAGAACACCCACGCCCCGGTCGGGGCACCCATCACTGTGACAGACACCGCGCGCAGCCCGACATCTAGGTCCGGCCACGACACGATCACATCCTCCGCGCCCAGCGATCGGATGACGGCTACCGGGTGCTCGGTGCTCACCACGATCCGCGCACGTTTAGCGCCGACCTCCAACCAAGCGGGCTCGTCGCATCTCACAAGTTCAGCGTCTCAGACCGTCCACGAGATGTGCGGGGGGACTCGCATGATCGCGGCGAACGCTGACGGGTTGCTGAGCGCGCGCCTGCGGTCGAGCGGGCTAGTTTGCTTGGATCAATTCAGAGTCAGTAGGACGTTGATCATGATCACGAGGTATCCAATCAGCGGGATTGACACTAGACGCTATGAGTGGTTGAGCCTGAGGCCTCCGCTCGCGTAGACCGTGGGTTGCGAGCCGGTCTTCCGGCTTCGCCTATCCACATACGTGAGGGAGGCCCCAGTTGATATCTGAGCGTACGAGTG
>NZ_JAFLHG010000013.1 GCF_018717645.1 Microbacterium flavum
CGGCATCCCCGTCGGCGGCCCCCGGCCGGAGCGGCTCCGCGCCGGCGCCGCGCGCCGCCGCCGCGTCCGATCGGGCCGCGCGCGTGGATGCCGCCCCGGTCACGGAGTGGGTCGTCGCATCCATCCCGTCCGCGGCCGATGCCGTCGCCCCGCTCGCGGTGGACGACGAGCCCGAGGATGCCGCGGCATCGCCGGTCCGCACCGCGACCCTCTCCCGCGAAGCGGCGCACGACGGCGACGTCGTCCCGCTCTCCGAGATCCCGCCCGACGACGAGAACGACATCCCGCCGCCGCCCGACGACGACGCGCCGGTGCCGGCACGCGTGCCCGTGGCCGTCGAGCGACCGCCCGCGGGGCCTCGTGCCCCCCGGATGAGCGGCATCGAACGGGTCGGCGAAGCCGTCGTCCGACAGGTGCTCGGTGCGACGTTCGTCCGCGAAGAGCCGTACACCCCGCCGACGCGGTTCAACTAGCCGAAAGGTCCCTGAGACTCCATGTACGACGGCATCGTCCAAGATCTCATCGACGAGTTCGGGCGACTGCCGGGCATCGGCCCGAAGTCCGCCCAGCGCATCGCGTTCCACATCCTGCAGACGCCGACCTTCGACGTGTCCCGGCTCTCGCTCCTCCTCGGTGAACTGCGCCAGCGGGTCAGGTTCTGCGAGATCTGCGGCAATGTCAGCGAGCAGGACCGCTGCGCGATCTGTCGCGACCCCCGTCGCGACCAGAGCTTCATCTGCGTGGTCGAGGACGCGAAGGACGTCTCGGCGATCGAGCGCACGCGCGAGTTCCGCGGGCTCTACCACGTCCTCGGCGGGGCGATCAGCCCGATCGCGGGCATCGGCCCCGACGATCTGCGCATCGCGCAGCTCATGCAGCGGCTCGCCGACGGCACCGTGCAGGAGGTGATCCTGGCGACGAACCCGAACCTCGAGGGCGAGGCGACGGCGACCTACCTCAGCCGGCTCCTGCACACCCTCGAGATCAGCGTCACGCGCCTGGCCTCCGGACTCCCCGTCGGCGGCGACCTCGAGTACGCCGACGAGGTGACGCTCGGGCGCGCGTTCGAGGGTCGCCGCCGCATCTGAGATCCGCCGCCAGGCGGAGATCGTGCGGGTCAGCCCCGCAGTCGCGCCCGCGTCCGGCTGACCCCGCGCAGTGTCGATCCGATCGGCTGGCCGAGGTAGATGCCGAGGGAGGCCCCGACCGCCAGGGCCACGCCCACCGTCGCGGCGCCCGCCAGGGTGACCGCGCCGCCGAGCAGCAGCGCCGGGTCCTCACCCGACTCGACGATCGTGAGGAGACCCCGGAAGACCGCGGCGCCGGGCACCATCGGCAGGATGGCGGCGATGGTCACCGCGACCGAGGGCACGTGCAGCCGGAAGGCGATGAGCACCCCGAGGAGGCTCCCCGCGAACGCGCCCGCCCCGCTGGCTGCCGCGGTGTCGAACCCGACCGCGCTGGTCGCGACGAAGCCCGCCCACGCGACGAAGCTCAGGAGCATGCTCACGAGCACGATCCGCATCCCCGCACCGTTGTAGACCGCGACGGCGACGGCGATGACCGCCGCGCCCAGGAACTGCAGCGGCAGCGGCCCCAGGGGGAGCGCCTCGCTGGGGGGCTCCATCGCGATCCCCACGACCCGGGCGAGCTCGAGTCCGAGCAGGATGCCGAGGACGACGCCGACCGTCTGCGTGACGAGCTCGAGGAGCCGCCCCAGCGCGGTGAGGGCGAATCCGTCGATGGCATCCTGCGCCGCGCCGACGACCGTGAGCCCCGCGAGCATGAGGACGATGCCCGACGCGACGATGACTGAGGGCCGGATGGAGGCTGCCTGGTCCCACCCCGTGCGCCCGAGGAGCGGCGTGAGCGCGGCCACCGTCGTCAAGACGAAGCCGCCCGCGATCTGGCTGAAGAAATAGGGCACCTGCCCGCGCGCGAGGAGGTACTGGGTCAGCGCCGCGAGTGCGGCGGCGACGAACGCGAGGGTCATGTTGAGGAGGTTCACGCCGAACATGACCGCCACCCCGACCGCGAGGAGCGCCTGCGCGGCGATGATCACGACGGGCCGGTAGCGGAACGGCGTGCGACGGATGTCCCGGCAGCGCTCTTCGGCGACCTCCAGCGTCACCGCTCCGGCGACGACGTCGGCCTGCAGCGCCTGCAGTCGCTGCAGCTTCGCGTGATCGGGTGCCGCGCCGCGGACCACCCGCAACGTCGTGACCGGCGTCCCATCGCCGGCGCGCCCGGCGACCGTGATCGAGTTGTACGTGACGTCGACGTGGACGGTGCTCATCCCGTAGGCCGCGGCGATCCGGACGATGGTGCGGGTCACCTCGCTCGCCGGGGCGCCGGCGACGAGCATCGTCTCGCCCACCCTCACCGCGAGTTCGATGACCCGGGTCGCATGCGCGGCGTCGAGCGCCGTGAGCACCGAGGTGTGCGTCGACAGGGCGCCCTCGCGGACCAGCATCCCGCGGATCGTCCACGGGGTGCGGCGGTTCGGGGTGGCCTCCGGCGAGCGCGTCACCGCAGCACCTCGACGAGCACCACCCACGAGACGAACAGTGCTGCCACGATCGCCGCGATCGCGCCGGCCGCGAGCCACAGCAGCCCGGCGGGAAGCTGGGCGATCAGCAGCACGCCGCCGATCAGGTACAGGGCGGGAGCGAGGAAGGCGACCGCGGACTTCCCGGCGCGGAACCTGTTCTCAGGGTGCGTGTTCTGGAAGATCCGCACGGTCGCCTCCGCGGCGAAGCCCGCGGCGATGAGGCTCGCGGCGATGACGATCCCCCCGAAGGCGGCGGGGTCCAGCCCGGGGATCAGTCCGACCGCGCACACGACGATCGCCAGCACGAGCCCCGCGATCCCCGAGGCGAGGCGGGAGGTCAGGGACGGCGCCGCGATGATGACCTGGATGTTGACGCTCGCTGCGACGATCACGAGCCCGGCGAGAGCCGCCGCCGCGCCGAGCATCGCGACGTCGAACTCGTGCCAGTCCAGGAGGGCGTCCATCGCCGAATCGTATCGCGCGACGATGTCACATGGCCGGGGGCGCATCCCTCGCTCTCTACAATGGCGGGGGGCGCACGCGCGCGCCCGAACCGGGGGCACGGCAGGAGATCGCCGACCCCATCAATTATTCGACCCCACCCACAAACGCGGAGTTCCACACGTGGCGCTGATCGTCCAGAAGTACGGCGGATCGTCCGTCGCCGACGCGGAGAGCATCAAGCGCGTCGCCAAGCGGATCGTCGATACGCGACGCGCCGGTCACGATGTCGTCGTCGCGGTCTCCGCGATGGGCGACACGACCGACGAGCTGCTCGACCTCGCGCACGACGTCGCCCCGATCTCGAACCCGCGCGAGCTCGACATGCTGCTCAGCTCGGGGGAGCGCATCTCCATGGCGCTCGTGGCGATGGCGATCCACTCGATGGGCTTCGAGGCGCGGTCGTTCACCGGCAGCCAGGCGGGAATGATCACGACCGCCGACCACGGCTCGGCCCGCATCGTGGACGTGACGCCCGTGCGGCTGCGCGAGGCGCTCGACGAGGGCGCGATCGTGATCGTCGCCGGATTCCAGGGATTCAACCGCGACACCCGCGACATCACGACCCTCGGCCGAGGCGGCTCGGACACGACCGCCGTCGCCCTCGCCGCCGCCCTCCAGGCCGACGTCTGCGAGATCTACAGCGACGTCGACGGCATCTACACCGCCGACCCCCGCGTCGTCCCGCGCGCGCGCCGGCTCGACGTGGTCACCTCCGAGGAGATGCTGGAGCTCGCCGCCAACGGCGCCAAGGTCCTCTACATCCGCGCCGTCGAGTACGCCCGTCGGCACGGCGTCATGATCAACGCCCGTTCCACCTTCAGCTCCGGCCAGGGCACGTTCGTCCTCGGTCCCGGCATGACCGTCCCCGCCGCCATCGCGGCCGTCGCAGAGGAGTCCGCCATGGAAGAGCCCATCGTCGCCGGTGTCGCCACCGACCTCGGTCAGGCCAAGGTCACCGTCATCGGGGTGCCGGATGTCCCCGGCAAGGCCGCGGAGATCTTCAGCGTCGTCGCCAAGAGCGGCGCCAACGTCGACATGATCGTCCAGAACGTCTCCGCCGCCGCGACGGGCCGCACCGACATCTCCTTCACCCTGCCCAAGTCGGATGCCGCGACCGCCCTCCGCGCCCTCGCGGGGGAACAGGCCTCGATCGGGTTCGAAAGCCTCGTCCACGACGACCAGATCGGCAAGCTGTCGGTCGTCGGCGCCGGCATGCGCACGCACTCGGGCGTCTCGGCGACGCTCTTCGAGGCGCTGTCGACCTCCGGCGTCAACATCGAGATGATCTCGACCTCCGAGATCCGCATCTCCGTCGTCGTCCGCGGCGACGACCTCGCCGAGGCGGCACGTGTCGTCCACAGCGCGTTCGGCCTGGACAGCGAGATCGAGGCGATCGTCCACGCCGGCACCGGTCGCTGAGGCGCTCCGGCGTATCCTCGTCCCATGCCGTCCCCTGCCGCCTCCGACGCCGCGGGGGCCGATGCGGCCGCGAGATCGAGCATGGGCCGGGGTCTGGACGTGCTGTCGGCCGTCGCGGATCTGTCCGCCGCGCAGACCGCGGGCGTGACCGTCCAGGAGGCGGCCCAGGCGCTCGGACGCGAGCGTTCGCAGGTCTCGCGCACGCTGGCCGCGCTGCACGAGGACGGGCTCCTCGTCCGTGAGGCCGACGGCCGGTACCGGATCGCATGGGGATGGTACGGGTCCGCGCAGGAGCTCGTCCACCGGCGGCTGCGCACCATCGGGCTCGCCGTCCTCGATGACCTCTCGGACGCGACGGGCGAGACGTGCTTCCTCGGGGTGCTGGCCGGCGACACGACCGTGACCGTCGTGGAGAGCATCCCCTCCGCCTCACGCATGATCGGCTCATGGGTGGGCCGCGCCTACCCGGCCTTCTGCAGCGATGCGGGCCGGGCGGTGCTGTGGGACGCCGACGACGACGAGGTCCGCGCCGTGTTCGCCGACACCGATTTCGACGCCGGCGGCCCGCGGTCCCCGCGCGACGTCGACGACTTCCTCCTGCGGCTGCGGGAGAGCCGCGACCGGGGCTACGCCATCGTCGACGAGGAGGCCGAGCCCGAGCTGTACTCGGTGTCCGCCCCGGTGTGGGATTTCCGCGGTGAGGTGGTCGCCGGTCTGCAGATCGTCGGCCAGCGTTCCGCACTCGCGCCGCGTGCCGATGCGCTCGGGGCGCGATGCGTCGCGGCGGCGAGCACCCTCTCCTCAGCCCTGGGGTCCTCGGCTGTGCGAGGCGTGCTCGCGGCGGAGGCTCCTCGCCTCTAGCCGTCGCCGCCCGCCAGGGCGCTGAGCCGGTCGGCGACCGCCCGCAGCGCGGCCTGCATCTCCCGGGTGCGTCGCGAGCCGCGGGCGGCAGCGCCCACACCGACGGCACCGACGATGCCCGACAGACCGCGCACGGGGAGCGCGTACTCCTGGACGCCTTCGACGTACTCCTGCGCGGCGTCGATCACCCCGCGGTCGCGGTCGCGGTCCTGCCGATCGATGACCTCGGCGACGGACCGGGGGGCACCCGGGCCGCCGACTCCGACGAACTGCACGTCATCCAGGAGGGCGGAGATGTCGGCTTCCGCGTGGTCCCAGAGGAGGGCCCGGCCGGCCCCGGTGCACCAGATCGGCACCCGCGCGCCGGCGTGCAGGTAGGGGCTCTCGTGTCCGGCGGGGGATTCGATCCTCGCGAGCACTGCGGCCGGGCCGTCGGCGGTGGCGACGAGGGACGTCACATCATGCGCTCCGGCGAGGCGCCGGAGCTCCCTCCGGGCGGCTCGCAGCCACGGCTGGGTCAGCGCGGACGCGATGTGGAAGTAGCCGGAGCCCGCGCCGAACAGGGAGGCCTCGTCGCGCTCGAGGTAGCCGAGGTCCCGCAGCTCTTTCGTCAGTCGGGAGACCCGGCTGCGCTCGATGCCGGAGGCCTCGGCGAGGCGTGACGCGTTGTGCGGAAGCCGTCCGGAGCGCTCCCGGCGCACGGCCTCCTCGACGAGGGTGAGGCCCTGCAGGAGGGAGGAGGGGTGTGCCATCGGGCTCTCGCGCGTCAGTCGGGGGAGGGGGCCGCCCGCCGCGGCAGCAGGCGGCCCCAGGATGTATAGAGGTTAGCCGCGATCTCGCCGCTCGCGCGCTCCAGATCGGCGGCGGTGATGCGCTCGGCATCCTGCGCGCCGTACAGCACCACCTCGTCGCCGATCGCGGCACCTCCCACGGCGCTGACGTCGACGAGGAGCGTGTTCATCGCGAGACGGTCGACGACCGGCGCCCGGCGCCCGCGCACCAGCACCTCCGCGCGACCGCCGAGCGCCCGCTGGTAGCCGTCGGCGTAGCCCAGCGGGACCGCGGCCAGGTGCGCGGGCGCATCAAGCACGTGCGTACGGTCGTATCCGACGCTGCGGCCGGCCGGGTAGGAGGTGATCGCGGCGATCCGCGAGACGAGGCGCATCGCGGGGCGGAGGCCTGGCACCGCCGCGGAGGTGTCGCCGTACAGGGCGGCGCCGATCCGTACGAGGTCGAAGCGGGACTCGGGGACGGTCAGCGCCGCGTAGGACGTCGCACAGTGGCGCTCGAGCGGCCGCGTCGACAGGAGCGCGCCTGCGAGCCGGGACTGCGCATCGAATGCGCGCGCCCCCGTGCGCACGTCCTCGGCGTCCTCGCGGGGGAAGTGGGAGGCCACGCCGACGACCGACAGGCGCCGATCGGCACCGATCGCGGTGAGCTGCGCAGCGGCATCCGGCACGTCGAGGTCGATCCCGTCGCGGCTGATGCCGGTGGCGTTGATCGAGACGTGCACGCGGGGCCGGCGACCCGTGGCGTCGCCTGCCTCGGCGACCACGCGGGCGTGGTCCGCGCCGGCGACCCATTCCTGGATGTCGAGGACGGCGGCATCCTCCACCTCCTCCCCAAGCGCGGCGCGCAGGCGGAGGATGCGCCCGTGGAACCCCGCGCCGCGCGCCGTGCGGGCCTCCTCGTTGGACGTGACCCCGAGGCAGGTGACCCCGTGGGCGATGAGCACCGGGACCACCAGATCCGTCCCGTGACCATAGGCGTCCGCCTTCACGACCGCGCAAAGGGGCGTGCCGGGGCCGAGGGCGACCCGCACCGCGCGGAGATTGTGCGCGACGGCGGCGGTGTCGACCTCGACCCACGCGGGACTCGCACTCACGGGGTGGCGGTGTCGTCCGCGGTGACGGGGGCCTCTTCCGAGACGGGGGCGCGATGCGTGGCGCCGCGACGCCCGTAGCGCCACCAGAAGAACAGGTAGCACGCGCCGACGAACGGGATGCCGAAGTAGAGCGCGGCCACCTGGTTCGGGTCGAACGCGATCGCGATGACCGAGATCAGCAGGAGGGCGAAGGCCACGATCGGCACGACCGGGAAGAGCGGCGTCCGATAGGCGAGTGTGCGGATGTCGCCGCCGCCCTGGACGAACCGGCGACGGTGGAAGTACAGCGAGGCGACGATCGACATCCAGACCGCCACGACGGCGAACCCGGCCACTGACACGAGCACGAGGTAGACCGTCTCGGCCGCCACGATGCTCGAGACCAGCGACACGAGCCCCAGCGCGAGGCTCACGCTCAGCGCGATGATCGGGATGCCACGCGGCGTCAGGCGCATGAGGGCCTTCGGCGCGTGGCCCTCCTCGGCGAGTGAGAACAGCATGCGTGCGCACGAGAACAGGCCGCTGTTGCCCGCCGAGAGCAGTGCCGTGATGATCACGAAGTTCATGACATCCGCCGCGTAGGGGACGCCCACATACTGGAAGACGTCGACGAAGGGGCTGCTCGTGAGCCCGGCCTGCTCGTAAGGGAGGATCGCCGCGATGACGGTGATGGACCCGACGAAGAGGATGAGGAGGCGCAGCACCGTCGAGCGCAGCGCACGCGGGATGTTCTTCGCGGGGTCCTTCGTCTCGCCGGCGGCGACACCGATGAGCTCCGAGCCGCTGAACGCGTAGAACACGGCGAGCGAGGTCACCACGACGCCTCCGACACCGCCGGGGAACAGGCCGTCCGGCGTGTGGAAGTTGCTGAACAGCACCGCGGCGGGGTGCTCGGTCGACAGCGGGGTGAAGCCGAAGATCGCGGCGCCGCCGAGGACGATCAGCGCGACGATGGCGAGCACCTTGATCAGGGACAGCCAGAACTCGGTCTCGCCGAACACGCGCGCCGAGATGGCGTTGATCGTGAAGAGCGTCGCCGCGAAGATGAGGCACCACACCCAGACCGGGACGGCGGGGAACCAGCGCTGCATCAGGATGCCGGCGGCCGTGAACTCCGATCCGAGGGCGACCACCCAGCAGAGCCAGTAGAGCCACGCGGTCGTGAAGCCGGTCGCCGGTCCGATCGACCGCGCCGCGTAGATGTGGAAGGCGCCCGAGACGGGATAGGCGATGGCGAGCTCGCCCAGGCAGGCCATGACGAGGTAGACGACGAACGCGCCCACGAGGTAGGCGATGATGGCGCCGAGGGGGCCGGCCTGATTGATCGTGTAGCCGGAGCTGAGGAACAGCCCCGACCCGATCACGCCGCCGAGAGCGATCATGATCAGGTGGCGGGCGTCCATGGAGCGCTGCAGGCGCCGCAGCGGCACCTGTGTCGCGGTCGTGTGGGGCAGGGCGTTCGGAAGGTCCTGCGCGGGTGTGGAGCGCATATCGGTCTCTCAATCGAGTCGAGGTCAAGAGGAGGTGCAGTGCTGCATGGTCACATCCTTGTGATGATGATGCACACTGCGTGTTTCGAGGACGTTACTCAGAGAGGACGGTGTGCACAAGGTTTCGCGGGCGACCGGGCGCCGTTCTCACCCAGACGGGCGAAGTGTCCGCCGCGCGGGCAGGATGTCATCCCCCGCGGGCCGAGGGACAGGCGCGGACCGACACGGGCGCTCCCCAGACTGGTCGAGCCCGTTGCCCCACCACAAGGAGACCGACATGGACCGTCACGACATCGCACTCATCCGATTCGGCGGTGTGAACCGCGCACTGGCCCAGATCGTCCTCGATCGCGGGGACGACCTGGCTGTCGACCTCGGGTTCACGCTGCGCATCGTCGCGATCACCGACCTGCGGCTCGGCTCGCTGATGCAGGCCGACGGCATCGACCTCGCCGCGGTCTTCGCGATGGATGCCGACGACACCTTCGCCGGGTGGCGCGGCGGCACTGCGGTGCCGCAGAACACCTACGTCATCCGCAACACCACGGCGGACATCGTCGTCGAGGCGACCTTCACGAACCCCCTCGATGGGGAGCCCGGCGTCTCCCACGTGCGCGCCGCCCTCGAAGCCGGCAAGAGCGTCGTCACGACCAACAAGGGCCCGGTCGCGCTCGCCGCCGCCGAGCTCAACCGCATCGCGAGCGCCCACGGCGCCTTCTTCGCCTACGAGGGCTCGGTCATGAGCGGCACACCCGTGCTGCGCTTCGCGGCCGAGACGCTCAAGGGCCTCCGGGTCGGCGAGGTGCAGGGCATCCTCAACGGCACGAGCAACTACGTGCTCGGGCGTATGGAGGCCGGGCTCTCGCTCGACGCGGCCGTCGCCGAGGCGCAGGCCCGGGGCTACGCCGAAGCCGACCCGACCGCCGACATCGGCGGGTCGGACGTGCAGTTGAAGGTCGTGATCCTCGCCAATGAGATCCTGGGCGCCGACATCACCCCCGCCGACGTGGACCGCCAGGGGATCACCGGGGTCACGCCCGAGGACATCGCACGCGCCGCCGCGGAGCGATCCCGCTGGAAGCTGATCGGATCGGCCCGCCGCGACGCCTCCGGCGCGGTCGTCGCGAGCGTGCGTCCCGTCGCGCTGCCCGCCGATCACGCGCTCGCCGGCATCTCCGGAGCCACCAACGCCGTTTCGTTCGGCACCGATCTGCTCGGCACCGTGACGGTCTCGGGCCCCGGCGCGGGCCGCATCGAGACGGCGTACGCCCTGCTCTCCGACATCATCGCGATCGACGCGAAGCAGCGCACCCGTCAGGCGGTCGTGGCGTGAGCGCGCCCGCCATCGACGTGGAGACGAGCGCCGCCGGCGAGTCCCACCTCATCGTCACGAACCCGTATGACGGGCGCATCATCGGCACGCTCCCGCAGAGCGGTCCGGAGGCGGTCGACGGCATCCTGGAGCGCGCGCGCCTGGGCGTCGTGGTGTCGCGGGGCCTCTCGCGGTTCGCGCGGCACGAGATCCTGGAGCGCGCCGCGGGCCTGCTGCGCGAGCGCAGCGAAGAGGCCGCGGGGCTCATCGTCCGCGAGGCCGGCAAGACGATCCGCCAGGCCCGCAAGGAGGTGCGCCGCGCGACGATGACGCTGTCGCTCTCGGCGGATGCCGCGCGCTCCCACCCCGGAGAGGTGATCGCCTTCGATGCGTTCGAGGGGTCCGAGAACCGGCGCGGCTGGTTCACGCGCGAGCCGCTCGGGATCATCCTCGCGATCACTCCCTACAACGACGCCCTCAACCTCGTCGCCCACAAGCTGGGCCCGGCCATCGCCGGCGGCAACGCCGTCGTGCTGAAGCCCTCGCAGCTGACCCCGCTCACCGCACGCTTCCTGGTGGAGCTCCTCGTCGATGCGGGCCTGCCGGATGAGATCGTCACGGTCGTGCACGGTGACCGCCACCTGGCGCAGGCGCTCGTCGCCGCCCGCGAGGTGCGGATGGTGTCCTTCACCGGCGGGTTCGCCACCGGGGAGGCCATCGCGCGTGGCGCCGGGCTGAAGAAGCTCGCGATGGAGCTCGGCGGCAACGCGCCGGTCATCGTCTTCGCGGATGCCGATCTCGACGCGGCGGCGGAAGCCTGCGTATCGGGGGCCTTCTGGGCGGCCGGCCAGAACTGCGTGGGCGCCCAGCGACTGCTCGTGGAGCGTTCGGTCTACGCGGCGTTCCGCGAGCGTGTCGTCGCCCACACCCTCGCCCTTCGGGCGGGGGACCCGCAGCTCGAGAGCACGGATGTCGGACCCATGATCACGGAGGATGCCGCGCGCCGCGCGCAGCGCCTGGTCGAGGATGCCGTCGCGGCCGGCGCCCGCGTCCTCACCGGCCACCGCCGGTCGGGCTCGGTCTACGCCCCCACCGTGGTGGAGGACGTTCCAGCGCCCTGCGAGCTGTGGGCCGATGAGGCCTTCGCGCCCGTCGTCGCGCTCGCTGCGTTCGACACCGAGGACGAGGCCATCGCCCGCGCCGACGACACCGAGTACGCCCTGCACGCGGCGACGTTCACGGCCGACATCGGGCGCGCGCTGCGGGTCGCCGACCGGCTGGAGGCGGGCGGCGTGATGATCAACGACTCGTCGGACTACCGCATCGACAGCATGCCCTTCGGCGGCGCGAAGTACGGCGGCATGGGGCGCGAGGGCGTTCGCTTCGCGTACGAGGAGATGACCCAGCCGAAGGTCATCTGCATCAACGCGTGAGCGCGGCGGCCGTCCTCAGCCGCGGTCGATCGCCCGGGTGAGCGAGATCGCCGTGACGGTGTTCGCCACGCCGGGGATCGCGGCGACCTGCTCCCAGATCTCGCCGATGCGGTCCATCGTCGCGGCGTGGAGGGTCACGAACAGGTCGTACTCTCCGGACAGCACGTCGCAGCGGATCACCTCGGGGATGCCGCGCAGCTCGCTGATCACGCGGTCGTCGCGCATCCGGTCGGCGCGGTAGATCATCACGATCGCCGTGACGCCGCGCGTGGCGGACGCGCCGGGGACGACCGTGTAACCCGCGATGACGCCGTCGCGCTCCATGCGCTCCATCCGCTGCTTGACGGCGTTGCGCGAGAGGTGCACGCGGGCCGCGATCGCGACGAGCGGGATGCGGGCGTCGGCGGTGAGTGCCGCGAGGATATCGCGATCGATGTCGTCGAGGGTCATGCCGGCCATCCTGTCTTCATGCAGTAAAAGCAATTGAGAATGTGAATAAGGCACAGTACCGTGGAGTGAGGCTCGCGCGGAAGTGCGATCGACGAAGGAGGAGCAGATGAGCGAACGGCCCGACCGCCGACAGGGGGGCACCCTGTCGGACCTCAGCCTCGCCGTCCACGGCGGCATCCGCCAGGACTCCACGCGTGCCCTGCGTACGCCGCTCGTCATGGCGAACTCCTATGAGCTGCCGGCGGACCCGAGCGAGATCAGCTGGTCGGCCACCGCGCCGGGGCTCTATACGCGCAACACCGGGACCAACCAGCAGGGGCTGCAGGACAAGCTCGCGGCGCTCGAGGGGGGAGAGGATGCCGTCGCCCTCGCTTCCGGTGTCGCCGCCCTGCACGCCGTCTTCTTCACCCACGTCCGCGTGGGGGACCACGTCCTCGTCAGCGACGAGACCTACGAGGCGACCTGGAGGCTGTGGACCGAGCTGCTGCCGGGCCGGTACGGCATCGAGGCGACCTTCGTCGACGTCGGCGACCTCGACGCCGTCCGTGCCGCGATGCGCCCGAACACACGCCTGGTGTGCATCGAGGCGATCGCCAACCCCACCACGACGGTCGCCGATGTCGCCGCGCTCGCCGAGATCGCGCACGCCGCAGGCGCGCTTCTGATGGTCGACTCCACGTTCACCCCACCGCCGCTGTACCGCCCTCTTCGCGACGGAGCCGACCTCGTCGTGCACTCGCTCACCAAGTACATCAACGGCCACGGCGACGCGATGGGCGGCGCCGTCATCGGGTCGCGCGAGCTCATCGAACCGATCAAGGCGGATGCCATGGTCGATGTCGGCGGGGTGATCTCGCCTTTCAACGCCTGGCAGATCCAGCGCGGATCGGTCACCCTGCCGCTGCGGATGCGCCAGCACGTGGCATCCGCGGCCGCGATCGCCGCCTTCCTCGAGGACGATCCGCGCATCGCGTTCATCCGCTATCCCGGGCTCGCCAGCCACCCGCAGCACGCTCTCGCGCAGCGCCAGTTCACGGGCGGCTCCGGGGGCATGATGGCGTTCGCCGTCGACGGCGACCCCGACACGCAGAACCGCTTCGTCGCGCGGCTGCGCCTGATCACCTCCAGCTTCTCGCTCGGTCACGACGACTCGCTGATCGTGCACACGGGCACCGGGGGCGGGCGCGTCGCCGCCTACCCCGAGGAGTTCCGTCGCTGGGGCCACCTCCGCCTCTCGGTCGGGCTGGAGGACACCGGCGATCTGCTCGCGGACCTGGCCGCCGCCCTCGACGACACGTTCGGCCCGCACTGACCCGCCCCCGTGTGCACGCCCCGGTAGAATCGCCGCATCCGCCCGTTCGGGCACCCACACCGCTCCGCTGCTGCAAGGATCCTCATGACCCGCATCTCTGACTCAGGACTGAACGTCGCCGTCGTCGGCGCCACCGGACAGGTCGGCACGGTCATGCGCGAGATCCTCGCGGAGCGCTCGTTCCCGATCCGCGAGCTGCGCCTGTTCGCCACGGCCCGTTCGGCGGGCACCTCCGTCGAGTTCGGCGGGCAGACGATCGTCATCGAGGATGTCGCCACCGCCGACCCCGCCGGGATCGACATCGCCCTGTTCAGCGCCGGCGCGACCGGCTCGCGTGCACACGCCCCGCGCTTCGCGGAGGCCGGCGCGGTCGTCATCGACAACTCCAGCGCCTGGCGGATGGACCCCGAGGTGCCGCTCGTCGTGAGCGAGGTCAACCCGCACGCGACGCTGAACCCGCCCAAGGGCATCATCGCGAACCCGAACTGCACCACGATGGCCGCGATGCCCGTCCTGAAGCCGCTCGATGCGGCCGCCGGCCTCGAGCGCCTCATTGTCTCGACGTACCAGGCCGTCTCCGGCTCCGGTCTCGCCGGCGCGCAGGAACTGCTGGGGCAGGTCGAGGGCGTTCTCGCGCAGGGTCGCACGCTCGAGCTCGTGCACGACGGCTCGGCGGTCGACTTCCCGCAGCCGGAGAAGTACGTCGCGCCGATCGCGTTCGACGTCATCCCGTTCGCCGGGAACCTGGTTGACGACGGCGACAACGAGACCGACGAGGAGAAGAAGCTCCGCAACGAGAGCCGCAAGATCCTCGAGCTGCCGGACCTCCGGGTCGCGGGGACATGCGTGCGCGTGCCCGTCTTCACCGGGCATTCGCTGTCGATCCACGCGGAGTTCCGCGACGACATCACGCCCGAGCGGGCGCGCGAGATCCTGGCCTCCGCCCCCGGTGTCGTCCTCGAGGAGGTGCCGACCCCGCTCCAGGCGGCGGGCAGCGACCCGAGCTACGTGGGTCGCATCCGCGCCGACCAGTCCGCCCCCGAGGGCAAGGGCCTCGTGCTGTTCATCAGCAACGACAACCTCCGCAAGGGCGCTGCGCTGAATGCCGTGCAGATCGCCGAGGTGGTCGCCGCGCGCCTCGGCGCGACCGCCTGACCCGACCCGCGCCCCCGGCCGCTCCTCCTGACCGCGAGACACCGCCAGCGCGCCGAGACACCGGTGCACCGCGGGCGTCTCGGTGCGCACGAGGTGTCTCGCGGCCCGGTGGGCGTGCGGCGGGACTTGCGCCGGAGGTAAGAACCGGCAGAGTTCACGCGGGGCGGATGCCGCAACAGGCGATGCGGCGCGAAACCCGGCCTAGACTGGGACATCGTGAGTGAACCCGTCGATGTCGTCCTGATCGGTGGTGGCATCATGAGTGCCACCCTCGGAACCCTGCTGAAGAAGCTGCAGCCCGACTGGAAGATCGTCGTGCTGGAGCGATTGAGCGAGGTCGCTCAGGAATCCTCCAACGCGTGGAACAACGCCGGCACCGGGCACGCGGCGCTGTGCGAGCTGAACTACATGCCCGAGGCGAAGGACGGGTCCGTCGATCCCGCCAAGGCGGTCGCGATCAACGAGCAGTTCCAGCAGAGCCGTCAGCTGTGGTCGAGCTTCGTCGAGGACGGCATCCTCGACGGCCCCTCGACGTTCATCAACGCGACGCCGCACATGACGTTCGTGCGCGGCGAGAAGGATGTCGCGTACCTCAAGAAGCGCTACGAGGCTCTGCGGACCCAGCCCCTGTTCGCGGGCATCGAGTACTCCGAGGACTCGCGCGTCATCAATCAGTGGGCGCCCCTCCTCATGCAGAAGCGCAAGAAGGGCGAGCCCTTCGCCGCGACGCGCGTGCCGGCGGGGACGGACGTCGATTTCGGCTCGCTCACCCGGCAGCTGTTCGATCACCTCGCCGCCGAGGGCGTCGAGGTGCGCACGAACGTCGAGGCTCGCAAGCTCCGTCGTCAGGCCGATGGCACGTGGCGCGTCTCACTGCGCAACTCCCTCGGGCGCACGCCCGGCTCGCTCGACGCGCGGTTCGTGTTCGTCGGCGCCGGCGGGTGGGCGATCAAGCTCCTGCAGTCCTCCGGCATCCCGGAGATCACCGGCTACGGGGTGTTCCCCATCGGCGGCCAGTGGCTGAAGACCTCGAACCCCGCGATCGTCTCGCAGCACAAGGCGAAGGTCTACTCCCAGGCATCCGTCGGCGCGCCGCCCATGTCGGTGCCGCACCTGGACACGCGCGTCGTCGACGGGGAGGCATCGCTGCTGTTCGGCCCGTTCGCGACGTTCAGCCCCAAGTTCCTCAAGCACGGGCGCATCACCGACATCGTCGCGCAGGTGCGTCCGGGCAACATCCTTCCGATGCTGAAGGTCGCCGTCGACAACCCCGGCCTCATCAAGTACCTCGTCGGCGAGCTCGCGAAGAACCACGGGAAGAAAGTCGACTCGCTCCGCGAATTCATGCCGACCGCCCGCGACGAGGACTGGGAGCTCCTGCAGGCCGGGCAGCGTGCGCAGGTCATGAAGAAGGACAAGGACAAGGGCGGCGTCCTGCAGTTCGGCACCGAGGTCATCACCTCCGCCGACGGCTCGATCGCGGGGCTCCTCGGAGCCTCTCCGGGCGCGTCGACGGCCGCCTCGATCATGCTCGGACTCCTGAAGACGTGCTTCCCCGATCGGATCGCTGCGTGGGAGCCGGAGCTCAAGGCGCTCATCCCGAGCTACGGCACGACGCTCAACGGCCGCCCCGAGGTCGCGGCGGCGACGATCGCCGAGACGGCGGACGTCCTCGACATCAACCGCTGAGGGCCCGATGGCCAAGCTGTACTTCCGCTACGGAGCGATGAACTCGGGCAAGTCCACGTCGCTCCTGCAAGCCGCGTTCAACTACGAGGAGCGCGGCCAGCACGTGCTGCTCGCCAAGCCCGAGATCGACACGAAGGGCGCCGACCAGATCTCCAGCCGGCTCGGGGTCGAGCGGGAGGTCGACTTCCTGATCGGCCCGGGAGCGGATGTCCGGGCCCTCGTCGCCGCGCACGGGTCCCGCTACATCGGGGACGTCGCGTGCCTCCTGATCGACGAGGCCCAGTTCCTGTCGGCTGCGCAGGTGGACGACCTGCTCCGCCTCGTGGTGGAGGACGGCATCCCCGTCCTCGCGTACGGCATCCGCACCGACTTCCGTACCCATGCCTTCCCGGGATCTGCACGGCTGATGGAGGTCGCGCACAGCCTCGAGGAGCTCAAGACGATCTGCCGGTGCGGCCGCAAGGCGCTCTTCAACGCCCGCCTGGTCGGCGGGCGGTTCGTGTTCGACGGCGACCAGGTCGCGATCGACGACCTCGACCACGACCAGGTGACGTACGAGTCGCTGTGCGCGCAGGACTACCTGCTCGCCTCCGGCGGACGACTCAGCTGACGGTCCCCTCGGCTGACGCCGCGTCGCGGCGGCGCGGGGGGAGCGGGATGAGCATCGACGTCGACTTCCGGTACTGCGCGTAGTCCGGGTACTTCGACGCGGAGATCGACTCGGTGAAGACGGTGGACCCGATGAACAGCACCGTCAGCAGAACGGCGCCGATGATCGTCGGGTTGATCGCGCCGCCCCAGAAGCCGGCGCCGGCGGCGACGGCCGCGCTCGCTCCGAGGGCGTAGATCGCCCACCACTGCGCCTGCTCGAAGAAGAAGTTCGGATGCCGCGAGTACGCGAACAGGCCGGTGGTCAGGAACCCTCGCGCCTCGCCGCGCTTCTTGCGCTGGTGGAACGTCCACTGCTGCTGGTCGGCGACGGTCTCGCCCGCGAGGAAGAGGACGAAGAGCGCCGAGAACACGGCGTCCCACGCGCCGAAGGGGGAGGGGTGCTGCCACGCGGTGTACGAGGGGAGGGTGATGAGCACGAGCAGCGTCATCTGGTACAGCACGATGAAGAAGAGGTTGAAGAGCTGGAACTGCCAAGGCGCCATCCGCCCGCGGAGGATCGCCCAGCGGTAGTCCTCGACGCCGGAGTAGCCGCCCTTGCGCGCGAAGTTGAAGGTCAGGCGCATGCCCCACGCGGTCACGAGGATCCCCATCACGACGAGGCGTGTCGCATCGACACCGGACGAGAGTGCGGCGAGGGCGAAGATCCAGACGTAGAGGACCGGGACGACCGACCAGGCGCGGTCGACCCACGACGTGTCCTTCGTGACGATCGAGGCGACCCAGCACAGGAGGGCGGCGACCGCCGCGACGATGATGACGAGCTGCAGCGGGTCCATCCCCTCAGCGTAGGGTGTCCGGCGTCCCGCCGGGTCTGACCACAGTGCGCTAGCGTGAGCGAGTCACGAAAGGGGTCCGATGACCGATCCGTCCGAACGAGCCGCGCCCGCGCGTGCCTGGCGCGTCGTCCTCGAGAAGATCGAGGGCGATCTCCTCGAGGGGCGACTCGGCCCCGGGGACCGGCTGCCCCCTGAGCGCGAGCTGGCCTCGACGCTCGGCGTCGGCCGTTCGAGTGTGCGCGAGGCCTTGCGCGTCCTCGAGGTGATGGGCCTCATCCGCACGGCGACGGGCTCGGGCCCCACGTCGGGGGCGATCGTCACGGCGACCCCTCAGGGCGGCCTCGCCCAGCTCCTGCGCCTTCAGGTCGCGGCGCAGGGATTCCCCATCCCGGACGTGTACGAGACCCGCCTTCTCCTCGAGGAGTGGGCGGTCGCGCACCTGGCCGATCGGCCGGAGGCCCCGCTCGCCGATGCGCGCGCGACGCTCGGCGCGATGGAGGTGGACGGGCTGTCGCTCGAGGACTTCCTCGCCCTCGACGCCCAGTTCCATGTCCGGTTGGCCGAGGCCACCGGCAACGTCGTCGTCTCGGCGACGATGGCGGGGCTGCGCGAGACCATCGAGGGCTACATCCGGGCCGGTGCCGCGCGGATCCCGGACTGGGCGCGCACCGCCGAGCGGCTCCGACACGAGCACGCCGAGGTCCTCGCAGCGATCGACCGGGGCGACGCGGACGATGCCCGGCTGCGGGTCCGCGCGCACATCACGGGCTACTACGCCGACGCGGGACTTCCTGCTCCGACCGACGCATCCGCCGACGACTGATCGCCCGGCGGCATCCGGCCGGGCGGTCTGGATCAGCGGAGGGGCAGGGTCGGGATCAGCCGATCGAGGAACGCCGCGGTGTCCTCCCAGCCTCCGACGGCCTGACAGGCCACACCCATCGCGAGGACGGGGTAGTCATTGCCGTGCTCGTCGAGGCGGTCGCCCACGAAGAGCATGTCGTCCAGGCGGATGCCGGTGTGCTCCTCGAGCGCGCGCATGCCGTAGGCCTTGTCGATGCCACGCTCGGTGATGTCGACGGAGGTCGACCCTCCCGAGCGCACTTCGAGGTCGGGCACCCGCGCCGCGACCGCGTCCCGCAGCGCGCCCTTCTTCTCACCGGTGGGGTCCCACGAGGTCTTCGCGTCGACGGGCGCCGTCTGGCCGAGGGCCGAGAAAGTGATCTGCGAGCCGCGATCCTCGAGGATCGCGCCCCACGTCCGGGGCTCCCAGAGTCCGAGGCGACGGGCCTCCTCCTCGACGGCGGTCAGCGCGCGCTGCTTCTGGTCCTCGCTCAGGGAACGGGCATAGACGGTCTCGATGCCGTCCGCACCCAGACGGTAGTACTGCGTGCCGCAGGTCGGCAGCAGGTGGAAGTGCTCCCGCTTCGCGGTCGCAGAGGCGGGGAGGCGGTCGACGACCTGGCTCGTGAACTGGGAGAGCTGCCCGCCGGAGATGATGGCGACCTCGACGCGCTCGGCGAGAGCGACCAGAAGCTCCCCGATGCGCGGGTCGATCGCGCTCTTGGAGGGGGCGAGGGTGTCGTCGAGATCGAAGGCGACGAGGCGCAGTGCGGGCATCGGGGTCTTTCGTTCGGGGGCTCGTGCGACGAAGGGCCCCACCGATTCTCACCGGCGGAGCCCTCCTGTGGTCGGGGTGACAGGATTTGAACCTGCGGCCTCTTCGTCCCGAACGAAGCGCGCTACCAAGCTGCGCCACACCCCGTGGCAACCCTCCGAGTCTACCGCGTTCCGGCGCTCACGCCGAATCGAGCGCCGTCGTGGCGCGCAGGGTGAGGACGGATGCCTCGGGGAGGCAGGCGAACCGCACGGGTGCGTAGATCGAGTGGCCGAGCCCCGCGGAGACGTTCAGCGGAACGGTCCGGCCGCGGTGACTCCACGTGCTGAGACCCCGTGCCTGATCGCGCGGGATATCGCAGTTCGCGACGAGCGCGGAGCGCGAGAACGGCACACGCACCTGTCCGCCGTGCGTGTGTCCCGCGAAGATGATGTCGGCCCCGAGGTCGGTGAACGCATCCAGCACCCGTCGGTAGGGGGCGTGCGTGACGCCGATCGTGAGAGCCGTCGCCGGGCGTCTCCGGAAGAGCGGTCGCCGCCGGATCGCCGCAAGGGCTCCGGGGAGAACCTCCAGCTCGTCCCACTCGCGATGGGCGTCGCTCACGCCGAAGGCATCCAGTCGCAGCCCGCGGGTTTCGAGGACGGCGGCCGCGTTGTCGAGATCGGTCCACCCGAGATCGCCCGTGAAGTAGGCGTCCATCGCCGCGGTGTCGAGGTCGAGACCGCGGTGCGGTCGGGATGACGGTCCCTGGAAGTATCGGAGAGGGTTACGGGGAGACGGCCCGGTGACGTCATTCGACCCGTGCACGAACGCCCCAGGGACTCCGCGCAGAGGATCGAAGGCGGAGCGGATCCCGCGCAGCCCGTCCTCGTGCCCGAGGTTGTCGCCGGTGTTGATGACGAGGTCGGGCTGGACCTCTTCGGCGAGGCGGGCGATCCACTTCTGCTTGCGGTGCTGCCAGGGCGCCATGTGCGCGTCCGAGAGGTGCAGGACCGTCAGGGAGGGGGAGCCGGGTGGCAGGAGGGCGAGGTCGTGACGGCGCACGGTGAATAGGTAGCGCTCGATGCACGTCCCCCAGACGGCGGCGGAGACCCCCACCGCCCCCAGTCCCGCGAGCGTGGCACCCACGGGAGTCCTGAGGGCGGTGCGATGGGGGCTCGCCACTACCGGCCGCCGCAGGTCTTCGCCTGGTACTGGACGGAGATCGCCGTGTTCCGGTTCACGACGGCGCCGGCCGCCGGATCGGTGCCGGTCACCGTGCCCTCCGCCGGTGCGTCGTCCTTCTGCGTGCACGCTGTGGAGACCTGACCGAAGCCGGCTGCCCGGAGGGCGGACACGGCCGCATCCGGCTTGCCGCTGACGGCGGGGACGGCGACGCCCTCGCCATTGCTCGGACGGATCGTCACCGTCGTGCCGCCCGCGATGCGTCCGGCGCCCGGGTCCTGCTGGACGACCGTGCCCGGGGCCTCGGTGCCGTCGACCGGGTCGCCGACGGAGACCGAGAATCCGGCGGTGCGGAGCGTCTGGGTCGCGTCGTCGACGGACATTCCGATGACCGACGGGAGGTCGGCGAGCTGACGCTTGGTCAGCGTCGAGTCCGGGCCGGGAAAGGCATCCCCGCCGAACTTGGCGTTCGCGGCGCCCTGCATCTCGGGCCAGATCGAGTTGCGGATGCGGGAGAGCACGTAGCCGCTCTCGTAGTAGTCGCTCAGCAGCGCGTCACCCTGGACGTTGCCCACCCAGACGATCGTCGTCACCTTGGTCGAGGAGCCGTCCATCCAGGTGTGCAGGTACTCGTGGATACCCGTCTTTCCGAACACCGGAACGCCGTCGCCGATCCGCGCACCGGAGCCGGTGCCCGTCATGACGCCTTCCAGGGTGTAGGCCGCGGTGGAGGCGACGGCCTCGCTCATCACGCGACTGCAGGCGAGCTGCGGTGTGATGTCGTTGCCGTCCTTATCGATGGCCTTGTCGATGGCCTTGGCCGGGCACAGGTTGCCGTTCGAGGCGATCGAGGCGTACGCCTCCGCCATGTCGAGCGGCGCGACCGGCTGGTCGCCCAGGACGTTGTACCCGAGGTTCGTCGTGTCGAGGGGCTCGCCGTTGCCCTGCATGACGCCCATCTTCATCGCGACCTGGTTCGTCGAGCAGACCGAGATCTTCTCGGCCATCGCGAAGAATCCGGAGTTCAGCGAGTCGCGCGTGAAGTTGTAGACGGTGCCGGTGTAGCCGGGGTTGTCCTCGAAGTTGGCCACGCCGTTGCCGCTGTTGCTGGAGACGACGTTCTGCGTCTCGCCGTCGCAGTTGATGACCTTCTTCGTGCCAACGCGGCCGTTGAGGGTCTCGTTGACGGAGTGCCCCTGTTCGAGCCAGTTGACGAGGCTGAAGACCTTGTAGGTCGACCCCGCGGAGTGACCGCCGCCGCCGCCGTTCTGCGCGCGCACGTTGTAGTTGACCTGGGTGGTCGGTGCGTTCTGATCCTCGGAGCTCTCGATCGAGTACGGCCGGTTCTGGACCATCGAGAGGATCCGCCCCGTGCCGACCTCGACCTGCACGCCGGATGCGCCGAGGTTCATGTAGTCCACACGCGCCGGGACGACCGAGATCGCCTGGAGGCCGGACTGCTGGAGGTCGGGATCGAGTGTCGTGTAGATCTTCATGCCTCCGCGGCGGAGGTTCGCGGCGCGCGCATCCTCATCCGCCCCGAACGCGGTGTCGTTCAGCAGCACCGATCGCACGTACTCGCAGAAGAACTCCGCACCGGAGGCCGTCTGGCAGCCCTGGGTCTGCTCGGAGATCGTCGGTGTGATCGGCGAGTTGTAGGCCTCATCGAACTCCGCCTGGGAGATCTTGCCGAGATCGAGCATGCGCTCGAGCACGTAGTTCCGGCGGTCGAGGGTCAGGCTGTAGCCGTCGGCCTCGCCGTTGACGGGGTTTCCCGCAGAGTCCTCGGTCGTCCCGCCCGGCCGGTCGATGCGGTAGGTGTTGGGGGCCTGGACCATGCCGGCGATGGTCGCGGCCTGCGCGATCGTCAGGTTCGCGGCATCCGTCGAGAAGTAGTGCTTGGCAGCGGCGCCGATGCCGTAGACCGTGCCACCGAAGTTCGTGATGTTGAGGTAGCCGAGGAGGATGTCCTCCTTGGGGTACCGCTTCTCCAGCTGGATCGCGTAGCGCATCTCCTGGAGCTTGCGCTGGTATCCCTCCGAGCCGCTGTTGACCGTGGTCGCGGTGAAGCAGGCCTCGACCTCCTCGTCGCTCTTCGCCTTCGACTCGCAGTTCTGCTGCAGCACGTTCTTGACGTACTGCTGGGTGATCGAGGAGCCGCCGCGGTTGGAGCCGTTGGAGGCGTTGCCCAGCAGCGCGCTCACCGTGCCGACGAGGTCGACGCCACCGTGCGTGTAGAAGTTCTTGTCCTCGCTCGAGGTGATCGCGTCGAACATGACGGGGTTCACCTGATCGAAGGTGACGGGGATGCGGTTCTGGTCGTAGAACTGCGCCATGAGCATGTCGTTGCCGGCGCTGTCCTTGCGGTAGAACTCCGTCGGCAGCATCAACGGATCGATCTCGAGGAAGCTCGGCATGTTCTCGAACGTGTCCAGGGCCGTCGACGCGGCGTAGCCGGACACCGCGATCGCGGGGGTCACGGTCGCCGTGACGAGGACGCCGGCGATCGCGCTCAGGCCGACCAGCCCGGCGATCCCGCCGAGCACACCGGTGGCCGTGCGTTTGGGAAGAGGCATAGGCTTGATCGTAAGGGAGAACCCTGGGGGAAGCCTTGGTGGGCATCCGGGCGCGCCCGAGAACGGGCCCCTCCCGCGCGACATCGACAGGAGAGTCCATGACCACGTGGGAGTACCTCACCACGCCGCTGCTGATCCACAACACCGCCGCGATCCTCAACAACTGGGGCAAGCAGGGGTGGGAGCTCGTCCAGGTGGTCACCGGCCCGGAGGGCGGTCTCGTCGCCTACTTCAAGCGCCCCGTCGGCGGCGGCTCGGCGAACGCCGGCCTCGGCGCCGCGGCGGTCGCCGCGCAGCAGTTCGAGGGCGAGGGTCGGGCATGACCGCGTCGATCTCGGCCCGGCTCGCCGAGCTCGGCATCGAGCTGCCCCCGGTCGTGCCTCCCGTCGCGGCGTACGTGCCGGCGAAGGCGCACGGCGATCTCGTCTACACGGCGGGACAGCTGCCCATGGTCGACGGCGCCCTGCCGGCGACCGGCAAGGTCGGCGGGGCGGTGGATGCCGCGGACGCCCAGGGGTACGCGCGTCGCTGCGCCCTGAATGCGGTCGCGGCAGCAGCGGATGCCGTCGGAGGCGTCGATCGGCTGACGGGCGTCCTGAAGGTCACCGGGTTCGTGGCATCCGTCCCCGAATTCACCGGGCAGCCCGGGGTCATCAACGGTGCGAGCGAGGTGCTCGGCGAGATCTTCGGCGACGGCGGTCGCCATGCCCGCTCCGCCGTCGGCGTCCCGGTCCTGCCGCTCGACGCGCCCGTCGAGGTCGAGGTCGTCTTCACCGTCGCCTGACCTCCGCGCGCGTCCCCTCGCGCGCCCGTCCGCGAGACACCGTGCCCGCACCGAGACACCCGCCGTGCGCCGGTGTCTCGGCGGAGGGCGGGTGTCTCGCGGTGCCGGGCTCCGCGCGGACTACTTGACCTGAGCCGAGATCACGCTCATCACGGCCGTGTCGGCGAGGGTCGTCGTGTCGCCGACCTCCCGGCCCTCCGCGACGTCGCGCAGGAGACGGCGCATGATCTTGCCCGAACGGGTCTTCGGCAGCTCGCCGACGATGTAGATGTCGCGGGGGCGTGCGATCGGTCCGATCTGCTCGCCCACCCACTTGCGCAGCGCGTCGGCGAGGCCCTCCGGCTCGTGGGCGCTCAGATAGCTCTGCTTGACGATCACGAATGCCACCACCGCCTGGCCGGTGGTCTCGTCGGACGCGCCGACGACGGCGGCCTCGGCGACCGCCTCGTTGCCGACGAGCGCCGATTCGATCTCGGTCGTCGACAGCCGGTGCCCGGAGACGTTCATCACGTCGTCGACGCGGCCGAGGAACCAGACGTCGCCGTCCTCGTCCAGGCGCGCGCCGTCTCCGGCGAAGTAGTAGCCCTTGTTCTGGAACTTCTCCCAGTAGGTCTCGACGAACCGCTCCGGGTCGCCCCAGATGCCGCGCAGCATCGACGGCCACGGCTGCGTGAGGACGAGGAGTCCTCCATTGCCGTTGCCGACGTGCTCGCCCTGGTCGTCGACGACGTCCACGCCGATGCCGGGGAGGGGGACCTGCGCGCTTCCGGGCTTTGTCTCGGTCACGCCGGGAAGGGCCGACACCATGATCGACCCGGTCTCGGTCTGCCACCAGGTGTCGACGATCGGCGCAGCATCCGCACCGATGATCTCCCGGTACCACATCCACGCCTCGGGGTTGATGGGCTCTCCGACGGAACCGAGCAGGCGGATCGACGACAGGTCGAACTGCTGCGGGATCTGACGGCCGAGCTTCATGAAGGAGCGGATGGCCGTGGGCGCCGTATAGAGGACGGTGACGCCGTACTTCTCGACGAGCTCCCACCAGCGTCCGGGGTGGGGCGTCTCGGGCGTGCCCTCGTAGAGCACTTGGGTCGCGCCGTTCGACAGCGGTCCGTAGGTGACGTACGAATGGCCGGTGATCCAGCCGATGTCGGCCGTGCACCAGAAGACGTCCGTCTCGGGGTGGAGGTCGTGGACGACCTTGTTCGTGAACGTCGCCTGCGTCAGGTAGCCGCCCGACGTGTGCAGGATGCCCTTGGGCTTTCCCGTGGTGCCGGAGGTGTAGAGGATGAACAGCGGGTTCTCGGCGGGGAACGCCTGCGCCTCGTGCTCGCCGGATGCCGCGGGGACGGCATCGTGCCACCAGATGTCGCGCCCCTCGGTCCACCCGACCTCGTTCTCGGTGCGGCGCACGACGAGCACGTGCTCGACCGTGCCCTGCGGGCCTGCGCCGCGGTCGGCCAGGGCCTGGTCGACCGCGGGCTTGAGGGGGGACACGCGGCCCTTGCGGTATCCGCCGTCGGCCGTGATGACGACCTTCGCGCCGGCGTCATCGATGCGGGTGCGGAGGCTGTCGGCCGAGAACCCGCCGAAGATGACCGAGTGCACCGCGCCCAGGCGAGCGACGGCGAGCATCGCGGCGATGGCTTCGGGGATCATCGGCATGTAGATCGCGACGCGGTCGCCCGCCTCCACGCCGAGGCCCCGGAGGACGTTCGCCGCGCGCTTGACCTCGTCGGTTAGCTCGGCGTAGGTGACCCGGCGCTCGTCGCCCGGCTCACCCTCCCAGAGGAGGGCGACCCGATCGCCGTTCCCTGCCTCGACGTGGCGGTCGAGGCAGTTGTAGGCGACGTTGAGCTCACCGTCGGCGAACCACTGCGCGAACGGCGGGTTGGACCAGTCGAGGACCTGCGAGAAGGGCGTGTGCCAGTGCAGGGCGCGCGCCTGCTCTGCCCAGAACCCTTCGCGATCGGCGTCGGCCTGCGCGTAGAGGTCGGCGGTCGCGACCGCGTCTGCGGCGAACTCGGGGCTCGGGGCGAACCGACGGTTCTCGGTCAACAGGTGGTCGATCTGGCTGCTCATTCGGCGCGCTCCTTTGCGGCGGACCCGGGGGAGGTCGCGGAGACTCCCGGGAGGATGCAGGAAATCTAGCCAGGGGTCTCAGAGCGCCACTACCGCCGATAGTAGGGATCGGCAGGACGGAGCCGCAGAGATATATCGGTTCGAGCGCCCTCGGATGGGCGGGAACGCGATCGATCGTTGCGTAAGCTTTCACGCGGCCGAACTCTTGATTCTGGCATCGCGGCATCCGCACCCCCCCCCCCCCATTGGCGGACGTCGCGCGAGACGGCATCCCATTCCCCCCAATGGGATGCCGTCTCCTCTCTCCGGCGGCAGTCTGTCCGGGACGGCCCTCTGGCCTGATCGTCATCGACTCGTCCCCACCCGCCGCGTTGCGTGAACTGTCCACCGATCGGGTGCCCGCCGTCGCGCCGGGGACGGCCGCGTCCTAGCGTCGGGGCATGTCCGAGCCGTTCGTCCCCCGCCGCCGGGTCCCCGAATCCGTTCGACGGGTGGTCGCCGGGGTGTCGCCGCTCGCCCCGCACGACGATCCGCCGCCGCCTCCTCCGCGAGCGCGGAGGCGGTTGCCGGACCATCCCGCCCTCGCGCCGCTGCGCGACGTCCTGGCCGACCCCGATGTGACGGACGTGTTCGTCAACGGCGAGGACGGCCTGTTCGTCGACCGTGGCGCGGGGGTGGAGCATGTCGCGCATTGGCGTGCGGGGGCGGACGAGCTGCGGGACCTCGCCGTCGCCCTGATCGGCATCGGAGGGCGTCACATCGACGACGGTGCACCGCTCGTCGACGTGCGATGGGAGCACGGCGTCCGGGTGCATGCCGTCCTGCCGCCGGTCGCGTGCTCCGGTGCCGCGATCTCGATTCGACTTCCCGCTGCCGACATCCCCGACCTCGACGAGCTCGGGCGGCGAGGGATGTTCGACGCCGTCACGGGAGCGCGGCTCGAGGCGCTGGTCGCGAGTCGCACGAACCTCCTCGTCACGGGCGCGACGGGCGCGGGCAAGACGACACTGCTGGCGGCTCTTCTCGGGCGAGTGCCGCCGAACGAGCGGATCGTGACGATCGAGGATGTCGCGGAGCTCCGCCTCTCCCATCCGCATCACGTGCGCCTGGAAGCGCGGCAGCCGAACCTCGAAGGCGCCGGCGCGGTCCCGCTCGCGCGGCTCGTCCGTGAGGCGCTCCGCATGCGGCCGGACCGTCTGGTGGTCGGCGAATGCCGTGGGGAGGAGGTTCGCGAGCTGCTGATGGCGCTCAACACCGGGCACGCGGGCGGCGCGGGGACGGTGCACGCGAGCGGCATCCGCGACCTCCCGACCCGGCTGGAGGCGCTCGGCGCCCTCGCGGGACTCGATGACCGCGCGGTCGCGCGCCAGGTCGTCAGCGCCATCGGGGTCGTCGTCCACGTGGAACGCGCCGCCGACGGCGTGCGACGGATCACGGGGTTCGCCCGCCCCGTGCTCACCGACGGCCGACTGGGCGTCGAGGCTCTGACATGACGACGACATCGACGGATCCCGACGCGGCACCGGAGACGGCGCAGCGCCTGGCCGTCCTGCTGGAGGCGGGGATCCCGCCCGCTCGCTCGTGGTCGCTGCTCGCCGAGGCGGGAGATGGCACGGCGGCGGCAGTCGCGGCGGCGCCGGCGGGAACGAAGGTGGCGAGCGTCCTCGCGGGGCGCGGCGAGACCTGGAGCCAGATCGCGATCGCCTGGGCGGTGGCCGAGACCGTCGGCGCGCCCCTCGCGTCCAGCCTCCGCCGGTTCGCCGAGGCACTGCGCGACGCGCAGGAGACGCGGGACGACGTCGACGTCGCGCTGGCCGATCCGGCCGCGACCGCGCGACTGGTCGGCTGGCTGCCCCTGGTGGCGGTGGGCCTCGGGCTTGTCCTCGGGTTCGACGTGGTCTCGGTGTTCACGCAGCCCGCCGGGATCGCCGTCCTCGTCGCCGGCGCTGTCCTCATGCTCCTCGCGCGACGATGGTCCGCCCGGCTGGTGGCCGCTGCGCAGCCCGCGGCGGGGCTCCCCGGGCTCCAGGCGGACGCGGTGGCGATCGCCCTCTCGGCGGGGGTCTCCGTGGACCGCGCGCTGTCCGTCGTCGCGTCGGCGGGTGGCGGGGAGGCGTCCGCGGAGACGCGCGCTGTGCTCGCCCTCGCTCAGCGCGCGGGGACTCCCGCCGTCGAACTGCTCCGCGCCACCGCGGCCGAGATGCGACGCGCCCGCCGGACGCAGGGGAGGCTGCGCGCCGCGCGACTCGGGTCGCGACTGCTCCTGCCGATGGGCCTGTGCACGCTGCCCGCCTTCCTGCTTCTCGGCGTCGCGCCGATGCTGATGTCGGTGCTCGCCGGATCGACGCCGATCCTCGCCTCACCCTGATCCGACCCGCGCCACGCCGCGGTCACCTCGTGCCCATCGCCCTCCATCCACAAGGAGAACCACATGTCCCTCATCACCTTCCCGGTCCGCCGACCGCCCCGCGGCGAGGCCCCGCTGCCGCCGCTGCCACCGCTGACATCGCGCCGCGCGGCCGACCTCTTCACGGACGATGCCGGGGCTGCGACCGCCGAGTATGCGGTCGCCACGATGGCGGCGGTCGCCTTCGCCGGACTCCTCGTCGTCATCATGCGGTCGGACGAGGTCCGCGGCATCCTGACCGACCTCGTCCGTCGTGCGCTCACCGTGGCCTGAGCGCGGGCTCGGAGGTCGGTCGCCCGCTCTCGAGGACGATCGCGGGTCGGCGACGGCGGAGTTCGCCGTCGTCGTCCCCGCTGTCATCCTCGTCCTGGCCCTGACCGCGGGGGGCCTGTCGGCCGTCGGCCGTCAGGTGCGACTCGAGCACGGGGCCGCCCAGGCATCCCGGCTCGCCGCGCGGGGCGAGTCCGAGGGGCGCGTCGCGGGCGTCGTCGCCGCCATCGCCGGCGGCGCGGTCGCATCGGTCTCGCGCGAGGGCGACCTCGTCTGCGTGACCGCGACGGCGCCGGCCGGTGTCCCGCTGCCGCTGCCGGACCTCCGCGCCCGATCCTGCGCCCTCGCGGGAGAACCCTGATGGCCGGTGTCTGCTGATGGCCGGCACCGCCGCAGCGCTCGGCGCGCTCGCGATCGTCAGCACCCTCGCCGTCGGGATGGGGGCGGTCGGAGCGGCGACGGTCCTGTCCGCCCGCGCCTCGGGGGCGGCGGATGCCTCGGCGCTCGCTGCGGCGGACACCGCGAGCGGCGCGGCCCCCGGCACCCCGTGCGAGGTCGCGGCGCGTGTGGCTGCAGCCGGGGGCGCGGCGCTCGCCTCGTGCGCGGTGGACGGCGTCGTGGCCACCGTCGAGGTGCGCGTCGGAAGCGGCCTCGTGACCGCACGAGGGCGGGCGCGCGCCGGCCCGCCGCCGGGCGCCCCGGGGTGAGGGCGGCGTGCGACGCGGTGCGAAATCGGGGCGCCCGCCCCGACCGCTCACAGCCTCTTCATGTCCGGCACGTGTGTATGGTGTGCATCGAAGAAAGGACGCCACGTGGCCGAGAGCACCAAGGCATCGAACCCCAAGGCGGGCAAGAAGCTCGTCATCGTCGAGTCCCCGACGAAGATGAAGTCGATCCAGGGATACCTGGGCGACGGGTACGAGGTCCTCAGCTCGGTCGGGCACATCCGCGACCTCGCCGAGAAGAAGGACATCCCCGCCGAACTGAAGAAGACCTCGGTCGGCAAGTACTCCATCGACATCGAGAACGGGTTCACTCCTCTTTATGTGGAGAGCGATCGCGGCAAGAAGACCGTCGCGGAGCTGAAGCGCGCACTCAAGGGCGCCGACGAACTCCTGCTCGCCACCGATGAGGACCGCGAGGGCGAGGCCATCGCGTGGCACCTCCTGGAAGCACTCAAGCCCAAGGTCCCCGTCCGCCGCATGGTGTTCCACGAGATCACGAAGGACGCCATCCGCGCCGCCGTCGACAACACGCGCGAGCTCGATCTCGCCCTCGTCGACGCGCAGGAGACCCGCCGCATCCTCGACCGCCTCTACGGCTGGGACGTGTCCGACGTCACCCGACGCAAGGTCGGGCAGGGAACCTCCGCAGGACGCGTCCAGTCCGCCGCGACGCGGCTCGTCGTCGACCGAGAGCGTGAGCGCATCGCCTTCGTCACGGCCGAGTACTGGGACGTCGAAGCAGTCGCCGTCCCCGCATCGGACGCCGCCGCGCGCGCCGAGGGGTTCGCCACCCGCCTCGCCCGACTCGACGGTGCCTCGCTCGCGCGCGGCACCGACTTCGACGACGCCGGCCAGCTCCGCAAGGCCGTCGTCGTCCTCACCGAGACGCAGGCCCGTGAACTCGCCGACGCACTCGCCGCCCTCGGCGAGGTGCACGTCACGGCGGTCGAGGCCAAGCCCGGCACCCGCAGCCCCAAGGCGCCGTTCACGACCTCCACTCTCCAGCAGGAGGCAGGTCGGAAGCTCTCGATGAGCGCGAAGCACACCATGGGTGTCGCGCAGCGGCTCTACGAAAAGGGCTACATCACCTACATGCGCACCGACTCGACCTCCCTGTCGACGCAGGCGATCTCCGCCGCGCGCACGCAGGCCGTCGCCCTTTACGGCGACAAGGCGGTCCCCGCGAACCCGCGCAGCTACGCCAACAAGAGCAAGAACGCGCAGGAGGCGCACGAGGCGATCCGCCCGTCGGGCGACGTCTTCCGCACGCCCGCGTCGGTGGCATCCGCGCTCGACCGCGACGAGAGCCGCCTCTACGACCTCATCTGGAAGCGCACGATCGCCTCGCAGATGTCGGATGCCAAGTACGAGACCACGACCGTCACCCTCGAGGCGGAGGTCGGCGGTCGCGTGGCGTCCTTGACCGCCTCGGGCACCGTCTACACGTTCAAGGGCTTCCTCGAGGCGTATGAAGAAGGACGCGACGAGAAGCGCAGCGACGCCGACCGCGCCGACGATCAGTCCCTGCCGAAGCTCGCCGTCGGCGACGTGCTCGACCTCCGTGACGTGGAGCCGAAGGGGCACGCCACGAGCCCCAAGCCCCGCTACACCGAGGCGAGCCTCGTCAAGGCGCTGGAGGAGAAGGGGATCGGCCGCCCCTCGACCTTCGCGAGCATCATCGACGTCATCCTGAACCGCGGATACGTCACCAAGCGCGGTCAGGCGCTCGTTCCGAGCTGGCTCGCGTTCAGTGTCGTCCGACTCCTCGAGCAGCACTTCACGGAGCTCGTCGACTACGACTTCACCGCTGCCCTCGAGGACGATCTCGACGCCATCGCCCGGGGCGAGCAGCAGCGCGTCGAGTGGCTGAAAGAGTTCTACTTCGGCTCCGACGCCCACGTCGGGCTCCGCAACATCCTCGACAACCTGGGCGAGATCGATGCGCGCGAGATCAACGCGACCCGCATCGGCGACGTCGCCACTCTCCGCTTCGGGCGGTACGGACCATACCTCGACGTGCCGAACGAGGACGGGACGTCACGCATCGTCAACATCCCCGAGGACCTCGCGCCCGATGAGCTCACGCCGGCCAAAGCGCAGGAGCTCATCGACGCACCGATCGCGGGCGACCGCGTCCTCGGTCAGAACCCGGAGACCGGCCGCGACATCGTGGTGAAGGACGGCCGCTTCGGCCCGTACCTCGAAGAGGTCCTCCCCGTCGCCGCGGAGCCCGAACCGGCACCGGAACCGGCGTCCGATGCCGCAGCGCCGAAGAAGCGCGTCGCGAAGAAGAAGGTCGAAGAGCCCAAGCCGCGCCGCGCGTCGCTCTTCAAGAGCATGTCGCCCGAGACGATCGATCTCGAGACAGCGCTCAAGCTCTTCTCCCTCCCGCGCACCGTGGGCCTCGACCCGGAGACCCAGACGCCCATCACGGCGCAGAACGGGCCCTACGGACCGTACCTGAAGAAGGGCACCGACTCGCGGTCGCTGACCAGCGAGGAGCAGATCTTCGACACCACGCTCGAGCAGGCGCTCGAGATCTATGCGCTGCCGAAGTACGCGAACCGCGCGGCGACGTCGATCAAGGAGTTCGACGCCGATCCGGTGAGCGCGAAGCCCATCCGCATCAAGGACGGCCGCTTCGGCGCCTACGTCACCGACGGAACCACCAACGTGACGATCCCGAAGGGCCAGACGCCCGACGACATCACGTTCGAGATCGCGGTGCAGATGCTCGCCGACAAGCGCGCCAAGGGGCCGGCCCCCAAGCGCACGACCCGCCGCCCGGCGACGCGCAAGCCCGCCGCGAAGAAATGATGGCTGCCGCGGCGCGAGGACTCTGGGTCACGTTCGAAGGCGGCGACGGTGCGGGCAAGACCACGCAGGCCGCGCTCCTGGAGGACTGGCTGCGTGAGGACGGGCGCACCGTCGTCCGCACTCGCGAGCCCGGCGGCACCGAGGTCGGCGTCCTCATCCGCGAGATCGTCCTCCACCACCGCGGGGAGGTCGCCCCCCGGGCCGAGGCCCTCCTGTACGCGGCGGATCGCGCGCACCACGTCGCGACTCTCGTGCGCCCTGCCCTCGCGCGCGGCGAGGTCGTCATCCAGGACCGATACCTCGACTCGTCCGTGGCGTACCAGGGGGCCGGTCGGATCCTCGATGCCACGGAGATCCGAGACCTGTCCCTGTGGGCTGCCGAGGGGGCGCTTCCCGATCTCACGGTGCTGCTCGACCTCGACCCGGCATCCGCCCGCGCCCGTCTCGACGCGGATGACAAGCCCTTCGACCGGCTCGAGGCGGAGCAGTCGGACTTCCACGCCCGGGTGCGCGCGGGCTTCCTCGCCCTCGCCGCCGCCGAGCCGGACCGCTTTCTCGTGCTGGATGCCTCGCTGCCCCCGGGCGAGCTCGCGGCGGCAGTGCGCGCGCGCGTCGCGTCGGCGCTGGACGGGTCTTCGCCCTGAGCCGCGCCACCGGCCTTCCGCGTCCTCGCGCCGCCCCTCCGACCGTCGGAGGGACACCGTAGGCTGGTGCGCATGACCATCGCCGCGACGACGACCCTCCCGTGGGGCGACGTCTGGGGCCAGGACGAGGCGCTGCGACAGCTCCAGGCGGCGGCATCCGATCCCGCCCAGCTCGCGCACGCGTGGCTCATCACGGGCCCGGCCGGCTCGGGCCGGTCGACACTGGCCACCGCCTTCGCCGCCGCGCTGATCGCCGAACCGGGCGACGAGGCGGCGATGCGCCAGGTGCTCGCCGGCACGCATCCCGATCTCACGGCGCTGCGCACCGAGGGTGTCATCATCTCGATCAAGGACGCGCGGGCCCTGGTCGAGCGCTCCTACTTCTCGCCGTCGCTCGGCCGTTACCGCGTGATGGTGATGGAGGATGCCGATCGCATGGTCGAGCGCACCTCCAACGTCCTCCTGAAGGCGCTCGAAGAGCCTCCCGAGCGGACTGTCTGGATCCTCTGCGCTCCGAGCGAGGCCGACCTGCTCCCGACGATCCGCTCCCGCGTGCGCACCCTGCGACTGCGTGAGCCCGACGTCGCCGATGTCGCCCAGCTCATCTCGGCGCGGACGGGGGCCGACCCGGCGCTCGCGGAGCAGTCCGCGCGCCTCGCGCAGCGCCACATCGGCATGGCGGTGCGGCTGGCGACGGATGCCGAGGCCCGCGCCCGGCGCGAAGAGACCCTGCGCGCGGTCCTTGGGGTCCGCGGCGTCGGCACAGCGGTCGAGTCCGCGGCGCGCATCGTGCAGCTGGCGACCGACGACGCGAAGGCCCTGACGGCGGAGCGGGACGAGGCCGAGCGCGAAGCGCTCCTGCGCACCCTCGGCATCGCGCCCGGATCCGCGGTGCCCCCCGCGGTGCGCAGCCAGGTCAGCGCGCTGGAGGACGACCAGAAGCGGCGCGCCACCCGGAGTCTGCGTGACGGCATCGACCGCGTCCTCACGGACCTGGAGTCGATGTTCCGCGACACCCTCATGCTGCAGTTCGGCCAGACCGGCGGCCTCATCAACCGTGAACTCGAGACCGAGATCGCAGCGCTCGCCGGTGCGTGGACCGCGCAGCGCACGTTGACCGTGCTCGATCAGATCTCGGCGACCCGCACGCATCTCGAAGGCAACGCCGCTCCGGCACTCGCCCTCGAGAGCATGCTCATCACGGTCGCCAGCGGAAGGACCCCGTGAACCCTCGTCGCCGTGCCCTCTCTCGCCGCGCTCTGGCCGCCGTCGCCGGCCTCGCGATCGCGGTGACGGTGCTGTCGGGATGCCTCTACGCGGCGATCCCGCCCGAGACGAGCGCGAGTCCGGCGCCGAGTCGCGAGCCGAACACGGATGGCGCGCCGGCCGGGTTCGAGGACCTCTACGCGCAGACCCTCGAGTGGACGCCGTGCACCGGTTCGGACGCCGGAGCGTACGACTGCACGACGGTGACGGCACCGCTGGACTGGACCGATCCGTCCGTGGGGACGATCGACCTCGCGGTCATCCGCCGCGCCGCCACCGACGGCGACGCGATCGGGTCGCTCCTCACGAACCCCGGCGGTCCCGGCGCGAGCGGCTACGACCTCATCGCCGACTCGGCCTCGTTCGCCGTCGGCACCGCGCTCTCCGACGCGTACGACGTCATCGGGTTCGACCCGCGCGGCGTGGGCCGGTCGACGGCCGTGACGTGCCTGGACGGCACCGCGATGGACGCGTACCTGTACGACATCCCCGCCGATCCGCGGGGGAGCGACGGGTGGCGTGCGGAGCTCACCGCACGCAACGAGGACTTCGTCGCGGCGTGCGAGGCGAACTCCGACGGCATCCTGCCCTTCATCACGACCGACAATGCGGCGCGCGACATGGACCTCCTCCGTGCGGTCCTCGGCGACGCGAAGCTGAACTACCTCGGGTACTCGTACGGCACCTTCCTCGGTGCGACCTACGCCAAGCTCTTCCCCGAGCGCGTCGGCCGGCTGGTCCTGGACGGCGCCATCGATCCGTCGGTGTCCGGCCTCGACGTGGGGACGACCCAGGCCGTCGGGTTCGAGTCCGCGCTGCGCGCCTACATGGCCGATTGCCTGTCGGGCCGCTCGTGCCCCTTCTCGGGGACGGTGGACGAGGCGATGGGCGATCTCGCCACGCTCCTCGCGAGCGTCGACGCCGCCCCGCTCACCGCCACCGACGGTCGCATGCTCGGTGCGGACTCGCTCATGACGGCGATCATCGCCGCGCTCTACTCCCAGGACAGCTGGACCTACCTCACGCAGGCGCTCGCGGGCGCGCTGTCCGGCGATGCCGACACCGCCTTCTTCCTCGCCGACTTCTACAACGGGCGCACGGGCGCCGGGGTCTACCAGGACAACTCCACCGAGGCCTTCCGCGCATACAACTGCATGGACTACCCGCTGGACACGTCGCAGGCTGATAAGGATGCTTCCGACGCGCTCATCGCGCAGAAGGCCCCGACGATCGCGCCGTACTGGGACGGCGTCGACGTGTGCGAGAGCTGGCCGTATCCGCCGACCGGAGTGCGGGAGCGCATCTCGGCCGACGGCGCCGCACCGATCGTCGTCGTCGGGACGACGAACGACCCGGCGACCCCCTACGCGTGGTCGGTCTCGCTGGCCGAGCAGCTGAGCTCGGGCGTCCTCGTGACGCGCGAGGGCGAGGGGCACACGGGCTACAACAAGGGCAGTGCGTGCGTCGACAGCGCCGTGGAGGCCTACCTGCTGGAGGGCACGGTCCCGCAGGACGGGCTCTCCTGCACCTCCTGAACGCGCGCGAGCCGGTCTTCCTGATCGAGGTCCCACGCCCCTCAGGGGTTGGCCCCGATGTCAGCGCCGCAGGACGCGGCGGGCGAGCCCGTTGCCGAGGAACTGCACGACCTGGACGATGACGACGATGACGAGGACGGCCGCCCACGTGACCCACGGGTTGAACTGCTTCGAGCCGTAGTTGATCGCGAACTCGCCGAGGCCGCCCGCGGCGACCGCGCCGGCGATCGCCGTCATGTCCACGAGGGCGACGACCACGAACGTGTAGCCCAGGATGAGCGGCCCGAGGGCTTCGCGGGGGATCAGCCGGAAGAGGATGCGCGACCGGCTCGCGCCCGCGGCGCGCGCGGCCTCGATGACGCCCGGCCGCACCGTCAGCAGGTTCTGTTCGACGATCCGGCTGATCGCGAAGAGCGAGGCGATCGTGATCGCGAAGATCGCGAACGGAACGCCGATCCCGGGGATGCCGATGCCGCGGGCGATCGGCTGGATCGCGAGGAGAAGGATGATGAACGGGATCGGCCGGAACGTGTTGACGATGACGTTGAGGATGCCGAAGACGACGCGATTCGGGAAGAGGCTCCCGGCGCGGGTGGCGTAGAGGGCCATCCCCAGCACGAGGCCGAGCAGACCCCCGAGCACGAGCGCCGCGGTCGCGACGTAGAGGGTTTCGAGGGCCGCCTCCCAGAGCAGCGGCAGGAGCTCGATGAGCCTATCCACGGACGTCCTCCTCGGTCAGGGTGGCGAAGGTCGCGGCCGCGGCGAGGGCGCGGTCCACGGCATCCGTCTCGCCGCTGAGGGCGAGCGTCAGGTGGCCGAAGACCCGCCCGCGGATGTCGTTGATGCCGCCGTGCACGACCTCGAACCGCACATCGTGCCGGGCGAGGGCGGCGAACACGTCCGCCTGCGTCGCGGCGCCGTCGCGGACGTCGAGGGTCACGAGGCGGCCGGGATGCCGCGCGCGGAGCGTCGCGAGATCGTCGCCCGTGGGCACGTCCTCGATGATGCTCGCGACGAATCGCGCCGTCGCGGCGTGCTGCGGCGCGGAGAGGATGTCGAAGACCGGACCCTCCTCGATGATCCGCCCCTGCTCCATGACGACGACGCGGTCGGCCAGGTTCCGGATGACGTCCATCTCGTGGGTGATGACGAGGATCGTGACACCCAACTCGTCGTTGACCCGCTGGAGGAGTCCGAGGACCTCCGCGGTCGTGTCGGGGTCGAGTGCGCTGGTCGCCTCATCGGCGAGGAGGATCCGCGGGCTCGTGGCGAGCGCGCGGGCGATGCCGACGCGCTGCTTCTGGCCGCCGGAGAGCTGCTCGGGGTAGCTGCGCGCCTTATCGCCGAGTCCCACGAAATCCAGGAGTTCGGCGACGCGGGCGCGGATCTCGGCGCGCGGGCGTCCTGCCACCTCCAGCGGGTAGGCGACGTTGCCCGCCACGGTGCGCGAGTCGAAGAGGTTGAACTGCTGGAAGATCATCCCGATGTCGCCGCGGAGGCGTCGCAGGTCGCGCTCCGAGAGCCCCGTGATGTCGACCCCGTCGATCTCGACGGTCCCCGACGTCGGGATCTCGAGAGCGTTGACGAGGCGGAGGACGGTCGACTTTCCCGCGCCGGAGTAGCCGATGATTCCGCAGATCTCGCCCGCGGCGACCTCCAGGTTCACGTCGTCGACGGCGGCCACGGGCGCGGCGCCTTTGCCGGTCGGGGGGAAGGACTTGGTCACGCCGCGCAGGCGGATGAGCGTCATGGATGTCTCCTGGTACGACACGCGTGCGGCCCGCTCCGGCAGGAGCGGGCCGCACGCGACGGGTCACTGGTGAGCGCGGACCTCGTCCTCGGTCTTCTTGAGCGAGGCCACGAGGTCGGCGACGGGGGTCTTCAGAAGCACCGCGGAGTTGCCGGAAGCCTCCTGCACGCCGTCCTGCACGGCCTGGGTCTCCTGGTAGATCTTCACGAGCTTCAGGTAGGTCGGGTTGTCCGCGTCCGCCGCGCGGGCGGCGAAGATGTTGATGTACGGGAAGGCCGCGGCGTCGGCCGGGTCATCCTGCGCGAGCAGCTGGTCCTCGGTGAGTCCGGACTTGGCGACGAAGTCGTTGTTCACGACGGCGCCGGCGAAGTCGGGGAGCGAGGTTGCCGTGAAGTCGGCCGCGACCGCCTCGACCGAGACCTTCGAGCCGGGCTCGATGTCGGCGACGGTCGCGAACACCGAGCCGCCGTCCTTGAGCGTGATCAGGCCGGCGGACTGCAGCACGAGGAGTGCGCGGGCCTGGTTGGACTCGTCGTTGGGCACGGCGATCTTCTCGCCGGCGGGGATGGCGGAGACATCCTTGTACTTCGTGGAGTACAGGCCCAGCGGGTAGATCGCGGTGGCGCCGATCGGGACCAGGTCATCGCCCGCGTTCACGTTGTAGGTGGCGAGGTAGATGATGTGCTGGAACTGGTTGAGATCCAGCTCGCCTGCCGACAGTGCCGGATTCGGCTGGTCGTAGGAGTCGAAGTTCACGATGTCGACGTCGATGCCCTCGGCGGCGGCGGCCTCCTTGTAGGTCGCCCAGTACGGGTCGCCGGCGCCGACGACGCCGATCTTGACGAGGCCCGACGTTCCGCCGGTTCCGGCGTCGCTCGCGCCGGGCGTGGCCGAGGACGCGCAGGCGCCGAGGGCGAGGACGAGGGGGAGGGCGAGGGCTGCGAGCAGCTTCGCGGTGCGGGACGTGGACATGGTGGTGCTCCTTCGGTTCGGTGCACCGCGAGTGCGCGGACGGGCCGAAGGCCGATACCGCGCTCGCCTCGTCGCGGTGCCCTATCGACGCTATGCGCCCTGGACCGGGTGCCCGAATCGAGTTCGTAACACGGGGACACGGCACAGTCGGCGCGCGTCCGCCGACGCGTCGCATCTCTGCGTGGTTCGCGGGGCGGGTCTGGACCCTGTAAGATCGTTCTTCGTGCACGGCGTCAGCGCCCTGCGCCGCCCTAGCTCAGTCGGCAGAGCATTTCACTCGTAATGAAAAGGTCAAGGGTTCGATTCCCTTGGGCGGCTCCACTGAAAGGCTCGGACTCCGAAAGAGTCCGGGCCTTTCGCATGCTCTCGGGATGTCTCCTCAGAAGCGGATGATCTGGCGCAGCGCGGTGCCGTCTGCGAGGGCATCCATCGCCGCGTTCACGTCATCGAGTGCGATGTGGTCCGAGATCAGCTGCTCCACCGGGAGGCGCCCCTCTCGCCACAGCTGCGCATACGTCGGGATGTCGCGCGAGGGCACCGCCGACCCCAGATAGGAGCCGATGATCGTGCGCGCCTCCGCCGTGACGATCAGCGGGGAGATCTCCGATCGCGCCGCGGGGGAGGGGAGGCCGACCGTGACGGTACGACCGCCGGGCGCGGTGAGGGCGAACGCCGTCTGAACGCGCGCGGGTGGCCCGCAGCCTCGACGACCAGCGGAACGCGGATGCCCTGATCGGCCGCCTCCTCCGGAGTCACCGCCAAATCAGCTCCGAGCTCGCGGGCGCGGTCGAGCTTCGAGCGGACGCCGTCGACGCCGATCACCCTGCCGTGACCGAGCGAGACCGCCGTCACGAGGGCGGCCATTCCGACGCCGCCGAGTCCGACGATCGCGATGTCCTGCCCGGGCCGCGCTCCGCCGGCATTCACCACCGCGCCGCCCCCGGTGAGCACGGCGCACCCGAGGACCGCCGCCACCTCCGGGGGGACGTCGGCGCCGACCACCACGGCCGAGCGCCGGTCGACGACGGCGTGCGTCGCGAATCCGGAGACGCCGAGGTGGTGGAAGACGGGCTCGCCCGAGTCCGCGAGGTGCAGGCGCGACCCTCCCGAGAGGAGTTCGCCGGCGTTGTTCGCCGCGGTGCCGGGGACGCACGGCATGATGCCGTCGGTGCGGCATCCCGCGCACTCGCCGCACCTGGGGAGGAAGGCCATGACGACCCGATCGCCGATCGCGAACCCGTCCTGCGCCGCGCGCTCGCCGACCTGTTCCACGATGCCGGCCGCCTCGTGACCGAGGAGCATCGGGGTGGGGCGGACGCGGTTCCCGTCGATGACGGACAGGTCGGAGTGGCAGAGGCCGGCCGCCTCGATGCGCACCAGCAGTTCGTCGGCGCCGGGGTCGTCCAGGTCGAGGTCGACGACCTGGAGCGGTGACGAGGTGCGATACGGGCGCTCCGCGCCGATCTCGGCGAGGACGGCGCCGCGGATGCGCGTCGTCATGACCGCGCCCGCGGCCGCGTCGTCGTGGTCGGGTGGGGGGGTCGTCATGGGATGCCTGCCCTTGTCTGCGTCGCCGGTGTCGCTTCCGTCGTCGATCGTACCGACTGTGGAATACTCGCGGAGACGACGGCATGACGCGGGAGGCACACAGTGAGCGGCGCGCCCCCGGTCCTCGACATCCTGCTCGAGATCTTCTCGTGGGTGGGCTTCTCCGGCTTCGCCCTCCTCCTCGCGGTCGCGGTCGTCATCTGGGCCGCAGACGGCACGTGGCTGCCGGCGGAGGCTCTGGTCGACCACGACGAGGGCGCGACGGTGGTTCGCTGGTTCGACGCGGACGGCGACGCGAACAGCGCCACGGTCCATGCCGCGGATGCCGCCCACCTCGCAGGCCTCGACACCACGCCGATCTGGTACCGCCACGGCTGGCAGGGCCGGATGCGCCTCACCCGCCGGCCGCCGGGGCTTCGCCCCGTGCTGCTCACGGCGGGCGGTCTTCTGGCGCTGGGTGCCGTCTCGGTCATCGCGAGCGTGGTGCTCTACTTCTCGCAGGCCTGATCGCGGGGAGAGGGGGGTTTCTCGTGCGCCATGTTGCTAGCTAGGCTAGCGATATGACCTCCCGATCGGATGCTCCCCCCCGCCTGCTTCGCATCGGCATCCCCGTGCTGCTCGTCCTCATCTGGCTGGTCGGTGGCTCCATCGGCGGGCCGTACTTCGGCAAGATCGACGAGGTCGCGACGAACGACCAGTCGAGCTTCCTGCCGTCCTCGGCCGAGGCGACGCAGGTTCAGGAGCGGCTCGCGGACTTCACCGGCGGCGACACGATCCCCGCCGTGGTCGTCGTCACCGGCTCCGGCGCGCTGGACGCGGAGGAGCTCTCCGACATCGATGATCTCGCGACGGCGATCGGCGCCGTCCCCGGGGTGGGAGAGATCTCGCCTGCCCTGCCGTCGGAGGACGGCGAGGCGGTGCAGCTGTTCGTACCGATCGACACGTCGGGGAACGTCGATGAGACGGTGGCGGCCGTGCGCGAGACGATCGCTGACGAGATCCCATCGGGACTCGAGGCATGGGTCACCGGGCCTGCGGGCTTCACCGCCGATCTCGTCGCGGGCTTCCTGGGGATCGACGGGCTCCTGCTCGGTGTGGCGCTCGGCGCGGTGTTCCTCATCCTCGTGATCGTGTACCGATCGCCGCTCCTGCCGGTGCTCGTCCTGCTGACCTCGACATTCGCGCTGTGCGTCGCGCTCCTGACCGTCTGGTGGCTCGCCAAGGCGGGCATCTTCGTCCTGAACGGACAGGTGCAGGGCATCTTGTTCATCCTCGTCATCGGAGCGGCGACGGACTACGCCCTCCTGTACGTCGCACGGTTCCGTGAAGCGGTCGGGCGGGGCCTGCAGAGGTGGGATGCCACCGTGACAGCCTGGCGGGGTGCATTCGAGCCGATCCTCGCCTCCGGCGGGACCGTGATCGCCGGTCTTCTGTGCCTGCTGCTGAGCGACCTCGCGACCAACCGCGCGCTCGGTCCGATCGCCTCGATCGGCATCCTCTTCGCGGTCCTGTCAGCGCTCACCTTCCTTCCCGCCCTCCTCGCCCTCACGGGCCGCGCGGCCTTCTGGCCGTTCATCCCGAAGCCGGGCGCGCACGCCGACGCGGGCGACGCCGCCGAAGCGCTCGTCGCCGACCCCGCGCAGCCGGTGAAGGGGTTCTGGGCGCGGCAGGCACGGCTCATCGCGCGGCACGCCCGCCCGGTCTGGATCATCACGACCGTCGTGCTCATCGCGGCGGCCGCGGGAGTGCTCCAGCTGAAGGCGGACGGCGTGCCGCAGAGCGATCTCGTGCTCGGTGCGTCCGAGGCGCGCGACGGGCAAGACGTCCTGGCCGCGCACTTCGCCGGCGGGTCGGGGAGCCCCGCGTACGTCATCGTCCCCGAGGACCGCGTCGCCGACGCGGTGGGCGTGCTGGATGCCGCCGACGGCATCGACAGCGTCGCAGCGGTCTCGCAGGACTCCACTTCGGGTCAGGTGGGAGTGAGTCTGGAGGGCGGAGAGGTCGTCTACTCCGTGGCGGGCCCTCCCGCCGCGGCGGGAGCGCCCGCACCCGCGCCCACGGTGTCCGACGGCGATGTCCTGCTGGTGGCGACGTTGAGCGACGAGGCGGACTCGCTGGCGGCGGAGGAGGCGATCCGCGGTCTGCGTACGGCGTTCGAGGCCGAGCTCGGCGCCGGAACGACCCTCGTCGGCGGGCCGACCGCGCTCGATGTCGACACCAACGACACGTCGATCCGCGACCGCACGGTCATCATCCCCGTCATCCTCGTCGTGATCCTGGTGATCCTCATGCTTCTCCTGCGGGCGGTGGTCGCCCCGCTCATCCTCATCGCCAGTGTCATCCTGTCCTTCGGCTCTGCACTGGGGGTCAGTGCTCTCGTGTTCACCCACCTGTTCGACTTCCCGGGGGCCGACCCCGCCGTCCCGCTCTACGGGTTCGTCTTCCTCGTGGCGCTCGGCGTGGACTACAACATCTTCCTGATGTCGCGGGTGAGGGAGGAGTCGCTGCGCCACGGCACGCGCCCCGGCATCCTGCGGGGACTCGTCGCGACGGGCGGCGTCATCACCTCGGCGGGGCTCGTGCTGGCGGCCACCTTCGCCGCCCTGGGGGTGATCCCGATCCTCTTCCTCGCGCAGCTCGCCTTCATCGTCGCCTTCGGCGTGCTCCTGGACACCTTCATCGTCCGCTCGCTGCTCGTGCCGGCGGTGGCCTTCGACCTCGGGCGCGTGATCTGGTGGCCGTCGAAGCTGTGGCGATCAGAGCAGGCGGATAAGCCCGTGGAGGCCATGACGCGAGCGGAGTACCGGGCTAGGGTCGGAGAATGAGCCGGGCGCTTTTCATCGTCGACGTGCAGAACGACTTCACCGAGGGCGGCGCCCTCGGCGTGGCGGGGGGAGACGCGGTCGCACACGCCATCACGGCGCACCTGGCGGAACACGCCGGCGACTACGCGCTGATCGTCGCGTCCCGGGACTGGCATGACGCCGATACGGACAACGGCGGTCACATCGCGCTGGACGGCGAGCCCGACTACGTGACCACGTGGCCGGTGCACTGCGTCGCGGGAACGGAGGGCGCGGAGTACGACCCGGGCCTCGACACCTCCGCGGTCACCACGCACGTCAAGAAGGGGCAGGGCGTGCCCGCCTATTCCCTGTTCGAAGGAACGACGGATCGCGGGGAGAAGGTCGCCGCGCTCCTCACCGCGCACGGGGTCACCGAGGTGGACGTCACGGGCATCGCCACCGATCACTGCGTGCGCGCATCGGCGCTGGATGCCATCGCCCACGGCGTCCACGTGCGCGTGCTGGCCGGCCTGGTGGCGGGGGTGGCGCCGGGTGCCTCGGAGGCTGCCCTGGCGGAGCTGGCACACGCCGGCGCTGAAATCTGCTAGAGTCGATATTTGGTCTTGAGCCGGTTCGTCCCCACTCTTCTGCCGCGTCGATGCGAGCTGTCGGGTTGATGATGGCGTGCTCGACGCCAGTTCTCCCACGGCCCGTTCTTCCCGTTCCGGCGCCCTCGACGAAAGCTCGCTCATCTTCTCCGATTCACCTCCGCTGCCGCTGACCTGGCGCCGCGCGGATCTCGACCTCGACGTCGCGCACCGCGGCGATCAGTACGCCGGTTTCGTGGCGCCCGCTCAGGGCGGCTTCGAAGCTCAGGGCGGCCGTGGCGAACGCCTCGGCACGTTCCTCGATCGCGCCGCTGCGATCGACGCCGTCCGCCTCAGCCAGGGGCACTGCGCCCCTCATCACCGTCCGCGTCGCGTCCGTCGACACGGCATCCGGGGTCCCCATGGGGGCCCACACAACAAGAAGAGAGACACGATGGCCACCGGCACCGTGAAATGGTTCAACTCCGAAAAGGGCTTCGGGTTCATCGCTCCCGATGACGGCTCCGCCGACGTGTTCGCGCACTTCAGCGCGATCGCCGGCGACGGGTACCGCGACCTGCGCGAGGCGCAGAAGGTCGAGTTCGACACGCAGGCAGGCCCCAAGGGCCCGCAGGCCGCGAACATCCGCGGTCTCTGAGCGTTCCAGAGCCTCCGTCGGCCGACGCGCATGCTGTGCGTCGGCCGACGATCCGCCGGGAGTCCTCCTCTATGCCGTCGCAGTCATACCCCACCCCGTAGCGTGGGGCACAGCGATCGGCATCTGCCCATGGCTTCCGGCCTTCGGGTCCCGATCGTCAGGGGCGCATCATCTCCTCTACCGTCACCGAATCCCGACTCGGTCCCATCCGCCAGACCTACGCGGGGACCAAAGAGTTCCCCCCGATGGCCCGCGCGTACACCGACCTCTCGCAGGTCGTGCGTGAGACGGGTCTCCTGCACCGCACGCCGTGGTTCTACATCCTGGTCGGCACCGCGATCGCGCTCGGTCTCGGCGGCTGCGTCACCGGGTTCATCCTGCTGGGGGACAGCTGGTTCCAGCTGCTGATCGCCGGAGCCCTCGGCATCCTGCTCACGCAGGTCGCCTTCCTCTCGCACGAGGCTGCCCATCGCCAGATCCTCACCTCGGGTCCTGCGAACGACCGGCTCGCCCGGGTGCTCGCCAGCGGCGTCGTCGGCATGAGCTACGCCTGGTGGACGACGAAGCACACCCGTCACCACGCGAACCCCAACCGCGTGGGCAAGGACCCCGACATCGAGATCGACACGATCTCGTTCATCGAAGAGGACGCCGCGACCGCCCGTGGGCTGCGCCGCTGGATCACGCGCCGCCAGGGCTGGCTGTTCTTCCCGCTCCTCACCCTCGAGGGGCTCAACCTGCACGTGATCAGCATGCGACACCTGGCGAGCCGCGGCGAGGTCAAGGGCCGCTGGATCGAGATCGCGATGATCGCTGCGCGCTTCGCGATCTTCGTGGCGCCCGTCTTCATCTTCCTTCCGCTCGGAATGGCCTTCGCCTTCTTCGGCGTTCAGGTCGCCGTGTTCGGCGTGTACATGGGCGCGTCGTTCGCGCCGAACCACAAGGGCATGGCCATCATCGCGCCGGACGCCAAGCTCGACTTCTTCAGCAAGCAGGTGCGCACCTCGCGCAACATCCGCGGCGGCTGGTGGGCGACGTGGCTCATGGGCGGTCTGAACTACCAGGTCGAGCACCACCTGTTCCCGAACATGCCGCGCCCGCACCTGTCGAAGGCACGCAGCATCGTCATGGACCAGTGCCGCACGCTGAACGTGCCGTACGTGGAGACCTCGCTCGGCCGCTCCTACGCGATCGTCATCGACTACCTGAACCGCGTCGGACTCGCCGCTCGCGACCCGTTCGACTGCCCGATGGCAGCCACTTACCGTCGAGCCTGAGCGGAGGCTCGAGCGCGCTGAGCGCGTTGTGCAGCGGGGCCGTCAAACGGTCGCTACCGTCGGATGATGAGCCGCATCGTGAGGACACGGGTCGTGATCGCGGCCGTGGTCGTCGGCCCTCCTCGCGGTGGGAGTCGTCGTCGGCCTGCTCCGGCGCCGGCGTCGTCCACCGCCTCCGTCGGGTGACCTGTCGGCCTCCGACCCCTATTCAGACCTGCAGCTCGGTCGCGGCCCCGTGACCCACGATCCCCGCGACGAAGCGAGCGCCTCGCAGATCGGCGACCCGCCCGAGGGGCGTGACCCGCTGATCTGATTCGCCGGAGCCCTGCCAGCTTCCGACCTTTCTCCGCCACTCTCCGATCGCGGTGCCGGGATGATGCTGAGGCGGCGTCTTCATCCGCCAGACTCCTCGATACCTGGATCCGGAGGAACCCGATGATCACTGTTCATCTTCGCTATGAGATCGACCCCGACAAGCTCGACGCCTTCACCGCGTACGGCCGGATGTGGATCCGGCTGGTCAACAGGTTGGGGGGTGACCACCACGGCTACTTCATGCCGAGCGAGGGCGACAGTGACGAAGCGTTCGCCCTTTTCACGTTTCCGTCGCTGGCCGCGTACGAGCTCTACCGGGAGGCATCCAAGACGGATCCGGAGTGTCACGAGGCGTTCGAGCTCGCACGCACGACCGGGTGCATCCGTCGCTACGAGCGGCGCTTCCTGTCGCCCGTGCGGCGCTGAGCGACCTCCCAGGTGCAGGCCGTAGACTGGGTCCCGATAGGCGGACTTCTCATTCGTCTCGCCCCGGCTGTGTGGTAACAGTCGGGGCTTTTTCTTTCCCTCGGACGTCGTCCGCCTGTCACCCGTGAGTGGGCCCCGTGGGGCTCGAACCCACGACCCGCGGATTAAAAGTCCGATGCTCTACCGACTGAGCTAGAGGCCCTCGTATCCCAGCGTATCGGGTACGACGCGGTGCGGCCGTCGGCACCCCCGCGCCGACGGCCGCACCGTCTCTTTCCCCTCTTGTCCCGAGAGGGGAGCCTGCTGATCAGTTGGTGGGCATGAGCACCGTGTCGATCAGGTACACCGTGGCGTTGGCGGTCTGGACGCCACCGCAGATGACCTTGGCGCCGTTGACCATCAGGTTGTCGCCGGAGCCGGTGACGTCGACCTCGCCGCCCTCGACCGTCTTGTGCATGCCGGCGATGTCCGACGGCTCGATCTGGCCGGGGACCACGTGGTACGTGAGGATCTTCGAGAGCGTGGCGCTGTCGGTCTTGAGGGACTCGATCGTCGCCGGGTCGATCTTCGCGAACGCGTCATCGACGGGAGCGAACACCGTGAACTCGCTGCCGTTGAGCGTGTCGACGAGGTCGACATCCGGGTTCAGCTTCCCGCTGACGGCCGCCGTGAGCGTGGTCAGCAGGGGGTTGTTGGATGCCGCGACGGCCACCGGGTCCTGCGACATGCCCTGGACCGAACCCGCGCCCGAGGGGACGGCGTCGGCGTAGGCGGAGCAGCCGGTGCCGACGAGGTTGGCGGCCGGGTCCATCGCCATGTCCGAGGGGGTGGCCGACGGCGTCATCTCCTCCATGGCGGCGGGCGTCGTCTCCGCCGGGGTGGAGGAACCCATCGAACACGCCGACAGGGCGAAAGCGCCGGCGATGGTGAGGGTGAGAGCGGCGGTGATCTTCTTCTTGGTGCTGAGCATGATGTGCCTCCGTGATCGGGGGTCGCAGGGTGCGGCCTCGAGTGTGGTTCGGAGGCTCCGCCCGATCGGATTGGAAGAGATTCCAGACGAGACGAAAGAACAGGTTCCAGACAATCCGAAAGGCCCGTCGCAGCGAACCACTCCCGACAGAGAAGGCCCGCACCCGGGCGTCGAGGCCTACTCGTTCACATTCGGGTGACGCAAGGGGACGATGAAGGGGGTCATCATGCGGCATGCTGAGTGGGATGGTCATCGACGGAGTAGAAGTGACGCCGGGCGCAGGCGCCGGTCGTCCGCGCGATCATGCCGCCGAGCTCCTCGAGCGGGTGGCCGCACAGGATCAGGGGGCGTTCGCCCAGCTGTACGACCTGCTGTCCTCTCGAGTCTTCGGACTCATCCTCCGCGTGCTCGTCAATCGCTCCCACGCCGAGGAGGTGCTGCAGGAGGTCTTCCTCGAGATCTGGCAATCCGCATCCCAGTTCGCTCCGAACAAAGGTCAGGGAAGGGCGTGGGTCATGACCATCGCGCATCGGAGGGCGGTTGACCGGGTGCGGTCGGCGCAGTCCAGTGCCGATCGAGACGAGCGTGCCGGCCTGAAGGAGCTGAGGTCGGAGCCCGCGGGCGTCGAGGAACAGGTGGAGCTGCGCATCGAGAGCAGGCGGATCGCACGGGCCCTGGATGTCCTTCCCGCACCGCAGCGCGAAGCTCTGACCCTCGCCTACTTCGGGGGCTACAGTCAGAGCGAGATCTCGGCGATGACCGGGACCGCACTGGGGACGATCAAGACGAGAATGCGCGACGGATTGTCGCGACTGCGCCAGGAAATGGGGGTGACCAATGGATGAGATGACGATGGACGAGTTCGCCGAACTCTCGGCCGGTCACGCTCTCGGCGCCCTCTCGGCCGACGACGCCGCCCTCTTCCGCGCCGCCCGCGAGGCGCACCCCGAGTGGGAGCACGTCGTCGCGCTCGACGAGCAGACGGCCGCCGGCCTCGCCGAGGGGATCGCCCCGGTCGCGCCGCCGATGGACATCCGCTCCAAAGTGCTCGCCGCCATCGCGGCTCCCGTCGTCCCCTCCGACGCAACGGCCGTGGATGACGCCTCCGTCACCGAGGACGCTCCCGCCGCCGACGACACTCCGTCTCCATCGCCGGCATCGCCGCCGACCGAGGTCGTGCAGGCGGTCGCGCGTCGCAGCTGGACGCGAGGACTGTTCGCGCTCGTGGCATCCTTCGTTCTCCTCGTCGGCATCGGCTGGGGCGTCGGTGCGGTCTCCAACGTGTGGCACACGCCCGCGTCCGTGACCGCGCTGAACGAGATCCGGGATGCCCCCGACGCGGCCTCCGCGCAGAGCGAGTTCGACGGCGGCACCGCGACCGTGCACTGGTCGCAGAGCCTCGGCAAGGTGGTGCTCGTCGCCGACGGCCTGCCCGAGATCGCCTCCGACCGGACGTTCGAGCTGTGGTACGTCCGCGGCGATTCCGCAATCCCCGCCGGGACGTTCTCCGCACAGGGCGGGGAGAGCACGGCGGAGCTCTCGGGCACGATGCAGCCCGGCGACGTCATCGCCGTCACCGTGGAGCCGGCCGGCGGAGCGCCGGACGGAACGCCCACCACGACGCCGATCCTCGCGGTCTCGACCGCCTGAGCGTTCGCCCGGGCGGCCGAGCACGCGTGACCGCGGGTACCCTGGACGGGTGAATGACGACGCGCGACGTGAATACCACCGCCCCGTCCACCGTCCCGCGGACACCTTCGACCGGCGCTTCGGTTCGACCGATCCGGCCGAGGTGTCGCGCGCGGCGCACGCCACGGCATCCGCTCTGCTCACCCGAGTGCGCGAGGAGCCCGAGGATGACGTCGTCGATCGACTCCTGACCTTCACCGACACGCACGGCATCGACACCCTCGCCGAGCTCTGGTCGCATTCGCCGGCGATGTCGCTGCCGGGCGCGCTGTGGCGCCTGTACCTGCTGCAGCTCATGGTGCGGGACGATCCGCGGACCTCGGCGCTCCTCTACGAGCGCGGGCGCGCGGCGCGCAACACCGTCGACGACGTCGTCGCGGGGGCTCCCACCCCGGTCGGGCCGGAGGAGCTCATGCAGCTCGTCGACGAGATCCTCCGCGGCGTGTTCACGGGCGACTTCGCGGTTGCGCTCGATCGGGCGGCATCCTTCTGCCGCGTGGAGGCAGCGGGGGCGCTCGATCTCGCCGACGACCACGACGCGAGCGAGCCCGAACGCGCCGCCGCGTTCACGACACGGGCGCTGCGGCTGGACACCTACGCCGGCGATCTCACCGCGTGCGCCGGACTGTGGCGTCGCGAGATGCTGACCTGAGCTCCCGCGCGTCGTCGCGCAGATCGTCGCCGGATGCCCCGCCGAGTGTCCAGAACACGCGGTCCCCGGGCGCGCGCGTCCGCGAGTTCTGGACACTCGCGGGGGAGGGCCGCCCGGGCAGGAAAGAGCCGGGCCGCAGAACGCCTCTCGGCGCGAGGCCGCTCATAGCGGCGAAAGATGGAGCCCGGGGTTACTGCGGCCCGGCTGAATCAGTGTAACAAGGGCCGGGGGTCGGTTCATTCCCGGGCGTAGGCTCGCAGCATGGCTTGGCGCTTCGCTCTCATGATCGACCCGGTGGCGGCGCAGTCGCCGCAGGCCGACTTCACCGACACGTTCACCGCCGTCGACCCGGCTGCCCCCGCCCTCACCGTGGGTGAGTTGAGCACTCAGCGCGGCGACGGCATCTTCGAGTCGATCGGCGTCGTCGACGGGCATGCGCAGGAGGTCACGGCGCATCTCGACCGGCTGGCGCACTCCGCCGCGCTGTGCGAGCTTCCGGAGCCGAACCTCACCCAGTGGCGCGCCGCCGTGCTCGTGGCCGCCGCCGCGTGCGGGCCGGGAGAGTCGGTCATCAAGCTGATCCTGAGCCGCGGCGTCGAGCACGGACCTGCGCCGACGGCGTGGGTGACCGCCGCCGAGGCATCCGACTTCTCCCGCGCGCGCACGGAGGGCGTCGCCGTCGTGACGCTCGATCGCGGCTATCCGCTCGATGTGCCCGCGCGCGCTCCGTGGCTGCTGCTGGGTGCCAAGACGCTGTCGTACGCCGTGAACATGGCGGCGCTCCGAGAGGCGCGCCGCCGCGGTGCGGATGACGCGATCTTCACGACGACCGACGGGTTCGTCCTCGAGGCTCCCACGGCCTCGCTCATCCTGCGTCGCGGGGACACCTTCGTGACTCCGGCTCCGAACGCCGGCATCCTGCACGGCACGACCCAGCTCAGCTTGTTCGAGCACCTCGCCGCGCGCGGCTTCGACGTCGGGTACGAGACCGTCTCCGCCTCCTCGCTGCCCCAGGCGGATGCCGCGTGGCTGGTCTCGAGCGTGCGCCTGGCGGCACCGATCACCGCGATCGACGGAGCGTCCCTCGCGGGGGATGCCGCGCTGACCGCATCCATGAACGCCTACCTGCTGAGCCCTCGCGACTGAGGTCCGAGCGCCACGCGGGAACGACGTCCGTGGGCTCAGCCGAAGCGGCCGGAGACGTAGTCCTCGGTCGCCTGCACCGACGGAGTGGTGAAGATCGTGTTGGTGTCGTCGTACTCGATGAGCTTGCCCGGCTTGCCGGTGCCGGCGATGTTGAAGAAGGCCGTCTTGTCCGAGACGCGCGACGCCTGCTGCATGTTGTGGGTCACGATGACGATCGTGTACTCCGACTTCAGCTCCTGGATGAGCTCCTCGATCGCGAAGGTCGAGATCGGGTCGAGCGCCGAGCACGGCTCATCCATCAGGAGGACATCGGGGGAGACGGCGATCGCCCGCGCGATGCAGAGGCGCTGCTGCTGACCGCCGGAGAGCCCGGCGCCGGGCTTGTCGAGCCGATCCTTGACCTCGTTCCAGAGGTTGGCGCCCTGCAGGGAGCGCTCGACCAGCGCGTCGCCCTCATCCTTCGACAGGCGCTTGTTGTTCAGCTTCACGCCGGCCAGCACGTTCTCCTTGATCGACATCGTGGGGAACGGGTTGGGACGCTGGAAGACCATGCCGACGTGGCGGCGTACGAGCACCGGGTCGACGCCGGGGCCGTACAGGTCGTCCCCGTCCACGAGGACCTTGCCCTTGACGTGGGCGCCGGGGATGACCTCGTGCATGCGGTTCAGCGTCCGCAGGAAGGTCGACTTGCCGCAGCCGGACGGGCCGATGAACGCCGTCACGGCGCGCGGTGCGATATCCATGGAGACGCCCTCCACAGCGAGGAAGTCGCTGTAGTAGACGTTGAGGTCCTCGACCTCGATGCGCTTGGACACGGGTGCCTTTCCTTACTCAGCGCGCCTTCGGCGCGAAGACCTTCGCGACGATCCGGGCGATCAGGTTGAAGATGACGACGATGATGACCAGGAGGAGCGCGGCGCCCCATGCCTGGGCCTGGGAGGCGTCGATGTCCTTCCCAGGGAAGCTGTACGCCGTGTAGGCCATGACCGGGAGGGTCTGCATCGGCCCGTTGAACGGGTCGGCGTTGAAGTTGTCGGTGAAGCTCGCCGCGATGAAGATCGGGGCAGTCTCGCCGACCACGCGGGCGACGGCGAGGACGACGCCCGTGATGATGCCGCTCGCCGCGGTGCGCAGCACGACCTTGATGATCGTGACCGAGCGCGGGACGCCGAGGGCGAAGGATGCCTCCCGCAGGTCGCTCGGCACGAGCCTGAGCATCTCCTCGGTCGAGCGGATGACGATGGGGATCATCAGCACGCTGAGCGCGATCGCCGCGGAGAAGCCGCTGAACGCCTTCGGTCCGACGATCAGGGCGAAGAGCGAGAAGGCGAACAGACCGGCGACGATCGACGGGATGCCGGTCATCACGTCCACGAGGAAGGTGATCGATCGGCGCAGCGGGTTGTTCGGCTGCGCGTACTCGACGAGGTAGACGGCGGCCAGGATGCCGATCGGCACCGAGATGAGGGCGGCGATCCCGGTCACGATGAGGGTTCCGACTACGGCCTGCAGGGCGCCGGGCGTCGAGACGACCTCGAGGGTGTTCGGGTCGAAGGTGGTTCCGCCGACCTGCGTGATGAAGCTCCAGGAGAGGACCGACAGACCCTTGGAGACGACCGTCCACAGCGTCGAGATGAGCGGAGCGACCGCGAGCACGAAGGCCGCCGTGACGAGGCCGCGCACGACCCGGTCGGTGGCCTTGCGGCGGCCCTCGACGATCGTCGAGAACACCGCGATGCCGACGAGGTAGACGAGCGCGCCGAAGATCAGCCAGGTGGCGAGGTTGAATCCGCCCAGGACGAACTGAAGGGCCGCCACGACCGCGAGTGCGGCGACGAGGGCGACGGGCTCCACGAAGCGGGGCAGGCGGCCGCTGGTGAGCGACAGCGCGGTCGACGGAGGCGCAGACTGCGTGGTGATCTCGGTCACGAGCGCTTTCCTCTCTTGCGGCCCTTCGCGCCCGGGCCGGTCGCGGCGATGATGTAGCGCGCCAGCATGTTGACGGCGAGGGAGACGACGAAGAGCATGAGACCCGTGCCGATGAGCGCGGAGCGCTGCAGGTCGGTCGCGATCGGGAAGTTCAACGCGATGTTGGCCGCGATGGTCTGCGAGTTGTACCCGTCGGTGAGCAGGGCCACCGAGTAGATCAGGCTCGGAGACACGATGAGCGCGATGGCCATCGTCTCGCCGAGTGCGCGGCCGAGGCCGAGGAGGGTCGCGGAGACCATGCCGCTGCGGGCGTAGGGGATCACGGCGAGCCGCACCATCTCCCAGCGGGTCGCGCCGAGGGCGAGGGCCGCCTCCTCGTGCAGGCGGGGCGTCTGCAGGAAGATCTCGCGCGTGATGGACGTGACGATCGGCAGGATCATCACGGCGAGCACGACGCCACCGGCCAGCATGGTCGATCCGGTGCTGGACACCGGCCCCTGGAAGAGCGGGATCCACCCCAGATACTCGTTGAGGAACTGGGCGAAGGGGAGGAGCAGCGGGCGCATCACGATGATGCCCCACAATCCGAACACGATCGAGGGGACCGCGGCGAGCAGATCGATGATGTACCCGAGGAAGCCGGCGATGCGGCGGGGCGCGTAGTGCGAGATGAACAGCGCGATGCCGATGGCGACGGGGGTGCCGAGGACCATGGCGATGAGCGCGGCCCAGATGCTCCCCCACAGCAGCGGTCCGACGTAGTCCCAGAAGTTCGCCCAGGCCTTGTTCTGGTAGCCGGCCAGGTCGCCCTCGGCCCAGCTCGCCGTGATGGCGGGCAGGCCCTTGAGGATCAGGAAGATCGCGACGCCGGCGAGGATGACCATGATCGACACCGCAGCCGTGGTGGACAGGCCGAGGAAGACCGAGTCGCCGGCGCGGCGCCCTCCGGTGATGGAGGAGCGCTTCTGCGCGGGTGCGGCAGTGACGTCAGCCACGATGGGCCCCCAGGTCGAGCGGGGTCATGTGTTCTCTCCTCGGGTCGGGAAGATCGCAGAGGCGGATGTTCGGAGGTCCGGCTCAGCAGAGTCGTCGACGCGGGGTCGAAGGCCCTGCTCAGCCCGTTCCGGCCCGCACGAGGATGCGCAGACCGGAACGGGACCGAGGCGTTACTTGATGTTCTTCAGCGTCTCCGCGGCGGCGGCGAGCACCGACTCGGGCAGCGGCGCGGAACCGGCGTTCTTCTCCGCGACCGACTGTCCGAGCGAGCTCGTGACGAAACCGAGGTACGACTTGACGAGGTCGGCCTGCGCGGCATCCTTGAACGTCGTGCACACGACGGCGTACGACACCAGCGGGATCGGGTAGGCGTCGGCGCTGAGCTTGCTGTAGTCGAACTTCTTCGACAGGTCGCCGGTGATGCCGTTGGAGGCGTCCACGGCGGCCGACTCGAACGCGGCCGCAGCAGCCTCGCCGCTGTACGCGACGGCGGTGCCGTCCGTCACGATCGACGCCGCGTTCAGCGTGCCGATGGCGGAGTGGTCGGCGTAGCCGATCGTGCCGGTGCCGGCCTTGACGGCCTCGACCACACCGGACCCGCCCTTCTGCTTGGACACGTTGCCCTCGACCGGCCAGTCCTTGCCTGCGGGCGAGGTCCAGACGGCGGACTGCGTCGCGGCGAGGTAGTTGGTGAAGTTCTGAGTCGTGCCGGAGCCGTCCGAACGGGCGACCGTCGTGATCGGGCCGGCGGTCAGGGCCGTGCCGTTGTCCTTCGTGATGGCCGGGTCCGACCAGTCGGTGATCTGGAGGGCGAAGATCTTCGCGATCGTCTCGCCGCTCAGCTTCAGCTCGGTGACGCCGGGGATGTTGAAGATGATCGCGACGCCGTCGAGGTAGACGGGGATGTTGACGCCGCCCTCCGTGCAGATCGACGCCGACTGCGCGGTCTGATCGGCGTTCAGGGGCGCGTCGGAGCCGGCGAAGTCGTAGGCGCCGCTCAGGAAGTTGGTGACGCCGCCGCCGGATCCCTGCGACTTGTCGTAGTTGATCGTGACGTTCTTCGCGGTCGCGTTGTAGGCGCTCGTCCACGCGGCCTGCGCGTTGGACTGAGCGCTGGAGCCGCCTGCGGTGATGGTGCCGGCGAGGCTGGCGTCGATCTCGAAGGCGACCGAGCTGGCGGTCGGGCTCGTGCTCTCCGACGGCGTGGCCGCGGGAGTCGACGAGCAGCCGGCGAGGGAGAGGGCCGCGACGGCGGCGACAGCGCCCAGCTGGGCGATGCGGGTGAGCTTCACTGTGAGTCCTTCACATAGTCAGGGTGGTGCTGCCCGGTGCAGGGCACGTTCCGGACGGTAGACCGCGACTCTTACGAGACTGCGCTGTGGCGGTGAACGGCAGGTGAACGGGATAGCGGCCACGCGACCGGGCCGCGGCGTGTGCGCACGGGACCCGCATCGCCGTTCGCGAGCCGTTCACATGGGCTGGCTATCCTGTGGCGCATGGGGACGACGATGAGAGACGTGCGCGCAGTCGGCGCAGCCATCAACGGGACAGCGGTGGCGGGCGCGCATGCGGCCGCGCGCGTGCTGAGCTCCTGACGTGGTGTCCTCGACGCAGGGGGAGCTCGACCGGCGTGCCGAGGCGCCCCCCGCGCGCACCCTGCTCGACGTCCTCCGTGAGACGACGGCACGCTTCCCCGAGGCATCCGCGATCGACGACGGCTCCGGGGCGCTGAGCTACCGCGAGCTGATGGCCCGCGTGGGCGCGACAGCCGCCCGCCTCCATGCCGCGGGCGTGCGCGGCGGCGACCGGGTCGGCGTGCGGATGCCGTCGGGGGCGAAGGAGCTCTACGTCGGCATCCTCGGCATCCTCGCGGCGGGCGCCGCCTACGTGCCCGTCGACGCCGATGACCCCGACGAACGCGCGGCTCTCGTGTTCGGCGAGGCGCGGGTGCGCGGCGTGATCACCGGGGCGGGCGAGTTCACCGCGGCGGACGGCGTCGACGATGCCCCCGGCGGGGTAGGCCTGTTCGAGGGGGATGCTCCGCATCCGTCGACCCACGCGATCGTCGCCGTGCCGCCGCCTGATCCGTCGAGTGACGCCTGGGTCATCTTCACCTCGGGCTCGACGGGGGTGCCCAAGGGCGTCGCGGTCTCGCACCGCTCTGCCGCGGCGTTCGTGGATGCCGAGGCGCGGCTCTTCCTGCAGGGCGCGCCGCTCGGTCCCGCCGACCGCGTCCTGGCCGGGCTGTCGGTGGCCTTCGACGCCTCGTGCGAGGAGATGTGGCTCGCGTGGCGGCACGGGGCGTGCCTCGTGCCGGCGCCCCGTGCCCTCGTCCGCTCCGGGGAGGACCTCGGGCCGTGGCTCCTCCGCCAGGGGATCACGGTGGTCTCGACGGTGCCGACGCTCGCCGCGATGTGGGCGACCTCGGCGATCGAGAACGTGCGGCTGCTCATCTTCGGCGGCGAGGCGTGCCCGCCGGAACTCGCCGCGCGCCTGGTCGCCGACGGTCGCGAGGTGTGGAACACGTACGGCCCCACCGAGGCCACGGTCGTCGCCTGCGCCGCCCTGCTCGACGGCATCCCGCCGGTGCGGATCGGTCTTCCGCTGGAGGGATGGGCCCTCGCCGTGGTCGACGGCGACGGACTCCCCGTCGCCGAGGGTGCTGTCGGCGAGCTCATCATCGGAGGTGTGGGGCTCGCGCGGTACCTCGACCCCGAGAAGGATGCCGAGAAGTACGCGCCGATGCCGACGCTCGGGTGGGATCGCGCGTACCGCTCCGGCGACCTCGTCCGTTTCGAGACGGCCGGACTCGTCTTCCAAGGGCGTGCGGATGACCAGGTGAAGGTCGGCGGACGCCGGATCGAGCTCGGCGAGGTGGAGAACGCGCTGCAGGACCTTCCGGGGGTGACCGGGGCCGCCGCCGCCGTGCGCACGACCGAGGCGGGAGTGCCGGTGCTCGTGGGGTACCTCGCCGCGGCGCCCGACTTCGATCGCCTCTCCGCCCGCGCAGCGCTCGCCGAACGGCTGCCCGCGCCCCTCGTGCCGCTCCTCGCGGTCGTGGCCGAGCTCCCGGTGCGCACCTCGGGCAAGGTCGATCGCGCCGCGCTGCCGTGGCCCCTTCCGAACGTCGAGCTCCCTGTGTCGGACATGTCTCCGGCGGAGGCGTGGCTCGCCGCGCAGTGGCAGGCCGTGCTCGGCCTGCCCATCACCGACCGGAAGGCGGACTTCTTCGATCTGGGCGGCGGATCGCTCGCCGCTGCGCAGCTCGTCTCCCGCATCCGCAGCCGCGTGCCGGACTTCTCGGTCGCCGACATCTACGACGTCCCGCGCCTGAGCACGATGGCGAAGGCGGTCGGACACGCCCTGCAGGACGAGGACATCGCGTTTCACCGCCCGGAGCCGACGCCCCGGCGTATGCAGTGGCTCCAGGTCCTCCTCGGAGCGCCCCTGTTCGTCATCAGCGGCTTCCGCTTCACGCTGTACCTCCTCGCCGGCTCGGCGATCCTCCGCCTCTTCCCGGGCTTCGACGTGCTGCCCGAGGTCCCGCTCGGGGTGCTGGTGCTCGGCCTCGTGCTGTTCGCGACCCCGTTCGGCCGGATGGGCGTCGCCGTGCTCGCGGCTCGGACGCTCCTTGCGGGACTGCGCCCCGGCGACTATCCGCGCGGCGGCGGCGTCCATGTGCGCCTGTGGCTCGCGGAGCAGATCGCCGACCAGGTGGATGCGGTGGGACTCTCCGGAGCGCCCTGGATCAGCTACTACGCGCGCGCCCTCGGCGCTCGCATCGGGAGGGGCGTCGATCTGCACGCACTCCCGCCGATCACGGGGATGCTCGAGATCGGCGACGGCGCCGCGATCGAACCCGAGGTCGACCTCTCGGGGTACTGGATCGACGGCGACGTCGTGCGCATCGGCGGCATCCGCATCGGCGCCGAGGCGACCGTGGGCTCACGCAGCACCCTGGCGCCGGGCACCCGCATCGGCCGACGCGCCGACATCGCCCCCGGCTCGGCGGTCTTCGGTCGCGTCCGCGCCGATCAGACGTGGGCGGGATCACCCGCGGAACGCGTCGGCGGCGCCGGGGCGCGTCCGGGATCGGGCCCCGACCCATGGCCGGCCGAGCGCGCCCCCGCTCCCACGCGCTGGCTGTGGGCCTACGCGGCGTCGGCCGTAGGGCTCGCCCTCCTCCCGCTCGTCGCCTTCGCCGCCGGCGGCCTCGTCGTCGCACGCGGCGTCGCCGGAGCGGACACGCTCGCCGCCGCCTTCCTGGGCGCGCTGGCCTGGCTCGTGCCCGCCGTCGTCGTGGCCGGTCTCGTCGTCGCGGTGACGGTGGTCGTCGCCGTGCGGCTGCTGTCCATCGGCCTCGCCGAGGGCGTGCACCCGGTCCGCAGCCGAGTCGGCTGGCAGGCATGGACGATCGAGCGGCTGCTCGACTCGGCGCGCATGATCCTGTTCCCGCTCTATTCGAGCCTGTTCACCCCGGTGTGGCTGCGGATGCTCGGTGCCCGCGTCGGACGCGACGTCGAGGCATCCACGGTTTTGCTGATCCCCTCGATGACCCGTATCGAAGACGGCGCCTTCCTCGCCGACGACACCATGGTCGCGTCCTACGAGCTGCGCGGCGGCTGGATGCGCCTCGGGCGCGTGCACATCGGCAAGCGCGCGTTCCTGGGCAACTCGGGCATGGCCGCTCCCGGCCATCGCGTCCCGCGCGACGGCCTCGTCGCCGTCCTCTCCTCCGCTCCGGCGAAGGCGAAGCCGGGGTCGTCGTGGCTCGGCTCTCCGGCCGTCCGGCTGAGGCGTCAGTCGGCGGAGGGCGACGAGTCGCGCACCTACCGTCCCCCGGCGGGCCTGCGGGTGGCGCGGGCGCTGTGGGAGCTCTGCCGCTTCGTGCCGGTGATCGTCACCTGCGCGATCGGTCTCGCGGTGCTGTTCACGCTCGCGGCGGCGATCGAGGCGTGGGGGCTCGGCGTCGCCATCCTCCTCTCGGGGCTCGTGATGCTGGCGGCCGGTGCCGTCGCCGCGGCAGTCACCACGGCGGCGAAGTGGCTGATCGTCGGCCCGATCCGTGCGGGGGAGCAGCCGCTGTGGTCGAGCTTCGTGTGGCGCACCGAGGTGTCCGACACCTTCACCGAGATGGTGGCCGCCCCGTGGTTCGCCCGCTCCGCGGCGGGCACGCCGGCGCTCGCCGTCTGGCTGCGCTCCCTCGGCTCGACGATCGGTCGCGGCGTGTGGTGCGACAGCTACTGGCTGCCCGAGCCCGACCTCGTGACCCTCGGCGACGGCGCGACCGTCAATCGGGGCTGCGTTGTGCAGACGCACCTGTTCCATGATCGAATCATGAGTATGGACACCGTCGAACTCGAAGCCGGCGCCACCCTCGGCCCGCACAGTGTCATCCTGCCCGCCGCCTCCATCGGCGCGCACGCGACGGTGGGACCCGCCTCTCTCGTGATGCGCGGCGAGTCGGTGCCGGTCGGCTCGCGCTGGAGCGGCAACCCCATCGGCCCCTGGCGTGCGGTCAAGGTCCGCGCCTACCAGTCGACATCGTGACGGGGCATGACCCGTACGCCCCCGAGAGCGGTGACGCGAGCTACGGCGTCGAATCGTACGACCTGACCCTCGACTACCGGGTGCGCACCAACCGGCTGGAGGGCACGGCGATCCTCAGCGCGGTCGTCGCCGCGGAAGCGGTGAGCTCGATCGCGATCGACCTGGTGGGCCTCCGCGCCTCGCGCGTGCGGGTGGACGGCGACCGCCGCACCGCGTTCTCGCAGGGCCCGCGCACACTCCGCGTGAAGCTGCCGCGCCGGTTCTCGGCGGGGGAGCGGTTCTCGGTCGAAATCGTCTACGCCGGCGCGCCCGCGCCGCGCCGGTCGCGGTGGGGCTCGATCGGCTGGGAGGAGCTCGACGACGGCGCGCTCGTCGCGTCTCAGCCCACCGGCGCACCCACCTGGTTCCCGTGCAACGACCGCCCCGACGACCGCGGCCGCATGCGCATCGCGCTCACGGCCGACGCCGGATACCTCCCCGTCGCGACGGGGAGGCCGCTGTCCCTCACGCGCACGGGCGGCCGCGTGACCGCCGTGTCGGAGACGTCGGTGCCCGTGGCGACCTACCTGGCAGCGGCGCACGTCGGCCGATACGAGACCCGAACGCTCGCCGGGGATCCCCGGGTGCGGGTCGTCTCTCCGCCGTCCCTGCGCGAGCGGGTCGACCGCGCCTTCGCCGACGTCCCGGACATGCTCGCTCTGTTCGAGGATGCCTTCGGGCCGTACCCGCAGGAGGACTGCACGCTCGTCGTGACCCCCGATGAGCTGGAGATACCCCTCGAGGCCCAGGGGATGGCCGTGTTCGGGGTCAACCATCTCGTGGCCGCCGAGCAACGGCTGATCGCGCACGAGCTGTCGCACCAGTGGTTCGGCAACAGCGTCGGCATCGGCCGGTGGCGCGACATCTGGCTGAACGAGGGCTTCGCCTGCTACTCGGAGTGGATGTGGTTCGAGCGCTCGGGCCGCGCGAGCATCGCGCAGAAGGCGGCGAAGCACCACGCGCGTCTCCGTGCCCTCCCGCAGGACCTCGTCCTGTCCGATCCAGGCCCCGACCTCATGTTCGATGATCGCGTCTACAAGCGGGGCGCACTGACCCTCTACGCCCTCCGCTGCGCCATCGGCGAGACGGACTTCGCTCACCTCCTCGCGCGCTGGACCGCGGAGTACCGGCACCGCATCGCGACCCCGACGGATTTCCGCGCGCTTGCGGCGGACATCGGCGGCGACGCGGTCATCCCGCTCCTCGCGGCGTGGCTGGACGGCCCGACCCTTCCGCCGCTGCCGGATCCCGCGACAGCGCGACGCTGACGAGGATGCCCGGCGGCACGAGCGCTCCGGACGGCTCCGCGCCGACGAATCGGGCAGGGGCGCCGGCGACCCGCGCGCGCCACCAGCCGGGCGCCAGGTCGGCGAGGTCGGCACCGGCGGTCTGCGCCTCGGCGATCTCGACGTCGGCGGGATCGATGCGAAGTCCCCGCGCCGTCGCCTTCAGCACGGCCTCGGTGCGCACCCACCGGAGGATCCCGCCCGGAGCGCCGCCGGCGGCGTCCCGCACGGCATCCACGAGCGGCTCGGCATCGATCGCGAACGCGGTGACAGCTCCCGCCCCGGCTCCGCGGGGGTGGACCGCTGCCACCGCGTAGCCGCCCGCGTAGGCGACGCCCGCGAGCCACGGCAGCGGGGTGCCATCCGCCTCCGCGAGGAGCACCGGGCCGTGCGGGCCACCGCAGCGCGGGCACGGATTGGACAGGACGGGATCTTCGTGGCCGGCGCCGGCCAGAAGGCCCCGCAGCAGACCCCAGGCGGCCTGTCGACGCGCCGCGCGCTGCATCACCGGTGCGCGGGCGTACGCGATCTGCAGGCCCGTCATGTCAGTGTTGAGCGCGGGTCGCCGCCGCGGTGGTGCTCACGGCACCGGTTCGTGCGTCTCGATCGAGACGATCCCCGAACCGGGATGCTCGCGCGGCAGGTGCACCACCGAGAACCCGCCCGGCTCGAGCGCCGAGGCGCTGCCGAGGTAGGAGCCGCGCAGGGTGCCCGTCGCGAGCGCGAGCTCGGTCAGGAGCCCGGGGAGCACCGGACCGTGGCTGCACAGGACGGCGGGCTTGCGGGAGCGCACGCGCTTGCCGACGACGGCCCGGAGATCCGAGGTGCCGTCCTCCCATGCATCCTGACCGATCAGTGGCGTGCGATCGATTCCCCGCCCCAGGTGCGCAGCGAGCGGGGTGACGGTGCTGACGCAGCGGACCGCGTCGCTCGTGATGATCCGCCGCACGCCGAACGCGGCCAGGGTGCCCACGAGGGAGGCCGCCTGCTTGAGGCCCCGCGCCGTCAGCGGCCGGGCCGCATCGGCCCCGCTCCAGTCGGAGCGGGCGAGCGCCTTGGCATGGCGGAGCACGATGATCGGGAAGGTCGCCAGCACGCCGTCGTCGACGTAGCGCAGGAACTGCTCGACGATCTCCACGTCGACCGGGTAGGAGAGGTAGCCCAGGGCCTTCCGCGGTGCGACCCACTCCAGGGCGGCGATCTCCTTGTTCGGCACGAACTCGGACGCACGGATCGCCTTCTCCGTCGCCTCCGCCGCCCAGTAGTGGACGATCTTCTCCCGGCCCTTGGGCATGCGGTAGCGCGACACCCCGACCGGCATCCCCAGTGCGACCCGGATCCCGGTCTCCTCGAAGATCTCGCGCACCGCCGTCTCGACGAGGGTCTCGCCGGGGTCGACCTTGCCCTTCGGGAGCGTCACGTCGGCGTACGCGGTGCGGTGGATCACGAGGATCCGGAGTTTGCCCTCGACGAGGCGCCACAGCACCCCGCCCGCGGCGTAGACGGCCGTCTCCGTCATCGCACCGCCCGCGCACGCCGACGACGCTGGATCTGCGTCATCGTGCGCTCCTGCAGATCGACGAGCGGCGCGCCGGCCTCCGAGAGGTGGTGGCGCACCCAGGCGCCCGAGGCATCCAGATGCCACGAGCTGGTCTCGTCGCTCATGGCGAGGTCGAAGAGGTCGACCAGCTCCTTCACGTGCTCGGGGGCGACGACCCGCACGAGCGCCTCGACACGGCGGTCGAGGTTGCGGTGCATCATGTCGGCGCTGCCGATGTAGACCTGCGGGTCTCCGTCGTTCTCGAACGCGAAGATCCGGGAGTGCTCGAGATAGCGCCCGAGGATCGAACGGACCGTGATGTTCTCGGTGACACCGTCCAGGCCCACCTTGATCGAGCAGATACCGCGCACCCAGACGTCGACCCGGACGCCGGCCGCGCTGGCGCGGTAGAGGGCGTCGATGATCTGCTCGTCGACCATCGAGTTGACCTTGATCCGGATGCGCGCGGGACGCCCCGCGAGCGCGTTGCGCCGTTCCTTGTCGATCAGGCGGAGCAGTCCCTTGCGCAGGTGCAGCGGCGCGACGAGCAGGCGCTTGAACTTCTTCTCGATCGCGTAGCCGCTGAGCTCGTTGAACAGGCGCGTGAGGTCGCGACCGACCTGCTCGTCGGAGGTGAACAGACCGAAGTCCTCGTACAGGCGGCTGGTCTTGGGGTTGTAGTTGCCCGTGCCGATGTGGCTGTAGCTGCGCAGCATCCCGTCCTCCTCGCGGATGACGTGGAGGAGCTTGCAGTGGGTCTTGAGTCCGACCAGGCCGTAGACGACGTGGACGCCGGCCTTCTCGAGCTTGCGGGCCCACACGATGTTCGCGGCCTCGTCGAAGCGGGCCTTCACCTCGACGAGGGCGAGCACCTGCTTGCCCCGCTCGGCCGCGTCGATGAGCGCCTGGACGATGGGGCTGTCGCCGGACGTGCGGTACAGCGTCTGCTTGATCGCGAGGACATGCGGATCGCGCGCGGCCTGCTCGAGGAAGGCGACGACGCTCGTCGTGAACGACTCGTACGGGTGGTGCACCAGGACGTCGCTCTTGCGGATCGCGGTGAAGAAGTCGGCGCGTCCGTTCTGCTCGGCGGGCTGGAATGCGGTCGCGGTCACCGGAACGTGCGGCGGATAGTGCAGCTCGGGGCGATCGATCCGGGCGAGGTCGAACAGACCGCGGAGGTCCAGTGGCCCGGGGAGGCGGTACACCTCCTTCTCGGAGACCTCGAGCTCCTCGATGAGGAGGTCGAGGGTGACGTCGTCCATCTCTTCGGTGACCTCGAGGCGGATGGGCGGTCCGAAGCGCCGACGCAGCAGCTCGGCCTCGAGCGCCTGGATGAGGTTCTCGGTCTCGTCCTCCTCGATCACGACGTCCTCGTTGCGGGTGAGGCGGAACGCGTGGTGTTCGAGGATCTCCATCCCCGGGAACAGGTCGCCGAGGTGATGCGCGATCAGGAGCTCGAGGGGGAGGTAGCGGGCGCGTCCGGATGCGGCGGAGCCCGGGATCTCCACGAACCGGGGAAGCATCGGGGGCACCTTCAGGCGTGCGAACTCCTGCCGCCCGGTCTTCGCGTTGCGGATGCGGATGGCGAGATTCAGCGACAGTCCGGAGATGTAGGGGAAGGGATGCGCGGGGTCGACCGCGAGCGGCATGAGGACCGGGAAGACCTGCGACTGGAAGTAGTCGTAGAGCTTGGAACGGTCCTCCTCGTCGATCTCCTCCCAGCGCACGACATCGATTCCGGCGTCCGACAGCGCGGGCTTGACGAGGTCGGCCCACGCGCGGGCGTGCCGCAGCTGCAGGGTGTGCGCACCCTCCGAGATGTCGGCGAGCACGTCCTGAGGCGCGCGACCGACGTTCGTCGGCACCGCGAGACCGGTCACGATGCGGCGCTTGAGGCCGGCCACGCGGACCATGAAGAACTCATCGAGGTTCGACGCGAAGATCGCGAGGAAGTTCGCCCGCTCCAGCACCGGGAGGGACGGGTCCTCCGCGAGCTCCAGGACGCGCTGGTTGAACGCGAGCCAACTGAGCTCGCGGTCCATGTAGCGGTGGTCCGGGAGCTGCGCGTCGTCGACTTCCACTGCGCCGTCGAAGTCGTCGTCGTCGGCTTCGCCGAGACCGTAGTCGAGAACCTCCGTGTCGATCATCCCCTCATCATTGCAGGCACCGGTGACGGACGTGTGAACTGACGGCGACGACTGCGCTCCGCCGTCGTCCGGGCCTCGCTCAGGCGTCGCTGCGCGCGCGGGATGCGGGGGCGGGCTCGTCGTCGTACACGTTGAAGCGGTACCCGACGTTGCGGACGGTGCCGATGAGCTGCTCGAGGTCGCCGAGCTTCGCGCGGAGGCGTCGGACGTGGACATCCACCGTGCGGGTGCCGCCGAAGTAGTCGTAGCCCCACACCTCGCTCAGGAGCTGCTCGCGGGTGAACACGCGGGAGGGATGCGTGGCGAAGAAGTGGAGGAGCTGGAACTCCTTGTAGGTGAGATCCAGCGGCTTGCCGTGCACCTTCGCGGAATACGACGACTCGTCGATCGTGACACCGGAGGTCTGGATGCGCGTCGTCGGCTGCTCGGCGTTCTGGCGACCGACCGCGAGCCGGATGCGCGCATCGACCTCCGCCGGACCGGCGGTGAAGAGGATGACGTCGTCGATGCCCCAGTCCGTGGACACCGCCGTGAGTCCGCCCTCCGTGACGATCAGCACGAGAGGGGCGTCGAGCCCGGTCGTGTTGAGGATCTTGCAGAGCGACTTGGCTCCCACGAGATCGGCGCGGGCGTCGACGAAGATGATGTCCGCGTTCGGCGCGTTGACCAGCTGAGCGGGTTCGGCGGGGATCTGCCGGACCCGGTGGCTGAGGAGTTCGAGCGCGGGCAGGGCGGGCCCTCCGCCGGGGGCGGAGCTCAAGACGAGGAGCTGAGCCATGGTTCCCTTCCCGACGGTCCCCGCCGTCAGTGCCCCCATCTTAGGACCCCTGCCCCTCGGCGGTGCGCACGGCCCCCGCGTCCGTCATGATGGAGGGATGACTCTTCCCGCACTCGCCCCGCGCAGCGGCCTGGTCGGCGTGGTCGTCGTATGGGTGGCGGCCGCGGTGATCGCGACGGTGATCGGCCTCGCCGCTCCCAGCGAGTGGCGGGCGGCCTGGATGCCGGTGGGGCTGGCCGGATGCCTCCTCCTCGCCTTCGGGATCCAGTTGGCCTCCGGTCACGCCGCGGGCTTCCTCCGACGCGTCGCGGCGAGCGTTCTGGGAGCCCTCGTCGTGATGGGTCTGATCGGCGTCGGGCTGGGGCTCGCGAGCCTATTCGCCGGGTAGAGTGGTTCTATGGACCTCGTCGCACTCGAACTCCTCTTCGTCGGGTTGCTCGCTCTCGCCTCGCTCGCGATCGTCTTCGTGTCGGGCGTCGTGATCAAGAACCTCTACCGCGGCCAGCGCTGAGCCCGTGTTCGATCTTCCGACCGATCTTCCGGCGGACATCGTTCCGCTCGCGTGGCTCCTGGGTGTCTGGGAAGGCACCGGCGTCATCGATCATGACGCGGGCGGAACGCACTTCGCGGGAGAGTTCGCGCATCGCGTGAGCTTCAGCCACGACGGCGGCGACTACGTCAACTACGCCGCCACCGCGTGGCTGCTCGGCGAAGTATCGGGCGAGGACGCGCCCCGCATCCCGCTGGTCGCAGAGACCGGGTACTGGCGTCTCGCGCGCCCCGCCGGCGATGCCGACGCCGGACCCGCGCTCCTTCCCCCCGTGGCGCCCCGCGCGGCGGATCGGACGGCCGACGACGTCGAGGCGCTGCGCAACGCCGAGGGCGGCTTCGACCTCGAGGTGGCGATCGTCCACTCCGACGGGATCGGCGAGCTCTACCTCGGACAGGTCCGCGGCCCGCGCATCGACCTCGCGTCGGACGCGATCGTCCGTCCGGCCAGCGCCAAGGCCTACACCGCGGCGACCCGCATGTACGGGTACGTCGACGGCCACCTCCTCTGGGCGTGGGACATCGCCGCGCTCGGCGGAGAGCTCTCCTCGCACGCCTCCGCGCGCCTGGCCCGAGCCGAGTGAGCGCGTCGCGATGACCGGACCCGTGGACGCAGAGTCCTCCGTCTCAGGCCGCTTCGCGGCGGTGGAGGGCGCGGTCGTCGCGGGCGGCATCCTGTCGCACGTCGGCTCTCCCGTGCGCGAGCAGCGTGACCTCGCCGCCGGACGCGCCGTCGCTCCGCTCGCCTCGCGCGGCGTCGTGATGGTGTCGGGTCCGGATCGTCTCACCTGGCTCGACTCGATCACCTCCCAGGCGCTGGCCGCCCTCGCCCCCGGAGAGAGCACCGAGCTTCTCGTCCTCGATCCGCACGGGCACATCGAGCATGCCGCCGCCGTCGTGGATGACGGGGAGCGCACCTGGCTGATCGTCGACCGATCCCGCGCCGCGGCGCTCGCCGGCTGGCTCGGGCGGATGCGCTTCCGCCTGCGCGTCGAGGTGACGGATGCCTCCGAGACGCATCACGTGGTCGGCGGCTCGCGCGCCGCCGTCGCCGCGCTGGGCGCCGACGCCGTCTGGATCGACCCGTGGCCCGGGGTCTCCATCGGCGGCTGGGGCTACGCCCCCACCGACCCGCACCCCGGCGCCGACCGCGACTGGGCAGAGGCGGTCGTCGACGATGGCGCCCACGCGCGCCTCGCCGCCGCGGCCGGCTCCGGCGCTCAGAGCCTCGCCGGAGAGCTCGCCGCCGAGGCCCTCCGGATCGCCGCATGGCGTCCGCGCGCCGAACGCGAGGCGGACGGGCGCACCCTGCCGCACGAAGCGGACTGGCTGCGGACCGCCGTCCATCTCGACAAGGGCTGCTACCGCGGGCAGGAGACGGTGGCGAAGGTGCACAACCTCGGCCACCCCCCGCGGCGCCTGGTCCTCCTTCAGCTCGACGGCAGCGACGCCGTCCTCCCCGAGCCCGGAGTCGAGGTCTTCTCCCAGGGTGAGACCGTGGGGGTCGTGACCTCGGTCGCACGCCACCACGAGGAGGGCCCGATCGCGCTCGCCTTCGTCAAGCGCACGACGCCGGAGGGAGCGGACCTCGAGGTCCGCACGCCCGAGGGGGTGGTCGCCGCTGCCCAGGAGACGATCGTCCCGCCGGATGCCGGCCGCACGGCATCGGTGCCGCGCCTGCCGCGCCTCTCACGACGGCACTGAGCGGGGTCGCATGAGCGCATCCGGTCCTGCACCCTCTCCCGACGGCCGGCCCGGCGCTCGGACCGACACCCGGGCGGTGCCGATCGGATGGCGCGGGCGCCTGTCGCCGCGCCCAGGGCTCGAACGGGTGCGCGACTCGCTGGGCGCGATCGCACAGATCGTCATCGCCGCGACGGCCGGGTTCGCGTTCGCGCACTACGTGCTCGGGCATCCCGCCCCGCTGCTGGCGGCGACGGTGACGATCTCCAGTCTCGGCCTCGTGCGCGATGCGCGGCCCCGTCGCGTGCTCGAGACCGTCGTCGGCATGATCCTCGGCATCCTCATCGCGGAGCTCATCGTCGCCGCCGCGGGGATCGGATGGTGGCAGCTCGGGCTCACGCTCACGGCGAGCCTGCTGGTGGCACGGTTCTTCTCCCCGCAGCCCGCCTTCGCGGTCGCGGCGGCGATCCAGGCGGCGATCGTCATGGTGATCCCGGCGAGCGTTCCCTTCCTCCGCCTCATCGACGGCGTCATCGGTGGCGTGGCGGCGCTGCTCGTGACCGCGCTCGTGCCGCGCAGCCCGTTGCGCGCGCTGATCGCCGGCGGCACGCAGGTGTTCGCCGAGTTCGACAGCGCCGTCGCCACGCTCGTGCAGGGACTGCGGCGCGGCGATCGCGGCCGCGCCGAGCGCGGCCTGGAAAAGGCCCGCGCGCTGCAGGCGCCCATCGACGCGTGGCGCACCGAGCTGGAGTCGGCGGCGGCGATCGCGCGCCTCTCCCCGTTCCTGCGCCGGCAGCGGGCGGAGTTCGACCGGCAGGAGCGCATCCGCGGCCAACTGGACCTCGCCAGTCGGAACCTGCGGGTCATCGGGCGTCGCGTCGTGTACCTGTGCGATGACGGGGTCGCCCGACCGATCCCGGCGGGGCTCCTCGCGGAGCTCGGCGCGGGCGCCCGGCTCATCGCCGACGCGCTCGGCGACATCTCGTACGAGCCGGCCGCGCGGGAGGCCGTCCGCAGCGTCGCCGCACGGCTGGACCCCGGGGCGCTCGCGTCGGGATCCTCGAGCGTCGATCTGAACCTCATCGGCGCGCTGCGTCCGCTCGCCGTCGACCTCATGACCGCGGCCGGCACGCCCGCGGCGGACGCCCGGGCCGCTCTCCCGCGCGCGTGAGCGACCGTCTCAGGACGACGGGGCGACAGCCTCCCAGGGGATCGTGACCTCGCCCAGCCGCCAGCGTGACCGGCTCTGGACGGGCCACCCCCCGGCCGCGAGGGCGTCGAGCGCCGTGCGCCACCGGTGCACGGGTCCGAAGGGGACCGAGCCGACCGCCCGGACCCACTCGACATCGAGCGCCGAGAGGTAGTCGTGCACGCGTTCGCCGGGCACATTGCGGTGGATGAGCGCCTTCGGCAGGCGCTCGGCCGCGATCGACGGGGACGTGAGATCCTGCAGCCGCAGCGACAGTGTGAGGGTGCGGGGCGCCGCGTCCGCCCCGAGCTCCACCCAGGTGCAGACCCGACCGAGCTCGTCGCACGTGCCCTCGACGAGGATGCCGCCCGGCTGCAGCCGCGCACACATCAGCGCCCAGGCTCCCGCCACGTCGGACTCGTCGTACTGGCGCAGCACGTTGAACGCGCGGATCACCGCCGCACGCCGGGTCGCACCGCCGCGGCCGGGGTCCTCGTCCGGCACCGGGACCTCGAAGCCCCCGCGGGCGAAGGAGACGCGGGCGTCGGGGGAGAACGGGGTGCGTCCCGCCCGGACCTCCTCCAGCTGCGCGCGCGCCCGCGCGACGCGGGCAGGGTCGATCTCCAATCCGAGGACCTCGACGCCCGGCCGCGCGCGCCGCAGGCGTGCCTCCAGTTCGAACGCCGTCACGCCGCTCGCGCCGAAGCCGAGGTCCACGACGAGCGGGTCGCCCGTGCGGCGCAGGGCAGGATGGCGGGCGATCCAGCGATCGACGCGGCGGAGCCGGTTGGTGCCGGTCGTTCCCCGCGTGATCTGGCCGGTCACCCGACCCGTCGATCCGGCGCCGGCGCGGCCGCGTGCGGGCGGCACTTTCTCCGGCGTCATCTCCCCATGATGCCAGCGGCCGGATGGGTAGGATGACGAGCATGACCGCTCCCTATACGCTCATCCTCCTCCGCCACGGGCAGAGCGAGTGGAACAAGACGAACCAGTTCACCGGCTGGGTCGATGTCCGTCTCACCGAACAGGGCCGCAACGAGGCCGCGCGCGGTGGCGAGCTGCTCAAGGAGTCGGGGATCCTGCCCGACGTCCTCCACACCTCCGTCCTCAGCCGGGCGATCCAGACGGCGAACATCGCCCTGGACAGCGCGGACCGGCTGTGGATCCCGGTCAAGCGCTCGTGGCGCCTCAACGAGCGCCACTACGGCGCGCTGCAGGGCAAGGACAAGGCGCAGACTCTCGAGGAGTTCGGAGACGAGCAGTTCATGCTGTGGCGTCGCTCCTTCGACGTGCCGCCCCCGCCCCTCGCGGACGACGACCAGTACAGCCAGGTCGGCGACCCGCGCTATGTGGGAATCGACGGCGAGGTGCCGCGCACGGAGTCGCTCAAGATCGTCATCGACCGGATGCTCCCGTACTGGGAGTCGGAGATCAAGCCCGATCTCGCCGCCGGGAAGACGGTGCTCGTCACCGCGCACGGCAACTCGCTGCGAGGCCTCGTGAAGCACCTGGACAAGATCTCGGACGCCGACATCGCCGAGCTCAACATCCCCACCGGCATCCCGCTCGTCTACCACCTCGACGAGAACTTCGAGCCGATCGGTGCAGGCGAGTACCTCGACCCCGAGGCCGCCGCCGCCGGAGCCGCCGCGGTCGCGAATCAGGGCAAGAAGTGACCCGGGCCGCGTAGCGGCCGGGAACGGGAAAGGGTGGATGCCGCGGCATCCACCCTTTCCCGTTCGTGCGGCGCCGGTCAGTCGACGATCTCTCCGCCGGCGACGATCACCGCAATGGTCTCCGTGTCGGGCTTCCAGTCGCCCGTTGCGAGGTAGGCGACCTTCTTGGCCACCGACACGGCGTGGTCGGCGAACCGCTCCAGGTAGCGGCTCGCGAGCGTAGCATCGACCGTCGCCGCGGCCTCGCCCTTCCACGCGTCACTGAGGACCTTCTCGAAGACCGAGAGGTGGCCGTCGTCGAGCTTGTCATCGAGCGCGCGAAGGGTCTCCAGGAGGGAGAGATCCTCCGTGCGCAGGAGCTCGGTGAGCGTCCGCGCGACCTCGACGTCGAGTTCGCCCATCTTCGTGAACGTGCTCTTCAGGCCCTTCGGGATCGCCCGCTCGGGGAAGCGCATGCGGGTCAGCTGCGCGATGTGCTCGGCGATGTCGCCCATCCGCTCGAGCGACGCGCTGACGCGCAGCGCCGCGACGACGATGCGCAGGTCGCGGGCGACCGGCTGCTGACGGGCGAGGATCTGGATCGCGAGCTCGTCGAGCTCGACGGCCTTCTCGTCGATGATCGCGTCGGCCTCGATGACCTCTTCGGCCAGCGCCACGTCGCTCGTGCCGAAGGCACGGGTCGCCTTGTCGATCGCGGCCGTCACGAGCTCGCTGATCTCGACGAGGCGTGCCTGCACGTCCTCGAGCGATTGGTGGAACACTTCGCGCATCGGGAAAACCTCTCGGAGGGGGTCGGCGGGTCGGGGCCGGGTGCGATCCTCCCGCCCGAAGGTTAACGAAGGGTGCCGCCACGGTGAACAATGCCGCGAACGCTGCGCGGGACCGCGGCGCACGTCTCTCACCCGACCGACCCCACCCTACGCTGGGTGCATGGACTCGACGCAGTTGGCGCTCGTCGCCCTCTCCGTCGGGGCGATGATCGGCGGAGGCATCGCCGGGCTGGTGTTCATCGCGCTCCGTGCGCGGGACCGTGCGCGCGTCGATTCCTCCCTCGAGCTCCCCGACGGCGCGAGCGATGTCCTGCAGGGAATGGACGAGGTCGCCGTGGTCGTCGATGCGTCGGGGCACATCGTCGCGGCATCCGCACCGGCGGAGCTGTTCGGGATGGTCGTCGGCACCCCGCTCCCCGAGGATGACCTCCGCCTCCTCGTCCGCTCGGCGCGGCACACGGGGCTGCCGGAGTCGTCCACGCTGCGCCTGCGCCGAGGCGCGGAACTGCGCCTCGTCACCGCGCGGGTCAGCGTCATCACCCCGCGTCTCAGCCTCATCGTCATCCGCGACATCACCGAGCACGAGCGCGTCGAGGAGATGCGCCGGGACTTCCTCTCCAACACCAGCCACGAGCTGAAGACGCCGGTCGGGGCGATCACCCTTCTCGCGGAGGCGATCGACTCCGCCGCCGACGACCCCGCGCAGGTGCGCAACTTCGCGGGCCGGCTGAGCGCGGAGGCCGCTCGCCTCGGCCAGCTCACCTCGCGGATCATGAACCTCTCGCGCCTGCAATCCGCCGACGACCTCACCGAGCTCCGCGACGTGTCGGTCGACGAGGTGGTCGCCGCGGCCATCGAATCGCAGTCCATCGCGGCGGACGCCGCGGGGATCGCGATCGTGCGCGGCGGTGCACGCGGGGCGTACGTCCGGGGCGACGTGCAGGTCCTCACCGAGGCGGTGGGGAACCTCGTCGCGAACGCCGTCGCCTACTCCCCGCGGGGAGCACAGGTCGGCGTGGGCGTGCGGGCCGACGCCGCGGTCGTCGAGATCGCGGTGACCGACCGCGGCATCGGCATCCCCGAAGAGGAGCAGAACCGCATCTTCGAGCGCTTCTACCGCGCCGATCAGGCACGGTCGCGCCGCACCGGCGGGACCGGCCTCGGCCTCTCCATCGTCAAGCACGCCATCCAGCGGCACGGGGGCGAGGTGGAGCTCTGGTCCCGGCCGGGACGAGGGTCGACCTTCACCGTCCGGCTGTCCGCGATCCCGGCGCCGCCGATGGCGGAGCATGCCGGCCGCCGGAAGAAGCCGAAGAAGCCCAAGAAGAAGGCCGGTGCCGCGGCGCCGGCGAAGGGAGAGACACCATGACCCGCGTCCTGATCGTCGAGGACGAGCCCGACCTGGCCGATCCGCTCGCCTACCTGCTGCGCAGGGAGGGATTCGAGGTCGAGATCGCCGAGGACGGCCCGAGCGCCGTGGATGCCTTCGCATCCCACGGCGCCGACATCGTCCTGCTCGACCTCATGCTCCCGGGGATGCCGGGGACCGAGGTGTGCCGGATCATCCGGACGACCTCCAAGACACCCATCATCATGCTCACCGCGAAGGACTCGGAGGTGGACATCGTGGTCGGTCTCGAACTCGGGGCGGACGACTACGTCACCAAGCCCTACTCGTCGCGCGAGCTTCTCGCGCGCATGCGCGCCGTCCTCCGTCGCACGGCGAGCACCGATGTCGATCTGGACGAGCGGATCGTCGAGGGCGGGCGGGTCTCGATCGACATCGACCGCCACACGGTGTCGGTGGACGGGGCGGTGATCGGGATGCCGCTGAAGGAGTTCGAGCTGCTCGAGGTGCTCATGCGCAACGCCGGGCGCGTGCTCACCCGCGGCCAGCTGATCGACCGCGTGTGGGGGAGCGACTACTTCGGCGACACGAAGACGCTCGACGTGCACATCAAGCGGATCCGCTCGCGGATCGAGGAGAACCCCTCCGAGCCCGTCATGCTGCTGACCGTCCGCGGGCTCGGGTACCGCTTCGAGGCCTAGCGCGGATCAGCTCTCGGGGACGAAGTCGGCGAGGTAGGCCAGCTTGCCGTCGAGCACCGGGACGGAGTAGACGATCGACTGGCCGTCACCGGAGTGGAAGGTGACCTCGAGGTCGGTGCCCGGAAGGGCGTCCAGGCCGTCGAAGAGGATCGGGTCGGCGCCGTCGAAGCCCAGGCTGACCGTCGACCGGGCCGGGACGCGCACCGTCTTCTCGGTGCCGCCGGCCGTCACGCTCAGCGTCGCCGCCTTGTCGGTGTCGTTGACGACCGCGGCGAGGAAGTTCGCCCGCTCGCCCGACTCGTCAGCGACCAGGAGGGCGTTGCGGACCTTGAGCGGCCCGGAGTCGGGGATGTTGACGCCGTCCGCCGCGGAGTAGGCGATCGTCGTCGCCTGCGGGGAGATCATGCTGCACCCGGTCATCCCCACCAGGAGTGCGGCGGCGAGAGCGACGGGTGCGAGGCGGCGCGTGTTCACGGGGTCCTCCTGGGAGCGGGGGTGGGCGGCCGCCGGCAGGCGGTGCCCTCTTCATTCTAGGGTGCCGGACGGGCGAGCATCAGCGAGGCTGAGGGGCCAGCCGGCGAACCTTAGCGTATGTCGCCTGTGGTATCCTGGAGGTTGCCGAAAGGACATAACTGCATGCTTTTTGAGGTTGGCGAGACGGTCGTCTATCCGCACCACGGCGCCGCGACGATCATCGAGGTCAAGGACCGGATCATCAAGGGCGAGACCAAGAAGTACCTGAAGCTGAACGTCACGCAGGGAGACCTCATCATCGAGGTCCCGGCGGACAACGTCGATCTGGTCGGCGTTCGCGACGTGATCGGCAAGGACGGTCTCGAGCGCGTCTTCGACGTGCTGCGCGCCGCGTTCACGGAGGAGCCCACGAACTGGTCCCGCCGGTACAAGGCGAACCTCGAGAAGCTCGCCTCGGGCGATGTGATCAAGGTGTCCGAGGTCGTCCGCGACCTCTGGCGTCGCGACCAGGACCGCGGGCTCTCCGCGGGCGAGAAGCGGATGCTCGCCAAGGCGCGCCAGATCCTCGTCTCCGAGATCGCGCTGGCTCTCAAGGCGGATGAGGAGCACGCCGGAGGCGTGCTCGACGAGGTCCTCGCCAGCTGACGAGCCCGGCCTCCGCCGCATGGCGGGCCGCCTCACCTCGGTAGTCTCGGGGAATGGTCCCCACCCCTGACGAACCGCTCCTTCCCGTACCGCGCGTCGCCGTCATCGTCGTCGCCGCCGGGTCGGGGCAACGCCTCGGCGCGCCGGTGCCGAAGGCCTTCGTCGGCCTCGACGCGCACACAATCCTGCGTCACGCTCTGCGGAACGTGTTCGCTGCGCCCCTGGCGCAGGTCGTCGTCGTCGCCCCCGAGGACCGTGTCGGCGATGCACTCACGGATGCGCACGCTGTCGCGGGCGAGCGCCACGACCTCGTGACCGTCGTCGCCGGAGGGGCGACCCGCCAGGCATCCGTGGCCGCGGGGCTCGCGGCGGTCTGGTCGGACGTCGATCTCGTCCTCGTGCACGACGCGGCGCGCGCCCTCACGCCGCCGGCCGTCTTCGAGCGCGTCATCTCTGCCCTCGAGGGAGGCCGCGCGGCGGTGCTGCCGGTCGTCCCCGTCGTCGACACGATCAAGCGGATCGATGCCGATGCTGTCGTCGAGGCGGTCGATCGGTCCGTCCTCGCCGCTGCGCAGACGCCGCAGGGATTCTCGCGCCGGGTCCTGGATGCCGCGTACGCCGACGCGTCCGCGGACCACACCGACGACGCCGCGCTCGTGCAGGCCGCCGGCGTTCCGGTCGACACCGTCGCGGGCGATGAGCGTGCCTTCAAGATCACGACCGCCGCCGACCTCGACCGCGCGCGCGCCCTGCTCCGCTCCGCGGCCGAGGCGCAGGCAGCCCCGACTCCCGCCTCCGGCCACGGGCCCGGGATCCCGCGCGTGGGGGTCGGAACCGACGTGCACGCCTTCGGGGGCGATGGCGACCTCTGGCTCGCCGGACTGCGCTGGCCCGGTGAGCCGGCCCTGCACGGACACTCCGACGGGGACGCGGTCGCTCACGCGATCGTGGACGCGGTGCTCTCGGCCGCCGGTCTCGGGGACATCGGCACGCACTTCGGCACGGCCCAGCCCGAGTATGCCGGGGCCCACGCCGACGCCTTCCTCGCGCGCACGCGCGAGCTCGTCGAGGCGGCCGGATTCCGCATCGGGAATGTGTCGGTCCAGGTGCAGGCGAATCGGCCCCGCTTCGCCGCCCGCCGTGCCGAAGCCGATGCGGTGCTGTCGCGGGCGCTCGGTGCGCCGGTGACCGTTTCGGCGACCACCACCGACGGGCTGGGATTCACCGGCGCCGGCGACGGCGTCGCCGCCTTCGCGGTGGCCCTCGTCATCGGGTGACGCCCTTCAGATCTCTCGCGTCATGAAGACCGAGAGCGGGTCGGGGCGGTAGTCCTCGAAAGGCCCGCACTCGACGAACCCCTCGCTGGCGTAGAGCCGCCGGGCGGGCACGAACTCCGCCTCGCTGCCGGTCTCCAGCCAGAGACTGCGGATGCCACGACGCTGCGCCTCCGCGGTGATGTGTCGGAGGAGTGCGCGCCCCGCGCCCGTGCCGCGGAAGCGATCGTCGACACGCATCGACTTGAGCTCGCCCCGCTCGGCATCCAGCGCCTTCATCGCGCCGACGGCGACGAGATCGTCGCCGTGCCAGGCAGACCAGACGGTGATGCCGGGCGCACGGAGGGCATCGACGTCGAGGGCGTGGCAGCTCTCGGGCGGGGACTGGGCGGCCATCCCCGCGAGGTGCGCCGCGATGAGGGTGCGCGTCCGCTCGCCGGAGAGGTCGTCGGGCATGATGCGCAGCGTCATCCCGCCATTCTGCCCGAGTCCGCGGCGTCGCTCGTATCGTCGCGACCACTCGTGGACCGGCTCCTGGCGATCATCCCTCCACGGCGAACGGCGTCGGACCGTGGGCGGCGCGGGACTCCCGCGACCCCCGCGATCCGAGGGCGAGGAGGACGAGTCCCGTCCCCAGCACGAGAAGACCTGCGATGCCCAGCGGCGAGAGCCGCTCACCGAGGACGGTCACCCCGAGCAGCGCGGCGGTCAGCGGTTCGCCGAGGGTGAGGGTGGCCGCCGTGGCGGCGGAGACGCCCTGCAGCCCCCAGGTGAACAGGACGTAGGCCACGGCGATGGTGGCGAGGCCCAGCCACAGCGCCATCGCGAGGCCACGGGGTGCCCCGAGCCACGCCAGGTCCACGAACGGGAGGGCGAGGGCGCTGAGCGCGGCGGCGCATGCGCCCATCGCGCCGACGACGGTGAACGCGTCCCACCCCTCGTCCAGCAGGCGCCGCTGGGCGTTCGCGATCACCGCGAAGGAGGCGCCGGCGCCCACCGCACCCAGCACGCCGACCGGGTCCGCGGCGCCGTGCGCGCCGCCGCCGAGGCCGAGGAGCAGCACGCCCCCGCTCGCGAGCGCGGTCGCCGTCAGCCAGAGCCGCGAGGGCAGCCGGCGAGTGAGGGCCCACTCGAGCAGTCCGGCGAGGACCGGCGCCGATCCGAGTGCGATCACCGTGCTGACGGCGACGCCGTTGCGGGCCGTCCCCAGGAAGAAGAGCGGCTGGTAGAGGGTGAGGCACACGCCCGTGAGTGCCATGAGGAGGATCGGGCGCGCGCGCAGGGCGGGCGGGATGAGAGCGGGTCGACGTCGCGCGTGCCGTCGCGCGAGCAGGAAGGCGATGAGGGCCAGCGCCGCCCCGCCGATGACCATGCGCACCGCGCCGACGGAGAGCGGGGTGGTTCCCTCCGGGCCGAGCGCCTGAGAGGTCCCGGTGGTTCCGAACAGGAGTGCGGCGACGAGGATCGCGACGACGTGGAGCACAGGACCGTTCTACCGTAACGATCGCCGCCCGCCGGTAGGCTGGTGCGGTGACGGTCCGCCTCTATGACACCCGCGCGCAGACCCTGCGCGACTTCGAGCCGGGCGACCCCTCGAACGTCACCGTCTACGTCTGCGGGCCGACCGTCCAGTCGGGGCCCGGCATCCACCACCTGCGCGCGGCCCTCGCCTTCGACCTCCTGCGGCGCTGGCTCGTCCGTCGGTTCGGACGTGTCACCTTCGTCCGCAACGTCACGGACATCGACGACAAGGTTCTGCAGAACGCCACCGAGGCCGAGCCCTGGTGGGCGCTCGCGTACCGGATGGAGCGGGAGTTCTCCGCCGCCTATGCGGCCATCGGCATCCTGCCGCCGACGTATGAGCCGCGCGCGACGGCATCCATCCCGCAGATGCAGGAGCTCATCGCGCGGCTCATCGACGCCGGTCACGCGTACGCGGCGGACGGGGACGTGTACTTCGATGTGCGTTCGTGGCCGGAGTACGGCTCGCTCACGAATCAGAGCATCGACGCGATGGTCCTTCGACAGGCTCAGGATCCGGATGCGGCCGTCGCGGTGGACGAGCGCGGAAAGCGCGATCCGCACGACTTCGCCCTGTGGAAGGCCGCGAAGCCCGACGAGCCCGAGGATGCCGTGTGGGCGTCGCCGTGGGGGGCGGGCCGCCCCGGCTGGCACATCGAGTGCTCGGCGATGAGCCGGCGCTATCTGGGCCCCGAGTTCGACATCCACGGCGGAGGCCTCGACCTCCGCTTCCCGCATCACGAGAACGAGCTCGCTCAGTCGACGGCGGCCGGTGACCGGTTCGCGCGGTACTGGGTGCACAACGGCCTCGTGACGGTCGGCGACCAGAAGATGTCGAAGTCGCTCGGCAACTTCCTGCTCGCCCACGACGTCCTCGCGCAATACGATCCGCTGGTCGTGCGGTACGCGCTCGCGGCAGCGCACTACCGTTCGTCGCTGGAGATCACGCCGACCACGTTCACCGAGGCGGAGTCCGCCCTGGGCCGCATCCGCGCGTTCCAGGAGCGCGCCGCCCGTGCCCTCGGGACGCGGCTCCCGCTCGTGGTCGCCGACCTTCCCGAGGCATTCGCGACAGCCCTCGACGACGACCTCGGGGTGCCGCAGGCCCTCGCGATCGTCCACGAGACCGTGCGCGCGGGCAATGCCGCGTTGGATGCCGGAGACGACGACGCCGCCGCGCGCGCCCTCGTCGAGGTCGGTCGGATGACCGGCGTCCTGGGCCTCAACCCGACCGATCCGCAGTGGGGTGGCACGGGGGACGGGGCGGAGCACGAGGCCCTCGACGGGCTCGTCCAGACGCTCATCGCGCAGCGCGCTCAGGCGCGCGCCGACAAGGATTGGACGGCAGCCGACCGGATCCGCGATGCGATCGCGGCGGCCGGCATCGTCTTGGAAGATTCAGCACACGGAACACATTGGAGTCTCGATGGCCGGTAAGCCAGGGCGCCCCGGCGCCGCAAAAGGCGGGAAGGGCCCCACGAAGGGCTCAGGCGGAAAGAACAAGCGCTCCCTCGAGGGGCGTGGACCGACCCCGAAGGCCGAAGATCGCGCGTGGCATCCCGCGGGCAAGCGCAAGGCCGCGGCCGAGCGCTACGCCGCCGCGGGAGGCAAGGGTGCGCCCGGCCAGAAGCCGCAGAATCGGGCGCCCAAATCGAAGGCGGGGGATGACACCGAGAACGTGACCGGGCGCAACTCCGTGCTCGAGGCGCTGCGCGCGCGCATCCCCGCGACCGCGTTCTACATCGCGCAGCGCGTCGAGATGGACGACCGCGTCAAGGAGATGCTCTCGATCGCGACGCAGCGGGGCATCCCCGTCATGGAGGTGACCCGTCCCGAGCTCGACCGCATGGCCGGCTTCGACGGCGTGCATCAGGGTGTCGCGCTGAAGGTGCCGCCGTACGAGTACGCGCATCCGCAGGACCTCCTCGAGAAGGTCATCGCGACGGGGAAGACGCCGCTCCTGGTGGCGCTGGACGGCGTGACCGACCCGCGGAACCTCGGCGCCATCATCCGCTCCACGGCGGCGTTCGGCGGGCAGGGTCTCATCATCCCGCAGCGCCGCTCGGCGGGTGTGAACTCCGCCGCGTGGAAGACGAGCGCCGGGGCCGCCGCGCGCGTTCCGGTCGCGATGGCGTCGAACCTCACCACGACGCTCAAGGAGTTCAAGAAGCAGGGCGTCTTCGTTCTGGGACTCGATGGCGGGGGAGAAGTCTCCCTGCCGCAGCTCGAGCTCGCCGATCGCCCCGTCCTCATCGTCGTGGGATCGGAGGGCAAGGGCCTGTCGCGCCTCGTCACCGAGACCTGCGACCAGATCGTGTCGATCCCCATCTCCGCGGCGACGGAGTCGCTGAACGCGGGCATCGCCGCGTCGGTCGCGCTCTACCAGGTCGCCACCATCCGCGCCGCCAGCGAGTGAGCACCGGCCGGGAATAGGCCGCCCCGCGGCCGCCTTCTCCTCGGAGAACCTACGAAAGGACGCCCATGTCGAACATCGCCGTCATCGGAGGCACCGGCTACGCCGGTCGCCACATCGTCGCCGAGGCCGCCCGCCGCGGGCACACGGTGCTCTCCGTCGCCCGCAAGGTCGCTGCCGAGCGGGTTCCGGGTGTCACGTACATCGAAGGGACCCTCCTCGATGTGCCGACGCTTCTGGCCGAGCTGCAGGGCGTGGATGCCGTGGTCGTCGCCGTCGCGCCGCGCGGCGAGATGGAGGGGCTCGTGCGTCCCAACATCGAGGCCCTCGCCTCGACGCTCGCCGACGACGTGCGGCTCGGTGTCGTCGGTGGCGCCGGTGGCAGCCTCGTCGCTCCCGGCGGACCGCGCCTGGTCGACACCGACTTCCCCGAGGCGTTCAAGGCCGAGGCGCTGGAGATGACCGGCGTCCTCGAAGACCTGCAGGCCGAGCAGTCGGGACGCGACTGGTTCTTCATCCACCCCGCCGGCGGCTTCGGCGGGTTCAACCCCGGGGAGCGGCGCGGCACCTACCGCGACGGCGGCGATGTCCTCGTCGTCGACGAGAACGGCGAGTCGTTCATCTCGGGGGAGGACTTCGCGGCCGCGGTCATCGATGAGATCGAGAGCCCGAAGCACCCTCGCGGGCGCTTCACGGTCGGCTACTGACGCGCACCCGCTGAGCCGGGGCGACCTCAGACGAGATCGCGCCAGTCGATGTCGTCGTCGTCATCGTCGTCGTCCTGCGTCAGGACGGCGCCGGTGACGATGGGGATGGAGACCGTCTCGGTCGGAGGACCCATGAGCGTCGCCTCGTCGCGACGGTGCCGCAGCACGGTGTCGACATAGGAGGAGAGCACCTCCGCGATCGGCACCGACTGCCCGTGCGCCTGCGACATGTACCAGCGGTGCTCGAGCACCTGGTGGAAGACCTCGGCGGGTTCGAGCTTGGAGCGCAGATCCCACGGGATCGCTTTGACGACCGGCTCGAAGACGCGGGTGAGCCACTCGTGGGCGACCATGTCCTCGTCCGACCCCAGGCGTGACACGCGTGCGCGGAACTCGTCCATGTCGTTCAGGAGGCGGCGTGCCTGGTTCTCCTCGACGTCGAGCCCGGTGAGCCGCAGGAGGCGCCGTTGGTGGTGACCCGCATCCACGACCTTCGGCTCGATGGAGACGCGCGTCCCGTCGGGCGCCTGCTCGATCGACATCTCTCCGATGTCGAAGCCGAGCTCGTTGAGGCGCTGGACGCGTTCGGAGATCCGCCAGGCTTCGTTCGCAGCGAAGGTCTCCTGGTCGGTGAGGGTTGCCCAGAGCGAGCGGTAGGAGGACATGATGCCGTCGGCGATGGCCACGGCATCCATCCCGCCCTCCAGGCGACCGCCGGCCTCGAGGTCCATGATCTCGCCGGCGATGTTCGTCCGGGCGACGTCGAGGTCGTGCTCGCGCTGCCCCCGCGTGAGGCCCCCCTCGTGCAGTTCGCCGGTCTCCGCGTCCACGAGGTAGGCGGCGAAAGCCCCCGCATCACGCCGGAACAGTGTGTTGGACAGGGACACGTCGCCCCAGAAGAAGCCGATCGTGTGCAGGCGCACGAGGAGCACCGCGAGCGCATCGACGAGGCGCCCCGCGGTGTCGGGGCGGAGCGTCTGCGTGAAGAGCGCTCGGTAGGGGAGGGAGAACTTCAAGTGCGCCGTGACGAGGGCGGCCGGCAGCGCCTCGCCCTTCGCTGTCCGGCGGCCGTCGATCACCGCGACGCGCTCGACGCAGGGCACGTCGAGGCGGGCGAGCATGCCGAGCATCTCGTACTCGCGGCGGGCCATCTCCCCGGTGGTCTCCTTGACCGCCACGACGCGGCCGGAGAGGTTCGCGAACCGTACCAGATGCCGGGACAGGCCCTTGGGGAGGGAGACGATGTGGTCGCTCTTCCACGCGTCGAGCGGCGTCGACCAGGGCAGGGCGAGCAGCCCGGGATCGATGCTGCTGGCGGTGATGCTCAGCGAGGTGCTGTGACGGGCGTCGGCCACGGTCGCTCCGGATCGTCGGGGTGGCGAGGGTCAGGGGATATGACGCGGCGCGGGGGCTCCCCGGTGTGAGACCGAGGTGCCGCCCGCGCCGCGTTGGGTTCGATCAGGCCGAAGCGATCGCCTTCTTGGTGAGGCGCTCGCCCGACTCGACGTCGAACGCGTGCACGTGGTGCGGCACCGGGGCGAGGACGACCGTCTCACCGGCGTTCGGGTGGCGGCGACCGTCGACGCGCGCCACGATGTCGGTGCGCTTGCCGCCGATGTCGGTGTGCCCGTACAGGTAGCCGTCCGCGCCGAGCTCCTCGACGAGGTCCACCGTGACCGACAGGCCCTTGCCGTCGGCGGGGTTCACGACGATGTCCTCAGGGCGGACGCCGGCCGTGACCTGCGTGCCGCTCGTCGGGCGATCGATGTCGGCGTCCACGACGGCGGTGCCGAACTGGATGCCGCCGGCCGAGGCCAGGTCGACCGGGAACAGGTTCATCGCGGGCGAGCCGATGAAGCCGGCGACGAAGACGTTGTTCGGCTTCTCGTAGAGGTCGCGAGGCGTGCCGACCTGCTGGAGCAGACCGTCCTTGAGCACCGCGATGCGGTCGCCCATGGTGAGCGCCTCGGTCTGGTCGTGCGTGACGTAGACCGTGGTGACGCCGAGGCGGCGCTGGAGCGAGGCGATCTGCGTGCGGGTCTGCACGCGGAGCTTGGCGTCGAGGTTCGACAGCGGCTCGTCCATGAGGAAGACCTGGGGCTGGCGGACGATCGCGCGCCCCATCGCGACGCGCTGACGCTGACCACCCGAGAGGGCCTTCGGCTTGCGGGTCAGGTACTCCTCGAGGTCGAGGAGCTTGGCGGCCTCGAGCACGCGCTGGGCGCGCTCTTCCTTGCCGACGCCGGCGATCTTCAGGGCGAAGCCCATGTTCTCGGCGACCGTCATGTGGGGGTACAGCGCGTAGTTCTGGAAGACCATCGCGATGTCGCGGTCCTTCGGCGGGATGTCGGTGACATCGCGGTCGCCGATGAGGATGCGGCCCGAGTTGACCTCTTCGAGGCCGGCCAGCATGCGCAGCGAGGTGGACTTTCCGCAACCGGAGGGTCCGACGAGGACCAGGAACTCGCCGTCGGCGACCTCGAGGTTCAGCTTGTCGACCGCGGGGCGGGTGCCGCCCGGGTAGAGGCGGGTGGCGTTGTCGAACGTGACGGATGCCATGTTTTCTTCTCCTTCACCGGCAGGTACGTGCCGGACGATCCGTAGTGAGGAATGAGCGAGGGGCTTCCCCGCACGCCCGACGTCGGGCGCGGGCCTATTATCGCACGTGCGGGTGTGACATGGCTGTCACCGGAGGCGGAGGCCTCGTCTGGGCATTTCTCAGGGACGCGATCTAGCATCGTGACGGTCGTCGAACACCGGCGCCCACCCCCGCAGCCCGAACCCCGCGGCCTGCCGTGCAGGCTTTCTCCGAGAGGTCCCATGTCCACCGACGACTCCCCCCGTCCCTCCGAGGCCGACTCCTCCGAGGTCGTCGAAACGTCGGATGTCGCGGTGCAGGGACGCCGGGATGCAGTGCGCGAGAAGGCGCAGCAGGTTCAGGTGCAGCAGTCGCGCGCACGTCTGGTCCGCCGCGCGGTGCTCATCACCGGGGCCGTCGCCGTCGTCGCCGCCGTCGGCGTCGCAGTGGTGTGGGCCATCGGAGGGTCGGCGAACAAGCCGCAGCTCTCTCCGCACGTCGACCAGCAGGACGGATTCGTCGTCACCTCCGTGGCCGGTGGCTCGGCGGGCTCGGCTCCGGATGCGCTCGCCACTCCGACGCCCGATGCCGCCGAGCCGTCTCCGGCGCCCACCTCGTCGGAGGCGCCGGTCGCCATCCACGTCTACGTCGACTACCTCTCGCCCGCGGCGCGGGAATGGCAGCTCGCGAACTCGACTCAGCTGAAGTCGTGGGTCTCCGATGGCGCCGCGACGCTGACCTACCACCCGGTCTCGATGCTGACGGCGAAGTCGAACGGCACGAAGTACTCCCTGCGCGCCGCGAGCGCGGCAGCGTGCGTCGCGACCTACGCGCCCGCATCCTTCTTCTCCTTCACCGATGATCTGCTATCCCGTCAGCCCGCCGTGGACTCCGACGGACTGTCGGACAAGCAGCTCGCCGATGTCGCTCTCGCGAACGGCAACGACGACCCGAAGACGCTCCGCGACTGCATCGAGACCGAAGCGTTCACCTCGTGGGTGAAGGCCGCCACCGAGCGCGCCGTGTCGGGCATCGAGGGTGGAGACGGGCTCGCTCTGGCCGGCACCTCGATGATCACGGTCAACGGCCAGGCCTACGTCGGTGAGATGACCGATCCCGCGGAGTTCTCGCAGTTCGTGCTCACGACTGCGAGCGGCAAGTCGTCGAAGTCGCCGAGCCCCTCCGCCTCGCCGTCCGGCTCCGCGTCGCCGTCCGGCTCCGCGTCGCCGTCGGCCACTCCCTGACCGCGCTCACGCCGAGCGGCGACCGCACATAGACTGGATGCCGCCTCGCCGGCTTGGCGCAATTGGTAGCGCACCTGTCTTGTAAACAGGGGGTTGCAGGTTCAAGTCCTGTAGCCGGCACCGTGACATGAGACCTCCATCCCCCCTTCGGGCGGGATGCCGGGGCCTGTCCTCACCCCCGTCGACCTGGGAAGATCGGGATCGAACCGGTACGAGGAGTGGGGAGAGCCATGAGCATTGACCTGCAGGCGGGCGACATCGACGAGAGCGTGCCTTCGTCGGGTCCGGGGTGCGTCGAGTGCACGGCGACGGGCGGATGGTGGCTGCATCTGCGGCGGTGCGCCGAGTGCGGACACGTCGGATGCTGTGACAACTCGCCGTCCCAGCACGGCACGAAGCACTCCGAGACCACCGGCCACGCGGTGATCCAGAGCTACGAGCCGGGCGAGGAGTGGTTCTACGACTACCGGTCCGGCCAGTTCTTCGACGGTCCCCGGCTGGCGGCCCCCACCAGTCATCCGCAATCGCAGCCGGTCCCCGGGCCCGACGGCCACGTACCCGCGAACTGGCAGGCGCTTCTTCATCCGTGAGCGCGAGCCCCCTGCCGGCTCACGGCCGGCCCGCCGAGGCGCCGCGAGGGGCAGTCCGGTAGTCCCCGGTCTCCTGCCGACGCGGCGTGTCAGTCCTCGTGGCGCGGGGCCGTCGTCAGGGCGTGCCGCACCAGTGCGTCGAGGGTCTCCAGGCCGTCGCGCGACAAGATGGACTCGAGGTGCCCCTGCACCGATGCGTACCCGGGGCCGCGCATCGCGTAGACGTCGCCGGAGTCGGCGTCGGCAGAGATCTCGGTGGCGCCGAGCCGGGCGGTGCCCGGGGCGACTCGAGCCGTGAACGTGTTGTAGAAGCCGATCGAGGCAGGCGTTCCGAATACATCCACGCGCTTCTGCAGGCCCTGGTGGGGCGAGGCGAGCGGAGCCAGATCGATGCCCAGCGTGTCGGCGAGGATCTGGTGGCTCAGGCAGACCGCGAGAAGCGGGGTCCTCGCCGCCACACGAGCCGCGACGACCTCGCGCATGCGGGCGATGCGCGGGCTCTCGCCGTCACGCGGATCGCCGGGCCCGGGGCCCGAGACGACGAGGTCTGCCGCTTCGACCTCGGCATCCGTCACCTCCGCCCACGGCGCGATCGTCACCGCGAAGCCGAGGTGGCGCAGCTGGTGGGCGAGCATCGTGGTGAAACGATCCTCGGCATCCACGACCAGTGCGCTCAGGCCGGCGCCGGGGCCGTCGGCGGCATCCGCCGCACCGTCCTGCGGGTTCAGCCAGAACGGAGCGAGTCGCTCGTTCCGCGCGGCGAGGAGCTCGGCGATCGCGGGGTCTTCGGCCAGGGCGATCCGGGCGTCGGGACCGACGGGGGCATCCTCATCCAGGGCGGCCTGACGGGCAGCGTCGTCGCGGGGGATCGCGCCGATCGCGCCGAGCACACCCGCAGCCTTCCCGTGGGTCTCACCCACTTCGCCGTCGGGGTCGGAGTGGCGCACCAGGGTCGCGCCGACCGGCACCCGCAGGCGGCCGTCCACGAGATACGCCGTGCGGATGAGGATGGGGGCGTCGAGGTCGTGCCCGCCGCCCGCCGCCGGGGTGAACAGTGCAGCGACGCCGGAATAGTATCCGCGCGGGGCACGCTCGTGGCGCTCGATCACGGTGCAGGCGTTCTGCATGGGGGATCCGGTGACGGTCGGCGCGAACATCGTTTCGCGCAGGATGTCGCGAGGATCCATCGCGCTGTGCCCGCGCAGCATGTACTCGGTGTGCGTGAGGCGCGACATCTCCTTGAGGTGAGGCCCGGTGATCCGGCCGCCGTCGCTGCAGACGGCGCTCATCATCTTGAGCTCCTCGTCGACCACCATGAACAGCTCTTCCGTCTCCTTGGTCGAGGAGAGGAACTCGGTCAACGTCTCCGCCGTCGCGCCGCCGGCCGGGTGACGGAACGTCCCGGAGATCGGGTTCATCGTGACCACGCCTGCCTGCGCGCTGACGTGGGCCTCCGGGCTCGCCCCGACGGCGAGGTGTCCGGGGGTCGAGACGAGGAAGGTCCAGTACGCCCCGCGCTCGTGCTCGAGCAGCGCGCGGAACCAGGTCAGGCCCGCCGTCAGGGGATCGGTGTCGACGGATGCCGTGAAGTCCCGCCGGATGACGAAGTTCGCGCCCTCGCCGCGACCGATCTCGTCCGCGATGACCGTGCGGACGATGTCGGCGTACGCCTCATCCGACAGATCGAATCCGGCCTCGCGGAGGTCGACCGGCTCGACCGGAAGCGCCGGCAGCAGATCGGCGATGTCGATCTCGGTGTGATCGTCCACGACGAGGCAGCGCAGCGGCGCCTTGTCGTCGTGGCAGACGAACCCGCGCTCGACGACCTGGCGGTACGGCACCAGCGCGAGCACTTCGTGTGGCGTGCCGTCCTCGGCGATCAGCGGAATGTCCGCCAGCAGCGGAACGTCGACGACATCGCCGGTCAGCACGTCGACGGTCGCGCCGCCCCGGGCGAGCAGCGCGAACGGGCGTCCGGAGCGCAGCAGCGCGTCCAGGGGCGTGGGGCTCGGGGTCATCGCCGGGCCTTTCTTCAGGTCGGGCGGGCTCGATCGTCCGGGAACGAAAAGACCGCCTCGAGGGCGGTCTGTGTCTTGTTCGCGAATCCGCTCGCGCACACACCGCCTCAGCGGGTGAGCCACCAGGAGGTGTTCGCGAACATGCGGTCACAATATCAGAACGGTGAGCCCGGACTGTCGCCGCGCCGCAGACGCGTCCGAGAGGATGGGGGGGTGATGCCTCCCCCCGCGCCCCGTCCACGCTCACGCCGATCGCTCGTCATCGCGGCGGCAGTGGCAGCCGCCCTCGCGTTCGCCGGGTGCGCGTCCACGGCGCCGCCTGGGACGGCGACCTCCACGCCGTCGGCCTCCACCGCGCAGCCCAGCCCCACGCCGACCCCCACTCCCGAACACACGATCGCGTTCGGGGGCGACTGCTCCGCCGTCCTGAGCGATGACGACCTCGCCGCGATCGTCGGCGTGGAAACGAGGCCGCGGGAGTACGTCGGCACCGCCGACGTCGGCCTCCGCACGCTCGGCGGCATCGAGTGCGCCTGGCAGGCCGCGGAGGACATCGGCTACCTGGCCGACGGCATCTACAGCCTGATCGTCGTCGTGCTGCCGACGGCCTCCGTCTCGGCGGATCTTCGGGCGGAGGCATCGACCGCCGCCTGCATCCGCATCTACGACGGCGCCACCTGCACGCTCGGCGCCGACGTCGGCGGGGTATGGGTAGCCGCGCAGGTCGACCAGTTCGGGGACGAGCCCCCGACTGCGCTTCTCCAGTCCACTCTCGACACCGCTTCCGCGCACGTCCCGGGCGCGATCGCGCCCGTCGCGCTGCCCGCGACAGGCCCGTGGTGGTCCCTCGGGGCGACGTGCGAGGAGCTCGGCGAGCGACTCGGCCTCGCGGACTTCCTCGGCGAGGGGTACGTCACGGGCTGGTGGGAGGGGGATCCCACCCTCGCGTGGACGTACCGCGTGGTGCGCGACGCGGGGGCCACCGCGTCCTGCCACTGGAACCCCAATTACGGCTCCGCCGCCGGGGATGCCGCGGTCTACGGACTGACCTCCCTGACGCTCTCTCCAGGAGCCGGGTGGGATCAGGAGCGGGTTCTGAGCCGCGGCCAGCGCGTCGAGCTGCCGGGCGGGCAGTCCGCTGCGGTCGACGAAGAGGTCGCTGTCGGCGCCGACGGCGTCAACGTCGCCTCGGTGAGTGCCGGGCAGCGATCGGGCGGCGACCCGACCGAGCTGCTCTCCCGTGTCTTCGAGGTCATGGATGGGATGCGCTGACCGATAGGCGCACACGCCGACGAGAACCTCCGCAGCGCCCACCCAGCCGGCCCGGCGTAGGCTGGGGACGTGCCAGCAGTGAACCTCGGGATGCCGCGTGTGCCGGACGTCCTCGCCCCGCGCCGCAAGACCCGTCAGATCAAGGTCGGGAAGGTGCTCGTCGGCGGCGACGCGCCGGTGAGCGTCCAGTCGATGACGACGACGCCGACGACCAACATCAACGCGACCCTCCAGCAGATCGCCGAGCTCACGGCATCCGGCTGCGAGATCGTGCGCGTCGCCGTCCCGAGCCAGGACGACGCGGATGTGCTGCACATCATCGCGAAGAAGAGCCAGATCCCGGTCATCGCCGACATCCACTTCCAGCCGAAGTACGTCTTCCAGGCGATCGACGCGGGCTGTGGAGCGGTGCGCGTGAACCCGGGCAACATCCGGAAGTTCGACGACCAGGTCGGTGCGATCGCGAAAGCGGCGAAGGATGCCGGCGTCTCGCTGCGCATCGGCGTCAACGCCGGGTCGCTCGACAAGCGTCTTCTGGAGAAGTACGGGAAGGCCACCCCCGAGGCGCTTGTGGAGAGCGCGGTCTGGGAGGCGTCGCTGTTCGAGGAGCACGACTTCCACGACTTCAAGATCTCCGTCAAGCACAACGACCCGATCGTCATGGTGAAGGCGTACCGCATGCTCGCCGAGCGGGGGGACTGGCCCCTCCACCTCGGCGTCACCGAGGCCGGCCCCGCGTTCCAGGGCACGATCAAGAGCGCGACCGCGTTCGGCATCCTGCTGGGGGAGGGCATCGGCGACACGATCCGCGTCTCGCTCTCAGCACCGCCGGCCGAGGAGGTCAAGGTCGGTCACCAGATCCTGCAGTCGCTCAACCTGCGCGAGCGCAAGCTCGAGATCGTCTCGTGCCCCTCCTGCGGCCGCGCCCAGGTCGACGTCTACACCCTGGCCGACGACGTCACCGAGGGGCTCAAGGACATGACCGTGCCCCTGCGGGTCGCCGTCATGGGCTGCGTCGTCAACGGTCCCGGCGAGGCGCGCGAGGCCGACCTCGGGGTGGCATCCGGCAACGGCAAGGGCCAGATCTTCGTCAAGGGCGAGGTCATCAAGACCGTTCCCGAGTCGGAGATCGTCGCCACGCTCATCGAAGAGGCGAACCGCCTCGCCGCCGAGATGGGCCCCGACGCCCGTACGGGCACCGCCCAGGTCATCACGGCCTGAGGGCACACCCATGCCGTCTGCGGCATGGGCGTGATCGGATCGTTGCGGCTCCCCGTCGTGTACCGAGACCGCGTCTGCGACGATGGGGACATGAATGGATTCCCCCCGAGCCGTTTTGCGTTCGTCCTGGCCGCTGCGTCGATCGTCCTCCTCGTCTCGGGGTGCGCCGGACCTGGTTCGGCGGATCCCGGGCTCTCGCCGACACCCAGCGTGTCCGTCTCCCCGACAGCCACGACGGCACCGACCCCTGCCGTCCCGACCCTTGCCGTCCCGGCCTTCGCCGGCGACTGCGGGCTCATGGCCTCGGCTTCGGACCTCTCGGTCTCGGTGGAGCGGACGTTGGCCGATCCGGAGAACGGCACATCACCCGGTGTGCGGACCCTGGGCGGGACTTCGTGCGTATGGCGCGCGAACGACTTTCTGGGCGTTCGCGCTCACGCGCTTCCCACCGCGATCGTCCCGCAGGACGTTCAAGACTCCTACGCGACGCCGACGTGCGGCTCGTACACCTCCGACGGATACGGGTGCGGCGTCGCTGTCAGCAAGCGGGGTATCTGGATCCTCGTGTCCGTGGACTCCTACCTGATCGACGGCTCTCCGGCGACCGATGAGGTTCTGCGACGGCAGCTCGCCGCCGCGACACCCGTCTTCGAGAGCGCGATGTCCGACGCGACGACGCCGGCGCCTGTCGCCGCCGTTCCCGATGACGCGTGGTGGTCGCCCATCACCTGCGAACAGCTCGCCAGCGGTATCGACCTGACCGGCATCCTCGGATCGGACGACGTCCAATCAGGCTATCCGAGCGGGCTCGCGGCCACCTTCCCCGAGACGCTCGCCGAGGAGCGCGGGACGAGCATCTCGTGCGCGTGGAACGCGGCATCCGGGTCGGCGATCATCGTCCATGCCTCCCCGGGCGGTGCGGGCGGGTGGCAGATGATCCAGGACGAGTGGAGTGCGCGAAGCCCCCTCACCGCGATCACGATCCCGGGTGCGGAAGAAGCGTTCCGGGCGCAGGCGGGTCTTCGTCCCGAGAGCACATCCGTCATCGCGACGGACGGAACGAACGTGCTGCAGGTGATGGAGGCGCCGGACCCGGAATCGGCTGCGGGTCAGATCATCGCGGCATTCCCTCGCGATTGAGACGGCGGATCGAGCGGGTGGAGGGACGCCCGTTCTGCGACCGGGAACGGATCCTGCTCCGTGATGTCACGTCACGACGTGCGGGCAGGCCGCCCGCATCCGATAGCGTCGGGGTCCTATGACCGAGACGGATGCCCCGCTGTCGCGCCCGATCGTCGCGGGCCTCGTCACGGTCCTCGTCGGCGTCACGAGTTCGTTCGCCGTCGTGCTGACGGGGCTCGGTGCCGTGGGCGCGACCCCCGCGCAAGCCGCCAGCGGACTGCTCGTCCTGTGCGTCACGATGGGCCTCGCCTCGATCGCCCTCTCGTGGCGCTATCGCATGCCGATCACGTCGGCCTGGTCGACCCCGGGAGCGGCCGTCCTGGCTGCGACCGGGGCAGTCGAAGGAGGATGGCCGGCGGCGGTGGGCGCGTTCTGCATCACGGCGGCGCTCATCCTGCTGACGGCCCTCTGGCCGCAGCTCGGGCGCCTCATCGCGCGTATTCCGCCGTCCATCGCCCAGGCGATGCTCGCGGGTGTGCTGCTCCCGCTCTGCCTCGCGCCCGTGTCCGGCCTCGTCAGCGCCCCGTGGGCCGTCGCGCCGGTCATCGTCACGTGGCTCGTTTGCGCGCGTCTCGCCCCGCGGTGGGCGGTGCCGCTCGCGTTCGCCGCGGCCGCCGTGGTCATCGGCATCCACGTCACGCTGACGGGTGCGACCCTGGATGCCGGGAGCTTCCTGCCGCGGATCGAGCTCACCGCGCCGACGCTCACGTTCGGCGCCGTCGTCGGGCTGGCGCTGCCCTTGTTCCTCGTGACGATGGCGTCGCAGAACGTGCCGGGAATCGCGATCATGCGCAGCTTCGGGTACGAGGTGCCGTGGCGACCGGCCATGCTCGTGACGGGCCTCGGCACCGCGCTCGGTGCGCCCGCGGGCGCCCACGCGATCAACCTCGCCGCGATCAGCGCGGCCCTCGCGGCTGGACCTGATGCCGACCCCGACGCGAAACGCCGGTGGATCGCCGGGGTCTCGACGGGAGCGTGGGCGATCGTCGCGGGCGGGCTGTCCGCCGCGCTCGTCGCCCTCGTCGTCGTCGCGCCGGGCAGTCTCATCCCGGCCGTCGCAGGCGTGGCGCTGTTCGGCGCCTTCGGGTCCGCCGTGCAGCAGGCGATCGATGATCCGGGCGAGCGGATGCCGGCCGTCGTCACCTTCCTCGTCGCCGCCTCGGGCATCGTCGTCGCCGGGATCAGCGCCGCATTCTGGGCGCTGGTCGCGGGACTCGTGGTGCGGATCGTCCTGCACGCCAGACGGGCCCCTGCCTGAGCAGGAGCCCGTCCGATGCGGTGAGTCCGCGCGTCAGAACTGGTTCATCGTGTTGTGCGCGCCGCCGGCCTTGAGGGCCGCGTCGCCCGCGAAGTACTCCTTGTGGTTATCGCCGATGTCGGAGCCCGCCATGTTCTGGTGCCGCACCGTCGCGATGCCCTCGCGGATCTCGCGTCGCTGCACACCCCGCACGTAGGCCAGCATGCCCTCGTCGCCGAAGTACCCCTTGGCCAGGTCATCCGTCGACAGCGCCGCCGTGTGGTACGTCGGCAGGGTGATCAGGTGGTGGAAGATGCCGGCGCGCGCCGACCCGTCCTTCTGGAACGTGCGGATCTTCTCGTCGGCCAGACGGGCCAGCTCCGTGTCGTCGTACGAGATGTTCATGAGGTCTGCGCGGTCGTACGCCGTGACATCCGCCCCCTGCGCGGCGAGCGCGTCGTAGGCCTGCTGGCGGAAGTTGAGCGTCCAGTTGAACGACGGGCTGTTGTTGTACACGAGCTTCGCGTTCGGGATCACCTTGCGGATCTCGTCCACCATGCCCGCGATCTGCTCGACGTGCGGCTTCTCCGTCTCGATCCAGAGCAGGTCGGCACCACCCTGGAGCGCGGTGATGCAGTCGAGCACGCAGCGCTCCTCGCCGGTCCCGGGGCGGAACTGGTAGAGGTTGGATGCCAGGCGCTTCGGCCGCAGCAGCCGGCCCTCGCGCCGGATGATCACGTCGCCGTCGCTGAGGTCACCCGCCTCGATCTCCTCGACGTCGAGGAACGCGTTGTACTGGTCTCCGAGGTCGCCGGGCTCCGAGGAGACGGCGAGCTTCTGGGTGAGGCCGGCTCCCAGCGAGTCGGTGCGGGCGACGATCACGCCGTTGTCGATGCCGAGCTCGAGGAACGCGTAGCGCACCGCGTTGACCTTCGCGAGGAAGTCCTCGTGGGGGACCGTGACCTTGCCGTCCTGGTGGCCGCACTGCTTCTCGTCCGACACCTGGTTCTCGATCTGGATGGCGCACGCGCCCGCCTCGATCATCTTCTTGGCGAGGAGGTAGGTGGCCTCGGGGTTGCCGAACCCGGCGTCGATGTCGGCGATGATCGGAACGACGTGCGTCTCGTACGTGTCGATCTGGCTCTGGATGAACTCGACGGCGGTCTCGTCGCCGGCGGCGCGTGCATCGTCCAGCTTGGTGAACAGGAGGTCGAGCTCACGCGCGTCGGCCTGACGCAGGAACGTGTAGAGCTCCTCGATCAGGGCCGGCACGGCCGTCTTCTCGTGCATCGACTGGTCGGGGAGCGGGCCGAACTCCGAACGGAGCGCCGCGACCATCCAGCCGGAGAGGTAGAGGTAGCGCTTGTTCGTGGACTTCAGGTGCTTCTTGATCGAGATCAGCTTCTGCTGGCCGATGAAGCCGTGCCAGACCCCGAGCGACTGCGTGTAGACCGAGGAATCGGCGTCATACTCGACCATGTCGCGGCGCATGATGTCGGCGGTGTACTGGGCGATCTCGAGTCCGGTGCGGAACCGGTTCTGCAGTCGCATCCGCGCGACGTACTCGGGGTCGATCGCATCCCAGCTCGGGCCGTTCTGTTCCTTGAGAGCCGTGATCGCCAGGGTGGCGTCGGTGTAGGCGGTCATTGTGGGTCCTTTGCAGTGGTCTTCCGCTCGCGGAGCGGGTGGCGTTGGAACCACTGTGCGCCAAGTTTCAGACCTCTTCCGGCCATTCGGCGTGTGAAATTCAGCCGTCTTTCTGCTCTCCGGAAGACATCGGGGTCGCGACGCGGAACACACAGGTGCCTTCGGCGATGGATGCCGTGACGAGCGTCACCTGGACGGCGCTTCCCGGCGCGGCATCCAGCCCGCTCACCTTCGCCTCCACCGGGGGTTCGGTGAGCTGAACCCGAGCGCCGTCGCCCCGCAGCGCCAGGACCACCCCCGGGAAGGTCTCGCCTTCGCGCCCATGCAGGAGCGCGGCCTCGACTCGATCGAGGGCGCCCGCATCCAGCTGGGACGCCTTCTGCGTCGAACGGCTCATGATCGCCGGGAGGTCGTGAAGCGAGGACCGCGCCCACTCGGGGACGGCGCGGCCCTGGACGAGCGCCTCGCAGACGACGAGCGACCAGCGGTCGACGAGGCGCCGCAGGGGCGCGGTCGTGTGGGCGTACGGCGCGCCGATCGCCGCCTGGATGTTCTCGGCGGGCACGTCGCCGTCGAAGGCGAGGTAGCCGGCGCCGCGGAACAGCCCCGCCGCGTACTCCTTGACCGCGCGGGCGGTGGGGGATCCGTCGAGGCTCCGCAGGTAGTCGCCATAGCCGACGTCGGTCCGCCACGGGATGCCGAGGGCAACCGTCTGCGCGCGGAACTCCGCGATGTCGTCGGCGTCGGCGGGCGGCATCGTGCGGAGGATCCCCACCCGTCCGGCGATCATGATCCCGGCGGCGGCCATGCCCGTGAGAAGCGACACGTGGGCGTTGGCGTCCTCGAGCGGAACGCCGGCATCGATCTCGAGGTCGTAGCCGATCCCGTCCGGCGTCTCGACCGGGACGACCCGCGCCTCGGGGATGTTCAGGCTTGCGCCGCCCCGCTCGCGCTCCCGTTCCGCGCGCTGCGCGCCGAACCACGGCATCGCACGAAGCGATCCGGGCGCATCGCCGCGGTCGATCGCCTGCTGGGCGTCCTCGTACGACCACTGCGCGCGCGAGCGCACGATCGCGCGGACGAGTGTCGTCTCGACCGGCCGCGCGCCGTCGTCGAGGACGAAGCGCCAGACGAACGCGCGACGGTCGACGCCCGGCAGAAGAGAGGCCGCGCCGTCGCCGAGGACCGGCGGGTGGAGGGGGATGCGCCCGTCGGGGGCGTACATCGTCTGCCCCCGACGGCGCGTCTCCGCATCCAGGGCCAGACCGGGAGCCACGAAGGCGGGCACGTCGGCGATCGCATAGTGCAGGACGGCGCCGGAGCCGGTGCGCTCGAGGTGGAGGGCCTGGTCGAGGTCGGTGGAGCCGACCGGGTCGATGGTGAGGAACTCCACATCGCGAAGATCCGCGAGCCCGGATGCCGCGGGGTCGAGGGGAACGGCGCGAGCAGCGGCGTCGGCTTCGGCGACGGCGTCCGGTGGATAGTCCTCGGACAGGCCCAGCGACTCCCGCAGTGCGAGGAGCGAGGCGGCCAGCTCGCCGCGGGCGGGAGTCGGAGCGAGACGGGGTCGGCGGGGCGGCACGGGGCCAGTGTAGGTGCGGCGCATCCGTCGGGCGGATCCCCTTGCGCACGCCGCACACCACGTGCACAGACTGGGCCGGTTACGATTCTCGGGTGAGTGCTGCGAGGTCGAGGTCCGTGTCCGTACCGGTGGCCGTGGCCTCTCTGCTCCTCGTCGCGGGGATGCTCTCCGGCTGCACCGGCGCCGACGCCGACGACGCGATCGCGCCGCCGAGCGGCTCCGCGTCGCCGAGCGAGAGCCCACGTCCGACGCCCTCGGCATCCCCGACGCCACCCGCTCCCGTCTCGCCGGTCGCGGGCGGATGCCCCGCGCTGGCGGCATCGGATGCCGTCGTCGCGGCATCGGGCGGCGTGCAGCGTGTCACGACGCTCGATCAGATGTGGCACATCGCCATCGAGACCGAGGGCGGTCTCGCCTGCTCCCTCCTCACTTCGCGTCTCGCGGTCGACGCCTATCTGCTGCCCACCTCCCTGGCCACGGGCAGGATCGCCGCCCTCCTGGCCGCTCCGACGTGCGACCGAGGCGCCGGGAGCATGGAATGCCACGCCTCCGCGCCCGGCGCCGGCCAGACAGCGCTCGTCGCGGCGTCCTTCCCCACGTCGGTCGATGACGCGACGGCACTGGGCGAACTGGGTGGGATCGCCGCGGCCGTGGCGGCCTCGGCGACCGAGGGCACGCCGGCGCCGACCCGCGCGACGACGTGGAGCCACCCGCTCGACTGCCGTGCGATCGGGGAGACGATCGGGGTCACGTCCCTCCTCGGCTCCGACGAGGCGCGCACCGCGCTGGGGGCGCCCCCGGCGGCCACCGTCGACGGGGAGCTCGCCATCGCGTCATCCACGACCGCGCGCTGCGACTGGACGCGCACCCCGACCCAGAAGGGCGACCGCGGATCCGAGTTCAGCGTGATCTCCGTGCCCGGCGGTGCGTGGGCCTGGAAGACGCTGGCCGCCAGCGTGTCCGATGCCGTCGACACGATGGTCGGCGGGCATCCCGCCCGTGTGACCTCGCGGGGCGAGGTGTACCTCTCCGACGGCGTGAACATCCTGCACCTGCAGGGTCAGCGGCTCGCGGGTGTGAGCGTCGTCGACACGGCGCTCGGGGTGCTGTCGGTCATCGCCAAGAAGGATGCCGGGTCCCGCGGCTAAGCTTGTCGCTCGTGGTCACCCGTCTCTCCTCCTTCTTCGTCCGCACGCTCCGCGAAGACCCGGCTCAGGCCGAGGTCGCGAGCCACAAGCTGCTGATCCGCGCCGGGTACATCCGTCCGCAGGCGGCCGGCATCTTCGCGTGGCTCCCGCTCGGTCTGCGCGTCAAGGCGAAGATCGAGACGATCGTCCGCGACGAGATGGCGGCCGCGGGAGCGCAGGAAGTGCACTTCCCCGCTCTGATGCCGCGCGAGGCATATGAGGCGACGGGGCGGTGGGAGGAGTACGGCGACCTGCTGTTCCGCCTGCAGGACCGCAAGAACGGCGACTACCTCCTCGCCCCGACGCACGAGGAGGCGTTCACCCTGCTCGTCAAAGACCTCTACTCGTCGTACAAGGATCTCCCCGTCACGCTGTACCAGATCCAGGACAAGTACCGGGATGAGGCCCGGCCGCGCGCGGGCCTTCTGCGCGGGCGCGAGTTCACGATGAAGGATGCCTACTCCTTCGACTACACCGATGCGGGACTGGACGCCTCGTACCAGGCCCAGCGCGACGCGTACGAGCGGATCTTCCAGCGCCTCGGCCTCGAGTACGTGATCGTGCAGGCGGATGCCGGGGCGATGGGCGGCTCCAAGTCCGAGGAGTTCCTCCACCCGACCGCGGTCGGCGAGGACACGTTCGTGCGCTCGGACGGCGGCTACGCGGCCAACGTAGAGGCTTTCGAGACGGTGGCGCCCGAGCCTGTCGCGGTCGACGGAATGCCCGAGCCCGTGATCTTCGACTCGCCGGACACTCCCACGATCGACACTCTCGTCGCGCACACCAACGCCGTCCTGGGCACGTCGGAGCGCGCCTTCACGGCGGCCGACACGCTGAAGAACGTCGTGCTCGCCCTCACCCACCTCGACGGCACGCGGGAGCTCGTCGTCGTCGGCCTCCCCGGTGACCGCGATGTCGACGACAAGCGCGCGGAGGTCGTCTTCGCGCCGGCTGCGGTCGACCCCGCCACGCCCGAGGACTTCGAGAAGAACCCGCTGCTCGTCAAGGGCTACATCGGTCCCTGGTCGCCCGAGGGCGCCATCCTCGGGGAGGAGTCGGCGACCGGCATCCGGTACCTCCTCGACCCGCGCGTCGCCGACGGCACCGTCTGGATCACCGGCGCGAACGTCGACCAGAAGCACGTGCACTCGCTCGTCGCCGGCCGCGACTTCGGCACGGACGGGTTCGTCGAGATCGCGAGCGTTCGCGAGGGCGATCCCGCGCCGGACGGCTCCGGGCCTGTCACGCTCGCGCGCGGTATGGAGATCGGCCACGTCTTCCAGCTCGGCCGGAAGTACGCCGAGGCGCTCGGGCTCAAGGTCCTCGATGAGAACGGCAAGCTCGTCACCGTCACGATGGGGTCCTACGGCATCGGTGTGACCCGGATCCTCGCGATCCTCGCCGAGCTCAACAACGACGACAAGGGCCTGATCTGGCCAGAGTCCGTGGCGCCGTTCGACGTGCAGGTGGTCGCCACCGGGCGCGACGAGGCGGCGTTCGCCCTCGCCGCGCAGGTGTCGGACGAGCTGGATGCCGCGGGCCTCGACGTCCTCTACGACGACCGCAAGAAGGTCTCCCCGGGCGTGAAGTTCGGTGACGCGGAGCTCATCGGCGTCCCCTGGATCGTGATCGTCGGGCGGGGAGCCGCCGACGGCGAGGTCGAGCTGTGGGAGCGTCGTTCGGGCGAGCGGACCGTGCTGCCCGCTGCGGACGCGACGGCCCGGCTGTCACGTCGCTGAGCCGCGGAGCCGAGGAGCCGGAATGAGGAGAACCGATGAGTGAGACACCCGCCGTGCCCGCCCCCGTCGCCCGCTTCGTCGCGGCGATCAACGCGGCCGACACCGACGCCTTCGTCGCCGTGTTCGCCGACGACGGCTTCGTCGAGGACTGGGGCACCATGTACGCCGGGCCGGCGGCCGTTCGCCGGTGGGCGGGTTCGGACGCGATCGGCGCCGGGGCGCAGATGACGATCCTCTCCGCGAGCACCGAGGGGGAGGTCACCACCACGCGCTTCGATTGGCGCAGTCGTGTGTTCACCGGCCAGTCGGCCGGCATCTTCACGCTGCGGGGCGACGAGATCGTCGGCTTCGTCATCCCCTCCGGGCACTGAGGGGCGCGAGCGACGTGCGGGCGCTGCTTCAGCGCGCGGTCGCCTCGAGGTAGGCCAGGATCGCGCGCACGCGCCGGTTGTCGTCCGGCGAGTCGGGCAGTGAGAGCTTCGTGAAGATGCTGCCGGTGTGGGTCTCGACGGTGCGCTCCGACAGGAACAGGCGCTGCGCGATGGCGGCGTTGGACCATCCCTCCGCCATCAGCGCGAGGACGTCCCGCTCGCGCGGGGTCAGGGCGGCCAGGACGGAGGAGGCACCCGCGGCGCCGAGCAGTCGCGTGACGACCTCGGGGTCGAGCGCCGTGCCGCCGGCGGCGACCCGGCTGAGTGCCGTCAGGAACTCGTCCACGTCGAGCACCCGGTCCTTCTCGGCATCGTGGTGGGCGGCTTCCTGATGGAAGCGCTCGCCGCGTACGCCGCTGAGCAGCCGAACCTCGACCTCGGCGGCGTGGTCGAAGCGTCGCAGTCGGCGGCCGCGCTGCCGTTCTTCCTGCTGTTCGTCGTCGGGAACATCGTCGGGACGGCGCTGCTCGCTCTCGCCGTCATCCTGTCGCGGGGTCTTCCGCGGTGGGCGGGGGCGCTGATTCTCGGCTGGCCCGTCGGCCACGTCCTGAACGTCTTCGGGGGGCTCGGCGAATGGTTCGCGGTCGGCGGCGGAGCGCTCGAGATCGCAGGTCTGTCCGTCCTCGCCGTCATTGCGCTGCGGACGAGCGACCGGGAGTGGGCGGCGCGCGGCTGAGGCGACCCGGCATCGGCGTTGGCGCCGATGCCGGGTGCGCTCGCGCGCTCCTTGATGCACAGCCACCCCGCCTCCGCGCGGGCTGTCGGCGGTCGTCGGTGGGCGAGGTCATGAGCCGAAGACTGCGGTTACTGGGCGAACTCCTCGAGGAGCGTCGCTGCCCGCTCCACCCCGCCCGCCGCGGCCATCGCGGCGGAGATCTCAACGGCCCGCACTCGAAAGGCGGGGTCGCCGAGCACCCGGTCGACGCCGGCGCGCACGGCGGCCGGTCGTGGGCGTCCGGTCTTCAGGTTGACGCCGGCTCCCGCGGCATCCACGCGCCCGGCGACCTCCGGCTTGTCGAGGTCGCCGCCGGCCACGACGAGGGGCCGGCCGTGCGAGAGCGCCGTCAGAACACCGCCCCAGCCCCCATTGGTCACGACGAGGTCCGCCCGCGGGAACAGCTCGTCGAACGGCAGCAGCGCGGCCGTGCGCGCGTTCGCGGGAATGGGGAACGACAGGGCATCCTCACCGCGGACACCGGTCGACGCGACGATCAACGCGTCGTCGTCGGCGAGGGCCTCCAGCGCCGGCCGGAGCAGGTCGTCGGGGTTGACGTTCTGCGTGCCCTGCGTGACGACGATCACGCGCCGCCCGTCGAGGTCGGGCCACCACGGTGGGTGCGGCACCGAGGCCGCGCTCGCGAGCCGGCCCACCCAGTGCAGGTGCGCAGGACGATCGGGCAGGTCGAAATCGAGCGCCGGCACTCCGGATGCCAGGACGAGCTGCGCCGACCACACCTGACGCTCGAATCCGTCGCGTGTCTCGGGCAGCCCGATCGCCGCGCGGGCACGCGCGCTCGCGCGGTTGATGCGACCCGACAGGGCGGGGATCAGAGCGCGCAGCGCCGCGTCACGGCTGCGCCCGAGCGCCGCCCGCCCGGGTCTCAGGCCGAGGCCCGGGGGCGGGCCCTGCTGCGAGACGAGGTGCAGGGGCAGGATCGCGAGGGTCGCCCAGGGGCATCCGATGCTCTCCGCGATCACGCTCGGGGCGAGAGAGGCCTCGTCGCTCACCAGGGCATCCCATGGCTCGCGGCCCCACTCCGCGCGCACGTCGTCGAGCTGGGCGGGCGCGGTCGCGATGAAGAGGTCCTCCATGTTGATCATGAGCTGCGCGAAGCCCTTCTTGCCCACGAGGCGGGGAAAGGTGGCCGGCAGGTCCTGCTCGTCGAAGTCGGGGGCCGCGCGCCACGGCACGAAGCGCGCGCCGGCCGCTTCGACCTGCCGGCGGAATGCGCTCCCCGTGTACAGGCGGACGTCGTTGCCGCGGGAGACGAGAGCGCCCGCAACCGCCGCCACTGGAGCGACGTGTCCCGAGAAGGGCATCGCTGTGAGAAGGAACCGGGCCATCGTGGGCTCCCTTGCTCTCGGGCTTCGATGCTCATGGTGCACCCGGAAGGGGACTCCGCGCATCCGTGTCAGCACCGAGCTGTTCCGCTCGCGTCGCTCCGCCCGGGTGCCGGGGGCGTGGCTCATCCTCACGGGACGCCGTGCTCCCTGCGCTGACCGCACCCCGCATGTCCCACTTGTGGTCGTTTCCGCGGTCAGAATACGACCGAAGGTGGGACGAGGCCCGCACGGAGTGGGACGAGGCCCGCACGGAGTGGGACGAGGCCCGCACGGAGTGGGACGCCGCGGGAGCTGCGGGGATCAGCAGACGATCTTGCCGTGGTTCATGATGTCGTCATCCGGCGTGTCCTTGGTGACGAGGGACTTCAGCATGCCGGCGGCCATGGCGATCTTGCCCTTCGAGGGCTCCCAGAACTCGGTCACCTTCGGCGTCACCTTCAGGAGCACGATGCCGGGGGTGTCGATCCCGTCCTCGAACCAGATGTCGAGGGAGGGCGAGTACAGCTCCTCCATCTTGGCGCGGTCGTGCACCACCGCAGCCGACCCGCCGACGGAGACGTAGCGCATGCCCTTCGCGTCGCAGTACGACAGCCCGACGTCGCGGTGCTCGCGGGCCTCATCGACCTTCTCGGTTTCCTCCGACGTGAAGAACCAGATGTCGCCGGCGTCGTCCATCTGCCGCGTGGACATCGGCCGAGAGACGAGGTGGCCGTCATCGTCCACCGTCGTGAGCATCGTGAAATCGATGTCCTCCACGAGCTCCTTGACGTGGGCGAGGGCTTCGGGACCGGTGATCTCTGTCATGGTCCGAGGCTTCCATCCACGTCTCGAGCCGCGGCAGGGGCTTGACATGGACCGGTCGCCGTGCGCCACCCGCCGTTCACCCCGGCATGTCAGGCTGGGGACATGAACGGCAGCTCCACCCAGATTCCCGCGTCGGTCACCGACGACATCCGGTCCGTGATCGAGGATGCCGGGATCGAGAGCGATCAGGACCTCATCGCGCGGATCCTCGCCACCGGCATCGGGCTCGGCCTCGACGACACGGACCGGCTCGACCTGAAGATCACGTCCGCCGCCCTCACCGAGATGCGCGCCGCGTTCCGCCTGTTCGCCCCGTTCCGCGGCATCCCCAAGGTCACGATCTTCGGCTCGGCGCGCACGCGACCCGACGACCCGCTGTATCGGGCCGCCGCCGCTGCTGCCGGTGCGCTCGCCGAGGAGGGCTGGCTGGTGGTGACAGGTGCCGGCCCCGGCATCATGCAGGCCGCGGCCGAGGGCGCCGGACCCGACCACTCACTGGGCGTGAGCATCCGTCTGCCGTTCGAGGAGAAGCCCAACGCGGTCATCTCGAAGAACGCCCGGAACGTGGCGATGAAGTACTTCTTCACCCGCAAGCTCATGCTCGTCAAGGAGTCTCGCGGGTTCATCTGCGTGCCGGGCGGGTTCGGCACGCTCGACGAGATGTTCGAGCTCCTCACCCTGCAGCAGACGGGCAAGGCCGACCCGACTCCGATCGTCCTGCTGGACCGCCCCGGTGGCGACTTCTGGTCCGGCCTCGGACGTTTCGTCGACGAACACCTGATCCCCTCGGGCGTCGTCTCGCCGGATGATTTCGACCGGGTCCTCGTGACGGATTCGGTGGATGCCGCAGTGGCGGAGATCACCGGCTTCTACCGCAACTACGACTCGCTGCGATGGGTCAAGGGGCGGCTCGTCCTGAGGCTCCGCCACGCACCCACGGAGGCTGAGCTCGCCGAGCTGAACACGCGGTTCGGCGACCTCCTCGTCGACGGACGGATCGAGGCATCCGGGCCTGTCAAGGCGGAGGTGGCGGACGGCGACCGACTGGACCTCGCCCGCATCGTGCTGCGGCTGAACCAGTTCAAGGTGGGAGAGCTGCACCGCCTGATCCGGGCGGTGAACGCGCTCCCCTCGACGCGCGGCTGAGTCGGGCTCAGAGCCGGGCGTAGCGCGCTCGGAAGAAGAGGAACACGCCGTACGCGACGAACCCTGCGCCCACCACGCCGACCAGAAGTGGGCCGAGGAAGAGCCCGTGGAGCTTGTCGAAGGCATCGTCGAGCCCACCCGCCTGTGCCGCGTCCGCGGTGACCGCCGCGACGATGAGCAGCACTCCGACCACCGCGAGGGCGATGCCCTTGGCGATGTAGCCGACGATGCCGAGGCCGGTGACGAACGGGCCGATGCCGCCGGAGGGGATCGACATCTTCTTCTCGAAGGAGCGGAGGATGCCCATCACGACGAATGCGATCCCGCCGGCGGCGATCCCGAGGCCCACCGCGCCGAGCAGCAGCGGACCGCCGGGGAGGGAGAGCGCATTCCTGCTCGCACCCTCCGCAACGGCGTTGCCGTCCGTGCGGGCGCCGAGGGCGACGGATGCGGCGACCGTCCCGAGCGCCGCGAAGACGACTCCCTGACCCCATTCGGAGATACGTCGACCCCATCCCGCCGCCTGCGCCTTCGCGTCGCCCGACGCGCGCAGCAGGAACCCCTCGACGAGGTGGTACAGGCCGAGCGCCCAGAGCAGCACCGCCAGGCTCCAGAGCACGAGGATGCCGAGCGGCGCGCCGGCGATCGCGCGGAGGGCCCCGGACTGGTCGGCCTCACCCGACCCGCCGACGGCGAGGCTCAGGACGAGGATCCCGATGAGCACGTGGACGAGTCCGGATGCCGCGTAGCCTCCGCGGGCGAGGACGCGGACCAGCGGGCTCGAGGAGACGGAACGTGCGGCGCTGCGCGCGGCATCCGCCATCAGGACTCGATGTCCGCGCTGCCCGCGATCCAGGGCCGCCCGAGCGGGATCACGTGGCGCCCCATGGTGCGCCAGTAGAACTTCTCGATCAGCATGTAGGTCGCGAGGGCGGATGCCGCGATGAGGAACCACGCGCCGACGACGCCGAACCCCTCGCCTCCGCCGAACGCGCCGGCGGATTCGAGACCGAGGCCGATGCCGACGCAGATGAGGGTCACCGGAAGCACGGTGTTGTGCATCGACCCGGCCACGGCGAAGCCGAACGCGAGGATCGAGAAGATCATCATGAACAGCGGCTTGGCGGGACCGGAGACCTCGAAGAAGCCGAGCTCTCCGCCGAGGAGGAAACCGGGCATGCAGATCCAGTACCACCCGAACGCGTTGTAGACGATGAAGTGGAAGTCGTCGCCGATGAAGTACGACAGCATCCCGGCGGTGACCTGGACGATGCCGCCGAACGCCGCGCCGACCCAGAAGACGGCGCTCTCGTTCTGCACGCCGAGGTGTGCGAGCTGTGCCGTGAGGGTCGCGATGACGAAACCGAGCAGGCCGATCAGGCCGGGATCGGCGGTCGTGGCGTCGGGGCGGCGAGCGGTGCGCATGCGCTCACGATACCCACCGGGCGGGCGCGTGCGGCGGCTCTCGTCCGGAGATAATCCTCGCGGCATCCGGTAAAGTCGTGAGGATGGTGCGACGGAATCCGTCCGCCGAGAGCTGAATAGGGAGGAACCTGTGGACATCGATCTGGGACTGCTGCGTACGGTCGAGCGTGAGAGGGAGATCCCTTTCGAAGAACTCGTGCGCATCATCGAGCAGGCCATCCTCACCGCCTACGCGAAGCACACCTCGCCCGACGGCGAGCTGCCCGAGGGTGCGCGTGCCGTGCTCGACCGCAAGTCCGGCCACGTCGCCGTCTTCGTGCCGCTCATCGATGAGACCGGCGCCGTCATCGGCGAGGAGGAGTCGACGCCGGAGGACTTCGGTCGCATCGCCGCCTTCGCCGCGAAGCAGGTCATCAGCCAGCGCCTCCGCGATATCGCCGACGACGCCATTCTGGGCGAGTTCCGCGGCAAGGAGGGCGACATCGTCGCCGGCGTCATCCAGCAGGGTCCGAACCCGCGCATGGTGCACGTCGATCTCGGCACCGTCGAGGCGATCCTCCCTCCTGAGGAGCAGGTCGCGGGGGAGCAGTACCCGCACGGCGGTCGCCTCCGCGTCTACGTGACCTCCGTGTCCAAGGGGCTGAAGGGTCCGCAGATCACCGTGTCGCGCACCCACCCCGGCCTCGTCCGCAAGCTCTTCGCCCTCGAGGTGCCCGAGATCGCCTCCGGCCTCGTCGAGATCATCTCGCTGGCGCGGGAGGCGGGTCACCGCACCAAGATCGCCGTCACGGCGACGGACCCCTCGATCAATGCGAAGGGCGCCTGCATCGGTGAGATGGGCCGTCGCGTGCGCGCGGTGACCGAGGAGCTCGGCGGCGAGAAGATCGACATCGTCGACTACGACCCGGAGCTCGCGAAGTTCGTCGCCAACGCCCTGTCGCCCGCCAAGGTCACCTCGAGCTTCATCCTCGACGCGAACACGAAGGCCGTGCGGGCCCTCGTTCCCGACTATCAGCTGTCGCTCGCGATCGGCAAGGAGGGGCAGAACGCCCGCCTCGCCGCGAAGCTCACGGGGGCCAAGATCGACATCCAGCCGGATTCGATTCTCGAGGACGCCTGACCGGGGGTAAGATGGAACCCGTTCGAACGTGCGTGGGATGCCGCGCGCGCGCTCCTCGGTCCGCCTTGCTGCGGGTCGTCGAACGGGACGGAGCACTCGTCGCAGACGAGGACGCCGTCCTTCCCGGCCGGGGCGCGTGGGTGCATGACACGGACGCGTGCGTGGAGGCGGCCATCCGTCGACGGGCCTTCGGGCGAGCGCTGCGAGTGTCCGGCACGCTGGACACGCAGACCATTCATCACAACCACCAGCGAAAAGGCTGAACGGCTATGGACGCAAAGTGAACGGCTCGAAATGAGACCCGTCCGCAAGTAGCGGTCCGCCCTGTCCGGGGTGGGCCCCAGACAGGAGAAATGTGGCAAACCCACGTGTGCACGAGATCGCTTCCGAGCTCGGCGTCGACTCGAAAGTCGCCCTCGCGAAGCTGAAGGAACTCGGCGAGTACGTCAAGAGTCCTTCGTCGACGATCGCGCCCCCGGTGGCGCGCAAGCTCCGGACCGCCCTCGAGGCGGACGGCGCAGGGTCAAGCGCCGCGGCGACCGCCCCGGCATCCCCCTCGAAGCCCGCCGCGTCGTCGCGCCCGACGACCGGCGCCCGCCCCGGTCCGGCGCGCCCTGCGGCCCCGACTCCGGGACCCCAGGCTCCGGCCGCCGCCACGCCGGCGTCGGCCGCGCCCGCGACTCCCGAGCCGGCGGCTGCTGCTCCCGCTCCGGCGGCTGAGAAGAAGCCGAAGGCAGACGCCGCGCCGCAGGCAGGGACCGCGTCCCCGGCCGCGCCGAAGGCGCCGGCCGAGGGGAACTCCGCGTCCGACGGGAAGACGGAGGGCGGCTCCTCGGCGCCGACCCCCGGCCCCGCCGCGCCCGCGGCGCCCCGTCCCGGTGGGGCTCCGCGCCCCGGCAACAACCCCTTCGCCTCGGCGCAGGGCATGGGTCAGCGTCCCGCGGGCCCGCGTCCCGGCAACAACCCCTTCGCCTCGGCGCAGGGCATGGGCCAGCGTCCGACCCCCGGGAGCATCCCGCGCCCGCAGGCTTCGCGCCCCGGCGCGCCCCGCCCCGGAGCCCCGCTCCCGGGCGGCGC
>NZ_JAFLHG010000014.1 GCF_018717645.1 Microbacterium flavum
TCCTGCACACCCCCCTCTCTCCCCACTCGACTGGTCGTCGGCAGCGGCGGATGTGTATAAGGGACAGGCCGAGGGCGTGTCGGTGGCCGCGGGGGCGATCGAGACCGGCCCGCGCAGGCGGGTCGGGTCCGCGTCGCCCCGCGCGCCGGTCGTGGCCGCCGCGGCCCCGGCCGGAGAGGTCGCGGCATCCGTCGGCGCGGCCGTGTCACCGGCACGCCGACGCGTGGGTCCGGCGGCGGGAGCGGTGTGCGGCTCGATGCTCACGATGCCGCGGACGCGCGTCAGCTCGCCGTCCGCACCATCGTCGGGCACGCCCTCGGGGGCGTCGTCCAGGATGTCGATCGGCGTCACCGAGTGCGACAGCTCGATCTGGATCTTCTGCAGGGCGCGCGCGAAGGCGACCGCCGACTCGTACCGGTCGCCGGGGCGTTTGGCCATCGCACGAGCGAGCGCCGTCTCGAGCGAGGCGGGCACATCGGCGCGCGCGAGGGGCGGCACGGGCTGCGTCTCGATGCGCTGAATGAGGTCGGCGCCGCCGTTGCGTCCGCCCGGCTGCTCGAACGGCGAGCGGCCGGCGAGGAGCGTGAAGACGGTGGCGCCCAGGGCGTAGACATCGGTCGGGACGCCGGAACCGGTGCCCTCGCCGAACGCCTCGGGCGGAGACCACGGGATCGACATCCCCGCCGATGAGTCCTCGGCCTCCGCGGTCGTCGCGATGCCGAAGTCGGTCAGTGCGGGACGGTTGTACTCCGTGACGAGGATGTTGGCCGGTTTGATGTCGCGGTGCAGGATGCCGGCGCGGTGCGCGGTCTCCACCGCGGCACCCACCTGGATCCCGACGCGCAGCGCCTCCGCGACCGAGAACGCCTGGGCGCGCGAGCGCACCTGCAGGTTGGGGCGCGAGCAGTACTCCATGACGAGGTAGGGCCGTCCGTCATCGGCGACCCCGGCCTGGTAGATCGTGACGATCGCCGGGTGCGTGGACAGGAGCGCCATCACGTTCGCCTCGGCGGCGAACTGCTCGGCCGCGTCGCCGACCATTCGATCGGCGAGCATCACCTTCACCGCGACGCGGCGGCGAGGCAGGTGCTGCTCGTAGAGGTACACATCGGCGAAGCCGCCCGAGCCGAGGACGTCGACGTATGTGAACCCGGTCAGCGCGGGAGGCGGCGCCGGCGGTCGCTTCGCGCTCACGGAAGGTCCTCGAAGGTCACGGTGACGCCGTCGCCGAGGTCGAGGACATCGCCGGTGACGACCATGGTCGGCTCGCTCGGGTGCAGGCGCACGGGGTCCTGGCCGCCGCGCAGCAGCAGCGTGCCGTTGGTCGTGTCGAGGTCGGTCGCGAGCACGTGCTCGCCCTCGGCGCGGATCTCGACATGGCTGCGGGAGATGTCCTGGTCGGGGCTGTCGACCGCGACGAGGGTCGGCAGATCGGCCCCCGACGTGCGCGTCGACTTGGGCCTGCGCCCGATGACGACGGGCCGCTCGAGCTCGACGACGCGTCCGGTGGACAGGACGATGCGGCCCCGTGTCGGACGGCGCGGCGGGATGCCCTCCGTCGACTCGAACCTCTCCCGGTCCGACGCGCGGAGCGCGCGGGCCTCGGCGACCGAGATCGTCGCGCCGTCGTGATCGCCGAGCCCGGCGCGCTCACCCGTCACCGTCTCCGACACCCGGGTGGCGGGCGCCGCCTCCTCCTCCGGCTCACCCTCCACCGCCGCGGCCTCCTCCGGCCCGCCCTCGGCGCCGTCGCCCTCGGGGGCTGCCGCGGCGTCGGCGGCGGGCGCACTCGCCGCGTCCGCCTCCGGAGCGGCGGCCGACGCGGCGGCGGCGACGGGACGGGCGACCGTCTCCCCCCACAGCAGGTCGTACTCGTCGGCCGCCTCCTCGGCGGCGAGCTCGGGCGCGTAGGTGGCCGCGGGGAGCAGCGTGTCGGCGGACGCGGGCGCGGCATCCGCCGGTTCGTCGGCAGCTCCGGCGTCCTCTGTCGGCTCCTCTTCCGGTTCCGCTTGCGGTGCCGGTGCCGGTGCCGGTGTCGACGACGACGCGACCGGCACCGCATGCGGCGCGGCGGGCGGGGTCAGCTCGCGCGCGGCCGGCGGCGCCACGCGGATCTCCGGGGCGACGCGCGTCTGGGCCGCGACGCGGGCGTCGGACGCGACGGTCAGGACAACGACGTCAGCGAGCGCGACGCCCGAGCGCAGAGGCACCCCCGCCTCTTCGGCGGGGTCACCCGCGGGCGCCGCGGTCGCACGGATCGCCCCGGCGACGAAACGCTCCGACCAGGTGGACACGCCCTCACCGGTCACGGCGACGGGCCCGTCGGGGCCGTCGATGACGAGCTCGAGCGCCCCGCGGACGGCGACGCGGATGCCGCCCTCCTCCGCGATGGCGAGCGCGAACGGGGGGATCGCGGTCAGCGAGGTGCCGAAGGCACCGGTGAGTGCGTCCAGGACCGCGCCGATGCCCCCTTCGCCCACACGGCGCCAGACGGCGTCGGCGGTGCGCGCCGTCACGGCGGGGGCGAGGACGGCCAGCGCCGCCCCCTCGACGGCGACCCACCACGCACCGCTGCCGTGCGCCGGGCGGTACCGCGTCTGCGCGCGCTCGGGTGTCTGTCGCGTCTCCCGCATCGGTTCTGCCGGTCCTGCCATCAGCTGTCTCCCCTGGATCGCGCTCGCGGGCGGGTGTCTCCGTCGGGGTCGCCGCGGCGCGCCCCGGCGGGTGCGGTGTCGAAGACATCGTCGTGGTCGCCGCTCACCGTGAGCGCGTCGACGACGATCGCGGTCACGTTGTCGCGGCCCCCGTGCAGCAGCGCCTCGTGGACGAGACGGGTCGCCGCATCCTGCGGGTCGCCCTCCTCCGCGAGGATGTCGCGCAGCCGCTGGGCTCCGACTTCCCCGGACAGACCGTCGGAGCAGACGAGGATGCGGTCGCCGGGCTCGGCAGGGACCATCCAGTAGTCGGGACGGCCGTCGCTGCCCGCCCCGATCGCGCGGGTGATCTCGTTGCGGCGACTGTCGGCGCGGGCATCGCCCACGGTCAGCTCCCCCGCGTCGATGAGCTCCTGCACCACGGAGTGGTCGACGCTGATCTGCTCGAGGAAGCCGTTCGCGAACCGGTAGGTCCGCGAGTCCCCGACGTTCACCGTGAGCCAGTAGCCGACTCCCGCGACCTCGGCGACGATCACCCCCGTGAGAGTGGTCCCTGCTCCCCTCCCGTCGCTCGCGATCGCGTCGACGCGTGCGCGGGCGGATCGGAGGGCGGCACGCACCTCGTCGACGGTGAGGCTGGGGGCGCCCACCAGGCGGGCGAACTCGGCGACGACCGCGGCGCTCGCGCGCTCGCCCGCGTCGTGGCCCCCCATGCCGTCCGCGACGAGGAAGAGCGGCGCCTCCGCGAGGTAGGCGTCTTCGTTGAGCCGGCGGCGCAGACCCGTGTCGGTCGCCGCGCCCACGCGGGTGACGATGGGCGCGTCGGTCACGGCGCGACCTCGATCCGCAGTGAGCGGTCACCGAATTCGAGCACGTCACCCATCCGCACCCGGGTGCGCTCACCCGGCGTGATCTGCTGCCGCGCCGTGCCGCGCAGGATCACGACGCCGTTCGTCGAATAGCGATCCAGCACCCACAGCGTCCGGTCCTCGCCGGGCGCGAGCTCGAAATGCGTCTTGGAGAGTGACAGCGTCTCGTCGCGCACCGGGAAGACCATCGCACCCGACTCGGGCGCGGGATTGCGTCCGAAGACGGAGCGGCCGTAGAGCGCCTGGCCGGTCCCGTCATCCCACACGAGGCGGGCGAGGGCATGATCGGCATCCGGCCGTCCGCCGTGGCCCGACATCCGCGTATGGTCGGGCACCTCGTCCAGAAGGGTCGGCAGCGGGGCTGCGTCCGGAGCGCCTCCGACCTCCACGACGGGCAGGGATGCCGGCGGGGTCGCCGGCGGCGCGTCGTACAGCTCGGGATCGCTCACGCCCGGGACGAAGGAGATGACGCCCGACGACGCGGCGGGCGTCGGAACCGGGCGCCCCGCACCGGCCGGCGTCCAGCCGGCGAGCGCGGTGTCCTCGTCGACGGGGAGCACGAGCGACGCCGGCAGGGTCGTCGGCACCGACGGGGACGACGGCGCGGGCTGCGCGTCGCCCGCGGAGTCCGCGCCCGCCGCGACCACCTCGACGCCGCGACCGACGACATCGGTCATCACCGTCCCGGCGGCCTTGTCGTGCCACCCGCGCCGCCACGGCGAGGAGTCGAACAGCGGGGAGAAGTACCCCACGACGATCACCGTGCCGAGCGCCCACACCACGTTGCGGCCGAGAGCGCGGCCGAAGCCGATGCGCGCCCCGGCGACCTCTTCCTCACCGGGAGCGAGGGTGGGCAGGAGAGCGAGGCGCAGGCCGAGCGCGCGCATCCCGAGCGATCCGCCGCCTCCCTGCATCAGCGTGTACACGAGGAACCACACGAGCCCGACGGCGTAGGCGAGGAGGCCGGCGAGCCATAGCGGGAATCCGCCGGCCGTCGCGAAGGAGATGCCCGCGAACGCGCCGGCCGCGGCGATGAGGATGACGAGCGCGACGGCCCCGTCGATGAGGTACGCGCCCACGCGACGACCGAGGGTCGCCGCCGACACCGCGACGGCGCTCATGCGGCACCGCCTCGGCCACCACTGCCGCGTCGGCCACCCCGGTCATCCCAGGGCACCCGGATCCCGGCCGCGATCCGCCGCGCCCGGGCGGCGCGCTCGGCGAGGGCGGGCCGCAGCGAGCGCAGGCTCAGCCGGGCACGCAGCCGCTGCCACACCGTCGTGGAACCCTTCATCTCACCGACGATATCGTCCACCTCTCGCCAGAACGCATCGACGTCCTCCGGTGCGGGATCGCCCGGCCCGTAGACCTGGAGATCAGCGGTGTTCGCGAGCTCGCGCACGCGCGGCTGGTCGAAGGTCGACCCGACCACGGCGGCGCTCTCGGCGCGGGTCGCGCCGAGAGCGACGGGGGCACGAAGATCCACCGCGGAGTCGACGAGCTCATCCCAGCCGCCGGAGATCCGGTCGGCGGTGCGCGCGGCGCCGCGGCGCCGCGCGCGACGCATGCCCTTCACGACCCCCATGACGATGAACGGCGCCGCGAGGAGCGCGAGCACGCCCAGGCTGATCCCGCCGTAGAGGAGGACGGGTCCGAGCCAGTCGAGACCGGCCGCCTGCTCGTCGTCCTGCTCGCGGTCCTCCGCGATGGCGGGCGGCAGGTCGGCCGGCTCCTGGGCCGGCGGAGGCGGCTGCAGCACCTGCGGCTTCGGGTTCGCCTGCGGCTTGGTGGTCTGGTCGTTGGGCTTGTTGTCCTCGTCGGGCGTCGGGTCGAACGGCACCCAGCCGACGCCCTGGAACGCGATCTCGACCCAGGCGTGCAGGTTGTCCCCCGTCGCGTCGAACGACGCGGCATCCGTGTCCTCCTCGCCCGGGTACCACCCCATGACGACGCGCGCCGGCATGCCGATCTGCGTCGCCATGAGCGCCATCGCGACCGCGTACTGCTCGTCGTCGCCGATCATCTCGTCGCCCGAGAAGAGCGCGCCGATCCGATTGGCGCCGTGACCGGAGAGCGAGATGACCTCGTCGGCGAGGCCGTGGCTGAAGAAGCCCTCCGTGTGCAGCCAGCTCTCCAGGGCACGCGCACGGGCGATCGGCGTCTCCGCGTCGGCGGTGGCCGTGGAGGCGAGGTCGGCGATCTTCTCCGGGATGCCCGTCTGCTTCGGCATCTTCAGCGACGCGAACGGCACGTCCGCGAGCGCGTTGTCGCTCGGGATCGTCGGGAGGACGGTGCGGATCGAGTAGCCGTCGCCGGGCGCGAGCCCCAGGGGGACGACCGCGGTCCCGGTCGCGTCGTTGAAGTGAGCGGACCGGGCGAGCTCGCCCGACCGCGGTCCGGTGAAGTCGAACTCGCGCACCGCGCCGACATCGGGCAGCCAGACGCCGGGCAGGTCCCGGATGTCGAAGGTCACCGTCTCGGCGGTGCCCTCGGCCGTCGGCGACATGTTGGAGCGCACCGGCGTGAAGGCGCTGGAGGATCCGGCCCCGTCGTCGGCGACGTTGTAGACGATGCCGTTGTAGGCGTCCATCGTGGCCAGGCGCACGCGGGCATCCTTCGGGAGCCCCGAGACGGTGAAGAGCGTCGTGTCCGCATCGTCGCGCACGTAGCCGCGGTAGCTCTGCAACGGGCTCGGATACTGCGACACGTCGAAGGGCGGGATGATGAAGTCGCGCAGGATGTACCGGGGTACGGGCGGCGACGCGACGGCGGCGGTCCCGACGCCGATGCCCGCGGCGACCGCGAGGACCACGCCTGCCGAGACGAGGCGGCGCAGGCGCGAGGAGCGCACCGACCCGGCATCCGACGTGCCCGCCGATTCGACGCGCACGGCCGCACCATCGCCGTCCCAGGTCTGGCGCAGCGAGAGCCAGGCCACGGCGATGGCGGCGAAGACGAGGCCCTCGATGAGGGGGGCCGTCGGCTGGGACACCCCCAGGAGGATGCTCGCGACGAGCGCCGCCAGCGCGGGCAGCAGCGCCCAGGCGGGGTGGCGCACCCGGAGCGCGAGCGACCCCGTGAGCACGGCGCCGATGAGGGTGATGAGGAACGGCACGATGAGGTGCCCGTCGGATGCCGCGACCGGCGGCACCGTCGTCAGCAGCTGCTTCCACGACGTGACGGTCCCCACCGCGAGCTGGCGGAGGGTGTCGAGCGTCGGCACGACTCCGAACAGAGCGGTGTGCGGGAGAGCGAGGGCGCCGCCGAACACCACGTACGCGCCGAGGGTCGCCCCGGTCAGGCTGAGCACGCCCCATCGCCATCGGGCTCCGGCGTAGGAGATCCCGAGGCCGAGGACGATGCCGCCCACGCCGGCGACGAGGTACTGGGGGCCGTCGAAGGTCGTGGCGAACCCGATGACGGTGACGAGGAGCAGGAGCGCCGATGCGCCGAGGTCCGCCGCGAGCCGCCGCACGGGGATGCTCCGCGGCGCCGCAGGGCGGCGCCGCGTGCGCGCGTTCACGAGAGCACCTTCCGCACGGCCCGGGGCAGCTGGTCCAGCGCGCCGAGGGTGATCACATCGGCCTCGGCGATGCGCTTGAGCGCGGGGGCGTCGGCCCGGTCGTCGGCGACGACGGCGAGGGCGCGGACCCCCTCGGGCAGGCGTGAGCACGCGAGGCGCAGGTCACCGGCATCCGACCCCGATCCGGTCACGAGCACCACGACGGCGGCCTGCGGCGCATGCACGGCGAGCGCGCCCGCGAGGGCGACGATGCCGCCCTGCCGGGGGCGCGAGTGGCCGAGCTGCGAGAGCTCGTCGAGGAACCGGCGCGGGGTGGGCGAGCGGAGCGGCCCCTCCTGCGTGCGCGCGTCGAGGATGCGCGAGTCCCGCAGGGCGCGCAGGCCGACCGACCCGGCGACGGAGATCGCGAGCTCGAACTCCTCGTCGCTGCGGTACTCGTGGCGGAGGGTGGACAGGCCGACGACGAAATGCGAGCGGCGGGTCTCCTCGTACTGACGGACCATCACCTTCCCGGCACGGGCGGTCGACTTCCAGTGGACGTGGCGCAGGTCGTCTCCGGGCTGGTACTCGCGCAGCGCGTGGAAGGAGACGTCATCACGGGCGAGATGCTGCGCCGGAAGGCCCTCGAGGTCGCGGAGGTGCCCGAGGGAGAGGCCGTCCAGAGCGGTCGTGCGGGGGTGGACGTAGAGGTCGACGGCCTGGCGGCGGTCGTGGGTGCGTTCGAAGAGGCCGATCGGATCGCCGCGGCGGACGCTCACCGGTCCGACCTCGAGCACGCCGCGGGCGGTCGTCGGGATCGCGAAGACCTCTTCGTGCTCGGCGCCCGGCACGAGCCGCGGCACCTGAAACACCCCGCGCCCGTGCCCCACGGGAAGGACGACCTCCGAGGGGAGGATCGTTCGGGAGGTGCGGTTGACGAGGGCGAGGCCACCGACCGCCCGCTCTCCCACGACGACGCGCGTGCGGGTGAGGTCCAGCTCGATGTCGTAGCTCGTGCGCCCGAAGAGGAAGAACACGCTCACCGCGAGCACCGCGGTGAGCACCGCGGCCGCCACGAGCAGCTCCTTCCAGCCGAAGGCGAGGGCGAGCCACCACAGGAACACGGCGCCGGCAAGGAACACCCATCCGAGAGGCCGGATGATCTCGGCGATCGTGCGCGTCGCACGCGTCGCCGCGCGCGTCGCGGACTCGATCCGCTCGCGCCGCCGCTCAGCGGATGTCGCGGCGCGCGGGGCGACGAGGGAGGATGCGTCCTCGGCAGGGCGCTCCGCATCCGTCTCGACGGCATCCGCAGTCGCGGGCGTCGCCGCCGACGCGGCCGCCGTGCCGTCGGCACCGGCACCGGACGCGCCCGCACCTCGCCGCGCACGGCGCGACGGGGTCTGGGTCGCAGGCTCGGTCGTCATCAGCTCGCGGCGCGGGCCAGGGGGGCCTCGACGCCGGCGACGGCACGCTCGACGATCTGCTCGGCCGTCGTCCCGGCGAACTCGGCCTCCGGGTCCAGGACGAGGCGGTGCGCCCAGACCGGAACCGCGAGGGTCTTGATGTCGTCGGGGACGACGTAGTGGCGCCCCTGCGAAGCGGCGTACACCTTGGCGACGCGGATCATCGAGATCGCACCGCGGACCGAGACGCCCAGACGCGCGGCATCCGAGGCGCGCGTCGCCTCGACCAGCTGCGCCGTGTAGCGCGCGACGGCGGGGTCGATGTGCACGGATGCCGCGAGGTCGGCCATGTCCGCGACGGCGTTCGTCGTGATGATCGCCTGGAGCCCGGCCGAGGGGTTGCGGTCGACGGCGCCCACGAGGATGCGCTCGGTGACGGCGAGGGTCGGGTAGCCGATCGAGATCTTGAGCATGAAGCGGTCCAGCTGCGCCTCGGGCAGCTTGTAGGTGCCGGACTGCTCGATGGGGTTCTGCGTCGCGATGACGAGGAAGGGTCGGCCGACCTCGTGCGGCGTGCCGTCGACGGTCACCCGCGACTCCTCCATGACCTCCAGCAGGGCCGACTGCGTCTTCGGCGACGCGCGGTTGATCTCGTCGGCGAGCACGATCGAGGCGAACACCGGACCGCGGTGGAACTCGAACCGGTGGTTCTGCTGGTCGTAGATCGTGACGCCGGTCACATCGGAGGGCAGGAGGTCCGGCGTGAACTGGATGCGCGTGGACGTGCCCTGCACGGAGGCGGCGAGCGCCTTCGCGAGACTCGTCTTGCCCGTCCCCGGGGCATCCTCCAGCAGCACGTGTCCTTCGGCGAGCATCGCCGACAGGACGAGTCCGACGACTTCGCGCTTGCCGAGGAGCGCCTGATCGACGTTGTCGACGAGCCGCGTGAAGGTGTCGCGGAACCAGGCGGCCTGTTCGGGGGTCATGCTCATGGGTTGTCCGTCCTCTGGGGGGTCATCTGCTGCGGGTCGCGGGTCATTGTCGTCGCGGCCAGTCCCGTTTCTCGGTGTCGACGCTTCCGCCCCAGCCGACGACGTCGATCCAGACGTCGTAGCCGTCCGCACCGAGCCAGCAGCCGAGCTGCTTGGAGCCGGCGCCGTTCATGCTGACCGTGTAGGCCGAGCCGAACTGGATCGATCCGCCACGGTTCATGTCCGAGCGCATACAGCGGACCTGGACGTCTCCGAGGTTCGTGTCCTGCCAGTTCACGACGAACAGATAGCACCCGTTGTTGCAGCCCTGGGGGGTGTAGTCGCCGCGCGTGACCCAGATCCGCGGAGGCGGCGGGTCCGCGGTACGCGCCGAGTTGGACGCCGTCGTCGTGCTGCTGCCCGCCGAGCTCGCACGCACCTCGATGCTGCCGGTCTGGCTGTAGCCGTAGCCCTTGGTCCACGAGCCGCTGCCGTCCCGGCTGATGAGCGCGCCGTCGACGTAGACCTCGGTCGACACCGGGCGGCCGTTGGGCCCGGGCGAGCTCCACGAGTAGGTGATGTTCGTGCCGGATGCCGAGGCACCGGCGCTCGGGCTTCCGATCTGACCGTAGGGGGCGACGCTGTTCGACGTGTTGGATGCGCCGCTCTGGAACTCCGAGCCGTCGACGGTGGACACCGCGCGCACCCGGACGGTGTACGTGCCGTTGTTGTCGACCTGCCCACCGCCGATCGTGCCCGAGCCGCCGGATCCGCCTGCGGCCCACGAGGAGTTCCACCCTCCGCCGTTGACCGAGTACTCGTAGCGGATCTCGCCGGCCGAGGCGCCGCCGGAGGAACCGGCCTGCCACGTGACACCGACGGTGTTGTCACCCTCGCTCGCCGCGACGCCGGTGGGGGCGCCGGGCGGGGTGACCCCGCGGCGCGGCGCCGAGCTGTCGCTGTAGGCGCCCGCGCCGGCCTTGTTCGTCGCGCGGACGTCGAACGTGTAGCTCGTGGTCGACGCATCCACGGTGACGGCCTGACTCGTCTGCCCGGCGGGCACCGGGATGGTGCGCACGACGCTCGAGCCCTGCTTGACGCGGAGCTCGTACCCCGAGATCCGATCGCCGTTGTCCGCCGGCTGGTTCCACGACACCTCGATCTGCGCCTGGTCGCCCACCGGGCTCAGCAGCTTCGTGGACGGGGCGTTCGGGGCGGCCGGCGGCGCTGCCGGCACCATCGCGGCCGACCACGGGCTGAACGCGCTCGGGTCGGGCGCACGGTTGTGGGCGCGCACGCGCACCTGGTAGGACGCGCCGTTCTCGAGCCCCTCCCAGACGAGGCTCGTGCCGCCGACGCCGGTCTTCTGGACGATGCCGGACGGCGGGGCGGGCGAGATCTCGAGCGTGTACGACTCGATGGGCGACCCTTCGGTTCGCGGCGCCGACCACGCGACGCTGAGGCTCCGGTCGCCGAACGTCAGGGTCGGCGGAGCGGGGGTGTCCGGGCGCACGTCGGGACGCGCCGTCTCGGATGGGACGGACGGGTCGGAGGTGCCGACCTTGTTCGTCGCGGTGACGGTGAAGTTGTACTCGACGTTGTTCGTCAGACCGTCCAGGGTGCACGTCGTCGAGGCGCACTGCTTGATGTAGTTGCCGGCGAACGACGAGACCGTGTAGCCCGTGATCCGCGAGCCGTTGTCGCTCGGCGGGGTCCAGGAGAGGACGACCGTCCGGCTCTGCACGCTCGAGACGACGGGCTTCCCCGGAGCGGCGGGGCGGCCCTGCACGGTGATGCGGATACGACCCTCGACCGCGCGGTCGGCGTCCTTGGTGGCATCCATCACGCGGTAGCGGACGACGATGACGCCGACGAAGTCCTTCGCGCTGGACACCTCGACGCGGTCGCCGACGACCGCGACCTGCGCCGCGCCGGACTCGAGCACCGCCCCCGTCACGGTCAGCGGCGTGTTCGGGAACGGGTTCACGTCGTTGGCGAGCACGGGCACCGACTCGGTGGAGCCCTGATCGGATTCGGCGATCACGTCGTCGTTCGCGCTCGCGAGCTGGCGGGTCGAGGCCGTCACGGTGACGACGATGGTCGCCTCGACCGGCGGCGCCTCGCCGTCGTCGGCGGTCACGGTGAGGCGGGCGGTCGTGCCCTTCGCGGTGTCCTGCGCCGCCGCGACCTTCAGCGTCGTGCCGTCGACGGATGCCGTCAGTCCCTGCGGCACGGCACCTGCGGTCCGGAAGGTGAGCGCGCCCTGGTCATCCGGGTCGGGGTCGGTCGCGAGCGCGGCGAGGTCGAGCGTCGCGGCGTCCTCGCCCGCGGCGACGTTGAGGGTGGCCCCGACCATCGTGGGCGGCTGGTTGTCGGGCGGCAGCACGGTGATGGGGATCGTGAGCGTCGCCTTGCGCCCGGCGGGGTCATCGGGGCCGGTGCCGTCGGTGACCTCGAAGGTGAGGGCATCCGCGCCGAAGTACCCCGCGGCGGAGGTGTAGACGAGCGTGTGCTGATCCTTGATGAGCCCCGCACCGTCGGCGTGCGCGGCGCTGACCTTCGCGGCCTCCGTGATGACGACGTCTTTCCCGCCCGCGGCGCGGACGTACTTCTTCAGGGGCAGTTCGACGGACTCACCGCTCTTCACCTCGACGGGTGTCGTGGACACGAGGCTCGGCGGCAGCTCGATGAGCGCCGGAACCCGCAGGAACGCGGACGCCTGCTGGCCATCGGCGTCGGTCACGGTGTAGGTGATGAGCTGCGGGGCCTCGCCGACCGTGACGCGGACGTTCCCGTCACGGGTGACCTGCGCGGTCTCGCCGCCGGCGCCGAGGGCCACCGCGAGCGCGCTCTTGGTGCCGTCGGGGTCGTCGTCGTTCTCACGGACGTCGACCTCGGCCGTGCCGTCGTCCTGGACATCCTCGGCGCGCACGCGATCGTCGCGAGCGATCGGCGCTTGTAGGGGCACGTTCTCATCGACGGTGATCTGCACGCTCGTCGACGCGCGCAGCCCGCGCGAGTCGGTGATCGCGTACTCGAGCGAGGTGTTCATCTCGGTGTCGGGGGCCGTGATGAGCAGGTACCGGCCGCTCGTCCGGGCCTTCAGGCCGGCGACGCCCTCCGGGAGGGTGATGGCGTCGTCGGGCGCGAAGCCGAAGAGGTCGCCGTCGGGGTCGGAGTCGTTCGCCATCACCATGACCGCCACCTCGCGGCCGGGACGCATGACGACCGCGTCGCGCACCGCGTACGGCGCCTGATTGGTGGATGCCGCCGGCGCGATGCCGACCTGGATGGGCGCGGTGCCCTCTTTGCCGAGGCTGTCGCGCACGCGGTAGGAGAAGGTGTCGACGCCGACCGAGTCCTCGAACGCCTCGTAGGTGAACGTGTTCGCCCCGGTCTCGACGATGCGGCCCTTCTTCGGGGCATCCGCGAGTCCGACGAGCTCGACGGAATCGCCGTCCTCGTCGATGCCGTCCAGCGGCACCGGGATCTCGACCTTCGCGCCGCTCAGCGTCCGCGCGGTGAGGTCGCGCGGGCGGGGAGCGGAGTTGGCCTCATCGTTGCGCGGCAGGATCTGGATCGTGATGTAGCCGGCGTCGCGCTGCCCCGTGGAGTCGACCGCCTCGTACGTGGCGTAGACGGTGCCCGGCTCGTTCCCGGCGCGGAAGCGGACGGCATCCTCGGACACGAACGCTTCGCCGTCCTCCGGCGCGATCAGCGGAGGCACGAGGTTGGGGGCGACGTGGATCTTGTCGCCGTTCGGGTGGTAGTCGTTCTCGAGCACCGGGATCGTCACCGTGTCGCCCACGCGCACGACGACCTGATCGTCGTTGGCGACCGGTGGCCGCAGACGCGACGGTGCGGGCACGGGGATGACGACGATCTCACCGCTCGCCGACTGCGATCCATTGGAGATCGTGTAGCCGACCCGCACCTGCTGGTCGATCGAGGAGAGGTCGCTGATGCGGATGGTCTCGTGTCCGAGCACCGCCGCGGCGACGCCCGATCCGGGGTCGACGGACACCGACTGGACGACGAGGATGCCGCCCGAGGGGTCGGTGTCGTTCGAGAGGACGTTCACGAGCACATCGCCGCCGCTCGGCAGCAGCGCGATGTCGCGGACCGCCACCGGCGGCAGGTCCTCGTCCGACTCGGGCAGCACATCGACGCGCACCAGGCCGGGAACCGAGTTCGGGCCGGCGGAGGCCAGGTACTGCGGGTAGTAGGTGCCGGGGGTCTGCGACGTGAAGGTGAAGGTCTTGTCGGCGAAGTCCGGCACGATCGTCGCGCCGTCGACGTCATCCACCCGTGTCAGGCGGAGCGGTTCGCTGCCCGAGCTCGTGTCGTTGGTCAGCGGCGCGACGGTCACGGACCGGCCGACGCGGGTGACGACGTGGTCCGCGTTCGTGATCGGCACGGTCGTCCCGAGCGGGCGGATGTCGTAGCGGGCGACCCCGTTGCCGGTGTCGGTGCCGTCCGAGACCCGCGCGGGCACGTCCTTGCGCCCCTGTGCGCCGCCGATCGCGCGGTAGGTGATCTGGCCGTCGGAGGTGAAGTCGGCCTCGTCGCCGCCGTCGGGGACGACATCCAGCAGGAAGATGTCGTCGCCGTCCGGGTCGATCCAGTCCGGGAGCACGTTGTAGGAGGCGGTGCCGCCGGACTCGACCGTGATCGGGGTCACGCGCTTCTGGAGCGGCGGGGAGTTCACGTCGGCCGGGTGCACCGTGACCGTGACGGTCGCCGTCGCCTCGCCGTCGCGACCGTCGTCGGCCGTGTACCGGAAGGTCGTCGATCCGGTGGCGTCGTCGGGCACCGTGATCTGAAGGGCCGCGCCATTGTGGATCGGCTCGACCTTCCCGAAGCCGGGCACCTCGGAGACGGAGGCGACGAGCACGTCGCCGTCGGCATCCGTGTCGTTGTCGAGGACGGGCAGGACGGTGGTCCGGCCCGGCCGGACGCCGTAGTCGTCGTCTTGCGCGATGGGCGGAGTGTTCACATCGGTGCGCTCGGGAAGGGTCGTCTGCACCGTCTCCTCGGTGGTCTCCTCCTCCTCTTCGCCTTCACCCTCGGGCGGGGTGATGTCCTGCCAGTTGTCGACGCGCTGCATCGAGTCGGACGCCATCCAGGCCGCGCCCCCGAACACGTCGTTGAGCACGACGACGTCGCGGTTCACCCGGAAGCGCAGGTCGCTCGTGGCATCCACCCCGGGGACGTCCTGCACGAGGTCGTCCTTCTCCCCGGGGCAGTCGCGGACGAAACGACCCGAACCCGACCACGCGCCGTACGCGCAGCCGGCGGCGTACACCGGCTCCGCCGGGGAGCCCGCCGCGCCGCCCGCCGAGGTGGTGACGACGTCGCCGCCGCCGATCGGGACGCGCACGAGCGCCGTCGGGGTGGCGAGGGTCACGGCATCCGCGTCGCCGGACGCCTGCTGCAGGACGGCGTCCGGCGGCACCTCGGCGCGGGATCCGTCTCCGCCGTACAGCGTGTTCGTCGTCGCGTCGAGCACGAACGCGGTCGTCCCCACGACCGTGATCGTGAGATCCGCGTCGGCGGTGATGCCCTCGATCGTCCGCGAGGACTTCTCGACCGTCTTGCCCTCGTCGCCGGGGCCGTAGGTGCGCAGCACGCCGTCGACGGCGGACACGGCATAGACGGTGCCGTCGGCTCCGACCGCGACACGTGCGTTCTTGCCCTCGTCGGCGACGGGCTCGGAGCCCTCGGCGCCGATGCCGCTGACCGCCGAGAACGGGCTCGCCCACAGCGTGCCGGAGGGCTCGAGGACGGCGACCGTGCCCGCTCCGAGGGCGACCGAGGAGCCGGGAGCGAGGTCGGCGGAGTCCGAGAGGATGACACGCGCGGGGTCGACCGACGAGATCGTCGAGCCGATCGGATCCACGAGCAGCACTCGTGACCCGCTCTGGAGGATGTCGTAGTCCGACGACCCGGCACGCATGCCGCCGTCGAGGACGCGGGACGAGTGGTTGAAGTGTCCGACCAGGAGGCTCGACTGCTTCGTCAGCCAGACGCCGCCGTCATGCAGATCGACCTCGGTCGTCGGCTTGCCGTCGTAGGTGACCGCGAAGAACCCGACAGCGAGCGCGGCAGCGGTGACGACACCGGTGGAGATCAGCGTTTTCGGGCGCGATCGAAGCCACGCGAACGACCTCATGCTGGCGCGGCTCCCCCCGGCTCATTCTTCGTTGCGTGGGCGTCGGGACCTGTTGCTGAAGCAGGCACACACGTTGGACGGACCCGCACAGCCTACGTCACCGACCTGGCGGATGCCGAACGGGGGCCGACCACCCCGCTGAGAGCCCGTCCGGGCTAGGCGCCCTGGGTGTCGGAGACGTACCGCGCGAGGTGCTCGGCGGTCAGCGTGCCGCCCTGGGTCACGAGGTCGCGAGGTGTGCCCTCGAAGACGACGCGGCCGCCGTCGCGGCCTGCCCCGGGCCCCACGTCGATGATCCAGTCGGCGTGCGCCATGACCGCTTGGTGGTGTTCGATCGCGATGACGGAGTTGCCGGCATCCACGAGCCGGTCGAGGAGCGCGAGGAGACCCGCGACGTCGGCGAGGTGGAGTCCGGTCGTCGGCTCGTCCAGGACGTACACCGCGCCCTTCTTCGCCATCGAGATCGCGAGCTTGAGCCGCTGACGCTCACCGCCGGACAGCGTGCTGAGCGCCTGTCCGAGCGTGATGTAGCCGACGCCCGCCTCGGCCATGCGTGCGAGCACACCCGCCGCGGCGGCCATGTTCCCGACATCCGCGACGAACACGATCGCCTCATCCACCGACATGGCGAGCACCTCCGCGATGGTGCGTCCACCGAGGGTGTAGTCGAGGACGGCGTCGCTGAAGCCCGATCCCCCGCAGAGTTCGCACCGGGTCTCCACACTCTGCGTGAAGCCCAGGTTCGTGATGATGACCCCGAGGCCGCGGCACGCGGGGCACGCGCCCTCGGAGTTGGCGCTGAACAGGCCGGGCTTCACGCCGTTGTGCTTCGCGAACGCCTTGCGGATCTCATCGAGCACCCCGGTGTAGGTCGCGGGACTCGACCGTCGGGAGCCCTTGATCGGCGCCTGGTCGACCGTGACGACGCCCTCCCGGCCGGCGAGACTCCCATGGATGAGCGAGGACTTCCCCGACCCCGCCACCCCCGTGACGACGGTCAGGATGCCGAGGGGCACGTCGACGTCGACGCCGCGGAGGTTGTGGAGAGAGGCACCGCGGATCTCCCGCACGCCGGAGCGCTCGCGCACCGACGGCTTCAGCCGCGCACGATGATCGAGGTGACGCCCCGTGATCGTGTCGGAGGCGCGCAGACCGGCGACGTCGCCCTGGTAGGTGATGTGCCCGCCGCGTCGTCCCGCGCCCGGCCCGAGGTCGATCACGTGGTCGGCGATCTCGATGACCTCCGGCTTGTGCTCGACGACCAGCACGGTATTGCCCTTGTCGCGCAGGAGCAGCAGCAGGTCGTTCATGCGCTGGATGTCGTGCGGGTGAAGCCCCGTCGTCGGCTCGTCGAAGACGTAGGTCATGTCGGTGAGGGCCGAGCCGAGGTGGCGGATCATCTTGGTGCGCTGCGCCTCACCCCCGGAGAGGGTGCCGCTGGCCCGGTCGAGCGAGAGATAGCCCAGCCCGACGTCGACGAACGAGTCGAGCGTCTGCTGCAGTGTCCGCCGCAGCGGGGCGATGGTCTCGTCATCGATCCCGCGCACCCAGGCGGCGAGATCGGTGATCTGCAGCGCCGCGGCATCCGCGATGCTGAGGCCGGCGATCTTCGAGGACCGCGCGCCGTCGTTCAGCCGCGTCCCGCCGCATGCCGCGCACGGCATGAACTTCACGGCGCGCTCCACGAAGGCGCGGATGTGAGGCTGCAGGCTGTCGCGGTCCTTCTGCAGCATGGATTTGGTGATCTTGGGGACGAGTCCCTCGTAGGTCATGTTGATGCCCGCGACCTTCACCTTGGTCTGCTCGCGGTAGAGGAGATCGTGCAGCTGCTGCTCGGTGTAGGCGGAGATCGGCGCGTCGGGATCGACGAACCCGGACTCGGCGTAGCCCTTCACCATCCACCCGTCGGGGGTGTAGCCGGGCACGGTGATGGCGCCCTGTCGGAGGGACAGCGAACGGTCGAGGAGCTCGTCGATGTCGATGTCGCTCACGTGACCGAGGCCCTCGCAGGCGGGACACATGCCGCCGGTGATCTCGAACGTCCTGCGCTCCGCGACCGTCTGACCGCCGCGCTCGACGGTGAGCGACCCGGCGCCGGACACCGAGGGGACGTTGAAGGAGAACGCCTGCGGCGAGCCGACGTGGGGTCTGCCGATGCGGCTGAACAGCAGCCGCAGCATCGCGTGCACGTCGGTCGCCGTGCCGACGGTCGACCGCGCGTTCGATCCCATCCGCTCCTGATCGACGACGATCGCCGGGCTGATGTTCTCGAGCGCATCGACGTCGGGACGGCTCAACTGGCCCATGAACTGCTGGAGGAACGTCGGATAGGTCTCGTTGATGAGGCGCTGCGACTCGTTCGCGATGGTCTCGAAGACGAGGCTGGATTTGCCCGAGCCGCTGACCCCGGTGAAGACGGTGAGCCGCCGCTTGGGGATCTCGACGTCGAACCCCTGCAGATTGTTCTCCCGCGCTCCGACGACTCGGATCAGCTCGTGGGAGTCGGCGATGTGCGCGGCGGCCATGGGCCCAGTCTGCCCCCCCCGCCCCCGACACCGCGCACCGCCCGTATGCGGAACCGCGCCGAGTCCGGCCCGCGCGGCCCGTCAGGCGCCGGAGGCGCCGGCGAAGGAGCAGCCGACGAGATGGTCGTCGACCATCCCGGCGGATTGCATCAAGGCGTACATCGTCGTCGGCCCGACGAACCGGAAGCCCGCTCTGCGGAGCGCCGTGGACAGGGCGTCGGATGCCGGGGTCGTGGCCGGAACAGCCCCGAGATGGGCGGGGCGGTCGGCCTCGGGGCGCGCCGGCGGGGCGAACGACCACATGAGGGTGTCGAGCTCGCCCTCCGCCATCTGCACGACGAGGCGGGCATTCCCGATCGTCGCGAGGATCTTCGCCCGGTTGCGGATGATGCCGGCATCCCCCATCAGACGCTCGAGGTCGGCGTCCCCGAAGGCGGCGATCGTCGTCGGCTCGAAGCCGGCGAACACCTCACGGAAGCGGGGGCGCTTTCGCAGGATCGTGATCCAGGACAGACCCGCCTGGAAGCCCTCGAGCGACATCTTCTCGAACAGGGCCCGGTCACCGCGCAGCGGCCGGCCCCATTCCTCATCGTGGTAGCGACGGTACTCGGGGTCGTCGCCGACCCACCCGCATCGCGCGATCCCGTCCGGTCCGATGCGCAGATCGCTCACCCGTCGAGGCTATCGCGGCGTGACCCCCCGGGGCGGAATACGGGTCGGGGACCGACGGTTGCTCCCCGCATGACGGTGCCCGCGCTCGAACGCGCCCTCGCTTCTCTGGACGTCCGCCCCGGTCAGGCGATGCGCGTCACGCTGAGCGCGGACGGCACCCTGCCGCTCGGCAGAGGTGAGGCCTCTCTCGTGTACGTGCGGGCGGGCGAGATCACGGGAGACGCGGTGGGGCGCACGGGATGCGCGGTGGACGCCGTCTCGGGCGCATCCGAGCCCGCTCTGAGCGGTCGCACCATGCTCGCAGGGGATGCCTTCCTGTCGCTCGGCTGCGCGCCGATCGTCCTCGTGTCGGAGTCCGGCGCCGAGGTGACGGCCGTGCCGCTGGCGCTCACCCCGACCATCGACACGCGAGCGCTCCCGCCGTTCCTGTTCGTCAGCGGGTTCATCCGTGCCGAGCCTGCCGCGGCGGAGCTGGCTGCGCAGTTGGGCGCGCCGCGCCCCGGTGCGGAGCAGTCTCGAGCGGGCGACGAGACCATCTGCCGACTCATGGTGACGACGGTGCTGCTCTCCGCTCTGCGCACATGGGCGTCCCGTGCGCGCACACCGGTCTGGCCTCCGCGGGCCGACGACCCGTTCCTGGAACGTGTCGTCGAGGCCATCACCGACGACCCCGGGAACGAGTGGACGCTCGAACGGCTCGCCGCCCTCGGCGTGATGTCGCGCTCGGCACTGTCCGCACGATTCCGGCGCGCCTTCGGGAGCTCCCCCGCGTCGTTCGTGACCGAGGTGCGCATGCGGCGCGCCAAGGAGATGCTGGATGCCGGGGTTCCGGTGTCCGAGACCTCGCGCACTCTCGGCTACGCCTCGGACGAGGGCTTCAGCCGCGCCTTCCGTCGCCACGCCGGAGTCACCCCGTCCTCGTGGCGCGGGCACGCTCGCCCGACGCTCCCGAGGTAGCGCGTCAGGCCGCCGCCGCGCCCCGGGCGCGCAGAGACATGCCGAACAGCGCGGACCCCGTCACGAGCAACGCGATCCCGATGACGTCCACCGTGACCACGCCGGCCGCATCGACGAGGAATCCGCCCAGCCCCGCCGCGATCATGATGGCGAGCTGGAACCCTGTGACCACGAGGCTGCCGCCCGCTTCGAGCCGGTCGGGCATCCGATGACCGACCCACGTGTTCACGACGATGAGCCACGACGAGAAGAAGAAGCCCCACGCCACGATCGCCGTCGCCACCGCCGGCAGCGTCGATGGCAGGACCACGAAGACGGCGACGGACAGCGCGATCACGAGGGGACCGATGACGGCGAGTCGCCCGAAGGCCCGGTCGACCACGACGCCCACGACGACGTTGCCCACCAGCCCGCCGACCCCGAAGAGCGCGAGCAGGAGCACGATCGTGCCGCCGTCGACATCGGGCAGGCGCTCGAGCGACAGGCGCACGTACGTGTAGGCGAGGAAGTGCCCGAACACGACGAGGACATGCCCGAGCATGCCGCCGGCGACTCCCGGGCGACGCAGGGTGTCGGCCAGGATCCGGAGACTCGACGCCGGCGCCGCGGGAACCGGTGGGAGCACGACGCGCACCGCCACGCTCACGAGCGCCGTGGCGGCGCCGATGACGAGAAAGGCGAGGCGCCAATCGAGCGCCTCACTGAGCGCCACCCCGATCGGCACCCCCGCCACGGTTGCGAGCGAGACGCCGGCCGAACCGAACATCACCGCACGACCGATCCGGTCCGGGCTCGACAGCCGTGCCGCCACCGTGATCGACATCGCCCAGAAGGCGCTGATCGCCGCACCGAGAAGGAAGCGCGCCAGCAGGATCGTCACGAGGCCCGGAGCCAGCGCGACGACGAGGTTCGAGGCCGTCGCCGCGACCGCTGCCCAGAACAGCAGCGCGCGCCGGTCGAGGCGGGGCAGCAGCAGCCCGACGGTCGGCGCGACCAGCAGCCCCGCGAGGGCGGTGGCGGTGACCGTCTGGCCCGCCTGGCCGGGAGTGACGCCGAGCGAGGCGGCCATCTCGGTGAGGACCCCGTTGGGCAGGAACTCGGCGGTGACGAGCAGGAAGCTCAGCAGCATCACGACGATGAGGCCGCCGTACCTCATCGTCGGCGGCGCGGAGACGGGAACGGGCGCGGTGATGCTCATGTGTCCATGCTCGCGGACCGCGCATCACCCGCGCCCGACCGATCGTCCCGCGCTCCCGACCGATCGTCCGCGAGTGCGGAACCTCCCGGACTCGCCGGCCCTTCGGCGCCTACTTCTTCCCGCGCGACTTCTCCGAGACGGGAGCCTCACCCGACGCGCGCAGCGCCGCGTAGTAGGCGCGCGCCTCCTCCTGACGCTCACGCTCCGCACCCGACGCGATCGGTGCCCGCACGTGCTCGGGCTCGAACCCGTAGGCATCCACCAGGTCCTGCGCATGCGGACGGAGCCGCGCGACGAGCCGGTCGATGTAACGCGTGACGGATGCCGCGCGCTGCGTCGAGAGCCGTCCGTTGATGATGTACCAGGCGAGGTGCTTCTCGATCAGGTGCAGGCCGAACAGGTCGCGCAGCCACGTGAGGACCTGCGCGGTGCCGCGGTCGGCGATCCCCGCGACGCCGTCGCTGAAGGCCTCCCACTGCAGGAGCTCGCCGTGCGCCCGCGCGGCCTCGATGAGTTCGGCCTGGTTCGCGTTGAAGATCGCCGCCGCTTCGGCGGGCGACGCCTTCGAGGCGGGGCGCAGGCGTGCCGCGATGTCCGAGATCATCTGCTCCACCCGGCCCGCGAGGAGCTCGTGCTGCTGCTCGGCGCGCAGGCCCAGTTCGACCGAGCGCGCGGTCGAGCCGAAGTCGGCGACCGCCTGACCGAGGCGGCGGAGCCCGGCACCGTGGAAGACCTTCCCCGCCGTCTGCTTCGCAGCGTACGAGGCCAGCTTGGCGGCATCCGCGCCCTTGAACTGCTTCGCGTAGTCGGCGAGCAGGCGCTTGCCGACGAGCTGGAGGAGGATGTTGTTGTCGCCCTCGAACGTGACGTAGACGTCGAGATCCTGGTGGAGACCCACCATCCGGTTCTCGGCGAGGAATCCGGACCCGCCGCAGGCCTCGCGCGCCTCCTGGATCGTCGACAGCGCGTTCCAGGTCGACAGGGGCTTCAGCGCCGCGGCGAGCGTCTCGAGGTCTTCGCGCTCCTCGGGGGTGTCGCTGCGGCCCGAGAAGACGGCGTCGAACTTCCGGAGCAGCTCGTCGTTGGAGAAGAACTGGGCGTAGTTCTGCGCGAGGAGCGGCAGCAGCCGGCGCTGGTGCTTGCCGTAGTCGAGGATGACCACCTCATCGCTGCCCGCACCGGAGTCGAACTGGCGGCGCTGGCCCGCATAGGTCAGGGCGATGTAGAGAGCGAGGGCCGTGCCGGTGGTGGCGGCACCGTCGAGCGAGACGCGCCCCTGTACGAGAGCGCCCAGCATCGTGAAGAACCGACGCCCCGGGCTCGCGATCTCCGAGGAGTACGTCCCGTCGGCGGCGACGTCGCCGTAGCGGTTGAGCAGGTTGAAGCGCGGGATGCGCACGTGGTCGAAGGCGAGGCGGCCGTTGTCGATGCCGTTCAGACCGCCCTTGACGCCGTCATCCTCGCTCTGGATGCCGGGGAGCATCGCACCGGACTCGTCGCGGATCGGGACGAAGAAGCAGTGCACCCCGTAGTTCACGCCTCCCGTGATGAGCTGGGCGAAGACCGTGGCCGCACGCCCGTGGAGGGCGGCGTTGCCGAGGTAGTCCTTCCAGGCGCCGCGGAACGGGGTGTGGATGACGAACTCCTCCGTCTCCGGGTCGTAGGTCGCGGTGGTGCCGACCGACGCGACATCCGATCCGTGCCCCGTCTCGGTCATGGCGAACGCGCCGGGGAGATCGAGCTCGATCACGTCGCGCAGCCACGCGTCGTGGTGCTTCTTCGTGCCGAGCTGGTAGATCGCGGAGCCGAAGAGTCCCCACTGCACCCCGGACTTGATCTGGAGGCTCGGATCGGCCAGGACGAGCTCCATGAAGCCGGCGAGGTTCGCACCGTTGTTCTCGAGACCGCCGTACTCCTTCGGGAAGGCGCGGCGGGATCCGTCGTTCTCGACGAGCAGACGCAGTTGACCGAGAACGCGCTCGCGGTGCTCGGGCATCGGCTGCCCGTCGATGCGCCAGAACGCGGGGTCCTTGATCATCTCGCGGGCCTGGCGGCGGGTGTCGCCCCACGTGCCGAGCAGAAGATCGGTGACCGCGGGGATGTCGATGCGCGCCTCGTGCGCCTCCTCTGCCGTGTGCGCCAGCGTGGGCGCACCGCCGACGGGGGTGCGCTTGTTGGTCGCGGGCTTGCGAGGGTGGATGTTCTCACGGACGGCGGCGTCGGTCATCGGGGTACCTCTCGTGGGGGCGGGCAGAGGAGATCACTGTCGACGGTAGGAGCGCGACAACGCCTGCACAAAGACGTTGCAGGATGCCGACAACCCGCCCACGGGAACGCGCAGACGACCTGTGTGTGATACCCAAAACCATCAAACCTGACACTGAGTGTCAGTCGCGCTGTCGGCTTGTCCTGGGGTCGGGCACGCCACCATACTTGCCCCACCTCGGATCCGCCGCCGCTCCCACTCTCACGGAGGTCGCCATGGCATCGCTCGGACGGCAGCTCGCGCGCCGCAAGCCGATCGTCTTCCAGCGGCGGCATCACGACGGGCAGGAGCTCGCCCGCAACCTCGGCACGTTCCAGCTCATGATGTTCGGCGTCGGCGCGACGATCGGCACGGGCATCTTCTTCGTGCTGAGCGAGGCGATCCCGCTCGCCGGCCCCGCCGTCATCCTGTCCTTCCTCCTGGCGGCGGTCGCGGCAGGCCTCTCCGCGCTCTGCTACGCCGAGCTCGCCTCTTCGATCCCGGTGAGCGGATCGAGCTACTCGTTCAGCTATCACGCGCTCGGCGAGGGCGCCGCGGTGCTCGTCGGCGGATGCGTGCTGCTCGAGTACGGCGTGGCCGTCTCGGCGGTCGCGGTGGGCTGGAGCGGCTACTTCAACGAGCTGCTGGACCACCTGTTCGGCTGGCAGCTGCCGGCCGCGCTGTCGCGCTCCTTCGTCCCCGGCGACGACGGGGTGGCGACGGGCGGCATCCTGAACCTTCCCGCGATCGTGCTCGTCATCCTGTGCATGCTGCTCCTCATCCGCGGCGCCTCCGAGTCCGCCACGGTCAACGCGATCATGGTGATGGTCAAGCTCGGCGTGCTGACCCTCTTCATCGTGATCGGGTTCTCCGCGTTCAACGCCGACCACTTCGACAACTTCTTCGGGCAGGCGGCGGGCATCAGCGGGGCGGCCGGCGTGATCTTCTTCTCCTTCATCGGATTGGATGCCGTCGCGACCGCCAGCGAGGAGGTGCGCAATCCCCAGAAGGCGATCCCCCGGGCGATCCTCGGCGCCCTCCTCATCGTCACGGTCTTCTATGTGCTCGTCTGCATCGCGGGGCTCGCGGCGCAGCCCGTGGAGTGGTTCGGCACGCCCGAGGCCGGCGAGGCGGGGCTCGCCAAGATCATGGAGCTCGTCACGGGGATGCCGATCTGGGCGACGATCCTGTCGGCGGGAGCCGTCATCTCAGTGTTCTCGGTCACGCTCGTGACGCTCTACGGGCAGACCCGGATCCTCTTCTCGATCTCGCGCGACGGGATGGTGTCGAAGCGGTTCCTGCAGGTGAGCCCGAAGTACGGCACCCCGGTCTTCAACACGATCGTCGTGTCGCTGCTCGTGGCGCTGGTCGCCGGGTTCGTCCCGTCGGACTACCTGTGGGACAGCGTCTCGTTCGGCACCCTCGTCGCCTTCAGCGTCGTCGCCATCTCGCTGATGGTGCTGCGGCGGCGCAATCCCGAGCTCGAACGCCCCTTCCGGGTTCCGCTGTACCCGGTCGTCCCGATCCTGACCGTCGTCGTGTGCGTTTACGTCCTCACGAGCCTGCGCCCGATCACATGGATCATCTGCGTGAGCTGGCTCGCTGTGGTGTTCGTGTTCTACCTGTTCTACGGGCGGCGCCACGCGACCCTGGGCGACTACACCTCGGACGAGCAGATCGCCGAGCCCATCCACCCCGAGGACGAGCGATGAGCTACCTCGTCGGCTACGGCCCCCGCAACGACGACCGCAGCGCGATCGAACTGGCCCTGCAGCTCGCTCGCTCCCGGCCCGAGCCGGTCATCGCGGTCTCGGTCGTGCCACGCGGGTGGGGCACCCCGGCGGCGGCGGGCACCGACCGCGAGTACGAGCAGTGGTCGGCCCTGGAGGGGCGCCAGAGCGCCGAACTCGCCCGCGCGGACTTCGCCGCGCATCCCGATATCGCTTCCGACGTGCCGACGGAGGCCGTGTGGGTCGCGGGGCGGTCGGTGCCCGCGACGCTCATGGAGCAGGCGGCGGAACGGGATGCCTGGATCATCGTCGTCGGCTCGGCGGAGGAGGCCGAACCCGGCCGCGTGCGCCTGACCTCGAAGACCGACCGGCTCGTGCACTCCTCGACGCTGCCGATCGCGATCGCGCCCCGTTCGTACCGCACGACCAGCGGGGTCGAGCGAGTGACGGTCGGGTTCCGCGATGACGACGCCGGATGGTCGCTCCTCGAACGGGTGGCCGAGCTCAGCCGCACCGAGGGCGCCCGGCTGCGCGTCGTCACCTTCCTCGTGGCCCCCGCGCGCACGCCCGTGACCAGCGATGTCCCGCACGCCGAGACGCAGGTGATCGACCTCTGGCGGACGCAGGCGGAGGCGGCCCAGGAAGAGGCGCGCGCACACCTCGCATCCCTCGGCCTGGACGATGTCGACGTCGCCCTGGCATCGGGGCCCGACTGGCCGGCGGCGATCGCCTCGGTGGGGTGGGAGGAGGGCGACATCCTCGTCGTCGGCTCGTCCTCGACGCACCGGCTGGCGCAGGTGTTCCTCGGGTCGAGCGCCGCGAAGATCGTGCGCAACTCCCCCGTCCCGGTCGTCGTCGTCCCCGGGGCCGGCACCTAGGCGGCGCGGCGCGACGCGGCGCGCGCGCGAGGAGCTCCGTGACCGCCCTGCGGAGCGTCAGTCGCGCAGGCGCACGGAAAGGCAGGTGACGCAGCCCTCCTGCTTCTCGAACTCGGTGATCGGCGTCGTGAGGACCTCGAGGCCGCGCGCGCGGAACAGGTCGGCCGTCTCGGGGGCATCCGATGACATCAGCACCGTGCGCTCGTCGAGGACGACGACCGCCGTGCCGTGCTCCTCGGGCACCGCGAGGAACGTCGGGAAGGCGGCGGGGTCGTCCACGGCATCCGGGTAGCCGATCACCGTGCCGTCGGGAAGGGCCGTGACGCTGCTCTTGAGATGCAGGCGGCGGGTGACGGGCACAGCCACGACCTCCCATCCGCGCGGCGCGAGGAGGCCCTGCAGCTGCGCGATCGCCGCCGCGTTCGTCCGGAGCGTCTGCCCGACGTACACGGTGCGCCCGATCTTGAGCACGTCCCCGCCATCCAGCGTGCCGGGCTCCTCGATCGCGACGGCGGGGATGCCCGCGGCCTCGATCGCGGCGCGCGCCGTCGCGGTCTCGCCGCGCCGCGACGGCGCGCCGGAGCGGGCGATCACCGCGAGGTCGCCGAAGACGATGGCGGCATCCTCGATGAAGACACCGTCGGCGTGCTCGTCCGCGGGGTCGACCTCGAGGACGTCCCACCCCCGAGCGCGGAAGGCGTCGACGTACTGATCCCACTGCGCGAGCGCGAGGTCGGGGTCGACCTGCGCGCGCTCGAGGTGGGTCAGCTCGCCCTCGGCGAGGCGCGGCGACGGACGACGGACGAGAAGGCGAGGCATGCCCGACAGCCTAGGACCCGGCCCGCGTGCGGGCCCGTGTCGGAGGCCCGCGCGACGATGAGGAGATGAACCCGCCGACCGGCTGTGTGACCCTGCACACGTGGGGCGCTGCCGATCGGCCCCTGCTCGACGCCTTCAACACCGCCGAGATGACGGCGCACCTCGGCGGCCCGGAGACCGCGGCGCAGCTCGAGGATCGTCAGGCGCGCTATCTGCGGCTGCAGGATGCCGGGGACGCACGCATGTTCCGTATCGACGTCGGCGACCAGTCCGCGGGCGGGATCGGCTATTGGGCGGTCGACCACCACGGACGCGCCGCCTTCGAAGCAGGGTGGAGCGTCCTGCCCGCGTTCCAGGGTCGCGGCGTCGCGACGGCCGCGCTTCGCCACGTGATCGCGCGGATACGCGCCGAGGGGCGCCGCGATCTCCTCGTCGCCCATCCCGGGGCGGACAATCCGGCATCCGCTGCCGTCTGCCGGCACACCGGCTTCGTCGAGACCGGCTCCGGATCCGAACCGTGGCGCGGGGGCACACTGCACTTCCGCGTGTGGGAGCTCGACCTCGCCTGATCGCGTCTCCGGCGGTGCGGGGGCGGTCAGTGCGCGGCGATCACCGCGACGACGCCCTCGCCGTAGGCCTCGCGCTTCTTGGCTCCGATGCCGGTGATCCCCTCGAGCCCCGCCGTCGTGGTCGGCCGCTGCTCGGCGAGCGCGCGGAGCGTGGCATCCCCGAACACGATGTACGCGGGCACGCCCTGCTCCTTCGCGACGCCCGCGCGCCAGGTGCGGAGCGCCTCGAACAGGTCGCGGTCGCCGTCGGCGAGCGTGTCGGATGCCGCGGACTTGCGCACGCGCGCCGCTCCGCCGCCCTTGCCGAGCACGTCGCGCCGGAGCGGGACCTGCGCCTCGCCGCGGAGGACATCGCCCGCCCGCTCGCCCGGGACCAGCACGCCGTACTCACCCTGCGCGGCGAGGACCCCGCCGGCCAGCAGCTGGCGGATGACGCTGCGCCAGTCCTGGTCGCTGAGGTCGGCGCCGAGGCCGTACGTGGACAGGGTGTCGTGCTTCTGCTGTCGGATGCGCTCGGTGGAGGCGCCGCGCAGGATGTCGATGAGGTGACCGGCACCGAAGGCCTGATTCCGCTCGCGCTGCAGCCGCACGATGGTCGAGAGGAGCTTCTGCGCGGGCACGAGTCCGTCGAACGTGTCGGCGGGGGTCAGGCATGTGTCGCAGTTGCCGCACGGGCCGGACTCCTGGCCGAAGTAGGCGAGGAGATTCTGCCGGCGGCACGCGACCGTCTCGCACAGCGCGAGCATCGCGTCGAGGTGCTGGCCGAGTCGCTGCTTGTAAGCCCGCTCACCGGGCGACTGGTCGATGAGGCGCCGCTGCTGCACCACGTCGCCGAGGCCGTAGGCCATCCACGCCACCGCGGGCTCGCCGTCGCGACCCGCACGACCGGTCTCCTGGTAGTACCCCTCGACCGACTTCGGCAGATCGATGTGCGCGACGAACCGCACGTCGGGCTTGTCGATGCCCATGCCGAACGCGATCGTCGCCACCATCACGACGCCCTCCTCGCGGAGGAAGCGCGACTGGTTGCGGGCGCGGATTCCGGCATCCAGACCGGCGTGGTACGGCAGCGCATCGATGCCCTGGCCGCGCAGGTACTCGGCGGTCTGCTCGACGGACTTGCGGCTGAGGGCGTAGACGATGCCCGCGGGGGCCTGGCCATCGACGATGGGCTGGCTGCGGATGAACTGCAGGAGCTGCCGGCGCGGATCGACCTTGGGCTCGATGCGGTACTGGATGTTGGGCCGGTCGAAGCTCGCGACGAACTGCGCGGCGCGCTCGAGGTGCAGCCGCTCCGTGATCTCCCGATGCGTCGCGCGCGTCGCCGTCGCGGTGAGCGCCATCCGCGGGACCCCGGGGAAGCGCTGGCCGAGGTCGCCGAGGGCGAGATAGTCGGGGCGGAAGTCGTGACCCCACTGGCTGACGCAGTGGGCCTCGTCGATCGCGATGACGCTGAGTCGCCCGCGCTGGAGCAGGGCGGTCGTCGCGGGCGCGCTCAGGCGCTCGGGCGCGACGTAGAGCACGTCCAGGTCGCCGGCGAGGTAGGCCTGCTCGACCCCGGCGCGCTCGGCGGCCGACTGGGTCGAGTTGAGGTAGGCGGCGTTCACGCCGTTCGCGGTCAAGGCGTCCACCTGGTCGTGCATGAGCGCGATCAGAGGGCTCACGACGAGTCCCGTGCCCTCGCGGACGAGGGCCGGCACCTGGTAGGTGATCGACTTGCCGCCGCCGGTGGGCATGAGGACGATCGCGTCGCTTCCCGCCACGACCTGCGCGACGATCGCGGCCTGGTCGCCGCGGAACTCGTCGTAGCCGAACACGTCCTTCAGGACGGCGCGCGGATCCTCCCCGGAGCGGTTCCGGCCGAGGCGGGGACGCGGGACGGTCGCCGCCGGTCGCGCGGTGCGCTCGGCGGAGGCACCGGCGGCCGGGGCGCCGCCGGTCGAGCCGCCGGATGCCGTGGCGCGGGCGAGCGCTCCGGCGTAGCCGTCGAACTCGGGCGGAGGCGCGAAGCCCTCCTCGTCCGGCGGCGTCAACTCGTCGACATCCCACGGCACGTCCGCGTACGGATCGTCGAAAGTCTGCGAGCTCACCAGACCAGGCTAACCGCGGCCGGGGACACCGGCGCGCCCGATCGGGTCGTCAGTCGCGTCCGAGATCGAGCACGGCGATGCCGACCGGGGGCGCGGCATCCGCGGCGACCAGGAGCGCGGCGGCCTCGGCGAACCCGACGCGCGCACCGACCAACGACTCCGGCGCGAGGGCTCCGGATGCCACGAGGGCGAGCATCCCCGGGTAGTCCGCCGCAGCCATGCCGTGGCTGCCGAGGAGGTCGAGCTCCCACCCGATCACCCGACCCATCGGCACCGGTGACGTGTCCGTGGGCAGAAGGCCGATCTGGACATGCCGGCCGCGCCGGCGCAGGGAATGCACCGCCGCGTCGAGAGTGGCCGGGTGACCGACCGCATCCACGCTCACGTGCGCTCCGCCGTCCGTGACCTCGGCGACCTCGCCGGGTGCATCCGGGCCGGCGAGCACCGCATGCTCGGCGCCGAGCGAGAGGGCAAGGCGCAGGGCGTCCGGGGAGCGGTCGATCGCGATGGGGCGTGCGCCCAACGCCGCAGCGATCATGATCGCGCTCAGGCCGACGCCGCCCGCTCCGTACACGGCCACCCACTCCCCCGGCGCGATCCGCGCGCGGGCGGTGAGCGCACGGTACGACGTCGCGAAGCGGCAGCCCAGGCTCGCCGCGGGGGCGTCGTCGATGCCGTCGGGGACGGCGACGAGATTGAGATCCGCCGCGCGGACGGCGACCCGCTCCGCATGGGAGCCCCAGTGCGTGAAGCCGGGCTGCGTCTGGTCGGGGCAGACCTGCGCCTGCCCACTGCGGCACCACGTGCATCGCCCGCACCCGTTGACGAACGGCGCGGTGACTCGGTCGCCCGGCCGCCAGGACACGACGCCGGCGCCGACCTCCTCGACGATGCCGACGAACTCGTGACCCGGGACGTGCGGCAGATGGACGGAATCGTCGTGGCCGACCCACGCATGCCAGTCGCTGCGGCAGAGTCCGGAGGCCGCCACGCGCACGACGGCGCCCCCGTCGGGGGCGGATGGATCGGCGAGGTCGGCCACCTCGACGGGGCCGCCGAAGCGCTCGTATCGCAGTGCTCTCATGGGGGTGTCCTCCTCGGGGAGTGGGATCCTGTGGCGCGGGGATTCGGATGAAGGGGACTAGAGCCGCACGAAGGCGGTCGCCCGGACGACGGCTTCGCCGGCCTCGACGGAAGCCGCGAGATCGACCTCCGCGCGCAGGCGCCAGTCGTGGTCACCCGCAGGGTCGTCGATCGTCTGCTCGACGAGCCAGATGCCGTCCGGGGCGCGAGACTCGTCGATCGCACACATCCGCGGGGAGCGCGCCGCCGGCCCCGTGAGGATCGCGTCGTGCTCGTCGTAGTAGGCGTCCAGCGCCGTCGGCCAGTCGAGGCCCGGATCGAGGGCCACCAGCGCGTCGTCGTCCTGCCGGGCGGCCAGGTGGACGCGGCGGAAGAGTTCGTTGCGCACCAGGACGGTGAACGCGCGACGGTTCGTCAGGACCGAAGGCGGCGCGGGGGGGACGACGGGAGCGTCGTCCTCGGGGAGGTGCGTGGCGCCGTCGACGAGGGCGGACCATTCGTCGACGAGGCTCGAGTCGACCTGGCGGACGAGCTCCCCCAGCCACTCGATGAGGTCCATCAGCTCGTCGGTGCGCGCCTCGGCCGGGACGGTCTGACGGATCGCGCGGTACGCATCCGACAGGTACCGCAGGACGAGCCCCTCGCTGCGCTGCAGCTTGTAGAACGAGACGTACTCGGCGAAGGACATCGCCCGCTCGAACATGTCGCGGACGACCGACTTCGGACTCAGCTCGAAGTCGCGCACCCACGGCTGGCTCGAGGCGAACACCTCGTAGGACTGGGCCAGCAGCTCGGCGAGGGGCTTCGGGTAGGTGATGCCCTCGAGGAGCGCCATCCGCTCGTCGTACTCGATGCCGTCCCGCTTCATGGCCGCGACGGCCTCACCCCGCGCGGCGAACTCCTGCTGCGACAGGATCGCCCGCGGGTCGTCCAGCGTCGCCTCGATGATGCTCACGACGTCGAGGGCGTAGTGGCCCGTGCCGACGCCGACCGCCGCCGCGCCGGTCTCCCCCTCCCCCGCGCCGGTCTCCGTCGGCGCGAGCAGACCGATCGCGGCCAGCGCGAACGGCGACAGCGGCTGATTGAGGGCGAAGTTCGGCTGGAGGTCGACCGTGAGGCGGATCACCGGCGCGGCGTCGGACCCACCCGGCCCGCCGGCCGCGCCAGGCGCGGCGGCGCGGTCGATCTCGACGATCCCGGCGTCGACGAGGGTTCGGAAGATCGCGATCGCGCGGCGCGCCAGGGCGTACCGCCGGGCGCGCGGCTCCTGGTTGTCGAACACCAGCGAACGGACGTTCCCGAACACGTCGCCGCCGCGGCCGATGACGTTGATCATCATGGCGGCGGTTAGCTTCATCTGCGGAACGAGGGGTTCGGGCGGCGCGGCGATGAGCCGCTCGTACGAGCCTTCGCCCCAGTTGACGACGCCCGTCGGCGCCTTCTTGCGCACGATCTTCTTGCGCTTCGCGGCGTCGTCCCCGGCCTTGGCGAGGGCGACGGCGTTCTCGATCTCCCACTCGGGAGCCATCACGACGACGTTGCCGTACGGGTCGTATCCGGCACGGCCGGCGCGGCCCGCGACCTGATGGAACTCCCGCGCCGAAAGCTGGCGCATCTTCGTGCCGTCGAACTTGGACAGCGCCGTGATGACGACGGTCCGGATCGGCACGTTGATCCCGACGCCGAGCGTGTCGGTGCCGCAGATCACCTTGAGCAGGCCGCGCTGGGCGAGGGTCTCGACGAGACGGCGGTAACGCGGCAGCATCCCCGCGTGGTGCACTCCGATCCCGGCGCGGACGAGGCGGGAGAGGGTCTTGCCGAAGCCGGTCGTGAACCGGAACGCGCCGATGGCCTCCGCGATCTCATCGCGCTGCGCGCGCGTCGTGAGCGCGGCGGATGCCAGGGCCTGCGCCCGTTCGAGCGCGGCGGCCTGGGCGAAGTGGACGATGTAGACCGGCACCTCGCGCTCGTCGACGAGCATCGTCAGCACCTCGTGGACCGGCCTCCGCTCGTAGGAGAAGTGGAGCGGAACAGGGCGCTCCACGCCCGTGACGAGCGCGACGGGGCGGCCCGTGCGACGGGCCAGATCGTCGGCGATCGGGGTGACGTCGCCGAGAGTCGCCGACATCAGGAGGAACTGGGCGCGCGGGAGGAGCAGCAGCGGCACCTGCCACGCCCACCCGCGGTCGGGGTCGCCGTAGTAGTGGAACTCGTCCATCACGACCTGGTCGACGGCCGCATCCGCCCCCTGCCGGAGGGCGACGTTCGCGAGGATCTCCGCGGTGCAGCAGACGATCGGGGCATCCGGGTTCACCGACGAGTCTCCGGTGACCATCCCGACGTTCTCGGCCCCGAAGATCTCCACGAGGGCGAAGAACTTCTCACTCACGAGGGCCTTGATCGGCGCCGTGTAATAGGAGCGCCCGCCGGCGGCGAGGCACGCGGCGTGGGCGGCGATCGCGACGAGCGATTTGCCGGTCCCTGTCGGGGTGGACAAGATGACGTTCGCCCCCGAGACGAGTTCCATGACGGCTTCGTCCTGCGCCGGGTAGAGCTCGAGTCCCCGACCGGCCGCCCAGCGGAGGAAGCCGTCGTAGGCGGCATCCGCCGTCGCTCCGCGCGGCACGGCGTCGATCAGCGCGGAGGAGGTCATCCCCCGAGTCTGCCAGGGCCGGCGCACGCGGGGGCGCGGTCAGGGGCGCGCGGTCTTCGCCGCGACGACGCGGCCGGCGGCGGCATCCACGAGACTCGCGAAGGCGGGATCGGACTGCGCCCTGGCGAGCACGGCGTCGTACATCTCGGGGTAGACGGAGGGGTCGGCCGAGGCGAGCACGACGTCGACCCCGGCGGAGATCGCCAGGATCGCCCGGTCCGCCGGAGTCCATGCCTGCGCGGCGACGGCGGCGGAGAGGTCGTCGGAGAGGATGACGCCGTCGAAGCCGACGGTCCTCCGGACGAGCCCGACGACCGCCGGCGAGAAGACGGCCGGGGCCGACGGATCGATGTTCTGGTAGATCGCGGTGGAGACCATCACGGCCGACGGGCCGGCGGCGGTGAGCGGGCGATACACCCCGACATCCGGGCCGTCCGGGGTCACGGTCGTATCCACGACATCCGCCGTCGTGTCCGTGTTGGCGGTGACGTGTCCGAGCCCCGGGAAGTGCTTGAACACCGGCAGGATGCCCGAGGCGCGCATGCCGTCGGCGAACGCCCCCGCCTTCGCGGCGACCGTGGCGGCGTCGTAGCCGTATTGGCGCCCGAGCCCGCCGATCGGCGGGTTGTCGAAACGGGTGTCCGCGCTCGTGACGATGTCGGCGACGGGCGCGAGGTTCATGTCGACGCCCGCTGCCGACAGCTCGGCGCCCCACTGCGTCGCGGCCGCGCGCAGCTGGGCGGCCGGGAGGTCCGCTTGCCGGATGCCGTACGGGATGTCGCTGAATCCGGGCCCCCGGAGCACCTGCACCTCGCCGCCCTCCTGGTCGGTCGCGACCCAGAGCCGGACGCCGCCCGTCGGAGCGGAGCCGTCCGGCGCACCTCCGACCGGGCCGGGGACGAGGGCGGTGAACTGGCCGACGACGGATGCGACGCCCGCCGCCCCCGCCTCCGTGCGGCCGTGCAGGAAGATGCTGCCCGCGTGGCGGTCGGTGATCGCGTCGAGCGTTCCCGGCGTCGCCGCCGTCACGTCGGTGCCGACCATGAACAGCTGCCCGACCCGCTGCTCGAGGCTGAGCGCCGCCGCCGGATCGGGCGTCGGGGTCGGGGTCGGGGATGCCGTCGGGGTCGGGGATGCCGTCGGGGTCGTCGACCCGGTCGGAGCCGGCGCCGGCGCGGCGCATGCCGCGAGCACGGCCGTGATGGCGAGCGCAGCGGCGAGAGCGACCGTGCGGGGGCCGGGCTGGAGAGCGCGCCGCGGGCCGCCGTGGTCGGTGCGGCGGGTGCGGTGCATGGCAGCCATCCTCCTCGGCCGTCCCCGCGCGCAGAAGGCCCTTGCGCGCGCGGGCGCGGAGGCGCCGTCATCCGCTCGCCGGACCCACGCGCCCGCTCCGATGTCCAGGCGGCTCAGGCCTCCGGGGCGTGCAGCCGGGCGAGGAAGCGCTCCGCGCGGAGCGGTGCGCCGCGCCGGTCGCCGAGCGAGACGACCACGGTGACGGTCGTCGCAAGCGGGATCGTCCACGCGGCGGGCTGCTCGAGAAGCGGGGCGGCGACGCCGACTCCGCCGACCGCGGCGTGGACGAGCAGGGACAGCGCGCACGCGAGTCCGCCCGCGATCATGCCGGCGATCGCCCCGCGGGCGGTGAGGCGGGTCCACCACACGCCGAGCAGGATGACCGGGGACAGGCTCGACGCCGCGAAGACGAAGACGAGCCCGACGCTGGCGACGAGTCCCGCCGGCACCGTCAGCAGGGCGACGGCGAGGGGGACGAGGGCGCAGAGCACCGCCGAGAGCCGGAAGGAGCGCACCGAGCCGCGGAACACGTCCTGGCTCACGACGCCGGCCAGCGAGACCACGAGCCCCGCCGAGGTCGCGAGGAAGGCCGCGAAGGCGCCGGCGACGATGAGCGCCGTCAGGAGCTGGCCGACGGGCCCCGGGAACACGCGCGAGGGGAGGACGAGGACGACCGTGTCGGCGACGCCGGGGACGGCGAGATCGGGGGCGACGATCCGGGACAGGATGCCCATGGCGCTGGAGACCGCGTAGAACGCGCTCACCATGACGATGACGATGACCGTCGTCGTGCGGGCGGAGACGCCGTCCGGGCTCGTGTAGAACCGGACGAGCACGTGGGGCAGCCCCATCGTGCCGAGAAGGAGCGCGAGCAGCAGCGACCCCGTCGCGTAGGCGTCGATCCCCCCGGGTCCGGCGGACGGGGGGAAGACCAGCTGCGGGTCGACGGTCTCGGGCGCTCCGCCGAGGGCGAAGGCCACGAAGACGACCGGCACGAGCAGGGCCGTCAGCTTCAGCCAGTAGTGGAAGCCCTGCACGAACGTGATCGCGCGCATCCCGCCGGCCGCGACGAGCGCGGCCACCAGCACGGCGACGACGATCGCCCCGACCCAGGTCGGCAGCCCCGCCACGACCTCCAGGGTGATCCCCGCGCCATGCAGCTGGGGCACGATGTAGAGCCATCCGATGATCAGCACGGCGGCGCTCGTGACCCGCCGGGCGGAGCGGGACTCGAGCCGCGCCTCCACGAAGTCGGGGATCGTGTACGCGCCGCTCCGGCGCAGGGGGGCTGCGACGAACGCGAGCACGAGGAGGTATCCCGCGGCATAGCCGATCGGGAACCAGAACCCCCGAGCCCCGTCGAGGAGCACCAGCCCGGAGAGGCCGAGGAACGTGCCCGCGGACAGGTACTCGCCGCTGATCGCCGACGCGTTCCACACCGGCCGGACGGTGCGGGATGCCACGAAGAAGTCGCTCGTCGTCCGCGAGAAGCGCAGCCCGTAGACCCCGATCAGCACGGTCGCGAGGATCACGCCGGCCACCGCGACGAGGTCCAGGGCGGCGTTCACTCCCGCTCCCGGAGGGCCCGGTAGCGCCGCTCGTTGCGTGCCGCGCCCCGCGTGTAGAGCACGCCGAACACGATGATCACGGGGTAGAACGCGAACGCGTGCAGCAGCCATGAGAGGGGCACGCCCCACAGCGTCAGGCGATCGAGGTCGGGGATGAGCGCGATCGCGGCCGTCAGCGCCACGACGACCACGACGAATCCGGCCACCGTCCCGAGCGCCAGTCGCAGCTGGCTCCGGCGGAGGGCGCGGTCGTAGACGGCCTCCGCCTCGTCGACGGATGCCCCGGGCAGGGCGATCCCGCGGGTGGCCGCGGGCCGCGGCGCGGGGCGCGGCCGCGATGTCGGGCGCTGTGAGGACCGCTCATCCGCGGTCACCCGCACCCGCCGGGGCGTCTCGGTCACGCCTCCGCCTCCCCCGCCCGGCGGAGCGCCTCGCGCACCGCCGGGAGCATCCGCCGGCTCACCGGGATCGATACCGGCAGAGGGGTCGACGCGGGCAGGCCGCCCGCGTCGAGCTGCACGACCGGTTCGGCGCCCGCGAGCCGTGCCTCGATGACAGCGGACGCGTCGACGAGGTAGGACCGGTGCACGCGGACGAACCCGCGGGCCCGCCACCGCTCCTCGAGCTCGGAGATCGGGGTGCGCACGAGATGCGAGCCCCCGTCCTCGGTGTGCAGCCGCGAATAGTCGCCCTGTGCGTGCACCCAGCGCACGTCGCGGCGGCGGACGAACCGCGTCTGCTGTCCGACCGTGACGGGCAGCACCTCGTCCTCGCCGTCGCCGCTCCGCTCGGGCGCGGCATCCGCCCGCTCCATCGCCCGGTCGACGGCCCGCCGCAGTCGATCGGCACGCACCGGCTTGAGCAGGTAGTCGACGGCGCGGACGTCGAAGGCATCCACGGCCCGCGCGTCATCGGCCGTGACGAAGACCACCGCGGGCGGATGCGCGAGGCGCTGCAGCGCGGCGGCGAGGGCGATGCCGTCGAGGCCGGGCATGTGGATGTCGAGGAACGCGACGGCGACCGCGCGCTGGCTCAGGGTGCGCAGCGCCTCGGCCCCGGAGGCCGCCGTGGTCACGGCGCCGATCCGCGGATCGGCGCCGAGCAGGTGCGCCAGCTCGGCCCGGGCCGGCGCTTCGTCGTCGGCGACGAGGACGTCGATCATGCGCGCGCCTCCCCGCCCGGGGCGACGGCAGCGGCGGCGGCGGGGCCGGGCCCGGCGATGTCGTGCCCGGGCTGGGACTTCGGGATCCGCATCCGCACGAGAGTCCCCGCGCCGGCCGCGGTCTCGACGACGAGCCCGCCCTCCGGGCCGTACAGCTGCCGCAGTCGGGTGTCGACGTTGCGGATGCCGACGTGGGCGCCGTCGGCATCCGTGTTCAGCAGCGTCCGGAGGGCCTCCGGATCCATGCCGACCCCATCGTCCTCGACGGTGATCTCGGTGTGCGTCTGGTCGTCACGCGCCTCGATGCGGATGACGCCGCCCGACTCTCCGGGCTCGAGACCGTGACGGACCGCGTTCTCGACGATCGGCTGCACCGCGAGGAAGGGGATCACGGTCGCGAGCGTCTCGGGGGCGATGCGCAGCGTCACGGCCAGGCGGTCGCCGAAGCGGGCGCGTTCGATCTCGAGGTAGGAGTGGATGCTCCGCAGCTCCTCGGCGACCGTCGTGAACTCGCCCTGCCTGCGGAACGAATACCGGGTGAAGTCGGCGAACTCGAGCACCAGCTCCCGGGCGCGAGCGGGGTCGGTCGTGATGAAGGAGGCGATCGCGGTGAGCGCGTTGTAGATGAAGTGCGGCGAGATCTGCGCGCGGAGGGAGCGCAGCTCCGCTTCGGCGACGCGCGTCCGCGAGGCGTCCACGTCGCCGAGGGCGACCTGTGCGGCGCACCAGTCCGCGACCTCGCCCGTCGCGCGCACGAGCGCGGCACGGACCGGCGCGGCGAATGCGACGATCACGCCGACGACCTCCCCGCCGACGACGAGCGGCGCGCCGACCGCTTCGAGCTCGCGGCCCTCCGCCCCGGTGCTCCGCCCCGGGAACACCTGACGGCGCCCCGTCGCCTCCACCCGCTGCGCGACGCGGACCGCGGATGCCTCCAGCCCGGCCGTCTCCCCATCGGCGGCGACGATCGCGCCGCCGCCGACGAACACCACCGCCGGCGCCCCGAGGAGGGTGCGCACGTGCCGCGCGGCGCGGCCGACATCCGGCGCCTCGAGCCCGCCGCGCAGGTGCACCGCCGCGAGACCGGCCTCGTGGAGGGCCCGGTAGGTCGCGCGCTCCTCGTCGCTGCCGAGGTCGCGACCGCTCCCGGCGAGGCGCCGCGCGAGGAGAAGCAGCGTCGTCAGCACGACGCCGCCGACGACGCCGGCGACGGCGGCGAGGACGACGTCGTGGCTCATGCGGCCAGCCTAGGTCGTCGCCGTCAGCAGCACCGTGCGCCGGGGTTGCGGTCCTGATCGGCCATCCGCTGGCGCCAGAACTCGCGCTCCGTCGGCAGCGGGGCGTCGGGGTGGTGACGCCGCTGATGGGCGACGAACGTCGCGTACGCGCCGTCGCCCATCAGGGTCGTCATGTACCACCGGATGCCGCGCCCCGCCCGACAGGTGGCCCGCCAGGCCACCCGCCAGAGCTCCCCGGCCCCTGTCATCCGCACGTCCGCGGCGTCCATTCCGATCCCCCGCTCAGTGCCCGCGGCGGGCGAGCTGAGCCCGCTCCTCGGCCAGCAGCGGCTCCCACTGCTTCTCGAGCTCGCGTTCGGGCGCCGTCGGCAGGAAGCCCGCCGGGGCGAAGCGCCGCGAGGGCACCGCCGGGTCTTCCGTGTCCTCGCCACCCCCGGCGCGGATCGCCTTCACCGTGACGACGACCGCGGTGGCGATCACGACGACGGCCAGGGTGACGAAGATGATCGACAGCGTCCCCTGCACGGCCGTGTTGCGGATGACGGCGTCCACGACCTCGGGCCGTCCGAGGCTGCCGTCGCCCGCCGCCTGCGCGGCACGGTACTTCGCGTTGTTGGCCCAGTATCCGATCGCCGGCACCGGCGAGAAGATCTTGTACAGGGATGCCGTGATCGTGACGACCGCGGTGAACGCGAGCGGCAGGGCCACGATCCAGAGCCACTTCACGTAGCTCCGCCCGCGCCGCGCGACGATCGCCATGACGACGGCGAGCGCGATCGCGGCCAGCAGCTGGTTCGCGATGCCGAACAGCGGGAAGAACGTGTTGATGCCGCCGAGGGGGTCGGTGACGCCGAGGATCAGGATGTAGCCCCAGCCGGCGACCATGATCGCGGTGCAGATCCACACGCCCGGGCGCCATGAGACATCCCGGAAGCGCGGCACCCACGCGCCGATGGAGTCCTGCAGCATGAAGCGCGCGACGCGCGTGCCGGCATCCACCGCCGTGAGGATGAACAGCGCCTCGAACATGATCGCGAAGTGATACCAGAACGCCATCATCGCCTGACCGCCGAGGGCCTGCTGCATGACGTGCGCGAGGCCGAGGGCGAGGGTGGGGGCGCCACCCGTCCGCGAGACGATCGACTCCTCGCCGACGGCGGCCGCCGTCCCGGTGAGGATGTCGGGGGTCAGCGGCGTGCCCGTGAGGCCGAGCGAGTTCACGAACGCGACCGCCCCCTCGGCCGTCCCGCCGGTGAGGGCCACGGGCGAGTTCATCGCGAAGTAGATGCCCTGGTCGATCGAGAGCGCGGCCACGAGGGCCATGATCGCGACGAAGGACTCCATCAGCATCCCGCCGTAGCCGATGAAGCGGGTCTGCTTCTCCTTCTCGATCAGCTTCGGCGTCGTCCCGGAGGCGATGAGGGCGTGGAATCCGGAGAGCGCGCCGCACGCGATCGTCACGAACAGGAACGGGAAGAGCGGACCCGCGAAGACGGGGCCCATCCCGTTCTGACCGAACACGGTGATCGCGGGGACGGTGATCTCCGGGCGGACGAGGACGATCGCCGCGGCGAGCATGACGATGACGCCGATCTTCATGAACGTCGACAGGTAGTCCCGCGGGGCGAGCAGCAGCCACACGGGCAGGATGGCGGCGACGAAGCCGTAGATGATGATGCCCCACGCGATCGTCGTCTTGTCGAGGTGGAAGAGCGCGTAGCCCCACTCGGTCGAGGCGACCCAGCCCCCGCCGATGATCGCGGCCATGAGCAGGACGAACCCGATGATCGAGACCTCGGTGACCCTTCCGGGGCGCAGGTAGCGCAGGTACACGCCCATGAACAGGGCGATCGGGATCGTCATGGAGACCGAGAACACGCCCCAGGGGCTCTCGCCGAGCGCGTTCACCACGACGAGCGCGAGGATCGCGACGATGATCAGCATGATGAGCAGCGAGGCGATGATCGCGGCGGTGCCGCCGATCTTGCCGAGCTCCTGCCGCGCCATCTGACCGATGGTCCGCCCGCCCCGGCGCATCGAGAAGAAGAGGACCGTGTAGTCCTGCACCGCCCCGGCGAGGACGACGCCGACAATGATCCAGATCGTGCCGGGGAGGTAGCCCATCTGCGCGGCGAGCACGGGGCCGACCAGCGGGCCGGCGCCGGCGATGGCGGCGAAGTGGTGGCCGTAGAGCACCCGGCGGTCGGTCGGGACGTAGTCCTTGCCGTCGGAGCGCACCTCGGCGGGAGTCGCCCGGCGGTCGTCGGGTCGTGTGATGTACCGCTCGATGACCTTCGAGTAGAAGCGGTAGCCGATCAGGTAGGTGCAGACGGCCGCGAAGACGAACCAGATCGCGTTGACGGTCTCGCCGCGCACGATGGCGAGCATGACCCATGCGAGGCCGCCCAGCAGGGCGATCGCGATCCAGAGGACGATCTTCGGCCACGTCCAGCGGGAGGTGGATGCCTCCTGCTCGGGCGTGACGGCGGTGGGGGGCAGAGCGGGGTCGGGCGCGAGCGCCGAGGCGCCGGTCGCGGCCGCTCCGGGGCGGGATGGGGTGGACATCGGTGGACTCCTCACGGGCGCGTCTTTGCGCAGACACAGGTTAGGAAGGCGGCGGCGGATGCCGAGGCATCCTGTCGTTCCCGTGCGACGAGCGGCGCGGATCGTGCGACGAGCGGCGGCGACGCCCGCCGGTCCGCCCGCCCTGACCGAGCCCGGCGCGGGTAACGTGGGAGGCATCCCGACGAAGGAGGCCGCATGAGCGAGGACACCCAGACCACCGGCGACATCGAGGTCGTGCGCAACGACGAGACCGGGCGGTACGAGGTCGTCGTGGACGGCACCGTCGCCGGGTTCACCGAGTTCGAGCAGGACGACGCCGGGCGGCTCGTGTTCCCGCACACGGTCGTCGACCCGGCCTTCAGCGGCCGCGGCCTCGCGACGACGCTCGTCGGCGCGGCGATGGAGGATGTCGCCGCCCGCGGCGAGACGATCGTGCCGGTGTGCTCGTTCGTCGTGAAGTACCTGCAGGGTCACGATGTCCCGGGCCTGAAGATCCACTGGCGCGAGCGCGATGTCGAGGTGGCGGAGCAGGCTCCCGGCCGCGAGCAGACCCCCGCCGACGAGGGCGTCGGGCGCGAGTGAGCCCCCTCCGATGACCCGTCTGGGCGACGGTCCGGCGGACCTCGCGGTGGCGACCGAGTCTCCCACCGACTGCGATGGTCCGCGCGCGCTGCTCCTCGAGGCGCGCGAGGTACCGCTCGGCGGCGTCCGCGGGATGTCGGTGCACCGGAGCCTGCCGCAGCGCGCGCTGCCGATGGTCGGCGCCTGGTGCTTCCTCGACCGCTTCGGCCCCCAGACGGCGCGCATGCGGGTCGAGCCGCACCCCCACATCGGCCTGCAGACGGTGACGTGGCCCTTCGTCGGCGAGGTCCGGCACCGCGACGTCCTCGGCAGCGATGTCGTCGTGCGCCGCGGCATCCTGAACCTGATGACGAGCGGGGAGGGCATCGCGCACTCGGAGTACTCCGTCGGCGACGGTCCCGTTCCGCTGGACGCACTCCAGCTGTGGGTCGCGCTGCCCGACTCCCGCCGGCACGGCGCGCCCGCCTTCGAGCGGCACGAGGACCTGCCCGTCGTGGACCTCGGCGACGGCGCCACCGCCACCGTCGTCGTCGGGGCCTTCGGCGGGGTGTCCTCCCCCGCGACGATGCACACGCCGATCGCGGGCGTCGAGGTGCGCGTGCCCGCCGGCGCGACCGTCTCGCTGCCCCTCGAGCCCGCGTGGGAGTACGCCCTGGTCGGCGTCTCCGGTGCGCCCGAGGTGCGGACGGATGCCGAGGCGTCCACGCCCCTCGCGGATCAGAGCCTGCTGTACCTCGGCATCCACCGCGACGCGATCCAGGTGCGGGCCGCGGAGCCGACGACGCTGTTCCTGCTGGGCGGAGAGCCCTTCGAGGCCGACATCGTCATGTGGTGGAACTTCGTCGGGCGCTCGCACGAGGAGATCGTCGCGGCGCGGGATGCCTGGGAGGCCGGAACGGACCGCTTCGGGCATGTGGTCGGGCACGGCGCCGAGCGCATCCCGGCGCCGCCGCTGCCCGCCGTCCGGCTGACCCGGCGCCGCCGTCGGGTCTAGCGAGAGTCGGGTCTAGCGAGATCGGGGCGGCTCACTCGACGGAGCGGAGCCGCCGGGCGAGGTGCCCGCGCTCGGCCGGACTCGGTGCGAGAGCGAGCGCGCGGCGGAAGGATGCCGCAGCGGCCGCCTCCTCGCCCCCGCGTGCGAGCAGCTCCCCGCGGGCCGCGTGGAACAGGTGGTACTCGTCCAGCCCGACGATGCCGTCGAGGAGCGCCAGCCCTCGCTCGGGGCCGAAGGCCTCGCTCACCGCGACCGCGTGGTTGAGCGCCACCACCGGCGTGGGCGCGGCGGCCAGCAGCACGCCGTACAGATCGGCGATGAGCGGCCAGTCGGTGTCCTCGGCCGAGGCTGAGTTCGCGTGCTGCGACGCGATGAGCGCGTGCAGCAGGAAGGGCCCCGGCGCCTGCCGTGAAGCGGCGGATCGCACGAGGGTGTTCGCACGGCGGATGAGCTCGGCATCCCACCGGGAACGGTCCTGGTCGCGCAGAAGGACGAGCTCGCCGGCGGAGTCGACGCGAGTCGCCGCCCTCGCATGCTGATAGAGCTCGAGCGCCAGAAGTCCCTCGACCTCGGGATCGTCCGGAAGCTGCTCGTGCAGCCGGCCGGTGAGGCGGATCGCCTGCGCGGCGAGGTCCAGCCGGAGATCCGCCTCACCGCCGCGGGACAGGTAGCCCTCGTTGAAGATGAGCAGGAGCACCGTCAGCAGCGCTTCCACGCGGGCACCGAGGTCAGCCGGGATCGTCAGCGGGATGCGGGCGTCGCGGATCTTGCGCTTGGCGCGGACGAGACGCTGCGCCAGCGTCGGTTCCGCCACGAGAAACGCGGCGGCGATCTCGCGGGTCGTCAATCCGCCGACGAGGCGCAGAGTGAGGGCGACCTGGGCATCGCGGTCGAGCGCGGGGTGACAGCAGAGCAGCATGAGGCGCAACTGCTCGTCGCCGATCTCGGTGTGTTCCACGATGGGCGCCTCCTCGCGCTCTTCGGGCGGGGCGGTCAATGCGACGGCGGCGGCTCTCAGGCGCCGGTCGGCTGCCGCCGCCCTCCGGAGCCGATCGATCGCGCAGTTGTGCGCGACCGTGTAGAGCCAGCCGGGCGGGTTGGCGGGGACGCCCTGCGCCGGCCAGGTCTCCACTGCCCGCACGAGGGCATCCTGCACGCTGTCGTCGGCCAGATCGAGGTCTCCGAAGCGCGCGGCGAGGAGGGCGAGGACGTGCCCGCCCTCCTCGCGTGCGAGGTGGGAGATGGCGGCCGAGACCGCCGGCTCAGTGCTCACGGTGCGGGCATCCCCCTCAGGAAACGGGGCGCGGGGCGCCCGTCTCGTCGGGGCGCATCCGCAGCGGTCGCACCTCCACCGCTCCGGCGGGGAGGGGAAGCTCGGTCGCGAGAGCCAGCGCCTCGTCGAGGTCGGCAGCGCGGACGACGTAGAAGCCGGCGAGCTGCTCCTTGGTCTCCGCGAAGGGCCCGTCGATCACCGCGGGCGCCGACCCGTGCTCGTGGCGAACGGTCGTCGCCGTGCTGCTCGGGTGCAGGCTCCCGCCGCTGATGAAGACTCCCCGTTCGAACAGGCCGCGGGTGTACGCCGCCCACGCGCCCATCATCTCGTCGAAGCCGGGCTCGCCCGGACCCGGCGTCGGGACGGACTCGTCGACACCGATGATCAGCATGTACTCCATGACTCACTCTCCCTCTCGATCCTGGACAGTCCGATGATGACAGCCACGGGCATCCCCGCGGCGAGACGTCGTCGTCGGATCGCCTTCGGGCGGGGATCCTCCCCGCCTCTTGACGACATGACGCAGCCCGAGCGCCGGATCGACACCCCGGTCGGAACTTTTCTCCGGCGGATGCGCGGCGGAGCCGGGAACGTCCGCGCGGGTACGCTGGAGGGGTGCCCCGGAACCCGACCCTGTCCACGCGCGTCCTGCTCGTGTGCGCGGCGATCGGCGTCGCGACGGGGATCGTCGGCGGCATCGCCGGCTATCTGACCCCGGTCGTGCTGGCGACCGTGCCCTTCGTCTACGGACTCGTGCTCGGCGCGCACGTCCTCCCGGGCATCATCGCCCAGGAGGTGCTGCGGCTGCCGCTCGTCGCGCTCCTCTCCCACGTGCTGGCCGCGCTGGTCTCCAGTGCGTTCAACCCGGCGTGGGCGCTGCGGTTCCTGGGTACGGCGCTGCTCTTCGGAGCCATCCAGGAGGGCGTTGCGGCGCTCACCCGGTACCGCGCGTGGGGGGCGTGGCGCTTCTTCGTCTCGGCCATCATCATCGGCGCGCTCGTCGCGGTCGTCGTGTTCTTCGCCGCCCACCTCGCGGTCCTGCCGCTGTGGGCACAGATCGCCTACCTCGCACTCTCGGTCGCCGGACCCGTGGCGTGGACGGCCGCGGGTCTCGGTCTGGGTTCGGCCCTGCGCCGCGCGGGTGTCGCCCGCGCGGCCGTGCGCGGCTGATCCGACGGCCGGGACACCGGGTAAGGGTAGGCTAACTTCTGGGGAGCACCCGTTCCCCGACCCCGACCGCTGGGAAGCCTGTGACCTCTGCCGTCTTCGGAGCGGGCACCCCGGTGCCGTCCGATCCCACCGCTCACGCCGCGACGCCGCTCGCGCGCGTCCGCGCGGTCGGCGTGCGGTACGAGGGCGCCGACGCGACGGCACCGGCATCCGCGTCGTTCGACGTCTCGCCCGGAGAGGTCGTCCTGCTCCTCGGGCCCAGCGGCGCCGGGAAGTCGACGCTCGCGCTGGCTCTCAACGGCCTCATCCCGCACGCCGTGCCCGCGACCCTCACCGGATCGGTGACCGTCGGAGGTCTGGACACGCGCGACACGCCTGTCGCGCGCCTGAGCACCCAGGTCGGGATGGTCTTCCAGGATCCCGACGCGCAGCTGGTCACCGGGACCGTGCTCGACGAGGTCGCCTTCGGCCCCGAGAACCTGCGGCTGCCCGTCGCCGATATCCTCGCCCGCGCCGAGAGCGCTCTGCGCCGCGTCGGCCTGTGGGACCGGCGCCGCGACAACCCCGACCTCCTGAGCGGCGGCGGCAGGCAGCGCCTCGCGATCGCCTGCGCGCTCGCGATGGGCTCCCCCCTGCTGGTGCTCGACGAGCCGACCGCCAACCTCGACCCGCAGGGCATCGAGGAGGTCTACGCGGCGCTCGCCGATCTCGTGGCGGCGGGCGACCGCGCGATCGTGCTGATCGAGCACAACCTCGACGCCGCCGTCGCGATCACCGATCGGGTGGTCGTGCTGGACGCCCGCGGCCGGACCCTCGCCGACGGCCCCGTCGACGAGGTGCTGCGCGGCCGCGCCGAAGAGCTGCACGCACTCGGGGTGTGGCTGCCGACCGCGACCCTCGCGGCCCTCCGGCTGCGCGCCGCAGGCTGGGCCGTCGACCCTCTGCCGCTCGATCCGGCCGAACTGCACGCCGCCCTCGATGCCGCCGCGGCTCCCGGCCCGGCGCCGGCCGCAGACGGGGCGGATGACCGGAGTTCTGCCGACCCGCCCGTCGCCATCTCACCCGCCGCCGCGGCTCCCTCGCCCGCCACCGAGGCTCCGCCAGCCTCCGCCGACGCTCCGCCAGCCTCCGCCGACGCTCCGAAAGCAGGGGGAACCGCCCCGGCGACCCCGACGGCCGACGCGGATCAGCGATCCGGCCTGCCCTGCGCACCCCTCATCGCCGTGCGCGGGCTGCGCACCCGGCGCGGGCGGACCGAGATCCTCCATGGCGTCGATCTCGACATCGCCGCCGGAGAGTTCGTCGCGATCGTGGGCGCGAACGGTGCCGGCAAGACGACCCTGCTGCAGTCGATCGCGGGCGTCGTCCCGATCCCGCGTGAGCAGGTCCGCATCGAGGGCACGGATGTCGCGCGCGCCGACCTGCGCACACTCTCGCGGCGCATCGGGTTCGTCTTCCAGAACCCCGAGCACCAGTTCATCGCCGCGACCGTGTACGAGGAGCTCGCGCACGGCTTGCGACTGCAACGGCTCGCCGAGGCCGACGTCCGCGAGCGTGCGACCGAGGTGCTGCGGCGCTTCGGCCTCGAGGACAAGGCCGACGTGCATCCGTTCCTCCTCTCGGGAGGGCAGAAGCGCCGACTCTCCGTCGGCACGGCGCTCGTGGCGGGGGCGCCTGTGCTCGCCCTCGATGAGCCGACCTTCGGGCAGGACCGCGCCCGCGCCGATGAGCTCATGCACCTGCTGCGGCAGCTCGGCTCCGCCGGCACCACGATCCTGGTGGTGACCCATGACATGCAGCTGGTCGCCGAGTACGCGGATCGCACGATCGTGATGGGCGTCGGTCGCATCGTCGCCGATGCGCCGACCCCTCGGATCCTCGCCGACGAGGCGCTGCTGCGCGCCGCGGGGCTCCGCCCGCCACCGCTGCGGCGAGCCTTCGCCGGCCTCCGCCATCCGGCTCTCGCCGGCATCACCCGCCTCGCCGACCTGCCCGGCGGCTCCATCGCAGGCGCGATCACCACCGAGGATGCCCCGTGAGCGCCGTCACCACCGACCCGTGGGAGGCGGCGGCGGTACCGCGCGGGCGGTTCCTGCTCGCCCTCACCCCGCTCGCCAAGTTCGCCGCGCCGTTGCCGGCGATGGTCGCGCTCGTCTTCGTGCGCGACCTCGCGACGCCGCTCGTCTTCCTGCTCGTGGCGTACGGGGTGCTGCTGGCCGGGGCGCGGCTGACGGCGCGGCTCATCCTGCTGCTGCTCCTCGTCCTCCCCCTGGCCGCGGTCACCCTCGGTCTCGGCATGGCCGTCTGGGTCGATCCCGCGCGCGTCGCCGACTCGGCCCCGGTCCTCCACGTCGGGGGGTGGACCCTGCACGAGGGTGCTCTCTCCGTCGGTCTCGCGACCGGCATCCGCCTCGCCGCGATCGTCGCGCTGGCACTGATCCCCGGGCTCACGACCACCGGCCCCGAACTCGTCCGCGCGGCCGTGCAGCAGCTGCGCGTGCCCTACCGGATCGGCTACACGGCTCTCGCGGCCTTCCGCTTCGTGCCGCGGTTCGGGCACGAGCTCGAGATCATCCGCCAGGCGCACCGGGTGCGCGGATCGCACGGCGGCCGCGGTCCGTTCGCCGCGCTCGCCCGCTGGTGGGGCTACATCGTGCCGCTGCTGGCCGGAGCGATCCGGCACGCCGAGCGCGTCGCGCTGGCGATGGATGCCCGCGCCTTCGGCGCCTACCCCGACCGCACCGAGCGATATCTGACGCGGTGGCGCGCCCGCGACACCATCTTCGTCGCCCTGTTCTGGGCGGTGAGTGCCGGCATCCTCGTCGCGCTCTTCCCCTGGAGCCCGTAGTCACTGCCCCGGAGGCGCACCGGCCTCCGGGCGCGCCCGCGCTACTTCTTGCCGACGATCTGACGCGAGACGATGTCGCGCATGATCTCGTTCGTTCCGCCGTAGATGCGGTGCACACGGGCATCCAGGTAGGCGCGGGCGATCGGGTACTCGGTGATGTACCCGTAGCCGCCGTGGAGCTGCACGCCGGTGTCCAGGAGCTCGGCCTCACGGTCGGTCGACCAGAACTTGACCTTCGCCGCCTCCTCGGCGGTGAGCTTCGCATCCTTGTAGAGCATCATCGCGCGGTCGTTGTAGGTCCACATGACGTCCACCGTCGTGGCCATGTCGGCCAGACGGAAGCGGGTGTTCTGGAAGTCGGCGATCCGCTCGCCGAACGCCTCGCGGCTGATGACGTAGTCGCGCGTCCAGCGGTAGGCGGCCTCGCCGGCGGCGGCCGCGGCGACGCCGATCGACAGGCGCTCGAGGGGCAGATTCATCATGAGCTGGATGAAGCCGAGGCCCTCCTTGCCGCCGATGAGGTTCTCTTCGGGAACGAAGACGTCGACGAAGCTGAGCTCGGCGGTGTCCCACCCGTGGAAGCCCATCTTCTCGAGCTTCTTGCCGTGATCGAAGCCCTCCATGCCGTCCTCGAGGATGAGCAGGCTGAAGGCGTCGGGGCGGTTGCCCTCCCCGGTCTTGACGAAGGTGACCACCATGTCGGCGGTCTTGCCGGAGGAGATGAACGTCTTCGCGCCGTTGACGATGTAACCGCCGTCGACCTTCTTCGCGGTGGTCTTGATGCCGCGGAGGTCGCTGCCCGCGCCGGGTTCGGTCATCGCCAGGGCTCCCAGGATCTCGCCGGTCGCCATGCCGGGGAGCCACTTCTCCTTCTGCTCCTGCGTGCCCATGTGGACGATGTAGGGAACGGCCAGGTCGTCCTGGATGCCGAGGGCTCCGGCGAGTGAGCCCTGCCCCGCGCCGATGACCTCCTCGAGCACGATGGCGCGGAATCGGTAGTCCTGCAGCATGCCGGCGCCGCCGAACTCCTCGGGGACGCTGAGGCCGATGATGCCCGCCTCGCCCGCGGCGCGCATGGTGGCGCGGTCGACTTCGCCGTCCGCCTCCCACTGCTTGCGCTTCTCTTCCGTGGCGTAGCGCTTCACGAACTCCTTGACGACGTCGCGGAACGCCTCGTGGTCCTCGTCGTAGATGTTGCGCTCCATGCTGCGCCTGCCTCTCGTGTCTCGTCGTCGAGCCTGACGTGATGGGACGCTGTCCCGGCATCCATGGTACTGGGTTTCACACCCGGGGTGGGATCAATCGGCGTAGTCGGGGGCGGCGGGCAGGCCGAAGAACTCCTCGAGCGTGTGATACCCGCCGTCGTGGTAGACCTGTGCGAGCTCGGGGCCGATATAGCGCAGATGCCAGGGTTCGGCCTGATAGCCCGTCACCGGCGTGTACCCGTCCTCGTATCGCACGACGAACCCGAAGCGCCAGGCGTTCGCCGCGACCCACGCCCCCTGCGGCGTGCCGCCCAGGTCTTCGATGGCTCCGCATCCGCCGTCGCAGGCCGCGACGTCCGTGGCGAGGCCGGTCTGGTGCTCGCTGAAACCCGGCCGCGCGCTCTGCAGGTCGGCGGCGTCGCGTCCGAGGGAGTCCACGTAGCCGTTGTAGGTGCGCGTCTGCGAGGAGAAGGATCGGAAGGCGCTGTTGAGACCGATCGCGCCCGCACCCTCCGCCTGCGCCGTGGCCACGAGTGCGGTCAGTGCGTCGGCGGCCGCCGGTCGCAGTCGCCCGTCGACGGTGCGCTGCATGTCGGCGGGGGCGATGACGGGGTCGGGCTCCCAGTCGATCGGGACGAGAGGGCGCTGCTTGTTCACGACCACCCACTCGCGGGCGGGGTCTGCGAGGCTCACGCACGGTGCGCCGCCGCCGGCCACGGTGGAGCGGAAGGTCGCCGCCCCGCCGAACGCGGAGAGGACCTCGGCATCCGAGCCCTGCGCGAGCGCCGTCGTCACCGTCGGGTCATCGCACACCGCGGCGGTCGCGGCTGACGTCTGCGCGGGGACGGGGAGCGAGGTCGCCCCCGGGACGACCTCGGCGACAGCCGCGGCATCCACCGCGCGCCCGTCGGCGGGTGCCGCGGCGTTCAGTGACCCGATCATCCCCCCGACTCCCACGCCGACCGCGATCACCGCCACCGCGACGACCGCCACGATGATCCCGCGACGTCCGCGCACGCCCGCGAGAATCGGCGTTCCCGCGCGTGCGCGCTCGCGGTCCCGGGTGCGGTCCCGGCGACCATCGCCCGCCTCGCGGGTGTCGCCGCCCGGACCCTGCGCCGGGCGCGCCCCGTCGCCCTCGCGCCCGGCGCGGAGCGCGCGCCGAGACGGCAGCGGTTCGGGTGGCAGCATCCCTCCATTGTGGCGCCCCTCCCTGTGCCCGGAGCGAGAGCGCTCACGTCCGGGCCGTCGACACCGTCCTCCCTTGCAGATCACTCGAAGATATGTTCCACTGAGCGTATGCGGTGGCTCGGACAGACTCTCGAACACGAGGATGCCGCGACCCTGCCCGGAATGGAGCGCCTCGGTGGCCTCGTCCGCACCGTGACGACCCCCGAGTTCGCGGGAATGACCTTCCACGAGGTGGCGGCCAAGTCCGCGCTCAACCACGTGCCCTCCGCCTCGGCGATGCCGTTCGACTGGACGGTGAACCCCTACCGCGGCTGCAGTCACGCCTGCTCGTACTGCTTCGCGCGCCAGACGCACACCTACCTCGACCTCGACGCCGGTCGAGACTTCGATGAGCAGATCGTCGTGAAGGTCAACGTCGCCGACGTCCTTCGCCGCGAGCTCGCGGCACCCGGCTGGCATCGAGAGCCCGTGGCGCTGGGCACCAATACCGATCCTTACCAGCGCGCCGAGGGACGCTACCGATTGATGCCCGCGATCATCGACGCGCTCGCGTCGAGCGGCACCCCGTTCTCGGTGCTGACGAAGGGCACGCTGATCCGTCGCGACCTTCCCCTTCTCGCGGCGGCGAAGGAGACGGTGCCGGTCCATCTCGCGATGTCGATCGCGATGCCCGACGAGGAGATCCGCAGAACTCTGGAAGCCGGCGCTCCCACGTTCACCGCGCGCCTGGAGACCGTCCGTGCCGCGCGGGAGGCGGGGTTCGCCGTCACGGTCTTCCTCATGCCGATCGTCCCGCACCTGACCGACTCGGTGGAGATCCTCGACGATGCGCTCGCGCGGATCGCGGCAGCGGGTGCTACGCGGGTCGTCTACGGCGCGCTGCACCTGCGCCCCGGCGCTCGGGAATGGTTCTGGGAGTGGCTCGAGCGCGAGCATCCGGAGCTCGTACCGGCCTACCGCGGGCTGTACCCCGGCGTGTCCACGTACGCGCCCTCGGGCTACCGGAAGCTCCTGTCCGAGCGGGTGCGCCCGCTGCTGCGGAGGCACCGCCTCGCCGGCGGTGCGGAGGAGGAGGTGGAGGCGAAGCCGAAGGGCTCGGGTCGCCCCGGGCCGATCCGCTCCACCCGGCGCGGTGCAGCCGCCCCGGAGAACGCGCTCTTCTGACGCCGCGCGCGCTTCACCGCCCGAGCCTCACCCCCACGCCGGACGCACGGATGGCCCCGGGCGAGGGGCCATCCGGACGATCAGCGGTCGACGTCCGCGGACTGACGCCCGCTCGGTTCCTGAGCCCGTCGAAGAACCTCGAGGATGTCGTCGCCGGTGCGCGCGTCATCGAACGGCGCGTCGATCTCGGCGCGCTCGAGCATCTCCGTCATCTTGCGGCGACGCTGACGCGTGATCAGGGTCACCACGGTGCCGGTGCGACCCGCGCGACCGGTGCGACCCGATCGGTGCAGGTACGTCTTGTACTCGTCGGGCATGTCGGCCTGGATCACCAGGTCGATGTCGTCGACGTGGATTCCACGCGCAGCGACGTCCGTCGCGACCAGCACGTTCACCCGGCCCGACGTCAGACGCTCGAGGTTGCGGGTGCGCTTGCCCTGGTTGAGGTCCCCGTGCAGCGCCACCGCGTTGATGCCGGCGTCGTCGAACTGCTCGGCGAGCATCTCGGCGTACGCCCGCGTGCGGGCGAAGACGAGGGTCTTGCCGGCGCGGTCGACGAGCGAGGTCAGGATCTCGGCCTTGTCGCGGTGGTCGATGACGAGGACGCGGTGGTCGATCGTTCCGGAGTCCTGGTCCTCACCGGCGACCTCGTAGACGGCCGGCTCGACGAGGAACTCGTCGACGAGCGCGGCGACCTCGCGGTCCAGCGTCGCGGAGAACAGCAGCTTCTGCGCGCCGTCCTCGACGAGGCGGAGGATGCGCTGCATCGGCTCCAGGAAGCCGAGCTCGCTCATGTGGTCGGCCTCGTCGAGGACGACGATGCGGATCTCGGAGAGGTCGAGCTTGCCCTGGCTCTGGAGGTCCTCGATGCGCCCAGGGGTGCCGATGATGATGTCGACGCCCTTCTTGAGCGCGCCGACCTGGCGCGCCTGGGGCACACCGCCGTAGATCTGGGTCGTGAACAGGCCCACGCTGCGGGCGATCGGCTGAATGGTGCGATCGATCTGCAGCGCGAGCTCGCGCGTCGGCGCGAGGATCAGCGCCTTCGGGCTCCGTCCGAACTCGCGGCGCTTGCCCGCCTGGCTGCGCAGGATCGACTCGACCAGCGGCGCCCCGAAGGCGATCGTCTTGCCCGAGCCGGTGCGGCCGCGTGCGAGCACATCCTTGCCCTCGAGGATCGGGACGATCGTCGCAGCCTGGATCGGGAACGGGGACGCCGCGCCGAGGTCGGCTAGGACGCGAACGATGTTCTCGCCGAGCCCCAGGCTGCCGAAGGTCACGTCGGCGACCTCCTCAGCCTGGACGGCCTGCGCCTGCAGCTTCTCGTGCACGGTGTCGGCGTGCGCCTCGTAGGCCTTGCGCTTCGCGTCATCCTTGACATCGGCGTTCCAGTCGGAGCGGTTCCCGCCGGAGGATGCGCGGTCATCGCGACGCGGCCGGTCGTCACGGGCCGGGCGCGCGTCGCGACGCGGGCGGTCGTCGAACGAACGGGCCGGACGCTCATCGCGGGAAGGGCGCGTGTCGCGGCGAGCGCCGTCGTCGCGCCGGGGGCGGTCGTCGCGGGCCGGACGGTCGTCACGGGCCGGACGGTCGTCACGGGCCGGACGCGTGTCGCGACGCGGGCCGCCAGAACTCCACTGATTCGACCGGGAATCCGACGAATCAGCCCGGTTCGGGCGATCCTGACCCCAGGAGGCGGAGCTTCGTCCACCCCTGTCGTCGCGGCGGGGCCGATCGTCGCGGAACGACGGGCGGGCATCGCCGAAGGTGCGACGATCGTCGCGCGGCTGACGCTCGCCGCGGGGGCGATCGTCGAAGGACCGGGAGGGACGGTCATCGCGACGCGGACGGTCATCGTACGACCGCGCGGGACGGTCACCATACGAACGCGCGGGACGGTCATCGTACGAACGGGCGGGGCGGTCATCGCGACGCGGACGGTCATCGAACGACCGGGAGGGACGGTCATCGCGACGCGCGCGGTCATCGTACGACCGGGCGGGACGGTCATCGCGACGCGGGCGGTCATCGTACGACCGCGCCGGACGGTCATCGCGACGCGGACGGTCATCGTACGACCGGGCGGGACGGTCATCGCGACGCGGACGGTCGCCCTGCGCCTGCGTGCGGATGCCGCGGGCCTCATCGCGACCCGCGCGCTCCTGCGCGTTCCAGCGCTGCTTCTTCGCGGGAGCGTCGGCCGCCTCGGGGCGATAGCCGCGGTGGCCCGCGCTCTTGCTGCCGGGAGTGCCGGCGGATGACTGGCCGGGGCGGCGCTTGGCGTCCTGGTACGACGTCTTCTTCGCACCGTAGCGGGGTTCGAAGCTCTGCGCGCGGCCGCCGGCCGGCTTCTTGTTCTTGGGCATGGGAAGTCCTTTTGGGTTGTCTCGCACGAGAACAGCGCCCGTCCGCGCTCAGCGCGGCGGGCTACCCGGACATCGGTCGGCCGGGGCCATTCAGTGATGGTTCATGCGCGCCGATCGGCGCTCACCATCGGCCCCCTTGGACTCACAAACCCACCCGCGCACGCGCGGTGTCCAGAAGCCGACCGATCCATTCTACCGGCCGAGGCTGGGAGGCCCCCGCGCGGTCCTACACTGACGGCATGAACGCCCCGGATGCCGCGCATCGCACCGCCCCGGCCCCCACCCCGAGCGCGGCCGTCGGCTACTGGCGGGCGCGGACGACGTCGGGGCAGGAGTGGCGCCGCGAGATCGCGAACTGGCGGTACGTGATCTCCACGGTGTCCGTCGTGATCGCCCACGTGGCCCTCACCGCGATCGCGACGCTGTCGCTGTTCGCCGTCCTCGCCCGCTCGTTCATCGGCGCGGAGCTGAACGCCTTCTGGACCACCGTGCTGCTGGGGGTCACCGCGGGTCTCGCCGCGTGGCTCACCTACCTGTCCGCGTCACGGATCACGACGCAGCGCCTGACCAGCCTGCTCGTCAGCTTCATCGCGATCGGCACGGTCGCGGCGATGCTCACGACGAGCGATCCGACTCGCGGTCCCCGTCGCCTCGATCGTCCTGTTCGCGGTCGGCTACTTCGGGCAGCCGGACCACGCGGCGCGAGCGGCGGCACCCCTCAGATGACCGGCAGCGTTCCGGTGTACCCCTCGCGCTCCTTCGCCGCCTGCAGGATGCGCGGACGGTAGGCGAACCAGCCGCCGATCAGGAGGGGGACGAGGATGATGCTCGATGCCAGCACCCACCGCCCCGTCTCCGAAAAGCCCATCGTCACGAGCACGAAGGCGAGGAACGCGAGCGTCAGGTACGACGTGAACGGAGCTCCGAACAGGCGGAAGGCGGGCCGTGTCGCGAGCCCCTGCTTCGCCCAGCGCTGGAGCTTGATCTGGCAGAGGATGATCGTCGCCCAGCCGCCGATGATCCCGAGCGCGGACACCTCGAGCACGATCTCGAACGCCTGCGACGGGAAGGCGGCGTTCAGGCCCACGCCGCAGAGCGTGATGACGGCGGTGAGCAGGATGCCGCCGTACGGCACCCCGTTGCGGCTCATCACCTCGGTGAAGCGGGGAGCCGAGCCGTTGACGGCCATCGACCGCAGGATGCGTCCGGTGGAGTAGAGGCCGGCGTTCAGGGACGACAGTGCCGCGGTGAGGACCACGAAGTTCATGATCGACGCCGAGATCGCGCCCGCTTCGGGTGAGCCGATGTGCGAGAAGAACGTCACGAACGGCGACTCTCCGGCCTTGTAGACCGTGTAGGGCAGCAGCAGGGAGAGCAGCAGCACCGACCCGACGTAGAAGACGGCGATGCGGATGACGACGGTGTTGACGGCGCGCGGCATGACCTCGCGCGGGTTCTCCGTCTCACCGGCGGCCGTGCCGACGAGCTCGATCGCGGCGTAGGCGAAGACGACGCCGGAGATCGCGAGGATGGGGGCGATCGCGCCGGTGGGGAACCACCCGCCGTTGTCGGCGATGACGCTGAGGCCGGTGACCCCGACATCCGTCTTGCCGTTCATGACGAGGAAGACGATGCCGATGATGAGGAAGGCGACCAGGGCGAACACCTTGATGAGCGCGAACCAGAACTCCATCTCGCCGAACACCTTCACCGAGACGAGGTTCAGGGACAGGACGACGGCGAGTGCGACGAGCGCGATCACCCACTGCGGCACCGACTGCAGCGGCTCCCAGTACTGCGACCAGAACTTCACGTACAGGGCGACGGCCGTCACGTCGACGATCGAGGTGAACGCCCAGTTCAGGAAGTACAGCCAACCGGCGGTGTACGCCATCTTCTCGCCGTAGAACTCGCGCGCATAGGAGACGAACGAGCCCGACGACGGGCGGTGCAGCACGAGCTCGCCGAGGGCGCGGAGGATGAGGAACGCGAAGAACCCGCACACCAGGTACACCAGCACGAGCGCCGGACCGGAGGTGTTCAGACGCGACCCGGCGCCCATGAACAGGCCCGTCCCGATGGCGCCGCCGATCGCGATCATCTGGATCTGCCGCGGTTTGAGGGTCTTGTGGTACCCCGCCTCTTCGCTGGAGAAGTCCTCCACCGCGAGCATCACATCGCCGGTGACCTCGCGCTCGTTCTCCAGCGCCTGCTCCGGATCGTGCGCCGAGTGGCGGATCTCCCGCTCACGCGCCGTCTGGTTCTCGTCCATCGTCCGCCCCCTTCGCCCCGCGGGGCGGGGTCGAGGAGTTCACCGTACTGCGGACGGTGTTACGGGGGTACTACGAATCCGTATCGGTGCGCGCCTCGTCGTGCGCGCGGAGCGCGCGACGGGGGTGCAGATCGCTCGTGTCCACGGCCGTGAGGTCGGGATCCTGGGCGCGGTCCCGCCGCGCGGTCCGTCGCTCGCGGGCACCCTCCACGAGGTTGTACAGGGTCGGGAGCACGACGAGGGTCAGCACGGTGGACGAGATGAGCCCGCCGATCACGACGATCGCGAGGGGCTGCGAGATGAACCCTCCGTGGCCGGTGATGCCGAGGGCCATCGGGGTGAGCGCGAAGATCGTCGCGAGCGCCGTCATGAGGATCGGTCGCAGTCGCCGGGAGCCGCCCGCGATGACGGCGTCGTGCGCCGACAGCCCCTTGGTGCGGTACTGGTTCACGAGGTCGACGAGGACGATCGCGTTCGTCACGACGATGCCGATGAGCATCAGCACGCCGATGAGGGATGCCACGCCCAGCGGGACACCCGTCGCGATCTGCAGGAGGATCGCCCCGGTCGCCGCGAACGGCACCGAGACGAGCAGGAGGAGCGGCTGACGCAGCGACTTGAAGGTCGCGACCATGACGATGTAGACGATGAGGATCGCCGCGAGCATCGCGAGACCGAGCTGGCCGAAGGCATCCTGCTGCTGCGTGACGACGCCGCCGACCTTCGCGTCGGCGCCCGTGGGGAGGTCGATGTCCGCGAGCGCGGTGGTCACGGTGGCCGATGCCGCCTGGAGGTTGTCGCTCGCAGGGGTGACCGTGACGGTCGCCGTCCGCTGACCGCGCTGGGTGGTGATGGAGGTCGGGCCCTGGCTCTCCGCGACGGTGGCGACCTCATCGAGGCGCAGCGTGCCGGCGGCGGTGGGGATCTGCAGAGCCTTCAGCTCGTCGATCGTCGCGGGCACCGAGGCGGCCTGGAGATACACGGTCACCGCGGTGCCGTCGAGCTCGACCGTGCCGACCTGACGCGGCTGCATCGTATTCGCGACCAGTCCGCCCACGGCGACCTCGGAGAGTCCGAGCGAGGCCGCCTTGGCACGGTCGACCGTGACGGCGACGTACGGCAGGGAGGCGGCGAGGTTGGACGTGACCTGGCTGATCCCGTCCTTGCCCTGCAGGGAGCTGACGACCGCGTCGGTCGCGGTCGTCAGCGCATCCGCCGACGGCGCGGTGACGTCGACTTCGACATCGGTCGACCCGAATCCGCCCTGACCCGCCGAGACGGTGACCTCGCCCGCGCCGTCGATGCCGTCGACGGCGCTCGTCACGTCGCCGCGCACCTTCTCCTGATCGGCGGAGGGCTCGGTCGTGATCGAGTAGGTGATGCCGGACGAGCCTCCGGAGAACGCGTCGCGCAGCGCGGAGCCGCTCGACCCGATCGAGGTCTGGACCGTCTTGACGCCGGAGACACCGAGGATCGCCTCCTCGACCTTCTGCGCCGCGGCGTCCTGGGCGTCGAGCGAGGCGGCCGGGCCGAGGTCCTGCCGGACGGTGAAGGTGTTCTGGCCGCTGTCGCCGAGGAAGTTGGTCTTCATGAACGGCGCCGCGGCGATCGTCCCGCCGAGGACGAGCACGGCGATCAGCAGCGTCACCCACGAGTGCTTCAGCGTCCAGGACAGGATCGGCAGGTAGGACTTCTGCAGGCGCGAGGGCGGGGCGGCAGGGTTCTCCGGATCGATCGGTGCGCCGTCCGAATCCCGGAGCTCCTTGCCCGGCTTCAGGAACCAGGAGGCGAGGACCGGAACGATCGTCAGCGCGACGAACAGCGAGGCGAGCATCGCGATCGTCACCGTCAGCGCGAACGGGCGGAAGAGCTCCCCCGTCACGTCGCCGACGAAGGCGACGGGCAGGAACACCGCGACGGTCGTGATGGTGGATGCCGTGATGGCGGCGGCGACCTCGCGCACCGCGAGACGGATCGAGTCCCCCTTGTCGGCGTCGCCGACGTAGTGGCGTTTGATGTTCTCGATGACCACGATCGAGTCGTCGACGACGCGCCCGATCGCGATCGTGAGCGCACCGAGCGTCAGGATGTTGAGCGAGTAGCCGAACGCCTGGATGCCGACGAAGGTGATGAGCACGCTCGTGGGGATGGAGATCGCCGCGACGAGCGTCGAGCGCACCGACAGGAGGAAGACGAAGATGACGAGCACGGCGAAGACGAGACCGAGCAGGCCCTCCTGCGCGAGCGCCTCGATCGACTGCTCGATGAACGGCGCCTGATCGAAGACGATCGTGAACTGCGCCTGCGTGCCGATGGCATCCTGCAGCTTCGGCAGGAGGTCGGTCACAGCTCGCGACACGTCCACCGTGTTGGCCGCGGGAAGCTTCGTGATCGAGATCGTCAGAGCGCTCTGGCCGTCCACCCGCGAGATCGAGGTGACGGGATCCGCCGTGAGGGCCACCGTCGACACGTCGCCGATCGTCAGCGCCCCTGCGGCCGCCTGTTCGGGAGAGGAGGGTACGAGCGGCAGCCCCGCGATCGCGTCGACCGAGGAGAGCTTGGCGCCGGTCTGGACCGTGAGCTTCTGATCGCCCTCGGTCACCGACCCTCCCGGGAACAGCACGCCGTTCTGGTCGAGGGCGTCGGTGATCGCGGACTGGGTGTAGCCGGCGGCGGCGAGCTTCGCCCGGTCGGGCGTGATCGTGACCCGCTGGCCCTGTCCGCCGACGATCGTCGCCGAGGCGACGCCCTCCACATCCTCGATGTCGGGGATGACATTCGTCTCCAACTGCGACTGGATCGTGTCGGCGTCGTCGTACCCGGTGACGGCGAGCGCGATCACGGGCAGGTCGTCGATCGAGAACGAGACGACATTCGGTTCGACGTTCTCGGGAAGCGTGGACTTGATCCGGTTGATCGCCTGCAGGATCTTCTGCTCGGCGGTCGCGAGGTCGGTGCCGTAGGTGAACGACGCCTGGATGATCGAGGCGTTGGTCGTGCTCGTCGCCGTCGTGGACTCGAGCCCCGGGATGCCGCGGACAGCGGTCTCGATCGGCGTCGACACGTCGTTGCTGACGACTTCGGGCGAGGCCCCGGGATAGGTCGTCACGATCGAGAGCTGCGGGAACTCGATCGACGGGATGAGCTCCTGCTTGAGGTTCGTCAGCGCGAGACCCCCGAAGATCGCGGCCACGATCGTGATCAGCGCGATGAGGGCGCGGTTCTTCAGGCTCAGGACGGCGAGATTCGACACGGAGGACCTTTGCGGTGGAGGAGCACGCGAACGCAGACGATACACGGATGTATCCGATTCATTCTCACACGGCCGACCGACGCACCGGCCCGTCAGCGGGGGAAGAGCCCGCCGATCGTGAATCCGATCGCGGCGGCCACGACGCACACGCCCACGGTCGCCAGCAGGTTCATCCACGCCCACTCCCGCCGGCCGTTCTGGCCGAGCAGGACCGACTCCACGGCGACCGCGCTGAACGTCGTGAACCCGCCCAGCAGCCCGACCCCGAGGATCGTGAGCCAGGCCGGGGCCAGCTGCGGGATCCCGGTCAGCAGCCCCAGCAGGAACGACCCGAGCGCATTGACGACGAGGATGCCGAGGGGGAAGGCACGGCGGCGCCCCCGCATCACCGCTCCGTCCATCAGGTAGCGGGCGCCGGCGCCGACGCCGCCGGCGGCGACGAGGGCGACGATCTCGACGACGCTCATTCGGCGTCCTCGGGCGTCTCGACCTCGCCCGGGCGATGGGCCATCCGCCGCCCGGCGCCGAGCCCTGTCGCCGCCGCGAGTGCTCCGCCGAAGAGGGTGACGGCGGCCAGCGCCAGCCCGACCAGCGGCGAGGAGCCGGAGGTGGTGACCACCTGGACCGCGAACGCGCTGTACGTGGTGAATCCGCCGAGGACCCCGGTGCCGAGGAAGGATCGGGCGCGCGGGTGGCGGTCGTCGAGGGCCCCGACGACGACTCCGAGGAGGAACGCGCCGAGGAGGTTGATCACCAGGGTGAGACCCGGGATCAGAAGCGGGTGCGCCCCCGCCGCGAACGGCACTGTGAGCGCCGCACGTGCGGCCACCCCGACCGCACCACCGCAGATGACCAGGACCAGCGTGACCGGGGAGAACCACGCAGCACGGACCATGACCGCAGGCTAGCGGTGGTTCACCCGAGGAGCAGGGTGCGGATCGCCGATTCGGGCGAGACCGACGTGTCGAGGAGGATCCCGCGCCGGTACCGGGCGAAGACGCGCGGGTCGATGTACGAGCTGCGCGCCACCGTCGGAGTGTTGCCCAGCGCCTGCGACGCGGCCTTCACCGCGAGCACCTCGGCCTGCTTGCGATCCCGGTGGGAGCCCGCGGGGCCGAGCCGCGCGAGCGCATCGGCGGCCAGGATCGTGCCGCGCAGCGTCCGGAAGTCCTTCGCCGTGAACGTGCCGCCCGTCATCGCCCGGACGTACGCGTTCACATCGTTCGGTGTGAGCGGCACCCGCCGGCGCCCGCGGGTGTAGGCGAGCAGCGGTGCGGCCGGGCGTCCGGTGGCGAGAGCCCCGATGACGACGGCGAGCTCCGCATCCTCGATGTCGAGGCTCTGACGCTTCCCGCTCTTGCCGCGGAAGCGCAGGCTCGTGATCGATTCGTCGACTGCGGCATCCCGCCGCCGCAGCGTCGTGAGGCCGCGGCTCCCGTGACGTTTGAGATAGCGCGCGCTCCCGACGCGCGGGGCGGCCTGATCCAGGAGGCGGAACGCGGTGGCGAGGATGCGCTCACGGTCGAGATCCTCGCGTCGGAGCGAGGCCGTCACGCGGCTGCGGGCACGAGGCAGCGACGCGGCGAGCTGGAGAGCGCGGGCGTACTTTCCCCTGTCACGCCCCGCGGACCAGTCGGGGTGGTAGAGGTACTGCCGCCGCCCGGCTTCATCGAAACCCATCGCCTGGACGTGGCCGTCGGAGACCGCGCTGATCCACACGTCGGTCCAGGCGGGCGGGATGACGAGCGCGACCACGCGCTCGCGCTCGGGCGCGGGCAGCGCCGCCCCGTCAGCGTCGGTGTAGCGGAATCCGGAGCCCGAACGGATGCGGGTGTAGCCCAGATCGACGCCCGGGTGGACGGTGCGCAGCCGGGGCATCAGTCTTCGCGCAGCATCTCGATGAGCTGCGCCTTCCGCGCGCCGGAGTAGCCCTTCAGACCCAGCTCCTTCGCCCGCGCGCGCAGGCGCGGTACGGTCCAGTCCTCGTAGGATCCGGCCTCGCCGCCCCGACGGCCCACCGCCGTGGCCCCGTCGCGCGCGACGGCGTTCGAGATCCGAGCCGCCTTCTGCTTGGAGGCGCCCTCGTCCCGCAGCTCCTCGTAGAGCGCGGGGTCCTTGATGCTGGCGGGGACGGAGTTCTGTGGCATACCTCGGCACTACCGCATGATTATTCCCGCCCGCAAGGGGGTGAGCCGATCCGGGCCCCGGCTGTAACGTCGATCTGTCTCCGATGTCCCCGGAGACCCGGGTGACTCACCAGACTGCCCGAACCAAAGGAGAATCCCCCATGAACATCGCCCTTCTCATCATCATCGTCGTGGCCATCGTGCTCGCCATCGTCGGCGGCATGAACACCGCTCTCAGCTGGCTGCTGTGGGTGGCGCTGATCGTCGGCGTCATCGCGCTGATCGCGTTCCTGCTGCGTGTGGTCCGCGGCGGCAGGGCCTGACCGCATTCACGAGAAGAGCCCCGGCTTCGGCCGGGGCTCTTCTGCGTTCGGGGGGGCGCTCACCCTCGCTCGAGGTGAGCGAGAAGCGCATCGCGCACGAACGCCGCGCCCTCCGCGCCGCCGTAGTTCGCGGCGAAACGAGCATCGGAGACGTACATCTCCGCCACACCGCGCACGTAGGCACCGACGTCGCCGCCTCCCGCGGCAGGGGTGCCCGGCGTGGCGCGCAGCCACGCCACATGGCGCGCGGCCAGCTCCTGCGCCTCGGCTCCGTCCGGGGCGATGCCACGCCCCGCGGCATCCTGCCACGCCGAGTTCAGGTCGCGGACGACCTGCTTCCACTCTGACTGCCCCCGCTCGCCGAGGCCCCGCCACCAGCGGTCGGAGTCGGCGTAGGCCTTCTCGCCCCACCGCTCGGTGACCTCGTCCTTGTACTGCGTGTGATCGAACCCGTCGAGCATGTCCTCGGCCATCGGTTCCTCTCCGTTCTCCAGTGCGGTGATGGTCGACCGCACCGCTGCGATCTGGCGCGCGATGCGCTCCTGTTCGCCGTGCAGCCACTCCAGGTGGTGGCCCAGCGCTTCCTCCGCCCGGGTCGGGCGGTCGAGGACCGCGCGGATCTGCGGGAGCGAGAGCCCGAGCTCGCGCAGCATCAGGATCCGCTGCAGCCGCACGAGGGCGTGCGCGTCGTAACGGCGGTAGCCGTTCGCACCGACGTCGCTCGGCGGCAGCAGTCCCAGCTCGCCGTAGTGGCGAAGCGTGCGGCTCGTCGTCCCCGCGAGTCGTGCGACCTCCTGGATCGACCAATCGTTCATGTCGATCACGGTAGAGGTTGACGCTACGTCAAGGTCAAATCTCCGTTCCTCCCGCTCGCAAATTCGAGATATATCGTGTTATTGTCGTAGAACGCGATATATCTCGAGTCGCGCAACCCACGTTCAGGAGGAACCATGTCGGACGAGAAGTGGCTCATCAAGCCGGGCGAGACCCGGGTGATCGACCTCGAAGACATCCGGGGGCTCAAGGTCGGCCTCGTCGGCGGACAGATCGATGTCGTCGCGCACGACGAGCCCGGGGTGCGCATCGAGGTCCACAGCGTCACCGGCAAGGACCTCCGCATCGAGACGAGCGGCGACGGCGTCGAGATCGACCACCCGCAGCTGCGCTGGGACAACTTCCTCGAGGTGTTCAAGAACTTCGGATCGGCCGGGCCCAAGGCGGAGATCTCGGTCGCGGTGCCGCGCGGTGTCGCACTCACCCTCGGCGTCGTCTCCGCGAGCGCGCTCGTCTCCGGGCTCGTGTCGGGCGCGCGACTGAACACCGTGTCGGGCGACATCATCGTCGACGGCCTCACCGGAGACCTGACGGTCAATGCGGTCTCGGGCGACGTGCAGATCCGCTCCCTCGACGGAACCGTGAACGCCAATTCCGTCTCGGGCGAGTTCACCGCGACGGGCCGCATCCGCAAGGCGACGGTCGACACGGTCTCCGGCGACGTCATGGTCGATTCGAGCGGGCGCGTGGATGCCGTGAGCATCAACACCGTCTCCGGCGAGTCCACCGTGCGTCTGGACGACGGGCTTCCTGCCAACTACGTGCTGCGGTCCGTGAGCGGACGGGTGCTCGCCGACGGCGTCAAGCGCTCGGGGAGCGGGCCCACGAACTGGACCGACTCGGTGGGCGAGCTCAGCAGCAGCTTCGTCGACGTCCGCGCGAACTCCGTCTCGGGCGCCGTGACCGTCCTGCGTCGCCCGGCGGTCGAAGCGGCCGAGCCGGCCGCCCCCATCGAGGAGTTCTGACATGCCGCCCGTCTTCTCCCACGGCGATCTGCGCCTCTACCTGCTGAGCCTGCTCGACGAGGCCCCTCGCCACGGCTACGACCTCATGCAGGCACTGTCGGATCGCACCGGCGGGACGTACACGCCGAGCGCCGGGACCGTGTACCCGCGGCTCGCGAAGCTCGAGGACGAGGGTCTGGTCACGAAGACCGTCGACGGGCGCAAGACCGTCTACGAGATCACCCACGCGGGCCGTGCGGAGGTGGCCGCGCGGGCGGGTGACCTGGAGGGAATCCAGGCCGGCCTCGCCGACAGCGTCCGCCTCATCGCCGACGAGGTGCGCGGGAGCGTGCGGGAGGCGATGAAGAGCCTCCGTGCCGACCTCGCCGCCGCGGCGCGCGCCGACGGGGATGCCGCCACCCACCGCGCCGCGACCGCGACCGCCGCCGAAGAGGCCGGCCGCGCCGACGCCCGCGAGCAGCTGCGCCGCGCCGAGGCGATCGTGGCGGAGTTCCGGGGCGCCGTCCGCGCCGACCTGCGCACGCACGTCGCGCACGGGGGCGCGCTCGCGGCATCCGTCGTCGACGAACTCTCCCGCGCGCTCGACGAGACGTCGGCGACCCTCACGCGCGCGCTGCGCGGGTGAGGGGACGTGTCGGCCTCGACGTGACCTCACGGCGCTGACCTCGCGGCGCTCACCCCGCGGCGCTCACCCCTCGGGCCAGAGCACCTCGTCGTCGGCGGCGGGGCTCTCGAGCGGCACGACGAGGATCGGACGGCTCTGCCGGTGGGCGAGCCGCGCGGCGACCGACCCGGTGAAGAACTCGCGCACCGACTCGCCGAACCCGCGCCGGCGGGTCCCGACGACGATGAGCCGCGCCTGCGACTGCTCGGCGAGGTGCTTGATCGCGAGGGCGGGGTCACCGACCAGCTGGCGCACCGACCAGTCCACCCCGCTGAGCCCGGGCTCGGCGAGTGTGGCGCGCGCAGCCTCGGTCACGATCTCCAGCTGGGCCTGACCCGTCGCCGCGTCGAGGTCGATGGGCGCGGAGTGCACGTAGCCGTCCGGGTCCTCGTAGGTGACGAACCGGGTGATGTCCACGTGGGCGACGATGAGCGGGGCGCCGAAGAGCTTGGCGTAGCGCGCGGCCTCTTTCAGCACTCGCGCCGGCTGGTCGGGAATCGCCCCGACGATCACCGCGTGGGCCGGAACCCCGTGCGAATCCGCCTCTGACATCGCGCATCCTCCACTCGCATCACACCGTCGGACCCGGAAAGCCGCGAGGGTCGCGGGGCCCCGTGTTATCCTGAATGCTACTCTTCCCGGCCCCTGGCCGAATCGTGAATGCATCGAGAATGCACCGGATGGATGCGAAACTCAGACGCATCAGCCGTGACTTCAGAAATGAGGGGGTCTCGCATGGGGCGTGGCCGTCAGAAGGCGAAGCACACCAAGATCGCTCGCGAACTCAAGTACGACACCTACAACGTGAACTTCGGTGCGCTTGAGAAAGAGCTTGGTCACCACGAGGACGACCCGTACGTCGACAAGTGGGCCGATCAGTACGAGGACGAGGGCGAAGACGAGGACGCTGCGCGCGTCTGAGCATCACCACGCGCCGTGCCGGCGCTCCCACTCGTCCTCGACCGTCTTCGTGCGCGTCACGATGATCCCCGTCGGGATCGCGATGAGGAACAGGATGCCGAGGCTCACCAGCGCGCTCCGCCAGTCCCCCGTCGCCTCGTGCAGCACGGCGAAGCCCAACGGGAAGAGCGCGGCCACGGCGTAGCCGATGCTCTGGCTGAAGCTCGACAGCGCCACCGCGCCCTCGTGCGTGCGGCTGCGCCGCTGGATGAGGACGAGGACCGCGGGGAAGAGCCCCTGCGGCGTCCCCAGGAGGATGACCCACAGCACCGTCGCGGCGGTCGGCGCGAGGACGAGCCCGAGGACGCCCGCGACACCGGCGAGGAGCGCCACGACGTAGACGATGCCCGTGCGGTTCCACCGCGTGACGGCGATCGGCACGAGGATCGACCACGGCAGCCCCATGGCGCCGAACAAGGACAGGAGCGCGCCCGCCGCGGCGTGGTCGACGCCTGCGAGGTCGACGAGCACGACCGGGAGCCACGCGAAGCACGCGTAGACGCTGGCGGCCGACATCGCGAAGGTCAGGGCGAGTGCCCACGCGAGCGGCAGCCGCGTCAATCGGCCGAGCACGCCGGGCGCCGGCTCGTCGATGACCTCGATCGAGCCGGTGAGGGTGCGCGGCGGGTCGGCGGCGTCGGATGTCGCGGTGCTGGCGCGCGCGGCCTCTGCGCGATCCCGGACGAGCATCGCCACCCACGGGATGATCGCGGCGAACGCGAAGACCGCCCACATCCCGAGGGAGAAGCGCCAGCCGGCGGCATCCGCCACCGGCACCGCCACGAGCGGCGGAACGAACGCGGCGACGGCGAGGAGCGCCGAGTACAGCGCCGTCATCGATCCCGTGCGGTCGGGGAAGTAGGCCTTGATGAGCGGCGGGAGGACGACGTTGCCCACGCCGATCGCCGCGAAGAGCACCGCCGTGCCGATGAGGAGAACCGCGCCGTCGCCCGCCAGCGCCCGCGCGACGAGGGCGACGGTCGCGACGGCCATCGCGGCGGCGGCGAGGCGCTCGAGGCCGAAGCGGCGCTCCAGCACCGGGGTCACGATGCCGAACACCGCGAAGCAGACGGGCGGTGCGGCGCCGATGAGTCCGACCACCCACGTGGGGATGTGCAGATCGGCGTTGACCTCGGAGAGGATCGGTGAGAGCGCCGCCACCGCGGAGCGGAGCGAGAACGCCACGAGGACGATGCCGACGAGAGCGAGGGCCCGCCCGCGCCAGAGAGGTCGAGTGGGAGCCGAGGTCACTCGTCCAAGCCTATGCCCGCCCGGGACGTCAGGGCGATCAGGCGACCAGGCGACCAGGCGACCAGGCGACCAGGCTTCAGCTCTCCTGGGAGCCTTCCACCCAGGCCAGGTACTCCTCCGAGACGGTCCCCGTGACATAGCGTCCGTCGAAGCAGCTCATGTCGAGGTCCTCGACGTCGGGGGTCCCCTCGAGGATCGCGGCCTTCAGGTCGTCGATCTCCTGGTACACCATGTAGTCGGCGCCGAGCTCGGCGGCGATCTCGGGGATCGTGCGGCCGTGGGCCACGAGCTCGTGCCGCGACGGCATGTTGATGCCGTACACGTGCGGGAAGCGCACGGGCGGGGCGGCGGAGGCGAACGTGACGCTCTTGGCCCCGGCATCCCGCGCCATCTGGATGATCTCCTTGGAGGTCGTCCCGCGCACGATCGAGTCATCGATGAGGAGGACGTTCTTGCCCTTGAACTCGCTCGACATCGCGTTGAGCTTCTGGCGCACGCTCTTCTTGCGCACGGCCTGACCGGGCATGATGAACGTCCGGCCGACATAGCGGTTCTTGTAGAAGCCTTCGCGATACTCGATGCCGAGCTTGCGCGCGACCTGCATGGCGGCCGGACGCGACGAGTCGGGGATCGGCATGACGACGTCGATCTTCCCTGCGGGCGTGTACTTCGCGATCGTGTCGGCGAGGCGCTCGCCCATCCGCAGCCGCGCCTCGTAGACGGAGATCCCGTTCATGACCGAGTCGGGGCGCGCGAGGTACACGTACTCGAACGAGCACGGAATGAGCTTCGGGTCGGACGCGCACTGCCGGGTGTGCAGGTTGCCGTCGAGGTCGATGAACACGGCCTCCCCCGGCTCGACGTCGCGGACGACCTCGAAGCCGCCGTTCTCCAGCACGAGCGATTCCGACGTGACGACCCACTCGTAGTGACCGTCGTCGTGGCGGCGCGTGCCGAGGATGAGCGGGCGGATGCCGAAGGGGTCGCGGAATGCGAGCAGGCCGTACCCGGCGATCAGGGCGATCGCGGCGTAGGAGCCCTCCACGCGCTCGTGGACGCGCGCGACCGCCTGGAAGATCTGCTCCGGGTCGAGCTCGAGGCCCGACATGGATGCCTGCAGCTCGTTGGCCAGGACGTTGACGAGCAGCTCCGTGTCCGAGGAGGTGTTCAGGTGCCTGCGATCCTCGCGGAAGAGGACGTCGGTGAGCTCACGCGTGTTCGTCAGGTTGCCGTTGTGGACGAGGACGATGCCGTACGGCGCGTTCACGTAGAACGGCTGGGCCTCCTCCTCGCTGGAGGCGGTGCCCTTCGTCGCGTAGCGGACGTGGCCCAGACCGATCGTGCCGAGGAGCGACCGCATGTCGCGCGTGCGGACGGCTTCGCGCACCTGCCCCTTCGCCTTGAAGAGGTGGAACACGCCGCTGCGCTCCGCGGTGGCGATGCCGGTGGAGTCCTGCCCGCGGTGCTGCAGCAGCAGGAGCGAGTCGTAGATCTCCTGGTTGACGTTGCCGCGTCCGACGACGCCGACGATTCCGCACATGTCTGCTAGTTCGCCATTTCTCTTCTGCTCAGTGAGGCCGTCTGCTCGATGAGCCGGTGCTCAGTGGGTGTCCGCGTACGCGCCGACGAGGCGCACGGCGCCGCCGTCGACGCCCTTCGCGCCCTGCTCGAAGTCTCCGAAGCCGTCGGCGGGGAGAGCGCCGCTGCGCACGACGCCGACCTGCCAGGTGTCGATGCCCTCCTCGGCGAGCGCCTCGATCGCGGCATCCGCCCGATCGGCGGAGACGACGGCGAGGAAGCCGATGCCGAGGTTCCACGTGCCTTCGGTGCTCTCGAGGGAGAGGCCGCCGAGATCGGCGAGCACCCGGAACACGGGGAGCGGGGACCAGGTCGACCGGTCGACGTCGACCCAGGTGCCGACGGGGAGCACCCGCGCGAGGTTCGCGGCGATGCCGCCGCCCGTGACGTGGCTGAGGGAGTGGACCGCGCCCGGGATCCGCTCGAGCAGGCGCAGAAGAGGAAGCGTGTAGAGCCGGGTCGGCTCGAGGAGCTCTTCGCCCCACGTGCGGCCGAACTCGGCGGCATCCGCGCCGTAGGTCACGCCGGCGCGGCTGACGATGTGGCGGATGAGGGAGAAGCCGTTCGAGTGCGCGCCGCTGGAGGCGAGGGCGAGCACGACGTCTCCGGACTGGACGCGCTCCGCGCCGAGGATCGAGTCCGCCTCGACGATGCCGGTCGCCGCGCCCGCGACGTCGTAGTCGTTCACCCCGAGCAGACCCGGGTGCTCGGCGGTCTCGCCGCCCACGAGCGCCGTCCCCGTCGCCTCGCACCCGGCGGCGATGCCGCGGACGATGTCCGCGATGCGCTCGGGGACGACCTTGCCGCACGCGATGTAGTCGGTCATGAACAGGGGCTTCGCGCCCACGACGACGATGTCGTCGACGACCATGCCGACGAGATCCTGACCGATGGTGTCGTGGCGGTCGATCGCCTGCGCGATCGCGACCTTGGTGCCCACGCCGTCGGTCGAGGACGCCAGCAGCGGCTTCGTGTACGACAGCAGCGCCGACGCGTCGAACAGCCCGGCGAACCCGCCGACACCGCCCAGCACTTCGGGACCATGGGTACGGCGGACGGCCGACTTCATCAGTTCGACGGCGAGATCTCCCGCCGCGGTGTCGACGCCGGCTTCGGAATAGGGGTTCTGTGGGGCAGTGGCCACACGGACAGCCTACCGGGCGGGCCAGATACCCCGGGCCCGGCGGTTCCCTAGGATGTCGACATGGCAGCGGGCGTACCGGAATGGGTCGTGCGCGAGGATGCCGGTCTTCCCGTCCTCGTCGCGCTGTACCTGCGCCAGACGCTCGGCATCCGCTTCCCGGAGGAGCTGCCGCACCTGCGCGGCGCCCCCGCCGAGGCATCCGGCGAGTACCGCGACGCCGGCGGGCTCGAGCGCCAGTGGCGGGTGCTGTGGGAGATGACGGTCGAGCCGCAGGCGCATCCCTCCCCCGTGCCTCTCGAACTCGTCGACGGATTCGACATGCTGGTCGCCCTGCCCACGGAGGGCTTCGCGGAGCTGCACGAGGCGATCGTCCCCCTGGGCCCCGCCGCCGTCGCCTACGCGCGCGACGCGGCCGAGCACTACCGGCGCTCAGTGGGCACCGGCGCGTCCTACCGCGCGTACGCGAGTGCGATCGCCCAGCACGAGCGCGCCGCCGGACGGCGGGCGCACTCGTTCGAGCTCAACGTGCAGGTGCTGCCGTTCACGCAGCGGGGCGTGTGGTGGATCGGCGCCCTCTCGGTCGCCGTGACCGACGGACTCCGCGGAGACGTGGCGGCGTTCGACGCCGCCATCGCGCCGATCATCGCCGACATCGCCTGAGTCCCAGCGCGGACGACGTCGGGACGGGCGGGTCAGGCCTCGTCGGGGAAGCTCACGTCGACGCGCTCGTGGTCGATGCGCACCGCCCGGGTACGACGCGAGAAGCGGCGGTCGAGGAGCAGCGCCACGACGGCTCCGACCGCGATGCCGGCCGGGATGCAGACCAGGCACACGAATCCGAACACCTGCGAGGCCGAATACGTCACATTCGTCGACGAGCTGGTCGCATCGCCGTCGCCGAATGCGAAGGTCAGGACGAGGGCCGCGAGGATGCCGAGCGCGGCGCCGACCACGATGAAGATCGCGTACCGCGGGCTGCGGCGCACGTGCGCCGTCTCGATCCGATGCTGCGCGATCTCGCTCATCTCCCCATTGTCCCACCGCGAGGCGGGAACGGGGGCCGCTCCCGCGAGAGGAAGCGGGGTGGGAATGTCCGCCGCGAGCGGATCGTTCCCTTGGCGTATGAAGGCTCTCGAATACTCCGAGTTCGGCGGCAACGACCGCTTCCGCATCGCACAGCGGGAGGACCCGCACGCGGGGCCCGACGTCCTCGTCGTGCGCGTCGTCGCCGCGGGACTCAACCCCGTCGACTACAAGGTCCGCGAAGGGTATCTGCGCGGCATCCTCGATGCGCAGCTGCCCGCCGTCCCGGGATGGGATGTCGCCGGCATCGTCGAGCAGACGGGCCTGGACACACCCGAGTTCGCGGTCGGCGATGCCGTGCTCGCCTACGCGCGAGCCGACGTCGTGCAGCACGGATCCCTCGCCGAGCTGATGCCGGTGCCGGTGCGGACCGCGGCCCGGAAGCCCGAGGGGGTGTCGTTCACCGACGCCGCCGCGCTCCCCCTCGCCGGTCTGACGGCGCTGCAGGTGCTCGAGCGCGCCGGCGTGCACGCCGGTCAGACGGTGCTCATCCACGGCGCATCCGGCGGGGTCGGCTCCTTCGGCGTGCAGCTCGCGCGCCTCCGCGGCGCACGCGTGGTCGGCACCGCCTCCGAGGGGAGCCACGACTATCTCCGCTCGCTCGGCGCCGAGCCGGTCGTCTACGGCGACGGTCTCGTGCCCGCCGCACGGGCTCTCGCCCCCCAGGGCTTCGACGTCATCGTGGATTTCGCGGGTGGGTCGTCCCTCGACAACACCCCCGAGCTCCTCGCGGACGGCGGCGTCGTCGTCTCGATCGCCGACCCGCGGGCGCGCACGGAGTTCGGCGGCCATTACGTCTGGGTCCGCCCCGACGCGGACCAGCTGGCCGAGCTCGCGGCCCTCGTGGAGACGGGGGAGCTCCGGGTGGAGATCGCCGGGACCTACCCTCTCGACGACGCCGCGACGGCGTATGCGGAACTCGAGAAGGGTCACACCCGCGGCAAGATCGTCGTCACGGTCTGACGCCGGACGGCGCGCGCGGGTAGCGCGGGCCCGGGGGACGCGGGTGAGGCCGTGAGGCCGGCGCTCAGGGCCGGAGGGGCAGCACGCCCGCAAGGTCGGCGCGCGTCCCCGAGGCCGCGATCCGGCCGGACGCGACCGCGTCCCCCCAGGACTCGGCCCCCGTCGCGAGGGCGATCCAGGTCGAGGCATCCGTCTCGACGACGTTGGGAGGGGTTCCGCGCGTATGCCGCGGGCCCTCGATGACCTGCACGGCTCCGAACGGGGGCACCCGCACCTCGACGGTGTTGCCCGGCGCCTTCTCGGCGAGGAGCTGGAGCAGGTACCGGACGGCCGTCGCGAGGTCGGTGCGGGCGGGGCCGGAGCCGTCTCCCGCCGCGGCGACGGCGGCGAGCGCCGCACGCCCGTCGTCGGTGGTGATCCTGCGCGCCATCACTCCACGCTAGCGCGCACGGTCATCGCTCCGGCGCGTACCGTGTGCAGGACCTCTCTCGCCGGGGGCCAGGGCGAGCCCCGTCTTCCCGGCTGTCGGTGCGGCACGCGGCGCCGTCAGTCCTGCAATCGGTACGTCCGCCCCTCGGTAGGCTGGCCCCGTGCGCATTCTCGTCCTCGGTTCCGGTGCCCGCGAGCACGCCATCCTCCTCGCGCTGAAGGCCGAGGACGGCGATCACGAGCTGTTCGCCGCCCCGGGCAACGCCGGGATCGCGGCCGACGCCGAGATCGTCTCGAGCCTCGATCCGAACAGCCCCGCCGCGGTGACCGATTTCGCCAACGACGAGGGCATCGACCTCGTCATCATCGGCCCCGAGGCCCCGCTCGTCGCGGGGGTGGCCGACGCGCTGCGCAAGCGCGGCATCCCGGTGTTCGGCCCCGGCAGAGCGGCCGCGCAGCTCGAGGGGTCCAAGACGTTCGCGAAGCGGGTGATGGATGCCGCGGGTGTCCCGACCGGCCGCGCCACCCGTGCGACGACGCGCGCCGAGGTCGAGGCCGCACTCGACGCGTACGGCGCCCCGTTCGTGGTCAAGGCCGATGGGCTCGCGGCAGGCAAGGGCGTGATCGTCACCGAGGACCGCACCGCGGCCCTGGCCCACGCCGACACCTACCTCGCGACGGGGGCGATCCTCGTCGAGGAGTTCCTCTCCGGGCCCGAGGTGTCCCTCTTCTTCGTGAGCGACGGCGACACCGTGCGCGCGCTCTCCCCCGCGCAGGACTTCAAGCGCGCGTACGACGGCGACGCAGGGCCCAACACCGGCGGCATGGGCGCCTACTCCCCGCTACCGTGGCTCGCCGAGCGCTTCGGCAGTGAGCAGGAGTTCGTCGACGAGGTCACCCGCACGGTCGCCGAACCCGTCATCCGCACCCTGGATGCCGAGGGCACGCCGTTCATCGGTCTGCTGTACGCGGGCCTCATCCTCACCGACGACGGCGTCAAGGTCATCGAGTTCAACGCCCGCTTCGGCGACCCGGAGACGCAGGTCGTGCTCGCCCGGCTCCGCAGCCCCCTGTCGCGACTGCTGATGTCGGCGGCATCGGGCACGCTCGAGGAGGAGCCCGCGCCCACGTTCGCGGACACCGTCGCGATCACGGTCGTCCTCGCGAGCGAGGGCTACCCCGAGAGCCCGGTGACCGGACGGCCCCTCGCGGGCACGGATGCCGCAGCGGCTGTGCCCGGTGTGCACCTCGCGCATGCCGCGACCGCCGAGGGGGCCGCGGGCGCGGCCCTGGTCGCGACCGGCGGCCGCGTTCTCAACGTCGTCGCCACGGGCGACACGTTCGCGCAGGCTCGTGAGCGCGCCTACACGGCGCTCGGCGCGATCGAGCTCGAGGGTGCGCACTTCCGCACCGACATCGCGGCGCGCGTCGCGGACTGAGCCCGGCCGTGTCAGGGCGCGGGGTCGACGTTGCGCACCCGCACCCATGCGGCGGTGACGTCGTCCGTGTCGAGGAAGGCGACCTGCACCGGTCCGCGGTAGCCGGGGCTCGAGACGAAGGGCTGCTCGGGGTCGGCGCACGAGACGGTGCCGGTCAGGAGCGTCCGCCCGGCGTCGGCGGGATCCGCGGTCATGACGCGGTAGGCGAAGGCGTCCCCCTCGCACTGGCCGTCGACGACGAACGCCTCTCCCAGGAGGGCGGGCCCCGCGGTCGAGGCCTGGCTCTGCGGCAGCGTCCCGGTGAACACCGCGATCCCGGCCTGCGCGGGGTCGGTGTCCGGGACGGCGTACACGGGCGATGCCGGCGCGTCGGGCGCCTGCGGCGTCGACGCGTCGGGCGCGGGGGTGGCGGTGCAGCCGGCCAGCAGGAATGCGGCGGCCAGGGTGGGGAGCGCGACACGGCTTCTCATCGGACCGACGATAGGCGCGTCTTCGGGGCGTCGCGAACCCCCTTGACGGGTCCTCGGCAGCTCCGGCCGCGAGCCGCTTGAGCGGTCGCGGCCGGAGCGCGCGTCAGGACTTCCGTGCGGCGAGGTGCGCCGGGCGCTGCATGAACAGCACCGCGATGACGCCGATCACCATGATCCCGGCGGGGAGGAGCATCGACTGCGCCATGGCATCCGAGAACCCGGGGATCACCGCATCCGGCAGGGCGCCCGAGCCGAACTCGTCGCCACCGCCCCCGCCCGCTCCGGGCAGGTTGGCGGTCAGACGGTTCTGCATGAACGCGGCGATCGCGGCGGAGCCCAGCACCGACCCGATCGTGCGGGTCGTGTTGTAGATGCCCGCGCCGGCACCGGCCTGCCGGGGCTCGAGGTTGCGGGTCGCGGTCGTGGCGAGCGGACCCCACATCCCCGACTGGGCGATGCCCAGGAGCCCCGAGGGCAGCAGGAACATCCACGTCGCGCTGTCCGGATTCATGAGCGATGAGTACCAGAGGAGGGAGATGGCGGTCAGGCTGAGACCGGGGACGAGCAGGACGCGCGGATCGACCCGGTCGAGGATCCGTCCGGCGATCGGCGACAGCACGCCGGCGAAGACCGCCATCGGGATGAGCAGCAGTGCCGACTCGGTCGGGGTGAGCCCGCGGGCGAGCTGGTAGAAGAACATCATCGGCAGCGACATCGCCGTGACGGTGAAACCGACGGTGGCGATCCCGATGTTGGCGACGGAGAAGTTGCGGTCGCGGAAGAGCGCGAGCGGAACCAGCGGCTCGCTCTTGGTCTTCGCCTGCTGCCAGATGAACAGGGCCAGCACGGCGACGCCCGCGACGATCATCACCCAGACCCAGGCGGCCCAGTCGTAGTGCTCGCCCTCCTGGAGGCCGAAGACGATGAGGAAGAGCGCCACGGCGGAGAGGAAGACGCCGAGGATGTCGAAGCGGTGCTCGTGGGTCTCGAGGTTCGGCACCAGGATCCAGGCCAGTACGAAGCCGATGACGCCGACGGGGAGGTTCACGAAGAAGATCCACTCCCAGCCGAAGCCGTCCACGAGCAGACCGCCGGCGAGCGGGCCGACGAGCATCGCGACGCCCGACGTGGCGCCCCAGAGGCCCATGGCCGCGCCGCGCTGGGTCGGCGGGAAGGTGCGGGTGATGACCGCCATCGTCTGCGGCGTCATGAGGGAGGCGCCGAGGCCCTGGACGGCGCGGAAGACGATGAGCATCTCGAGGCTCGAGGACAGCCCGCAGCCCAGCGAGGCGAGCGTGAAGACGGCCAGTCCGATGAGGTAGATGCGCTTCGGCCCGAACCGGTCGCCGAGGCGGCCCGTGATCAGCAGGGGCACGGCGTATGCGAGGAGGTAGGCCGAGGTGACCCATACGACGTTGTCGAGGTTGTTCGTCGACGGGTCGAGTGCCGCCTTGATCGCGGGGTTCGCGACCGAGACGATCGTCGTGTCGACGAGGATCATGAAGAACCCGATGACGAGCGCCCAGAGGGCGGGCCACGGGCTGCGGCCGGCGCTCTCGGCGCCGGGTGCGGGGTGGGTGGTGCCGGGCGAGACGGATGCCGAGGCGGCATCCGCGCGCGTGGTGGGAGTGGAATCGGTCATTGCCGTGCGGCCTCTCTCTGTGCCAGATAGCGATCGATGGGGACGGCAGCGGCGGCATCCCAGGGGTAGTCGGGGCGGCGGAACCGGGCGATCAGCGTGCTCAGCCATGCGAGCTCGGCGTCCAGCAGCGCCCCCTCGCGCTCGACCTCCACGAGGTAGAGGTCGGGGATGCCGTTCGCGAGCGCGTCCTCGCGGCCCGCGCGATGCCAATCGCGCGAGCGCTCCAGGTCGGCACGCCGTTCATCGAGGAGCTCCACGGCTTCGTCGCGGGTGAGGTTGTGCGCCTCGGCGAGCGCCACGCGGAACTCGACCGGGCGGTCGATCAGCGGCAGCTCGCGGCGCACCCACTCGACGACGGCCACGTCGCCCTTCTCGGTGAGGGTGTAGGTGGTGCGCTCGGGGCGGTTGCCGTCGCGGTCGACGCCGACCTCGTCCAGCAGCCCGAGCCGTTCGAGCCGCGCGACCGTGTGATAGATGGTGCCGCTGGTCAGGGTGACGATCCGGTCGTCGTGACGCTGGCGCATGAGCCGGATCATCTCGTAGGGATGCATGTCGTCCTCGCGCAGCAGCGCGAGCACCATGACGCCCAGGGGCGTCAGGCGGCCGACGGCATCCTTCACGATTACTCCGTTTCGATTAGTCCAGATGGACTATACACGGGGGCGGCGGCCGGCGGTACCCTCGGCGCATGGAACCGGCGGCTCAGGAGCGTGCTCACGCGATCTTCGATCCCATCGTCGACAGCCTCCTCGAACGCGACGGCGTCGACCTCGGCCCGATGTTCGGCGTGACGGGCGTGCGGGTGCGCGGAAAGGTCTTCGCCTGCATCGGGTACGACGCCGATCTCATGCTCAAGCTCCCCCGGGGCCGCGTCGACGAGCTGGAGTCCGAGGGCATCGCCACCCGTGTGGTCATGCGCGGCCGCCCCATGAAGGAATGGGCGTTCGTGGATGCCGCATACGCGGGCGTCTGGGCGGAGCTCGCCACCGAGGCGTATGTCTTCGTCGACGAGATCACCCCGAGGGCGTGAGCGTCACTCGGCAGGAGCAGACCGCCGCGCGACGATAATGGACGCGTGAGCGACGCACCCCTGACCCTGCCCGGCTGGACACACGTGTACTCCGGGAAGGTGCGCGACCTGTACCGCCCCTCGACGAGCTCGGGGACCGGAGCGGAGCCGGGGACCGGAGCGGAGCCGGGGACCGGAGAGGAGCGGATGCTGGTCGTCGCGAGCGATCGGGTCAGCGCCTTCGATCATGTCCTGAGCCCGGCGATTCCCGGCAAGGGAGCGCTCCTCACCTCCCTCAGCCTCTGGTGGTTCGACCAGCTCGCCGGCGGCGACGGCGAGCGCCCGATCCCGAACCACCTCACCGGCCTCCCCGCCCCGGAGCCGGTCGCCGGCCGCGCGATGGTCGTGAAGTCCCTCGAGATGCTGCCGATCGAGTGCGTCGTGCGGGGCTATCTGACCGGCTCGGGATACAAGGAGTACATCGCCTCGGGGACCGTCTGCGGCATCGCGCTGCCCCCCGGCCTCGAGGACGGCGATCGCCTGCCCGAGCCGCTGTTCACCCCCGCGTACAAGGCGCCGATGGGCGAGCACGACGAGAACATCTCGTTCGAGCGGGCCGAGGATCTCGTCGGACCGGTGCGCGCGGCGGAGCTGCGCGACACCTCGTTGGAGATCTACCGACGCGCCGCCGCGATCGCCGAGGCGCACGGACTGATCCTCGCGGACACGAAGTTCGAGTTCGGGATCGACCCCTCGACAGGCTCGGGGACCGGCAGCGGCGAGGGGACCGCGGGCGGCGCCGGGGGCGAGGGAACGCTGACGCTCGCCGACGAGGTCCTCACGAGCGACTCGTCGCGGTACTGGGATGCCGAGGCCTGGGCATCGGGCACCACCCCCGCCGAGCGCATGGCGAGCTTCGACAAGCAGATCGTCCGCGATTGGCTCGCCGCGCAGTGGGACCAGACGGGCACGCCGCCCGAACTCCCCGCCGAGATCGTCGAGCGGACGGCCGGCAAGTACCGCGAGCTCCTGAAGAAGCTGACCGCGTAGTCACGGCGCGCATCCCGCGCTCACAGCCTCCTCCCAGATAGCCTCTCGACAGGCATCCCCACCCGTCGAACGAGGAGAACCCGCATGCCCATCTGGACTACCCACGGCGACGGCAGAACCGTTGCGCCCGGCGCCGTCGTGAAGCCGTCGGAGCGGCTGGGGTGGCCGGCGACGATCGCCATCGGCGCCCAGCACATCGTCGCGATGTTCGGCGCCACCTTCCTCGTGCCGCTGCTGACGGGCTTCCCGGTGTCGACGACGCTCCTCTTCTCCGGCGTCGGCACGCTCCTGTTCCTCCTCCTCACGCGCAACAAGCTGCCCAGCTACCTGGGCTCCTCGTTCGCCTTCATCGCCCCGATCCAGGCGTTCAACGCGGGCAAGACCCTCGAGACCGGCGAGCAGATCGGGCAGGCCCTGCTCGGCGTCGTCCTCGTCGGCATCCTGCTCGCGGCGATCGGCTTCCTGGTGCAGGCGACGGGCACGGGCTGGATCGAGAAGCTCATGCCACCGGTCGTGTCGGGCGCGATCGTCGCCCTGATCGGCTTGAACCTCGCCCCGGCGGCGTGGAACAACTTCAAGACGGATGCCCTGCTCGGCACGATCACCCTCGCCGCGTGCATCCTGTTCGCCGTCCTGTTCCGCGGGTTCCTCGGTCGCGTCTCGATCTTCCTCGGCGTGATCGTCGGCTACATCGTCGCGGCGCTCCTGGGCCGCGTGAACTGGGACGGCGTCGGCGCCGCCGACTGGATCGGCCTGCCCGCCTTCCACCTGCCCGCCTTCGGCGACCCGCAGGCGTGGGCGATGCTGCCGATGTTCCTCCCCGTCATCCTCGTGCTGGTGGCGGAGAACGTCGGCCATGTGCGCGGCGTCGCGACGATGACCGGCGATCCCTCCATCAACCGGCACACCGGTCGCGCCCTGCTGGCCGACGGCATCGCGACGACCGTCGCCGGCCTCGGCGGCGGATCGGGGACGACGACGTACGGCGAGAACATCGGCGTCATGGCCGCGACCCGCGTCTACTCGACCGCCGCCTACTGGGTCGCGGGGATCGTCGCGATCCTCCTGGCCTTCTCCCCGAAGGTGGGGGCGATCATCTTCGCGATGCCGGCCGGCGTGCTCGGAGGCGTCACCACCGCCCTGTACGGCCTCATCGGCGTCATCGGCATGAAGATCTGGGTCGACAATCAGGTCGACTTCTCCCGCCCGGTGAACCAGTACACGGTCGCCGTGTCGTTCGTCATCGCGATCGCCGGCTTCACGATGGATCTCGGCACGCTGAGCTTCGGCGCGATCGTCCTCGGCACGGTCGCCGCGCTGGTGATCTACCACGTCGGCAACGCGATCGCCCGCGCGCGCAGGACCGGCGCCGACGACGGCGGCCCGATCGTCCCGATCGGCCAGCTGGGCGGCGACCCCGAGAACGTCGGCTGACGCCCGCGGCCGCGCCGCCTTCGGATGCCGAGTGTCCAGAACACGCGGGGTCCGACCCCTGCCGCACCGCGTGTTCTGGACACTCGGCAGGGCGCGGGGCGCGGGGCGCGGGGCGCGGGGCGCGGGCGCGGGGCCGGCG
>NZ_JAFLHG010000015.1 GCF_018717645.1 Microbacterium flavum
GCTGCGACCGGTGCGGGAACGGGCTCCGGCGCGGCCTCTGCCTGCGCAGCGGCGCGCGCCGCGCGGCGGCTCGGCGGGGCTGCGTCCTGTGCCGGCGCGGACGGAACGGCGCCCGCTGCATCCGACGCCGCGGGCGTGGCCTGCTCCTCGGAGGGCGAGACGCTCGTGGCCGAACCGCTCGTCGTCGAGCGGGTCTCGCGAGCCGCACGGGACGCGGCGGTCGGGAGGTTTCGGAAGAGGTCCGCGAACGGGTCGTCGTTCGACGGGGTTTCGGGCATCAGGGGTTCTCCAGCGATCCGGGAAGCAGAGCTCCGGTCGGGGTGCCGGTGCTCTTCTCGACGTCGATGGCCTGCTGGAGCAGCACGACCGCGGCGACTTGGTCGACAATCCTACGAGAAGATTTCTGGGATCGCCCGGCTTCCCGCAATGCGGCATGGGCGGAGACCGTGCTGAGGCGCTCGTCGACGAGGCGGACCGGAAGGGCGGTGACCTCTGCCAGACCGGCCGCGAACGCGCGCGCGTCCGCCGTGGAGGCCGTCTCGCCACCGGACAGGCTCACGGGGAGACCGACGAGCACCTCGAACGCGTCGTGCTCGCGCGCGAGCGCGGCGATCCGGGTCAGGGACGCGTCGTCGCGGGGCACGGTCTCGACGGGAACGGCGAGGAGCCCGTCACGGTCGCACCGCGCGACACCGACGCGGGCCTTGCCCACATCGACGCCGAGTCGCACGCCACGGCGGAAACCGCTCACGCGACCGCCGACTCCAGCGCGCTCCGGACGGCGCCGAGCGCCGCCGGCAGCGCCGCGGCGTCCGTCCCGCCGCCCTGGGCGACGTCGTCGCGACCGCCTCCTCCGCCGCCGAGGGCGGCGGCGGCAGCCTTCGCGAGGGCGCCTGCCTTCGCACCGGCGGCGCGGGCGACCTCATCCGTCGCGACGATGACCACCGGCCGCCCGGACACCTCGGCGCCGAGAGCGACCACCGCGCCGGCTCCGACGCGCTCGCGTACCTGCAGAGCGAGCGAGCGGACGTCATCACCGGATGCCGCCGTCCCGATCGACTCGGCGACCACGCGGAACGCGCCCGAGGCGACAGCGGAGCCGGCCAGGGCGGGGATGCGCCCCTCGAGGGCCTTGGCCTCGAACTGCGCGATGCGCTTCTCGGCGGAGCGCAAGCTGGCGGAGAGCTCGGCGATCTTCGCCGCGAGCTGGTCCTTCGGCGTCTTCAGCGAGCTGGTGAGCTGAGAGACGATGGCGCGCTCGGCTGCGAGCTCACGGAACGCATCGAGGCCGACGAGCGCCTCGACGCGGCGGTTCGACGCGCCGACCGAAGACTCGCCCACGAGGTTGATGAGGCCCACCTCGGCGCTGGAGCCGACATGCGTCCCGCCGCAGAGCTCGCGCGACCACGGCCCGCCGATGTCGACCATCCGCACGGTCTCGCCGTACTTCTCGCCGAACAGCGCCATGGCGCCGGCCGCCTTCGCGTCGTCGAGCGACATCACCCGCGTCGTCACCTCGAGGTTGTCGCGCACGGCGTTGTTGGCGATCTCCTCGATCTCGGTCTTCGTGGCATCCGACAGCGCCTGGTTCCACGCGAAGTCGAACCGCAGGTATCCGGCGCGGTTCAGCGAGCCCGCCTGCGTGGCCGAACGACCGAGCGTGTCGCGGAGCGCGGCGTGCACGAGGTGGGTGGCGGAGTGGGCCTGCTGCGCGGAGCGACGGTTCTGCGCATCCACGACGCTCGTGGCCGGCTGGTCGACGCCCACCTCCCCGCTGGTCACCTCGACGGTGTGGCTGACGAGGCCCGGCACGGGGCGCTGCACATCGAGCACCTCCAGCTCGTATCCCGGGCCCACGATGATGCCCTTGTCGGCCACCTGCCCACCGCTCTCGGCGTACAGCGCCGTCTCGGCGAGGATGATCTCGACGATCTGACCGGCTCCGGCGCGCGGGACCGCGACACCGTCCGCGAGGATGCCGAGGACCGTGGACTCCGTCTCCAGGTCCGTGTAGCCGGTGAAGACGGTCTCACCCTTGGCGCGCAGGTCGCGGTACACGCTCGTGTCGGCGAGCTGGCGCTTGCGGGAGCGGGCGTCGGCCTTCGCGCGAGCGCGCTGCTCGTGCATGAGCGTGTCGAACGCGTCGCGGTCGACCGTCAGGCCCGCCTCCTCGACGATCTCCATCGTGAGATCGATCGGGAAGCCGTAGGTGTCGTGCAGGAGGAACGCCTCGGCGCCGCCGATCCGCTCGCCGCCCGCGGCCTTGGTCGCCGCGATCGACGCGTCGAGGTTCTCGGAGCCCGCCGCGAGCGTGCGCAGGAACGTCGCCTCCTCGGCGAGGGCGTACTGCGCGAGTCGCTCGTAGTCCTCGCCGACGATCGGATACGCGTCCTTCATCGCGTCGCGCGACGCGGCGAACAGCGCGGCGAACGTAGGACCGTCGACGCCGAGCAGGCGCATCGCGCGGATGACGCGACGCATGAGGCGGCGCAGGATGTAGCCGCGGCCCTCGTTGGAGGGGGTGACTCCATCGCTCAGAAGCATGAGCGAGGAGCGCACGTGGTCGGCGACGACGCGGAACCGGACGTCGTCCTCGTGATCCGCCCCGTAGGTCTTGCCGCTGAGGGCGACCGCGACATCGAGCACCGGACGAACCTGGTCGGTCTCGTACATGTTGTCGACGCCCTGCTTGATGAACGCGATCCGCTCGAGCCCCATGCCGGTGTCGATGTTCTTGTTCGGCAGCTCGCCGACGATGTCGAAGTCGTACTTCGAGGTGACGTTCGTGATCTCATACTGCATGAACACGAGGTTCCAGATCTCGACGTAACGGTCGTCGTCCGTCGCCGGTCCCCCGTCGATGCCGTAGGCGGGCCCGCGGTCGAAGAAGATCTCCGAGCAGGGACCGGCGGGGCCCGGGAGGCCGGTCGACCAGTAGTTCGTGTCCTTGCCGAGGCGCTGGATGCGCTCCTCGGGCAGGTCGGTGAGGCGCAGCCAGAGGTCGTGGGCCTCGTCGTCCTCCTCGTAGACGGTGACCCACAGGTCCTTCGCGTCGAAGCCGAGCCCACCGTCGGCCTCGGGGCTCGTCAGCAGATCCCACGCGTAGCGGATCGCGCCCTCTTTGAAGTAGTCGCCGAAGGACCAGTTGCCGAGCATCTGGAAGAAGGTGCCGTGGCGCGGCGTCTTGCCGACCTCTTCGATGTCGTTCGTGCGGATGCACTTCTGGTTGTCCGCGGCCCGCTTGTAGGGCGCAGGGACGTCGCCGGAGAGGTACGGGATGAAGGGGACCATGCCCGCGACGGTGAACAACAGGGCGGGGTCGTCGGTCACGAGCGAGGCGGACGGCACGATCGTGTGCCCGTTCTTCTCGAAGTAGTCCAGGTAGCGCTGGGCGATCTCTGCAGTCTTCATGCGTGGGTGTCCTCGGGCAGGAGCATGCGCCGCCCGGGACGGGCGGGAGCGTGCCGGATGGGTCAGTCGGCGATCTTCGCAGCGGTGTTCTTCACCGCGTCGACGGCATCGGATGCCGTGTCCTTCGCAGTGTCGACGGCGGCGGCTGCGGCATCCTTGGCCGCACCCAGGGCGCCTGCGGCGGCGTCCTTCACGTCCGCGGCGATGCCGTCGATCTTCGCCTCCTGCGCGCGGTAGGCGTCCCCGATGCGATCGGTGAACTCGCCGATGCGCGCGTCGACCTCGGCGAGCACCTCGTGCCCGCGGGGATCCTTGTTGACCAGGTGGGCGGCGACGAATCCACCGGCGAGACCCAGGACGAACCAGACGACGTTCTTCATGCGCTCCATGTTAGGCGCAAACGACGAAGGGCGCCGGGGATGACCCGGCGCCCTTCGTCCACCGCTGAGCGATGCCCCGCGGTGTGTACGCGGTATCAGCGAGCGGCGTAGTACTCGACGACGAGCTGCACATCACACGTGACGGGCACCTCTGCGCGCTTCGGGCGACGCGCGAGCTTCGCCTGGAGCTTGTCGAGCTCGACCTCGAGGTAGCCCGGAACCGGGGGCAGAACCTCGGCGTGACCACCGGCGGCCGCGACCTGGAAGGGCTCGAGGCCCTCGCTCTTGGCCTTGACGTGGATGGTCTGACCCGGCTTCACGCGGAAGGACGGGCGGTCGACGAGCTGGCCGTCGACGAGGATGTGACGGTGCACGACGAGCTGGCGCGCCTGCGCCGTGGTGCGGGCGAAGCCGGAGCGCACGACGAGCGCGTCGAGGCGCATCTCGAGCAGCTCGACGAGGTTCTCACCGGTCAGGCCGTCCTTGCGACGGGCCTCGTTGAAGGTGTTGCGCATCTGCTTCTCGCGGATGCCGTACTGCTCGCGCAGACGCTGCTTCTCGCGGAGGCGGACCGCGAAGTCGCTGTCCTGCTTGCGCTTGGTGCGGCCGTGCTCGCCGGGAGCGTAGGGACGCTTCTCGAGGTAGCGGGCGGCCTTGGGGGTGAGGGCGATGCCGAGTGCGCGCGAGAGGCGCACCTTCCGGCGGTCCTGGGACTTCGTTGCCACGAAGATCTCCTTCTGGTGACGCGGTCGTGTCTGTCACGACTCGCGGACGTATCTCCCACTCCACGCCCTGCTCGGACTGCACGCCGGGGCACGCCGAGAGGTCTTGATCAGAGGAAGGGGATGCCCGAAAACTCCTGTTTCGAGCCGGTCCAGCCTATCAGACGGCCAGTTCCAGGCATCCCACCGGGTAGAACGGTGCCGGGAGTGCGTCGAGCGGGTACCAGCCGACGGTCGTGTCAGAGTCCAGCACCGGCAGGCGCGCGTCGTGGGGCAGGTCCTCTAGAGCGGCGCAGCGGATGCCGTAGGCGTAGACGATCTCGTGCCCGCGCCGCCCCTGCGCGTCGAAGATGTTCTCGGTGACGCCCAGCAGATCCGCCTCGTCGAGAGTGACGCCGAGCTCCTCAGCGAATTCACGACGGATCGCCGCGTCGGCATGCTCACCGAACTCGACCCCGCCGCCGGGCGCCCGCAGGAAGCGGTGCGCGCCATCCGCACTGACGTATTCCTCCGCAAGCACCCAGCCGTCATGGACGAGAAGCCCCACGGCGATCACGCGAATGCGATGGGAGTTCTCGAGCTCGCCCGCGTACGCGCCGATCGCACGTTGGTACCGCGGCAGGTGAGGTGCGAGTGTCTGCAGGGCGGTGCGCAGCGCGGCGGCGGGTTTCGCGTCGCTGAAGAGCGCGAGCGCGAGGAAGGCGCGCGCCGATTCGGCGAGCGGATCCGTGCCCGGCACGCCCTGCAGCAGGGCGATGGCTCCCGAGGCATCCCCGACATTGCGCAGCGTGCTGGCGAGCTGAATCGTCGCCTGCGTGCGGAGTGAGTCGTCGAGCCCGTTCGCGAGCGCGTCGCGGTAGAGCGGGATCGCGTCGTGCTCTTCCCCGAGCGAGTCGTGCAACGACCCGCGTTCGTAGGAGGCACGCGCGTCGTCGCAGCCGCGCTCGCTGAGGATCGCCTCGAGATCGGCGTGCATCTGCGCGGGTTCGCGATCGTTCCACTGGTCCCAGTAGTCGTTCATGCGCGCATCGAAGTCGTCAGAGGTCACTGCCCGTCACTCCCCCAGGATCTTTCGGATCTTCTCCACCCGCGCCGCGATGTCGCGCTCGAGGCCCCGGCCGGTCGGCTCGTAGTATCGCCGACCGCGCAGCTCGTCGGGGAGGTATTGCTGCGTCGCCACGCCGACCTCGAGGTCGTGCGGGTAGACGTAACCCTTCCCATGGCCGAGGCGCTTCGCCCCGGGATAGTGCGCATCGCGTAAGTGGGTGGGCACCCGCCCGAAACCGCCGGCACGGACGTCGGAGATGGCCTTGTCGATCGCGAGGTAGGCGGCATTCGATTTCGCCGTCGACGCGAGGTAGGCGGTCGCCTCGGCGAGGGGGATCCGCCCTTCGGGCATCCCGATGAAGGCGACCGCGTCGGCGGCGGCGACCGCGATGACGAGCGCCTGCGGGTCGGCGAGGCCGATGTCCTCGGATGCGGAGATGACGAGCCGCCGCGCGATGAAACGGGGGTCCTCGCCCGCCTCGATCATGCGCGCGAGGTAGTGGATCGAGGCATCCACGTCCGACCCGCGGATCGACTTGATGAACGCGCTGATGACGTCGTAGTGCTCATCGCCCTGCCGGTCGTAGCGCAGGAGCGCCCGGTCGACCGCCTGCTCGACGTGTTCGGGAGTGACCGTGCCCGCTTCCCCGGCGACAGCGGCGGCAGCCTCGAGAGAGGTGAGCGCGCGCCGGGCATCTCCCGAGGCGAGCTGCACGAGCGCCGTGCGAGCCTCGGGTGAGAGCTCGACACTCCCGTCGAGCCCGCGCGGATCGCTCACGGCGCGGTCGATGAGGGCGCCGAGGTCCTCGTCGGTCAGCGGCTTCAGCGTCAGCAGCAGTGAGCGCGAGAGCAGCGGCGAGATCACCGAGAACGACGGGTTCTCCGTCGTCGCGGCGATGAGGATCACCCACCCGTTCTCGACGCCCGGCAGCAGGGCATCCTGCTGGGCCTTCGTGAAGCGGTGGATCTCGTCGAGGAAGAGGATCGTCGACGCGCCGTACAGATCGCGCTGGTTCAGCGCGTCCTGCATCACCTCCCGCACGTCCTTCACCCCCGCCGTCACGGCGGACAGCTCGACGAATCGACGGCCCGACGTCCGAGCGATCGCCTGCGCGAGGGTCGTCTTGCCCGTGCCGGGCGGACCCCACAGGATCACCGAGACGGCGCCGGGTGCGCTCTGGCCCGCATCGGCGAGGGCGACGAGCGGCGATCCCGGCCGCAGGAGGTGGCCCTGACCCGCCACCTCGTCCAGCGATGTGGGTCGCATCCGCACCGCCAGAGGGGTCTGACCCTGGAAGAGCGCGGATGCCGTGGACATCCGTCCAGGCTAGTCGCCGGTCCCGACACGACGGCCGTCCGCGCGCCGGGGCCGATCGCCTCACCGCGTTAGGATGCCTGAGGCCCGGCCCACCGGGAAGGCAAGGGAGGTCCCCGTGGCGACGGGTGCAGGAAAGAAGCAATCGCGCGAGGAGAAGGAGCGTGCGCGCGTCTACCAGGCGCGCCAGGAGTTCCACGACGGCCTGATCGCGCGGCGTCGACGCGACAACGTCATCGCGGGCGTCGCGGGCGGGCTCCTCATCCTCGCCATCGTGGGCGCGCAGGTCGCCTACGTCACCGTTGGGCCCGGCACCCCCGTGCCCTCCCCCACTGCGACATCCACCCCCACGCCGGAGGAGACCCTGCCGGGAGCTCCCCAGCCGACGGAGGCGCCTGCTCCGCAGGAGAGCGCCCCTGCCGCGACACCCGAGCCGACGACCGCTCCCTGATCCCGCCCACCCGGAGCCTGCCCACCTGTCCGCGGCGCGCGTGCCGTATAGGCTGTGAGCCGACCGAAACCCCCATGCGGCGTGCGCCGCGACGAGGTGCTACCCGTGACTGACGCCATCGAATCCTCGAACGACGAGACCCCCGAGGTCCCGACCGCCGAGGTCCCGACCGCCGAGACAGAGACCGCTGCGACGGAAGCCGAGGCCATCACGCCTCCTGCCGAGCCCCACGCGATCGACGAGACCGCCGCCACCGAGCCCGACGCCGCGGAGCCTGCCGACTCCGCCGCGGAGGCGACCCCCGCAGAAGGGGTCGCCGACGACGACGCGACGGACGCGACGCCGGCACCGGCTCCCGCGGCGCCTGTCCCCACCCCGTCGCGCATCCCGATGCCCCGCCCGCCGGCGGCGCGTCCGGCCACCGCGCCCGTGGCGGCCGCCCCCGCGGAATCGTTCGGCCGCGTCGAGGACGACGGCACCGTATCCGTCCGTGAGGGCGCCGAGTGGCGCGTCGTCGGCCAGTATCCCGATGGCACCCCCGCCGAGGCGCTGGCCTACTTCGAGCGCAAGTTCGCCGACCTCGCCGGCGAGGTCACCCTCCTCGAGACGCGTCACCGCAGCGGCGGCGCGTCGGCATCCGACCTCCGGTCCACCTCGGCGGCCGTGCGCGAGCGCGTCGTCGGCGCCGCCGCCGTCGGCGACCTCGCCGCCCTCGTCGCCCGCCTCGACGCGCTGGACGGCACGCTCAGCGAGGCATCCGCCGAGGAGGCGCAGGCACATCGCGAGGCGCTGGATGCCGCTGTCGCCGAGCGCACCGGACTGGTCGAGCGAATCGAGGCGATCGCGGCGCGCGACCCGAAGTCGATCCAGTGGAAGCAGACCTCGCAGGAGGTCACCGACCTGTTCGAGCAGTGGCAGAGCCACCAGTCCACCGGCCCTCGTCTGCCCAAGAACACCGGCCAGCAGCTCTGGAAGCGCTTCCGCGACGCACGTGCGACGCTCGACAAGCACCGCCGCGAGTTCTACGCGGGGCTCGACGAGCAGCACAAGTCCGCTCGCGACGCGAAGAGCCGGCTCGTCGAGCGGGCCGAGGCGCTCGTCGCCCGCGGCGAGGACGCGATCGGCGACTACCGAGCGCTGCTGGACCAGTGGAAGACCTCCGGGCGTGCGGGCAAGAAGGCCGACGACGCGCTGTGGGCTCGCTTCAAGGCCGCCGGCGACGCGCTCTACAGCGCACGGTCGGACCGCGAGCACGCCGATGCCGAGGCGTCGAAGGAGAAGATCGATGCCAAGCGCGCCCTCCTCACCGAGGCGGCCGCCGTGCCCAAGGAGAAGGACAACGGCAAGGCGCGTTCCCTGCTCACCGGCATCCAGCGTCGCTGGGACGAGATCGGGCGGATCTTCCCCCGCGAGGCCGAGCGCGCACTCGACGACGACCTGCGCAAGATCGAGCAGGGGCTGAAGTCGCGGGAGGACGCCGACTGGAAGTCGAACAACCCGGAGACCAAGGCGCGTCAGAACGACATGACGAGCCAGCTGCGGGATGCGATCGCGGGCCTGGAATCCGACTTGGAGAAGGCGAAGGCCTCGAAGGACAAGGCCGCCATCGCGAAGGCCACCGACGCCCTCGAGGCGCGGAAGGCGTGGCTCTCCGCCCTGGGCGGCTGAGCGCGCAGGCGTCCCCGCCGGCGGGGCGACGGATCGCGCCGTTCCCAAGGGCGCCTCGGGCCCGATCGTCCACAGATCGACCGAGGTGGCCTCTGGGCACCCACGGGTGATGTCACGATGCGGTCATGTCGTGGCCGTTCCTGTACTTCGCCGGCGATCGTCTGTCGATCGCCGAACTCTGCTCAGCGCGACTGGACGGCGACCTCGTCGAGATCGGCGATGCGTTCATGCCGACCGACGCGGTAGAGACGCGCGAGCTGCGGGCGGCCTCGTTTCGAGGCAGCGCCGCCATCGGCCTCGCGATCACGCGCGAGAGCGCCGCGTGGGTCCACGGGGCGCTTCCGCAGCCACCGCCCCGGCATTCCCTCCAACGCCGGTCGGGCGCGCGCGGGAGGCCGCTGGTCGACCTTCGGGTGCGCTACCGGGACCAGCCGATCGCATCGTGCGATCTCCTCGAGATCAGCGGGGTGTGGGTGACCACACCCGCGCGAACGCTCGCGGACCTCGTGCGCGCCCGGTACGAAGGCGAAGATGTCGCCGCGGCGGTGGACGCACTCCTCGCGTGGCGGCCGGCACTGGCGGCCGAGGCCCGCGACATCCTGTCCGCGCGCAGCGGCCTGCATTTCAAGCGCCCCGCGATGAGGGACCTGCGCAGGCTCATCGCCCCCGATCCCTCAGAAGGGGCTCAGGAGGAGGTGACGCGATAGACGTCGTAGACCGCATCGATCCTGCGCACGGCGTTCAGCACACGATCGAGGTGCACGATGTCACCCATCTCGAACACGTAACGGCTCAGCGCGAGGCGGTCATTCGTCGTCTGCACGGATGCCGAGAGGATATTGACGTGGTGCTCGCTGAGCACGCGTGTGATGTCGCTCAGAAGACCCGAACGGTCGAGCGCCTCGACCTGGATGTGCACGAGGAAGACGCTCTTCGTCGTCGGCGCCCACGAGACCTCGATCATCCTCTCCGGGTCGTCGAGGAGCGACTTCACATTGGTGCAGTCGGCGCGGTGCACGGACACTCCGCTCCCCCGCGTGACGAATCCGACGATGTCGTCTCCGGGGACCGGTGTGCAGCATTTCGCGAGCTTCACGAGGATGTCCGGCGCCCCACGCACGAGCACGCCTGAGTCGCCGCCGCGCGGCGCGCGGGAGCGCCCCACGTGCGGGATCTCGATCGGGCCGGTGGAGGTGTCCTCCTCGGAGCTGACGAGGGCGGTCACCTTCTCGATCACCGACTGGGTCGAGATGTGCCCCTCGCCGACCGCGGCGTAGAGCGCCGTCACATCCTCGTACCGGAGCTGGTGGGCGACGTCGGTGAACGAGTCCTGGTTCATGAGGCGCTGCAACGGCAGGTTCTGCCGGCGCATCGCACGGGCGATGGCATCCTTGCCCTGCTCGACGGCCTCCTCGCGGCGTTCCTTGGTGAACCATCCGCGGATCTTGCTGCGCGCACGGGTCGACTTGACGAACGTCAGCCAATCCTGGCTGGGGCCGGCGTCGGGGTTCTTCGAGGTGAAGACCTCGACGACGTCGCCCGAGTTGAGCGCGCTCTCCAGGGGCACGAGCCGCCCGTTGACCTTGGCGCCCATCGTGCGATGGCCGACCTCGGTGTGCACGGCATAGGCGAAGTCGACGGGGGTCGCGCCCGAGGGCAGTCCGATCACCCGCCCCTTCGGGGTGAAGACGTAGACCTCCTTCGCGCCGATCTCGAAGCGCAGGGAATCGAGGAACTCCCCCGGGTCGGCGGTCTCGGCCTGCCAGTCGGAGATGTGGGCGAGCCACGCCATGTCCGCGTCGACCGACTTGGCGTCGGGAGCACGCCCCGCCATCCGCTCCTTGTACTTCCAGTGCGCCGCGACGCCGTACTCGGCCTGCTGGTGCATCTCGTTGGTGCGGATCTGGATCTCGACCGTCCGTCCACCCGGGCCGATGACCGTGGTGTGCAGCGACTGGTAGAGATTGAACTTCGGCGTGGCGATGTAGTCCTTGAACCGGCCGGGGATGGGCGTCCAGCGCGCGTGGATCGAACCGAGCACGGCGTAGCAGTCGCGTACCGTCCCGACGAGGACGCGGATGCCGATGAGGTCGTAGATGTCGTCGAACTCCCGACCGCGGACGACCATCTTCTGGTACACGGAGTACAGCTGCTTCGGCCGGCCCATCACGCGTCCGCGGATGCGCAGGTCGCGCAGATCCGACTCGACCGCATCGATGACGGTGTGCACGTACTCCTCGCGCTGCGGGGTGCGCTGCTTGACGAGGCTCTCGATCTCCGCGTAGAGCTTCGGGTGCATCACCGCGAACGACAGGTCTTCCAGTTCGCTCTTGACCGCCTGGATGCCGAGGCGGTTCGCGAGAGGAGCGTAGATCTCGAGCGTCTCGGTGGCCTTCTTCGCCGCCTTCTCGGGCGGGACGAACCCCCACGTGCGGGCATTGTGGAGGCGGTCGGCGAGCTTGATGAGCAGCACCCGGATGTCCTTCGACATCGCGACGATCATCTTCCGGACCGTCTCGGCCTGCGCGGCATCGCCGTACTTGACCTTGTCGAGCTTCGTGACACCGTCGACGAGCATCGCGACTTCGTCGCCGAACTCCGCCGTCAGCTGGTCGAGGCTGTACTCGGTGTCCTCCACCGTGTCGTGCAGAAGAGCCGCGGCGATCGCGCGCGGTCCGAGCCCGAGGTCTGCCAGGATCTGGGCGACGGCGAGGGGGTGGGTGATGTACGGCTCACCGCTCTGCCGCTTCTGCGACGCGTGTGCGGCGGCAGCCACCTGGTAGGCGCGATCGATGATCGTGACGTCGCCCTTGGGATGGTGCGTGCGCACCGTCCGGATGAGCTGCTCGACCCCGTTGCGCGACGGCGCTCGCGAGAAGATGCGGGGAACGAGCCGCCGCAGAGAAGAACTCTGCGGCGGCGGGGCCGCTCCAGCGGCGGACGCGGGCGTCGTCTCCGTCACTCGCTCACCTCCGCCTGGAACAATCCCCTCATCCTATGCCCGGGAAAGAGGGGCTCGTCACGCCTCCACGGACGCGCGCTCGCGCGCCGCGAGGACCCGCGCATCGCGGGCCTTGATCTCCGTCTCGTTCTCGCGCAGCAGCGAGAACAGCGGCGCCGCGACGAAGAGAGTGGAGTAGGCGGCGACGATCGTCCCCACGAAGATCGACAGCGAGATGTCGGTCAGCGTCTGCGCGCCGAGCCAGAGAGCGCCGATGAAGAGGATCGCTCCGGTCGGGATCGCCGCGACGACCGTCGTGTTGATCGAGCGGATCAGCGTCTGGTTGACCGCGAGGTTCACGGACTCGCCGAACGTGCGGCCCGACCCCTCACCGTCCTCTCGCGTGTTCTCGCGCACCTTGTCGAACACGACGGTGGTGTCATACAGCGAATAGGAGAGGATCGTCAGGAAGCCGATGACCGCGGCGGGCGAGATCTCGAAGCCGAACAGCGCGTAGACACCGACGGTGATGACGAGCACGTCGACAAGACCGATGATCGCGGCGACGGACATCTTCCACGTACGGAAGTAGACCGCGAGGATGATGAACGTCAGCGCCAGGAAGATCGCGAGACCCCAGAGCGACTGACGCGTGACGTCCTGGCCCCAGCTGGGTCCGATGAACGACGAGCTCACCTCGTCCGTGGTCACCTGGTAGGCCTCGGCGAGGGCAGCAGAGACGGCGCGCGTCTCCGCATCCGTCATCTGGTCGGTCTGGACCCGGATCGACTGACCGCCGTCGGCGGCGCCGATCGTCGTGACCTTCGTCGTCGTGCCCGGGACCACCGAGTGCACCGCGGTCGTCGCGATCGTCTGGTCGGGCGACGTGACGCCGCTGACGGTGAACTGCGAGCCCCCGGTGAACTCGATCGAGAACTGCACGGGGCGGAACAGCGGCACGAGCGCGGCGCCGATCACGAGGACCGCTGCGATGATGAACCACAGCCGCCGCCGTCCGACGAACGGGAACGATGTCTTGCCCGTGTAGAGGTCGTTGCCGAGCTGATTCATGGAGCGCATCAGTCGTCCCCCTCCGTCGTCGAGCGGGTTCCGGAGAGCTCCGCCTGCTTGCGTTCAGCGATCGTCTGTCGACGCTCTGCTTCGCCACGCGACCGCTTGGTCCGTCGCGCGGCTCCGCCCTGCGCGGGCCCGGATGCCGCGGCGGGAACCCGGAACTGGGCGCGGCCGCGATACACGGCCCCGAGTGCCTCGGGATCGAGGCCCGACAGCGGATGCCCGCCACCGAAGAAGCGTGTCCGTGCCAGCAGCTGCATCACCGGGTGGGTGAACAGGATGAAGATCAGGATGTCGATCAGCGTCGTGAGCCCCAGCGTGAACGCGAAGCCCTTCACGGTGGCATCCGCGAGGATGTAGAGCACCACCGCGGCGAGGATGTTGATCGACTTGGAGATGTAGATCGTGCGCTTGGCTCTGCCCCAGCCGTCCTCGACGGCACCGGTGATCGACTTGCCGTCACGCAGCTCATCCCGGATGCGCTCGAAGTAGACGATGAACGAATCGGCGGTGAAGCCGATCGTGACGATGAGGCCCGCGACGCCGGCGAGGGACAGACGGAAGCCCATCCGCCACGCCAGGATGCACAGCGCGATGTAGGTCAGGATGCCCATGACCGCGAGCGAGGCGATGATGACGAAGCCGAGCGCCCGGTAGACGATGAGCGAGTAGAGAGCGACGAGGGCGAGGCCGATGAGGCCGGCGATGAGACCGATCTGCAGCTGCTGAGAGCCGAGCGTCGCGGAGATCGAGTTGGTGCTCTGCACCTCGAAGCTCAGCGGCAGCGCACCGTACTTGAGCTGGTCGGCGAGCGTCTTGGAGCTCTCCTGCGTGAACGAGCCGCTGATCTGCGGCTTCCCGTCGAGGATGACGCCGTTCATGGAGGGCGCGGAGAGGACGGCGCCGTCGAGCACGAAGGCGAACTGGTTCTGCGGAGTCTTTCCCGCCTGCGTGAACGCGTACAGCCGCTGGCTGACCTCGCCGAAGGTCTTCGCGCCGTCGGCGTCGAACACGACGTTGACGACCCACTGCCCGTTCTGCGTGTTCATACCCGCCGTGGCATCGGTGATCGCCGAGCCGTCGAGCTCCACCGGCCCGAGGATGTACTTCGCCGTTCCGCTGGGATCGCACGCGATGACCGGCTGATCCTTGGGCGCATTGGCCGGGTCGTTCGCGGAATCGTTGCAGTCGTAGGCGAGGAACTCCGCCTGAAGCGCCGGGGTCACCCAGTTGAGGTCGCTGCCGTCCGTCGGCGCGACCGTCGGCGTCGAAGGCAGGCCCGGGTCCGGGGTGGGGTACGGCGTCTGGTTGCCGTCCTCGCCGACGAACGACGTCGATGCCGCTGTGGTGTACAGGACAGCGCGCAGCTGCATCTGTGCGGAGGCGGCGATGCGGTCGCGCGTCTCGTCGTCGGCCGGCCCCGGGATCTGCACGACGATCTGATTGCCGGCCTGCGTCGTGATGTCGGTCTCGCCGACGCCGGACGCGTCCACGCGCTGGCGGATGATCGCCGCTGCCTGGTCCATCTGCTCAGACGTCGGCGTCGCACCGTCGGGGGTCTTGGCCGACAGGATGATCTGCGTGCCGCCCTGCAGGTCGAGGGCGAGCTCAGGCGTCCAGGAGCTCTTGCCGAAGGCGTAGACGCCGAGCGCGTTGACGCCGAACAGCACGACGACGATCGCGAGCAGGCCGGTCAGTGCGCGCCAGGCATGACGCACAGGGGTGGGTGTGGCCACGGAGGGTCAGCTTTCTTCGTCGTACCGCGCAGCGGTGCGGGCGTGGTTCAGGCCTGCGGCTTGTCGCCGGGCTCGATGCCGGTGGGCGCCGATCCGGCCGGCTTGTTCTCGGCCGCGGCGCGCGCGTTCTGCGCGTCATCGCTGATCGAGGTGATCTCGCCGTCGGCGACATCCGCCGTGTACTCGGCCTTCTCGGCCTCGGCCTCGATGAACTCGTCCTCGGTGAGGGTGCCCTCCTCCTCGTCCACGACGCGGAGGATCGCCTGGCTGTGCACCTCGACCTCGACGCCCGGCGCGAGCTCGACGCGTGCCGACTTGGAGAGGTCGACGCCGTCGTACTCGACGAGCGTGCCGTACAGGCCGCCCTGCAGGAGGACCTTGACGCCGGGGAGCATGGCCCGCGACTTCGCCTCCTGCTCCGACTTCATCCGGGCTGCGCGGCGACGCGAGCTCCAGAACATGAAGACGAGCAGCGCCGCCATCGCGACGAGCAGGATCCAATCCATGGGTACGACCTTTCGAGTGCGCGCCGATCGACGCGAAGAAGAGCGGCCGTCCTTCGACACGCTCCGGAGCGGCCTTCAGCGATTATAGGTCATCGAATCCGAGGACCTCCGCGGCGTCCCCGCGTACGGTCGCTCCGTGCGCAGGCACACGCAGATGGGCATAGGCCTCGGGGGTCGCGACCCGCCCGCGCGGCGTGCGGCCGAGGAAGCCGATGCGGACGAGGTAGGGCTCGACCACCGACTCGATCGTTTCGGCCTCCTCCCCCACGGTGACCGCGAGGGTGCTGAGACCGACCGGCCCACCGCGGAAGCGGCGCACGACGGCATCCAGCACGGCCCGGTCGAGCCGGTCGAGGCCGATCGCGTCGACATCGTAGAGCTCGAGAGCGGCCGCGACGTCCGCCTCGGTCGCCGTCCCCGCGCGCAGGGTCCGGCCCCCGGTCCCTGAGCCGCCCCCGGTCCCCGAGCCGCCCCCGGTCCCCGAGCTTGTCGAGGGGTCGCCGTGGACGATCACGTAATCCCGCACGCGCCGCAGCAGCCGGTTCGCGATCCGCGGTGTTCCGCGTGAGCGTCGCGAGATCTCCTCCCGCGCGGCGGGAGGAACCTCGACACCGAGGACGGCAGCCGACCGTGCGACGACACGCTCGAGCTCTTCCGGCTCGTAGTACTCCAGATGCGCGGTGAACCCGAACCGATCGCGCAGGGGGTTGGGCAGAAGCCCGGAGCGCGTCGTCGCACCGACGAGGGTGAAAGGGGCGAGGTCGAGGGGGATGCTGGTCGCACCGGCTCCCTTCCCGACCATGATGTCGATGCGGAAGTCCTCCATCGCGAGGTACAGCATCTCCTCGGCCGATCGGGCCATCCGGTGGATCTCATCGATGAAGAGCACTTCCCCCGGCACGAGGCTCGACAGAAGGGCCGCGAGGTCTCCGGCGTGCTGGATCGCGGGGCCGCTCGACATCCGCAGCGGACGCTCGCTCTCGTGCGCGACGATCATCGCGAGCGTCGTCTTGCCGAGGCCCGGAGGGCCCGAGAGGAGGATGTGGTCCGGCGGCCGCTGCTGGATCCGCGCGGCATCCAGCAGCAGCTGCAGCTGGCCTCGGACCTTGTGCTGGCCGACGAACTCGGCGAGCGACGAGGGTCGAAGGGCGCCTTCGACGGCGAGCTCGACGTCGTCCTCCGCGACGGCCGGGTCGACCGTGCCGTCGTCAGACATTCGCCCGCTCCGGACGGCTCGGGCCGAGCTGTGCGAGGGCCAGCTTCAGGAGCGCCGGAACGGATCCCCGCTCGGATGCCGCGGCGTCCCCCACGATCGCCTGGACCGCCTCCGCGCTCACCCGCTCGCTCCACCCGAGCGCGACGAGCGCAGCGACGACCTGGCCCGCGACGGCGGGCGCGGCACCCGGACCGCCGGCGGATCCAGGGCGCGGCACGGGCGCGTGGAGCTTGCCGGCGAGCTGGACGACGATGAGCTTCGCCGTCTTCGGACCGATGCCGGACACGCGGCGGAAGGGCGCGTCGTCCTCCGCCGCGACGGCGTCGGCGATCTGGGTGACCGTCAGCGCGGACAGGACCCCCAGCGCCGATTTCGGGCCGACGCCCGACACGCTCAGGAGCAGGATGAAGGTGTCGAGCTCCTCCCGCTCGGCGAAGCCGAAGAGCGAGAGCGCGTCCTCGCGGACCACGAGGTTCGTGTGCAGCACGGTCTCGTCGCCCGCATGAAGGGCGCGCGCCATCTGAGCCGTGACCGCGACGGCGAACCCGACGCCGCCGACCTCGACGATCACCGACTCGGCATCCGAATGCAGCACGACGCCGCGCAGAGAGGAGATCATGCGTCCACCCTACGGGCGGGTTCGGACGTTTGTTCGAGCGACACGCACGCGCGGGGCGCCGGAGGCCTCACCGTCGCGCAGCCGCCTTCTCCGCCTGCGCCCACGCACGCTGCGCCGGTGTCAGGCCGCCCGGGTCGCCCGCTCCGGCGCCGACCGTGCCTGTGCGGTCCGCGCCGCCGCGGCGCCACGCGTGGCAGAGCGCGATCGCGAGGGCATCCGCGGCATCCGCGGGCTGGGGCAGCACTTCGAGCCGCAGGACGCGCGCGACCATGCTCTGCACCTGTCGCTTGTCCGCCGCTCCGTAGCCGGTGATCGCCGCCTTCACCTCGGAGGGCGTGTGGGTGGCGGCGGGCAGGCCGTGTTCGGCGGCGAGCAGGAGCGCGATGCCGCTCGCCTGCGCCGTCCCCATGACCGTGCTGCGATTCTGCTGCGCGAAGACGCGCTCGACGGCGACCACGTCCGGGCGGTGCTCGGCGAGGACGATGCGCAGACCCGCCGCGATCACCGCCAGACGCTCGCCCACCGCGAGGTCGGGCGCGGAGCGGACGACCCCGACGTGGACGAGGGATGCCGAGCGGTCGGCCCGCACGTCGACCACCCCGACGCCGCAGCGGGTGAGGCCGGGGTCGATGCCGAGGACGCGGAGAGCGGATGCCACTCCCCCACGCTAACGGCGGGAGCGCGGCATCCGCTCTGCGAAACGCGGCCATCGCGGCGCCGCGACGGTGGCCGCCGAGATCACTCGTCCGCTTCGAGCTCCGCCTGCACGTCGGCCGTGAGGTCGAAGTTGCTGAAGACGTTCTGCACGTCGTCGCTGTCCTCGAGCGCATCGATGAGACGGAACACCTTCCGCGCCGTCTCGGCGTCGACCTCGACCTTGAGGTTCGGGACGAACTCCACGTCGGCCGATTCGTACTCGATGCCGGCATCGGCGAGGCCGGAACGGACCGCGACGAGGTCCGACGCCTCGGTGATGACCTCGAAGCCCTGCGCGTGGGGCTCGATCTCCTCGGCGCCCGCCTCGAGCGCAGCCATCATGACGTCGTCCTCGCTCGTGCCCTCGCTGGAGACGACGATGACGCCCTTGCGGGTGAAGTTGTAGGCGACCGAGCCCGGGTCGGCGAGGGTGCCGCCGTTGCGCGACAGCGCCGTGCGCACCTCGGCCGCGGCGCGGTTCTTGTTGTCGGTGAGACACTCGATCATGAGAGCGACGCCGTTCGGGCCGTAGCCCTCGTACATGATCGAGGTGTACTCGACCGATTCGCCGCCGATGCCCGCGCCGCGCTTGATGGCGCGGTCGATGTTGTCCTTCGGGACGGAGGTCTTCTTGGCCTTGAGGACCGCGTCGAACAGGGTCGGGTTGCCCTGGAGGTCCGCGCCGCCGAGCTTGGCGGCGACTTCGATGTTCTTGATGAGCTTCGCCCACGACTTGGCACGGCGGGAGTCGATGACCGCCTTCTTGTGCTTGGTCGTGGCCCATTTGGAGTGTCCGGACATGACGTCCAGTTTACGGGGAACCGCCCACGATCTTCGCGAGGGTCCGCAGGTTGCGCGTCGTCGTCGAGGTCCGGTACCGCGACTGGGCGAGCACCTTCGCGAGCGGGGTGTCCACGGTCCGCCCCTTCTCGGGGCTCCAGTAGAGCACGCCGAATCCGCTGCTCGCGGGATCCTCCGCAGGATCCAGGGATGCCGCGGCATCCGTCAGCGCCTCCAGCACCCCGCGGTCGCTGCAGAACACGACGTACGGCTGCCGGGACGGGTCCTCCGCGTCAAAGGGGAAGGCGTCGGCGGCGGCGCGGAGCTCGTCGAGGGTCACGAGCACGATCCAGGCGTCGTAGCCGAACCTGTCGCGCAAGCCCTGCTCGATGCGCGTCTTCAGGCCCTCGCGCTCATCGACCTCGACATCGGACGCGAAGCGCACGTTCCCGCTCGCGAGGACGGTCCTGACTCCGTCGAAACCCAGATCGCCGAACAGTGCGGCGAGGTCCGCGCTCTTCACGGTCACGCCGTTCACGTTGACGCCGCGAAGGAGCGCCACCCAGGTCGTCATGACCGCAGGGTATCGTCCCCCGCTTCCCGCACGAGGCTCAGGAAGAGCTCGTGGAAGCGCGTCTCACCCGACACCTCGGGATGGAACGCCGTGCCGAGCAGGTTCCCCTGCCGCACCGCGACGGTGCTCCCATCCGGGAGCGCCGTCAGTGGGCGCGCCTGTTCACCGACTTCGGTCACCCGCGGCGCGCGGATGAAGGCCGCGTGGACCGGCGCGTCGAACCCCTCGACGGCCAGATCGGTCTCGAACGACAGCGACTGCCCCCCGAAGGCGTTCCGGCGCACCGTGACGTCGAGGCCGCCGAAGCTCTCCTGCCCGTCGATGGGGTTCTCGATCCGGTCGGCGAGGAGGATCAGGCCCGCGCATGTGCCGTACATGGGCATCCCCGCGGCGATCGCGCGCCGGATCGGCTCCTGCATGCCGAACGCGCGCGCCAGCTTGTCGATGACGCTGGACTCCCCGCCCGGCAGGACGAGTCCCCCGACGGCGGCGAGGTCGTCTGGTCGTCGGACGAGCGCCACCTCGGCGCCGAGCCCCGACAGGACGCGCACATGCTCGCGGACATCGCCCTGAAGGGCGAGCACGCCGACGCGGGGTCGGGTCGGACTCACCAGCCGCGCTCGGCGAGGCGGTGGGGTGCGGGCAGATCGGGGACGTTGATGCCGACCATCGCCTCCCCGAGACCGCGGGAGACCTCCGCGATCACCGAGGCATCGTCGAAGAAGGTCGTCGCCTTCACGATCGCCGCCGCCCGCGCCGCCGGATTTCCGCTCTTGAAGATGCCCGAGCCCACGAAGACACCGTCCGCGCCGAGCTGCATCATCATCGCGGCGTCCGCCGGCGTGGCGACGCCACCCGCGACGAACAGCACGACGGGAAGCGTCCCCGTCTCGGCGATCTCGGCGACGAGGTCGTACGGCGCCTGGAGCTCCTTCGCGGCCACGAACAGCTCGTCCTTGGGAAGGGCGGCGAGAGCCGCGATCTCGCCGCGGATCTTGCGGATGTGCTTCATCGCCTCGGACACGTCCCCGGTGCCGGCCTCGCCCTTGGAGCGGATCATCGCCGCCCCCTCGGTGATCCGTCGGAGCGCCTCGCCGAGGTTCGTCGCGCCGCACACGAACGGCACCGTGAACTTCCACTTGTCGATGTGGTTCACGTAGTCGGCGGGCGAGAGCACCTCGGACTCGTCGATGTAGTCGACACCGAGCTCCTGCAGCACCTGCGCCTCGACGAAGTGTCCGATGCGGGCCTTGGCCATCACCGGGATCGACACCGCCTCGATGATCCCGTCGATCATGTCCGGGTCGCTCATGCGCGACACGCCGCCCTGGGCACGGATGTCGGCGGGGACGCGCTCGAGCGCCATGACGGCGACGGCACCGGCGTCCTCGGCGATCTTGGCCTGGTCGGGCGTGACGACGTCCATGATGACGCCGCCCTTCAGCATCTCGGCGAGGCCGCGCTTGACGCGCGAGGATCCGGTCGTGGGCGTGGACATCAGGCGGGCTCCTGCACGTTCGAGGGTCGGGTCGATTTGACCTAGGCCAAAAAATAGCATGTCCTGCCACACGGTGTTCGTTGACACGTCACAAGCCGCGCCGGGTCGATAGGATCGAGTGGACGGGGAGTGTGGACGATGCCCATCAGCGGACGGGCGGCGACGGATATCGCCGACAGCGTGCGCCAGCAGGTCGAGCGCGGCGAGCTCGTCCCCGGCGATGCGCTCCCCTCGGTGCGCGCCCTCGCCGACGACCTCGCCGTCAACCGCAACACGGTCGTCTCCGCCTACCGCCTGCTCACCCAGGCGGGCCTCGTCGAAGCACGAGGGCGCGCCGGCACCCGCGTCGCCCTCCGCGCGCCGATCGCCCAGGAGGGCTTCGCCCACGACACGGTGCTGCGCGATCTCGGGACGGGGAATCCCGATCCGGCGCTCATCCCCGACCCGACGGCGGCCCTCGCCAGGACAGCCGGCCGGCCCGTGCTCTACGGCGAACCGGTGATCGACACCGATCTCGAGACCTGGGCGACCACGTGGATGCGTGCGGCCGTCGGCCCGCGCCCCTTCCGGCTGACGGTCACCGGCGGCGCATCCGACGCGATCGAACGCCTCCTCGCCCAGACCCTCACCCGCGATGACGCGGTCGCTCTGGAAGATCCGTGCTTCCTCGCGAGCCTCAACACCGTGCGCCTCGGGGGGTACCGCCCGGTGGCCGTCCCGGTCGACGACGAGGGGATGACCGTCGCGGGCCTTCAGGCGGCGCTGGATGCCGGGGCGCGCGCCGTCGTCCTGACCCCGCGTGCACAGAACCCGACCGGCGCGAGCCTGTCGCAGGGCCGCGCCGCGGCACTTCGAGGGGTCCTCAGCACGCACCCCTACGTGCTCGTGATCGAGGACGATCACTTCTCGCTCCTGTCCGCGCGGCCGTACTTCTCGGTGATCCCCGAGGGCCACCACCGGTGGGCGCTCATCCGATCGGTCTCGAAGTTCCTGGGGCCGGACATGTGCCTCGCGGTCACGGCATCCGACCCGGATACCGCGGAGCGGCTCGCCCGTCGACTGAACCCCGGCTCGCAATGGGTCAGCCACCTGCTCCAGCGCCTCGGCCACGCGCTGCTCACCGACGCCGACGCGGTGGCCGCTGTGGCCCGCGCGGCGGAGCACTACGCCGGCCGGAACGCCGCCGCAGCGGCGGCGCTCACCGACGCCGGCGTGACGGTCACCCCCGGCGACGGCCTCAGCCTGTGGGTGCCGCTGCCGGTCGCCGCCCGCTCCGTCTCGGAGCAGCTAATGCGGCGCGGATGGCTCGCGCGACCCGGCGACGAGTTCGTCCTCGAGAGCGACGCGGCGGCGCGACACCTGCGCCTGACCGTCCACGATCTGTCCGACGCGGACCTCCGGCGTCTGGCATCCGACCTGGCGGAGGCCGTCGCCGCCGCCTCGACCACGAAAGCAGCGCGATCATGAAGATCCTCTCGATCCAGTCCGCCGTCGCCTACGGCCATGTGGGCAACTCCGCCGCCGTCTTCCCGCTGCAGCGCATCGGCGTGGAGGTTCTCCCGGTGTACACCGTGAACTTCTCCAACCACACGGGCTACGGGGCGTGGCGCGGACCACTGATCTCGCCCGACGACGTCCGCGATGTCATCCTCGGCATCGAGGAGCGCGGGGTCTTCGGCGAGATCGACGTGGTGCTCAGCGGCTATCAGGGCGGCGAGGGCATCGGCGACGTCATCCTCGATGCCGTCGCGCGCGTGAAGGCCGCGAACCCGGATGCCGTCTACGCGTGCGATCCCGTCATGGGCAACGCGAAGAGCGGCTGCTTCGTCGCCCCGGCGATCCCGATCCTGCTGCGGGAGCGGGTCGTCCCCGCGGCCGACATCATCACGCCGAACCAGTTCGAGCTGGGCTTTCTCACCGAGACGGACCCGCGTGATCTCGACTCCACGCTCGCGTCCGTCGACGCGGCGAGAGCGATGGGTCCCTCGACCGTGCTCGTCACCTCGGTCGAGCGCCCGGATCAGCCGCTCGACACGATCGAGATGCTCGCGGTCACGCCCGAGGGTGCCTGGATCGTGCAGACGCCGCGCATTCCGATGAAGGCGAACGGGTCGGGCGACGTGACGGCGGCCCTGTTCACCGCGCACTACCGGTCGACCGGTGACGCGGCGGACGCGCTGGCGAAGACCGTGTCGAGCGTGTTCGACCTGCTGACCCTGACGCACGAGTCGGGGCAGCGCGAGCTGCAGCTCGTCGAGGCGCAGGAGTTCTACGCGCACCCCCGCGCGCAGTTCCCGGTGACCCGCATCCGCTGACCCGCCGCACGCCTGGTCCCACCCGCGTCCGCGCATCCGACCCGCGAGACACCGGCCCTGCACCGAGGCGCCGGGTGTGCACCGGTGTCTCGGCGTGGAAACCGTGTCTCGCGGTCAGAGCGGACGAACGGGGCGGTCCAGGGTCACGCCATTGGCCAGGCGGATGCCACGGCCTCGCGCACGTCGCCGAGCAGCTGCGGCAGGGCTTTCGTGCGCGCGATGATCGGGAAGAAGTTCGCGTCCGATGCCCAGCGCGGCACGATGTGCTGGTGAAGGTGCTCGTCGACTCCCGCGCCCGCGACGGCGCCCTGGTTCATGCCGATGTTGAAGCCGTCGCAGCGCGACACCTCTCGGAGCACCCGCATGCCGGTCTGCGTGAGCGCTCCGATCTCGGCGACCTCCTCCGGCGTGGCCTGGTCGTAGGTCGCGATATGGCGATACGGGCATACGAGCATGTGCCCCGAGTTGTACGGGAAGAGATTCAGCAGCACGTAGGACGTCACGCCCCGGTGGACGATGAGGCCGTCGGCATCCGACTTCTGCGGCGCGGCGCAGAAGGGGCACCCGCTCCCCCGCAGCGCGTCCGCCCCGGTGGTGATGTAGGCCATGCGGTGCGGCGTCCAGAGCCGCTGAAAGGCGTCGGGAACGCCGGCGAACCCCTCGACAGGCTCGGGGACCGGACCAGGCTCCGGGACCGGGACAGGCTCCGGGACCGGGACAGGCTCGGAGACCGGGGCCGCGTCGCCGCCATCCGGTCCCTGAGCCTGTCGAAGGGTCACGCGAGATCCTCCGCGGAGTTCACGAGCGTCTTCGCGGCGATCGCCGTGAGGATCTTCTCGACCGCCTCGTCGACGGGGATGCCGTTGGTCTGCGACCCGTCGCGGAAGCGGAACGACACCGTGCTGCCCGCACGGTCCTGCTCACCCGCGATCAGCTGCAGCGGCACCTTCTGGGTGGTGTGGGTGCGGATCTTCTTCGGCATCCGATCGTCGGAGTGGTCGACCTCGGCACGCACGCCCGCGGCGCGCAACCGGGTCACGATCTCGTCGAGGTACGGCGCGTACTCCTCGGCGACCGGGATGCCGACGACCTGGACGGGCGCGAGCCAGACAGGGAACGCTCCGGCGTAGTGCTCGAGAAGGATCGCGAAGAACCGCTCGACCGAGCCGAACAGAGCGCGGTGGATCATCACCGGGCGGTGCTTCTCGCCGTCGGGGCCGGTGTACTCCAGCTCGAACCGCTCGGGCTGGTTGAAGTCGAGCTGGATGGTCGACATCTGCCAGGTGCGCCCGATGGCGTCCCGCGCCTGAACCGAGATCTTCGGGCCGTAGAACGCGGCTCCGCCCGGGTCGGGAACGAGGTCGAGCCCGGAGCCTTCGGCCACCTCGCGCAGGGTCTCGGTCGCCTCGGTCCATAGCTCGTCGGCGCCGAGGAACTTGGGGTTCCCGTCCTCCTTCGTGGACAGTTCGAGGTAGAAGTCGTTCAGCCCGTAGTCGCGCAGCGTCTGCAGCACGAAGTCGAGCGAGTGGGTGAGCTCGCTCTTGACCTGATCGGCCGTCACATAGATGTGGGTGTCGTCCTGGGTCATGCCGCGCACGCGGGTGAGGCCCGACAGGGTGCCGCTCTTCTCGTAGCGGTAGACGGACCCGAACTCGCTGAGCCGCAGCGGCAGCTCGCGGTACGAGCGCCCCCGCGAGCGGAAGATCAGGTTGTGGAACGGGCAGTTCATGGGCTTCAGGTAGTACTCCTGGCCCTCACGGCTCACATGGCCGTCGGAATCCACGACCTCATCCAGCACCATCGGGGGGTACATGCCGTCGGCGTACCACTGCAGGTGGCCGCTCGTCATGAACAGGTCGCCCTTGGTGATGTGCGGGGAGTTCACGACCTGGTAGCCGCTGGCGAGCAGGCGCTCGCGCATGTACCGCTCGATCTCGTAGCGGATGATGCCGCCCTTGGGGTGGAAGACCGAGAGACCCGGGCCGATCTCGTCGGGGAACGAGAAGAGGTCGAGGTCCTTGCCCAGCTTGCGGTGGTCGCGCTTGGCGGCCTCCTCGAGGCGCTGCTGGTACGCGCGCAGCTCGTCCTTGGTCGGCCAGGCGGTGCCGTAGATCCGCTGCAGCTGCGGGTTCTTCTCGCTGCCGCGCCAGTAGGCGCCGGCGACACGGGTGAGATCCCAGCCGTTCCCGACGTAGCGGGTCCCGGGGACGTGCGGGCCGCGGCAGAGGTCGCGCCACACGACCTCCCCCTCGCGGTCCACGTTCTCGTAGACGGTGAGCTCGGCGCCGCCGATCTCGGCAGAGGCGCCCTCGGCGGCGTTCGCGCCCGAGCCGGGTCCGCCCGCCAGGCCGATCAGCTCGAGCTTGAACGGCTCCCCCTCCATCAGCGCACGGGCCTCGGCCTCGTCGACGACCCGGCGGACGAAGCGCTGGTTCTCGCGGACGATGCGCTCCATCTCCTTCTTGATGGCTTTGAGGTCCTCCGGCGTGAAGGGGTCCACGTCGCCGAAGTCGAAGTAGAAGCCGTCGGTGATGGGCGGCCCGATCCCGAGCGTGGACTGCGGCTTGATCCGCTGCACGGCCTGGGCCATGACGTGCGCGGTGGAGTGGCGCAGGATCGCGAGGCCGTCCGCGCTGCTCGCGAGCACGGGCTCGACCTCGTCGCTCTCCGTGACGAGCGTCGCGAGGTCTTTCAGCTCGCCGCCCACGCGCAGGGCGACGACGGAGCGGTCGGGGAACAGGGTGAAGCCGTCGGCGGGATAGGTCACGTCCGCCGCGGGTGAGACATCAGTCAAGGGAGGGTCTCCAGAGGATGGATCGGATGGGATGCTCAGCTTCGGGCGCACCGCGCCCCGCCCGCTCAGGCCCAGATCGTTCGTGCACCGGGCGTTCGCGTGCCGGTCGCGAACGCGATGATCCGGCTCAGTTCCATATGTGCAGTCTATCGTCGCGGCAGGGTCCATGATGGATGCCGTGATGCTTGCCGTGATCGGAGCGGTGCTCCTGCTCCTCGGCGGCGTGGCCGTCGCCACGGGCGTGCTCCCGGCCGCGGATGCCCTCGCGATCGGCGACCGGGTGTGGCCGATCCTCCTCTTCGTCGTGGCGGTCACGATCGTCGCAGAGCTCGGCGCCCGGGCCGGTGTCTTTGATTCGGTGGCGGCCCGGCTCGCGCGGCTCTCGCGCGGCCGGGTGATCGTCCTCTGGCTCATGATCGTGGTCTTCGCGACCGTCGTCACGGCCTTCCTGTCGCTCGACACGACCGCGGTGCTCCTGACTCCGGTCGTCGTGGCCGTCGCGCGCGCGAACCGCCTCGCGCCGCTCCCGTTCGCCTTCGCCACGGTGTGGCTGGCGAACACGGCATCCCTCTTCCTCCCTGTCTCCAATCTGACCAACCTGCTGGCGGCGCATCGGCTCGGCGAGCTCGACGCGCTGGGGTTCCTGGCGCTCCTGGGCCCCTCCGCGGTGATCGCGACCCTCGTCACGGTGGCGTTCCTCTGGTGGACGAACCGGCGCGACCTGCGCGGGCGCTTCACCCCGGGACACCCGCCGCGCGTGCCCGACCCGACCCTGCTGCGGATCTCCGCGGCCGTCCTGGTCGTGATGATGCCGCTCCTGGTCATCGGCATCCCGCCGTGGATGCCGGCGCTCGGCGCCGCGATCGCCTTGACCGTCGTCTTCGCGTGGCGCTCCCCCCGCGCCCTGCGATGGGCCCTCGTCCCCTGGCAGCTCGTGGTCTTCGCTTCGGGTTTGTTCCTCGCCGTCGGCGCAGCCGAGTCGCTGGGTTCGGGCGCACTGCTCGCCGCCGCGACAGGCCGCGGCGAGGACCTGCTGTCCCTCTGGCAGGTCGCCGGCGTCGGCCTGCTCGGCGCGAACGTCGTGAACAACCTGCCCGCGTACCTGGCGCTCGAGTCGGCGGCCGGCTCTCCCGTGCGCCTCGCAGCGCTTCTCATCGGCGTCAACGCCGGACCGTTGATCACCCCGTGGGCCTCTCTCGCGACCCTGCTGTGGCACCAGCGCCTGCACGCGGTGGGGGTGGATGTCCCGTGGCGTCGGTACGTCCTGCTCGGGCTCGTCGTCGCTCCCGTGACGGTGGCACTCGCGGTGCTCCCCCTCGCCCTGCGCTGAGCAGGGCGAGGGGGAGCTCGTCCACGCGCTCAGGCGAGGGTGAGGTCGACCTGGATCTCGCCCGCGAGGGCCTCGAGGGCGCGCGTGATCTCGTCGGCATCCCCCGTGGGCGGCACGCTGACCGTGACCACGGCCTCGAAGAGCGTTCCGCCGGCCATCGGCGCGTCGAGGGTGCGACTGCGGAAAGTATCGATCGATACCGCGTGCGCGGCGATCGCCGCGGTGACGTCGCGCACGATGCCGGGGCGGTCGTTGCCGAGCACGGTGAACGAGAGCGTGCGGCGCGCGGCATCAGCGGCTCCGGATGCCGGGGCTCCGCCCCCACCCGCTCCCGGCGCGCCGCTGTGCACCGCCACCGTCAGCAGACCGTCGAGGTCCTCGAGCGACGCCGTCAGCGCGGCGACACCGTCATCGGGCACGGTCACCAGGACGATCCCCGCGAAGGCTCCGGCGAGCTCGGCCAGTTCGCTCCGCTCCCAGTTGCCCCCGCCCTCGGAGATCCTGCGGGCGAGCGCGTTGACGAGTCCGGCGCGGTCCTCGCCGACGACGGTGAGCACGAGATGGGCCATGCCCGGAGCCTATCGGGAGGCCGCGACGGCTGTCACGGCCTCCCGCTCGGGGAGCCGTCAGACGGGAGCCTGACCCGATGAATGCGCTGATCGCTCAGATCGCGATCGCCGGCCGAGAAAGCGAAAACCCCCGGTGAACCGGGGGTTTCAGGTGGTGCGCGATACTGGGATCGAACCAGTGACCTCTTCCGTGTCAGGGAAGCGCGCTACCGCTGCGCCAATCGCGCCTGTACAGGCTTGTTCAGTTATGAGCGAGGTGGCGACGGGATTCGAACCCGTGTAAACGGCTTTGCAGGCCGGTGCCTAGCCGCTCGGCCACGCCACCGTGTGGATTAACCGTGTGGTTTGACCCCACGTGCCGTGATCACTTCGAAAAGTGATCCCTGCACTCGAGCGGATGACGAGACTCGAACTCGCGACCCTAACCTTGGCAAGGTTATGCGCTACCAACTGCGCTACATCCGCATTTCGCACCCTGGTTGCCCCGGGCACTTGATCGACTTTAGCCGACGAACGCGCGAGCGCCAAACCGATGCACCTCCGCGCGTGTCACACGTTCCGATTCGTCGCGAGCCCCGGCATCCGGTAGCATCGGTTCTCGGTCCTTCGGGATCACGGGCGATTGGCGCAGTTGGTAGCGCGCTTCCTTCACACGGAAGAGGTCATCAGTTCGAGTCTGGTATCGCCCACCGCACGCCCCCGTCGCCCGGGGGCGTTTTCGTTTCCGCCGGGCATCCGTTCGACACGTGCACGCGCCAGACTGTGGGACATGACCCTCGCGCGCATCGTCGTCCTGTTCGCCCTGGCCGCGGTCGCCGAGATCGGCGGCGCCTGGCTCATCTGGCAGTCGGTGCGGGAGGATCGTGGCTGGCTGTTCGCGCTCCTCGGGGTCGTCGCGCTGGGCGGGTACGGCTTCATCGCCGCGCTGCAGCCCGACGTCCACTTCGGTCGGGTGCTGGCCGCCTACGGAGGGGTCTTCGTGGCGGGATCGCTCGCCTGGGGCATCGTCGTCGACGGCTTCCGCCCTTCCGTCTGGGACTACGTCGGGTCGGGCGTGGCGCTCCTCGGCGCAGCGATCATCATCCTCGCCCCGCACAGCGCATCCGCGGAGGGATGACCCGCGACGCCCGCTGCAGCCCCTACTCCCCCACGGACCAGCCGTAGCGCGCGCTGAGAGCCTGCGCGACGATCGCGAACCGCTTCAGGTCGAGCGCGGATGCCTCGCGGCGCATGCCCTTCCGATGCACGGAGTACAGCTGCTCGATGTCGACCCACGAGGGCCGCCCCTGACCGTCCCATTCCCCCGTGCCGATCGGGAGGAAGTCGCGGTCGCGGTCGTGCGCCTTGCTCGTCAGCCGGACGGCGTAGACGCGGTCCGCACTCTGCCGACCGATGACGAGCACCGGCCTGTCTTTGCCCCGCCCGTCGTTCTCCTCGTAGGGAACCCACGTCCAGACGACCTCGCCCGCATCGGGGTCGCCGTCGCGCTCCGGCGCGTAGGTGATGCGAAGGCCCGAACCCCGCGGCGGTTCGATCTCCGTCGTCGCGGTGGCGCCGTGCTGACCCGCCGCGGGTGCGGATGTCCCGGTCCGCCCGGAGGGCGCCGTCGGGCGCGCAGGCGACGCGTGTCCGATTCTTCGGCGGTCTCCCGTGAACGCGGAGACGATGCCGTTCAGAAGTGCCGAGAGGATGCCGCCCTGGGTGCCTGCCATGGCATCCACAGTAACGATGCCGCGCGCCCGCTCGGACCCTCCCTCATCACAGGCAGAAGGGCGCCGGACCGGAGTCCGACGCCCTTCAGCGTGAATGCGTGTCAGTCGACGAGCGCGTAACCCTCTTCACCGTGCACGACCGTGTCGATGCCGGCGATCTCGTCCTCGTTCTTCACACGGAACCCGATCGTCTTCTCGATGGCGAGGCCGAGCAGGTAGGCGACCACGAAGGAGAAGACCAGCACGGAGAACGCCGCGATGAACTGGACGACCAGCTGCTGCGGGCCACCGCCGAGGAACAGGCCGGTGTCGGTGGCGAAGAAGCCCAGGTAGAGCGTTCCGATGACACCGCCGACGAGGTGGACGCCGACCACGTCGAGCGAGTCGTCGTAGCCGAGCTTCCACTTCAGCTCGATCGACAGGGCGCAGACGGCACCGGCGATGAGGCCGAGGAGGAGCGCCCATCCGGGTGCGAGGTTGGCGCAGGACGGCGTGATCGCGACGAGACCGGCGACCGCACCGGAGGCGGCGCCGACGGAGGTCGACTTGCCGTCCTTGAGCTTCTCCACGAGGACCCAGCCGATGATCGCGGCGGCCGTGGCGCCCAGCGTGTTGATGATGATGAGGCCGACGTGCGAGTCCTCGGTGCCCAGGAGCCCGAAGGTGCCCTCGGCACCCGCGTTGAAGCCGAACCAGCCGAACCAGAGGATCGCGGCGCCGAGCATGACCAGCGGCACGTTGTGGGGCTTGTGGATGCCCTTCTGGAAGCCGACGCGCTTGCCGAGGACCAGTGCCAGGGCGAGTGCTGCGGCACCGGCGTTGATGTGCACAGCGGTACCACCGGCGTAGTCGATGACGGCGATCCCGTCGAATCCGAGGGACTCGCCGAGCGTCATGATCCAGCCGCCGCCCCAGACCCATGCGGCGACCGGGAAGTAGACGACCGTCGCCCAGATGCCGGCGAAGATCATCCACGAGCCGAACTTCGCCCGGTCGGCGATCGCGCCGGAGATGAGCGCGACCGTGATGATCGCGAAGGTCGCGCCGTACGTCGCGCCGACCAGGGTGTCGCTGTTCGCGTTCGCCAGGCCGAAGTCGGAGAAGGGGTTGCCCGCCAGGAAGGAGGGGCTGTCACCGATCGCCGACATGTTGAATCCGTACAGGATCCAGAGCACGCCGACCAGGCCCATCGCGCCGAAGCTCAGCATCATCATGCTGACGACGCTCTTGGCCTTGACGAGCCCGCCGTAGAAGAACGCCACGCCGGGCGTCATGAAAAGTACGAGGGCTGTCGCCGCGACAGACCACGCGAGGTTTCCGCTGTCCATGAGATCCTCACTCGGGGTTGTCTAACTCGATGCCCCTCCCAGATGCGATTCGGGACGCCGGGTCGAGGCGAGTCCCAGTGTGGCGAGGCGGCGTTTCCTGCGGCGTGCAGGTCGTGTTTCCGAATGGTTACGAGAGCACCCCGGGTGTGAACATCACGTTTCCGGCGGCGGAGAACGGGTCGCAATCCCCGCGTCAGCCGGCGTTCCTCACGAGTGGGTGAGCGCGTTGAGCCGCGAAATGGCGCGGAGGTACTTCTTCCGGTAGCCGCCGGTCAGCATCTCCGGAGCGAACACCTCGTCGAGGGGGCGACCGGTGGCCCGGACGGGCAGCTGCGCGTCGTACGCGCGGTCGACGAAGGCGACGAAGCGGAGCGCCGCGGACTGGTCCTCGAGCTGGACGACCTCACGCAGGCCGATCTCCGAGATCCCGTCGATCAGCCGGATGTAGCGCGACGGGTGCACCGAGGCCAGGTGGGAGACGAGCGCCCCGAAATCGTCGTCCGAGACCGTCCCGGCGGCGCCGGCATCCGCCAGCGCCTGCGCGTACGCGGCGTCGTCGAGCGCGATCGCGTGCCCGTCGATCGCGCGCTGCCGGTAGTCGGTGCCGTCGATCCGGAGGGTCTCGAAGTTCGACGCCATCGCGTGGATCTCGCGGAGGAAGTCCTGGGCGGCGAAGCGCCCCTCTCCCAGCGCGCCGGGCGGGGTGTTGGATGTCGCGGCGAGCTTCGTCCCCGTCGGCACGAGCTCGGCCAGCAGCCGCGTCATGACCATCGTGTCGCCCGGATCGTCGAGCTCGAACTCGTCGATGCACAGGAGGTCGGCGCCCCGGAACAGCTCCACCGTCTTCTGGTACCCGAGCGCTCCGACGAGCGCCGTGTACTCGATGAAGGACCCGAAGTACTTCCGCCGGGCGGGCATGGCGTGGTAGACGGATGCCAGCAGGTGGGTCTTGCCGACGCCGAAGCCGCCGTCCAAGTAGACACCGGGCTTCATCTCCGGCGCCTTCTTCGCGCGGCGGAACAAGCCGCCGCGCTCGGCGGGCGCCCCTCCCGTGCTGAAGACGGTGAGCAGATCCTTCGTCCCCTGCTGCGACGGGTACGCCGGATCGGCGCGGTAGGTGTCGAAGGTCGCGTCGTCGAACTGCGGCGGCGGGACGAGCGCGGCGACCATCTCGGCGCCGGAGACCTGCGGAGATCGGTCGATCAGATGCACGGGCGACGTCACGACGCACTCTCCTCGGCGAAGGTCGGATCGTGCCGGCGCAGCCAGCTCTCGATCGCATCGGTCCAGCGCTGCTGGTCGTAATTCCACAGCTTCGTATGCCGTGCCGTGGTGAAGGTCTGCATCTCGACGAGGTCGGGACGCGCGTCGGCCAGGGCGTGCGACGCGCTCGAAGGCACGAAGCCGTCATCGTCACTGTGCAGGATGAGGGCGGGGTGGCGAAGCTCGTCGGCTCGCGCGACGATGTCCAGGCGGTCGAACGGGATGCCGCCCTCCGCGCGGGTCGCGGGCGCCGCCCAGTCGGCGCCGAGGGTCCCGATCGCGAGGCCTGTCACCGCCGTCGGGATGCGGAGCTCGTGCCCTTGATAGGTGAGGACGGTGCGCCAGTCGACGACCGGGGAGTCGAGGATGACCCCGACGATGGACTCCCGGTGCGCCGACCCGAGGGAGACCTGCAGCGCGATCGCCCCGCCCATCGACCACCCCATCAGAATGATGCGGCGCGCGCCGCGGCGCAGCGCCCAGGTGATCGCGGCGTCGACGTCGCGCCATTCGGTCGCTCCGAGCGCATAGGTTCCGCTGCGTGTCCGGGGGGCGTCCCCGTCGTTGCGATACGAGACCACCAGCGACGTGATGCCCAAGGAGTGGAAGACGGGGACGGCGCGGAGGCACTCCGATCGAGTCGTTCCGCGCCCGTGGATCTGGATGACCCAGCTCTCCCCGGTCTCCCCGTCGTCCCCGCCGGGGAACAGCCATGCGGGGCACGGGCCGAGCGCGGTCGGGACGTACTCGTGCGTGAAGGGGAGGTGCAGCTCCTCCGGCTGGCGGAAGTACCAGCCGCTGAACGCGGCCTCCGGGGCGAGGTGCATGTCGCCGTCGACCTCGGTCAGGAGCTTGCGCTTCACCGTCGCGGCATCGCTGGAGAGGATCGAGCCGACCTTGAGATAGTCGGCGGCGCCGGTCGTGAACAGTCCGTAACGCCCGGGAAGGGCGGTGTCCGGCGTGCGCTTCAGGGTGATCGTCTGCGCGGCCACGTCGACATCGAGGATGCGGGTGTCCGCCGCGCGGGCTGCCGGCATGACGACACGACGCGCGACGCGCACGGCGACGAAGGCGAACGCCGCCGAGGCGGCGAGGAATGCGGATGCGAGACCGACCGCGGTCGCTCCCAGCACCGTGCGGAGCGTGTCCGCTCGGCCGGCTCGTGCGTCGTGGGCGACGGCGCGCCTGGATGCCTTCATCGTCTCCCCATTCTAGTCTGACTGCGTGGATGAACCCCGTCCGACGCCTGGGCAGACGCCGCTCCACGTCGTTCGCGACGCGGTGCGCGCGATGCCCTTCCGCGCCGACTTCTCGGTCCGCGAGATCCCCGCTCCCGAGAGCATCGCCCCCGAGGCGTTCGCGATCGCGGGTGACGTGCGTCCCGATGAGGAAGGCGTCGATTCGATCTACGGCACGGGGCGTCTCATCCTGCTCCACGATCCGGACGAACCGGACGCCTGGGGCGGCCCCTGGCGCGTCGTCTGCTTCGCCCAGGCACCCCTCGAACCCGAAATCGGCACCGACCCGCTTCTGGCCGACGTAGCCTGGTCCTGGCTCATCGACGCTCTCGAGGCGCGCGGCGCGGGATTCCACTCGGCATCCGGCACCGCGACCAAGACTCTGTCGAAGGGCTTCGGCACCCTCGCGGACGAGGGCGACGGGGCTCAGATCGAGTTGCGCGCGTCATGGTCGCCCACCGGCGACCCGACCGCGCACGTCGACGCCTGGGCCGAATTGGTTTGCATGCTGGCGGGGCTTCCGCCGGGGTCGGAGGGAATCGCCGTGTTCGGATCGCACAGGATGCCGCGTGCCTGAGTATCACGTGATCTCCGAGCCCGCGGAGTTGGAGGCCGCCGTGCGCGCCCTCGCCGCGGGTGAGGGTCCGGTCGCCGTCGATGTCGAGCGCGCGTCCGGTTTCCGGTATTCGCAGCGCGCCTACCTCGTGCAGGTGTTCCGCCGGGGTGCCGGCGCATTCCTCTTCGACCCGCCCGCCCTCGGCGACATGACCGCTCTGCAGGATGCCATCGGCCAGGAGGTGTGGATCCTCCACGCTGCCAGCCAGGATCTCCCCTCCTTGCGGGAGCTGCACCTGGATCCGCCGTCGATCTTCGACACCGAGCTCGCCGCGCGCCTGCTCGGCCACGAACGGGTGGGCCTCGGCGCGGTGGTCGAGGACACCCTCGGGATCACGCTGGCCAAGGCGCACTCCGCCGCCGACTGGTCCACCCGTCCGCTGCCCCAGCCGTGGCTCGAGTACGCCGAGCTCGACGTCCTCCACCTCGTCGACGTGTACGAGGTGCTCCGGGACGAACTGACGGCGCAGAACAAGACGGAGATCGCCGCCCAGGAGTTCGAGGCGGTGCGCACCCGTCCGGACAAGCCACCCCGCGAGGAGCCGTGGCGCCGCCTCAGCGGTCTGCACACCGTGCGCGGCCGGCGGGCACTCGCGGTGGCGCGCGCCCTGTGGCAGGCGCGCGAGGACTTCGCCCGCGCGCAGGACACCGCCCCCGGGCGGCTCGTCCCCGACCGCTCGATCATCGCCGCCGTCGTCGCCGATCCGAAGAGCAAGCAGGATCTGTCCCGCGTGCGGGATTTCACCGGCCGCGCGAGCCGCGCCCAACTGGACCGGTGGTGGGCCGCCATCGAGGCGGGTCGCGCTGAGCCGGTCCTTCCGCTGGAGCGTGTGCCGGGCGAGGGCCTGCCCCCCGTGCGCGCCTGGCCGGATCGCAATCCCGAAGCGGATGCGCGCCTCAAGGTGGCAAAGCCCCGCATCGAGCAGCTGGCGGCGGATCTCGGGATGCCGGTCGAGAACCTCCTCACGCCCGAGACCCTCCGGCGCATCGCCTGGGCGCCTCCCGCCGACGGCGGCGAGGATGCCATCGGCGTCGCGCTCGCCGAGCACGGCGCACGCCCGTGGCAGGTGGCGGCGACCGCTCCGATCATCGCCGCGGCCTTTGTCGAGTCCGTTCAGCCGACCGACGACGCCTCCTCCGCTGTCTCGTAGAATCGAACCAATCGATTTCGCGAGACTGAGTGTCACGTTAGGCTGTACTCAATCTCACTTAGCTTGGAGGCAGTGTGGCCGAGATCTCTGACGTCTTCTTCGTCGACGGCGTGCGGACCCCGTTCGGGCGCGCCGGCGAGAAGGGCATGTACTGGAACACCCGCGCCGATGACCTCGCCGTCAAGGCGACCATCGGCCTCATGGAGCGCAACGGCGCCGTCCCGGCGGCCCGCGTCGACGACGTGGCGATCGCCGCGACGAGCCAGACCGGCGAGCAGGGCCTGACCCTCGGTCGCTCCGTCGCGATCCTCGCCGGCCTCCCGCAGACCGTCCCCGGCTTCGCGATCGACCGGATGTGCGCCGGCGCCATGACGAGCGTCGCCATGATGGGCGCCTCGATCGGCTCGGGCATGTACGACGTCGCCCTCGCCGGCGGCGTCGAGCACATGGGGCACTACCCCATCGGCGGCAACACCGACCCGAACCCGCGCTTCGTCGCGGAGAAGATGGTCGATCCCGGCGCCCTCAACATGGGGGTGACCGCCGAGCGCATCTTCGACCGCTTCCCGCAGTTGACCAAGGAGCGCTCCGACCGCTTCGGCATGCTGAGCCAGCACAAGGCGCAGGCTGCCTACGAGGCGGGCAAGTTCCAGCCCGACCTCGTCTCCGTCGCGATCAAGGATGCCGAGGGCAGCTGGGGCCTCGCGACCGAGGATGAGGGGCGCCGCCCGCAGACCACCATGGAAGACCTCGCCGCGCTGAAGACCCCGTTCCGCCCGCATGGACGCGTGACGGCCGGCACCTCGTCGCCCCTGACGGATGGCGCGACCATGTCGCTGCTGGCCGGCGGCGGCGCCGTCAAGGAGCTGGGCCTGAAGCCGAAGATGCGGATGGTCTCCTTCGCATTCGCGGGCGTCCAGCCCGAGATCATGGGCATCGGTCCCATCCCTTCGACGGAGAAGGCGCTCAAGAAGGCCGGGCTGTCGATCTCCGACATCGGCCTGTTCGAGCTGAATGAGGCGTTCGCCGTCCAGGTCATCTCGCTCCTCGACCACTTCGGCATCGCCGACGACGACCCCCGCGTCAACCAGTGGGGCGGGGCGATCGCGCTCGGGCATCCGCTCGCGGCCTCCGGCGTGCGCCTCATGATCCAGCTCGCGGCGCAGTTCGCCGAGCGTCCCGACGTCCGCTACGGCCTCACCGCCATGTGCGTGGGCCTCGGGCAGGGCGGCTCGGTCATCTGGGAGAACCCCCACTACAACGGAAAGAAGCGCTGACCGTCATGACGAACTACGACGAGATCGACTTCTCCCCGCTCACCGCGCTCACCGACGGCGAGGTCGTCACCCACTCGCGGGTGCGCGACATCCGCCTCGCCTCCGGCAAGGTGCTGGCGCTCATCACGCTCGACAACGGTCGCGATCACACCCGGCCGAACACGCTGGGGCCCGCGACCATGACAGCGCTCGGCGAGACGCTCGACGCCCTCTCCGCGCGGGGCGCCGCCGGCGAGATCGACGCGGTGGGCGTCACCGGCAAGCAGTACATCCTCGCCGCCGGCGCGGATCTCTCCGACATCACCAAGGTCGGTTCGAAGGCGAACGCGAAGCTCGTCGCGCAGCTGGGCCACAAGGTGTTCGGCAAGCTCGAGACGCTCGGCGTGCCGACCTTCGCGTTCGTCAACGGCCTCGCTCTGGGCGGTGGACTGGAGATCGCGCTCAACTCGCACTACCGCACGGTGGATGCCTCGGCCGCGGCCATCGCCCTGCCCGAGGTCTTCCTCGGGATCATCCCCGGCTGGGGCGGCGCGTACCTGCTGCCGAACCTCATCGGCATCGAGAACGCGCTCGAGGTCGTCATCTCGAACCCGCTCAAGCAGAACCGGATGCTCAAGCCGCAGCAGGCGTTCGACCTCGGCATCATGGACGCGATCTTCCCGGCATCGACGTTCCTCGAGAGCTCGCTCGCGTGGGCCGACGGCGTGCTGACCGGCACCACCAAGGTCGAGCGGAAGAACCAGCCCGGCAAGATCGAGCGCGCCGTCAAATGGCCGGTCGCGATCAAGATGGCGCGCGGGATGCTCGAGTCGAAGATCGGCACCGTGCCGCGCTCTCCGTACGTCGCTCTCGACCTCCTCGAGAAGGCGCGCTCGGGCACGAAGGCCGAGGGCTTCGCGCGCGAGGACGACGCGCTGGCCGATCTCGTCACGGGCGACCAGTTCGCGGCATCCATGTATGCGTTCGACCTCGTGCAGAAGCGCGCGAAGCGCCCCGTCGGTGCCCCTGACAAGGCGCTGGCGAAGAAGGTCACGAAAGTCGGGATCATCGGCGCCGGCCTCATGGCGAGCCAGTTCGCACTGCTGTTCGTGCGGCGGCTGCGGGTCCCGGTGCTCATCACCGACCTCGACCAGGCACGCGTCGACAAGGGCGTCGCCTACATCCACGACGAGATCGGGAAGCTCGAGGCCAAGGGGCGCCTCGACGCCGATACGGCCAACCAGCTGCGCGCTCTCGTGACGGGAACGACCGACAAGAGCCTGTACGCCGACTGCGACTTCGTGATCGAGGCGGTCTTCGAAGAGGTCGGCGTCAAGCAGCAGGTCTTCGGCGAGATCGAGAAGATCGTCGCCGAGGATGCCATCCTCGCCACCAACACGTCGTCCCTGTCAGTGGAGGAGATCGGGTCGAAGCTCGCGCACCCCGAGCGCCTCGTCGGCTTCCACTTCTTCAACCCGGTCGCGGTCATGCCGCTGATCGAGATCGTGAAGACGGATGCCACGACCGACTCGGCCCTCTCGACCGCGTTCGTCGTCGCCAAGGGGCTGGGCAAGAACGCCGTGCTCACCGCCGACGCGCCGGGGTTCGTCGTCAATCGCCTCCTCGCGAAGGTCATGGGCGAAGCCGCCCGCGCCGTCTACGAGGGCACCCCCGTCGCCGACGTCGAGAAGGCGTTCGCACCGCTGGGGCTGCCGATGGGCCCGTTCCAGCTGATCGACCTGGTCGGGTGGAAGGTCGCCGCGCACGTGCAGGACACGATGGTGCACGCGTTCCCCGACCGGTTCTACGCCAACGAGAACTTCCATGCGCTCGCGGAGCTCCCGGACGTCGTCGAGAAGGACAAGGGCGGTCGCGTCACGGGCTTCACGAAGGCCGCGCAGAAGGCGCTCGCGGGGGTCGGCTCATCTCCGTCATCCGCCGACACCATTCTCCGGCGCGTGCAGGACGGTCTGGCGACGGAGATCAAGCTGATGCTCGACGAGGGCGTCGTGCCCGAGGTCGAGGACATCGATCTGTGCCTCATCCTCGGCGCCGGTTGGCCGTTCATCGACGGCGGCGCCTCGCCGTACCTCGACCGGGAGGGCGCATCCGAGCGCACCTTCGGCGACACCTTCCACCACCCGCCGATTCGCGGGATCGGCGCCTGAGCCGACGCCTGCCGATTCGCAGGATCGGATGACGACAACAGAATCGGATGCTGCGGGCTGCGGCATCCGATTCTGTTGTCGACTTCCGGATCTGGTGCGGCCGGAGAACACCGCATGACGTCAGTGGGAATGCTCGATGCGCAGGGTCGGGAGGAGGCTTCGCCCTTCCCGCGATGGCCCCCGGTGTCAGTCTGAGGGCGGCGTCGTGCGGTTGGTCGATGTGAGACGCGCACCTCGCGGCCCCGCCCGGACCGCGGCTACCCGAGCGACCACCGCGACGACTGCCGTGATCCACTCCGGGATCGATGCGTTCCCCACGCCACTCAGCGCACGGACGAACACGAGCGGCGGAGCTCTGTCGCTACGTGAGTAGCCGGGGAAGGAACGCCGGGTGTCCATCGTCGAAACTCCTCGACGAGAAAGGCATTCCGCAGGCTCGGGGCGGGATCCGCACGGCATCCTGGGCGTGTGATCGAGACCATCACCTCACTGTTCGGGTCCGGCGGGATGAACTCCCTCATCAAGACCGGCGGCGCCGTACTCACGGTGCTGCTGGTGGTGCCGGCGCTGTTCAAACTGCTGGTGGTCACGATCGACGAGGGCGAAGCCGCGATCCGCACGCGGAACGGGCGCCCGATCATCCGCCGCCGCGCCCGGGGCGATCACGAGGCCGGCGACGTCGTGGTGCTCCGCCCCGGGTCGCACCCGGTGTTCCCGATCCTCGCCTGGTATCGCCGCGTGGACACGCGCGTGCGCTCGACCGATCTCCCGGCGCGCCAACTGACCTCCGGCGGCGCGCGGCAGCACCTCGTGCACGCCTCCTTCGATTGGCGGCCCGTCGTCACCGGATCGGACTTGCGCGTCTTCGAGCTCGAGGTCGTCCACGTGACGGAGCGCACGGGGAACATCGTGGGAGCAGCACTGCGCGATCTGGTCGCCTCCTACGACCGGCCGGACCTTCCGCGGAACGCCGAACTGTCGGAAGCCGTGCTCACCGCCTGCGCCGACCGCGTGCGAGAAGCGTGCGGCATCGAACTGCTGTCGGTCGTGATCACCGGCGACGCGTTGACCGACGGCTACCTGCTCGCAGACGCGATCGCGGGGCGCTCGACGGCGGGCGACGAGTTGACCGCGCTGCCTGCGGACTGGGGCGCCGCGGTGTCGCGCGTCCGTGCGGCGTCATAACCACCCGCACCACCCGAACCGCCCTGCAAGCCCTGCCCGCGGCTCGGTGCACCCCCTCGCGCGGCGATCGCCTGCTTCGCAGTCTGAGCGGACGGCCGGGCGGCAGGACGATACGAGAGCCCGGAAGGCTGCCATGGCCGCCTCCGACACCACGACGCTCGATCAGGTCGCCCAGGCGCCCGAGCGCCGAGCGGGCGCCGCACGGGTGGCAGCGGCTCGAGATCTCCGTATCGATCGTTGGGAAGGTGATCACGGGGGGCCTCGAGGCCACCCTGAGTTCCGGGGAGAAGGTGCCGATGAGCCCGGACCAGAAGATCATCGATGTCCTGCGTGAACTCAAGAAGGTCGAGTGGACGGCCGAGCGGGGGACGTGGTTGTGGGTCGGCGCGCTGTTCTCCGGGCCACCCGCCCGCGTCGAGACGGTGCGGTTCGACGCGGATGACGAGCCGAAGGGCGTCGACAAGGCTGCGGCCATCGACTGGTCGAAGGAGCTGGAGTGGTTCCCCCGGGCGGCGGTGCCCGCGTGGTGGCAGGCGAAGCTCACCGAGGCGAGCTGAACGCCGGCATCCTCAGTCCGCGGGCTGCGCCGCGCGCACCCGAAGGTCGCGGGCGAGGCCGTCGCGCTGCTCGATGACCAGCCGGCGCAGGGCGCCCGGAGCGTCCTCATTGCCCTCCAGCCAGGTGTCGGCGGCGTCCAGCGCGTCGGATGCCGGGAACAGCCCGGTCACGAGACGACGTGCGAGCTCGATGCTCCGCGTCCGCCACGTCGGCAGGATGCGCGCGAAGTACTCGGCGTCGAAGGGCGCGAGGAAGCGGCGGCTCTCCCCCGCCCGCACACCCGCGATGGTCGCGGACAGGTGCTCGTTCGTGAGCGTCTCGTCCTCCCAGGCATCGTGCCAGGCCGCCGCGCGCACGGCGGCGTCGGGCCGCGCGGCGAGGACCGTGCGGTAGGCGACCAGGCCCTGGGATGAGGGGTCGGCGGCGAGTTGCGCGTCGGCATCGGCGACCGTCGCGTAGCCGGTGGCGGTGAGCGCCGTGAGCCAGGACCAGCGCAACTCGGGATCGAGGGGCAGTCCGATGGGGGGCGGCGTCGCTCCCCCGAGGATCGCGGCGATCTCGCTCGCCCGCGCGTCGGAGCGTCGGGCTGCGACCCCCACCGCCCGCGCCCACGCCAGCTGGGCGTCGGACCCCGGCTCCGCCGCCCCGAGGGAGTGCCAGCAGGTGTCCAGCCAGCTCGAGGCGAACCGGGCGTGTGCGTCACCGTCCGTATAGTGGCCGACGGCGTGGTCCGCGTGCGCGAGCGCGTCGGCCAGAAGGGCCGCGTTCGTCTCGGCGGGCGCATGCCGCGCGACGACCTCGAGGTAGCGCGCGACGGGCAGTTCGCCGTCGCGCGTGGCATCCCAGAGCGCCGCCCAGATCACCGCCCGAGCGAGGGCGTCCTCGATCGTCGAGAGGCCGAACGCCGCGGCATCCGTCGACCGCTCGTCGAGCCGCACCTTCGCGTAGGTGCGGTCGTCGACGTTCGGGACGATCAGCGCGGCGTCCGCCGCCGTGTCGCCCGGGATCGAGACACCGGGGACCACCGTACGAGGCGCCGAGATGTCCACCTCGACGGGTCTCCGCGGAACGAGCCGATCGCCGACACGGTCGTAGCCGCCGATCGTGACCCGGTGCGGGCGGGGAGGCGACTGCACGAGGAGGAGGGATCCGTCTGCCTCCCGCCGCACCTCGACGCGGGAGATCCCCGACGTCTCCAGCCAGGCCGCGCTCCACGCTCGAAGGTCACGGCCCGATTCCGCCACGAGCGCGTCGAGAAGATCCGGCAGCGTGGTGTTGGCGTAGGCGTGCTCAGCGAAGTAGCGGCGTGCGCCGGCGAAGAAGGCATCCTCGCCGACGAAGGCGACGAGCTGCTTGAGAACGGACGCGCCCTTCGCGTAGGTGATGCCGTCGAAGTTCAGCTTCGCCGCCTCGAGGTCCGGGATGTCGGCGACGATCGGATGCGTCGTCGGCAGCTGGTCCTGCGCGTACGCCCAGCCCTTGCGGCGACTCGCGAAGGTGACCCAGGCGTCGGGGAACCCGCCCGCAGCGACCGCCGCGTGGGCGCCCATGAAGTCGGCGAACGACTCCTTCAGCCAGAGGTCGTCCCACCAGCGCATCGTCGTGAGGTCGCCGAACCACATGTGAGCCATCTCGTGGAGGATCGTGTTCGCGCGACCCTCGTGCTGGGCGGCCGTGGATGCTCCGCGGAACACGTAGGCCTCGGTGAAGGTCACGAGCCCCGGATTCTCCATGGCGCCGAGGTTGTACTCGGGGACGAAGATCTGGTCGTACTTCCCCCACGGATACTCGATGCCGAAGGCGTCCCCGAAGAAGGTCAGCCCGCGCCGGGTGATCTCGAGGATCTCCTCGGCGTCGCCGCTGTCGACCAGATAGGGCGCGAGCGAACGGCGGCACAGCACGCCGAGCGCGACCGCTCCGGCCTCCCCCTGCCACGTCCCCGCGACGCGGTGGTAGGGGCCCGCCGCCACTGCGGTGATGTAGCTCGACAGCGGCAGCGTCTCGGCGAAGGAGACGCGCACCCCGCCCTCGACCCGCTCGCGCGCGGTCTCGGCGCCGTTCGAGAGCACCTCCCATGCCTCGGGCGCAGCCACGGTGAACGACCACCGTGCCTTGAGGTCGGGCTGCTCGAAGCAGGGATAGACGCGGCGGCAGTCGGCGGGTTCGTACTGGGTGTAGAGGTAGACCTCGTCGTCGACCGGATCGCGGAAGCGGTGCAGACCCTCTCCGGAGGTGCTGTAGCGCGCCTGGCCGCGCACGGTCACGACGTTGTGCGCGCCGAGGCCGGCAACCCGCACCCGCGCGCCGTCCCAGTCGATGTCCCGCACGGCGCCGTTGACGACGACCTCGTCGACGGACGCACCGATGAAGTCGATCCACGTGACGTCGGTGTCGGCGGCGAAGGTGAGGGTGGATGCCGTGGCGAAAGTGGCGACGATGTCCTCGCGCGCGCCGCGCAGATCGATCTCGACGGCGACGGTCTCGAGGCGGATGACGGAGGCGCGCGCGGCCGTCTCGTCGCGGGTGAGGTTCGCAGAAGTCATCCCCCATGGTTTCACGGCGGCGGCGATGATAGGTTCTGAACATGTTCAGTTCTCCTACGGATGCCGCGCAGAGCAAGAGCGACCGGACGCGGGCCGCACTTCGTGAGATCGCCCTCACGTCGTTCCGCGAACGCGGATACGACGCGACGACCATGCGCCTGATCGCCCAGGAGGCGGGTGTGTCGGTGGGCAACGCCTACTACCACTTCGCGACGAAGAACGATCTCGTCCAAGAGCTCTACCTCGACGTGCAGGAGCGTCATCGCGCCGCCGCCGCCCCCGCCCTCGCGGGCGAGACGGACCTCATCGAGCGCATCGCCATCGTGTACCGGACCGGCCTCGACCGGCTGACGCCGTATCACCCGCACGCGGCGGAGTTCCTGTCGGCGGCGATGTCGCCGCGGTCCGAGATCAATCCCCTCTCCCCGGCCTCGACCGCCTCCCGCGACATCACGGAGGGCCTGTTCCGCGATGCGGTGAGCGGGGCGCGCAGGAGCGGGCTCCCGAGCGATCTCGCCCGTGCGCTGCCGGCGGCGCTCTTCCTCTCGCACCTTCTGCTCGCCCTCTTCTGGGTGTACGACCGCTCCCCCGGCCAGGAGCGGACGCGGCGCCTGCTGGACCGGGGCCTCCGCCTCCTCCGCGCCGCGCTGCCGCTGGTGCGGCTGCCGATCGCGCGAGGGCTCGTCCGCGAGGTGCTCGAGCTCGTCGCCGAGGTCGGGCGGTGAACGCGACGACCGGGAGGAGCGCGATGACCGGGCCGATGGCCTTCACGATCAGGGAGTTCGTCCGCGGCGCGTTGAGCGCCTGGGGGATCTACCTCGGCCTGTCGACACTGTGCTTCGGGGTGATCTTCCCGCTCTACGGGTTCTTCTACGCGCCGCTGTGGTCGGTGCCGTGGTCCGCCGCGGCGCTGGTGGTGTTCGCGGTCCCCGCGTACGTTCTCGGGTGGCTGCTGAGGAATCAGCCGCGCGCCACTCCGCACATCTGGTCGTTCGCTCTCTTCGGTGCGCTCGTCGGGGCGGTCACCACCCTCGCAGCGGACTCGGCCATGGCATCCACAGGCTTCGGGGGCATGCGCACGGTCCTCCTTGCCGTCAACGTCGGGACCGGAGCCCTCGCCGTCGTTCTCGGCTGGCGCCGCGCTGCCCATCACCTCCTGCCGACGAAGGTTCGACGGGGAGTGCGACGCTCGGTCGATGGGCCGGTCGAGGAGGATGTCATCGACCGGTGGTGATCCGGTCGCCGGGCCGCCGCCTTCGGGGGGCGCCGCCCGTCACCGCTCGTGCGGCTCGCTGTCCTGCGCCTGCGCCTGCGAATCGCCGACCGTCCAGATTGCGCCGGTGTCGGCACTCGGACGGGCGACAGGGATGCGCGTCCCGAGCACCTGAGCCACGACGTCGTGGGCGATCTTGGCGGCCGTCAGCCCGGCATCCTCGAGGATCTGCTCGCGCGTGGCGTGGTCGATGAAGGCGTCCGGCAGGCCGAGTTCGTCCACCGCCGTGTCGACGCCGGCTTCGCGCAGCACCTGCCGCACGCGGGTGCCGATGCCGCCGACGCGGATACCGTCCTCGATGGTGATCACGAGCCGGTGGGATGCCGCGAGTTCGACGACGCTCGGCTGCACGGGAACGACCCAGCGCGGATCGATCACGGTCGCTCCGATGCCCTGTGCGCGCAGACGCCCGGCGACATCGATCGCGAGGTGCGCCATCGGCCCGATCCCGATCAGCAGCACGTCGTCGTCGCCGTGCCGCCACAGCACATCGGTCCCATCGTCACGACGCTCCAGCGCAGGGAGCTCCCTGCCGACCGCGCCTTTGGGGAAGCGGACGACCGTGGGGGCGTCCTCGACGGCGATCGCCTCGTCGAACTCCTCGCGCAACCGCTCCGCGTCGCGCGGCGCGGCGATGCGGATGCCCGGCACGAGCTGGAGCATGGCGAGGTCCCACACGCCGTGGTGGCTGGGGCCGTCCGGTCCGGTCACTCCGGAGCGGTCGAGGACGAAGGTGACGCCGGCCTTGTGCAGCGCGACGTCCATCATCACCTGGTCGAACGCGCGGTTCATGAACGTGGCGTAGATCGCGACGACGGGGTGCAGCCCCCCGAAGGCGAGTCCGGCCGCGGAAGCGACGGCGTGCTGCTCGGCGATGCCCACGTCGTAGACCCGATCCGGGAAGCGCTGCGCGAACGGCTGGAGCCCCGTGGGTCGGAGCATCGCCGCGGTGATCGCGATGATGTCCTCGCGGCGCTCGCCCGCTGCGACCAGCGCTTCGGAGAAGACGTCCGACCACGCGACCGCATCGGAAGCCCCCAGCGGTTCACCGGTCGCCGGGTCGATCTTGCCGACCGCATGGAACTGGTCGGCTTCGTCGTTGCGCGCGGGCTCGTAGCCGCGGCCCTTCTCGGTGATCACGTGCACGATCACGGGAGCCCCGTACGCCTTGGCCAGACGGAGCGTCTCATCGAGGGCGTTGAGATCGTGCCCGTCGATCGGCCCGAGGTACTTGATGTCGAGGTTGGAGTAGAGCGCCTCGTTGTTGCTGAAGCGGGAGAGGAAACCGTGGGTGCCGCCGCGAACGCCGCGGTAGAGCGCGCGGCCGGCCGGTCCGAGCCGCCGGAAGAAGGAGTCCGAGCCGCGGCGGAGGTTCTCGTAGCTCTCCGTGGTCCGCACGCGGTTGAGGTAGCGCGCCATCCCGCCGATCGTCGGCGCGTACGAGCGGCCGTTGTCGTTGACGACGATCACCAGGTTGCGCTCGTTGTCGTCGGAGATGTTGTTGAGCGCCTCCCACGTCATCCCGCCCGTGAGCGAGCCGTCGCCTACGACGGCGACGACGTGCCGGTCCTTTCGGCCGGTGCGGGTCAGTGCTCGGGAGATCCCGTCGGCCCAGCTCAGCGAGCTCGACGCGTGCGACGATTCGACGACGTCGTGCGGGCTCTCGGATCGCTGGGGGTAGCCGGCGAGGCCGCCGCGCGAGCGCAGGGCGCTGAAGTCCTGACGTCCGGTGAGGAGCTTGTGGACGTAAGACTGGTGTCCGGTGTCGAACACGAAGGGGTCGTTCGGCGAGTCGAAGACGCGGTGCAGGGCGATCGTGAGTTCGACGACGCCGAGGTTCGGCCCCAGGTGGCCACCGGTGCGCGAGACGTTCTCCACCAGGAAGTCACGGACCTCCTGCGCGAGCTGTTCGAGCTGTTCCGATGACAAGCCGTCCAGATCGCGCGGACCCGTGATCGATGCGAGCAGACTCATCCCCTGAGTCTACGTCTCCCCCCTCCGGTCGGCTGGGAGCGGACGGTGGCCTTGACGCGGCGCTCCGAGGATGTCATGACCCTCGCGGTGCGTGCCGAGTGTCCAGGACACGCGGAGCGCGGGTGCCCCGCGTCCGCGTGTCCTGGACGCTCGGCGAGGCGGGCGGGCGGGCGGGCAGGGCAGAGGACGGGCGGAACGCACCAGCGCCCGTTCCGGTGATCCGGAGCGGGCGCTGGTGGGGTGCCGGGCTCAGACGAGCGAGCGCAGCACGTACTGCAGGATGCCGCCGTTGCGGTAGTAGTCGGCCTCACCGGGTGTGTCGATCCGGACCTTCGCCTCGAAGACGACCGTCTCCTTGCCCTCGGGCGAGAACTCGCTCGGGGCGGCGGTGACTGTGACGGTCTTCGGCGTGGTGCCCTCGTTGAGCTGCTCGAGGCCCGTGATCGAGACGATCTCGGTGCCGTCGAGACCCAGCGTCTTCCACGACTGGCCGTCCGGGAACTGCAGCGGGACGACGCCCATGCCGATGAGGTTCGAGCGGTGGATGCGCTCGAAGCTCTCGGTGATGACCGCCTTGACGCCCAGGAGCGAGGTGCCCTTGGCCGCCCAGTCGCGCGAAGAGCCGGAGCCGTACTCCTTGCCGCCGAACACGACGAGCGGGGTGCCATGCTCCTGGTAGTTCTGGCTCGCGTCGTAGATGTACGACTGCGGACCGCCCGGCTGCGTGAAGTCGCGGGTGTACCCGCCCTCGACCACCTGTCCGTCGTTGACCGCCGCGACGAGCTCGTTCTTCAGGCGGATGTTCGCGAACGTGCCGCGGATCATGATCTCGTGGTTGCCGCGACGCGAGCCGTAGGAGTTGAAGTCCTTCTGCGCGACGCCGTGCTCGGTGAGGTACTGCGCGGCCGGGGTGCCGGCCTTGATGTTGCCCGCGGGCGAGATGTGGTCGGTGGTGACCGAGTCGCCCAGGGTCGCCATGACGCGCGCGCCCGAGATGTCGCTGACCGGGGTCAGCTCCATCGACATGCCCTCGAAGTAGGGCGCCTTACGCACGTAGGTGGAGTCGGCATCCCATTCGAAGATCGGGCCCTCGGGCGTCGGCAGGCTCTTCCAGCGCTCGTCGCCGTCGAAGACTGTCGCGTACTGGGTGATGAACTGCTCGCGCGAGATCGAGGTGTCGATGATGTCCTGCACCTCGTCCGGCGCGGGCCAGATGTCCTTGAGGAAGACGTCGTTGCCGTCCTGGTCCTTGCCGAGCGGGTCGGTCTCGAAGTCGAAGTTCATCGACCCGGCGAGGGCGTAGGCGACGACGAGCGGCGGGGATGCCAGGTAGTTCATCTTCACGTCGGGGCTGATGCGACCCTCGAAGTTGCGGTTGCCGGAGAGGACGGCCGTCACAGCGAGGTCGTGCTCGTTGACCGCGGCGGAGACCTCTTCGATGAGCGGTCCCGAGTTGCCGATGCAGATCGTGCAGCCGTAGCCGACCGTGTAGAAGCCGAGGCCCTCGAGGTCCTTGTCGAGGCCGGACTTCTCGTAGTAGTCGGTGACGACCTTGGAACCCGGGCCGAGCGTCGTCTTGACCCACGGCTTCTGCTTCAGGCCCTTGTCGCGCGCCTTGCGCGCCAGGAGGCCCGCAGCGATCATGACCGACGGGTTCGACGTGTTCGTGCACGAGGTGATCGCGGCGAGCGTCACGGCGCCGTTGTCGAGCAGGTACGAGTCACCCTCGGGCGAGGTCACCGGAACGGGGTTGGACGCCGAAGCCGGCGCACCGCTGGAGATGTGCACCTCGCGGGTCTCGGGCTCTTCGTCGCCGGGCGCGCCACCCGGGTCGGACGCGGGGAAGGAGTGCTTCGACTCGAGATCGACGACGTCGTTCGAGATCGACGGCGACGCGTAGTTGAGGATGTCCTTCTCGAACTGCTCCTTCGCCTCGCTGAGCAGGATGCGGTCCTGCGGGCGCTTGGGGCCGGAGATCGACGGCACGACAGTGCTGAGGTCGAGTTCCATGTACTCGCTGAACACGGGCTCGACATCGGCGTCGTGCCAGAGCTTCTGCTCCTTGGCGTACGCCTCGACGAGCGCGACGGTCTGCTCGTCGCGACCGGTCAGCCGCAGGTAGTCGAGGGTGACGTCGTCGATCGGGAACATCGCGGCGGTCGAGCCGAACTCGGGGCTCATGTTGCCGATCGTGGCGCGGTTGGCCAGGGGAACGGATGCCACGCCCTTGCCGTAGAACTCCACGAACTTCCCGACCACGCCGTGCTTGCGCAGCATGTCGGTGATCGTCAGCACGACGTCGGTCGCGGTGACGCCGGCGGGGATCGCACCGGTCAGCTTGAAGCCGACGACGCGCGGGATGAGCATCGAGACAGGCTGGCCGAGCATCGCGGCCTCGGCCTCGATGCCGCCGACGCCCCAGCCGAGCACGCCCAGGCCGTTGACCATGGTGGTGTGCGAGTCGGTGCCGACACAGGTGTCGGGGTACGCGCGCAGGACGCCGTCACGTCCCGTGCGGTCGTAGATGACCTTGGCCAGGTGCTCGATGTTGACCTGGTGGACGATGCCGGTGCCCGGGGGCACGACCTTGAAGTCCTGGAAGGCGGTCTGGCCCCAGCGGAGGAACTGGTAGCGCTCGCCATTGCGCTCGTACTCGATCTCGACGTTGCGCTCGAGGGCGTTCTCCGAGCCGAAGAGGTCTGCGATGACCGAGTGGTCGATAACCATCTCGGCGGGCGAGAGCGGGTTGATCTTGTCGGGGTCGCCGCCGAGCGCGGTGACGGCCTCGCGCATCGTGGCGAGGTCGACGATGCAGGGGACGCCGGTGAAGTCCTGCATCACGACGCGCGCCGGGGTGAACTGGATCTCCGTGTCGGGCTCCGCATCGGCATCCCAGCTGCCGAGAGCCTCGATCTGGGACTTCGTGACGTTCGCGCCGTCCTCGGTGCGCAGGAGGTTCTCGAGCAGCACCTTGAGGCTGAACGGGAGCTTCTCGTAGCCCGCGACGGTGTCGATCCGGTAGATCTCGTAGTCGGTTCCGCCGACCGTGAGGGTGCTCTTGGCACCGAAGCTGTCAACAGTGGACATGTTGCTCTCCTTCGTCGGGGCGCAGGCGGTCGCGTGCGATCCGCGGCCTGTCTCTCCATCTTCCCCGGCCGCGTCGCGTGCGGCTAGTGAGGGGAGCCTTACCGACTCGCGCCCCACGGCGGGAAGAATTTATCTTGATATCAAGATAAATCTATCATGCCTGGGGCGCGTCCTCCTGCTTCGACGAGGCGGGGTAGACGGCCCGGACCGCGAGCCAGGTCACGGCGATGAGCGGAGCGAACAGCGGCAGACCCATGACGAGCTTGAGGGTGCCCAGCATGGTCGTCGCCTCGTCGGTGCCGGCGAGGTACAGCGGCAGCTGGACGGCGAGGCGAACGAAGAACAGCGTCGCCCACGCGATCGCGAGCCAGAAGAAGACGCGGCGCTTGCGGGAGTCCGCGCGCCAGGCCGTCCCCTCGTTCATCAGGAAGCCGACCGCCAGGCCGATGAGCGACCAGCCGACGAGCGCCGACACGAGGAACGCCGTCCCGTAGGCCGCGTTCGTGATGAGCCCCGGGACGAAGTTGTCCTGCGCGCGCCCGGTCCACAGCGCGAGGGCCGCAGCCACTCCTGCCGCGATGAGGCCGCCGAGCGCCGCCCCGATCGGCGAACGCTGCACCAGCCGCACGATCGTGAAGATCACTGCGATCCCCACCGAGACGACCAGAGACGGCGCGAGGTCGCGCGTCAGGGTGAACAGGAGGACGAACGCGAGGCCCGGCAGGACCGATTCGAGGATGCCGCGCCAGCCGCCCATCGCGGCCCAGACGACGTGACCGGTGTGGGCTTCCTTCGCGGGGTCCATTCCGGCGCGGCGCGCCGCTCCGCCGAGAGCCTGCCCGAAGATCTCGGACGCCGTCGGCTGGGGCGCATCTCCCGCGTCGCGACCGTCCGGCTTCTCGTCGGACGAGCTCATGCCGTGCCGGGTGCCGCGGGCATCTTCAGAGGGATGAGGTCACGAGGAGGCATGGGCGTGCCGCCGCGGACCACGACGAGGGAGCGGAAGAGATCCTCGACCTGCGCCGCGGCATCCACATCGCTCGTCGCTGCACCGCCGATCACGCCGCGCAGGAACCAGCGCGGCCCGTCGACGCCGACGAAGCGCGCCAGGCGCTTGCCCGGGGCCGCGTCGGGGCCCGCCGCGACAGGGACCTCCGCGAGCAGCTCGGGGCCGAGCGGCCCCTCCCGCTCTTCGACGCGCCCGCCCTGCTGGCGGATCTGCTGACGGATCTGGTCGCGCGTCTCGTCCCACAGCCCGCTCGACCGCGGGGCGGCGAACGGCTGCACCTGGAGGGTCGACCCGGCGTAGTCCAGACCGACCGCGACGATGCGCTTGGTCTGCTCCTCGACTTCGAGACGCAGGTTCAGGCCTTCGCGGGGCAGCACCTTGATGCCGCCGAGGTCGATGTAGGGGCGGACGGGGTTCGCCTCCGCGTCGTCGAACGGACCAGCGGTCGCGCGGTCCTCGGGCGCGGCCTTGTCCGGGTTCTCGTCGCTCATGCGCGTTCTCCTGTCTGATATCCGGTAGAGCCGAAGCCGCCCTCGCCGCGGGCGGATGCCGGCAGCTCGTCCACCGGGATGAAACGTGCGCGCGACACCGGCATGACGATGAGCTGGGCGATCCGGTCGCCCACGGCGACGTCGTAGCCGTGCGTGGCATCGGTGTTCAGCAGCGACACCTTGATCTCGCCCCGGTAGCCGGCATCGACCGTCCCCGGGGCATTGACGATGGTGATCCCGTGCTTCGCGGCCAGACCGCTGCGCGGGACGACGAACGCGACGTAGCCGTCCGGCAGAGCGATGCTGACGCCCGTGCCGACGAGCGCGCGTTCCCCGGGCGCGAGGGTCAGGGCCTCCGTCGACACGAGGTCGGCTCCGGCGTCGCCCGGGTGCGCGTACGCGGGGACGTGCGACGCGATAATGGGAACGTCCACGGAATCGATCACCCCACGAGGCTAATGCACCCCCCGACGAATGCCGACACGACCTCCGGCGCCCCGGCCGCTGACCACGACGGGCGCGCGGTCATCTATCGCGAGCGGCTGAGCCCGTCTCTCTGGACGCTCCTCAGCGCCGCCGTCGCCGCGCCGATGGTGTCGCTCGTCTTCGTTCCGTTGGATGCGACCGTGGCCCTCGTCGCGGGGCTCGTCGCCGCCGCGGCCATCCTCGTGTCCCTCGTCCTGCTCTCCCCCGTGGTGGAGGTGCGCGACGGCGAGCTCCGCGTGGGGCGCGCGCACATCCCGGTGGCCCTCCTGGGTGACCCGGAGGCGTTCACCGGCGATGAGGCGCGCCACCTCCGCGGACCGGGCCTCTCGGGCACGGCGTGGCACATGCTCCGCGGGGGGATCGACGGAGTGGTCGTCGTTCCGGTACGGGACGAGCGCGATCCGGTGACCGTGTGGGTGTTCTCGACCCGCACGCCTGATCGCGTGGTCTATGCGATCGGGCGCGCTCGGCGAGGCTGACGGTCGATCAGGCGGCGCACTCGATGCACACGGCGCCGGCGGCGCCCTCGTGGTCGATCTGGGTGCGGTGCTTCACGAGGAAGCACTCGATGCAGGTGAACTCGTCCTCCTGCGGGGGAAGGACGACGACGTCGAGCTCGAGGTCGGACAGATCCGCCCCGGGCAGCTCGAAGCCGGTGGGGTTGTCGGCGTCTTCATCGCCGACCGTGCCGGAGAGCTTGTCCGGCACGCGCTCCTTGAGGGCCTCGATCGACTCGCTGTCGTCTTCGGTCTTGCGGGGGGCGTCGTAGTCGGTCGCCATGCTCTCTCTTCCAAATTCTGCTGTGTGCCGGCACGCCTCGTGGGCGAGTGGCGGCGTTAGTTTGCACGAGTGCACAGGAATACGCAAATGGGGGTGATCCGCACTCCCTCATCCTGTGGGTGCGTCGACGAGAACTCGCGGCACGCCCGCGATATTCCCGCCGCCCGGTCGGGGGCGTGTCACGATGGCCGCGGCACTGTTGTCGGTGCCGTCGCAGGGATCTGGAGGCGCGTCTCGCATGGAGCAGCTCAAAGTCATCGGAATCGAGGAGGGTGTGCTCGTCGTGGCCACCGACACCGGTGAGCGCTTCGCGCTGCCCGTCGACGAGACCCTCCACTCGCAGCTCCGTCGCGCACAGCGCGACGCGGAGCCGCGCACCGTCCGCGTGAGCCCGAAGGAGATCCAGTCGCACATCCGCGCCGGCATGTCCGCGCAGGATGTCGCCGACCTGCTCGGCGCGCGACTGTCCGATGTCCAGCGCTATGAGCGTCCCGTACTCGCGGAGCGCGAGCACATCGTCGACCAGGCTCTCGCCGTCCCGGTCCTCATCGCGGGGGAACTCGAGCCCGGGGCGCAGCCTACGTTCGGTGTCGCGGTGCGCAGCAAGCTGGCGGACGCGAAGGCGGTCGGCGAGCGGTGGACGAGCTGGCGCGAGGAGGCGGGCTGGATCGTCAAGCTCGAGTTCACCGCGAGCGACGTCGACCACGACGCGCGCTGGGGCTTCGACCCGCGGCGATCCACCCTGTCCCCGCTGAACTCCGACGCGACGCAGCTGTCGCGCCAGGGATCCCTGCCCGAGGGGCTCATTCCCCGGCTGCGGGCGCTGGATGCCTCGCCCCTCAAGGACTCGTCGCGCTTCGACTCCGGGGCCTTCGGGCCACGGCGACTGGAGAACGACGCGGACATCGTCACCCGCGACGTGCGCCCGACCGTGACGGCGGCGGTCCAGGAAGCGGCGATCAAGCGGGCGCCGGAGGCATCCGTCACCTCCGCGGAGACGGCCGACCTCCTGGAGGCGCTGCGTCGTCGTCGGGGCCAGCGGGAGCCGATGCCCGAGGCGGAGGCGGCGCCCGAGCGCGATCAGAGCCCCGTGGCACTCTTCGACGCACTCGAGCCCGGCTATGACGTGGCGGGCGACGAAGACGACGCGGACGACCCGATCGACGACACCGTCGTCTCCGACAGCTCCCGCCGCAAGGGCCGCACCTCGATGCCCTCCTGGGACGAGATCGTCTTCGGTGCACGCACGGAGGACGGTTCCTGATCTCGTCGCAGGACGGCTTCTGACACCGGACCGCCCTATCGGGCGAACGCCCCGAGACCGATGAGCGGGACGACGCGCTCCTGGTCGGTCAGCGATCCGTGCTGGCCGATCATCCGCTGTGCCTTCTTGTCGGCCAGGCGATCGTCGTAGTACGCCACCCCGGCGCGCGCCGCGACGAGGATGTCGCCGATCCGCGGCAGCACCTCGGCATCCACGCGCGGCCCGTAGAGTCCCGCGGCGACCGCCTCGTCGCGCGTGAGGATCCAGGACCGCCCCCCCTCCGCCTCGCGCCAGCGCGCCGCCACCCGGTCGGTCGCGCCGTCGGACGTGTACAGCTGCAGCATCCGCGGCTCTCCTGCGACGAGGTCGACCTCGTCGACGAGCTCATCGTCCTCGCGGAGCAGCACATGACGATGCACGGGGACATCCACCATGCCGTGGTCGGCGGTGACCACCACCCCCACATCGGCGCCGGCGCGCTCGTGCAGCGTGCGCAGCGCGCCGTCGATGGATTCGAGCCCCACCGTCCACTCGTCGCTCTCCCACCCGCGGGCGTGGCCGATCGAGTCCAGTTCGGGGAGGTAGACGTAGACGAGCGCACCCGGATGATCCGCGGCGAGATCCCCCGCCGTCTGCAGACGTTCGGCGGGCGTCCCCGCCGGTACGAAGACGGCACCGCGCTGGATGGCGCGCGTGAACCCCGATCCGGCGTAGACGCCCTTGCTGACGACGAAGCAGGGACGCCCGGCGGCGGCCTCCCGCTCGAGGATCGGCTGCGCCCGCTGCCATGTGAGCGGATCGAGTCCGTCGGTCTCCCAGCCGCGCAGCTGGTTCGGCGCGTCGAGAGTCCCCGGGATCCGCGCGCGATAGCCCACGATGCCGTGCACCCCGGCATCCGCAGCGGTCAGGAGGCTTGTGAGCGCGGTCGCCGTCGTCGTGGGGAAGACCGTACGTGCGGCATCCTTCTTCCCCATCCGCGACGCGAGAAAGCGGGCATGGCCGCTGCGCGCGCCGAGGTTGGCCCGACCCAGGCCGTCGACGAGGACGAGCACCGCGGAGCGGGCGGGAGCGAACCAGTCCGGAGACCCCGTCAGAGAGGCGAGGAGCTGGGGCACGACACCGGTGAGGCTCCGGGCGCCGGGCGAGACCGCGGGTAGGCTGAGGGACATCGGGGCCAGTCTCCCACACCCTGTCTTCGACACCGGGGGCGTGCGCCTCGAGCCCCGTCCCGCCCTCCGCACCCGACCCGAGGTCCACTTCGTTCCATGGCAGCTTCGCGCATCGAGTCCGTCCCAGAAGACCACGGCCGGATCGAGGACGTCGACGTCTCATCCGAGATGCAGGACTCGTTCCTCGAGTACGCCTACTCGGTGATCTACTCGCGCGCGCTCCCCGACGCGCGCGACGGGCTGAAGCCCGTCCAGCGACGCATCCTGTTCCAGATGGCGGAGATGGGGCTGCGCCCCGACCGGGGCCATGTGAAGAGTGCTCGCGTCGTCGGCGAGGTGATGGGAAAGCTCCACCCGCACGGAGACTCGGCCATCTACGACGCCCTCGTGCGCCTCTCGCAGTCATTCGCCCTGCGCGTGCCCCTGGTGGACGGTCACGGCAACTTCGGCTCGCTGGATGACGGCCCGGCCGCGGCGCGCTACACGGAGGCACGGCTGGCGCCGGCGGCGCTCGCCCTCACGGAGAACCTCGACGAGGACGTCGTCGACTTCATCCCGAACTACGACGGGCAATTCCAGCAGCCCGAGGTCCTCCCCGCCGCGTTCCCCAACCTGCTCGTCAACGGAGCGACGGGCATCGCCGTCGGCATGGCGACGAACATGGCGCCGCACAATCTCATCGAGGTCATCGCCGCCGCGATCCACCTCCTCGAGAATCCCGACGCCACGACGGCGGAGCTGATGGAGTTCGTGCCCGGCCCCGACCTGCCCGGCGGCGGCATCATCGTCGGGCTCGACGGCATCACCGAGGCCTACGAGAGCGGACGCGGCACCTTCCGCACGCGCGCGAAAGTCTCGGTCGAGTCGCTCGGACCGCGCCGCACGGGCATCATCGTCACCGAGCTGCCGTACATGGTCGGCGCCGAGCGGGTGATCGAGAAGCTCAAGGATGCGGTGAACGCGAAGAAGCTCACCGGCATCGCCGACGTCAACGACCTCACCGACCGCACCCACGGCCTGCGCCTCGTCATCGGCATCAAGACGGGCTTCGATCCGAACGCCGTCCTCGAGCAGCTCTACCGGCTGACTCCGCTCGAGGACTCCTTCGGCATCAACAACGTCGCGCTCGTCGACGGGCAGCCTCAGACACTCGGTCTGAAGGCGCTTCTCCGGGTCTACCTCGACCACCGGATCCGCGTCGTCACGCGCCGCAGCGCCTTCCGGCTCGCCCGGAAGAAGGATCGCCTCCACCTCGTCGAGGGCCTCCTCATCGCGATCCTCGACATCGACGAGGTCATCCAGGTCATCCGCGCGTCCGATGACGGCGAGCAGGCCCGCGCGCGGCTGATGAGCGTGTTCGATCTCTCGCAGCTGCAGGCCGAGTACATCCTCGAACTGCGCCTGCGACGGCTCACCAAGTTCTCCCGCATCGAGCTCGAGACGGAGCGGGACGCGTTGAAGGCGGAGATCGCGGAGCTGGAGGCGCTGCTGGCCAGCGACACCCTCCTGCGGGCCCAGGTCGCGCGCGAGCTGGATGCCGCCGCGGAGACGTTCGGGACCCCCCGGCGGACGCTCCTGCTCAACGGAGGACCGGTCGCCCCGCGCTCCCGCTCGGCCGCGCCCGCAGATCTGCAGATCGCGGACGAGCCGTGCCGCGTCTACCTCTCCGCGACGGGGCGCATGGTTCGCGCCGTACTGTCGTCGGAGGGCGGGATCGTCGCCCCGTCACGGAGAGCCAAGCACGACGCGATCCGCTCGGCCGTCGACACCACGACACGCGGCGAGCTCGGAGCGGTGACGACGGCCGGCCGCCTGGTCCGCTTCTCCCCCGTCGACCTGCCCTCGGTACCGGCGAACGCCGTGCAGCTCGCGGCCGGCACGCGTGCCGACCAGTACCTGGGCCTCGGCTCGGGCGAGCACCTGGTGGCCGTCGTGCCCCTGGGCGAGGAGATCATCGCCCTCGGGACCCGCCAGGGCACCGTCAAGAGGGTCGCCGCCGCGGAGCTGCCCCTCGGCAAGCACGACGTCGAGATCATCGCCCTGAAGCCCGGAGACAGCGTCGTGGGCGCCGGGACGGCGACCGACGATGCGGAACTGGTGTTCGTGACCTCCGATGCCCAGCTCCTCCGCTTCGACGCCGCGGCCGTCCGCCCGCAGGGCCGTGCGGCGGGGGGCATGGCGGGCATCCGACTCACCCCCGGCGCCGAGGTGATCGCCTTCGCCCCCGTTCCTCGCGATGAGGCCACCGTCGTCGTCACGCTCGCCGGGTCGACGCACGCGATCGCCGGCACCGACGCCGGCAGCGCGAAGGTGTCGCTCTACGACGAATTCCCCCCGAAGGGGCGTGCGACGGGCGGGGTGCGCGCTCAGCGGCTGCTCAAGGGAGAGGACGCGCTCGTCCTCGCATGGGTGGGCACGGAGCCGCGCGCCGTGGGGACCGACGGAGCGGTGCGACAGCTTCCCGCGCCCGGCGCGAAGCGGGATGCCTCCGGCGTGCCCCTCGACGCCGTGGTCGGGGCCATCGGCGCCGCCATCTCATGACGGTCACGTCATGGACCCCGGTGTCATGATCAAGATCTCCTGACGCGGCCCGCGGCTCGCTCAGGACAGGGTGACCAGGCGGAGCTGCGTGGCGCGGATGAGGACCTGGATGCGGTCGCGCACCCCCCACTTCGCCGTGATGCGCCCGAGGTGCGACTTCACCGTCGCCTCCGAGACGAACATCGCTGCGGCGATCTCGGCGTTGGACATCCCCTGGGCGAGGAGCGTGACCACCTCGAGCTCTCGATCGGTGAGCTCCTCGTCCCGCCCGAGGCTGCGGGGGGCGGTGCCGTCACCGGACTGCACCGACGAGATGAGCTCCTTGGCGACCCGCGGCGACAGCACGTACCCGCCCTCATGAGCCAGGCGCGCAGCGTCGAGGATCCGGTCGGGCGACGTGTCCTTCACGAGGTATCCGGACGCGCCCGCGCTCAGCATCGGCACGATGACGCGCTCGGCCGAGAACGTGGTCAGCGCGACGACCTTGATACCGGGGAACTCCTGCGTCAGGCGCCGGGTCGCCTCGATACCGTCCATCGTGGGCATCTGCACGTCCATCAGCACGACGTCGGGCTGGACCGCGCGCACCAGCGTCACCGCGTCAGCACCGTTGTCGGCCTCTCCCACGAGCTCGAAGCCGTCCGCCGAATCGAGGAACACCCGCAGTGCTGCACGCACCAGGGATTCGTCGTCGACGATGATCACGCGAATCGCATCCGTCACCTCGCCATCCTACGAAAGCCGACCAGCATCACCCATGACGGATGGACAGCACGCGGGCACATATCAGACGAAAGTCGTAATCGGTGTGTCCGAAGGTCTGTATTGCGAGGTGCCAGATGTTTGAAGAATCGATTCGAGACCTTGTGGAGGTGATGGAAATGTGGGATTGGCTTGGACGCTGGCTTGGTATCTGGAAGTAAGACAGGCATCGGCACTCGTCGCGAGATAATCGCGGAATGAGTGATCTGAGAGCACGCCTGGTGGAATACGTGCGGACCCCCTTCTGGGGGTACCACCCGCTCGCCACCCCGGCACGAAGACTGCTCATCGCGCTCGTCGCGGTGACGCTCTTGCTCGACTCGATCGGACGAGCGACCAACGGCGGAACGACAGGCGTCGAATCCGCGGTCGTGACGACCACCATCACCGTTTCGGTGGCATTGTTCGCGTGGCGACCTCCGATCGCTGCGATCGTGCTCAGCATCGCCGGGATCGGCGCTGCTGTTCTGGGCGTCGCGGACAGTCTCCTGATCGGCGCCGTCATCTTGGGTCTTGCGGCCTACACCTGCAGTGCGGCCCTCACGGCCGTGTATGCGGCGGTCTGGACCGCCTGGCTCATCGCGATGTTCGCCCGACCGGACTCGACGTTCGAACCGCTCGGCGCGGTCATCATGGCATTCCTCAGTTTCGTCAGCCTGTCGATCGGGCTCGCGATACGAACGCAGTACGAAAGAGCTCAAATGCTGTCGACGCAACTCGAAGCGACCGAAAGGGAGGTCGCGGAACAGCTCCGCCATGAGCGCGACCTCATCGCGGACGAGTTGCACGACATCGTCGCCCACGAGATCACCATCGTGGCGCTCCATGCGGCGGTGCTCGAGCGCACCGACGATTCGAAGACGCGCAGCCAGTCGCAGACCGCGATCCGCGAGGCTGCGGTGCAGGCACTCACGGACATCCGACGGGTTCTCGGGATGGTCCGAGGCGAAGAGAACCTCGCCCCCGAGCGCATCCCCTCGCCCGACGGGATGGACGGGACCATCGCCGCGGTCACCAAAGAGCTGGCGCAGGCCGGCATCCGCGTAAAGGCCAGCGTCCCCGACGACCTCCGCCTTCCGAGCACATCTCTCGTCGCGCTCACCCGCGTCATCCGCGAAAGCGCGACCAATGTCCTCAAACACGCGACGGGTGCGCGCGAGGTGCGCATCGTGCTGACCGTCGAGCGCGGCTGGGCGCATCTCGAATTCAGCGACGACTCCCCGCCGGCACGCACGGCGGGCCTCCCCTCGTCGGGGTACGGCATCATGCGTCTGCACGAGCGCTTCCGTCTCCTCGGCGGATCCTTCTCCTCGGAGCGGCGCGCGAACGGGTGGTTCGTGGCGGCATCCATGCCCCTGGAGGCGTGACGGATCCCTCATCATGTCGATGAGGGGATAGTAGACGAAAGTCGCACGGTTTTCCGCCTTTCGGCGAGGACGAGGCCATTGCCGCGTCCGTACGATGGAACTTGCCGAAGGAACGGTCCCCAGCCGGTCCTTCAACGAGCATCATCCGTGTCGCCTCGTGATTTCGGGGACGATGGGAGCGTATCGCACCATCGTCATCACGGACGACATGTGGATGCCGCGGCGATGGCCCGAAACCGATCCCCCCAGCTCGGTTTCGGGCCCCGCGCGTTTCCGGGCCCCCGCGAATCGCGCCGACCCGCCGTCCGGACGACGAGTCCGCGGCGCATCCGTACGGTCAGGCGTCGATGGCTTCGCGGTCGAGTCGATCGCTCGAGGACACGATGAAGTCGCGTCGCGGCGACACGTCGCTCCCCATGAGCAGCTCGAACACGCTCGCAGCCGCTTCGGCATCCTGCACACGCACGCGGCGGAGCAGACGTCCCGTCCGGTCCATCGTGGTCTCCGCGAGCTGGTCGGCGTCCATCTCGCCGAGACCCTTGTAGCGCTGGACCGGCTCCTGCCAGCGCTTGCCCGCCTTCTGCAGCTTGGTGAGGAGGGTGTGGACCTCCTGCTCCGAGTACGTATAGATGGTCTCGTTCGGCTTGGAACCCGGATTCATCACGATCACCCGGTGCAGCGGCGGCACCGCAGCGTACACGCGGCCGGCTTCGATGAGCGGGCGCATATAGCGGAAGAAGAGGGTCAGCAGAAGCGTGCGGATATGAGCGCCGTCGACATCCGCATCGCTCATCAGGATGACCTTGCCGTACCGCGCGGCATCCAGATCGAAGGAGCGCCCCGAGCCCGCGCCGATCGTCTGGATGATCGCCGCACACTCGGCGTTTCCGAGCATGTCGCTGATCGACGCCTTCTGGACGTTGAGGATCTTGCCGCGGATCGGCAGCAACGCCTGATACTCGCTGTTCCGCGCGTGCTTGGCGGTACCGAGCGCGGAGTCGCCCTCGACGATGAACAGCTCGGTCTGCGCGACGTCGCTCGTGCGGCAGTCGGCGAGCTTGACGGGCAGCGACGAGGACTCGAGGGCGTTCTTGCGGCGCTGCGTCTCCTTGTGCGTGCGCGCGGAGATGCGCGCCTTCATCTCGGAGACGACCTTCTCCAGCACCAGCGCCGTCTGCGCCTTGTCGTCGCGCCGCGTCGACGCGAATCGCTCCGTCAGGGCCTTCGAGACGACGTTTGCGACGATGGTGCGGACCGCGGGAGTTCCCAGCACCTCCTTCGTCTGACCCTCGAACTGCGGCTCGGGGACACGGACGGTCAGGACGGTGGTCAGACCCGCGAGGATGTCGTCCTTCTCGAGCTTGTCATTGCCGACCTTGAGTTTGCGCGCGTTCTGATCCACCTGCGCGCGCAGCACCTTCATGAGGCCCTGCTCGAATCCGGTCTGGTGCGTCCCGCCCTTGGGCGTCGCGATGATGTTCACGAACGACCGGGTGACCGTTTCGTAGCCGGTCCCCCATCGCAGCGCGATGTCGACCTCGCAGACGCGCTCGACTTCGGTGGGCACCATCGCTCCACCGGCCTGCAGGACGGGCACCGTCTCGGTGAAAGTGCCCGCGCCGGTGAGCCGCCACGTGTCGGTGACCGCGGCATCGGGGGCGAGGAACTCCGCGAACTCGGAGATCCCGCCGTCGAAGCGGTACGAGGTCGTGACAGGCCCTGGATCTGCCTCGGTCCCCGAGCCGCCCTCGGTCCCTGAGCCTGTCGAAGGGCGGCGCTCGTCGGCGATGTCGATCTGAAGCCCTGGGACGAGGAAGGCCGTCTGCCGCGCGCGCTGCTCGAGTTCGTCGATGTGGAAGGTCGCATCCTTCGTGAAGATCTGGCGGTCTGCCCAATAGCGCACCCGCGTGCCGGTGACGCCCTTGGCCGCCCTGCCCGCGATGCGCAGCTCCGACGCGTTCTCGAACGGCGTGAACGGAGCGTCTGGCCCGGGGCCCGCGAAGTTGCCGGGCTCTCCCCGGTGGAACGACATCGCGTAGGTCTTCCCACCCCGATCAACCTCGACGTCCAGGCGCTCGCTCAGCGCATTGACCACCGAGGCGCCGACGCCGTGCAGACCGCCGGATGCCGCGTAGGAGCCGCCGCCGAACTTGCCGCCGGCATGGAGCTTGGTGAAGACCACCTCCACGCCCGTGAGCCCCGTGCGCGGCTCGACGTCGACCGGGATGCCGCGGGCCCGATCGCGCACCTCGACGCTGCCGTCGGCATGGAGCACGATGTCGATCTGCGACCCGTAGCCGGCGAGGGCCTCATCCACCGCGTTGTCGATGATCTCCCACACGCAGTGCATGAGGCCGCGCGAGTCGGTGGACCCGATGTACATGCCCGGGCGCTTGCGCACGGCCTCGAGCCCTTCGAGCACCTGGAGGTGGTGGGCGGAATACTCGGCGGTCACAATCTCCAAGCGTATGCCCGGCCACCGACAGTGCGGTGCAGACACTCGCGCCGTCATCCGCCCGACATATTCCCGCCACAGGGCGGGGTACGCGCACAGCGAAATGTGACCGGATCGCGGCATTCCCGCAACAATCGCGTGGTTGTATGTGATGCATCCGCACGCGACGCATGTACCGAGGAGGAACCGAAATGAGCATGTCGACCACCGCTGAGCCCGCTGTCCTCGAGTACCGCCTGACCGCGACCGACCGTTGCGACTCCTGCGGCGCCCAGGCCTACATCGCCGCCGAGGTGAACGGCAGCGAGCTCCTGTTCTGCGCCCACCACGGCCGCAAGTACGAGGAGAAGCTGCGCGCCGTCGCCACCTCGTGGCACGACGAGACCGCGCGCCTGGCCGAGGCGCGCTGAGCGGTCCCCCGTAGACTGGACGACATCCCTGATCGTCGTCCCCGGAGGACCCCATGGCTTCGCGCGGCCTGTCGCCCCTGCACCGCATCCAGGTGCTCTTCGAGCGTGCGCGCGGCTTCGACGCCGCCTCGGTGACCGAGCGGGCGAAGGAGACGGCGCGCACGCACGGCAAGAGCTACCCGCTCGTCTTTGCGGACATGCTGTGGTCCGCCGCGCGGCACCGGGTCGGCTTCAACGACTACATCGAGTTCGACTTCGCGATCCTGAGCCGCGCCGAGCGAGCGACGTGGGTCACCAGTCCGCTCGCCCTCGAGCTCTCCACGCGATACGACGATCCGTCGCAGGTGCACCGATTCCAGGACAAGATCGCGTTCAACAAGGACTTCGACCGTTTCCTCCGGCGTGAATGGATCGACCTCCAGACGGCAGACGCCGCGGAGCTCGAGGCTTTCGCCCGGCGGCATCCCGTCTTCATCGCGAAAGTCCCCGTGAGCAAGTCCGGCGCCGGCGTCCGCCGCTACCGGAGCGAGGACGTCGCGGATTGGGCCGCGTTCCACGCAGACCTCGTCGAGAAGGGCGAGGTCCTCATCGAAGACCAGATCGTCCAGCACCCCGACCTCGAGGCGATCGCGCCGGGAACGGCGAACACGACCCGCGTCACCACGTTCGTCACGGACGACGGCCGTGTGGAGATCATCAACATGGCCCAGAAGTTCGGGCGCGGCCAGGTGAGCGATCAGGCTTCCTTCGGCGGCTTCTACACGGCGCTGCACGAGGACGGCCGTGCGATGGGCATGGGGTACAACACCTCGGGCGCCCTCTTCGAGACCCATCCCGAAACCGGCTACCGCATCGCAGATTTCCGCCTGCCGATGCTCGACGAGGTGACGGAGCTGATCACTCAGGTGGCGCTGGTCATCCCCGAGGTTCGCTACGTCGGCTGGGACATCGTGGTGACCGCCGACGGGCCCGTCCTCGTCGAGGGCAACTGGGGCGCCGGCGTGTTCGAGAACAAGCCGACGGCCAGTGGCATCCGCCACGGCCACCTGCCGCGCTATCGCGCGGCCATGGGCTTCTGAGGGCCCGCGAAAGGCAGCGGGCGCCGCTCCCCCTGGCCCGTCAGTCCTTGCGGATGACGCCCATGGGCGTGGACTGCGTGCCCTGACCGAGCGGGTTGTCCGCGAGGATGCGGACGAGTCGTTGCTCGCCTGCCTTGTCCAGTGTCGACCCGAGGATGTTGCCGCCGATGTCGTTGATGTCGACGACCGCGACCTCTGCGATCTCTCCGAGCTGCGCCTTGATCCGGGTGGCGACCGCGTCGGGCTCCGTGGGACCGAGAACCACCGCGTTGTCGTAGGGCGGGATGGTGCCGCTGGTCGGACCGTCGATCGCCCGCGCCCTGTCGCCCGCGATGCGGTAGAAGTCGCCGCGACGGCCGAAGAGCTTGGTGACGGCGCTCACCGCGGCGGCGAAGAGGATCCGCGGCGTACCGCACTCGCGGAGAGCCATCTCCATGGTCTCCGGCATTCCGAGACCGATGCCGTACGAGGTCTTGGTGACGTAGCGCGACAGGAAGCGCGCGAGCCGTCGAGGGTGGATCTCGTCGAGCGTGTACGAGCGGCCCTGCGTGATCGCGACGATCTTCTCGGTCACGAAGAGGATGTCGCCGGGTTGGACGACGCCCTGCGCGTACTCGTCGACGACGGCATCCAGGTCATCGCCCGGCATGACCACCCGCGTGCGAATCGGGATGCGCTTGAACGTGCCCGCGTCGATCGTGACCGACAGCGCTTTGCCGTCGTTGGGGGTGTCGTTCATTCGAGGTAGTCCCGCAGCGACTGCGAGCGCGACGGGTGACGGAGCTTCGCCATCGTCTTCGACTCGATCTGGCGGATCCGCTCACGCGTCACGCCGAACGTGTCGCCGATCTGGTCGAGGGTCTTGGGCTGGCCGTCGCCGAGGCCGAACCGCATGCGGATGACACCCGCCTCACGCTCGCTCAGCGAATCAAGCAGGGACTCGAGCTGACGCTGCAGCATGGTGAAGCCGACCGCGTCCGCGGGGACCACGGCCTCCGTGTCCTCGATCAGATCGCCGAACTCGCTGTCGCCGTCCTCGCCGAGAGGCGTGTGCAGCGAGATCGGCTCGCGGCCGTACTTCTGCACCTCGATGACCTTCTCGGGGGTCATGTCGAGCTCCCGGGAGAGCTCTTCGGGAGTGGGCTCGCGACCGAGGTCCTGCAGCATCTGACGCTGGACCCGGGCGAGCTTGTTGATGACCTCGACCATGTGCACGGGAATGCGGATCGTGCGAGCCTGATCGGCCATGGCGCGGGTGATGGCCTGACGGATCCACCACGTGGCGTACGTCGAGAACTTGAAGCCCTTGGTGTAGTCGAACTTCTCCACCGCGCGGATGAGGCCCAGGTTGCCCTCCTGGATCAGATCCAGGAACTGCATGCCGCGACCCGTGTAGCGCTTCGCGAGCGACACCACGAGGCGGAGGTTCGCGCCGAGCAGGTGGCTCTTGGCACGCTGGCCGTCACGCGCGACCCACTGCAGGTCGAGGCCCAGCTGGCCCGACTTCTCCGACGCGGACATGTGCGAGAGCTTCTCTTCGGCGAACAGACCCGCCTCGATGCGCATCGCGAGCTCGACCTCTTCGGCCGCGTTCAGCAGCGGAACCTTGCCGATCTGCTTCAGGTAGTCCTTGACCGGGTCGGCCGTCGCGCCGGTGATCTGCGTGGAGTAGACCGGGACGTCATCCTCGTCGTTGGAGGAGATGACGATGGCGCCCGTGGGAAGCGGCTCGGTGAACGCGGGCTTCGTGGTGCCCTCTTCATCGTCCTCGTCGTCGGCGTCCTCGCTCGCCCCATCCTTCTTCGCGGGCTTGGTCGCGTCGTCCTCAGCCGCGTCGTCGGATGCCTCGGCGTCCGCGTCGTCCTCGATCTCCTCGTCGACCTCGACGTCGCCGTCGATCTCGTCGTCGTCATCGGACTTCTTCGCTCGTGCGGGTGCCTTGGCCGCAGGCTTCTTGGCCGCAGGCTTCTTCGCCGCCGCCTTCTTCGCCGGGGCCTTGGTCGCCGAGGCCTTCGTGGCGGTCCCCGCCGATGCCGTGGTCGAGGCTGCGTTCTCGTCGACGACGTCGGTCGCCGGGGTGTCTTCTGCCGTGCGGGTACGGGGGGTCTTCGTGCCGGAAGTCACGTCTCGCCTTTCACCGACGGTGGGCGCCGGGGGTTTCGGACACTAGTAAGACCCTTGTCAAGTCCAGCGCAGCCGGAGGGCGGCGCCGACGAGACAACGGGTCGGGTGTCCTATTGTCGCATACCCTGACCTGCGAACTGGCGCAATGGGAGAGGTACGCGTTCTCTCTCCCGTTCTGAACGCCCGCGCGACCCCTCGAATTCCCCGACCGCGACGGCGGAGGCCTCGACGGAGGGCGAGAGGCCTACTTCCAACCGCGGCGGTCGTCGCCCTCGCGGCGGTCGGCGAGGAATCGCTCGAGCTCCGCGGCCAGCTCGTCCGCACTCGGAAGGTCACCCGTGTGGATGATCGGCTGTGCACGCGTGGCGCCGGCCATGTAGGAGTCGTAGCGCTCCTCCAGCGTCTGGAGCATGGCCGTCAGTTCGGTGTTGCCCTCGACCTGGTCGTCGACCTTCGTCAGGTATTCCCGATTCTCCTCGCGGATCTCGTCGGCATCGAACACCAGGCCCGTCGCGACCGACACACTGTCGAGTGCGGCCAGAGCCGCCGCCGGATAGTCGGTGTCGGCGAGGTAGTGCGGGACGAGCAGGACGAAACCGGCCACATCATGGCCGCTGTCAGCCAGCCGCATCTCCAGCAGGTGACCCATCGTCGCCGGAACCTGCGTGTGCGGCTTCCACACCGAGTGGGCCTCGGTGAGGTCCGTGCGCGTCCCGCTGACCGTGGTCCCGATGGGGCGGGTGTGCGGGACCGGCATCGGAATGGCGTGCACCCAGGTGATGCTCGACACCTGGAGGCCCTCCGCGAGCCCGACCACCGTCTCGGAGAACGCATCCCAGGCGAAGTCGGGCTCATACCCCGCGAGCAGGACGAACGGCTGCCCCAGCGCATCGTGGGCGAGCGAGAGTTCGAGGCGCGGCGGCCGGTAGTCGCTCAGCCGATCGCCGTCGAAGGTGATCGTGGGCCGGCGGGCACGGTAGTCGAGGAGGACGTCGGCGGAGAAGACGACGACCGGGGTGGGGTCGAGGTCGTCGCGGAACAAGTCGATGGTCCGCGACACGGCGCTGCCGGCATCCGTGAATCCGGTCAAGGCGATGACCATGGGAAGCCCCGCCGGCACGGATGGCGCCGACGAGACCCGCTCGTAGAGGGGACCGCTCAGAGGCATAGATCCACTGTACGAGCCGCGCGGACACCGGGGGCCGGGTCGCGCTGACAGCGAACACCCCGTCGGCGCGAAGCGCAGGACGCAAACCTAGGATGGGGGTATGGCGTTCCCCGAGCTGTCCACATCCACCGCTCCCCTGACCTCCTCGACCGCCGATGCTCTCGTGCTGGCACTGCCGCCGCTCGAGCACGCGTCCGCGGTCCTCGACGATCTGCCCGGCCTGGCGCCGATCCTGCGCGGGCTGGCGTTCTCCGGCACCATCGGATCGACGGTGCGCGTCCACGCTCCGGATGCCACGACGATGCCGCTCTTCGTCGTCGGCACCGGAGAGGACCCCGACGCGGACACGCTGCGGGAGGCGGTCGGCCAGGCGGTGCGCACGACGACGGGCTTCGATCGCGTGGCGGTGGCCGCCCCGGCCGCCGATGCCGGCACCTGGTCCGGTGCAGCCGAGGGCGCACTCATCGGCGGCTACCGCTTCGCGGACTACAAGAAGGAGTCCGGGCCCGGTCGGGCGACCGAGATCGTCCTGCATTGGCCGATCGAGCCCACCGCACAGGATGTCGCGCGCGTCTGCGCGGTCGCGGCATCCGTCGCGCTCGTGAAGGATCTGGTCAACACGCCCGCGCAGTGGCAGGGCCCGCAGGACCTCGCCGAGGCCGCGCTCGCCGAGCTGGCGTCGCTGCCCGTGGAGGTCACCGTCTTCGACGAGGCCGAGCTGGAGGCCCAGGGCTTCGGCGGCATCCTGGGGATCGGGCAGGGTTCGGACCGTCCCCCGCGTCTCGTCCATCTCGATTACGCTCCGGCCGACGCTGCGCACCATGTCGCGCTCGTGGGGAAGGGCATCACCTTCGACACCGGCGGCCTGTCGCTGAAGCCGCCCGCGGGCATGGTCGGGATGAAGTTCGACATGGCGGGGGCGGCGACCGTGCTCGCCGTCGTCCGCGCCGCCGCCGAGCTGGGACTGCCCGTCCACGTCTCGGGCTGGCTGTGCCTTGCCGACAACATGCCGTCGGGTCGCGCCCTGCGACCGGGTGACGTCGTGCGCATCGCTGACGGGACGAGCGTCGAGGTCCTCAACACCGATGCCGAGGGCCGCGTCGTCCTCGCCGACGGTCTCGTCGCAGCGAGCCGCACACACCCCGACGTCATCGTCGATGTGGCGACCCTGACCGGTGCGATCATCGTGGCGCTGGGACACCGCCACACGGGCGTGATGGGCGACGATGACGCCGTCGCCGCCTACTTGGCCGCCGCCGCGCGCGCCGGGGAGCTCGCGTGGCATCTGCCCCTCCCCGCTCACATGGAGGACGAGCTGGACTCCCCCATCGCCGACCTGCAGAACGCCAAGATCGGCGACACGTCGGGCGGATCGCTCTTCGCCGGCCTCTTCCTGCGCCGGTTCGTCGGCCGCACGGGCGAGGGGGCGGATGGCCCGCGCATCCCCTGGGTGCATCTGGACATCGCCGGCAGCGGCACCGCGAAGAGCCCGTTCGGGTCGACGGACAAGGGCCCGACCGCGGCGACCGTGCGCTCGCTTCTGGGCTTCATCGAGGGGCACGCCGCCCACGGTGATCCGTCGAGCTCCGAGGCGGAGGTCGGCCGATGAGCGAGCACCAGGTCGATCTGGTCGTCCTCGGCGGCGGCAGCGGCGGGTATGCCGCGGCGATCCGCGCGTCCGAACTCGGCAAGAAGGTCGTGCTGATCGAGAAGGACAAGGTCGGCGGCACCTGCCTGCACCGCGGCTGCATTCCGACGAAAGCCCTTCTGCATGCGGCCGAGGTGGCCGACCACGTCCGCAGCGCCGCCAGCGTGGGCGTCGCGGCGCACCTCGACGGGATCGACCCGGCCGGCGTGACGTCCTACCGCGAGGGCATCGTGGCGAAGAAGTTCGCGGGCTTGAAGGGCCTCCTGAAAGCGCGCGGCATCGAGATCGTCGCCGGCGAGGGGCGCCTGCGGCCCGACCGCGGCGTCGCCGTCGGCGAGGACGTCTATCGGGGCGCCGACGTGATCCTCGCGACGGGCTCGTACAGTCGGATGCTCCCCGGTCTCGAGATCGGCGGCCGCGTCCTGGACAGCGAGGGCGCGCTGGCCCTGCAGGTGATCCCGGAGCGTGTGATCATCCTGGGCGGCGGGGTGATCGGCGTCGAATTCGCGAGCGTCTGGCGGTCGTTCGGCGTCGATGTCACGATCGTCGAAGCGCTCGACCACCTCGTGCCGAACGAGGACCTCGCTTTGAGCAAGGGCCTCGAACGCGCCTTCCGCAAGCGGGGGATCGCGGCGCGACTCGGCACCCGCTTCCGCTCCGTCACGCAGTCGGACGCCGGTGTCGAGGTCGCCCTCGAGGACGACACGACGCTCGCCGCGGACTACCTCCTCGTCGCCGTGGGGCGCGGCCCCGCCACGGGCGGGCTGGGGTTCGAGGATGCCGGCGTCGCGCTCGACCGCGGCTTCGTCACTGTGGATGAACACCTCCAGACCACGGTTCCGCACGTGTACGCCGTCGGCGACATCGTGCCCGGGCTCCAGCTCGCACACCGCAGCTTCCAGCAGGGGATCTTCGCGGCGGAGCGCATCGCGGGCCTCGAGCCCGTCAGCGTCCCCGAGACGACCATTCCGCGGGTGACCTACTCGAGCCCCGAGGTCGCCTCCGTCGGCCTCACCGAGGCCCAGGCGCGCGAGGCGCACGGCGACGCGGTCGCGACGTACGAGTACAACCTCGCGGGTAACGGCAAGAGCGAGATCCTCGGGACGACCGGACTCGTCAAGGTCGTGCGCCGCGCGGACGGCCCGATCCTCGGGGTGCACCTCATCGGCGACCGGGTCGGCGAACTGATCACCGAGGGGCAGCTCGCGGTCGGGTGGGAAGCGCACCCCGAGGACCTCGCGCCCCTCATCCACGCGCACCCCACCCAGAGCGAGGCGCTGGGCGAGGCGTTCCTCGCGCTCGCCGGCAAGCCCCTGCACGCCCTCTGACTCCCGCCGCGCGCGGGGGTCACTAAGCTAGAACGACATCGGACTTTCTGAAGGAGACACAGTCATGAGCACATCCGTGGTCCTCCCCGCGCTCGGAGAGAGCGTCACCGAGGGAACGGTCACCCGCTGGCTCAAGAAGGTCGGAGACACGATCCAGGCCGATGAAGGCCTGCTCGAGATCTCGACCGACAAGGTCGACACCGAGATCCCCTCTCCGGTGAGCGGTGTGATCGAGGAGATCCTCGTCGACGAGGACGAAACCGTCGAGGTCGGCGCAGTGCTCGCGAAGATCGGCGACGGCTCGGGAGCCCCGTCGAGCGACGATGCGCCGGCAGCCGAGCAGGCGCCGGCGGAGCAGGCCGCTGAGCCCGCTGCGGCGCCCGAGCCGGCCCAGCCCGAGGCTGCGCCGGAACAGGCCGTCGACGCGCCCGCCCCCGCCGCGTCGGGCGACGCGAAGGATGTCGTCCTGCCCGAACTCGGTGAGAGCGTCACCGAGGGCACGGTCACGCGCTGGCTCAAGCAGGTGGGTGACGATGTCGCGGTCGACGAGCCGCTGCTCGAGATCTCCACCGACAAGGTCGACACCGAGATCCCGTCGCCGGTCGCCGGAACGCTGCAGGAGATCCTCGCGGCAGAGGACGAGACTGTCGCCGTCGGCGCTGTCCTCGCCCGCATCGGCTCGGGAGCGGCGCCCGCCGCCTCCGCACCCGCGGCTCCCGCCGCCGAGCCCGCTCCGGCGGCCGAGGCTCCGGCTCCCGCAGCCGCGGCGGCGCC
>NZ_JAFLHG010000016.1 GCF_018717645.1 Microbacterium flavum
CTCCCGAGGCATCCGCCGCGCCCGAGGCACCCGAGGTGCCCGCCGCGCCCGAGCCGGCGCCCGCCGCGCCCGCCGCGCCCGAGGCGCCTGAGCCCTCCGCCGGCCCGCTCGACGCCGATCAGATCTCCGCGATCACCCAGGGGTACTCGTTCGAGGGGGGCACCCTGGACCTCGGCGCCCTCATGAACACCGACCCCGTCGTCGGCGCGCAGATCCGGATCCCGCTCGGGATGATGAACCGGCACGGGCTCGTCGCCGGCGCGACCGGCACCGGCAAGACCCGCACCCTGCAGGGGCTCGCGGAGCAGCTCGCGGCCAAGGGCGTCCCGGTCTTCGCGGCCGACATGAAGGGCGACCTGTCCGGAGTCGCCACTCCGGGGGAGCCCAGCGACAAGCTCCTCGCCCGGACGAAGGCGATCGGTCAGGACTGGAAGCCGGAGGCATCCGTCACCGAGTACTTCGCCCTCGGGGGGATCGGCAAGGGCGTGCCTGTGCGGGCGACGGTCTCCGGCTTCGGCCCGCTCCTGCTGAGCAAGGTCCTCGGGCTCAACGCGACGCAGGAATCGAGCCTCGGCCTCGTCTTCCACTACGCGGATGCCAACGGGCTCGCCCTCGTCGACCTGTCCGACCTCCGCGCCGTGCTCAGCTGGCTCACGAGCGACGAGGGCAAGGGCGAGCTCAAGGACCTCGGCGGACTGTCGGCGGCGACCGCCGGCGTCATCCTGCGCGAGCTCATCACCTTCGCCGACGACGGGGCGGACACGTTCTTCGGCGAGCCCGAGCTGGATGTGCGCGACTTCCTGCGGACCGCCCCCGACGGGCGCGGTGTCATCTCTCTGCTCGAGGTGCCGGGCGTCGCCGACAAGCCGGCTCTGTTCTCGACGTTCCTCATGTATCTGCTCGCCGAGCTCTACGAGATCCTCCCCGAGGTGGGCGACCTCGACAAGCCGAAGCTCGTCTTCTTCTTCGACGAGGCCCACCTGCTGTTCAAAGACGCCTCGAAGGACTTCCTGTCCTCGATCACGCAGACGGTCCGCCTCATCCGGTCGAAGGGCGTCGGCGTCTTCTTCGTCACCCAGACGCCGAAGGACGTGCCCGGAGACGTGCTCGCCCAGCTCGGATCGCGCATCCAGCACGCGCTGCGCGCGTTCACCCCCGACGATGCGAAGGCGCTCCGCGCGACCGTGGGCACCTACCCGAAGAGCGGCTACGACCTCGAGCGCGTGCTGCAGGAGCTCGGCACCGGCGAGGCCATCGTCACGGTGATGAGCGAGAAGGGCGCCCCGACGCCCGTCGCGTGGACGCGTTTGCGCGCTCCCCAGGGACTCATGTCGCCGACGCCCGACCCCGACATCGAGCGGGCCGTGCACGCGTCGCCCCTCCTCGCGAAGTACGGCACAGCGATCGACCCGGAATCTGCGCGGGAGATCCTCACGGCCAAGATGAACGCGGCCGCGGAGAAGGATGCCGCGGAACAGGCGGCGAAGGCGCAGGCCGCGGCGCAGAAGGAGCTCGACAAGCAGCAGGCCGCGGCGCAGAAGGCGCAGGCCGCGGCCGAGAAGGAACAGCAGCGGGAGTACGACCGGCTGATGAAGGCATCCGGCGGAGCATCGCGGACGCGCACGACGCGCAAGCCCGATCCCTCCCCGCTCGACCAGGTGCTGAACTCGAAGACGACCCAGACGATCCTGAACTCCGTCATCCGCGGGATGTTCGGCACGGGGAGGCGCTGAGACGCGCAGGCGCGGAAGCGCGGACGCGGCGCGCCGCTGCTGACGCCGAGCGTCGCTGTCGCTGTCGCTGTCACTGTCACCGAGCGTCGTGACCTACCGTCGCGGATGCCGGGGCGCAAGCCCGTCGCGTGGGCGGTGGCCCGGACGTAGCCTCGAGCCATGACCGAGTCGTCGACGCACGAGTTGTCCACGCCCACCGGGCGCGAAGAGGCCTTGCGCGCCGCTCCCCGGCCAGGCGGCGAGCCGCCGCTCGCGCTCGTCCTCGGGTCGACCGGCTATCTGGGCGGGCGGCTCGTCCCGCGCCTAATCGCCGCCGGCTACCGCGTGCGCGTGCTGGTGCGCGACCCCGCGCGGCTGGCCGCCTTCGAGTGGTCCGCGGGTGTCGAGTCGGTGACCGGTTCCGCCACCGACGTCGCAGCCCTCCAGAAGGCGTGCGCAGACGTCGACGTGCTCTACTACCTCATCCACTCCATGGGTCAGGGCGCCGGATTCGAGGACGCCGACCGCGAAGCCGCTCAGGCGGTCGCGCGGGCGGCAGCCGCGGCATCCGTCGGCCGCATCGTCTATCTCGGCGGGCTCCACCCCGAGGGCGTCGAGCTCAGCCCGCACCTGCGGTCGCGCGTCGAGGTCGGCGAGGTGTTCCTGCACAGCGGCGTCCCCACCCTCGAGCTGCAGGCGGGCGTCGTGATCGGGTCGGGTTCGGCATCGTTCGAGATGATCCGCCACCTCACCGAGGTGCTGCCGTACATGCCCGCACCGCGCTGGGTGCGCAACTTCATCCAGCCGATCGCCGTGCGCGACGTGCTCTACTACCTCCTGGCCGCAGCGCGCGTACCCGCGGACATCAATCGCGCCGTCGACATCGGCGGGCCGGACGTGCTGCGCTACGGCCAGATGATGAACGGATACGCCGTCGAGGCGGGGCTCCCGCAGCGCCCGATCGCTCCTCTGCCCGTCCTCACTCCCGGGCTCGCATCGCACTGGGTCAACGTGGTCACCCCCGTGCCACGGTCCATCGCCCGCCCGCTCATCGCCTCGCTGCAGCATGACTGCGTCATGGACGACCACGACATCGACACCCTCATCCCGCAGCCGGAGGGCGGCCTCACGCCGTACCGGCGCGCCGTCGCCCTCGCGCTCGGACGGGTCGAGGCCGATTCGGTCGAGACGAGCTGGCAGGATGCCGAGGTCAGCGGCGTCCCGTCGGACCCCCTGCCGTCGGACCCCGACTGGGCCGGCCGGACCGTCTACACCGACGTCCAGGTGGCGCCCACATCGGCACCCGTGTCGGATCTGTGGGCCGTCATCTCGGGGATCGGCGGGACGAACGGATGGTATTCGGCGCCTCTTCTCTGGGCGATCCGCGGCTGGATGGATCGGATCGTGGGCGGCGTCGGGCTGTCGCGCGGCCGGCGGAGCGCGTCGCGCGTCGCGGTCGGCGACGTCATCGACTTCTGGCGCGTGGAGAAGGTCGACCCCGGGCACCTCCTGCGCCTGCGCGCCGAGATGAAGGTACCCGGTCTCGCCTGGCTCGACCTCGCCTGTGAGCCGGACGGGAAGGGCGGCTCCGTCTATCGGCAGCGCGCGGTGTTCTTCCCCTCCGGGCTCCCGGGCCGGCTGTACTGGCTGGCCGTCCTGCCCTTCCACGGCTTCATCTTCAGCGGGATGGCGCAGCGGATCACGCAGGCCGCCGAAGCGGCCGCGCGCGAGGGAGGCGCGCCCGGTGCGGGGGAGTCCGGTGCTGGGATCGACGCGGCCGACCCTGCCGCGGAGTCGGCGGCGGCGGATTCGGCTGCCGCGGAGTCGGCGGACGCGGCATCGGCGGCCGCGGCACCTGCCGCGGCATCCTAAACTCGGCAGATGCCCGTGATCCGTCCCTTCCGCTCCGGCGACGAGCCCGCGCTGTCGGAGATCTGCCTGCGCACGGCGGATGCCGGGGCCGACGCCACGGGTGTCTTCGACGACGACGACCTGTGGGGCGAGGTGTTCGTGATCCCGTACGTGACGCGGCATCCGGACCTCGCCTTCGTCGTCGAGACCGACGACGGCCGCGTCGCGGGATACGTCGTGGGGACGGATGACACGCGGGCGTTCGAGGACTGGTTCGCGGGCGAGTGGTGGCCGCGGTTCGCGCAGCGGTGGCCCCGGCCGACGGCTCCCGAGGGGGAGCGCACGCGTCAGGACGGGACGGTGGCGTACGCGTACGGGCGTCGCGCCGGGGCGGAGCCTTTCGGCGACACCTACCCGGCGCATCTCCACATCGACCTGCTCCCCGAGCTGCAGGGCCAGGGCTTCGGTCGCCGCCTGATCGAGACCCTCGTCGACGCCCTCCGCGACCGGGGTGTGACGGGCCTGCACCTGGCCGCCGACGCGCGAAACGAGGGCGCCATCGCGTTCTACCCGCGCCTCGGTTTCGAACGGATCCCGTCCCACGAGGACGTCGTCGCCTTCGGGCGTACCATCTGACGCGGCCATGTCGCGGGGCCTCGGCTCCGGTGGGGCCGGCGGCGCCACGTGGGGCGTGGTGATCGGTTCCGCGGTCCGCGGTTCCGCGGTTCCGGGCTCTGTTCCGGCCATCCGGGGTTCCGAAAGCAGGGCGGATGCGCACCCCGGGCTCGCGGGGGCGGGGCTGAGGTCGATCGAGCCTGCCGACGGGACGCGGGACGCGGTCGACCGGGCCGATGCGCGGGCAGGCGGATCGCAACGGCCCGATGGCAGGTTCCGGCCATCCGGGGTTCCGAAAGCAGGGCGGATGCGCACCCGGGGCTCGCGGCGGCGGGGCTGAGGTCGATCGAGCCTGCCGACGGGACGCGGGGCGCGTCGCGCGGGCGCTCGAGGCCGCGCCGGTCAGCCGGAGATGCGGCCGTCGACGAGGTGCACGGTGCGGTCGACGAGGCCGGGTGGGACGGCGACATGGGAGATGAGGATGACGGCGCGGTCGGCGTCGACGGCGGAGAGCAGGTCGCGCAGGAGGGCGTCGGATGCCTCGGGGTCGACACCCGCCGTCGGCTCGTCCAGGACGAGCAGCGGGAAGCCGTGCAGGAGCGCGCGGGCCAGCGCGATGCGCTGCGCCTGCCCGCCGGAGACGAGTGCGCCGCGCTCGCCGACCCGCGCGGACAGCCCGCCCCGCTCGCGGAGCCAAGGGCCGAGACCGACGCGGGCGAGCACGGCTTCGAGCTCGGCATCGCTCGCCGTGTCACGCGCGAACAGAAGGTTCTGGCGGATGTCCTCGTCGAAGAGCATCGGATGCTGCTCGCACAGCCCGACCGTCCGACGCACATCGTCCGGATCGAGCATCACGACGTCCGTGCCTCCGATCGTGTACGTCCCCGCCGAAAGGTCCAGGAAGCGCACCAGGACGTGCGCGAGGGTCGTCTTGCCCGCTCCGCTCGATCCCTCGACGAGGACGCGCTCGCCCGGCGCCACGGTGAGGTCCACGTCGCGGAGAGCCTCCGGGGTGTCGTCGCTGGATGCCGGCCACCGCGCCGCCACCCGGCGCAGCACGATCCCGTCGCCCAACGGCGGGGCAGCGGCGGTGGTCGGCGACGGCGAGGGAGGGGAATCGGCGGGGATGCCGGCCGGGAGCTCGTCCGGGACGGCGGCGGCGATCCGCTCGGCGGCCGCCCGCACCTGGCGCCATGAGGCCGCGGCCGCGGGGACGGTGGCGAACACCTCGAACACCGCCATCGGCACGAGCACCGCGACGGCGAACGCCGGTCCCGTGAGCGATCCGTCCCCGACGGCGGGGGCGCAGGCGAGCACGGCGAGGAGCGACGCCGCGGCCGCGAGGAGCGAGACGAGGGCCGCAGTTCCGGCTTGGGCGCCGGCGCGGCGGGTGACGGCGCGCCGGAGGGCGGCGTCGGCAGCGGAGATCCGGCGGGCGCTGGCATCCTCGGCCCCGTACGCGGCGAGGACGTCGAGGCTCGCGAAATGGTCGAGGACCGCATCGGCGAGCCGTGCGCGCAGCGGGGCGACCTCGCGCTCGGCGCGCGATCCGGACGCCCATCCCCACGCGGTCGCGACGAGGGCGGCGACGGCGAGGCATCCGACGAGCGTCAGCGCCGCGGGCGGGGAGACGAACGCGACGAGGATCACCCCGCCGAGGGCGACGGCAGTCGAGGACGCGAGCGGCAGCACGACCCGCAGCGGCAGGTTCTGCAGCTCGTCGACGTCGTCCACGAGCGCGCCGAGCACCGACCCGCGCCGAGTGCGGGTGAGCCCGTCGGGGGCGAGCGGGATCAGCCGGCGCACGAGGTCGCTCCGGGTCACGGCCAGCTGTCTCAGGGCAGCGTCGTGGCTCGCGAGGCGCTCGGTGTAGCGGAACGCGGCGCGGCTGAGGGCGAAGGCCCGCACCCCGACGACCGCCGCGGAGAGGTACATGACCGCCGGCTGCTCGCTCGCGCGGACGATGAGCCACGCGCTGCAGGCGAGGAGGGCGACGGCGGATGCCTCGGAGAGGAACCCCGACGCGGCGCCCGGCCAGAACCGCCGGAGGGGCGGCATGGCTCGGCGCAGGATGTCCGTGGCGGTGGTCATACGGGCACCTCCGCATGACCGGCGATCGGACGCGCCGCGAGGCTGAGGATCCGGTCCGCGATCGCACGCGCGGAGCGGCGATGCGAGACGAGGAGCACGGTGGCCCCGGCATCCGCGACGCCGCGCAGATTCGTCCACAGCCGCGCCTCGGTCTCGGCGTCGAGGGCGGAGCTGGGCTCGTCGAGAGCGATGACCGGGGCGAGCCCGCGGAGGTGCCGGTAGAGGGCTCGCGCGACGGCGACTCGCTGCGCCTGGCCGCCGGAGAGGCCCGCGCCTTGGACGCCGAGCTCCTGCGCGGGGTCGAGTCCGTGGGCCTCGGCCAGGTCCAGTGCGCGCGCGATGAGGGCGGGGTCGCCCTCGCCCGCGGGGTCGCCGAGGGCGACGCCGGCGGCGATCGTGCCGGCGATGAGGCCGGGCTGCTGGCCGGCCCAGGCGAGCCAGTCCGATGCGCGGAGCCGCACCACCGGAATCCCGTCGAGGCTCGCCTCGCCCTCGAAGGAGGCGGCGCCGCGGAGAGCGGCCAGCAGGCTCGACTTGCCGGAGCCGCTCGGGCCCTCGATGAGGGTGACCGTGCCGGGCGCCGCCGTGAACGTCACCGACGGCAGCAGCAGGTCACCGCGGTGGACGCGGAGATCTCGAACCTCGAGCAGCCCGGTCGTCGGCGGGCCGACGGGAGGGTTTCGGCGTTCGGGAGGACCGATGAGGGCCGAACTGCCCTCCCGAGTGCCGATCTCCTCCCGAGCGCCGGTGGAGGCCGGAACGCCCGCGGCGTCCGCTTCGCCCGCGCGGGCGGATGCCGCGTCGAGCACCGCGAACACGTCGTCGGTCGCGGCGACGCCCTCGGCGGCGGCGTGGAACTGCACCCCGACCTGACGCAGCGGCAGGTAGGCCTCGGGCGCGAGGAGGAGGACGAACAGGCCGACCCCGAGCGTGAGGGAGCCGTCCAGGAGGCGGAAGCCGATCGACACCGCGACGATCGCGACCGAGATGGATGCCAGCAGCTCGAGCGCGAAGCCGGAGAGGAACGACACGCGCAGCACGCGCATGGTCTCGCCCCGGTAGGCATCCGTCACCTTCTCGATCGAGGCGGCGGCCCGGTGCTGGCGGCCGAACACCTTGAGGGTCGACAGGCCCTGGACCGTGTCGGCGAAGCGCGCGGCCAGTCGCCCGAGCGTCTGCCACTGCTTCTGCTGCACGGTGCGCGTCGCGAGCCCGATCAGCACCATGAAGAGGGGGATGAGGGGGAGCGTGAGGAGGACCGTGAGCCCCGATACCCAGTCCTGCCACCACATCACGGCGACGAGGACCGGTGTCGCGATGACGGTGAGGACGAGCTGCGGAAGGTAGCGGCCGAAGTACGCGTCGAGGGCCTCGAGCCCGCGCCCGGCCGTGACGGCGAGCTTCGCGGTGTTGCGTCCGGCGAGCCATCCGGGTCCGAGCCGTCCGACCGCACCCACGAGCCGCTCGCGCAGCTGGAGCTGCACCCGTGCCGACGCCCGCGCGGCGAGCGACTCGCGCGCCCAGAGGAGCACCGCCCGGAGCGCGGCGACGACCGCGAGGGCGACGAGCACGGTGGTGAGTTCCGCCCAGGAGGTTCCCCCGATGGCGCGGGTGATCGCCTGCGTCAGCAGCCATGCGAAGGCGACGACGACAGCGGTCTGCGCGACGCCCACGGCAGCGATCGCGACGAAGAACGCGCGCGAGGCGGATGCGTAGCGCACGAGACGCGGGTCGACCGGTCGTACGCGCGCGGATGCCGCGTCGGATGCCATGGTTCGATCCTGCCTTACGAAACCCGCGCCCCGCCCCCGCCGCCCAGCCCCGGCGAAGCGGTGCCCCGGTGGGGAGGGGAGGCGAGGAGGGGGATGGGGTCAGTGGGCGGAGGCCTCGGCCTTCTCGATCATCGTGCGGGTGATGCGCTTGCGGAACACCCAGTAGGTCCAGCCCTGGTAGGCGAGGACGAGCGGCAGGAAGACGAGGGCCGCCCAGCTCATGATCTCGAGGGTCATCTGCGTGGACGAGGCGTTCGCGATCGTGAGGCTGTTCGCCGGGTCGTTCGAGGCGGGCATGACGTACGGGAAGAGCGCGAGCCAGAGCGTCAGCACCGCGAACACGATCGTGACCGCGCCCGCGGCGAAGGCCTTGCCGTCGCGATCGACCCAGTTGAAGGCGATCGAGGCGAGAAGCGCGACGGCGGCGATCACGCCGCACGCGATCACGGCCGGAAGGAGCGGTGCCTCACGGCCCGCGGCGATGGCGATCGTCCAGACGACGCAGCCCGCAGCGAAGATCACCGTCGGGATCGCGAGCTTCTTGCCCAGCGCCTGCGCGTCGTGGTGGACCTGGCCGTCCGTCTTCAGCCCGACGAAGTACACGCCGTGGAGGAAGAAGAGGAGCAGCGTCGTGACGCCGACCCAGAGCCCGTAGGGGTTCAGCAGGGTGAACAGCGAGCCGGTGAAGTTCTTGTCCGCGTCGATCGGCACGCCCTGCACGATGTTGCCGACGGCGACGCCCCAGAGGAGCGCGGGGACGGCCGACCCGATCGTGATCATCCCGTCGAAGCGACGTTTCCACGCGATGTCGTCGCGCTGATGCCGGTACTCGAAGGAGACGCCGCGGACGATGAGGGCGAGGAGGATGAGCAGGAGCGGCAGGTAGAACCCGCTGAAGAGGGTCGCGTACCACTCGGGGAAGGCGGCGAACAGACACGCGCCGGCAACGATGACCCAGGTCTCGTTGAGGTCCCACACCGGGCCGATCGTATTGATCACCTGACGGCGGGAGACCTCGTCCTTGCCGAGGAACGGGAGCGACATGCCCACGCCGAAGTCGAAGCCGTCGAGGACGAAGTAGCCGACGAAGAGAACTCCGACGATGAAGAACCAGAGGGTTGCGAGGTCCATGTCAGCTCCTAGTACACCGTCGAAGGCGTCTCTTCGACCGAGAGGTCGGACGGGTCGGGGGCGCCGGGGTCGGGCAGGGGGGCAGGCCCTTCGCGCACGGTCTTGAAGATGAGGCCGAACTCCACGATCGCCAGCGAGAGGTACACGAGGGTGAAGGCGACGAGCGAGATGAGGACCGTCCAGCCGGGGACGTTCGGCGAGACGCCGTCCTGCGTGAGCATCAGCCCGAAGACGATCCACGGCTGACGGCCCATCTCGGTGAAGATCCAGCCGACGAGGATGCCGAACAGCGCCAGCGGCGCCTGCCAGATCGCGAGCTTCCACATCCACCCGGCAACGGGGCGCTTCGCGCTCTTTCGCGTGACCCAGAGGCCCGCGGCGGCGATCGCGGTGGCGAGGATGCCGAAGCCCATCATCCAGCGGAACGACCAGTACGTGACCCACAGGATCGGCGCGAAGTTGCCGTCCACCTGATCGGCGAACTGCGGGAACATCTGCGTCGCATACAGGTGGTTGAGGTCGTTGATGCCTTCGACGCAGCCGGTGAAGTCGTGCGTCGAGAGGAACGCGAGGGCGTAGGGGACCCGGAGCGACCAGATCTCACCCGTGCCGTCGGGGGTGCCGATCGAGAAGATCGAGAAGGAGGCATCCGCCCCGCAGGCGGAGTTGAAGAGCGCCTCGGCGGCGGCCATCTTCATCGGCTGGGTCTCGACCATGACGAGGCCGAGCTGGTCGCCGGAGAGGAAGACGGCGACGAAGCCGATGATCATGCCCCACAGTCCGAACTTCAGCGCCGGGCGCATGGTCTCGAGGTTGCGCCCGCGGGAGAGGTGCCATGCGGCCGCCGCGATCACGACGCCGGCGGAGAACATCAGTGCCGCCGAGATGGTGTGCGGGAACTGGGTGAGGGCGACCGGATTGGTGAGGACCGCCCCGAAGTCGGCCATTTCGGCGCGGTGTCCCGAGGCGGACATCTGGTAGCCCTTGGGGTTCTGCATGAACGCGTTCGCGGCGAGGATGAAGTACGCCGAGAGCCACGTGCCGACCACGGTGATCCAGATGGTCGCCAGGTGCACGCCCTTGGGGAGCTTGTTCCACCCGAAGATCCACAGGCCGATGAAGGTCGCCTCGAAGAAGAAGGCCATGAGGCCCTCGAAGGCCAGCGGGGCGCCGAACACGTCGCCGACGAAGCGGCTGTAGCTCGACCAGTTCATGCCGAACTGGAACTCCTGCACGATCCCGGTGACGATGCCCATCGCGAAGTTGATCAGGAAGATCTTCCCGAAGAACCGGGTGAGGTGCAGCCACGTGACGTTCCCCGTGCGGTACCAGATGGTCTGGAAGATCGCCACGAACAGGGACATGCCGAGGGTGAGGGGCACGAAGATGAAGTGGTAGAGCGTCGTCAGGCCGAACTGCCAGCGGGCGAGCAGCAGCGGATCCAGGAAATCCATCTCGGTCCTTCCTCATGGTCGGGAGGTCTGAGCCCCCGTCTTCCTTGTGACTGAAGGTACACAGGGAGTGCTCAGGTCTGTCAGGGGTGGGCCGTGAAAAAGCCCACGACCCGGGTGCGGGACTCGGGTGTGCGACCCGGAGCGCGGGTCAGGGCTTCTGCGCGGCGTGCAGCAACTGGACGATGCACTCGCGCGGGTCGCACGAGGAGCGCATCCCGTCGACCGACAATGGGCCCTCTGCGGAGCTCAGGACGCTCTGCATGATGCTCAGGTGCACGCTGCAGAGGACGTCGCGGTGGGATGCCTGGGACGAGGCGTGCGCGCAGGGGGTCAGTTCGACCGTGAGTTCGTCCTCGTCCACGAGGGGGTCGAAACCGGCATCCACGAGGTCCTCCACGAGAGCATCGATCTGGTGGAGCGCGGCCGTGTCGAGTTCGGGCGCGGAGCCGGGGATGACGCGGCGCATGAGGTCGCCGCGGTCGGCGGCGGCACGGGCCTTGCGCCGCTGCACGGGGCTGCAGGAGGTGACCCCGTCGGTCGCCGAGTAGAGGACGCGGGGGCGCCCGCGGGTCGTCCGATGCTCGGTCTCGGAGACGACGTAGCCGTCCTCCATGAGCCGCTGGAGGTGCTCGCGCACGGTATTGGGGTGCAGCCGTGTCGCGGAGACGAGCTCGGAGACGGTGCGGTGATCGCGATCCTGCACGAGATGGAGGATCTCGACGCGCGAGTAGCTGGAGATAGCGCTGTAGCCCGTGGGGCGACCTGTGGTCATACCACTATTATTCACGGCATCCTCGGAGAACACCAGCGTCGATGCCCGGGGGTTTCTTCCGGCCCGACGGAAAGCGCGTCCGGGGCATTCAGCGGGATCTCGGTGAGCGGGTCATAGAGTCGCCGCATGGATCTGACGCGGCTGCCGATCGCCGACGGCGCCGTGCCCGTGACGGTCTTCGTGCTCGCCGTCGCCCTCATCGTGGTGCTGGCCGTCCGTCGCTGGACGCCGCGCGCCCTGCTGTGGGCGGTGGGGGGTGCGATTCTGGGCGCCGTGCTCGGCTACGGCGCCTACCGCGTCGTGAACGTGACGAATGTCTTCGGCGACGCTGCTCCGACCTTCGTGTGGCACTGGGCCGCCGCGGCCTTCGCCGCCTCCGGGTTCGCGCTCGGCGGTCTGGTCGCTGCCCGCGCCTGGCGGAGGGTCGTCTCGATCGTCGCGGTCGTCGTGTTCCTCCTGGCGGGCGTGCTCGGGGCGAATATGCGATTCGGTCTCAATCCGACCCTCGGAAGCCTCTTCGGCATCACCTCCACGATCGACCTGCCCACGGACAGCGGCGACGCCACGGGGGCTCCGTCGACGCCGCTCTACGAGTCGTGGACGTCGCCGGCGGGGATGCCGGCGGTCGGTCAGCGCGGGAGCCAGACGATCCCCGCGACCGTCTCCGGCTTCGACGCCCGCCCGGCGGGCATCTACCTGCCGCCGGCGGCGCTCGTGAAGGACGCGCCCGCGCTGCCCCTCGTCGTGATGATGATGGGGCATCCGGGGGGACCCGACGGGACGGTCATCAGCGACGTGCTCGACACGTTCGCCGCGCAGCACGCGGGTCTCGCGCCGATCGTCGTCGTCGCCGATCAGCTGGGCGCCGCGGTCAACGACACCGCGTGCGCGGATTCGGACGCCTACGGCAAGGCCCGCACGTACGTCACCGTCGACGTCGTGAACTGGGCCATGAAGAATCTCCACGTCATCGACGACCCGGCCTACTGGACGATCGCGGGATATTCGAACGGAGGCGGCTGCGCGATCACCTTCGGGGCGCAGGATCCGCAGCTGTGGAAGAACATCTTGGACGTCTCGGGCGAGCCGTTCCCCGGCTCGGAGCAGCCGGCGAACATCACGAAGGTGATCTACGGCGGCAACGGGGCGGCGTTCGAGGCATCCAAACCGGTGAACATCCTCGCGGCCGCCGCACCCGGGAGCTACAGCGGGATGACGGCGGTCTTCACGGCGGGGTCGGCCGACCCCGAGTACATGGCATCCGCGGACACCGTGGCCGCCGCGGCGCGCAGCGCGGGGATGACGGTCGTGCGTGCCGACGTGCCGGGCGCCGGCCACACGGGCGATGCGCTCTCGGGAGGGCTCAGCGCGGGCTTCACGGTGCTTTTCCCGGTGCTGGGTCTGTCGGCTCCGGCCGGCTGAGCGCCGTCGCCGCCAGGGATCGGAGCCACTGCTCCGCCTCACGCACGGAGCCGAGGCGGACGATGTGGAGGTCGTCGTACCGGGCGGGGAGCAGCGGGATCCGCTCCGCATACGTCCGTCTCGTCGACCATGCCCAGCGCACGATGTGCTCGGGGTCGGTGAAGAAGGTGCGCAGCGGCGGCTCGACGTTCCCGTTCCAGAGCTCCTCGCGGCGGAGACGTCGCCGCAGGGTGCGGCGGATGACGCGGGGCAGCGTCACGCGGAGGAACGGGAGGTCGAGCCACACGAGAAGCTCCGCCCGCTCGGCGAGGAGCGGCCGCGCGTCGGAGTACTGCCATTCGGTGATCCACGCGTCGCCCGCCACGAGCCCGCGGACGTCGGACAGGAACTCCGCGCGCGGCTCCCACCCGCTGCCGTGATAGAGCGCGTCGATCTCCGTGTGCGGCACGCCGAGAAGGTCACCGAGGCGGCCGGCGAAGGTCGTCTTGCCGACGCCGGAGACGCCCGCGACGAGGATCCGTCGCGGGCGTCCCGGAAGGGGGTCCTGCGCGCCGAGCATGACGCGGAGTCTACGGGGGCTAGCCTTGCGTGTTCGGCTTCCATCCGAGTGCGGGGGCGACGTGCGTCGCGAACTCCTCGACGATGTGCAGGTTGAAGGCGACGCCCAGCTGGTTTGGGAGGATTAGGCGAGCTCAAGACATAGGAGTCCCTCGCGGTCGTCCCATGGCACGGCCGAGACGAATCCGAGCTTCTTATACAGCTGGATCGCCGGTTCTCGCCATTCCCACACTGAAAGCCGAACGGGACGGTCGATGCCCCGGAGAGCCTCGCCGATCAGGGCTGATCCGACACCGCGACCTCGTGCCGCAGGTGTCGTCCAGAACCGCTTGATCTCCGAAGCTCCTGAAGCGGAAGCTCCGACTACGACTAGCCCGCAGTCCTCTCCCTCTGCATTTGCCACGATCACGCGCAGCCCGTTCAACGACTCGGCGGGGTGGGCCACCTCTTGCCGATACCGTTCGGGCAGCGGATCGGTGGGTGGCACAAGACCGTGCTCCGCTTTCTCGGTCTCGGTCTGCCGGAGGTAGTCGTCAAGGAGCGACGAGACAGAAGCGCTGTCTTCCGGGAAGGACGCCTGTCGAAGCACGATCGTGCTCAGAGGGCGCTCCCCGTCTCGTTGAGGGAGTATCCCTCGACGGGGCCTTGCGCGTTCGGCTTCCATCCGAGTGCGGGGGCGACGTGCGTCGCGAACTCCTCGACGATGTGCAGGTTGAAGGCGACGCCCAGCTGGCTGGGGATGGTGAGCATGAGCGTGTCGGCGTTCATGACCGCGGCATCCTGCTGCAGCTGCTCGACGAGCACGTCGGGCGATGCCGCGTACGTCTTGCCGAAGGTCGAGCGGAAGCCGTCGATGTAGCCGATGCCGTCGCCCTCCTGGCTGTGTCCGAAGTAGAGCTCGTCCTCGGCGGTCGTGATCGGGAAGACCGAGCGGCTCACCGAGACGCGCGGGGTGCCGGGGTGTCCGGCCTCGGCCCACGCGGTGCGGAAGCGATCGATCTGCTCGGCCTGCAGGATGTCGAAGGGGCGTCCGTCCGCCTCCGTGACGAGCGTCGAGGACATGAGGTTCAGCCCCATGCGCCCTGCCCACTCCGCGGTGTCGCGAGAGCCTGCCCCCCACCAGATCCGGTCTCGGAGTCCGGGCGACTGCGGTTCGATGCGCTGGAGCCCGCCACCCGAGCCGGCAGGGCCGCCGCCGAACGGCGAGTTCGGGTCGCGCTCCGCGATCCCTTCGCCGCCGATCGCACGCCAGAACTGGTCGAAGTGCTCGCGCGCGAGATCGGCGCCGCGCGGGTCCGCCGCGGTGTAGCCGAACTTCTCGTACCCGCGGACGACCGTCTCGGGTGACCCTCGGCTCACGCCCAGCGCGAGGCGTCCGTCGGAGATGAGGTCGACGGCGGCCGCCTCCTCCGCGAGGTAGAGCGGGTTCTCGTAGCGCATGTCGATGACGCCGGTGCCCATCTCGATGCGCTGCGTCTTCGCCGCGATCGCAGCCAGCAGAGGCATCGGCGACGCCTGCTGCCGCGCGAAATGGTGCACGCGGAAGAAGATGCCGTTCGCGCCGAGCTCATCCATGCCCTGGGCGAGGTCGATCGCCTGGTGCAGCGAGTCTCCGGCGGTGAGCTCGCGACCCCCGCCGAGCGGGCCGTAGTGTCCGAACGAGAGTGTTCCGAAGCGTTGCATGATGGCTCCAACCGTACGCCGGGCGGGTCTATTCCGCTGAATGGATACCGCCCGGCTCAGAGGCCGTCGCGGACGGCGCGCACGAACCCCTCGACGCTCTCGCGCATCGCGATGATGCGGCCCGCGCGCGCGGCCTCCCGGTCGAACCCGGTGTAGGCGAGCGGCGGGAGCTTCCGCGCGTTCTCGTTGCACTGGAATCGATCGCACGCGAGGGTGCCGACCGTGTCGCCGCGCCGGCCGGCATCCCCGACCCGCTTCGCGGTGAACAGGAGCACGTCGTTCGGGAGGTGCACGTCGGCGCACCAGGCGCACTGGGCGCGCGTGCGCGGCTTCGATTCGGCCTGCCGGAGGAGGAGCCCCGTCGGGACCCCGTCGAGCTCGGCGACGACATAGCCGACGAGGGCGAGCTTGCGATCACGGGCCCCGTAGAAGTCGCGCGCGTCCCACGGGGTGTCGGCGAGATCCGACGGGAGAGTGAGGTTCTTGCGCTCGGACTGGGTGACGTTGATGAGGGAGGCGCGGATCTGCGCCTCGGTGAGGGCGTGCATGGCGATGACTTTCATGAGGATCGATGCGGGTGCCGGGCGTGGCCGTCGGCATCCTGAGAAGGGTTCGTCGAAGCGGCGCCGCGCGTGGGAGCACGGGGCGCCGGATCGGGATCATCTCTCGTCGGCGAGGAAACCGCCGACGACCTCCCTCTGGCCGCACGGGCCGCTCATGATCTGCACCCGTCCAGCGTACGCGCGTCTCGACTGCGCGTCTCGGCCCCGCCCGACCTGCGGAGGAATACCGCGCGGTTCGGCGTGCTTGGATCGGAGTATGACCCGCATCGGAACCAGCGACATCGACGTCTTCCCGCTCGCCCTCGGCGGCAACGTGTTCGGGTGGACGGCGGACCGCGACACGTCCTTCGAGATCCTCGATGCCTTCCACGCGGGCGGCGGCGACTTCATCGACACCGCCGACTCCTACAGCGCGTGGGTCCCCGGGCACGAGGGTGGCGAGAGCGAGCGCATCATCGGCGAATGGCTCGCACGACGGCGCCCGGACGGCGTCACCGTCGCCACCAAGGTCAGCCAGCACCCGGCCCACAAGGGACTCTCCGCGGCCAACGTCCGCGGCGCGGCCGAAGCCTCCCTCGAGCGGCTCGGCGTCGAGGCGATCGACCTCTACTACGCGCACTTCGACGACACCGAGACGCCCCTCGAGGAGACGGTCGCCGCCTTCGGTCAGCTCGTCTCCGACGGGCTCGTGCGGTACACGGCCGTGTCGAACTACTCGGCGGAGCGCGTCCGCGAATGGGTGCGGATCGCCCGCGAGCTCGGCGTCGCCGAGCCGGTCGCCGTCCAGCCGCACTACAACCTCGTCCACCGCGAGACCGAGGACGACATCGTCCCGGCGGCCGAGGAGCTCGGGCTCTCGCTCGTCCCGTACTTCGCTCTCGCGAAGGGCTTCCTCACCGGAAAGTACCGGTCGACCGATGCCGCGGGGCACACCTCTCCCCGTGCCGAGGGTGCCGCGACTTACGCGACGCCGCAGGGGCTGCAGATCCTCGACGTGCTTCAGCGCGTCGGTGACGCGCACGGGGTGTCGATGGCATCCGCAGCGCTCGCCTGGCTGCGCGCGAAGCCGACGGTCGCCGCCCCGATCGCCTCGGCCTCGAAGGTCGACCAGGTCGCCGACCTCCTCGCCGGGGCGACGACCGACCTCACCCCGCAGGAGGTGGCCGACCTCGACGAGGTCTCCGAGTGGACCCCGATGGACATGTGACCACCGGCCGATCCCCGAGCGTGTCGCGGGGGCTCTGACGCACGCGCGATGATGGCTTCATGCCCGACGCGTACACCCACGGCCACCACGAGAGCGTCCTGCGCTCGCACCGCTGGCGCACGGCGGAGAACTCCGCCGCGTACCTCCTCCCGGCTCTCGCGCCCGGCGTCTCGATCCTCGACGTGGGTGCCGGACCGGGGACGATCACGCTCGACCTCGCGGCGCGCGTCGCCCCGGGCGTCGTCCGAGGGGTGGATGCCTCCGCAGCGGTCGTCGCGCAGGCCGAGGCCGACCGCGCGGCGGCGGGGATGGCGAACGTCGTCTACGCCGTCGACGACGCCTACGCCCTCGACACCCCCGACGCGTCCTGGGACGTCGTCCACGCGCACCAGGTGCTGCAGCACCTCGCGCGCCCCGTCGACGCGCTGCGGGAGTTCCGCCGTGTCGTCACGCCCGGCGGCGTCGTCGCCGCGCGGGACGTCGACTACGAGGGTGTGATCTGGTGGCCGCGCCTGCCCGGCCTCGACGAGTGGATCCGCGTCTATCTCGCCGCCCACCGGGCCACGAGCGGTGAGCCCGCGGCGGGGCGCGAGCTCAAGGCCTGGGCGCGTGCGGCGGGCTTCCGCGATGTGCGCTCGACGGCATCCGTCTGGCTCTACGAGAGCCCCGCCGAGCGCGCGTGGTGGGGTGGGATGTGGGCGGACCGCGTGCTCCAGTCCGCGTTCGCCGAGACGGTGGAGCGCGAGGGGATCGCCGACCGTGCGGCCCTCGAGCGCATCAGCGCCGCCTGGCGGGAGTGGGCGGCGGACGAGGATGCCTGGATCCTCCTGCCCCACGGCGAGATCCTCGCGCGCGACTGACCGCGACGGACGGCGACGGCGCGCGATGGAGCGCGACCGTGCAGACGCTGCCCGCGCTCGCGGGGGACCGACCCGGGTGCCGCGTAGGCTGGCTCGGTGCGCCCGGTCCTGAACGTCTCCGCCTACCTGTTCACGCGGCTCGCGGATGCCGCGCAGCTGCGCCCCCTCCTCCGGGAGCGCGCCGTCGCGGCGGGGATCGTGGGCACCGTGATCCTCGCCGAGGAGGGGATCAACCTCTTCCTCGCGGGCGCTCCCGACGCCGTTCGAGGCTTTCTCGCGGAGCTCCGTCGCGATGCGCGTCTCGCTGATCTCGCCGCGACGGAGAGCTGGTCCGACGACGTCCCGTTCCGGAAGATGCTCGTGAAGCTCAAGCGCGAGATCATCCGCATGGACCTCCCGACGATCCGACCCGAGGCGGGTCGCGCGCCCGCGGTGGACCCGGCGACCCTCCGGCGCTGGCTCGATGCGGGCCATGACGACGACGGCCGCGAGGTCGTGCTCCTGGACACGCGCAACGCCTTCGAGGTCGACGAGGGCGGCTTCGAGGGTGCGCTGGACTGGCGGATCGACCGGTTCACGCAGTTCCCGGCGGCGGCGGCAGCGCACCGCGACGAGCTCGCCGGGAAGACCGTCGTGAGCTACTGCACCGGAGGCATCCGCTGCGAGAAGGCGGCGCTGCACCTGCGCGCCGAGGGCATCGACGCCCGGCAGCTGGACGGCGGCATCCTGGCCTGGTTCGCGGCGCAGGGGAGCGCCCACTACCGTGGCGCGTGCTTCGTGTTCGACGAGCGCGGCGGCGTCGACAGCACGCTCGCGCCCACGGCGATCTGACGGGGACCTGACGGGCCGATCCGCGCCCTGGCGGGCGGAGTCGGGGTGCCTGTCGGTGGCGGGGCGTAGCCTCGAGCGCATGACCGACGACGCCGTCCTGGAGTGGCTGCTGGATTCCGATCCGATGCTCCGCTGGCAGGTGCAGCGCGACCTGGCCGGCGAGCCGGAGCGGGTCTGGGCCGCCACACGCGCCGAGATCGCGGAGCGCGGCGAGGGCGCCGCGCTGCTGAGCCACCAGGATCCCGACGGGCAGTGGGCGGGTGGGGCGTTCTTCCCCGCCACGATGACAGAGCATCCCACCCCGGATGACCAGCCCTTCACCGCGACGACCTGGACCCTGACCACCCTGCGCGAGGGCGGGCTGGATGCCGGGGCACTCGCGGGCACGGCCGAGAAGCTCCGCGAGAACGCGCGCTGGGAGTACGACGACCTGCCCTATTGGGACGGCGAGGTGGACGTGTGCATCAACGCGATGACGCTCGCCAGCGGCGCGTGGCTCGGGGCGGATGTCTCGGACCTCGCCGCATGGTTCCCCGCGCACCTGCTCGCCGACGGCGGGTGGAACTGCGAGTGGGTGGAGGGGTCGGAGCGCTCGTCGTTCCACTCCACCATCAACGCCGCGCGCGGCATCCTCGCCTACGAGCGTCTGACCGGTGATGCGAGCCTGCGCGCAGCGCGGCACAGCGGCGAGCAGTACCTTCTCGAGCGTCGTCTGCGCTATCGCGCGTCCACCGGCGAACCGGTCGGGCCATGGGCCGATCTCATCGTGTGGCCGTACCGCGCGCCGTTCTCGCTGCTCAAGGCGGTCGACCACGTGACCGACGCCGCCGTCCACGACGGCGTCGCCCCCGACGAGCGCGCCGGCGAGGCCGTCGAGCGTCTCCGCGCGGCGCGGGGCGCCGACGGTCGGTGGCGCCAGGGCGCGCGCCTCGGCGGAGCGACATGGGTGCGCCACGACGTGGACCCCGGCGAGCCGTCGAAGTGGGTGACGTTCTTCGCGCAGCGCGCGCTCGAACGCTGGGACGGGGCGCGCCGATGAGCGCCGTCGCCCTCAGTCGCGGCGACGCGCGCCGCCTCGCCGTCCGGGCTCAGCTGCTCGATGCCGCACGACCGGGCGACATCGTCGAGGTCGCGGAGCAGATCGGCGCGATCAAGATCGATCCGACCGCGACGATCTCGCCCTCCGAGCAGACCATCCCCTGGAGCCGCATCGGGTGGGCGTACGAGGCCGGGCAGCTGCGCAAGGCCGTCGAGGATGACCGCGCGCTGTTCGAGTACGACGGGCACTTCCACGCGGCATCCCGCATGCCCGCCCTCGTCGCCCGCATGCGCGGTCGGGTGTTCCGGGCGCGAGCCGCCGAATGGATGGCGGCGAACGAGCACTTCCGCGCGGACGTGCTCGCCCGGCTCCGCGCCGAAGGGCCGCTCCCGGCCGCCGGGATCCCCGACACGAGCCAGGTCGCGCACACGAACGAGTCCGGCTGGTACGGGTCGAATCAGGTGCCGCGCATGCTGGAGCTGCTCTCCTCTCTCGGCGAGGTGGGCATCGTGCGGCGGGAGGGGCGCCAGCGCGTCTGGGACCTCGGCGAGCGTGTGTACCGCGGCATCCCCGAACGGGAGTACGACGCGGCGGGTGCCGAGCTCGAGGGCCTCCGACTGCAGGCGGCCGGGATCGCCCGGCAGAAGAGCCCCTGGACGCCCGTCGGCATGGCGGGCGAGGCCGCAACCGTCGAGGGGTCGGCCTGGAAGTGGCGGGTCGATCCGGAGGCGCTCGCGAGTCTCGAGGACGACCCGGGCGGGCGAGTGGCGATCCTCAACCCCTACGACGGGTTCCTCTTCGATCGGCCGCGGCTGAAGGAGCTGTTCGGCTTCGACTTCGTCCTCGAGCAGTTCAAGCCGAAGGCGCAGCGCGTCTACGGGTACTTCGCCCATCCGATCCTCGTCGGCGACCGCTTCGTGGGACTCCTCGACGCCCAGCTGGACAAGAAGAAGGAGAATCTCGTCGTCACCGCCGTGCACGAGCTCGGCCCGCTCGAGGCCGTCGACCCACTCGATCCCGAGGAGCGCGAGATGGTGGATGCCGAGATCCGTGATCTCGCGGAGTGGCTCGGCGTCCCGCTCGTGGTCGCCGGCGAGCGGTGAGTCAGGCGCGCTCCGGGTCGCGCGGGGCGAGGGCGAGAGCCACCTGTTCGTCGCTGGTGAGCGGGGCGCGGGTGATGAGCTCGTGGACGAAGCCGAGCTTGCGCTGCACCGGCGTCGTGATCGTGAACGGATAGAGGTCGCCGAGGCCCATCGACCGGTTGACCCGGTTGAAGCCCTGCGACATCGCCGCCCAGTCCGCCAGGACCCGCCCGATCGGCTCATCGTGGTAGGTGCCCCGCGGCACGACGTCCGTATCGCGGAGGGTCGAGGCGCCCGCATCCAACCGCATGCCGATGGCCGCCGCGGTCTGGAGCGTTCCCACGATGTGCAGATAGTGCGCGAAGCTCTCGGCGAAGTCCTCCCACGGGTGCATCGTCGCGTACTCGGAGATGAACGACTTCTGCCAGCCGTCCGGCGCGCCGGTCTTGTAGTGGCGCGCCAGCGCGTCGCGGTAGCTCTCCCGCTCGTCGCCGAAGAGGTCGCGGCACCGCGCCCAGGTGTCGTCGTCGGTGATGAGCACGTTCTGGTAGTAGTGCCCGATCTCGTGGCGCAGGTGACCGAGGATCGTGCGGTAGGGCTCGCCGAGGCGGACTCGGAGCGCCTCCCGGACGTCATCGAGGCTCTCCGCGAGGTCGATCGTGATGATGCCGTTCGCGTGTCCGATGAGGACCTTCCGCCCGTCGGAGCGGCTGGAGAGGAGGTCGAACCCGAGACCGCCGTCTGTCGCGTACCACGGCCGGAGGGGCAGGCCGAGGTCGCCGATCTGGAGCATGAGGCGCCGCTTGGCCTCCTCGACCTTCGCGAGCTTCTCGAGCGCGATCGTGTCGTCCGACGCCGGACGGGTGCGCGTGAGGCGGCACGAGATGCAGCGGCCGGCGGGGGCATCGTCGCGGACGAGCCAGTTGCACCCCCACTCCCGCTCGGAGCACGTGTACCAGGTCGTCCCGTCGTCGCTCGCGCGGTCGCCGCGCAGCGCGATGAACGCGCGAGAGATGACCTGCAGGCCCATCTCGGTGCCGCAGTCGGGGCAGGCGAGCGTGTCGAGGGTGACGAAGCGGCGACACGACGGGCAACGCGGTGTGGTGCTCACGTGATCACCGTAGCCGCCGCCGTCCCGTGTCACACGGCGACATGGGATTGGGTCGGCGGCGCGGTCGGGCGCGACGATGGGGCGCACGCTCGCCCGCTCGGGCGCGAGCGGGAAGGGACCGACGGTGGGCCGGCGAGGATTCACGACACGACAGGTGCACGAGCGCGCACCCGGCGCCACTCCGACGGCGCGCGCGACGCCGATCTACCTCACCGCGGGCTTCGAGTTCGACGACTACGACGACGCGGCCGCGCCCTTCGGGCGCGGCGAAGGGTTCGCCTACACGCGCGTCGGAAACCCCACGATCGAGGCGGCCGAACACACCCTCGCCGCCCTCGAGGGAGGCTCCCAGGCCCTCCTCCTCGCCAGCGGCCAAGCCGCCACGACCGTCGCCCTCCTCGCCCTCGTCGAAGCGGGCGGGCACATCGTCTCGTCCACGCACATCTACGAGGGGACCCGGGGCCTGCTCCGCGACAACATCGCGCGCCTCGGCGTGCAGGCGACGTTCGTCGACGCGATCGACGACGTGGATGCCTGGGAGGAAGCGATCCGTCCCGAGACCCGCGCGCTGTTCGCCGAGTCGATCTCCAATGCGACCAACCGGCTCCTCGACATCCCCGCAGTCGCTGCGGTCGCCCGGCGTCACGGCATCCCGCTCGTCATCGACAACACGTTCGCCACGCCCTACCTGCTCCGCCCCATCGAGCTCGGCGCGGACATCGTCGTGCACTCCGCGAGCAAGTTCCTCGCGGGCCACGGGAGCGTGCTCGGCGGCGCCATCGTGGACAGCGGCCGCTTCGACGCCGCGCGGTCGGGAGCCCTCTTCCCGCACCTCGTCGCGCCCGGGCGCGGGCCGGGCGGGGCTCCCGCGCCGAGCATCGCCGAGCGCGCGGGGGGCGATGCCCGCATCGCCTACGCGCGCGAGAGCGTCGCGCTGCGGTTCGGGCCGACGCCCTCGCCGCTCAACGCCTTCCTCATCGCACAGGGCATCGAGACCCTGAGTCTGCGCGTCGAGCGGCAGAGCGCGAACGCGCTGGCCGTCGCGCAGTGGCTGAAGACCCGGCCCGAGGTCGCGTCGGTCGACTACGTCGGCCTCGACTCGCACCCCGACCACGCGCTCGCCCTGAGGGATCTGCCTGACGGGTTCGGCTCCGTGTTCACCTTCACCCTCCACGGCGGCGCGCAGGCCGCGCGCCGGTTCGTCGAGGCACTCGGGGTGTTCACGCACATGACCCACCTCGGCGACGTGCGCTCGCTGATCCTGCACCCCGCCTCCACGTCGCACGCACTTCTCACGGAGCAGGAGCGCGCCGCGCTCGGCGTCGCGCCGGGAACGCTGCGCGTCTCGATCGGCATCGAGGATGCCGCGGATCTCATCGCCGATCTCGACGGGGCCGCGGCAGCGGTCGGAGCCCGAGTGGGCGCGGGCGACGAGCTGGTGATCGTGGCGTGAGCCGGCCGCAGCACTTCGGCTGGTTCCTCGCGCGCGGGTTCGGCCCGCACGGATGGGGTCATCCGTATCTGGACTGGGACTACGACTGGACCCGGCCCGAGCTCTACCAGCAGTCGGCGCGCGAACTCGAGCAGGCCGGCTTCGATTTCGTGCTCATCGAGGACGCGCCCTCCCTCGGGTCGCCCGAGACGATCGACCTGCGCGTCCGGCACGCGTTCGGCGGCCCGAAGCACGACCCGCTGCTCCTCGCGCCGTACCTCTTCCAGGCGACGCGCCACCTCGGGGTGATCCCGACGGTGAACCCCGCGGCATACCTGCCGTACACGGCGGCGCGCCAGTTCTCGACCCTCCAGCATCTGAGCGCCGGTCGACTCGGGCTCAACGTCGTGACGGACACGGGGAGCGCGCGGCACTTCGGAGATGCGCCGCCCCTCGGCCACGACGCCGCCTACGACCGCGCCGAGGAGTGGCTCGCGGGGGTGCGCGACCTGTGGCGCTCGTGGGGAGAGGGCGCACTCGTCCGCGACGCGGCCTCCGGCGTCTACGCCGACGGCTCGCGCCTCGAGGCCGTCCGCCACAGGGGGGAGCATTTCGCCTTCGACGGGCCGCTCAATGCGATCCCGCTCGACCGCGGCCAGCCCGTCATCGCATCGCCGGGCGGGTCGGGGCGCGGGCTCGCGTTCGCCGGCGCGAACTCCGACATCCAGCTCGCGCTCGCCCCGCTGACCGAGAAGAGCGTGCGCGAGTACCGCGCGCGCATCCACGCCGCTGCCGTCGAGCGCGGCCGCGCGCCGGGCGACATCCGCATCATGTTCGCCATCCAGCCGGTGATCGTGTCCTCGGCTGAGGAGGCGGACCGGCTCGTCGCGGCCTCCGCGCATCCCGCGGACGACGTGCTCCGCCAGATCGCGCAGAAACAGTCCAGCGACCTCGAGACCGACCTCACGACCCTCGACCTCGACGCACCGCTGCCGGCGGCCCTGTTCGCCGAGCACGTCTCGCAGGGATCGCTCCGGCGTCTCACCGGTGATCGCGACGTCGCCACGACTCCGCTCCGCGCCCACCTCACGGCGCTCGCGCGGCTCGGGCGCATCGCGGATCGCAGCGGCTTCGTCGGCACGGCGGAGGAGTTCGCCGACCTCGTCGAGGAACTCGGCGAGTGGGGCAACGACGGGGTGCTCCTCTGGGGCGACCTGCACCCGGTCACCGTTCACCGCACGCTCGACGAACTCGTCCCGATCCTCCGGCGACGCGGCATCCTGCGCCGCGAGTACACCGGGCAGGGCCTGCACGCCGACCTCCGCGCCTTCTGACCTCCCCGCTCCCGCGGTGCCCGCCGCCGCGGTCGTCGCCGTCGCCCGCCGAGTGTCCAGAACACGCGGTGCGCCCTGGGTGTGGCTCCGCGTGTTTTGGACACTCGGCAGGAGAGGCGGGGGAGGCCGTGGAGGCGGGGGAGACGGGGCGGGCGGCGAAGGAGGGGGCGGTCGGGCGCCCCGCGGGGGAACCGCCGCGCAACGCGACAGGCCCCGGCATCCGCGAGGGATGCCGGGGCCTGTGCGTGTCGGATTACTGGATGCCGTTGTCGGCGAGCCAGGACTTCGCGAGGTCCCCGGGCGACTTCTGGTCGACCTTGGACGCGACGTTCAGCGCGATGAGGCCGTCGGGGGTCAGTGCGGCGCTGACCTTGTTGATCACCGCGGCCGCGTCCTCGGGGAACGACGAGGACACCAGCGGCACGACGTGGGATGCCAGGAACAGCCCCTTCGGGTCTTCCAGCGTGACGAGGTCCTTCGTCTTGATGCTCGGGTCGGCGCTGTACACGTCGGCGAGCTGGACGTTGCCCGCGACGAGCTCGTCCACGGTCGTGTCGGCCGTCGCGGAGAACGTGACGTCGACGCCGTACTTGTCCTTCAGGCCGCTGGGGCCGTAGGGGCGCTGTTCGAGCTCGGGGGCCCCGCCGAGGACGAGGGGGGTGATCCCCGCGAGGTCGGCGATGCTCTTCAGATTGTGCTCCTTGGCGAAGGCGGCCGTGACGTTGTAGGAATCCTGGTCGGTCGCCGGCGACTGGTCGAGGACCGACAAGCCCTCGGGCAGTGCCTTCTCGAGCGCCGCGTACACGTCGTCGGTCGTGGTGGCCGTCGTCGTCTTGTCGAAGTACTGCAGCAGGTTGCCCGTGTATTCGGGGGTGATCTGCACGGTGCCGTCCTGCAGCGACGGGATGATCGCGTCGCGCTGGCCGATGTTGAACTTCTTCTCGACGGTGAAGCCGGCGCCCTCGAGCGCCTGGGCGTAGATCTCGGCGATGATCTCGTTCGAGTAGTAGGCCTGCGAACCGACCGTGATCGTGTCGGAGGATCCGCCCGCCGCAGAACCGCTGCTGGCGGGCTCGTCGAGCGAACCGCTCGAACCGCACGCGGTGAGCGCGAGGGCCGTGATCGTGAGTGCGCTCGCCGCCAGGGCGAGGCGCGAGGTGAAGCGTGACATGAGTCGTGCCTTTCTATGGATGCTGTGTGGTGCGGGTCAGGAGGGGGCCGGAGCGGTCTGCGCCGACCGGGGACGCCGGACGGAGGCGGGCGCGCGTACGCCGCGCGGCACGATGACCCGCTGCAGCAGGGCGAACAGCCCGTCGAGGGCGAGGGCGAGGGCCACGACGAGGATCGAGGCGCCGAGGATCTGCGCCGTGTCGCGGACCTGGATGCCCTGGAGGATGTAGAACCCCAGCCCGCCGAGGCCGACGTACGTGGCGATCGTGACCGTGGCGACCACCTGGAGCGTCGCCGCGCGGATGCCGCCGATGAGGAGAGGAAGGCCCAGGGGGACCTCGACCTTCCACAGCACCTGCCAGGGCGTCATCCCGACGGCGCGCGCCGCAGAGATCACCGAGCGGTCGATCGCTTCGAACCCGGCATAGGCCCCGGCCAGGATCGACGGGATCGCGAGGATGACGAACGCGAAGACCGCGGCCTGGCTCTTGAAGGCGACGCCCACGAGGAGGTACAGCAGGACGACGAGACCGAGCGTGGGGATCGCGCGCGCCGCTCCCGACAGTGCCACCGCGAATTCGCGACCTCGTCCGGTGTGTCCGATCGCCCACCCGGCCGGAATGGCGATGATCGCGGCGATGAGGACCGCTCCGAAGGTGAAGGCGAGGTGCTGCCCGATCGCGACGGGGAGGGGCAGGGAGCCGGTGAGGCGGTCGGGGGAGAAGATCCAGGCGATCGCGTCGGCGAAGAGGTTCATGAGGCCCCCTCCGCGGCGAAGCGCTGCAGCGCGCGGCGGTCGGCGCGGGCGTTCTCGCGCCGCGGCAGCCACGGCATCAGGATGCGCCCGGCGATGACGAGCAGGAGGTCGATGATCAGGGCGATCGCGACGACGAGGATGACGCCGGTGAGCACCTCGGGGATGATGCGGCGCTGCAGGCCGTTCGTGAAGAGGTATCCGAGGTTCTCGACCCCGATCAGGATGCCGACGGTGGCCAGGGCGATCGTCGAGGTCGCCGTCACGCGAAGGCCCGCGAGCAGGACCGGGCCTGCCAGCGGGAGGTCGACCGTCCAGAATCGCCGCCACGGCCCGTAGCCGACGGCGACGGCTGCCTCGCGCGTGACGGGGTCGACCGAATCGAGGCCGTCCGTGACCGAACGCGTCATGATCGCGACGCCGTAGATCGTGAGCGCGGTGATGAGGTTCGTCTCCGACAGATAGGGGATGCCGAACACCGACCACAGGAGCGCGAACAGGCCGAGCGAGGGGATCGTGTAGAGCAGACCGATCGTCGTCAGGACCGTGCCGCGCAGCGCCGAGAACCGCCAGGCGAGACGCCCGAGCGGGATGGCGATGACGAAGGAGAGCATGATCGCGATCCCGCTCTGGCGCAGGTGATCGAGCGTGAGCCCCCAGATGAGGTCGAGGTTGTCCAGGACCCAGGTCACGGAGCGCTCCCCGCGGCCGGTCGCGCGTCATCCACCAGCACGCCCTGCGTGCGCCCGGAGGCGTCGACGAGGACGGTGCCCCGGGCGGTGCGCTTGGCGCGCAGGGCGCGCTCGCCGCGGTCGAGGCCGATGAACTCGGCCACGAAATCGCTGGCCGGGTTCTCGATGATCTCGTCGGGGGTGCCGACCTGAGCGATCTGCGCGCCCTTCTGCAGGATGACGACCTGGTCGCCCAGGAGGAAGGCCTCCTCGATGTCGTGCGTCACGAACACGACCGTCTTGTCGAGATCGCGCTGGAGGCGGCGCGTCTCGGTCTGCAGCTCCTTGCGCACGATCGGATCGACCGCGCCGAAGGGCTCGTCCATGAGGAGGATGTTGGGGTCGGCGGCCAGACCTCGGGCGACCCCGACGCGCTGCTGCTGACCGCCCGAGAGCTGACGGGGGTACCGGTCGGCGAGCGCGCGGTCGAGGCCGACGACGTCGAGGAGCTCGAGCGCGCGGGCGCGGGCCTGCTTCTTGGGGACGCCGTTCAGGACGGGCACGGTCGCGACGTTGTCGACGACGCTGAAGTGGGGGAGCAGCCCCGCGTTCTGCAGGACGTAGCCGATGCCGCGGCGGAGCTTCACCGGGTCGCGGCCCCGGATCGGCTCATCGTCGATGAAGATGTCGCCGCTGGTCGGCTCGATGAGCCGGTTGATCATGCGCAGGAGCGTGGTCTTGCCGCAGCCGGACGATCCGACGAAGACCGTCGTCTTGTGCGCGGGCAGCACCAGGCTGAAATCGTCCACCGCGACGGTGCCGTCGGGGAATCTCTTCGTGACGGAACGGAACTCGATGGCCATGCATCCTCCGGATCGGGTTTGGTCCACACAACCACACACTCCCGACATTCCCGAAGGGGGTGGCATGCGGCGTCACAGTCGGGTAGAGGTGGGGGCATGGATGCCGAGGAGTACGACCTCATCGTGATCGGAGCAGGGCCCGTCGGAGAGAACGTCGCCGACCGTGCGGTGCAGGACGGTCTTTCGGCCGTCATCGTCGAGGCGGAGCTCGTCGGGGGCGAGTGCTCCTATTGGGCGTGCATGCCCTCGAAGACTCTGCTGCGTCCGACCTCGGCGCTCCGCGCGGCTCGGGCCGTCCCCGGGGCGGCGCCCGCGGTGCGCGGGGGCGTCGACGTCGGGGCCACGCTGGCCTCGCGCGATCGGATGGTGCATGAGTGGTCGGATGCCTCGCAGGTCGACTGGCTCGCGGGTGCGGGCATCGACCTCGTGCGCGGCCACGGGCGCCTGGAGGGCGAGCGGACGGTGCGTGTCGCGTTGCCGGACGGCGGCGAGAAAGTGCTGCGCGCGCGCGTCGCCGTCGCCGTGTGCACGGGCTCCGCCGCGCTCCTGCCGCCCGTGCCGGGGCTGGCCGAGGCATCCCCCTGGACCAGTCGCGAGGCGACGAGCGTGCAGGACGTGCCGGCGAGCCTCGTGATCCTGGGGGGCGGGGTGGTCGCGTGCGAGATGGCGACGGCGTTCGCCTCTTTCGGCACGGCCGTGACACTGCTCGTCCGCTCCCGCCTCCTGGCAGAGACGGAGCCGTTCGCGCAGGACGCCGTCCTCGCCGGGCTCCGTCGCGCGGGGGTCGAGGTCCGCTTGGGCGTGGAAGCGGCATCCGTCTCGCGTGATGACCTCGGCGTGCACGTCGAACTCGGAGCGGGCGAGCGGGAGGTGCGGGAGGAGATCGTCGCGGATGAGATCCTCGTCGCGACCGGGAGGGTACCGCGGACACAGGACCTCGGCCTCGAGACGATCGGCCTCGAGCCGGGGTCATGGCTCGAGGTCGACGACACGCTGCGCGTCCGCGGGCACGACTGGCTCTACGCCGTCGGCGATGTGAACCACCGCGCGCTGCTGACGCATCAGGGCAAGTATCAGGCGCGGGCCGCGGGCGACGTGATCGCCGTCCGTGCCCGCGGCGGCGAGGTCGACGATGCGCCCTGGGGCGCGCACGTCGCGACGGCCGACCACCGCGCCGTGCCCCAGGTCGTGTTCACGGAGCCGCAGATCGCCGCGGTCGGCCTCACCCAGGCGGGCGCCGAGAAGGCGGGGATCACGGTGCGCGTCCTCGACGTCGATCTCTCCGCGATCGCGGGGGCGGCGACCCACGCCGACGGCTATGCCGGGACCGCGCGGGCGGTCGTCGATGTCGACCGGGGTCTCATCGTCGGGGCCACGCTCGTCGGCGACGACGTCGCGGAGATGCTCCAGGCGGCCACGATCGCCGTGGTGGGGGAGGTGCCCCTCACGCGGCTGTGGCACGCGGTGCCCGCCTACCCGACGATCAGCGAGCTGTGGCTGCGCTGGTTGGAGCAGTACGGCCGCCCTGCCTGAGGTGGCGGGCCCGGCGTTCGGGGAGGGCCTCTTCACGGCGAACTCACGGTATCGTCGAGATCGCCAACGATATATCGTTGAGTATCGTTCACAGGTGATGGAGGTTCCCATGAGCAACTCATACGGCAACGGCTTCCCGGGTTTCGGGGGTCAGGGCTTCGGCTTCGGCGGCGGCGACGGCAAGGGCGGCTTCGGCGGTCAGGGCTTCGGCGGCCAGGGCCTGGGCGACATCGTCGACGCCCTCGGCCAGTTCGGGCAGCGCTTCGAGAAGGCCTTCGGCGAGAAGTTCGAGCAGAAGGCCGGCTCGCGGATGGGCCGTGGCGACGTCCGCGCGGCGATCCTGGCGCTCCTGGCCGAGCGCCCCATGCACGGCTATCAGCTCATCCAGCAGATCGAGGAGCGCTCGGGCGGTGCGTGGAAGCCGAGCCCCGGCTCGGTGTACCCGACGCTGCAGCTCCTCACCGACGAGGGCGCGGTCGAGGTCGAGGAGGACGGTGGTCGCAAGACCTACTCGCTGACCGAGGCGGGTCGCGCCGAGGCAGACGAGAAGCCGGCTCCCTGGAGCCACGGCGGGGGCGACAACGGCGGCGAAGGCGCGGCATCCGGCTCCCCGTCGGGCCCGGCCGGAGCCGCCCGAAGCGGCGCGCACGGCTTCGGTGGGGGCATGGCTCCGCTCGCGAAGGCGGGCTCCACGCTCGCCCAGGCGGCCATGCAGGTCGGCCGGACGGGCACGCCCGAACAGGTCGATCAGGCGGTTGCAATCCTCGACGAGGCGCGTCGCAAGCTCTACGCGATCCTCGCTGAGGGCTGATCGGATGCCGCAGGCCGCGCACGCGACCGACGAAGAAGCGGGCGCGCACGCGCCCGCTTCTTCGCGCAGCTCGCGCGCCCGATACAACCGCATCCTCCGCTTCGCGACGGGGGTGATGATCCAGGCCTGGTGGTTCGAGATCGTGCTGCCCCGCGTGGGGCTGCGCTCCCTCGGGGAGCGGTCGCGCACCCGACGCCTCACGCGGATGGCGGCGCGGTTCCGGGTGCTGGCGGTGGAACTCGGCGGACTCATGATCAAAGTCGGCCAGTTCCTCTCGGCGCGCCTCGACGTCCTGCCCCCCGAGATCACGGTCGAGCTCGAGCAGTTGCAGGACGAGGTGCCGGCGGTCGCGTTCGCGGAGATCCGCGCGCTCGCCGAGGCGGAGCTCGGGACGACCCTCGGGCGGGCGTACGACTGGTTCGATGAGACGCCCGTCGCCGCGGCTTCCCTCGGCCAGGCGCACCGCGCCCGGCTCTCGGACGAGGACGAGCAGATCGCGGGATTCCGCGATGTCGTGGTCAAAGTGCAGCGCCCGGGCATCGACAGGATCGTCGCGACCGACCTCGCCGCGCTCCGCACGATCGGCGCACGGCTGAGTCGCATCGGGTTCGTCGCCGACCGGGTCGACGCGCCCGCCCTCGTCGAGGAGTTCGCCACGACGAGCCTCGAGGAGATCGACTACCTGCACGAGGGCGTGAACGCCGAGCGCTTCGCGGCGACCTTCGCGAGGGGCGACCGCGTGGACGCGCCCACCGTCGTCTGGGAACGGACGACGCGACGCGTGCTCACCCTCTCGGATGTCACCGCGATCAAACTGGGCGACGTCGACGCTCTGCGAGCCGCGGGCATCGATCCGGCCGAGGTCGCTCAGGCGTTCGCCGGCGCGATGTTCGACCAGCTGTTCGGCGCCGGGTTCTTCCATGCGGACCCGCACCCGGGCAACGTCTTCGTCACTCCGCATGCCCCCGACGGGAGCGGCCGCACGTGGTCGCTCACCTTCATCGATTTCGGCATGATGGGGCAGGTGCCCGAGGGGCTCCGCGACGGACTGCGGCGGATCGTCATCGCGGTCGCCGCGCGTGACGGGCGGGGACTCGTCGACGGCATCGAGCGCATCGGCGTGCTCCTTCCCGGCGCCGACACGACTGAGCTCGAGCGTGCGCTCACCGCGCTGTTCGCCCGGTTCGGAGGCATCGCCTTCGGTGATCTGCAGAACGTCGACCCGCGCGAGTTCCGCACGTTCGCGGACGACTTCGGCGAGGCGATGCGGAGCCTGCCCGTCCAGCTGCCGGAGAACTTCCTCCTCATCACCCGCGCCGTCTCCCTCACCTCGGGGGTGTGCAGTGCGCTCGACCCGTCCTTCAACGTGTGGGAGGCGATCGACCCCTACGCGCAGCAGCTCCTGCGGGAGGAGAGCCGCAACGCGGTGACGGATGTCGCGAAGGGCATGTTCGGGTACGCCCGGACGGTGATGGGGCTCCCGCCGAAGCTCGACGGGGTCGCCGATCGGATCGATCGGGGATCCCTCTCGGTCGCCACGCCGGAGATCGACCGCCGGTTCGATGCGATCGAGGCGCTCGTGCGCCGGACGATCTCCGCCGTCGTGTTCGCCGCGCTGCTCGTGGGCGGCGTGCTCCTTCTCCCCGCCGTCCCGGGACTCGCCATCAGCCTGATGATCGTGAGCGTCGTCCCGCTCGCGTTCGTGATCGCGCCGCGCCGCGGGAGCGGACGTCGCCGCCGGCGACCCTGACCACGGCGAGGAGTCCGCGCGCGGGACGGTCAGCGCGTGCTCCGGCAGCGACGCCGGCGGCGGCGCTCAGCGCGTCGCGCGGGCGAGGTTCTGGCGGAGCTCGTCCGCATCCTGGCGGATGACGTACGCGGGCCGGTCCCGCTCGACGCGCCAGCTCTCATCGACGTTGCCGATGTCGACGGTGTCGAAGCCGAAGGCGTCGTAGAGCTCGGTCGCGAACGCCGCGGCCTCCGCGTGGTCGCTCGCGATCGCGAGCGCGCGGCGGCCGGAGGTTCCGGCGGGGGAGCCGGTGGTGAGGATGTCGGCGGCGACGATGTGGTTGAACGCCTTGACGACCCGGGAGTCCGCCAGGTGGTCCTGCACGAGACGCGTCGTCGTCGTGCGGCCCTCGTCGAGGGCGGGGATGCGCCCGTCGCGCTCCCAGTAGTAGTTGTTCGTGTCGAGCACGATCTTGCCGGCGAGGGGCTCGGCGGGAACATCGCCGAGCGCCCGCAGGGGCACCGTCACGACCGCCCAGTCGGCGGCCGCCGCCGCCTCTGCCGCTGTCGCCGCCCGCACCCGCGACCCCAGTCGCGCGACGAGGTCGGCGAGGGTCTCGGGTCCGCGCGAGTTCGCGATCACGACGTCGTAGCCGCGCTCGGCGAGGCCTTCCGCGAGAGCGCTGCCGATGTGTCCTGCTCCGATGATGCCTACGGTTGTCATGCCGTCGGCAACGCGGGCGATTCGGCGATCATTCCCCCGGAGGCGACAGACTCGGCTCGCCGCTGCCGCCCGCCGAGGGCAGCCGGCGAACTACCCTGGACGGATGCCGCAGACCGCCGTCGTCCCTGCCCGTGCCGACGTCCTGGCTCACGCCGAGGACCTCGCCGACTTCGTCGCCGCCTCCCCGTCGAGCTTCCACGCCGCGGCGGAGGTCGCCCGGCGGCTGCAGACGGCGGGCTTCGCCCCATTGGAGGAGACGGCGCCGTGGCGCACCGAGCCGGGCGCCCGCCAGCTCGTCGTCCGGGACGGCGCGGTCATCGCCTGGATCGTGCCGGAGGGCGCGGGGGCGGACACGGCCTTCCACATCTTCGGAGCGCACAGCGACTCTCCCGCCTTCGCCCTCAAGCCCCGACCCACGACCGGGCGCGCCGGCTGGCTGCAGGCGGGCGTCGAGGTCTACGGCGGACCCTTGCTGAACTCCTGGCTCGACCGCGAGCTGCGCCTCGCGGGCCGGCTGGTCCTCGACGACGGCACCCGGGTGCTCGCCGCCACGGGCGCGCTGCTGCGCCTGCCGCAGCTCGCGATCCATCTCGATCGGGAGGCGAACGACCGGCTCACCCTCGACCGGCAGCGGCACACGCAGCCCGTGTGGGGCCTCGGCGACGCGGCATCCGCCGATCTGCTCGCCGAGGTCGCCGGCACCGCCGACGTGGATGCCGCCCGCATCCGCGGCTACGACCTCGTCACCGCCGACGCGGCGCGCGGGGCGGTGTTCGGGAAGGACGACGCGTTCTTCGCCTCGGGGCGGCTCGACGACCTGGCATCCGTCCACGCCGGCGTCACCGCCCTTGCCGCGGCGGGCACGGATGCCGGTCACATCTCGATGCTCGCCGTGTTCGACCACGAGGAGATCGGCTCGGCCACCCGCTCGGGGGCCGCGGGCCCGTTCCTGCAGGACGTCGTGGAGCGCATCCAGCTCGCTCTCGGCGCGGAGCGCGAGGAGCAGCTGCGTGCGCTCGCCGCATCGTGGTGCGTGTCGAGCGACGTGGGCCATTCGGTGCACCCGAACTACGTCGAGAAGCACGACCCCGTCGTCCAGCCGCTGCTCGGATCCGGTCCGATCCTGAAGATCAACGCCAACCAGCGCTACGCGACGGATGCCGCGGGCGCCGCCGCCTGGCACGGCTGGTGCGAGGCCGCCGGGGTCACGAGCCAGGAGTTCGTCTCGAACAACGCGGTGCCGTGCGGGTCGACGATCGGACCGATCACGGCGACGCGACTCGGCATCCGGACGGTCGACGTCGGCATCCCGATCCTGTCGATGCACTCCGCGCGCGAACTCGCCGGAACGGCCGACCTCCACGCCCTGACCCGGGCCGCCGGCGCGTTCTTCGCCGCCGCCTGACCGCGCTCCGGCGACCTCGCCGGCGGAGGACGGGTCACACCTCGGCGCGCTTCGGGAGCACCCAACCGGCGCGGGGGAAGTGGCACGTGTACCCGTTCGGGATCCGCAGCAGGTAGTCCTGGTGCTCGGGCTCGGCCTCCCAGAAGGGAGCGGCGGGCTCGATCGTCGTCACGGCGGCGCCGGGCCAGAGGCCTGAGGTGTCCACATCGGCGATCGTCTCGCGGGCGACGCGCTCCTGCTCGGGGTCCAGGGGGAAGATCGCCGAGCGGTAGCTCGAGCCGATGTCGTTGCCCTGACGGTTCAGGGTCGACGGATCGTGGATCTGGAAGAAGAACGCGAGGATGTCGCGGTAGGTGGTCGCGGCGGGGTCGTAGACGATCTCGACCGCCTCGGCGTGGCCGGGGTGGTTCCGGTAGGTGGCGTGCTCGTTGCGGCCGCCGGTGTACCCGACCCGCGTGTCGAGGACCCCGGGCTGGCGCCGGATGAGATCCTCCATCCCCCAGAAGCATCCGCCGGCGAGGACCGCCGTCTCGGTGCCGGGCGTGCGGGTGATGCTGCCGTCGTCGGTCATGATGTCTCCTTCGGTCGTGCGCGTTCTTCGCGCGCGTCACACGGGACAACGCACGCACATCCGATTCTGGTCCCTCGTCCGCCTCAGAGGTTGCTGGGAGCCGCTCCTCGCGGATGCCCCCGCGGTAGAATGAGGTGTCCGCAGTTCCCGTCGGCTGTATGCCGCAGGGACCGCGAAGTGCATCTACCAGCTCGACCGATGACGGTCGGCCCGAGAAACGGCGGCACGTGAAAACGAGCCGACTCTCGGAGGAACGCGTGGAACGCACGGAAGATCGAACCCTGATCCAGCACATGGGATGGGCCTACTGGCCGATCGCCTTCATCGCCCGACTGCCATTCGCGATGATGACGGTGGGCGTGCTCATGCTCGTCGTCGCCGCGACCGGGTCCGTCGGGCTCGGCGGCCTGACCTCCGCCGCCGTCGGCATCGGCGTCGTGGTCGCCGGCCCCGTCATCGGCGATCTCGTCGACCGGCACGGCCAGCGCCGCATCCTCGTGCCCGTGGGCCTTCTGAACGGCGTGCTGCTCGCGCTGTTCCCCGTGATCGTCACGAGCGGGATGCCGGAGGGGGTGGTCCTGGCCGCCGCGCTCGCGATCGGGCTCACCGCCCCGCAAGCCGCTGCGATGAGTCGCAGCCGGCTGCTCACCGTCATCGGCGCTCGCCTGAAGCCCGAGCGCCGCGCGGCGGCCACGAGCCGCGTGATGTCGTACGAGTCCGCGGCAGACGAGACGGCCTTCGTCATCGGTCCGTTCCTCGTCGGGATCCTGGCTGCGCTCATCGCGCCCTGGGCGCCGATCGCGATCGCCGCCGCGTTGAGCCTCGGCTTCGTGACGGCGTTCGCCCTGCATCCGACCGCGCGCGTGCAGATCACGGGAGACGCCGATGCCGTCCGCGCTCCGATGCGCGCCGTCTTCTCCGGGCGCATCCTCGTGCTGGTGGCCGCGACGTTCGGCGTCGGGATGTTCTTCGGCACGACCCTGACCTCGCTCACGGCCTTCGCGCAGAGCCGCGGCGACGAGGCGCAGGCCGGCCTCCTGTACGGCCTCATGGGGATCGGGTCGGCCGTCCTCGCGCTCGGCGTCGCGCTCCTCCCGACGCGTTTCGCCCTCCGCCGGCGCTGGATCCTGTTCTCCGCCGTCATGACCGTGTCGGCGCTCGCCTACGCGACGCTCGCGCACGGGGGCCAGGATCACGTCGTCCTGTGGCTTCTGCTCATGGGGCTCGGCGTCGGCCCGACCCTGGTGACGCTGTTCTCGCTCGCCGGCCACCGTGCCCCCGTCGGGCGCGCGGCGACCACCATGACCCTCCTCGGCTCGGCGCTGACCCTCGCCCAGGCCCTCGGATCGGCGTTCACGGGGTGGCTCGCGGAGGAGGTCTCGCTCGCGGCGGCCCTCACGCTCCCCGCCGTCGCGGCCGCGCTCGTTCTCGTCTTCGCGATGGTCAACGTCTTGGTGGAGCGCGCCGCCCGTGCTGCAGGCGTGCCCGCTGCGGGCGGGCTCGCGGCCGGCGTGCCGAGCGCTCACGCGTCGTCCGGGCCGGATGCCGAGGCATCCGAGTCTCGGACGCTTCAGACGTCCGACTCGGTGCGACAGTGAGATCCGGTCGCCTCGGGGCGCCGGAACTCTCCCGCTGAGACGCGGCGCCCGTCAGACGAAGCGCACCCAGTTCGCGCCGCGGCCGGTCTCGACGCGCTCGATCAGGTCGAGGCGGTCGCCGGAGATCGCGAAGAGCGAGACCGTCGTGGACTTCTCGCCCGCCGCGATGAGGAAGCGGCCGTCGGCGCTGACCGCGAAGCCGCGCGGCTGCGTCTCGGTCGCGACGAAGGCCTCGGCATCCGACACCTCGCCGGTCGTGGACACGGCCAGCGCGGCGAGGGTCGACGTGGTGCGCTCGGATGCCCAGAGACGGTCACCGGCCAGATGGAGGTCCGCACCCCAGATGAAGTGGTGGGCGAGCGGATCCTCCCCGAAGATGCTCGGGCCGAGGCCGGCCTCCGGATCGACGGCGAGGGCCGAGCCGACGAACTCGAGCGATCCCGCCTCGAGGTCGCGACGGTAGTGCAGCACCTGGCCCGAGAACTCGGTCAGCACATACACGGAGGTTCGCGCGTCGTCGATCACCAGGTGGCGCGGACCGCTTCCGGCGGGCGCGGCGACCGTCGGCGGATCGAGCGGGGTCAGCGTGAGGTCGTCGCCGATCGAGTACTGCGCGATGAGATCGGCGCCGAGGGAGACGAGGTAGGCGAACCTGCCGTCCGGTGACGGGAGCACCGAGTGCAGGTTCGGGTACGCGACGCGCGAGACGGGCTCGGCCACGGCCCCGTCCGCGACGCGGCAGCTGATGCCGTACCCTCCGCCGTAGCTGACGCCGAGCAGCCCGTCGCCCCCGGGCGTGAGGGCCAGGTAGTTCATCCCGCCATCGGGGAGGTCGAGCCGGGAGAGCGGGGCGAGGATGCCGGTGCCCCGGTCGAGCGCAAGGGTGACGATGCCGGCAGGTTCGCCCTTCACACCCGCGTAGACGAGATCCTGCGCCGCGTCCACGGCGAAGGTGGAGCAGCCGGTGAGTCCTTCGGTGACGGCGAGGCGCTCGAGGGTCGCGCCGTCGAAGCGGAAGGACGAGATCGAGCCGTCGCCGGCGTTGGCCACGAGGACGAGGGAGGTCTGGTCGGTCACCTCTCCAGCGTAGGCTCGGGGGCGACGGAAGGAGCCACCCATGGCCCGCATCCTGCTCATCGGCGGACACGGCAAGATCGCCCTGCTGCTCGAACCGCTGCTCGCTGCGGCCGGGCACCACGTCACCGCGGTGATCCGCTCCGAGGCGCAGTCCGGCGATGTCGAGGCCGCCGGTGCGACGCCGCTCGTCCTCGACATCGAGAGCCTCGACCTCGACCAGCTCACGAATGTCGTCGCAGGCAACGACGTCGTCATCTGGTCAGCCGGTGCCGGAGGCGGCGACGAGGCGCGCACGTACGCCGTCGACCGGGATACCGCCATCCGCTCGATGGACGCCGCTGCTCTGGCCGGGGTCTCCCGGTATCTGATGGTCTCCTACTTCGGCGCGGGGCCGGACCACGGGGTCGACCCTGCCGACTCCTTCTACGCGTACGCCGAGGCGAAGTCCGCGGCCGACGCGCACCTGCGCGCGAGCAGCCTGGACGCGACGATCCTCGCCCCGTCCGCGCTCACGCTGGACGAGCCGACCGGCCGGATCGACGTCGCCGCCGAGGAATCCACGTCGGTGTCCCGCGCGGATGTGGCGGCCGTCGTGGCTGCCGCCGTCGCGGATCCGTCGACGATCGGGCGCACGATCCGCTTCAACTCCGGCTCGACGCCGATCGCGGACGCCGTCCGCGCGGACGGCTGACCGTGGCCGGCACGGAGCCCACGACCTGGGTCCTCGTCGACGGGGAGAACATCGACGCGACGCTCGGGGGATCGATCCTCGGTCGTCGGCCGCATCCGGAAGAGCGCCCGCGCTGGGATCGCGTCCTCGCGTACCTCGCCGGCCGGTGGAATCAGCAGGCGCGGGGGCTCTTCTTCCTGAACGCCTCCACGAACCTGCCGATGCCGTTCATCCAGGCGCTCCTCGCCCTCGGCTACCAGCCCGTCCCCCTCTCGGGCGACGCGGACGAGAAGGTCGTCGACATCGCGATCCAGCGGACGCTCCAGGCGCTCCGCGAGCGCGCGGGCGACGTGGTGCTCGTGAGCCACGACGGCGACTTCGTCGAAGACGTCGGCGCGCTCCTGGACGGCCGCCGGATCGGCGTCATGGGGTTCGCGGAGTTCCGCAACGCCGCGTTCGGCGAGCTCCCCGGAGTCGAGTTCTTCGACCTCGAGTACGACGTGGATGCCTTCGACGCCCAGCTGCCACGGGTGCGGATCATCCCGATCGACGAGTTCGACCCCGACCGCTTCCTGCGCTGAGCGGGCCGGCATGCGTGCGGACGAGTCCACGTCGCTGCAGCGGACCTACCGGTACCTGCGGATCGCGATCGCCGGGTCGGTCGTGGTCGTGTTCGTCGCGATCGCCACGACGCTTCCGCGCGTGGGCCTGCTGCCCTCGATCAGCCACTACTCCTACACCCCCGCGAACACGGTCTTCGTCGGCGCCCTCATCGCCGTCGCCGTGGCGCTGTTCGCCCTCTCCGGCCGCGGCGCGGAGCGGGTGCTGCTGGATGCCGCCGCCATCGTCGTGCCGCTCATCGCGATCGTGCCGACGAGGATCTCGCCCGGCTCCGTGCCGGGCCAGGACGCGCCGTGCCCGGGCGGGGCGGGGTCCTGCGTCCCGGCGGGATACGACGCGGCGGTGGACAGCGGCATCCTGACGTATCTGGTCGTGGGCGTCGCCGTGCTCGCCCTCGCGATCGCGCTCGTCCTCGCCGGCGAGGTCGATCGGCGGGCCGCCACGATCTCGATCGTGATCGCCGTCCCCGTGCTCCTCGTCGTCGCGCTGACCTGGGGCTTCGCGCGGGCGGTGTTCCTCGACGGGGCGCATCTGGTCGCGGCGGTGCTGTTCTTCTCGTTGATCGCCGCGGTCGCGGTGCGGGCCGCCGTGGCGCCGGACGGGCCGGGCGCACCGCGTGCGCTGGGCCGCGCGTACATCGGGATCGCCGTCCTGCTGGGCGTCGTCGTCCTCGGGATGCCGCTGTACGGCCCCATGCATGTCGGACCGGTCTACGGTGTCTTCGTGGGCGAGGCGCTCGCGCTCGTGCTGTTCGCCGTGTTCTGGATCCTCCAGTCGGTGCAGTACTGGCGCTCGGATGACCCGGCGATCATCGCCCCGCGACGGGCGGAAGCGGAGGAGGAGCGATGACCAGGACGATCGTGATCACGGGGGCGAGCGACGGGATCGGGGCGGCCGCCGCGCGACAGCTGCACGCGGCGGGCGAGACGGTCGTCGTCGTCGGCCGGAACTCCGACAAGACCCGCGCGGTCGCGGACAGCATCGGCGCCCCCTGGCATCTCGCGGACTTCTCCGACCTCGCCGAGGTCCGCGCGCTCGCAGACGTCCTGCGGGAGCGCTACCCGCGGATCGACGTGCTCGCGAACAACGCCGGGGGGATCTTCGGCGATCGCGCGGTCACCGGCGACGGGTTCGAGCTCACCTTCCAGGTGAACCATCTCGCCGGCTTCCTTCTGACGAACCTCCTCCGCGACCGCCTCATCGAGAGCCGGGCCTCGGTGATCCAGACCTCCAGCGTCGCGGCTCGCGCCTTCTCCCGCTTCGACATCGACGACCTCCAGGCCGAGCGCCGCTACTCGCCGAGCACCGCCTACGGGAATGCCAAGCTCGCCAACATCCTGTTCACCAAGGAGCTCGCCCGCCGGTTCGGCGACCAGGGCGTGTCCGCCGTCGGGTTCCACCCCGGTGCGATCGCCAGCGGATTCGCGGGCGCGTCGAACGGGCTCTGGCATTGGATGTACACGAATCCGCTCGCGAGCCGCCTGCTGACCTCCACCGAGGTCGGCGGCTCGCGACTCGGATGGCTCGCCCTCGGCACGCCCGGCATCGATTGGCGATCAGGCGGCTACTACGCCCAGAACCGTCCCGCGCGCAGCACGCGCCTCGCGGACGACCCGATCCTCGCGCGGAGGCTGTGGGAGCAGAGTGCGGCGATGGTCGGACTGCCTACGAGCTGACCGAGACCTCGGTCTCTTCGGGGACCTTCAGATACCACTCGACGAACCGCTCCGCACGCCCGTCGTCGGCCAGGTGCACCTCCCAGAGGTTCACGTACGACGCATAGCCGGGGTAGTCGACGGTGCCGCGGACGATCCCGATCCGCGCGTCCTCGACGAGCACCGCGAGGTCGGCGACCGCCTCGGTCCGCTCGGGTTCCTGCCACGCCGTGATGATGGCGTCGATGCCGCGCACCGGATCGCGCTCGTAGGGGTGGAAGAAGTACTCCGCGTCATCGGTGAAGATCGCGCGCACGTCGGAGGCATCCTTCGTCCGCCAGGCGCGCAGATAGCCGTCCAGCCAGTCGCTCGTTCTCGTCATGATCCCGGTATAGCGGTGCCCACCGACACGGGCCGGTCCGGATCGTCGCCGGCGGCGCGCAGGATCGCCTCGGCGACGACGGCGATCGCCTCGGGTGCGACGTGGAGGTTCAGGGACGGCTCGATCAGCTCTACCTCCAGGACGCACGGTCCGAACGCCGTGGAGGTGACGACGTCGACGCGCGCGTACAGCGGCGCCGAGCCGTCCGTCAGGGCTCGGACAGCCCGGAGGGCGTCCTGCGCGAGCGCGTGCTCGGCCGGGGTCGCGTCGACGACGACCGGGTTCTCGACGTACACGCCGCCCCGCAGTCCGCCGCCCTCCGCGAGCAGCGCGCCCTTCGCGATGGCGTGCGTGAAGACGCCGTCAACGAGGTACAGCGCCCTCTCGTGACCGTCCGTCAGCTCGCCGATCTCCGGCTGGATCATCGCCACGCCTCCGGCCTCGACGATCCGCGTCGCCAGAGCGAGGGCACGGGGGTCGGATGCCGCGAACAGACCCGTATCGCGGGCCGCGGCCGAGACGGCCGGCTTCACGACGACGCGTGCACCCGATCCGGTGCCGCGGTCCGTGGCCTGACCGTCGCCGGTGTCGTGCGTCGCGAGCGCGGTGGCCGCGGCATCCGCCGACGCGGCGTAGACGGTCGGGACCACCCGGACGCCCGCACCCTCCAGTTCCGCGAGGTAGCGCTTGTCGAGGTTCCAGCGCACGGTCTCCGGCGCGTTGAGGACGCGCGTCGCGCTGCCGGCGCGGTCGAGCCAGGTGCGGAACTCGTCGAGCCGGTCGGGATAGTCCCAGGGGGAGCGCAGGATGAGGAGGTCGAACGCGGCGAGGTCGATCCGCTCGTCGTGCCAGACGACGGCTGCCGCCTCCGCGCCCCGCTGCCGGAGCGCATGGAGAAGCAGGGGTGTGTCGGGATCGGGGTCGTCGGGGGCGTAGGCATCGGTCACGACGATGCCGATGCGGGGCGCGCGAGCTGTCACGAGCGCCAGCGTAGCGACCCGGTCAGACGCCCCCGCCGACATCCCGAAGCGGAGGCCGGAGCCGGCGGCCGGCTGCGCGGGGTGTCAGAGGATCTGGCCGATGGGCTCGCGCTTCTCGGCCTGGAAGCGGTCCTCCGTGCGTCCGCGCGCCCAGTACCCCGAGAGCGAGACGTGCGCCCGGTCGAGCCCCCGCTCGTCGAAGAGCACACGCCGGACCGCCTTCATCGACTCCCGCTCGCCGTGCGCGAAGACCTGGACGGTCCCGGCCGGCCAGTCGAGCTGGCGGAGCACGGTCGCGAGCGCATCGACCTCGTGGGCGGGGTCGACGATCCACTCGACGTCGACGCCGTTCGGCGCCTCCGGGAGCGGAACGATCGCCCGGTCGTCGTCGACCTGCACGATCGCTCGGCCCCTGGCATCCGGGGGCAGAGCCTCGAGCGCGGCGGCGATCGCGGGGAGCGCCGACAGGTCGCCCACCAGGAGGTGCGCGTCGGCCCCGGTGTCGGGGGAGTAGCCGCCGCCGGGTCCCATGAGGCTGAGGCGGTCACCGGGGCGCGCTCCTGCGGCCCAGGGGCCGGCCAGCCCCTCGTCGCCGTGGACGACGAAGTCGATCGCGAGGGTTCCCGCCGCGGCGTCGACCCGACGCACGGTGTACGTGCGGGTCACCGGCAGGGATTCGGGCTCGCGCGTGGTGAAGCGGAGCTTGACGTACTTGTCCGTCTCGGGGCGGTCCTCGAACTGCGCGAAGCCGGGGCCTCCGAAGATGACGCGCACGAGGTGGGGGGACAGCCGCTCGGTGGCGACCACCTCCAGCTCGATCGTCGGTCGGGGGGCGCGTGCGGAGGTGCGGGAGGAGATGGCCACTCCTCCACGGTAGCCGCCGCGGACGGTGCCGGGCGCGCCCGGGCGGCATAGCCTGAAGGGGTGACCGATCCCTCCCTCGCCACGGCGCAGGCCCAGCTGCGCGCCCTCGTGGGCGGCGACCTGAGCTGGCCCCTGCCGCGGGAGCCGCAGGGCCCGGATGCGCCGGTCCGGGCGGCGGCCGTTCTCATCCTCTTCGGAGTGCTGGACGGTCTGCCGAGCGAACGGGTCGCTCAGGATGCCGCCGTCTCGCGTGACCTCGATGTCCTGCTGCTCGCGCGGGCGACGACCCTGCGCGCTCACCCGGGCCAGGTCGCGTTCCCCGGCGGGCGGGTCGACCCGGACGATGACGGGGCGGTCGCCGCGGCGCTGCGGGAAGCGCGCGAGGAGACCGGGATCGACACCGCCGGGGTGGAGGTTCTCGGCACGCTGCCGGCGGCCCCGCTGGAGTTCTCCGGGCACCTCGTGACACCCGTCCTCGGATGGTGGCGTCAGCCGTCGCCCGTGCGGGTCGTCGACGAGGCGGAGTCCTCCGCCGTCTTCCGCACGCCCGTCGCAGAGCTCCTCGACCCCGTGCGCCGGGGCGTGACGGTCGTCCGACGCGGCGGACGGGAGTGGCGGGGGCCGGCGTTCGAGGTCGATCACCACCTGGTGTGGGGGTTCACCGCACTCCTGCTGGACGCGCTGTTCGACCGGCTGGGCTGGACGGAGCCGTGGGATCGCGGGCGGGAGATCGACCTGCCGCTGTGATCGGGGTGCCCGCGCGGTGTCCGCCCCGGGCGCGCCCGTCGGTCGTGGCCGCTCGCAGGAGCGGTGCGCGCGGGCTGGTAGGATCGTCGACGGAAGTGTGTCCGAGCGGCCTAAGGAGCATGGCTGGAATCCATGTAGGCGGGGTAACTCGCCTCGCAGGTTCAAATCCTGTCACTTCCGCCACAGATGAGCCTCACCCCTCCGGGTGGGGCTCATCGTCGTTGCGCCAGACGAGCCACACGGCGCGCTCGGCGGCGCCGGGGGCGGCCATAGGCGGCGGCATCCGCGCTCACGTGCTGGTCATCGTCCCCGCGCTCACCCTGCTCGGCGCCGACGACGGCCCCGCCGACCTCGTCGGCCGTTCGCCGATCGACGCCGACACGGCGCGGGCTCTCGCGGGCGACGCGCACATGTGAGCTCGGGTGCTGACGGAGCCCGTCGAGGGCACGGTGCTCGCCGTCGACCGGTATCGCGCGCCCTGGCCGCAGCGCCGGTACCTGCGGGCCCGCGACCAGCACTGCCGCTTCCCCGGATGCCGGCGGGCCGCGATCCGGTGCGAGATCGACCACACGATCGATGCTGCGCGGGGCGGGCCGACGGCGCTCGGCAACCTCGCGCACCTGTGCCGGCGGCACCACAGCATGAAGCAGTTCACCCGCTGGCGGGTCCGGCAGCTCGCGCGCGGAGCACTGGAATGGACCCCGCCCACCGGCCGCGTCTCCCGCGAGGACGCGCCCGCTCCACCCGTGCACTTCCTCCCCGAGGTGTCCCGGCCTCCGTTCTGACAGGGCCCGCCCGCCTGCGGGCACGCCGCCTCCCCGCGCGCACGCCGCCCGCCGGCTTCCGCCACGGTGATCGATCGGATCGGGAATGCGACGGCGGGGTGCCCCGTTGTCATCCGGCGTCACGTCGGCGCCCGGCATCCGCCCGCCGACGTAGCGTCGAAAGGACGGTCGCACCCCCCGCGACCGTCGTACCGCACCGGCACCCGCCGTTCCAGGAGACAGATCCATGAGTTCCACACCCACGCCCGCACCCGGAGCGCCCACGGCGGCGTCGCCCGCGAACGTGAAGAAGGACCGGCCCAAGAAGCCGTTCTATCGCTCGTTCGGCTTCCAGATCACGATCGCCCTCATCGCCGGCATTCTGCTCGGCATCCTCGCCCTGAACCTTGGGCCGGACGGCGAAGGAAACCCCAACGGCCTCACGGCGACGCTCTCGACCATCGGCAACGCGTACGTGACGCTCTTGAAGGTCGCGGTCATCCCGCTGATCTTCCTCGCGATCGTCGCAAGCATCACGCAGCTGCGGAACGTCACGAACGCCGCACGCCTCGCGGGTCAGACGCTTCTGTGGTTCGGCATCACGGCGCTCATCGCCGTGACGATCGGCATCGTCCTCGGCGTGACGATCCAGCCGGGCAATCGCGTCGCCCACGACCAGCTCACGACCGCCGACCCCTACGCGGTCGGCACCTGGTGGAACTTCCTCAAGGGGATCATCCCGCAGAACTTCCTCGGCCTGAGCGTCTCGACCTCGGTGGATGCCACGACCGGCGCCGCGACCTCATCCGTCGGCTTCAACGTCCTGCAGGTGATCGTCATCTCGATCGCGGTCGGCGTCGCCGCGCTGAAGCTGGGCAGGCGCGCCGAGCCGTTCGTCGTCTTCACGCAGTCGACCCTGAAGATCGTGCAGCGTGTGCTCTGGTGGATCATCCGCATCGCCCCGATCGGCACCCTCGGTCTCATCGCGTCGGCGGTCGTCCAGTACGGCACCGACAAGCTGCTGACGCTCGTCTGGTTCGTCGTCGCGGTCTACGCGGGCCTGGTCCTCGTGCTCTTCGTCGTCTACCCGATCCTGGTGCGCTCGCACGGCCTGTCGATCCGGCAGTACTTCTCCGGCGTGTGGCCGGCCGTGCAGCTCGGCTTCGTGTCGCGCTCCTCGATCGGGACCCTGCCCCTCACCCAGCGGGTCACCGAGCGCAATCTCGGTGTGCCGCGCGAGTACGCCTCGTTCGCCGTTCCGCTGGGCGCGACCACCAAGATGGACGGCTGCGCCGCGATCTACCCCGCGATCGCCGCGATCTTCGTCGCGCAGTTCTTCGGCGTCCCGCTCGACTTCGTGTCGTACCTCCTCATCGCCCTCGTCTCGGTCGTCGGCTCCGCCGCGACGGCGGGAACGACCGGCGCGACGGTCATGCTGACCCTCACCCTGTCGACGCTCGGCCTCCCGCTCGAGGGCGTCGGGCTGCTCCTCGCGATCGACCCCATCCTCGACATGGGCCGCACGGCGGTCAACGTCGCCGGGCAGGCCCTCGTCCCGACGATCGTGGCGAAGCGCGAAGGCATCCTCGACCGCGAGCTGTACGACGCCCCGCGCGACGGCGAGCCGTTCTCGGACGATTCCGACGATGAGACGGATGCCGAGGACGTGGCCGCTCCCTCAGATGCTGTGGATGACGGCATCCGGACGGAGTCGACCGTCCGGGCCTGATCGACCGACCCGCCGCGAGGCCTTGCCTCCGACGCCCTGGTCCGAGCCCCGCTCAGGCCAGGGCGTCGCGGTCTGCGAAGGCCGACCCCGGGCGGATGACGAGGGACCGCGGCAGCAGGTTCGCCCGCAGCCGCTCGAACGAGCTGTGCGAGGCGAGGAGCCCCGCGCGGGCCGCGTCGGCGTGCGCGATATGCGGCGACGCCGACGCCGCACGCGGCCGGTCGCCGCCGCCCGGATCCGCTCCCGCTGGAGCGTAGCTCGCCCGCTCGATCGCGCGGACGAGCGCGGCGACATCCTCCTGCGGGGCACCCGCCGAGACGAGACGCGCTCCGAACGCCCGCGGCGACTGCGCGCCGGGCACGGCGAGACCCAGGTCGATCGCGCTCTCCTGCACGAGTGCCCATGCCGCCCCGATGGTGCCGCGCCGACGCAGGATGCCGCGCCGTGCGGCTCCGGTGAGGGCCGGCGCCGCACCGATCGCCAGGGCGATGAGCAGGATCGTGAGTGCCGGACGCAGGTCGGGCGCGGAGTCCGACCCGCCGGCGGTGGCGCCGGTGGCCTCGTCGCGGAGCTCGTCGGGGCGAGCACCGGCCGAAGCGGTCGAGGTCGGGGTCGGGGCGGGCGCGGTCTCCTCCGCTCCGGCACCCCCCGACGGGGAGGCGTCGCTGACGAAGCGCGTCGCCGTGCCGAGACTCTTCGTCGGCTCGAAGGGCACCCATCCGATCCCCTCGAAGTACACCTCCGGCCACGCGTGCAGCTGGCCGGTGGTCACCTGCGCGACGCGCTGACCGTCGACGGTATCTCCCGTGTAGGCGCCGGGAAGGAACCCCACGACGATCCGCGAGGGCATCCCGAGCGACCGCGCCATCAGCGCGAACGACCCGGCGTAATGGATGCAGTACCCCTCCTTCTTCTCGAGGAAGGACGCGACGGCGGCGACGCCGGTGTCGTCGAATCCGTCGTCGACGGGAGCGGTGAGCGAATACGTGAAATCGGGGCCGCGGAACCAGCTCTGCAGCGCCTCCAGCCGGTCGTAGTCGGTCGCCGCCCCCGCAGTGACCTCGCGCGCGGTGCTGCCGATGATCGCGGGGGTGTCCGCGGGCAGTGAGTAGACGTCGACCTGGTCCTCGGTGACCCGCGCCGCGCTCGCGCGGATCTGCTCGAGGGTCGGCTGCGGAGCGTTCGAGACGACGTCGTAGCTCTGGCCCTGAGCCGAGATCTGCGGGCTCAGGATGGTGCGGCTGTACGGCACCGACCGCCAGGAGCCCTCGAGACCCTCGATCCCGACCGCGGGGTAGGGGATCGGGAGATACGCCGACGACAGCTGCGTGACGTCGACATGCGTGCGGGACTCCGTCAACGCCACGCCATCCGACACGACCACCGGTTCCAGCGGAGCGTCGGCGAGGGAGACCGAGCGCGTGCGATCGGGCATCCACACCGCCCCGTCGAAGATCGACAGCGTCGTCACCCGGAGGTTCGGCAGCTGCGCGGCGTCGCTGCGCATCGTCAGCACCGGGGTGTCGCCGGGCTGGCGCAGGTCCGCGCCGAGGTCGAGCGAAGGGTCGATGCGTGCCGAGACACCCGCCCCGACACCGCCGACGGTCGGCGCCGGAAGAGCGGGCGCGATCACGAGAGCGCCGACGATCGCGACGGCGCCGATCACGGTCGCGACGGCCGCGACTCCGCTCGAGCGCGCCGCCATCACGGGAGCCTCGCGGGTGCGGTTCTCGGCGCGGATCAGCGCGAGGATCGCGATGGCGAGGACGATGAAGGCTCCGACATCGACCGGCGCCGGTACGACGATGGAGGGGATCAGCCAGACGATGACGAGCGCGATGGCGGCCAGCAGCGGCATCCGCGCCGTCATCACGACGTGGTCGAGTCCGACGGTGAGGAGGCCGAGCGCCGCGACGAGCACGAACGACATCGCGGGGGTGGCCGCGATCGGCGCGAAGCCGACGGCGATCTCATCGCTCGCCGCCCGGATCGCCGCGGATGCCTGGGTGACGACCTCTCCGGTCGGGATGAAGCCCCAGAGCGCCGCGTCCGAGAAGAACGCGCCGGTGACGGCCAGCACCCACAGGGCGAGCTCCGCGGCGGTCACCCCGATCGCCGGCAGCCCGCGCCGACGCAGCCCGAACGCCGCGGCGAGGATCAGGGCGGACAGCACCGCACCGCCCGGGATCCACGAGCCCTTGTCGATGACGCGCAGGAGCGGCGGGAGGGTCGCGAGCAGCGACAGCCAAAGCATGAGGGTGAGGCGCAGCTCGCCGCGCGGGCGCCGCGCGCGGTCGGTCTCCCGAGCCCACATGCGTCCCCGAGCGGCCGCGCTCTCAGGAGAAGACACGATGCGCCCCCCGCTGCACGGCGTCCGCCCAGGCGCCCTCCAGCTCGTCTTCGGTCGCGATCCGCCCGACGCGCCAGCCGGAGGCAGCCGCCTCGGCGAGCGCCCCGGGCGTCGGCGTCACGGCGAGGAGCACCGGCAGCGAGCTGTGGTGCGCGAGCGGTGCGAGCGCGGCTGCGTCCGGAGGGGTGAGCACGCCGCCGATCACGACGAGCGGTCCCACCGTCTCGCCGCTCAGGACCGCGGCGAGGGTCTCCGGCATCCCGTCGCGCCGCGCCGTGATCGGAGCGAGATCGATCGCGAGACGCTCGATCCCCGCGGCGTCGCCGCCGTCGATCGGATCGGAGAGGGCCGCGCCGTCGAAGTCGACGACCCGCACGAGGTAGCCCTCCTGGACGAGCCGCGCGGCGATCGACACGCACGCGCAGACCGCCGTCTCGAATCCGCGGTCGCCGCCCGGTGCGCGCGTGGCCTCCACGTTCCACCGTCCGGACGCGCGGTCGAGCACCACGATCGCGGTGGGCGTGCTCTCCTGCTCCTCCTGGCGCACCATGAGCTGGTCGCGGTGCGCGCTCGCACGCCAGTGGATGCGGCGCATCGAATCACCCGGCGCGTAGTGCCGCGGGACGAGGTTGTCCGACCCCTGGCCGATCTGGTCGGTCGTCGCGTGCATCGTCCCGCCGACGTCGCCCGCCTGATCCGCGAGCGGCGCGAGGGTCAGGACGGCGGGGGTGACGGTCAGCGGCAGGGGGCGGCCGATCGCGTGACGCCGCCGCGCGAACCCGAAGGGGTCGGTCGAGCTCACCGAGATCGGGCCGATGTTGCGGATGCCGCGCCGCTGCGGCGTGACCGAGTAGTGCAGGTCGACGCCGCGCTGCCCCGTCCTCATCCCCGATCCGGTCTGGGGGAACACCCCCTCGGGGACCCCCGTCACGCCGTCGGGCAGACGGTCGCGCCAGCGCCCCTGGGCGGTGGGGAGGGGTGAGCGGATCTCGACGCGCAGGTGGACGTCGAGATCCCGACCGACCGTCCCGACGTCCGGGTCGAAGAACCGCTCGACGCGCTCGGTGCGTCGCACGAGATACAGCGTCGCGACGCTGCCGGCCACGGCCACCGTCAGCAGAGCGCTGATGTACAGCAGCTCCGTGATCTGAAAGGCGTGCGCTGCGACGAACGCCGTGAAGGCGAGGACGGCGGCGCCGGTTCCCCGGGCGGTCAGCGGGAAGCGAGACACGGTGTCCTCAGCGGGTGGCGAGCGGCACGCGCACCGACCCCACGATGGCGCGCAGCGACGTGGAGACGGTGTCGGCGCCTCCGCGCCCTCGGGCCGTCGCGGCGCCGCGGACGGCGATCAGGCGGTGAGCGAAGACGGGTTCGACGAGCGTCGCGACATCGTCGGGGATCACGAATTCGCGCCCGTCCAGGGCCGCCCACACCTTCGCCGCGCGGATCAGCTGCAGGGTCGCGCGGGGGCTCGCTCCGAGCCGCAGGTCGGGGTGCTCCCGGGTCGCGCGCGAGAGGGCGACCGTGTACTCCTCGACGGCGGGGGAGACGTGCACCTGTCGCGCCCACGCGATCAGCGCGCGGACACCCGCCGCGTCGAGGACGGGAGACACGGAATCGAGGGGGTTCACCGTGTCGCGCTGGCGGAGCATGAGGGCCTCGCTCGCGGCATCCGGGTAGCCCATCGAGACCCGCATCATGAAGCGATCGCGCTGCGCCTCGGGGAGGGCGTAGGTGCCCTCCATCTCCAGCGGGTTCTGCGTCGCGACGACGAGGAACGGGTGCTCGAGCAGGCGCGACTGCCCGTCCACGGTGACCTGACGCTCTTCCATCGCCTCGAGCAGCGCGGACTGGGTCTTGGGGGAGGAGCGGTTGATCTCGTCCGCGATGACGATCTGCGCGAAGATCGCGCCCGGCTTGAATTCGAACTCCCGCTCGACCGGGTTGTAGACGCTGACGCCTGTGACATCGCCGGGGAGGAGGTCCGGCGTGAACTGGATGCGGCGGACGCTGGCGTCCACCGACGCCGCCAGGGCGCGCGCCAGCATCGTCTTGCCGACGCCGGGAACGTCCTCGATCAGGAGATGGCCCTCTGCGAGAAGGCAGACGAGCGCCGCGCGCACGGCGGCCGGCTTGCCGTCGATGACGCGGGAGACGGATGCCACGACAGCGTCGGTGGCGCGCGCGAACTCGTCGGAGGTGATCGGGGCGGGGGTCATGGGCGGCCTGCCTCCCGGGGTTCGGGTCGAAGCGTCATCGCGGACGCACGTGGGTCGATGCTAACCCGGGGCGGCACGGGGGAGGCCCGACGTCGGGTAAACTCCAAGAAGCTCTCCGCGAGGCGGCACCCAGGCCAACTCCCCCAGGACGGAAACGTAGCAAGGGTAACCAGGCTCTGCCGGGTTCGCGGAGAGTCTTATTCTTCCCCGGTCCCCCGGGATTCCGCGCCGCGCATCGGTCCCCGCGCTCCGCCGCCCTTCGCGCCCCCGCCGTCACCGCTGCCCCGCGCCCCCGCCGGCCCGCGCCCCCGCCGTTACCGCTGCCCCGCGCCCCCACCGGCCCCCGGGTTTGTCGAGGGGTCTCCCCAATCCCCTCATCCCCCTCGGACGCTCACGTCCGGCTGACCACATACCACCCCCGTGACGCCCGCTCGTCACCGCGCTTTGCTCCCCTGGGGGGCTGCCGGCCGTGCCCGGGGAACCGTCTTGCCCGGGCCCGGACGGGCGGCGGCGCACAGCGGCGCACGGCGGCGCACGGCGGCGCGCGGGGGCGTTTTCTCCGGGGGCTCCCTGGTGGGGCTCCGAGCCGCCCCCGTAGGCTGGCGGTGTGGCGCAGAGCATCTACATCACCTCGACCGAAGGTCTCTCCGGCAAGTCCACGATCGTCCTCGGTGTCCTCGATGCGCTCAGTCGCACGACACCGCGCGTCGGCGTCTTCCGAGCGATCGCGCGCTCGGCGCTCGAGCGCGACTACGTGCTCGAAATGCTCCTGCACAACATCGGCGTCGAACTCGACTACGAGGAATCGGTCGGTGTCACCTACGACGAGGTGCGCGACGACGCGGATGCCGCTCTGTCCAAGATCGTCGAGCGGTTCAAAGCGGTCGAGGCCAAGTGCGACGCCGTCGTCATCGTCGGATCCGACTTCACGGATGTCGGCTCCACGAGCGAGCTCGGCTACAACGCGCGCATCGCGGCCAACCTCGGCACGCCCGTCCTCCTCGTCCTGAACGGACGCGCGAGCGAGGGCGACCGCCTGGGCTTTAGCATCCCGCGAACCCCGGACGAGCTCGCGCGCCTCGTGATGCCGGCGCTCACCGACCTCACGCAGCATCGCGCGGAACTCTTCGCGGTCATCACCAACCGCGCTGACCCCGATCACCTCGATGAGATCAACGACGCGATCCGCGCCGTCGTCGCCGACGCCCCCGCGGCCGACGGCATCCGCGAAGCGCCGGTGGGGGTCTGGGCGATCCCCGAGGACGTCTACCTGGTCGCCCCCGCCGTCCGCGACCTCATGCCGAAGATCGACGGGCGGCTTCTCCGCGGCGACGACGATCTGCTCACGCGAGAGGTGCTCGACGTCGTGATCGCGGGGATGTCGCTCGACAACATCCTGCCCCGCCTCACCGAGGGCGCGATCGTGATCGTTCCCGCCGACCGCACCGAGGTGCTCCTAGGCCTCCTGCTCGCGAACTCCTCGGGAACCTTCCCCTCGATCGCCGGCATCATCCTCAACGGGCCCTTCCCGCTCCCGGCCGCCGTGCAGGAGCTGATGGTCGGCCTCGACTCGTCCCTTCCCATCGTGCTGACCGACCTCGACACCTACGACACCGCCGTCCGCGTGATGAGCAGCCGCGGCCGGCTCGCGGCCGGGTCGCAGCGGCGGTTCGACACGGCCGTCGCCCTCTTCGAACAGAACGTCGACACCGAGGAGCTCACGCGCGCGCTGGGTCTTGCGCATTCCGCCGTCGTCACCCCGCTCATGTTCGAGTACCAGCTGCTGGAGACCGCCCGCACCACGCGCAAGCGCATCGTCCTGCCCGAGGGGAGCGATGACCGCGTGCTCAAGGCGGCGGCGACCGTGCTGGCGCGCGGGATCGCCGACCTCACGATCCTCGGCGAGGATGCCGAGGTGCGCGGCCGCGCCGTCGAACTCGGCCTCGACCTCTCCGCCGCCCAGGTCCTGAGCCCCTTCGACCCGGCGACCGTCGACCTGTTCGCGACGGAGTACGCCCGGCTGCGAGCCCACAAGGGCGTCACGTACGAGAAGGCGGCGGACATCGTCACCGACGTGTCGTACTTCGGCACGATGATGGTCCACCTCGGCCTCGCCGACGGGATGGTCTCGGGGGCGGCGCACACGACCGCGCACACGATCCGACCCGCGTTCGAGATCATCAAGACGCGCTCGGGGGTCTCGGTCGTCTCGAGCGTCTTCCTCATGGCGCTCGCCGACCGCGTCCTCGTCTATGGCGACTGCGCCGTGATCCCCGACCCGACCGCCGAGCAGCTCGCTGACATCGCCGTCTCGTCGGCGGCGACAGCGCGCGAGTTCGGCATCGATCCGCGGGTCGCGATGCTCTCCTACTCGACCGGCGAGTCCGGCTCGGGAGCCGATGTCGAGAAGGTGCGCTCTGCGACGGCGCTCGTGCGCGAGCGCACGCCGGACCTTCTCGTCGAAGGGCCGATCCAGTACGACGCGGCGGCCGACGCCGCCGTGGCGAAGGCGAAGATGCCCGATTCGCAGGTCGCGGGGCGGGCGACCGTGTTCGTCTTCCCCGACCTGAACACCGGCAACAACACCTACAAGGCGGTCCAGCGTTCCGCGGGCGCCGTGGCGATGGGGCCCGTCCTCCAGGGCCTCAACAAGCCGATCAACGACCTGTCCCGCGGGGCCCTGGTCGACGACATCGTCAACACGATCGCGATCACCGCGATCCAGGCGCAGGCCGAGCCTGCAGGAACGGATGCGTCCGCATGACCGTCGTCCTCGTGATCAACAGCGGATCCTCCTCGTTCAAGTACCAGCTCATCGACGTCGAGACGGAGGAAGCGCTGGCCTCGGGTCTCGTCGAGCGGATCGGCGACCCCTCGACAGGCTCGGGGACCGGCGCAGGGCCGGGGACCGGCGCAGGCTCGGGCACCGGCGTTGCGACACACGAGGCGGGAGGGGAGAAGTGGACGCGCGAGCTGCCGATCCCGGACCACACGGCGGGCTTCGCCGTGATGCTGGCGGCCTTCGCCGAGCACGGCCCGTCCCTCGAGGCGCAGCCGCCCGTCGCCGTCGGTCACCGTGTCGTCCAGGGCGGCGCTCGATTCTTCGAGCCCACGCTGATCACGCCGCTGGTCGAGATCAACATCGACGAGCTGTCGTTCCTCGCCCCGCTCCACAACCCCGGCGCCCTCCAGGGGATCAAGGCGGCCCGTGCCGCCTTCCCCGACGTCCCGCACGTCGCCGTGTTCGACACCGCATTCCACCAGACCATGCCGCCGGCGGCATACACCTATGCGATCGACAAGGATGTCGCGGAACGCCACCGCATCCGGCGGTACGGCTTCCACGGCACGAGCCACAAATTCGTCAGCGAGGAGGCGGCGCGGTTCCTCGGTCGACCGCTGGGCGAGCTGAAGCAGATCGTGCTCCATCTGGGCAACGGGGCCTCCGCGACAGCGATCGACGGCGGACAATCGGTGGACACCTCGATGGGCCTCACCCCGCTCCAGGGCCTGGTGATGGGCACCCGCTCCGGCGATGTGGACCCGTCGCTCGCGCTGGTGCTCGGACAGCGCGAGGGATGGACGCCGATGCAGATCGACGCCTTCCTCAACAAGCAGTCCGGGATGCTGGGGCTCACGGGTGCCGCGGACATGCGCGACATCGAGGCGCGCCGCGCGTCCGGTGACGCCGACGCGGCCCTCGCGTTCGAGGTGTACATCCACCGCCTGCGCGCCTACATCGGCGCCTATCTGGCGCAGCTCGACGGGGTCGACGTCATCTCGTTCACGGCGGGGGTGGGGGAGAACTCCGCCCTGGTGCGCGCGTCCTCCCTCGCGACGCTCGGATTCGCGGGCGTGAAGGTCGATGCCGCCCGCAACGAGGTGCGCTCCCGCGAGATCCGCGTGATCTCGACCGACGACTCGCCCGTGACGGTCCTCGTCGTCCCGACCAACGAAGAGCTCGAGATCGCCCGGCAGACCCTCGATGTCGCCCGCGCAGTCTGAGGCATTCGACACACGCCGGACACACCCCGCCACTACGCTGGCACAGTGACAAACGAGCTTCCCGATCTCGCGTCGTACGACGGCGTCCTGTTCGACCTCGACGGCGTGCTCACGCCGACCGCCGAGGTGCACATGCACGCCTGGCAGACCATGTTCACCGAGCTGTTCACGGCCTGGCAGATCACGCCGCCGTACACGGATGAGGATTACTTCCTCCACCTCGACGGCAAGCAGCGCTATGACGGCGTGGCGAGTCTGCTGCGCTCCCGTGACGTCGAGATCCCTTGGGGCGACCCGAGCGATCCGCCCACCGCCGACACGGTCTGCGGGATCGGCAACCGCAAGAACGAGGTCTTCGCGGCCGTCCTGCGCAGCGAGGGCATCGCCCCCTACCCGGGCTCGCTCGCGCTCATCGAGCAGCTCCGCGCGGCGGGCACGCCGATCGGGGTCGTCTCCAGCTCGAAGAACGCCGAAGAGGTGCTCGCCGCCGCCGGCATCCGCGGTTTCTTCCCCGTCGTCATGGACGGCGTGGTCGCCGAGCGGCAGAAGCTCCGCTCGAAGCCGGCCCCCGACATGTTCGCCGAAGGCGCGCGCATGCTGGGCGTCGACCCGGCCCGCAGCGCCGCCGTCGAGGATGCGCACTCCGGAGTCGCGTCCGCGGCTGCGGCGGGCTTCGTCCTCGTCGTGGGCGTCGACCGGGGTGCGGGCGCGCAGGCGCTCCTCGACCTCGGCGCGACGCTCGTCGTCGACGACCTCGCGGCGTTCGTCGCGTGATGCACGCACCACTCGGATCAGGCCCCACCGAAGGGATGGACAGGATGGATCGCGACCGCTTCCCCGTCGACGAATGGCGTCTCGTCGAGAAGAGATTCTCGCTCGATGACATCGGCGTCACCGAGACGATCTTCGCGCTCGGCAACGGCTACCTGGGTCTGCGCGGCAACCACCCCGAGGGTCGCCACGCGCAGGAGCACGGCACCTTCATCAACGGGCTGCACGAGATCTTCCCGATCCGTCACGCCGAGCAGGCCTACGGCTTCGCCGAGGTCGGTCAGACGATCGTGAACGCGCCGGATGCCAAGGTGATGCGCGTCTACGTCGACGACGAGCCGCTCTCCTTCGACGTCGCCGACGTCCGCGAGTACGAGCGCGCGCTCGACATGCGCACCGGCGTCCTGACCCGCCGGGTGCGCTGGGTCACGCCGAGCGGCAAGGACGTGCTCATCGAGTTCGACCGGATGGTGTCCTTCGAGGAGAAGCACCTCGCGATCATGCGTCTCACGGTGACGGTGCTCAACTCCGACGCTCCCGTCACGGTCAGCTGCCAGCTGATCAACCGTCAGGACGGCGAGGACGTCTACGGCGGTCGTGCGCCGGGCCGTGCCGGAAAGGCCGCGTTCGACCCGCGCAAAGCGGAGAAGATCTCCGAGCGGGTTCTCCAGCCGCAGGAGTACTGGCAGGACGGGAACCGCTCCGCGCTCTCGTACCGGGTCAGCGAGTCCGGCATGACGGTGTCCCTGGTGGCGGACCACCTCATCGACACCGAGAACGAGTACTCGGCGCGCACCTCGATCGAACCCGACATCGCGAAGAACGTCTTCCGCATCCAGGCGAAGGCGGGTGTGCCCGTCACGGTGACGAAGCTCGTGAGCTACCACACGTCCCGCGGGGTGCCTGCGCGCGAGCTGGTGGATCGCGGGCGTCGCACGCTCGACCGGGTCGAGGCCGAGGGCGTGCAGACGCAGTACGACCGGCAGGCGGAGTGGATGGCCGCGTTCTGGAAGCGCTCCGACGTCGTCGTCGGCGGCCACCCCGACCTGCAGCAGGCGACCCGCTGGTGCCTCTTCCAGCTCGCACAGGCGGCCGCCCGCGCCGACGGCCAGGGCGTCCCGGCCAAGGGCGTGTCGGGCTCCGGCTACAGCGGGCACTACTTCTGGGACACCGAGATCTACGTCCTGCCGTTCCTCATCTACTCCACGCCCCAGTGGGCGCGCAACGCCCTGCGGATGCGCTACGTCATGCTCCCCGACGCCCGCAAGCGCGCCGGGCAGCTCAACGAGGCCGGAGCCCTGTTCCCCTGGCGGACGATCAACGGCGAAGAGGCATCCGCCTACTACGCCGCCGGCACCGCGCAGTACCACATCAACGCCGACGTCAGCTTCGCCCTCGGCAAGTACATCCGGGCGACGGGAGACGACCAGTTCCTCTACCGCGAGGGCGTCGACATCGCGGTGGAGACGGCGCGACTGTGGGCGACGCTGGGGTTCTGGCGGTTCAACGAGGCCGGCGATCCGGAGGTGTTCCACATCCACGGCGTCACCGGCCCGGACGAGTACACGACCGTCGTCAACGACAACCTGTTCACCAACGTCATGGCCCGCTACAACCTGCGGTTCGCCGCCCGCGTCGTCACCGAGATGGCCGCGCAGGCGCCGGAGGAGTACGCGCTCATGGTCGACCGCCTCGGGCTGGGCGTGGACGAGGCCGCGGGGTGGGATGCCGCGGCGGAGGCCATGCACATCCCCTACAGCGAGGGCCTGGGCATCCATCCGCAGGACGCCGTGTTCCTCGAGCGCGAGGTGTGGGACCTGGAGTCCACGCCGCCCGATCAGCGTCCGCTGCTCCTGCACTTCCACCCCCTCGTCATCTACCGCTACCAGGTGCTCAAGCAGGCCGACGTGGTGCTCGCGCTCTTCCTGCAGGGCAACCACTTCACGGACGAGGAGAAACTCGCCGACTTCGAGTACTACGACCCGCTGACGACGGGAGACTCCACCCTCTCCGCGGTCGTCCAGGCGATCCTCGCGGCGGAGGTGGGGTACCAGGATCTGGCGCTCGAGTACTTCTCGCAGTCGATCTACGTGGACCTCGGCGACCTGCACCACAATGCGGCCGACGGCGTGCACGTCGCATCGGCGGGCGGGGTCTGGACGGCGCTCGTCGCGGGCTTCGGCGGGATGCGGGATCACTGGGGAGAGCTGTCGTTCGACCCGCGCCTGCCGGCGGACTGGCCGTCGCTGTCCTTCCCGCTGCAGTGGCGGGGGACACCGCTGCACATCACGATCACGGCGAACGAGCTCACGGTCGTCGCCGAGGAGGGCGAGCCCGTCCTCTTCTCCGTGCGGGGAGTGGGCTACGAGGTGGTCGGCGGCGCGACGGTGACGGTGCCGCTCGACGGCCAAGGCCCCGTTCTCTCGGGGCGGCCGATGCTCAGCGACATCGGCGAGACCCTGCGCGAGGACGGGACGCTGCTCTCCGCATCCGTCCCGATCACGACGGCGACATCCGTGATCCCCGTGATCACGGGGGCGGTTCCGACGAGCGAGTTCGCACACCGCGAGGAGCACGGCAACACCGGCGTCGACTCCTGAGCGGGACGCGAGCCGATCCCGCGTGACCGGGCGCGCGCAGTCACGTGCTGCGCACGCTCGGTCACGCGGGAAGCGGCCTCCGCCGCGAGGCTGATGTCGTGACGCTCCATCTCCTCGCACTCGGCCCCGCCGCGCTGAGCCTGTGCTGCCTCGCGGCGGACCGCCGCGCCCGGCGAGCAGGCGATGTGGTCGCGTCGGTGGTGATGATCGTCGCGATGGCGGATGCCGCGGTGACCGGCCTGATCCCCGTGGTGTGCTGGGCCGTCGTGCTCCTCGCCGCGGCGATGGCCCTCGCGGCGCGCGCCCGGGCGCGACGCGCCGATGCCGGAGGCGCCCTGCCCGTGCACGCCGCGACGGGCATGATCGTGATGGCCGCGCTGATGCTCGCGATGGCGGGCGATGGCGGGGCGTTGGTCGCGCCGCCGCACTCGCACCACGCGGCGCCCGCCCCGGCCCTCGTGGCCGCGATCGCCGCGGCCGCCTACGTCGCGGCGTCGGTCGTCCTCGCCCGGCGCGGCCGCTCGATGCTCGACCGCGCCCAATACGCCGGCATGGCGGCATCCGTCGCGCTGATGACACTCGGTGTCGTGGCCTGATCCGCCCGGTCTGCGGCGAGGATCGCGCGCGCGGTGAGGGCCCGCTCCCACCGGGTGGCGGGAACGGGCCCTCTGGCTCTCCGTCGGGCTCCGTGCCTCAGTCAGCCTCGGCCCGGGGGAGGACCCAGCCGCGGTCGCTCGGGACGTCGACACGCACGACGTCCATGGGCGCGAAGATCTCGTCCACGCTCGGGTCGGAGACCGAGGCGACGATCGTGCCTGAGGTCGTCTCGATCTCGTACTCGACGGTGTCGCCGTGGAAGATCGCGTTCAGGACGCGCCCGATGTCATCGCGGACCTCCGTGGCATCCGTGCCCTCGCCCGCGGCGAGGTGGCGCAGCCGCACCGACTCCGGGCGGACCATCAGCAGAACGCGGCTGTCGATCCCGACTTCGGGATGGCAGTCGACGTGGAACTGTCGGCCCAGCGCATGCACGGCGATCCGCCCGTCCTGGGGTGCGGACACGACCGCCGCATCGAGGAAGTTCGCACGCCCGATGAAGTCCGCGACGAAAACGGATGCCGGGCGGCGGTAGACGGCGTCGGGAGTGTCGACCTGCTCGATCCTTCCCCTGCTCATCACGACGACGCGGTCGGACAGCGTCATCGCCTCGTCCTGATCGTGGGTGACGAAGATGCTCGTGATGCCCAGGCGTCGCTGCAGGCGGCGGATCTCGTTGCGCATCTGCACGCGCAGCTTCGCGTCCAGGTTCGACAGGGGCTCGTCGAACAGGAGCACCTTCGGTCGCATCACGAGAGCGCGCGCGAGTGCGACGCGCTGCTGCTGACCGCCCGAGAGCTGGTGGGGCGCCCGGTCGGCATAGGAGGACAGGTTCATGATCGTGAGGATCGTGTCGACCTCCTCGGCCATCCGGGCCGCGGGCGTCCTCTTCAGGCGCAGGCCGTAGGCGACGTTGTCGCGCACGGACAGGTGCGGGAACAGCGCGTAGGACTGGAAGACCATCGACATCGGGCGCTTGTTCGGCGGCACCGAATTCATCACGGCCCCGTCGAGCTCGACCGATCCGCTCGTCGGCTCCTCGAATCCGGCGATCATCCGGAGGGTCGAGGTCTTGCCACAGCCCGAGGGTCCCAGCAGGGTGAGGAACTCGCCCGGACGGATGTCGAGGTCGATGTCGTCGACGGCGGCGATGTCGTCGGAGCTCCCGGAGTAGCGCTTGGTCAGGCCGTTCAAAGTGATGCGGCCGGTCGGTTCGTCTGCGGTGAAGTCGGCGAGGGCGGTGAGCCCGATCGTGCCGGTCGACTCAACGCTGGTGGGTGCGGCCACGGAAGACCACCTTTCTGATGATGACATTGAAGAGAAGGATGAGGCTCAGCACGATGGCGATGAGCACGGTGCAGTAGGCGAACGCGTTGCCGAAGCGCCCGGAGTCGACCTCGGCGAGGATCTGCGAGGTCATGATCTTCATCCCGGGCGTGGTGAGGAAGACGATGGGCGACAGGGTCGTCATCGACCGCGCGAACGCGAAGGTCACGCCGGTGATGAGCGCCGACTGGATCAACGGCAGGGTGACCTTGCGGAACGTCGTGCCCGATCCCGCACCGAGGGAGGTGGACGCCTCCTCGATCGCAGGGTGGATCTGCTGGAGCGCGGACACACCCGCGCGCTGCCCCGACGGAAGCGACCTGGTGACGTAGACCATGACGATCGCGAGACCGCCGGCGAAGGCCGCCGACCCGCCGGCCAGCGCCGGGAGGATCTGGATGCCGCCGATCATCGTCGGCGTCATGTAGGCCAGCGCGTATCCGATGCCGAGCACGGTGCCCGGCACGGCGAGCCCGAGCATCCCGACGAAGTCCATGAGGCCCGCGGCGCGGCGGAGCTTGCGCACCACCAGCCACGCGATGAGCATGCCGAGCACGCCGGCGATCGGCGCCGCGATGAGTGCCATCACCGTCGTGTCGATCATGGCCTTGGACCCGATCCCGCCCAGGACGAAGGCGAAGTGGTCGAGGGTGAACTCGTTGTTCACGCCCGGGACGCGCAGGAACCCGCCGATCAGGACGGTCGTGTAGATCACGACGATGAGCAGGCACAGGAAGCCGACGATCGTGAGCACGGGGACGCGGATCGAGGGCGACGAGATGAGTTCGCTCGTCCCCGCGGGCTTCCCGGTCACCGAGACCACGCTCTTGCGGGAGACCCAGTACCGCTGGACCAGGAACACCAGGATCGCGGGGAGGAGGATGACGAGCGAGTACGCGGCTCCGGCCGAGGTGTTGTACTCGCCGGTCACGGCCAGATAGGCGCGGGTGGACAGGACCGTGTAGTCGCCGCCCAGGACCAGCGGGTTGGCGAGATCGGCGATGCCTTCGACGAACAGCAGGAGGAACGACCCGGCCAGACCGGGGACGATCATCGGGATCGTCACGGTCACGAAGATCCGCAGCTTGCTGGCGCCCAGGTCGGCCGCGGCCTCGTCGAGGGACGGGTCGAGGCTCTCGAGCATCCCCTTCATGTTCATGTACGCCACGGGGAAGAACGACAGCGTCAGCACGAACACGAGACCGGGCAGTCCGTAGATGTCCGCCTGCAGGCCGAAGACGCCGTTCGAGATGGCGCCGTTGCGGCCGAAGAGCGTGATCGCGGCCGTCGCGACGGCGAACGGCGGCGCGACGATCGGGATGAGGGCCAGCAGGTGGAGCAGGCGCTTGCCGCGGAACTTCAGCCGCACCTGCGCGTAGGCGAACAGGAAGCCGACGACGGTGCCGAGGACTCCCACCCAGAGGCCGAGGGCGATGGTGTTGCCGACGATTCGATGGTTGGTCGGATTGGTGAAGATCTGCCCTAGCGTCGCGAGCCCCTTCTCGGAGCCCGCGGCTCCGAGAAGGTTCAGCAGCGGGAACCCGACCAGCAGCATCAGGATGACGCTCACGATCGTGACGAGGATCACGACGCTGCGGTCGCGGGACGAACGACCGCCGCGGCGGCGGGGCCTTCGTGTGGGAGCGGCCGCGGCGACGATCGGCGCCGCCGCGGACTCGATGGTGGTGGTCATCGGAATTCCTCTTCGGCCCGTCACTCCTTGGGAGCGGGCGCGACCTCGGCGTCGAAGCGGGCGGTGAGCTCGCGGCGCGTGTCGCCGGCGACGGAGATGTCCTCGTGCAGGAGGTTGAGCTTCGACAGATCGACCATGTCGTCGGTGATCGTCGCGTCCGGGTTGGTCGGCACGCTGTAGGTGCCCACCGTGGGCGCGATGTCCTGAGCGGCCGCGGTCAGCGTCCAGTCGATGAAGCTCTTCGCGGCATCGGGGTGCTTCGCGTTCTTCAGGAGCGAGACGGCGCCGACCTCGTAGGTCATGCCCTCCTTCGGGAAGGTCGTCTGCAGGTTCGTGAAGCCCTCGTTGATGAACTTCTGGCAGTCCTGCGCGAAGATGATCCCCGTCGCGACCTCGCCGCGGCCGGCCATCTGGCCCGGCGCGCTGCCGCTCTTGGAGTACTGCAGGATGTTGCTGTGAAGGCGACCGAAGTAGTCGAGCGCTGCATCCTGGTCGCCGTCGTTGAGCATCACCTGGGTCCACAGCGCCTGGTAGGCCGTCCCCGAGGTGCCCGGGTGGGCCATGGCGATGTTGCCCTTGAAGACCGGGTCGAGGAGGTCCTCCCACGACTCGGGAGCGTCCGCGCCGATCCGCTTCAGGACGTCGGTGTTCGAGCAGAAGCTGAGCGCGCCGACGTAGATGCCGGTCCAGGTTCCGTCGGCGTCCTTGTACTCGGCGGGGATCTGCTCCGCGCCCGGGGACACGTACTTCTCCAGGAAGCCCTCCGCATCGGCCGCGATGTGCCCGTCGGCTCCGCCGCCGAACCACGCGTCGAACTCGGGCGCATCGCCGGACGCCGCCAGGCGGGCGACCGCCTCGCCGCCGCTCAGCCGCACGTAGTTCGCGGCGATGCCGGTCTCGGCGGTGAACTGGGCGGCCACCTGCTGGCACCAGTCCTCCTGCGGGCTGCAGATGAAGTTGAGCTCCTTGTCGCCGGAGGCGGACGCGTCACCGGACGCGGTCGAGCAGCCGACCAGCGTGGCGGCCATCAGGCTGAGAAGGGCGGCTCCGGAGAGGGCAGCGCGTTTCATGGGTGAACTCCTTCGTTCGGGATTGCCGGGGTGTCGGTACCCCATCGACGTTAGGAGCGGGCGCGCGACGTGTCAGTGGATGGACGGTGACGGTCGGTCACAGATCTGTGACCGTCGTCGCCGCGGCGGAGCGGATCAGGTATCCCGCTCCGCGAACGCTCTCGACGACCTGTCCGGCGCCCGGCGCCGCCGCGTCCAACTTGTGGCGCAGGCGGTAGACCGTCGTCTTGATCATCTCGCGTCCGCCGAGGCGATCGGCCTCGCCCCATCCTGCGATCAGGAGTGCGCGGAAGTCGATCACCTCGTCGGGCTGGGTCAGCAGCGCCTGCAGGACGCGGTATTCCCCCATCGTCAGGGCCACCTTCTCCGTGCCGATGACGGCCTCGAGGGCGCCGGGGTCCACCCGGAGGAGGCCGGCGCGCGTCGAGACACCCGCCGGCGCCTCGTTGCGACGCACGAGGCGCTGCGCGCGGAGGGCGAGCTCACGCGGGTGGAAGGGCTTGACCACGTAGTCGTCAGCATCCGCCTCCAATCCCGCGATGCGGTCGTCGGACTCGCCCTTGGCGGTCACGAGCATCACCGGGACGTCGCTGTGGGCCCGGATCCGCGCGCACAGCTCCACCCCGCTCATCCCGGGCAGCATGACATCGAGCACGACCAGATCGGGCCGGAGGCGGCCGAGCGCGATCCATGCCGGCTCCGCCGCCCGGAACGACTCGCACCGGAACCCCTGGGTCTCCAGGACGAATGTGATGATCTCGAGCATCGCCGGCTCGTCGTCGACGACGAACGCGAGGGGAGCCTCACCCACGCGACACCGCCGCCGGAACCGTGAACATCATCGTCGTGCCCTTCCCCGTGATCGTGTCCACGAAGATCCTGCCACCGTGGAGCTCGATGAGCTGCTGCGAGATGAACAGGCCGATCCCGGTGCCGTTGCCGAGCGGCTGTCCACTCGCGAATCGCGCGAACAGCCGATCGCGCTGCGCGTCGGTCATCCCTGTTCCGCCGTCGCTGACCGAGATGAGCACGTGGTCCTCGGTGGGGTGCACGCGCACCTCGATGCCCTCGGACCCAGGGCTGCTGCGAGCGGCGTTCATGACGAGGTTGCTCACCACCAGACGGATGAGGTCGGGATCCACGTGCGCATCCACCGGCGCGCCGGGGGTGTGCAGGATGATCGGCGCTCCGGCGAGGGGCGTCAGCTCCTGTGTCACGCTGCGCATGAGGCCGCGGACATCGACGTCGCGCGCGTTCAGGACGAACTGTTCCGACTCCAATCGCGCCTGGACGAGCAGCTGCTCAGCCAGCGACTGCATCCGCGCCGCGTTGTCGATGATGCGCGCGACGAACGCCTGCTGACGCGGAAGCATCGGGCCCGGCGAGCCCTCGGCGAGGAGCTCGGCCGAGCCGAGGATGACGCCCAGGGGAGTGCGGATCTCGTGACTGAGCATCGAGACCTGATCGGACCTCCGGCGCGCGAGGGCCCGCAGCCGGGTGATCTCACGGACATCGCGCGCTCTCGCCCGGAACACGGACCAGACGGCGACGGCCGCGACGAGGACGGCCGCGACGAGGAGCACGTCGCCCTCGATCAGGCGACCGGCGTGCGTCGCGATCGCTCCCGCGACGAGGAGGACGGGCGCGAGGATCGTGAGGACGGTTCCGACGACGCCGAAGGGGGCACGCGCGGAGGTCTTCATCCCGCCTCCCTGCTCCGTTGCTCCGGGCGGTCCGACGGTGCGCCGCCCGCTCGATCGTAACGCGGGGCGGGTGTTCGGCCCCGACGACCGACTCGATCCCGCCGACGCGGCGCGGAGGCGCGGCGGACGTGCGGTGCTAGCCGGCGGACGCCATCGTGCGATCGGCGGCGACGATCGCACGCGCGGCGTCGCGCCCGGCGCGGTTCGCGCCGATGGTGGACTGGGACGGGCCGTAGCCGATGAGGAAGAGGCGCGGCTCGTCGATCGACCGTCCGTCGCGCACGCGCACGCCGCCCTCCGCGGTGCGGAGGCCGAGCGGGGCGAGGTGGGGGATGTCGGCCCGGAAGCCCGTCGCCCAGAGGATGACGTCCGCGCGCTCGAGGGACCCGTCCGGCATCCGGACGCCGTCCGGCTCGATCCGCGTGAACATCGGATGCCGCACGAGCACGCCCCGCGCTCGCGCCGACTCCGACCACGCCGTCCGGTGCTGACCGGTCACCGAGATGACGCTCCCGGGGGGCAGGCCGCGTCGCACGCGCTCCTCGACGCCTGCGATCGCGGCGATCCGCGCCGCGGTGTCGAACTCGGCGGCATCCCACGTCACCTCGCGCCGGGTGACCCAGAAGGTGTCGGCGACACGGGAGATCTCCTCGAGCAACTGCACCGCCGAGATCCCGGCGCCGACGATCACGACGCGCAGGCCCGCGAACTCGCCGGCCGACACGTAGTCGTGCACATGCAGCTGCCGTCCGCGGAACGTCTCGGCGCCCGGGGCATGCGGCCAGAACGGGCGGCGCCACGTCCCCGTCGCGTTGATGACCCAGCCCGCGGCGAGGGTCCCGGCATCCGTCTCGACGAGGAGTCTCCCGTGCGGGTCGTCGTCGGCGCGGCGGACGGCGTGGACGGGGACCGGGCGTCGCACCCGCAGGTCGAAGCGCCGCTCGTAGTCGGCGAAGTAGGCGGGGAGCACCTCCCGCGCGGGTGCCTCCGGGTCCGCCGGCGGAACCGGAGCGCCGGGCAGCTCGTGGATGCCGTTGACGGTGGCCATCCGCAGCGACGCCCAGCGGTGCCGCCACGCGCCGCCCGGCGCGTCTTCGGCGTCCAGGACGACGAAGGATCGGCCGTCCGCCGGCGCGGGGGAGAACCCGCGGCGGCGCAGGTGGTACGCCGCGGAGAGACCCGCCTGACCCGCGCCGATCACGGCGACGTCGACGGGTTCCGGTTCCACGCCGGGTGCAACGGCGAGACCCGCTCCGGTGTTCCCGCCCTCGCTCCTCCTCGGGAGGCGCTCGCCGCCGCGATGTCGGCGCCACGCCGTAGGCTGGTCGGGTGACCACCGCCCTGTACCGCCGCTACCGGCCCGAGAGCTTCGGCGAGATGATCGGGCAGTCGCAGGTCACCGATCCGCTCATGACCGCGCTGCGCGGCGATCGTGTCGGGCACGCCTATCTCTTCAGCGGTCCGCGCGGCTGCGGCAAGACCACGTCCGCCCGCATCCTCGCCCGCTGCCTGAACTGTGCGCAGGGGCCGACCGACACCCCGTGCGGTACGTGCGACAGCTGTGTCGAGCTCGGCCGCGGCGGCGGCGGCTCGCTCGACGTCGTCGAGATCGACGCGGCCTCCCACAACGGCGTCGACGACGCACGCGATCTGCGCGAGCGGGCGATCTTCGCCCCGGCGCGCGACCGGTTCAAGATCTTCATCCTCGACGAGGCGCACATGGTCACGCCGCAGGGCTTCAACGCGCTGCTCAAGCTCGTCGAAGAGCCGCCGGACCACGTCAAGTTCATCTTCGCGACGACCGAACCCGAGAAGGTCATCGGCACGATCCGCTCGCGCACGCACCACTATCCCTTCCGCCTCGTCGCCCCCGCCGCCATGCTCGGCTACGTCGAGGAGCTGTGCGGACAGGAGGGCGTCCAGGTGGAACCGGGCGTCCTGCCGCTCGTCGTGCGCGCGGGCGGCGGGTCGCCACGCGACACTCTCTCGCTCCTCGACCAGCTGATCGCCGGTTCGGAGGACGGTGTCGTGGCCTACGCCCGCGCCGTCGCCCTGCTGGGCTACACGCACGCAGAGCTGCTCGACGAAGTCGTCGATGCCTTCGGCGCGCACGACCCCGCCGCCGCGTTCGCCGCCGTGGACCGGGTCGTGCAGACCGGGCAGGACCCCCGCCGGTTCGTCGATGACCTGCTCGAGCGCCTCCGGGATCTCATCATCATCGCGGCGACCGGCGAGGGCGCCTCCGCCGTGCTGCGCGGTCTCCCCGCGGACGAGCTGGAGCGCATGTCGCGGCAGGCGGCCGCGTTCGGCGCGGAGCGGCTGTCGCGGATCGCGGACCTCGTCGTCGCCACTCTCGACGACATGACCGGCGCGACCTCGCCGCGCCTGCAGCTGGAGCTGCTCGTCGCCCGCGTGCTCGCCGCCGGCGTGCAGGTCCAGGGCGCGCCGGGCGCCGTCGCGCCTGCGGCATCGGCACCGGCCGCGGCGGTCACCCCTCCCGCACCGGCCGCATCCGCACCGGCCGCATCCGGTCCGGCGGCATCCGTTCCGGCCGCATCCGCTCCGGCGGCGGCACCCGCGCCCGCTCCGGCGGCGGCCGCGACCGACGCTTCTGCTCCGCTGTCGACCCCCGCCCGGGCTTCAGTGACCCCCGACTCCTCGGCACGTGCGGAGTCGCCGACGGGGGCCGCGCCGCCCGCGGAGAGCACCCCGCCCGCAGAGCCCGCCCCTTCCGGTCCAGTGACGCTCGCGCGCATGGTGGAGGCGTGGCCGGAGGTCCTCCGCACGCTCGAGCCGGTGAGCCGCACCTCGTGGATGCTCGCGACCGGCGCGACACCGATCGCGTACGCGGACGAGGTCCTGACCCTCGGATTCCGGAGCGCCGGCGATGTGGCGTCCTTCAAGAAGCTCGCTGCCGGGAAGGGCCCCAGTGAGGATCTGCGCGGAGCGATCCTCACGGTGCTGGGTGTGCGCGTGAGATACGTCGCCCGGCACGACGACGCGTCAGGGGGAGGATCCGAAGGATCCGGCCCGCCGGCCCGCCCCGTCGCATCGCCGGGGTCCGGCGCCGAGGGGACTCCCGCCGCGGAGCCCGCTCCAGCCGAGGACCGCGCTCCGGCCGGCTCGGCGCCCGTGACCGCCGGCTCGGCGCCCGTGACCGCCGGCTCGGCGCCCGCGACGTCGGCATCCCCGTCGGCGGCCCCCGGC
>NZ_JAFLHG010000017.1 GCF_018717645.1 Microbacterium flavum
GCTCCGGCGACGCGAGCACCGCGTCGGGCGCCGCGCCGGCGCCGGCGGCGCCGCCGCGCCCGGGCCACCGCGCCCGGATCGTCAGCACGTTCGCCGGCTTCCGCGGAGCGGTCTCGCTCGCGATCGCGCTGTCCGTCCCTGCCACCGTCGCGGGGTCGGGCGAGCTCAGCGGACGTGACGCCGTCGTCTTCGTCACGGGCGGCGTGATCCTGCTGAGCCTGCTCGTCCAGGGGCCCCTCCTCCCCCTCATCCTGCGCTGGGCGGCGCTCGCGCCCGACGACGCGGCAGAGGAGGAGGCGGAGCTCGCGCAACGGACGATCACGGGCGCCGCCGCCGCAGCGATCGACGAGCTCGCCACCGCGAACGACATCAGTCCGGAGGTCCGCGACCGCGCACGGCGCGAGACGTACGAGCAGCTCGAGTACGCCAACGCACGCGCCTACGCCCGTCAGAGCAGGCTCGACGACGCGCGGATCGCCGAGCTCGAGTCCATGCTCACGGATCCCTCCGCGCCAGGCACGGCGGCGGTCGAGGTGGGCGAGGCGCCGGGCGCCGACCCGATGCCGCCGAGCGGCGCCGAGGAAGCGGCGGCTCCGCCGATCGCGGAGGGGACGGTCACGGCCGCGTCTGCGCGACCCGCACCCACTCTGCAGATGCTCGCCACGAGCGACGGCATCGACCTCACCCAGCGCTCCCCGCTCGTCCGTCACGACGAGCTGACGCGCCTGCGACTGGCTCTCATCGGTCGGAAGCGCGACGTGCTGCACCGCCTCCGGCGCGACGGGACGATCGATGACCTCGTCGCCCTGCGCATCCAGGGCAAGCTCGACCTGGACGAACTGCGCCTGCGGGGGATCGACCCTGATTCCTGAGTCCTGACGCCGCGCCGGTCCGTGAGCGCCGGGCTCACCGGCCGGTGAACGACGGCGGCCGCTTCTCCTGGAACGCCGCGAACCCTTCGCGGTAGTCGTCGGTGCCGCCGAGGGCGGCCTGTGCCGCATTCTCGGCCACCATCGCGTCCCAGAGCCCCACGCGCTCGTCGCGCAGCTGCGCGACGAGCCGCTTGCTCGCCCGGAAGGCCGCCGTCGCTCCGGTCGCGGCGCGGCGCGCCGCGGCGAGCGTCGCCGCGGTCACCTCCGCGTCGGGCAGCACCTGCGAGAAGAGACCGGACTGCACCGCCTCGGACCCCGACATCAGCCGGCCGGTGTAGATGAGGTCGAGCGTCTTGTGCGCGCCCAGACGCTCGACGAACAGGGCGTGCCCGCCCGAGTCGAGCGTGGCCCCCAGCGCGGCGAACGGGGACCCGATCTTCGCGGTCTCGGCGACGTAGACGACATCGGTGGCGATCAGGAGGCCGAGGCCCACGCCGAGGCACGCGCCGTGCGCGGCGGCGAAGGTCGGCGCGGGGAACGCCGACATCCGCTGCAGGAGTGGACCGAGGAGACCGTCGAGGTACGCGCTGATGTCGTCCGTCCGCGGATCGACGCCAGCGATGTCCCGCCCTGCGCAGAACGCGCGTCCCTCGCCGCGCAGGACGAGCGCGCGCACGCCCGCGGCCTCGGCCCGCGCGTAGGCGCTGTCGAGGTCGCGCAGCGCCTGTTCGTCGAGGGCGTTCATCCTGCTCGGGTTATCGAGCGCGACGACGGCGACGTCGTCGTCGCCGATGGTGAGGTGGATCATGGGGCGTCCTAGACGTCGTAGTCGACGGTGACGGCATCCGATGTCGGATGCGACTGGCAGGTGAGCACGTACCCGCGCGCGATCTCGTCGGGTTCGAGCGCGTAGTTCTCGGTCATCGAGACCGCGCCGTCCACGAGGCGCGCGCGGCAGGTGCCGCAGACCCCGCCGGCGCAGGCGAAGGGCACGTCGGGGCGCACCCGCAGCGCGGCCGCGAGGATCGTCTCGTGCGCGCTCACCGGGCTCTGCACGCGGGCGGCCTGACCGTCGAGCGTGAACGCGATCGAGACCACCGGCTCGTCCGCGCGGACGAGCACCGGACGGGCCGGGTCGTCGGCACGGCGCGTCTCGCCGGTCGTGAACAGCTCGTAGCGCACATGGGCAGCGTCGACGCCGGCGGAAGCCAGGGTGTCGCGACACAGCTGGACGAGGCCGAACGGACCGCACAGGAACCACTCGTCGACGGTGCCCGGGTGCAGGAGGTCGGCGAAGATGCGCTGCAGTCTGTCCTCGTCGATGCGCCCCGACAGGAGCGGCGCCGAACGCTGCTCGCCCGAGAGGACGTGATGGATCGCGAGCCGTGTCGGATAGCGGTCCTTGAGGTCGGCGAGCTCGTCGAGGAACATCACATCGGTGGTCGACCGGTTCGTGTAGACGAGGCTGAATCGCGAGGTCGCCGACCGGGAGAGCACGGCTCCGGCGAGCGCCATGATCGGGGTGATCCCCGATCCCGCCGCGATGCCGGCGACGTGCGCGCCGGCGACCGAGTCGAGCGCCGACGTGAACGAACCCTGCGGGCTCATGACGTCGAGCGTCATCCCCGGGGAGAGCTCGGAGAGGGCCCAGGTGGAGAACCGGCCGCCCTGATCGCGCTTGATCGCGACGCTCACCGACCCGCGCTCCGGCGGTCGGCAGAGCGAGTACGAGCGGCGCACCTCGGCGCCGTCGAGGTCGGCGCGAAGGGCGACGTGCTGCCCGGGCAGGTAGTCGAACTCTCCGTCGAGATGGTCGGGGACGGCGAAGGTCACCTCGATCGCGTCGGCCGTGAGCGGGCGCACGGCCGCGACCTCCAACGGGTGGAAGCGGGCGCGACGGCGCGCCCCGGCAGGCCGGGCAGACCCGGCAGGCCCAGCCATCAGTGCGTTCCCCTCATCAGCGCAGCACCCTCTCAGTGCACCTTGAAGTGGTCGAAGGGCTCCAGGCACGCGCGGCACTCGTAGAGCGCCTTGCACGAGGTCGAGCCGAAGCGCGAGACCATGCGGGTCGACAGCGAGCCGCAGCGCGGGCACTTCACCGCGATCTCCACGCGGATCGGCCCACGCGCGGCGGCCCGGCCGCTCGGCGGGGCGATGCCGTATTCGGTGAGCTTGCGTTTGCCGTCGTCACTCATCCAGTCGGTGGTCCACGCGGGGCTCAGGGTCAGGCTCACCTCGACCTCGGCGAAGCCCGCGGCGGAGAGCGCGAGAGTGAGATCGTCGCGGATGGTGTCCATCGCGGGGCATCCGGAGTAGGTCGGGGTGATCGTGACGCCCACGTGCCCCCCGCGCACCTCGACGGCGCGCAGGATGCCGAGGTCGGCGATCGTGAGCACGGGGATCTCGGGGTCGCAGACGGTCGCGGCGACCTCCCAGGCCAGGGTCCGGGCATCCGTCCCGGTCGCGCTCACCACGTCGCCCCCGGGTGACGACGGGCGAGCCACTGCATCTCGCCGAGGAGTCCGCGCAGGGTGGGGAAGTGCGCTCCGCGTCGGCCGCCGCCCGAGGAGGGCGGCACCGCGGGAAGGTCGAGCTCCGCCTCGGTGAGGACCGCCCCCACGATCGCGTCGAACGGCGCCCGCAGCGTCGACGGACGGACCGCGACGCCCTCCAGCCGGTCGATGAGGTCGTCGTCGCGGAACAGCTCGTCGACGTACGGCCACACGTCGCCCACCGCGCCGATCATGCGGCGCCGGGATTCCTCGGTCCCGCCGGCGAGCCGCAGGGTCCACTGGATCGCGTGGTCGCGGTGGTACTCGACCTCCTTCACCGCCTTGCCTGCGACGGCGGCGAGGGTGGGGTCGGTCGAGAAGACGAGCGCCGCGTACAGCTCGAACAGGTACACGGATGCCACGAGCTGGCGCGCGATCGTGTGCGCGAAATCGCCGTTGTCCTGCTCGAAGAGCCAGGCGCTGCGGAACTCGTGCTCGTCGCGCCAGAAGGCGAGGTCGTCTTCGCTCCGCCCGTCCGCCGTCCCCGCGTAGCGCAGCAGGGAGCGCGCGTGGCCGAGCAGGTCGAGGGCGATGTTGCCGAGCGCGACATCCTCCTCGAGCTCGGGCGCGCGGGCGATCCATGCGCTCAGCTGCTGGGCGAGGATGAGCGCGTCATCGCCCAGCCACAGGGCGTACTCGGCGACGTCCGCATCCGCCCGCTGCGCGTCGTCGCCGGCGAGCTCGGCCGCGAGCGCGGTGGACTCCAGCGTCACCTCGCCGTGCGGGTCGTGGGGGGCATGCGGCTCGTGCGGACCGTGCGGCTCGGGGGCGTTCGCGGCGGGAAGGGTCAGACCGGCGTTCGATGCGCTCACAGGTGCGGCACCCCCTCCGAGGCCGTGTAGTACACGGCGTGGCGATAGTTCTTGCCCGCCGGCGACTCGAAGAAGGCGCCCTTGGCATCCGGATCACTCGTCGTGATCGCCGCCGCGGGAACGACCCAGACCGAGGTCCCCTCGCCGCGGCGGGTGTAGACGTCGCGGGCGTTGCGCAGCGCGAAGTCCGCGTCGGGCGCGTGCAGCGATCCGGCGTGGACGTGGCTGAGCCCGCGGTTCGCGCGGACGAAGACCTCCCAGAGCGGCCACGGCTCGTCGGGCGAGGCACCGGGCGCGGACATCACGCGACCTGCCTCTCCGCCTTCAGCGCCTGCCTGCGCGCGTACGCCACCGCGGCCTCGCGCACCCACGCGCCGTCCTCGTGGGCGTTCCGGCGGTTCTGGATGCGGACGGCGTTCATCGGTCCGCGCCCGGCGAGGATCTCGTGGAACTCGGTCCAGTCGATCTCGCTCATGTCGTAGCGCTCCTCCTGCGCGTTCCAGCGCAGGGTCGGGTCGGGCAGGCTCACCCCGAGCGCCTCGGCCTGGGGCACGAGCATCCCCACGAAGCGCTGGCGCAGCTCGTCGTTGCTGAATCGCTTGATCTTCCAGGCCATCGACCGCGCGGAGTTCGGCGATTCGTCATCCGGCGGACCGAACATCATGAGCGCCGGCCAGTACCAGCGATCGACGGACTCCTGCGCCATCTCACGCTGCGCGTCGGTGCCCTGCATGAGGGTCAGGAGGATCTCGAACCCCTGGCGCTGGTGGAAGGACTCCTCCTTGCAGATGCGGACCATCGCCCGCGCATACGGGCCGTAGGAGGCGCGGCACAGCGGCACCTGGTTGCAGATCGCGGCGCCGTCGACGAGCCAGCCGATGGCGCCCATGTCGGCCCAGGTCGGCGTCGGGTAGTTGAAGATCGACGAGTACTTCGCCTTCCCGTCGATGAGCTGACGGGTCATCTCGTCGCGCGTGATGCCGAGGGTCTGCGCCGCCGAGTACAGGTAGAGGCCGTGGCCGGCCTCGTCCTGCACCTTCGCCAGGAGGATCGCCTTGCGCTTGAGGCTCGGTGCGCGCGTGATCCAGTTGCCCTCGGGCTGCATCCCGATGATCTCGGAATGCGCGTGCTGCGAGATCTGGCGGATCAGCGTCCTGCGGTAGTCCTCGGGCATCCAGTCGCGCGGTTCGATGCGCGAGTCGGCTGCGATGACGGCGTCGAACGCCGCCTGGCCCGACTCGTCGTCGGCCGCCGGGTTCCCGGCGGTCGGGATCGGAGATGCGATCATCGTCGGCTCCTTTACAGAACGATCGTTCAGTAAGTGTACGGGGGCGGGGATGCCGCGGCAAGGGGGCTCAGCGCAGGTCGTAGACGCGGCGGTACTTGCCCTCGCTCCGCGGCAGGGCGCCGGGTTCTTCCAGCCGCACGTCGACGCTCGTGCCGATGTGGACCTTGATGCGCTGCTGGAGCACCGTCGCGGCCGCCTCGCAGACGGCGCGCGGGAGCGCGGGATGCCGCTCGATGCGGACCGTCAGGGCATCCATCCGCCCCTCGCGGGTCAGCTCGAGGACGAAGTGGGGCGTGAGCGTCTCGATCCCCATCACGAGCTCCTCGATCTGGGTCGGGAAGAGGTTCACGCCGCGGAGGATGATCATGTCGTCGTTGCGACCGGTGATCTTCTCGATGCGGCGCATCGCCGGGAAGGCGGTTCCGGGCAGGAGCCGCGTGAGGTCACGGGTCCGGTACCGGATGATCGGGAACGCCTCCTTGGTGAGCGAGGTGAAGACGAGCTCGCCGAGGGCGCCCGGCTCGACGGGCATCCCGGTCTCGCCGTCGATCGTCTCCGGGAGGAAGTGGTCCTCCCACACGTGCGGACCGTCCTTGGTGAGCGCGCTCTCCATGGCGACCCCGGGTCCCATCACCTCGCTGAGCCCGTAGATGTCGACGGCGTCAAGGTCGAGACGGCGCTCGATCTCGCGGCGCATCTCGTTCGTCCACGGCTCGGCGCCGAGGATCGCGACCTTCAGCGAGCTCGATCGAGGGTCGATGCCCTCCTTCTCCATGGCGTCGGCGATCGCGAGCAGGTAGCTCGGCGTGCACGAGATCGCGTCGGGCCGGAAGTCCGAGATCAGCTGCACCTGCCGCGCGGTCTGCCCGCCCGACATCGGGATGACGGCCGCCCCGAGCAGCTCCGCTCCCGCGTGCAGGCCCAGCCCGCCGGTGAACAGCCCGTACCCGTACGCGTTGTGGAGCTTCCAGCCGGCCCGGACCCCCGCCGCGCCGAGCGAGCGCGCGACGAGACCGGCCCACCGGTCGAGGTCTCCGCGCGTGTATCCGACGACGGTGGGGCGCCCGGTCGTCCCCGACGAGGCGTGGATGCGGCTCACCTCGCTCGTCGGCACCGCGAACATCCCGAACGGATAGGTCTCGCGGAGGTCCGCCTTGGTGGTGAACGGGAGCGCGGTGACATCGCTCAGCGCGCGGATGTCGGCCGGGTGGATCCCGGCCTCGTCGAACTTCCGGCGATAGAGCGGGACGTTCTCGTACGCGTGGCGCACCGTCCACTGCAGGCGCCGGAGCTGGAGGCTCCCGAGATCCTCGCGAGTGAGCGCGAGGGGGTCATGGTCCGCGTCCGGGATCGTGCGGAGGATCGTCGTGGGCATGGTGACTCCTTCGTCGTTCAGCCGGCCGGGATCATCACCGGACGGTCGGTGGTCACCGAGCGCCCGCGGAACTCGGCGACGACCTCGCCGGTCTCGTCGACGACGGTGACGTCGTAGAGGCCCGACCGCCCGCGGAGCGCCCGGCGGAGTGCCGTGGCGGTGAGGGTCTGACCCGCCCGCGTCGAGGAGAGGAAGGTGATGTCCGCCCCTGCGGCGACCGTCACCCGCCCGTCCTCATTGCAGGCGATCGCGAATGCCGTGTCGGCGAGCGCGAAGACGAGCCCGCCGTGCGTGATGGCGAAGCCGTTGAGCATGTCCTCGCGCACGCGCATCGACACCACGGCGCGCCCCGGCTCGCCGTGCTCGACGACCATGCCGAGCATCGCGGATGCCGCGTCGCGCGTCATCATGGCGTGCGCGCCGCGATGGCCCTCCGCCGGGTCCGGGCCGGCCGCGGGCGCCGGACCGTCCGTCACGCGACCACCGCCTGAGCGGTGTGAGCGCCCTCCGGCGCGGGATCCTGCTCCTTGCGGACGAGGGTGAGGACGTCGTACGTCGCGACGGTCTCGTCGCGCTGGTTGCGAATCAGGGCATCCCACCGCACCTCGCCGTACTCGTCGGTCTCGCGGGGGGTGATCTGCTTCGCGGTGAGCGAGACCCGGATCTCGTCGCCCGGACTGACAGGGGTCACGAATCGCAGGTTCTCGAGACCGTAATTGGCGAGCACCGGCCCCGGCGCCGGGTCGACGAAGAGTCCCGCGGCCCACGACACGAGCAGGTACCCGTGGGCGACCCGGCCGGGGAAGAAGGGGTTCGCCTCGGCGGCAGCCTCGTCCATGTGCGCGTAGAAGGTATCGCCCGTGAAGTGCGCGAACGTCTCGATGTCCTCCAGAGCGACCTCGCGAGACGCGGAGTCGATACGGTCCCCGATGCGGAGCTCGGCGAGGGACTTGCGGAACGGATGGGATCCCTCGGCGCTCACGCTCGCCCCCTGGTGCCAGACTCCCGTGAGCGCGGTGAGCATCTCGGGACTGCCCTGCACGGCCGTCCGCTGCATGTGGTGGAGGACCGCGCGGATGCCCCCCAGCTCCTCCCCTCCGCCGGCACGGCCCGGACCCCCGTGGACGAGGTGCGGCACGGGCGCGCCGTGACCGGTCGAGGTGCGGGCGTCGTCGCGATCGAGGAAGAGCACGCGGCCGTTGTAGGCGCCGATCCGCGACAGCAGCTCGACCGCCGTCGCGGGATCATGGGTCGCGACGCTCGTCACGAGTGATCCGCCGCCGTCGTCGACGAGGTCGGCTGCCTCGGCCAGCGTCTCGTAGGTGAGGACGCTCGCGACGGGCCCGAACGCCTCGATGTCGTGGACGTCGCGGGGCGCTGCGCCCGCGAAACCCAGCAGGATCGGCGCGACGAAGGCGCCCTCGGGTGCGAGCCCGACCGCACCGTCGGCGCGCACGACGCGCGGCGCCTCGACATCGCCGAGCAGCAGCTCGCCGCCGGCGGCGCGGAGCGCCTCGACCTGCCGCAGCACCTCGTCGCGCTGCGCGAGCGAGACGAGCGGACCCATCGTCACGCCCTCGGCGTGCGGGTCGCCGAGCACGACTCTGCGGTCGATCCGCTCGCGCAGGGCGTCGACGAGAGCGGCGACCGACCCGGTCGGCACGATCGCGCGGCGGATCGCCGTGCATTTCTGCCCCGCCTTCGTCGTCATCTCGGCGAACAGCTGGGCGACGTACGCGTCGAACTCGGGGGTTCCGGGCGCGGCGTCGGGGGCGAGGATCGAGGCGTTGATCGAATCGGTCTCGCTCGTGAAGCGCACGCCCTCGCCGACCTGCGCGCGCAGGCGGGCCGCCGTGGAGGCGCTGCCGGTGAAGCCGACGAGGTCGCCCAGCCGCAGGTGGTCGAACACTCCGGGGACCGACCCGCTGACCAGCTGCAGGGAACCGGCCGGCAGCAGCCCCGATTCCACGAGCATGCGCACCCACGCCTCGGCGACGTATCCCGTGGGCGTCGCCGGCTTCACGATCGTGGGAACCCCGGCGAGGAATGCGGGCGCGAACTTCTCGAGCGCCCCCCACACGGGGAAGTTGAACGCGTTGATCTGCACCGCGACCCCGGGGAGGCGCGTGTAGACGTGCTGGCCGAGGAATGATCCGTCCTTCGACAGCGGCTCCGGCGGCCCGTCGACGAACACCGTGCCGTTCGGCAGCTCGCGCCGCCCCTTGGACGAGTAGGTGAAGAGCACCCCGATGCCGCCGTCGACATCGCCGAGCGAGTCGCGGAGCGTCGATCCGGCGCGCCGGGAGAGGTCGTACAGCTCCTGCCTGCGCCCGTTCAGGACCCCAGCGAGCTGCTTGAGCACCATCGCGCGCTCGTGGAAGGTCAGAGCGCCGAGGCTCCGCTGCCCGACGGCGCGCGCGTACGAGATCGCACCGGCGAGGTCGATCCCGGCGGTGCTCACCCGCACGATCTCCTCGCCGGTCGAGGCGTCGCGGACCACGGCGGCATCCGGATCGTCCTGCGGCGCCCACCAGGCATCCTGCAGATAGCTCGGGAGGATCGGGGTCATCACTCGCTCCATTCGTAGAAGCCACGGCCGCTCTTGCGACCCGTCGCGCCTTCGGCGACCATCCGGCGCAGCAGGTGGGGCGGCGCGAACCGCTCGCCCAGCGCCTCGTGCAGCTCTTCGGCGATGCCGAGCCGCACGTCGAGTCCGACGATGTCGGTCGTGCGCAGCGGGCCCATCGGATGCCGATAGCCGAGCTCCATGGCCGCGTCGATGTCGGCGGCGGTCGCCACGCCCTCCTCGAGCATGCGGATGGCCTCGAGGCCCAGCAGCACGCCGAGCCGGCTCGAGGCGAAGCCCGGGGCATCGCGGACGACGACCGGCGTCTTGCCGATCGCGACGGTCCATCCCCGTGCCGCGGCGGCGAGGTCGGGGGCGGTCGCCGCGCCGACGACGACCTCGACGAGGGTCGATGCGGGCACGGGGTTGAAGAAGTGCAGCCCGAGGAAGCGGTCCGGTCGCTCGAGGTCGGCGGCGAGCGCATCGATCGAGATCGACGAGGTGTTCGAGGCGAGCGCAGCCCCCTCCCCGAGCACTGCCTCGACCCGGCGCAGCGCGTCCCGTTTGAGCGCCCGCACCTCGGGGACCGCCTCGACGACGAGGTCGCTGCCCGCGAAGGCATCCGGCGTCACCTCGACCCGCAGGCGGGCCACGAGCACGTCGAGGGTGTCCGCGACGCCCCCGCGGGCGACGGAGCGCGCGAGGCTCTCGCGCACGCGCTCCCCTGCCGCACCAGCCGCCTCGTCGTCGCGCTCGACAACCGTCACGTGCGAGCCGGCGAGGAGGAAGGCGTGCGCGATGCCCGCGCCCATCCGGCCCCCGCCGAGCACCCCGACGCGGCGCGGAGCCCCGGGCGGATCCTCGCTCATGCGGTCTCCTCCGGTTCGGTGTCCCCGCCGGCGCGGCGGTCCGTGCGGCGGTCGAGGAACGCCGTCATGCGCCGGTGCTTCTCCGGGCTCTCGAACAGCTCGGCCTGCAGCTCCAGCTCGATCTCGGGGTGGGCGCTCGCCGGTGCGCGCATCGCACGCTTGGTCGCCCTCGTCGCGGCCGGATCATTCGCGGCGATCCGGTCGGCGAGTGCGTGCGCGGCATCCCTCAGATCGTCGGGCTCGTGGACGGCGTTCAGCAGCCCCCACGCGAGCGCCTCCTCGGCGCCCAGCGTGCGGCCGGTGAAGAGCAGCTCGGCGGCCCGCGCCGCACCGACGATCTCGGGCAGACGCCAGGTCGCGCCGGCGGCGGCGATGATGCCGAGCCCGGTCTCGGGGTTCCCGATGCGGACGCGCGGCGTGCCGAGGCGCAGGTCGGCGGCGTAGGCGAGCTCGGCGCCCCCGCCGAGCGCGTAGCCGTCGACGGCGGCGATCACGGGCATCGGCAGGTCGCGGATCCGGCGGAAGACGGTCGTGTTGATGCCGCGGCGCGCGTCGGCGGCGCGACGCTCGCGCAGCTGGGCGATGTCGGCCCCCGACGCGAACACGCCGTCTGCGCCGGTGATGACGAGGATCCGCGGCTCTTCCTCGAGCTCCGCGCACAGGGCGTGCAGCCGGTCGACCATGTCCTGGTCGATGGCGTTGCGCACGCCGGGGCGGTCGAGGACGGCGACGACGCGGTCGCCCGAGCGCTCGATGCGGACGGACTCACCCATCGCGGCGCCCCCTGTCCACGCGCTCCAGGATGACGGCGGTGCCCTGCCCGACGCCGACGCACATCGTCGCCAGGCCGTAGCGGACGCCCTCGCGCTCCATGCGGCCGAGGAGCGTGACGATGAGGCGGCTGCCGCTCGATCCCAGCGGATGCCCGAGGGCGATCGCTCCCCCGTCGGCGTTGACGATGGCGGGGTCGAGTCCGAGCCGGCGCATCGAGGCGAGCGACTGCGAGGCGAACGCCTCGTTCAGCTCGACCGCGCCGATGTCTCCCGCGGTCAGTCCCGCCTTGGCGAGCGCCTTCTCGGTGGCCGGCACCGGCCCGAGACCCATGATCTCGGGCGCGAGCGCGGCCGAGGCCGAGGCCACGACGCGGGCCCGCGGCGTGAGACCGAGCCGATCCACCGCCTCGCCCCCGGCCACCACGATCGCCGACGCTCCGTCGTTCAGGGAACTGGAGTTGCCCGCCGTGACGACCGCGCCGCCGCGGACGACCGGCCGCAGCGTCGCGAGGACCTCGAGCGACGTGTCCGGGCGCGGCCCCTCGTCGGTGTCGACGAGGCCCGCGGGGGTCGGGACGGGGACGATCTCGTCCGCGAATCGCCCTGCCGCGATCGCCGCGAGGGCGCGCTCGTGGCTGCGCAGGGCGAAGGCGTCCGCGTCCTCCCGGGTGATGCCCTCGTGGCGGGCGACCTCCTCGGCGGTCTCCGGCATCGAGAACGTGGCCTTCTCACGCGCCGCGAGGAGCGGGTTCGTGAACCGCCAGCCGATCGACGTGTCGACGGCGGCGCCCGGCTTCGCCCATGCCCGGTCCGGCTTCGCCTGCACCCACGGGGCCCGCGTCATCGACTCGACGCCGCCCGCGACCATGACCTCGGCATCCCCCGCGCGGATCGCCTGCGCCGCGAGGGTGACCGCGGACATGCCGGAGGCGCACAGCCGGTTCACCGTCAGGGCCGGCAGCGTGTCGGGCAGGCCTGCGAGGAGCACGGCCATCCGGGCGACGTTGCGATTGTCCTCGCCGGCCTGATTCGCCGCGCCGAAGAAGACCTCATCGATCTCGGCCCCCGGCACCCCCGCACGGCGGACGGCCTCTCCGAGCACCAGAGCGGCCAGGTCGTCGGGCCGGATGCGCGCGAGTGCGCCGCCGTACCGCCCGACCGGCGTGCGCACGCCGCCCACGAGGTAAGCGTCAGACATCGTCATCCTCCACGCGTCGTCTCGGTGCGGGCCTCATCGCTTTCCTCACCGATCGTTCAGTAATGTTCGCAGAATCGGCCGCGGCGGGCAACCCGGGGCGCTCCGGGGTGGAAGACTGACAGCATGACGACCGCGACCGGACCGCAGGTGCCCGGCCGCCCCGCGGCGACGCCACGGCGCGGACGGCCGGGGTACGACCGGGAGGGAGTGCTGCAGGTGGCCGTCCAGCTGTTCATCGAGCAGGGCTACGACGCGACATCCGTGTCCGATCTCGCCGCGCGGCTCGGGCTCAGCAAGTCGGCCCTCTACCATCACTTCTCCTCCAAGGAGGAGCTGCTCGGCCTCGCGCTGGACGATGCGCTCGGCGCCCTCGAGAAGGCGCTGCAGGACACCCTCGCTTCCGGCGGCACGCCCACGGAACGGCTGACGCTGCTCATCCGCGACGCGGTCGGCGTGCTGATCGATCGGCTGCCCGCCGTCACCCTCCTCCTGCGCGTCCGCGGCAACACTCCGGTCGAGCTCGCCGCGATGGAACGACGCCGGCGCTTCGACCAGCAGGTCACCGCCCTCGTGCGGCAGGCGCAGGATGCCGGCGAGATCCGCACCGACGTCGACGCCGCCGTCGCCACACGGCTGATGTTCGGCATGCTCAACTCGGTCGTCGAGTGGTATCGCCCCGACGGTCCCGCCCCGCAGGGCGTCCTCGCCGAGGACATCGTCACCGTCATCCTGCAGGGCGTGGGCACCCGGAACGGAGAACGCGCATGACGACGGAGCCGGTCTGGGTGATCCGCCCCGGGGCCCTCGATGAGAAGCTCGGCATCGAGGTGCTCGAGCAGTCCGCCGACCGCGTCGTGGCCACGATGCCGGTCACGGGCAACACGCAGTCGCTCGGGCGCCTGCACGGCGGGGCGAGTGCCGCGTTCGCGGAGGCGCTCGGCTCGTGGGCGGCCATGATCCACGCGAGCACGATGGGGCGGGTGTGCGTCGGCGTCGACCTCAACATCACCCACCACCGCGGCGCCCGCGGGAAGGCGATCCGCGGCACCGCGGTGCCGCTGCACCGCGGCCGCCGGACGGCGACCTACGAGGTGCGGATCGAGGATGCCGACGGCTCCCGCATCGCCACCGCGCGGATCACGAATCTGATCGTCGACCGCGACTGAGCGGGCGGCGACGGGACGTCCTCACCCCTGCGGGAGCATCCACTCCCCGAAGAACGCCGTGAGCTCGTCCCGGGCATCCAGCGGCAGGATCTGCGCGACGTACTGGTCGGGGCGGACGACGACGACCACGCCGTCGCGCGAGAGCCCTCGCTCGGCGAAGATGTCGGCCTCGTTCCACCGGCTCGGCCCGGCGGCGAACACCTTCTCCCAGTCCCGGAGCCCCAGCGGCCCGGTGTGCGGTCGGAAGATCTCCGGCACCGACGTCGCATCCACCTCGCCGAAACCCTGCTGGTAGACCACCTTCACGTCGAACACCGCGTCGAGGTCGGCACCGGGGGGCGTGAAGCGACGGATCGGCGCATCGGATGCCTCGCCGAGCCACTGCGCGAACCGCGCGGTGGCCGAGCCGTCGGACAGGCCGTCGGCATCCGCGAACACGTAGATCCGCCACCGCCCGTCCGCGCTCGCGTGGTGGCCGAGGTGAAGCGCGTTGCCGTCGGCGACGAGGGTGACCGGGGCGCTCTTGAAGCGCTTGCCGAGGGGGAACCCGGTCGCGAGCTCCTGGCGGGAGGTCGCGGAGACCACCCCCTCCCCCGGCGCGTACTGCGTCATGAACCCGGAGGGGAACTCCGCCGTGGCGAGGTAGTAGGTCGCGAGATCCTCCGGGTCCGAGATCTCCTCGGGCTTGCGCGCCATGAGACTCGACCACTCCTTGTCGAAGTCGATCAGCTGCTGCGCGACCGGGCGCCGCTCCGTGCCGTAGGTCGCCAGGAGCGTCGCGGGGCTCTGCCCCGAGATCACCGCCCCGAGCTTCCACCCCAGGTTGAACCCGTCCTGCATCGAGACGTTCATGCCCTGCCCGGCCTTCGCGCTGTGCGTGTGGCAGGCGTCGCCGGTGAGGAAGACGCGTGGCGTGCGCCCCGTGTCCAGCGCGTCGTCGAACCCGTCGGTCACGCGGTGCCCGACCTCGTAGACGCTGTGCCACGCGACCTCGCGCACATCGAGCGTGTAGGGGTGGAGGATCTCGTTGGCGCGGCGGATGATCTCCTCGATCGGCGTCTGGCGCACGCGGTGGGCGTCATCGGCGGCGACGGCGCCCAGGTCCACGTAGATGCGGCTGAGGTAGCCGCCCTCGCGCGGGATGTGCAGGATGTTGCCCGCGGCGGAGTTGATCGCGCACTTGATCCGCCAGTCGGGGAAGTCGGTGTCGACGAGGACGTCCATGACCCCCCACGCGTGCTGCGAGATGTCTCCGACGTGGACGCGGCCGATGGCGTCGCGGACCCGGCTGCGCGCGCCGTCGCATCCGACGACGTAACGGGCGCGGACGGTGCGCTCGCCCGACCCGCCCGGACCGGTCCCTGAGCCTGTCGAAGCGCGCACCCGCACCTCGACGGGCGCCGCCTCGTCCTCCGGCACGTCGAGCCCCAGGAACTCCACCCCGTAGTCGGGCACGATGCGCCCGGGCCCGTCGGCCGCCGCCTCCGCGAAGTAGTCCAGCACGCGTGCCTGGTTGACGATCAGGTGGGGGAACTCGCTGATGTCGAAGGCATAGTCGGCGGTGCGCGAGCGGCGCACGATGCGGGCGGGGTCCTCCGGGTCGGGTCCCCAGAAGTTCATCCAGCCGATGTTGTACGCCTCGGCCACGATCCGCTCCGCGAAGCCGAACGCCTGGAAAGTCTCGACGCTGCGCGGCTGGATGCCGTCCGCCTGGCCGAGCGCGAGACGCCCCTCCCGCCGCTCGATGATCCGCGTCGTGACCTCGGGGTAGCGGGAGAGCTGCGCCGCGAGCAGCATGCCGGCCGGGCCGGAGCCGACGATGAGGACGTCGACCTCATCGGGGATCTCGGCCGGGCGGTCCCGTCCGATTCCGGCGGCGGGGAGGACCCGCGGGTCGCCGGAGACGTATCCGTGGTGGTGGAACTGCATCGTCGTCGGTCCTCTCCGCGCCGGTCCCGCTCAGGCCTTCGCGAGTCCGTGGATCGGGCTCTGCGCCTGCTCGTCCTCGTGGTCCGGTCCCAGCGGGATGCCGCTGCGGTCGCGCAGCAGCAGCGTGGCGATCAGGCCGATGAGCGTCATCCCGGCGAGGTACCACGTCACGCCACCCGTGCCGCCGGTGGCCTGGACGATCGCCTGCGCGATCAGCGGAGCGAACGCGCCGCCGAGGATGGCGCCCAGGGCGTAGGAGATCGAGACGCCCGAGAAGCGGATGGACGCCGGGAACAGCTCCGCGTACAACGCCGCCTGCGGCCCGTAGGTGAACCCGAGGCCGATCGTCAGGATCGCGAGCCCCAGGAACAGCAGGCCGATGCTGCCCGTGTTCACGAGGGGGAAGAGCGTGAACACGCCGACGAGCTGAAGGATCCACCCGATGATGTACGTCGAGCGGCGGCCGATCCGGTCGGAGAGGAAGCCGGCCGCGAGGGTCGAGAGCAGCCAGGTGACGGCCGAGCCGGCGACCGCCCAGAGGACCGGCCCGCGCTCGAAGCCCAGCGGACCCTCGGGGTTCGTCGCGTATCCCTGGATGTAGCCACCCGTCGTCATGTAGCCGACGGCGTTGTTGCCGGCGAACACGAGCGCGGCGATGATGACCAGCAGCGCGTGCCGACGGAACAGCTGCACGATCGGCATCCGCGTCTCCTCCTTGCGCTCGGCGAGCTCGGTGAACACCGGGCTCTCCTCGACGCGGCGGCGCACGTAGTAGCCGATGAGGATGAGCACGACCGACAGCAGGAACGGGACGCGCCATCCCCACGCGACGAACTGGTCGCCCGGGGCGATCGTCGCCATGAGGGCCATGACGCCCGATGCCAGCAGGAGGCCCAGCGGCACGCCGATCTGCGGCGAGGCGCCGAAGGCGCCGCGGCGGCGGCGCGGCGCGTGCTCGACGGCCATGAGCACCGCTCCGCCCCATTCGCCGCCTGCGGAGATGCCCTGCACGATGCGCAGGAGGACGAGCAGGATGGGCGCGCCGATGCCGATCGCGTCGTAGGTGGGGAGGAGGCCGATGAGCGCGGTCGCCACGCCCATCATGATGAGGGTCCACATCAGCACGGGCTTGCGGCCGTACTTGTCGCCGAGGTGCCCGGCGAGGAACGCGCCGAACGGCCGGAACAGGAAGCTGATGCCGACGGTGGCGAACGCCACGAGCGCACTGTTGGCACCGAGCGGAGCGAAGAACAGCTGACCGAACACGAGACCGACGGCGGTCGCGTAGATGAAGAAGTCGTACCACTCCACGGTCGTGCCGACGATCGTGGCGAAGACGACCCTCCGGCGGTCGGTGGCGGTCGCGATGGTGCCGGTGGGGGTGAATCCGGCCGGTTCCGGGCGTTGTGCGCTCAAGGGGTGACTCCAATGTCAACGGACTTCATTGTCAGAGCGGGAAGCGATGCTTGCCCGACGTGTCTCGATCATATACGATTTCGAATATCACGCAAGAGCGAGGGAGCTCATGACCATCGACAACGACTCGTCCGGCGCGGCGACGGATGCCGCCGGCGCCGCATTCGGAGCCCTCCCCGTCCGCCCCGGCAAGATCATCGCGGTGCATATCAGCTACGCCTCCCGTGCGGACCAGCGCGGGCGTCGCCCCGCCGCCCCGTCGTACTTCTTCAAGGCCTCGAGCTCACTCGCCGAGTCGGGCGGCGTGATCGAGCGGCCCGCCGGCACCGAGCTCCTCGCCTTCGAGGGCGAGATCGCGCTCGTCATCGGCGCCCCGGTCCGGCGGGTCGCACTCGAGGATGCCTGGGACCACGTCGCGTGGGTCACGGCATCCGACGATCTCGGTCTCTACGACCTGCGCGCGAACGACAAGGGGTCGAACGTGCGCTCGAAGGGCGGCGACGGCTTCACCCCGATCGGCCCGCAGCTGATCGATGCGCGCGCGGTCGACCCCGCCGCGCTCCGCGTCCGCACCTGGGTCAACGGCGAGCTGCGCCAGGACGACACGACCGCGGGGCTCATCTTCCCGCTGGCGCAGTTCGTCGCCGACCTCTCGCAGCACTTCACGCTCGAGACCGGCGACGTGATCCTCACCGGCACCCCGGCCGGCTCGTCGGTGATCGTCCCGGGCGACGTCGTCGAGGTCGAGGTGGACGACCCGTCATCCGGCGCCACCTCGGGACGTCTCGTCACGACGGTCGTCGACGGCCCGGCCCTCGCCTTCGATGCGGAGGTCGGCTCGCTCCCCTCGGTGGACGACACGCAGCGGGAGGAGGCGTGGGGATCGCGCGAGGCGGCCGGGCTTCCGGCGGCGAGCGACCCCTCGACGGGCTCGGGGACCGATGCGGGCACGGGCAGTGGCGGGAAGGAACCGGTCGCTGAGCCCGTCGAAGCGTCGTCCCGCGCACCGCTGCCCGCGGCGCTCCGCGACAAGCTCGCACGCGTCCCCGTGGCGGGCCTGTCCCAGCAGCTGCGCAAGCGGGGCCTCAACAACGTCACGATCGACGGCGTTCGCCCGCTGCACCCCGAGCGCACGCTCGTCGGCGTGGCGACGACCCTCCGCTTCGTCCCCGGGCGCGAGGACCTCTTCGCGAGTCACGGCGGCGGCTACAACGCGCAGAAGCGCGCCTTCGACGCGGTCGGCGAGGGCGAGATCATCGTGATCGAAGCGCGCGGGGAGACCGGATCCGGCACGCTCGGCGACATCCTCGCGATCCGCGCGCACGCGCGCGGCGCGGCGGGGATCGTGACCGACGGGGGCGTCCGCGACGCCGACGCGGTGACGGCCGTCGGCATCCCCGTGTACACCGCCGGCGCGCACCCCGCCGTCCTCGGCCGCAAGCACGTGCCGTGGGACGTGGATGTCACGATCGCGTGCGGCGGAACCACGGTGCAGCCCGGCGACATCCTCGTCGGCGACGCCGACGGCGTGATCGTCATCCCTCCCGGCCTCGCCGAAGAGGTCGCGGACGCCGCACTCGCGCAGGAGGAGGAGGACGCGTGGATCGCCGCGCGCGTCGCGGAGGGGCACGCGGTGGACGGCCTCTTCCCGATGAACGCCGTCTGGCGCGCGCGGTACGAGGAGTCCCGCGGATGAGCACGGTGGACACGGTGCCGAAGGACACGGGCAGCAAATCCGAGGTCGCCTACGACTGGATCCGCGCCCGCATCTCGCGCCACGAGTACGGCCCGGGCTTCCGCCTCGTCCTCAGCGCCATCGCGGGCGAGCTCGACATGAGCGTCGTCCCGGTGCGCGAGGCGATCCGCCGGCTCGAGGCCGAGCACCTCGTCACGTTCGAGAAGAACGTCGGCGCTCGCGTCTCGGTCGTCGACGAGGAGGCGTACATCCACACGATGCAGACGCTGAGCCTCGTCGAGGGCTACGCGACCCGCCTCGCCGCGCCGCTGGTCACGGGCGACGACCTCGCCCGCGCCGCGGAGATCAACGACCGGATGCACCGACTGCTCGACGACTTCGACCCCTATACGTACACGCAGCTCAACCAGCGCTTCCACGCCGTTCTGTTCGACCGGTGCCCGAACCCGCACATCCTCGATCTCGTCGGGCGCGGCTGGTCGCGCCTGGCGGGCCTGCGCGACACGAGCTTCTCGCTCATCCCCTCCCGGCCGCGCCACTCCGTCGAGGAGCACGACCGGATCCTCGAGCTGATCCGCACCGGCGCCGATCCCGACGAGCTCGAGCTGTTCACCCGCACCCACCGCCTGCGCACGCTCGACGCGTTCCTGCAGGCACGCCACGACGACGCCACACCCACCACGGAGACACCATGACCGACACCACCCCCGCCCTCGACACGCGGCACGTTCCCGCCGACCTCCCGGACCGCATCCGCCACTACATCGACGGCGCCTTCGTCGACTCGCAGGACGGCGACACGTTCGACGTCCTCGAACCCGTCTCCAACGAGGTGTACGTGCAGGCCGCCGCCGGAAAGAAGTCCGACATCGAGCTCGCGGTCGCCGCCGCCCGCCGCGCGTTCACCGACGGACCGTGGCCGCGGATGCTGCCCCGCGAGCGCTCGCGCGTGCTGCACCGCATCGCCGACATCGTCGAGTCGCGCGACGCGCGGCTGGCCGAGCTCGAGTCCTTCGACTCGGGGCTGCCGATCACTCAGGCGCTCGGCCAGGCGCGGCGCGCGGCCGAGAACTTCCGCTTCTTCGCCGACCTGATCGTGGCCCAGACCGACGACGCCTTCAAGGTGCCCGGCCGCCAGCTCAACTACGTCAATCGCAAGCCGATCGGCGTCGCCGGCCTGATCACGCCGTGGAACACGCCGTTCATGCTCGAGTCGTGGAAGCTCGCCCCGGCGCTCGCGACCGGGAACACCGTCGTCCTCAAGCCCGCCGAGTTCACACCGCTGTCGGCATCCCTCTGGGCCGGCATCTTCGAAGAGGCGGGCCTGCCGAAAGGCGTGTTCAACCTCGTCAACGGACTGGGCGAGGATGCCGGTGACGCACTCGTGAAGCACCCCGACGTGCCGCTCATCTCCTTCACCGGCGAGAGCTCGACCGGTCAGCTGATCTTCGCGAACGCCGCCCCCTTCCTCAAGGGCCTGTCGATGGAGCTCGGCGGCAAGAGCCCGGCGATCGTGTTCGAGGACGCCGACCTCGACGCGGCGATCGACGCGACGATCTTCGGCGTGTTCTCTCTCAACGGCGAGCGCTGCACCGCCGGCAGCCGCATCCTCGTGCAGCGCTCGGTGTACGACGACTTCGTCGAGCGCTACGCCGCGCAGGCCCGGCGCGTGCGCGTCGGCTACCCGCACGATCCCGCCACCGAGGTCGGCGCGCTCGTGCATCCCGAGCACTTCGCGAAGGTGATGAGCTACGTCGAGATCGGCAAGACGGAGGGGCGCCTGGTCGCCGGCGGTGGCCGGCCCGAGGGCTTCGAGGTCGGAAACTTCGTGGCGCCCACGGTCTTCGCGGACGTCGCGCCCGAAGCGCGGATCTTCCAGGAGGAGATCTTCGGCCCCGTGGTCGCGATCACCCCGTTCGACACCTGGCAGGATGCCCTCACGCTCGCCAACGACACGAAGTACGGCCTCGCCGCCTACCTCTGGACGAACGACCTCAAGGGTGCGCACAACTTCGCGCAATCGCTCGAGGCGGGGATGGTCTGGCTGAACTCGAACAACGTCCGCGACCTCCGGACGCCGTTCGGCGGCGTCAAGGCATCCGGCCTCGGACACGAGGGCGGCTACCGCTCGATCGACTTCTACACCGACCAGCAGGCCGTCCACATCACGCTCGCCCACGAGCCCCACAACCCCACCTTCGGCAAGCGCTGACCCTTCCCGCCTCCTCTCCCGCCCTCCCGCCGACCCGCCCCTCCCGCCGAGTGTCCAAGACACGCCGACCCGCGCCACCGCCGCTCCGCACGTCTTGGACACTCGGCCCGGCACACGAACAAAAGCAAGGACGCTGACATGACACACCGTGACCAGATGACGAAGACCTCGTCGGGCTTCTTCGTCTCGCAGGAGGCCCCGATCGTCACCGACGACCCGGTGGCGACTCCCCAGGCCTCGCCCCCCGATATCCTCCGCTGCGCGTACATGGAGCTCGTGGTCACCGACCTCGCGGCATCCCGCCAGTTCTACGTCGACGTGCTGGGCCTGTACGTCACCGAAGAGGATGACGAGGCGATCTACCTGCGCTCCACGGAGGAGTTCATCCACCACAACCTCGTGCTGCGGAAGGGCCCCGTCGCGGCCGTCGCGGCGTTCTCGTACCGGGTGCGCGAGCCCGCCGACCTCGACCGCGCCGAGGAGTTCTACCGTGAGCTCGGCTGCGACGTGCGCCGGAACCCCGACGGGTTCGTCCGGGGCATCGGCGACTCCGTGCGCGTCGTCGACCCGCTCGGATTCCCGATCGAGTTCTTCCACCAGACCGCGCACGTCGAGCGGATGTCGTGGCGCTACGACCTGCACATCCCGGGAGAGCTCGTGCGGCTCGACCACTTCAACCAGGTGACCCCCGACGTCCCTCGCGCCGTGAAGTTCATGCAGGACCTCGGCTTCCGCGTGACGGAGGACATCCAGGACGAGGCGGGCACCGTCTACGCCGCCTGGATGCGCCGCAAGCCCACCGTGCACGACACCGCCATGACCGGCGGCGACGGCCCGCGGATGCACCACGTGTGCTTCGCGACGCACGAGAAGCACAACATCCTCGCCATCTGCGACAAGCTCGGCGCACTCCGCCGCTCCGACGCGATCGAACGCGGCCCGGGCCGCCACGGCGTGAGCAACGCGTTCTACCTCTACCTCCGCGATCCCGACGGGCACCGCGTCGAGGTGTACACGCAGGATTACTACACCGGCGACCCCGACAACCCGGTCGTGACGTGGGACGTGCACGACAACCAGCGTCGGGACTGGTGGGGCAACCCCGTGGTCCCGTCCTGGTACACGGATGCCTCGCTCGTGCTCGACCTGGACGGCATCCCCCAGCCGGTCCACGCGCGCACCCACGACTCGGAGATGGCCGTCACGATCGGCGCCGACGGCTTCAGCTACACCCGCCCGGACGAGGGCGAGAGCTCGATGCCGGAGTGGAAGCAGGGCGAGTACAAGTTGGGCAACCAGCTGTGAGCCGCCCCCTCCGTACCGTCTGCAGGATCAGACCACACCGGCCGCGGGGCGCTGCCGCGGGATTCCGCGGCGGGCGGGTGGGAATCCTGTGGTCTGATCCTGCGAACGGTACAGGACGGACGGAACACCGACGGACGGAACACCGACCGACGGAACACCGACCGAGAAGGGGGCGGGGCGGATGCTGAACGCCGAGCAGATCGCGCAGCTCGCGGACGAGCTCGCCGAGGCCGACCGCACGCACGGGGTGATCCCGCGGATCACCGCGCGGTACCCGGATGCCACGGTCGAGGACTCCTACGCGATCCAGGGCGTGTGGCGCGACCGGATGATCGCGTCCGGCCGCACCCTCGTCGGGCGCAAGATCGGTCTGACGTCCAAGGCGATGCAGCAGGCGACCGGCATCTCGGAGCCGGATTACGGGGTCATGTTCGACGACACCGTCTTCCGCTCGGGCGACACGATCCCCACGGCGCACTTCTCGAACGTGCGCATCGAGGTCGAGCTCGCGTTCGTGCTGAAGGCGCAGCTCGCCGGGCCCGACTGCACGCTCGAGGATGCCCTGGCGGCGATCGACTACGCCGTGCCCGCCCTCGAGGTGCTGAACTCGCACATCGAGCTGGAGGGGCGGACCATCGTCGACACGATCAGCGACAACGCCGCCTACGGGGCGATGGTCCTGGGCGACGTCCACAGGACCCCGGAGGAGATCGACCTGCGCTGGGTTCCCGGCATCCTGAGCCGGAACGGCGAGATCGAGGAGACGGGGGTCGCCGCGGGTGTTCTCGGCCACCCCGCGACGGGCGTCGCCTGGCTCGCCAACACGTTCGCGCGACACGGTGCCAGACTCGAGGCGGGCGAGATCATCCTCGCCGGCTCCTTCACCCGGCCCATGTGGGTGAAGGCGGGCGACGAGGTCCGCGCCGACTTCGGACCGATGGGAGTGATCGAATGTCGTTTCGTCTGAGCGCGACCTTCCGCGATCGGCTCGAGTCCGCACCGCGCCCCCTCGCCGGCGGGTGGGTGTGCTCCGGCTCCGCTCTCGTGACCGAGATCATGGCCGGGGCGGGGCTCGACTGGCTGCTCGTCGACATGGAGCACGGGCCGAACACGCTCTCGAGCGTCCTCGCGCAGCTGCAGGCGATCGACGGCTCCGGGTCGATCCCGGTTGTTCGGGTGCCGACGGCCGACGCGGTCGTCATCAAGCAGGTCCTCGACCTCGGCGCGCAGAACATCCTCGTCCCCATGATCTCGTCGGCGGACGAGGCCCGCGCGGTCGTCGACGCCGTGCGCTACCCGCCACGCGGTCGGCGCGGCGTCGGGTCGGCCCTGGCCCGCTCCGCGCGCTGGAACCGCGTCGACGACTACCTCCCGCAGGCGGATGCCTTCGTGTCGGTGTTCGTGCAGATCGAGACGGCCGCGGGCGTGGATGCCGCGGCCGACATCGCGGCGGTCGACGGCATCGACGGCGTGTTCGTCGGACCGAGCGACCTGGCGGCATCCCTCGGCCTGCTCGGCCAGCAGACGCATCCCGACGTCGTCGCGGCCGTGCACCGAGCCTTCGCAGCCGTGACCGCCGCCGGCAAGCCGGTCGGCGTGAACGCGTTCGACCCCGCGGCGGCGCAGGGCTACCTGGACGCGGGCGCCTCCTTCGTGCTGGTCGGCGCGGATGTCGCGCTCCTCGCGCGCGGCTCCGAGGCGCTCGCCGCGCGATGGATCCCCTCCTCCGACGACACGCAGCGCGCCGGGTACTGACCCGGCGGCCATGACCGCGGCTCGCGAGGACGTCCACGCCGCACGCGACGGGATCGGGTCTTGCCGTGCCGCCCCGGGATGGTTACTGTTCCGTAAGTAAGCGACCCCTCGCGTCGCGGCGTCACCTCAACGGAGAGGATCCACCCGCATGCCCGCTTCCCCCACCCCGCCCCGCGGAGCCCGAACCCCCAGGCCCGGCCGGGCAGGACGGTATCGCCGACTCATCGCCGCCGCGCTGGGCGCCGCCCTCGTCGGCAGCGCCGTCATCGCCGCGCCCGCGACGGCCGCGACCGCCGCGTCGCCGCCGCCCGGAACGCCCGATCTCGGCCCGAACGTGACGGTGTTCAGCGCGGATCAGCCGATCGAGCAGATCCAGTCGACGCTCGACACGCTGGCCGATCAGCAGCGCGACGCCGAGATGTCCGCCGCGCGCCACGCGGTCTACTTCCTCCCCGGAACCTACGGCACGGCCGAGCATCCCCTCCAGTTCGAGGTCGGCTACTACACCGAGGTCGCGGGCCTCGGGGCCAGCCCGGGCGATGTCGTCATCAACGGCGCGGTGGAGGTCTACAACCGGTGCCTCGGAGACGGCGGGACGTCCAACTGCCTCGCCCTCGTCAACTTCTGGCGCACCCTCTCGAACCTGACGATCCACGTCGACAAGACGGGGCAGGACGGATGCCGCGCCAGCGCGAACTTCTGGGCGGTCTCGCAGGCCGTCTCGATGCGGCGCCTGGACATCTCCGGGGCGAACGTGTCGCTCATGGACTACTGCTCCGCCGGCCCGCAGTACGCGAGCGGCGGCTACATCGCCGACTCGAAACTGCCCTACACCGTCAGCGGCTCTCAGCAGCAGTGGCTCACCCGCAACAGCGATGTGTCCGCGGGGTGGAGCAACGGCGTCTGGAACCAGGTGTTCTCGGGCGTCGTCGGCGCTCCCTCCGACGAGACGTTCCCCGCCGTCCCGTACACGACGGTCGCCCAGACCCCCGTGAGCCGCGAGAAGCCGTACCTCTACGTCGACGGCGGCAGATGGTACGTGCGCGCCCCGTCCGTCCAGAAGGAGTCGAGCGGCGTCTCCTGGGCGAACGGGATGACCCCCGGGCGCAGCATCCCGCTCTCGGACTTCTACCTCGCGAAGCCCGGGGACTCGGTGCGGAGGATCAACACCGCCGTCGCGCTCGGCAAGCACCTCATCTTCACGCCCGGCGTCTACGACATCGACAAGACCCTCCTCATCTGGCGGCCGAACACGGTCGTGCTCGGCCTCGGGCACGCGACGCTCACCGCGACCGGCGGCGCGACGCCGATGGCCGTCCTCGACGTGCCGGGCGTCATCGTGGCGGGTGTCACCTTCGATGCGGGCGAGAAGCTGTCGCCGACGCTCCTGAAGGTCGGACTGACCTCGAACCTGAATCTCTCCTCGCGGGCGTCGAAGGGCAACCCCATCACCCTGAACGACGTGTACTTCCGCGTCGGCGGGCCGCACATCGGCAAGGTGACGACCGCCCTCGAAGTGAACGCCGACAACGTGCTGATCGACCACATCTGGGTCTGGCGTGCCGACCACGGCGATGAGGGCTTCACGAACGGCGTGAACGGCGACACCGACAGGTGGGCCACCAACACGGGCACGAACGGCGTCGTCGTGAACGGCGCCGACGTGACGGCGACCGGCCTCTTCGTCGAGCACTTCCAGACGTACAACACGCTCTGGAACGGAGAGCGCGGGCGGGTCATCCTCTATCAGAACGAGCTTCCGTACGACCCGCCGACGCAGGCGGATTGGACGCAGCCGAACGGGACGCTCGGATTCCCCGGCTACAAGGTGGGCGACAAGGTGCGAAACCACGAGCTCGACGGCGGTGGGGTCTACGTGTTCAACCAGAACGACCCGTCGATCCTGACCGCGAACGGGTTCGAGGTCCCCGCGCGCCCTGGCGTGAAGCTCCACCACATCATGACGGTGAACCTGTCGGCGGGCACGGTGCAGCACGTCGTCAACGGGACGGGCACGCAGGCGGATGCCTCGACGAGCGGCACACCGCAGTACATCGTCGACTACAGCGGATAGCGCGGCACGGCGATACCGGACGGCTCCCCCCGCCCCGCACGGCGGAGGGGGCCGTTCCGCGTGGGCGTAGCGCCTGGGCGCGGCCGGGTCAACCCGATGGCGCGCGCCGGGGCCGTTTGATCGAATCGGGCCATGACCTCCCCGCATCCCGACCCGCACTCCGACACGCGCGCCGACGGCGCGCCGACGACGAGCGCGTACGACCACATCATCGTCGGCGGCGGCATGGTCGCGGATGCGGCCGCGCGCGGCATCCGCGAGCGGGACCAGGACGCCTCGATCGCGATCATCAGCGACGACATCGACGAGCCCTACACCCGCCCGGCGCTGAGCAAGAAGCTCTGGACCGATCCCGAATTCACCTGGGACGACGTGCCGCTCGGCACCGCGGAGGACACGGGGGCGACGGTGCTGCTGCGCACCCGCGTGACCGCTCTGCGCCCCGAGGCGCACGAGATCGACACCGATGCGGGCGGCACCTTCTCCTACCGCACGCTCCTGCTCGCGCCGGGCGGGCGGCCCGTTCCCCTTCCGGTGGAGGGGGGCGGGAAGAGTGATCGCGTGGTGGCCTTCCGCACTGCGGAGGACTACCGGCACCTGCGGGCCCTCGCGGCGCACGCCGAGCGGATCGCCGTCGTCGGGGGCGGCTACATCGGCAGCGAACTCGCCGCGGCGCTCGTGCAGCAGGGGGTCGACACGGTGCTCGTGCACAGCACGCCGACGCTCGGCTCCGATGTCTTCCCCGCCGACCTCGCCGAGCACTTCGCCGCGATGTTCCGCGAAGCGGGCGTCGAACTCGTCGGCGGCCGCGAGGTGGTCGGCGGCGTCGCGGGCGACGCGGGGGTGCGGCTGGATCTCGAGGGCGGCGACACGGTGGTGGCGGATGCCGTGGTGTCGGGTCTGGGCATCGAGGTCCGGAGCGAGCTCGCCGAAGCGGCGGGCATCCGCACCGGCGACGGCATCGTCGTCGACGCGCGCCTGCGCACCGACCGCCCCGACGTCTACGCGGCCGGTGATGCCGCGGAGTACCCCGACCGGATCCTCGGGCGCCGTCGCGTCGAGCATGTCGACAACGCCGAGCAGATGGGCCGGCAGGCGGGGCGGAACCTCGCCGGCGCGGAGGAGGAGTACACCCACACGCCGTACTACTACTCCGCCGTCTTCGGAACGCGGTACGAGGCGGTCGGGACCCTCGACGGGTCGCTCGAGACCGTCGAGGACTGGGCCGAGCCGCGGGAGCGCGGCGTCGTCTACTACCTCGACGAGGATCGCGTCGTCGGCGTGCTGCTGTGGAACGTCCCCGACGCGACGGATGACGCCCGCGCGGTCCTCGCCGAGGAGGGCACGGTCGACCGCGCCGCTCTCATCGGACGCATCCCGGGGGGATCCCGGTGAGCCGCGACGAGCAGGAGTCCCGCGACCAGTACACGTTCGGCGATCCCGTCACCCGCTACGCCCGCGTCGAGCCGCCGCTGCAGCACCAGGACGAGCCCGCCGTCCAGCGCGACATGTCCCCCGTCCCCGACCTCGGCGAACACAGCTATCGCGGCTCGGGCCGCCTGACGGGTCGGCGCGCGCTCATCACCGGGGGCGATTCGGGCATCGGCGGCGCGACAGCGATCGCCTTCGCCCGCGAGGGCGCCGACGTCGCGATCGTGCACCGCCCCGGGGAGGAGGCGGACGCCGCGCACATCCTCGGCCTCATCGACGGCGTCGGACGCCGCGGCGTCGCGATCGTCGCCGACCTGACCGACCCCGAACGCTGCCGTGCGGTCGTCGCGGAGGCGGTGACGGCGCTCGGCGGGCTCGACATCCTCGTCAACAACGCGGGCAAGCAGACCGCCGTCGCGAAGATCGAGGACCTCAGCGACGAGCAGTTCGAGACGACGTTCCATACCAATGTGTTCGCGCCGTTCCGGCTGATCAAGGCGGCGCTCCCGCACCTCCCCGCGGGCGCGACCATCATCAACACGGCGTCGCTGGAGGCGTATGTGCCCGCGCCCGACCGGCTCGACTACGCCGCGACGAAAGCGGCGATCAACAACCTCTCCAAGGGGCTCGCGCAGCAGCTCGCCCCCCGTGGCATCCGGGTCAACGTCGTCGCGCCCGGGCCGACGTGGACCGCCCTCCAGGTGTCCGACGGGGTGTCCGACGAGCAGATGACCCACTTCGACGACGAGAACGAGTACCGGCGGGCGGGACAGCCCGCCGAGATCGCGCCCGCCTTCGTCTTCCTCGCCTCTGCCGAGTCCGGCTACGTCTCCGGCGAGACGCTCAACGTCAACGGGGGCATGGTCACCCCGTGAGACCCGAGGAGACCCGCCCGCAGCCCTCCGGCGCCGCACCGGGCGTCGCCCCCACCCTCACGGTCTACGCGCTCCACGCGCTCGGGGGCAGCGGCGCGGAGTTCCGCGCCGTCGCCGACGCGCTCGGCACGGACATCCGGCTGGTGCCGATCGACCTCCCCGGCTTCGGCGACGCCCGCGACGAGCCCGGCCGCACCGTGTCGGAGATGGCGGATGCCGCGATCGCGCGCATCCACCGCGACGGCGCCCCCCGGTGGCTCCTCCTCGGGCACAGCATGGGCGGGAAGGTCGCCTCCGTCATCGCCCGCCGGGCCCTCGACGGCCACGATCCGGTATTCGGCCTGGCGGGGATCGTGCTCCTGGCCGCCTCGCCGCCCACGCCCGAGCCGATGAGCGAGGACAAGCGCGACGAGATGACCGGCTGGGCGGATGACGGGGCGCTGAGCGAGGCGCAGGCTCGCGCTTTCATCGAGGCGAACGCGGCGGTCCCCCTCTGCCGCGAGTGCGACGCGCGCGCGATCGACGACCTGCGCCGCGCCGCACCGTCGGCCTGGGTGCACTGGCTCGAGCACGGCAGCCGCGAAGACGTCTCCCCCACCGTCGGCACCCTCGACATCCCCGCCCTCATCCTCGCCGGGGAGGACGACGACGACCTCGGCGCCGATGCCCAGCCGCACCTGCACGGGAGCGTCTACCCTCGGGCGCGATTCGTCCGCCTGCGGGAGACGGGGCACCTGATCCCCCAGGAGCGACCGGGCATCGTGGCCACCGCGATCGCCGCGCTCCGCGACGAGATCGACGCGCACGCCCCGGTCATCCCCGCCGACTGGGCGCGCCTCATCGCCTCCCCCGCCGTCGCTCCCCGGGTGCGCCGCACGCTCGCCCACCGCGCGATCGCCGATGACCCGGCCTATCGCCCCCGCGCGCTCACCGCGCCCCAGCTCGACACGCTGCGCCGGCTCGCCGACCTCGTCGTCCCGCAGCCCGCCCGCGGCGCTGAAGCAGGTGACGGCGGGCGCATCGACCTCGCCGCCCGTGTCGATGCGCAGCTCGCCGACGGTGAGGGCGACGGCTGGCGCCCCGCCGACCTTCCCCCCGACGCCGTCGCGGCCGGGCTCGCCCTGGACGCGCTTGCCGGCCTCGACCTCGACGCGGACCTCGTCGACGCGCTCGTCGACGGACGGCTGGCGCCCGCGGGCTCCCCGCTGTCCCCCGCGCAGCTGCAGGCGTGGGCGGAGGATGCGCGCGTCGATCTCGTGCGGCACTGGCTCGCGCATCCCGCCTCCCTCGCGCGCACGGGCAACGACTCCTTCGCGACACGCGGCGTGCCGGAGCCGCGCGGTTTCACGGTGCTCGCACCCGGACGGCGCGAGCAGTGGGAGCCGGAAAGCCTCGGCGCCCTGCCCGCGCCTCTGCTCGACGACGGAACGGATGACTCGTGAGCGCCCTCGCCCTGGACACCTCCCGGATGCGGCGCTTCGGCGCGGCCGATGAGGTCGATGTCGTCGTCGTCGGCACCGGCGCCGGCGGCGCGCCGGTCCTCGCCGAGCTCGCCGCGGCGGGGCTCCGCGTCGTCGCGCTGGAGGCCGGCCCGTTCTTCGACCCCGCCGAGCACACCCCCGACGAGACGGATGCCGCCGAGATCAACTGGATGAGCGAGCGGCTGTCCGCGGGAGAGGATCCGACGGCGTTCGGACCGAACAACTCCGGCCGCGGCGTCGGCGGCTCGACGCTGCACTGGGGCGCGTTCACCCCCCGCCCCGACGCCGCGCAGCTGCGCCTGCGGACCGAGACCGGCGAAGGCCGCGATTGGCCGTTCGGCCTCGACGAGCTCCTCCCCTACCTCCTGCGCGCCGAGCAGGATCTCGGGGTCAGCGGCCCGGCCGACTACCCGTGGGACCCGGACCGGCTCTACGCCTACCCGCCCGCGGATCGCAACGCGTCCGCGCGGAACATGGCCGACGGATGCCGCGCCCTGGGCATCCGCACGGCGGACGCGCCCGCCGCCGTACTCACCCGCGCCCGCTCGCAGCACGGGCTCGCCCGCGGCGCGTGCATCTCCTGCGGCACGTGCCACCAGGGGTGCCGCACCGGCGCGAAGGCGACGATGGGGACGACGTATCTCCCCGCCGCGGTCGCCGCCGGAGCGGAGATCCGCGCGGGCGCGCTGGTGCACACGGTGGAGACCGACGCCGTCGGCCGCGTCCACGCCGTCGTCTACCGCCAGGACGGCACCGACATCCGGCAGCCGTGCCGCGCACTCGTGCTGGCCGCCGGCGGGGTCGAGACCCCGCGCCTCCTGCTCGCGAACGACCTCGCCACCGGCGGCGGACAGGTGGGCCGGAACTTCCTCGCGCACCCCGCCACCCAGGTGTGGGGGACCTTCGACGAGCAGCAGCGCGCCTACCGCGGCTATCCGTCGTCACTCCTCACCGAGGACTTCCTGCGGCCCGCGGATGCCGACTTCGCGGGCGGGTACCTCATCCAGAGCCTCGGCGTCATGCCCCTGACCTTCGCGACGACCCTCGTGCGCGGCGGCGGGCTGTGGGGGCCGGAGCTCATGGCGGCGCTCGACGGCGCGCGGTTCACGACCGGGCTCGGCATCAACGGCGAGTGCCTGCCGAGCGGCGACAACGCGCTCGTCCTCTCCGGAGAGACCGACGAGGACGGCATCCCGCGAGCGGAGGTGTCCTTCACCGCCGGCCCGAACGAGCGCGCGCTGATCCGGCACGCGACGGATGTCATGGTGCGGATCCTCGAGGCTGCGGGCGCCACGTCGACGCGGGTGCTCGACCGCACCGCCCACACCCTCGGGACCTGCCGCATGAGCACGGACCCGGGCGACGGCGTCGTGGATGCCGATGGGCGCAGTCATGAGGTGGACAACCTCTGGATCGTCGACAACTCGACCTTCCCCAGCGCTCTGGCCGCGAACCCGGCGCTCACGCAGGTCGCGCTGGCGCTGCGCAGCGCCGAGCGCATCCTCCGCGCCGCACGCTGAGAGAGCGCGCCGGCGCGACAGGGCGCCCGATCCCGATCAGTGACCTTCGAGAGCCTTCGCCGGCACGACCTGACGGATGGTCAGGGCCGCCGTGACGACGGCGAGGTGGCTGAGCGCCTGGGGCAGGTTCCCCCAGAACGATCCGTCGCGCGCGGAGATCATCTCGCTGTACAGTCCGACGTCGTTCGCCATCGAGACGAGCTCGTCCATCGCGGCGATCGCCTCATCGTGCCGGCCGACGCAGGCCAGCGCTCCCGCCCGCCAGAACGCGGAGGCGACGAACGTGTGCTCCTCGCGCTCCATGCCCGAGTACCGATAGATGAGTGCGCCGGCGCCGAGCTCGGCGCTGAGGGCGTCGATCGTCCGCGACATCCGCTCTCCCCGGTCGAAGCCGCTTTCGGCGTGGAGGAGCACCGAGGTGTCGAGCGCCGTCGAGCCGGGGGCCATGACGTAGGCGCCGAGGTCCTCCGACCAGCACTCCTGCGCCACCCAGGCGGCGATGCGGTCGCGTTCCACGCTCCATCGGTCGACCGCGCCGTCCGCGACGGGGATCGCCCCCCTCTCGACCAGGTGCACGGCGTCGCGCAGCGCCTGCCAGCAGCCCATCTTCGAGGACGTGTAGTGCGCGAGCTCCGGGAGCTCCCACATGCCCGAGTCGCGGTTCCGCCACAGATCGCAGACGCGGTCCGCGAGGGATGCCAGCAGGCGCCCCGTCGCGGGATCCAGCACGTTCCCGGCATCCGCGTACGTCCGGCAGATCGCGAACAGGTCGCCGTAGACACCGAGCTGCAGCTGATCGCTCGCCGGATTGCCCGTGACGACGGGCCCGATCCCCGACCAGCCGGGTGCGTCGAAGAACTCCACCCCGTCCACCGGCTCGCCGCGCAGGGTGTACATGACGCGGAGGTCGCCGTCGGCGCGGATCGTCCCCAGCATCCACGACAGGGCGGCGTGCGTCTCCTCGCGGAGGCCGAAGCGCACGAGCGCGTGCGCGGTGTAGGCGAGGTCGCGCACCCACGCGAAGCGGTAGTCCCAGTTCTTCCCGCCCGCCGGGTTCTCGGGCAGCGAGGTGGTCGCGGCGGCCGCGATCGCACCGGTCGGCGCGTAGACGAGGAGCTTCAGTGCGAGGGCGCTGCGCTGGACGGCGTCCCGCCACGGTCCGTCGTAGGAGAACTCCTTCGACCAGTCGCGCCAGCCCGCGATGGACCGGTCGAGGCTCGCGCCGAAGAGGGCGGGATCGGCGAGGTGGAGCGGCTCGTCGTCGTTCGCGATGATGCCGAGGATGTGCGTGGAGCCCTCCGCCGTCGTGAAGGTTCCCCGCACCGCGGAGAAGGGCGATGAGGTCACGTCGGCGCGAGGGCGACCGACCTCCTGCCCGATGACGGCGAGCATGGTCGATCCGACCTGCAGCAGGTGGACGCCGTCGTGCTTCTTGATCCACGGCGCGGCGGTCCGCAGGCGCGTTCCCGGGCGCACCGCCCAGCGGAATCGCACCTCGCCACGCACACCCGCGATCCGGCGCACCAGCTGCGCCCACGGCAGCCGCCCTGCGACACCCGTCACGAGCGCGTCGGTGACCGTCGCGACTCCGTCATCGGTCGTGAATGTCGTCTGCAGGACGTTCGTGCCGGGAAGGTAGCGGCGGCGCACCGAGAACGCACCCTCGGGCGCGAGCTCGATGCAGCCGCCATCGTCATCGTCGATGATCCGGGCGAAGACCGGCGCCGAATCGAGGTTCGGCATCGGCATCCAGTCGATGCCGCCGTCCGCGGCGATCAGCGCGACCGTGCGGCCGTCGCCGATCGCCGCGTACGTACGCAGGTCCTCTCGACCCGGGATCGTCATCGCACGATCACGTGAGGGTCATGCCCCCGGTCACCGCGATGGTCTCGCCCACGATGTAGCTCGCCTCCTGCGACGCGAGGAACACGTAGGCGGGCGCGAGCTCCACCGGCTGACCGGCGCGGCCGATGGGCGTCTGCTCGCCGAAGTGCTCGATCTTCTCGTTCGGCACGAACGCGGGCTGGAGCGGCGTCCAGATCGGCCCCGGCGCGACGCCGTTGACGCGGATCCCGCGCTCGATCAGCTGCTGGCCGAGGGCGCGCGTCCAGTTGGCGATCCCCGCCTTGGACACGGCGTACTCCGCGAGGGAGGGCGACGGGTCGAAGCCCTGGATGCTGGAGGTCGTGATGATCGCCGCCCCCGGCTTCAGGTGCGCGGATGCGGCCTTGGTCATCCAGAAGAGCGGATAGATGTTGACCTTCACGACATGGTCGAGGGTCTTCGTCTCGAAGTCGTCGATGCTGTCGACGGTCGGCATGGTGCCGGCGTTCAGGACGAGGATGTCGAGCCCTCCGAGCCCCTCCACCGCCTTCTCGACCGTCTCGACGTTCGTGGCCTCGTCCTGCAGGTCTCCGGGGAGGAGGACCGCGGTGCGCCCCTCCGCACGGATGAGCTCCGCGACCTCCTCGGCCTGCGCCTGCTCCTCGGGGAGGTACGACAGGGCGACGTCCGCACCCTCACGGGCGTAGGCGATCGCGACGGCGCGCCCGATCCCCGAGTCGGCACCGGTCACCAGGGCCTTGCGCCCGGGGAGGCGACCGAACCCGATGTACGTCTTCTCACCGTGGTCGGGCGCCGGGTCCATCTTGTGGATGTCACCGGGCGCATCCTGCTGCTGCGGAGGGAAGGGCGGGCGCGGATACTGGGTCGTCGGATCCTGGGCGGTGTACATGTCGGTCACGAGGCGGCCGGCTTCCGGTTCTCGGCGCTCATCATCCACGCGTACTGCTCGAGCTTCTCGATGATCTCGTGGAAGATGTCGGCGCTCGTCGGATCCTCCTCGTCGACCTGGTCGTGGACGTCGCGACAGGTGGCGACGGTGTCCTCGAGCCGGGCGGTGATGAGGTCGATGACCTCGGTCGTCGCGATCTCGCCCTGCGGGAACTCCGGGAGCGTCGTCGACTCGGCCACGGTGTCGCTGCGTCCGTCGGGCAGGGCGTGCAGGGCGCGCATCCGCTCCGCAATGGTGTCGCTGAATTCGCGGGCGGCGTCGATGATCTCGTCGAGGGCGAGGTGGGTGTCGCGGAAGTTCGTGCCGATCACGTTCCAGTGCGCCTGCTTGCCCTGCGACGCGAGCTCGATCAGATCGACGAGCACCTTCTGCAGGTTCTCGCTCAAGGCCTTCGACGCGGTGAAGCCCTTCTCGGCGTTCTGTTCGTCGGTCAGGCGCGCACCGTGCGCGGGCTTGCGCTTGTTCTTGGTCGCTGTGGTAGTTGCCATGCCTTCGACGGTACGGGGGGAGCGCGCACGGGCGGACGGGGATTGCGCGCAGTGGGTGCGAATGATACGCCCTGCGTCACGAGAGGCCGGACGCGTTCCGCAGGGGTCCGCGGGTGTGCCACGCTGTGCTCATGCAGCGAGACGTCACCGCCCACCTGGAACTGACCGTGACCGAGCCCGCCGACCTGGTCGTCGCGATAGCGGTGTCCGCCGACTACGAGCCCGACCAGGAGACCTTCACGGCACTCCTGGACGGATCGCCCGTGGACGGATCGGATTTCACCGATCACAACGGCACCCGCTTCCGCCGCCTGCAGGCGGGCGTCGGGAGCCTCGTCATCGACTACCACGCCCACATCTCGGGCGAGGGGTCGGAGACCATCGGCATCCCTTACGACCTCTTCTCGTTCCGCCTCCCGAGCCGCTACGTGGAGAGCGACGTGCTCTCCCCGACGGCCGCGGCCGAGTTCGCGGGGATCGAGCCCGGGCCCGAGCTCCTCGCCGCGGTGTCCTCGTGGGTCGGCACCCAGCTCAGCTACGTGCCCGGCGCGTCGGATCCGACCGACGGCGCCGTCCAGACCCTCCTCGCCCGCCAGGGCGTGTGCCGCGACTACGCCCACCTCTGCGCCGCCCTGCTGCGGGCACGCGGCGTGGCGGCGCGCGTCGCCGCCGTCTACGCCCCGGGCCTCGCGCCGATGGAGTTCCACGCCGTCACCGAAGCCTGGATCGACGGTGCGTGGCGGGTGGTGGATGCCACGGCTCTCGCCCCGCGACAGAACCTCGTGCGCATCGCGACGGGACGCGATGCGGCCGACACCGCGTTCCTCACGGTGCTGAGCGGCCGCGCCGACCTCGCCGCCATCGAGGTGACGGCGGTGGTGGACGAGCTCGCCCGTGACGACGTCACACAGCTCGTCTCGATCCACTGAGCGAGCCGGCACCCTGAGCTGACCGGGCGCGCGCTCTCGCGAGGACGGGGCCGCCGTGGCACTCTGGTGACATGAAGGCCTGGGTCGTCCGTTTCGTGTCGCTGTACGTGTTCAATGTCCTCGTGCTGCTGGTGATCGGCCTGCTCACGCCGGCGCATGTCGGCTGGGCGGTGCTCTGGGCATCCGTCATCCTGACCCTCGCCGAGCTGTTCGTGAAGCCCCTCCTGCAGAAGGCGTTCGCGAACTCGGCGGCGAAGAGCGCCGGCGAGCGCACGCGCGCGGGAGAAGCGTTCGTGCAGGTGATGCTGGTCCTCGCGGTCGCCGCCATCATCTGGGTCATCACGCTGCTGCTCACCGGCGTGAACGCCCGCGGCAGCTGGTTCTGGGCCTACGTCCTGCCCCCGATCATCATCGCGATCGGGTGGGCCGTGTACGCGCGCATCGACGACCGCATCGAGGCGAAGGCGGGCTCCTACTACGACCGCGCCTCCGCGGGCCTGCGCGGCCGCGGCGAAGCCGGGTCCGTCGACGGCCCCGCCTCCGCGCGCACCGCGCCCGCGCCGGGCGTGGCGGCCGAGCTCGATGACGGCCTCACCCCCGAGCAGCGCAAGATGCTCGACGATCTCGGCAGGAGCTGACCCGCTCCGCGCGGTCCCGCCGACCGCCGCATGAGGGCGCCGCATGACGACCCTGTAACAAAGGGACCGAGATCGGCCCCCGGCCCGAAGCGAGCGGCGATGATGGATGCTGCGGCATCCGTCCACAGCATCCGACGCGCCGTTTCCCCAGTCCCGGAGGTCTCCGTCATGCCGCGTTCCGTCCTGCGCACCGCCCTCGCCGCCGCCGCGGCCGCCGCGCTCCTCGTCCTCGCCGGATGCTCCGGCGCGTCCGACCCGGCATCCTCCTCCGGCGCTCCGGCGGACTCCGCGGCAGACTACATCACCCCCGGCAAGCTGACCTTCGCGACCGGCCAGACGGCCTACGAGCCGTACGTGTACGACGACGACCCCACGACCGGGAAGGGCTTCGAGGCCGCGGTCGCGTACGCGGTCGCCGAGCAGCTGGGTTTCGCTCCCGAGGACGTCGTCTGGGTACGGACCTCGTTCGAGGCCGCGATCGCGCCCGGACCGAAGAACTTCGACATCAACATCCAGCAGTACACGATCACGGATGAGCGCAAGCAGGCCGTCGACTTCTCGACGCCGTACTTCGAAGCGAGCCAGACGATCGTCGCCATCGCCGGAGGCAAGGCCGACGGCGTGAAGGACCTCGCCGGCGCGAAGAGCCTGCTCCTGGGCGCCATGGCCGGATCGACGAGCGCCACGACGATCGACGAGGCCATCGCCCCCACCACCCCCGCCGCGCTGTTCAGCTCGAACGAGGACGCGCGCGCCGCCCTCGAGGCGGGCCAGATCGACGCCATGGTGCTCGACACACCGACCGCCTACCTGGCCGCGAACTTCTACATCACCGGCGGCTTCATGGTCGGCGAGCTGCCCGCGGCGGGCGTGCCCGACCAGTGGGGGCTCCTCCTGCAGAAGGACTCGCCCCTCACCTCGCGGGTGAGCCACGCCGTCGACACGCTGCGCGAGGACGGCACCCTCGCCGACCTGGAGAAGCAGTGGCTGTCGGTGCTCACCGAGGGTGTCCCGACGCTGAAGTGATCCGGGCGGACCGGCTCGGGTAACGTCGTCCCGTGAGTTCGCACGCACCCAGCGCCCTGGAGGTCGAGCGGCGCGCCTACCGGCGGGGCCGCGAGCGGCGCTCGATCCTCATCGCGATCGCGTCGACCCTCGTCTTCGCCGCCATCGTGTGGGTGACGGTCGTCAATACGCCCGGGTGGGCGAAGGTGCAGGCGACGTTCTTCGACCCGGCGACGGCGATCTCGTCGCTGCCCAAGGTGTGGGACGGGTTCCTGGTCAACCTCCAGGTGCTCGCGCTCTCGGTCGTCACGGTGGCGATCGTGGCGCTCCTGGTCGCGGTGGTACGGACCCTCCGCGGTCCGGTGTTCTTCCCCGTCCGCGTCCTCGCGGCGGCCTACACCGATCTCTTCCGCGGCTTCCCGTTCATCATCGTGCTCTACCTCGTCGGCTTCGGCGTGCCGACGATCGCGGGCGTCCGGATCCCGGTCGTGCTGCTCGGCGTCCTCGCCGTGACCCTCACCTACTCGTCGTACGTCGCGGAGGTGATCCGTGCGGGCATCGATGCCGTGCACCCCTCGCAGCGACTCGCCGCCCGCGCACTCGGGCTCGGGCACCTCCAGACGCTCCGCCGGGTCGTCCTCCCGCAGGCGATCCGGAAGATGACGCCCCCGCTCATGAACGACTTCGTCTCGATGCAGAAGGATGTCGGCCTGATCTCCATCCTCGGCGCGATCGATGCGATCGCCGCCGCCCGTTCGGCGAACGCCCTGAGCTACAACTTCACGCCGTATGTCGTCGCCGGCATCCTCTTCGTCCTGCTCGCCATCCCCACGATCCGGCTGACCGACTGGTACACCGCGCGGCTGCGGGAGCGCGAGCAGAGCGGGGCGATCCTGTGAGCGAGGCGGAGACCCTCCGCACCGAGGGCGCGGCCACGGCCGCCCCCGTGCTCCGGGCGGAGGAGGTGTGGAAGGCGTTCGGCGAGCGGGAAGTGCTGCGCGGGATCTCCCTCACCCTGGCGCGGCATGAGGTCGTTGCGCTCATCGGAGCGTCCGGCTCGGGCAAGTCCACGCTGCTGCGCTGCCTCGGACTGCTCGAGCCGATCGATGACGGCCGCATGTGGCTCGATGACCGGGACATCTCCGATCCGCGCGTCGACGCGAACCGCGTGCGAGCGCGCCTGGGCGCGGTCTTCCAGAGCTACAACCTCTTCCCCCATCTCTCGGTGCTCGACAACGTCACGCTCGCGTCGCGCGTCGTGCACCGGATGCCGAAGCGCGATGCCGAGGCCCGCGCCCTCGCCCTGCTGGACCGGATCGGACTCGCGGGCTTCGCCAAGGCGCACCCCGACCGCCTGTCGGGCGGCCAGCAGCAGCGCGCCGCGATCGTGCGGGCCATCGTCACCGATCCCGAGGTGCTCCTCCTCGATGAGATCACCTCGGCGCTGGACCCCGAGCTGGTCGGCGAGGTGCTCGACCTCGTGCGCTCCCTCGCCGACGGCGGCGCGACGATCCTGATGGCGACGCACGAGATGGCGTTCGCCCGCGACGTCGCTGACCGGGTCGTCGTCCTCGACGACGGCGTGATCGTCGAGGAGGGCGCCCCGGCGCGCGTCTTCGCCGACCCTCGGCATCCGCGCACCCGCGCCTTCCTGGCCCGCTTCACATCCTGACGCCCACGCCGTCCGGGCTGGTGCCGGGGCGCTCGCGGGGCGCGGCGGGGCGCGGCGGGGCGAACTCCGCAGAAGGTGACGAACTCCGCACCGGATGCCGCGCGTCGCTGCGGCGTTCGCGAGAATCTGCGGCGTTCGGGCGCTCGCGTCTCCCGGGCGTAGACTGCCGCCACGCCGTCCCTCACCCAGTTCCTGACCACGTGGCGAGCCGACCCTGCGACCCTCGCAGTGGTGGCCGTCGCGGCCGTTCTGTACGCCCTGGGGATTCGCCGCGCCGCACGCGCGGGCATCGTGTGGCCGCGGCGTCGGACGGTGCTGTTCTTCGGCCTCGGGCTCGGCTCCTACGCCGTCATCGAGCTCGGGTTCCTCGGGACGTACTCCGGCGGGCTGCGCTGGGCGTTCGTCACCCGGATCGCGCTGCTCCTGATGGTCGTACCGGCGCTTGTGACCCTCGGCAAGCCGCTCGAGCTGCTTCGCGCGGGGCTCGGCCCTGCCGGGCGGGAGCGCCTCGACCGCGTCGCGCACAGTCGCGTCTTCCGCATCCTCGGGAACGCGATGGTCGCGACCCTCGTCGCGGCCGCCGTGTTCTGCCTCTTCCTCACGCCGCTCGCGGGAGTGCTGCGGACCTCCCCGATCATCGGCGAGGTCATCGGCGTCGCGACGCTCGTCGTCGGACTGCTCCTGGTCGTCCCCCTCATGGTGCTGACGGGGTTCCACACCAGCACGTTCCTCGCGATCGAGTTCCTGCTGGCGTTCGTCGAACTGCTCGTCGACTCGATCCCCGGCATCCTGCTGCGCCTGAACGACGCCGTCGTCGACGGGATCACGACGGTCGCGCCCGGCGCCCTCTGGTGGCCGAATCCGCTCCACGATCAGCACCTCGCGGGCGACTTCCTCTGGTTCATCGCCGAGGTGGCCGACGTGCCGATCCTCATCATCCTGCTGATCCGGTGGAACCGACGCGACCGCGCCGAGGCGTCGTCGTTCGACGAGCTCAGCGACGCGGAGCACGACGCCCTCGTGCAGGCGCACCTGCGCGGCGAGCAGCCCGCCCGCTGACCGGCCTCCGCCGCGCAGGTCGCTCCGGAGCCGTCGACGGAACTCCTCCGACCCCGACGGATTGCCGTGCGGATGCCGCGGACCTCCGCCGAACTCGGGAGAATCGCCGGAGTTCTGGACACCGCCGACGCCCTACCCGCCCGTGCGTCGGTGCGGATGTCTCCCGCCCGGGCGTCAGGCGCGGATGGTGCGCTCGGCCGCCTCGACCACGTTCGTCATGAGCAGCGCCACGGTCATGGGCCCCACGCCGCCGGGGTTCGGGGAGAGCCACCCCGCGACGTCATCGACGCCGGGGGCGATGTCGCCGTACACCCTGTTCTTGCCGGTCTCGGGGTCGATCTCGCGCGTGACGCCGACGTCGAGCACGGCGGCGCCGGGCTTCACGTCCTCGGGGCGCACGAGGTGCTTGACCCCGGCCGCGCCGACGATGACGTCGGCCTGCCGGAGGTAGGACGGCAGGTCGCGGGTGCCCGTGTGCGTGAGCGTGACCGTGGCGTTGACCGCGCGGCGGGTCAGCAGCAGCCCGATCGAGCGACCGATCGTGACGCCGCGGCCGACGACCACGACGTGGGTGCCCGCCAGTGCGAAGCCGTTCCGCTCGAGGAGCTCGATCACGGCCCGCGGCGTGCACGGCAACGGCGAGGCGATCTCGTCGTTCACATTCAGCACGAGCTTGCCCAGGTTCGTCGGGTGGAGCCCGTCGGCATCCTTGGCGGGGTCGATGCGTTCGAGGATGCGATCGGTGTCCAGATGGCGCGGCAGCGGCAGCTGCACGATGTAGCCATGACAGGTCTCATCGGCGTTCAGCCGGTCGATCTCCGCCTCGACCTCTTCCTGCGTGGCCTGCGCCGGGAGCTCGATCTGGATGGAGTTCATCCCGATCGCCTCGGATTCGCGGTGCTTCATCCCCACATAGAGCTGCGATGCCGGGTCGGCGCCCACGAGCACCGTCGCGATCCCCGGGGTGACGCCGGCGGCCTTCAGCTTCGCGACGCGCTCGGCGAGCTCTGCCTTGATCGCGGCGGCGGTGGCCCGGCCGTCGAGCTTCTGCGCAGTCATGGTTCTCTCCTCAGAGGTTCGCCCGCGAGACACCGCCCACGCCCCGAGACACTCGCAGGCGAACGGTGTCTCGGGGCACGGACGGTGTCTCGCGGTCAGGGGTGGCCGGCGCGGCGGCCGCGGGTCACTGGGCCAGGCCGGGGTAGAGCGGGAAGGCCGCGGTCAGGGATGCCACGCGGGTGCGGAGCGCCTCGAGGTCGGCGCCCGGCAGCAGCGCGAGCGCGATGATGTCGGCGACCTCGGTGAACTCGGCGTCGCCGAAGCCGCGCGTCGCGAGCGCCGGGGTGCCGATCCGCAGGCCCGACGTGACCATCGGGGGCCGCGGGTCGTTCGGCACGGCGTTGCGGTTGACGGTGATGTGGATCTCGTGGAGGAGGTCCTCGGCCTGCTTGCCGTCGATCGCCGCGTCGCGGAGGTCGACGAGCACGAGGTGCACGTCGGTGCCGCCGGAGCGGACCGAGATGCCGGCATCCTGCACATCCTGCTGCGACAGCCGGTCCGCCAGCAGCGCCGCCCCGCGCACCACGCGCTCCTGGCGCTCACGGAACTCCGGGGTCGCGGCGAGCTTGAATGCCGTCGCCTTCGCGGCGATCACGTGCATGAGAGGGCCGCCCTGCTGACCCGGGAAGACGGCGGTGTTGATCTTCTTCGCGAGGTCGGCGTCGTTCGTCAGGATGAAGCCCGAACGGGGGCCGCCGATGGTCTTGTGCACGGTGGAGGAGACGACGTCCGCGTAGGGCACCGGCGAGGGGTGCAGACCGGCGGCGACGAGACCGGCGAAGTGCGCCATGTCGACCCACAGGAGCGCGCCGACCTTGTCGGCGATCTCACGGAAGCGCGCGAAGTCGAGCTGACGGGGGTACGCCGACCAGCCGGCGATGATGACCTTGGGCGAGTGCTCGACGGCGAGGCGCTCGACCTCGTCCATGTCGATGATCGAGGTCTCCGGGTCGACGCCGTACGCGACGATGTCGTAGAGCCTGCCGGAGAAGTTGATCTTCATGCCGTGCGTGAGGTGCCCGCCGTGATCGAGCGAGAGACCGAGCAGGGTGTCGCCGGGGCGGGCGATGGCGTGCAGGACGGCGGCATTGGCGGATGCCCCGGAGTGCGGCTGCACGTTGGCGAAGGCCGCACCGAAGAGCGACTTCGCGCGTTCGATCGCGAGCTCCTCGGCGACGTCGACCTCTTCGCAGCCGCCGTAGTAGCGGCGTCCGGGGTAGCCCTCGGCGTACTTGTTGGTCAGCACGGAGCCCTGCGACTGCAGCACCGACACCGGGACGAAGTTCTCCGAGGCGATCATCTCCAGATAGCCGCGCTGACGCTCGAGCTCGCGCTCGAGAACCTGCGCGATCTCGGGGTCGACCTCGGCGAGGGGGGCGTTGAAGTACGGGTCGGTCATGATCGTGGCAGCTCCTGTCGGGCTCGGTGGTTGAGTGCCGCCGCGCAGCGGCGGTGTTTCGAAACCACGGCCGACCCAGGCGAACGGTCGATTGCCATGTGGCCGCTCCCCGGTGGTGTCCCACCTCAACGCCAGTCGCGACACAGCGAGCATATCGAAAAAGGCGCGCATCATGGCGGGTCGCATCACCTGCCTCCCGCTATTTGTTAGGGCGCTTTACAACTCGAATCGATTCGGCCAGACTGGAGGGACCAGACTGGAAGACCGACATCGACTGGCGGGGCGTGCGTCCCCGCCGCGCAGATTGGAGCATCGTGGCCCTCCCCGCCGTCGTCCCCGCCCCCTCGTCGATCGCCGATGGCGGCGATGCCGCCTTCCCCCTGTCCGCGGGGACCGCGCTGCGCGGCGACGCGGATGCCGTCGACGCGGCGCGGCACCTGATCACGGCACGCACCGGTCTGGAGCCGCCGACCGCCGCGCAGGAATCCCCGGACGATGCCCCGGGCGAGGCGGGAGCCGGATCGATCGTCCTCCGCGTCGACGCGTCATCGGGCGCGCCCGAGTCGTACCGGCTGGAGGCGACCGGGGCATCCGTCGAGATCGTCGGCGCCGACGCGGCCGGACTCTTCTACGGCGTGCAGACCCTCGGCCAGCTGATCACGCCGCCTGGGGACGGGCCCGGGGCGGCATCTGCGGCGACGTCCGAGTGGACGATCCCCGCGACCCGGATCGTCGACGCACCCCGCTTCGCCTACCGCGGAGTGATGCTGGATGTCGCACGCCACTTCCACGGGCCGGACACCGTCCGAGCGTTCATCGACCGCGCCGCGAGCCTCAAGTTCAATGTCCTGCACCTGCATCTGAGCGACGATCAGGGCTGGCGCCTGGAGCTGCGCTCGCGCCCTCTTCTCACGGAGAGGTCCTCCGCGACGGCGGTCGGGGGCGCTCCCGGCGGCTTCTACACGCAGGAGGACTACCGCGTGATCGTCGCGTACGCCGCCGCACACCACATGACCGTCGTCCCCGAGTTCGACATGCCGGGGCACACGCATGCCGTCACGCTCGCGTATCCGGAGCTGAACGAGGAGCCCCGGCTCGACGAGCACATGCATCAGATCATCCGCGAATACGGCGGCGAAGCGCCCGTCCACGGCGCCCCCTACGACGGCATGGCGGTCGGGTTCTCCTCGCTGCGGATCCACGACGAGGCGACCTACGCCTTCATCACGGATGTGTTCACGGAGCTCGCGACCCTCACCCCCGGACCGTACCTGCACCTCGGCGGCGACGAGGCGCTCGGCACCCCCGCCGCCGATTTCGCCCTGTTCGTCCAGCGGGCGAGCGCGATCGTCGCCGCCACCGGCAAGGTCCCGATCGCCTGGCACGAGGCCGGAGTCGTCGGCGCGCAGCTCGCCCCGGGAACGATCGGGCAGTACTGGGGGTTCCGCACCCCCACGGACGGCATGGACGAGAAGACCCGGGGATTCCTGGCCGCCGGCGGCCAGGTCATCCTCTCCCCCGCCGACGCGATCTACCTGGACATGAAGCACGCGCCGGGCGCGCCGCTCGGTCTCAGCTGGGCGGGCATCGTGTCCGCGCGCCAGTCGTACGAGTGGGAGCCCGCGGCGGTCATCGACGGGGTCGGCGATGAGCAGATCCTCGGGATCGAAGCGCCCCTCTGGACCGAGACCGCGCGTACGCTGAGCGACATCGACGCTCTCGCCTTCCCCCGCATCGCCTCCGCCGCCGAGGTGGCCTGGTCGCCCGCCGCCTCGGCGAGCGGGCTGCGCACGTGGGACTCGTTCGCCGCGCGCGTCGGCGCGATCGCCCCCCTGTGGACGAGCCTCGGCATCGCGTACACCCCGCTGGAGGGCATCGTGTGGCCCCCCGAGTCGTCCGCGGCGGCCCACGCGGAAGAGGACGCGGCATGACCACCGTCATCCATTCGGTCCGACTCATCGACGGGGGGACCGTCACCGAAGACAGCTGGGTCGCCTTCCAGGACGGCGTCGTGCTGCGCACGGGGACCGGCGACGAGTGGCGGGCGCTCGCCCCGGGCGACACGGGCGTCGCGTTCGACGGCGAGGGCGCCTTCCTCGCGCCCGGGTTCGTCGACATCCACGGCCACGGCGGGGGCGGGGCCGCATTCGACGACGGCGCGGACGCGATCCGCACCGCCCGCGCCCTCCATCGCGCGCACGGCACGACCCGCGCCGTCCTCTCCCTCGTCACGGCGTCCGTGGACGACCTCGCCGACCGTGTCGCCGTGATCGCAGAGCTCGCCGAAGCCGACCCGACGATCCTCGGCTCGCACCTCGAGGGCCCCTTCCTCGACCCCGGGCACAAGGGTGCGCACACCGAGAGCCTGCTGCGTGCGCCGGATGCCGCCGCCATCGCGCGCCTCGTCGACGCCGGCCGCGGCACGGTCCGCCAGGTGACCCTCGCGCCCGAGCTCCCCGGCGGCCTCGACGCGGTGTCCCAGTTCGTCGCGGCGGGTGTGGCCGTCGCGGTCGGCCACACCGACGCGACCGAGGACGACGCGTTCGCCGCATTCGATGCCGGCGCGACGATCCTCACTCACGCGTTCAACGCGATGCCCGGCATCCACCACCGTGCACCCGGCCCCGTGGTGGCGGCGCTGCGCGATCACCGCGTGACGCTCGAGATCATCGCCGACGGTGTCCACGTGCACCCCGACGTGGTCGCCCTCGCCTTCGCGCAGGCGCCGGGCCGCATCGCCCTCATCACCGACGCGATGGCGGCTGCCGGCGCGGCGGACGGCCACTACGAACTGGGCGGGCTGGCCGTGACCGTCACGGACGGCACGGCGCGGCTGGATGCCGACGGCGCGATCGCCGGCTCGACGCTGACACAGGATGCTGCGCTCCGCGAAGCGGTGGCCGCGGGAATCCCGCTCGCCGCGGCGGTCGGCGCACTCACCGCTGTGCCTGCGCGCGCCGTCGGCGTCGACGATCGCTTCGGCTCGTTCGCCGTCGGACGGGCCGCGGATGCGGTCCTCCTCGACGACGCCCTGACGGTGCGGGCGGTGTGGGTGGACGGCATCCGGACCTGACGGCGGCGCGGCTGAGCGACCGGTCCTCGGGACAGCCGAGAGCGGGGCGGGGTGGCGCCCCTCGCGCCATCCCGCCCCGCTTTCCCCCCAGCCGGTCGGGTGCGCAGGCCCTCCCCCCGAGGTCCTGCACGCCGGCTCTGGCCGGGGAACGCTGCGTTCCCCGGCGGTTTCCCGCCCGCGCTGCCCCTGTTTCCCCCAAGGAAGAGCACGGGTCGAGAAGTCCCCACCTACAGAGAGCGCGCCCCTCCGCTTTCATGACGCGGATGCCCGGACTTTTCTCCGAGATTCTTCTTCGGCCGCCCGCCGCCGCCGTACGTGCGGTCGGCGGGCCCCCAGCCACGGCCTGCGAAAATGGCAGACGGATGGCGTGACTCGCGTCATAACCCGACGCTGTCGGCGTCTCTCAGGAGAACGACCGACCACGCTCCACCCCCGACAGGACACCACCATGGATGCCCCGGATCAGCCGCGCGCCGATGCCTCCGACATCGCCGACGCCGACCTCGTGCTGCGCACCCGCGCGGGAGATCGGCAGGCGTTCGCGGAACTGTGGCGGCGTCACTACCGCTCCGGTCTGACCGTCGCCTCCTCGATCACCTCCAGCTTCGATGCCGACGACCTCGTCCAGGAGGCGTACACCCGCATCTATCAGGCGATCGAGAAGGGAGGCGGCCCCACGGGCTCCTTCCGCGCCTACCTGTTCACGAGCATCCGCAACACGGCGGCCGGGTGGGGGCGGGCGCGCCGTGAGACGGCGATCGATGAGCTCGAGACGCTGCCTGATCCGGATGCCGAGGCGCACGTCACAGACGAAGCCCTCGATCGGAGCCTCACCCACCGCGCGTTCCGGAGTCTTCCCACGCGCTGGCAGGAGGTGCTGTGGTACACCGAGATCGAGCAGATGAAGCCCGCGGAGATCGCTCCGCTCCTCGGCCTGAAGCCGACCGCGGTGGCCCAGCTGGCGTTTCGGGCGCGGGAAGGGCTGCGCGAGGCGTGGATCGGAGCCCACCTGCAGAGCGCCGCGGACGCGCCCGAGTGCCAGTGGACCATCGAGCGCCTCGGCGCGTACGCGCGCGACAACCTCGGGACGCGCGACCAGAGGAAGCTCGAGGCCCACCTCGCCGACTGCACCCGGTGCACCATCGTCGCCGCGGAGGCGACGGAGGTCTCCCACCGTCTCGCCCTCATCCTGCTGCCCCTCACGATCGGCGCGGGCGCCGCGACCGCCTACCTCGCGGCCGTGCAGGGGGGCTCCGCGCCCCTCGTCGCTCTCGCCGCGGGAGCGTCGGGCACCCTCCCGGGCGCGGTCAGCGTCGGGCCCGGCTCCGCCCCGGTCGCGACC
>NZ_JAFLHG010000018.1 GCF_018717645.1 Microbacterium flavum
GGCGCGGGCGGTGCGGGCGGCGCGGGGGCTGCGGGCGCAGGAGCCGCGGGCGGCGCGCTCGCGGGAACGGGCGCGATGATCGGCATGGTCGCGGCGGGAGCCCTCGTCGCGGGCGCGGCCGTGGCGGCGATCGTCGTCCCGCAGGTCATCGACAACAGCTCCTCGGCACCCGCCGCCGGAGCGGGCGGGCCTGACTCCGGATCCGGCTCGGACGGACCGGGTGCGCCGCTCGTTCTCGGACCCACGCCGAGCACACTGCCCTCGGCGGCGCCCACGTCGACTCCGGTGCCCTCGGCATCCGCGGAGCCCGACATGGACCCCGACCCGCTTCCGATCCCCGCGCCGACACGTCAGCCCCCCCCCCCCCCCCCCCCACCCCCCCCCCCCCACCCCCCCCGCGCACCGCCCGCGACGCGGCGCGCGCCCCGCCTCCGGGCCCCACGCCCCCCGCGGCCCCGGCTCGGGCCCCCCCCCCGTTCCCGCCCCCCCCGCCGCGCGCCCCCCCCGCCCCGCCCGCCCCGCCGGCCCCGCGTCCTTCCCCGACCTCGACTCCGACTCCGAGCCCGACCGCGACGCCGACACCCAGCCCGACCCCCTCCCCCACGCCAAGCCCCACGCCCACGCCGACGCCGACGCCGACACCCACACCGACGCCCACCCCCACACCGACCCCGACCCCGACGCCGACGCCGACGCCGACGCCACGATTCACGTCCGGCCTCTTCCAGTGGGACGCGGGCAGCACGACGACCGGGACGCTCGATCTCACCGTCGCCGGGACACCGCACGAGACCGTGCAGCTCGTCGTCGGCGGCATCGATCGCGGACGTCGAATCCTGGACGCGGACGGCCAGACCACCTTCAGCTTCGGGGCCGACTACGCGTCCGTCCTGCATGCGCCCGCCACGACCCGATACGTGAACGGCGAACAGCTCGGGCCGGAGTACACGGTCTTCCTGTGGGGTCCTCCTCCGCAGGAGTGACCGGGCTGACCGGCGAACCCACGGCTGCGCCCTGCCCCGCCGCGTAAACTGAGGCCATGTCCGACCTGCCCCATGTCCGCCCCGCCGTTCCCCCTGCGCCGCGGACGGGCGGCACCGCACAGTCACTCCCGGCCGGAACGCGTCCCGCCCTCGACGCGGTGGATGTCCTCGCGTTCCTCTGCGAACTGTTCGCCTTCGGCACGCTCGCCGTGTGGGGGTTCACCGCGTGGCCCTTCCCGTGGAACATCGTCGTCAGCATCGGCGCACCGGTGGTCGCGATCCTGCTCTGGGCGCTGTTCGTCTCACCGCGCGCCGTGATCGCGGTGCACCCCTTCGTCCGCGCGCTGGTGGAACTGCTCGTCTACGCCTCCGCCACCATCGTCTGGTGGACCAGCGGGAACGTGTGGATCGGTCTGGCGTTCGCCGTCGTCGCGGTGACCGTCGGCCTCGTCGCAGGACGCCGCCGCCTCCCGTGACGGATTCCGCCGGATCCGAGGCGGCATCCGTCCTCGGCCGCCTCGTCGCCGCTCTCGGCGAGCGCGTCGACACCGACCTCGCGCACCTCGACGCCGCCCGCGCGGACAAGTCCGGCCACGCCGCCGACGGCCTGCCTCTCGCGATCGTGCGGGCGCGAGACGTCGGCGACGTGCAGGAGACACTCCGCATCGCCCACGCCACCGGGACCCCCGTCGTCACCCGCGGCGCGGGCACCGGTCTGGCCGGCGGCGCGAATGCGGGTGACGGCGAGATCGTCCTCTCGGTGCGCGGGATGGACCGGATCCTCGAGGTGCGGCCCGACGATCTGATCGCCGTCGTCGAGCCCGGCATCCTGAACGCCGATCTGAACCGCGCCCTCGCCGCGGAGGGACTGTGGTGGGCGCCCGACCCCGCCAGTCGCGAGATCTCGACCGTCGGCGGGAACATCGCGACGGGTGCGGGCGGGCTGCTCTGCGCGAAATACGGCGTCGTCCGTGACGCGGTGCTCGGCGTCGACCTCGTCCTCTCCGACGGCCGACTGCTGCGGCTCGGCCACCGGAGCGTGAAGGGAGTCACCGGCCTCGACCTCACCTCCCTCGTGATCGGATCGGAGGGGACGCTGGGCGTCGTGGTCGGGGCGACGCTGAAGCTCCGCAGACTCGTCCCCGGCAGCCCGCGCACACTGACGGCGTCCTTCCCCGACGTGCGGAGCGCGGCCGCGGGCGCGGCCGCGGTCACCGCGTCGGGCGTGCAGCCGGCGATCATGGAGCTCATGGATGCCGCGTGCCTGCGCGCCGTCCACCGCCTCCTCGCGCTCCCCTCCCCTCGCGACGGTGTCGCGCAGCTCACCGTCCAGACCGACGGCCCCGCCGCGACGGCCGAGGCGGCCGCGATCGCCGCGACCCTCACGGAGGCCGGCGGCACCGTGCGCCTGGCCCGTGACGAGGCCGAGGCGGAGCTGCTCCTGCGCATCCGCCGGTCGATGCATCCCGCGATGGAGACCCTCGGCACGACGCTCATCGAAGACGTCTCCGTGCCGCGCAGCGCCCTCCCCGCCATGTTCGACGAGATCGCCCGAATCGAGCGCGCGTACGACCTCGTCATCCCGACCGTCTGCCACGCCGGCGACGGCAACCTCCACCCCAACTTCGTGTTCACGGGCGATGACGTGCCGGATCGGGTCTGGCAGGCCGCGGACGAGCTCTTCCGTGCCGCGCTGCGGCTGGGGGGAACACTGACCGGCGAGCACGGGATCGGCGTCCTGAAGCGGCGCTGGCTCGCCGATGAACTCGGGGACGATCAGTGGGAGCTGCAGCGCCAGATCGCCCGCGTGTTCGACCCGGCCGGCATCCTCAACCCCGGCAAGGTGTTCGCGCCCTGACCGGGGCGGGGGCGCTCAGGCCGACGGATAGATGCGGGGCGATGCCGCGGGGAGCCCGCGACCGCCCAGGGCCATCGCCGCCCCGCCGAGGACGAGCGGCACGACGACGGCGGACACGAAGCCGCCGAGGGCCAGGGCGACGCCCCAGTGCTCGAGGCCCTGCGGCCCGACGGCGACGCCGACGATCTGGCCGATGACCTGGACACCGACGACGACGGCCAGTCCGATCGCGGGCGCCCACCGCCAGGGGCCCGGGACGACGCGCGCGCGGGCGATCTCGACGACGGCGACGAGCGCCGCCGCCGCCGTGACCGCGAGTTCCACGTAGCCGAGCGTCTGCAGCAGCGCCACATCCGACAGATCGACCTGCGTCGGCGTGACGAGGCTGAACAGAAGCGGGGTGATCCCCAGGACGAGGAGGGCCACCATCCCTGCGCCGCGGCGTGCGACGACCGACCCCGCGCCGCGCAGTCCGAACGCGAACACCGCCATCGCCGCCAGAAAGAGCAGGCCGGCGAGGGTCCGGGTGAGGGTCCCCGCATCTCCCGGGCCGAGTGCCCACGGTACGACGGCCGACGCGGCGAGCAGCCCGCCGCCCCAGATCCAGCTGGGCTCGGTCCTGCGGACCTCGGCATCCGTCATGGCGCCACCGTATCAGCGGGCCCGGGCGGGCGCGACGCTCAGAGACCCTGCCAGGCGGGCTTGTTCGCGTACGCGTACCGGTAGTAGTCGGCATGGGCGAGATCAGCAGCCGCGGCCTCATCGACGACGACGGTCACGTGCGGGTGCAGCTGGATCGCCGATCCCGGCAGCGACGAGGTCACCGGACCCTCGACCGCCCCGGCGATGGCCGCGGCCTTGCCCTCGCCGAACGCGAGGAGGAACAGGTGCTTGGCCTCGAGGATCGTCCCGAGTCCCTGCGTGATGCAGTGCATCGGCACATCCTCGACCCGATCGAAGAAGCGGGCGTTGTCCTGACGGGTCTGCTCGATGAGGGTCTTCACGCGCGTCCGCGAGGCGAACGACGATCCGGGCTCGTTGAACCCGATGTGACCGGAGGTCCCGATGCCGAGGATCTGCAGATCGATGCCGCCGGCCGCCGCGATCGCGCGCTCGTAGTCCTCGCCGGCGTGAGCGATCGTCTCGAGGGCGCCGTCCGGGGTCCGGATGAGGGCCGGGTCGAGTCCGAGCGGCTCGACGACCTCCTTGGTGATGACCGACCGGTAGCTCTCCGGGTGGTTCGGGTCGATGCCGACGTACTCGTCGAGCGCGAAGCCGCGCACGCGCGAGAGGTCCACGCCCTCCACGCGGGGCCGCAGCGCTTCGTAGACGCTGAGCGGGGTCGATCCGGTCGCAAGCCCCAGCACCGCGTCGGGTCGTGCGGCGATGAGCTTCACGATCTCGTCGGCGACGAGGACTCCGGCCGCTGCGGCCGATGGGACGATGACGATCTCAGCCATGGGCGACTGCCTCCTGTTCGGTTGCGCTGGCCCCGACGAGGGCGGCACCGACGGCGGCCGCCGGTGAGCCGGGCGGAAGCAGCTCCACCCGATCGGCCAGACGAAGGGACCTCATGAACGGCGACGCCGCGGCGCTCGCGGCCAGGTCGCCCTTCACGAGGCTCAGCATACGGTCCCCGAGGGCGGTCACGCCGCCCCCGAGGATGACGGCGTCGACATCCGCCGAGAGCACGATCACGCGCACCGCGGATGCCACGCCGTGCGCGAGTCCGGTGCGCAGGACGAGCGCCTCGGGATCACCCCGGTCCGCGGCGTCGAACACGTCGAGGACGGGCAGAGCGGAGGGGCGGCCCCAGCGTTCGGCGATCGCGCCGCCGCCGCAGAATGCCTCGATGCAGCCGCGCTGACCGCACTTGCAGAGAGGTCCGTGCGGGTCGACGGAGATGTGGCCGACCTCGCCGGCCGTGCCGTGCACGCCCCGCCACAGAATGCCGTCTCGGACGAACCCGGCGGCGACGCCCGTGCCGAGGTTCAGGTACGCCATCGCGCCGGAGGCGGAGAGGCCCCCGAGACGGGTGCCGTGCGCGCGACCGTGGAGAGCGTAGGCGCCGACCGCGGCGGCCTTGACGTCGTTCTCGGCTCGGACCGGGATGCCCAGCACGATCCCGAGGGCGCGCGCGAGGTCGAGCTCGTCCACGCCGAGGTTGACCGCGTGGGTGACGACCGCGCCTCCGGGCGCGACCTGACCCGGCATCCCGATGCCGACCGAGTCGAACTCGTCGACACGGATGCCGACGGCGGCGGCGAGCTCGGCGGCGAGGCCGAGGACGGTCGCGATGACCCCCTCCGGCCCCCACGCGGTCGGGCGCCGCAGCCGGGCGAGGATCTCCCCGCCGGGCGCGACGGCGACGGCGTCGGTCTTGGTGCCCCCGACGTCGAACCCGAGGCGCATCAGCCCTTCACCGCTCCCGAGACCAGCCCGCTCGTCATCTTGCCCTGCACGATGAGGAAGAAGACGATGACCGGGATGGCCATGAGCGTGGAGCCAGCCATGACGACCGCCCAGTCGGTGGCCTTCGTGGCCTGGACGAAGCTGCGCAGCCAGATCGGCAGGGTCTCCATCTCCGGGCGGGTCATGATGACCAGCGCGAAGACGAACTCGTTCCACGCCTGGATGAAGGCGAAGATGCCCGTGGAGACGAGCCCCGGCGCCAGCAGCGGGAAGGTGACCCGCCAGAACGCCTGCGTCCGCGTGCAGCCGTCGATCATGGCGGCTTCCTCGAGGTCGGCGGGGATCCCGTTGACGAACCCGCGCAGCGTCCAGATCGTGAACGGCAGCACCATCGCGATGTAGACCGCGGCGAGGCCGATGACGGTGTTCAGAAGGTGCCATCCGTCGAGCACGCGGAAGGTCGAGATGATCATCGCCTCGGCGGGGATCATCTGGATGACGAGGATCGCGATGATGAACGTCTTGCGCGAGCGGAACCGGTAGCGCGAGACGGCGATCGAGGCGAGGAACGCGAAGACGAGTGCCGTGACGAGGGTGAGGAGCGTGACGGCGAGCGAGATGCCGAGCGCCGGGACGAATCCCCCGTTCCACGCCGACTGGAAGCTCTTCAGCGTGAACTCGTCGGGCCAGAAGTGCGGGACGTCGGTCTTGACCGCGGAGCCGGGGAGGAGGGCCGTGTTGACCATCCAGTACACCGGGAACACCGAGCACAGGAAGACGATGACGGCGGCGACGTTCAGGGCGATGCGGCCGGTCATACGGCGCGTCCGGGCGCTCACGACTCGTCCTCCTTCAGCATGGTGCGGATGTAGTACGCCGAGATGGCGAGCAGGATGATCACGAGGAGCACCGAGATCGCTCCGCCGGAGCCGAGGTCGCCGGTGGCCATCGAGACGCTGTAGATGTAGACGCCGATCGTGTTCGTGTCGGCGCGGATGCCGCCGACGGTCTGCAGGGCGTAGATCTGCGCGAAGACGCGGAGATCCCAGATGACCTGCAGGATCAGGAGCACGATGAGGATCGACCGCACGTAGGGCAGCACGATGAAGCGGAAGCGCTGCCAGGCGCTGGATCCGTCGAGCGATGCCGCCTCGAGGACCTCGTCGGGGACCTGCGAGAGCCCCGCGTAGGTCGAGAACGCGACGAACGGGATGGCGCCCCAGGTGATGATGATGGCGGCGACCCCGAAGAAGCTCAGCGGGTCGGACAGCCAGCTGTGGCCGATCCAGTTCTGCCCCGTGATCTGGGTGAGCAGGTAGTTGACGAGGCCGTAGGAGGTGTCGAAGATCCAGCCCCAGACGATCGTGGCGGTGAGCGCGGGCATGGCCCACGCGAGCAGCAGGCCGATCGAGACGACCGTGCGCATCACTTTGCCGAGCGACTTCATCATGAGCGCGATGGCGATGCCGAAGACCATCGTCGCGGCGGCGCAGACGATCATGAGGCCGAAGGATCGGCCGAGCACGATCCAGAACTGCGGGTCGGTGAGGACCTTGACGTAGTTGTCGAACCAGACGAAGGAGGGCGGGGCTCCGAAGATCTGTTCGCGACCGTACTTCTGGAACGACATGATGATCAGTTGCAGAAGCGGCCAGCCGATGAAGACGACGAGCATCACCAGCGCCGGCAGCAGGAGTGCCAACGGCGTGCCGTCGAAACGGCGGCGGCGGCGCGGGGTGGGCGCGGCGGGTGCGGGTTGCGTCAACTCGGGGGAGATGAGCTGCGAGGTCATCGCACGATCTCCTTCCGTGAATCGTGGGGGGGGCGGCTCCCCCGGGGGTTCGGGTCCCCGGGGGAGCCGGTGGCGGGCGTCAGCCCGCCGGGATGCGGCTGCGATCAGGCGGTGCTGATCAGCCGTTGAGGATGGACTCGATCTGGGTGTCGAGGTCCGTCGCGAGCGCCTTGACGTCGCCGCCCTGGGCCACCTTGACGAAGAAGTCCTGCAGCAGGCCCTTCGCCTCGACGTCGGCCCACTTCGGGGATGCCGGGGTCAGCTTGGCGTTCGCCGCGGACTCCGCGATGACCTTCGCGAGCTCAGGAGTGGCCGCGGCCACGTCGCCACCGAGGGACTTCTTCGCGGGGACGAGGCCGCCCTTGGCGAGGATGGTCTGGTAGTCGTCACTCAGCATGATCTCCAGCGCGCTCTTGGCGAGGTCGGGGTGAGCCGACTTCGCCGCGATGCCGATGTTCGATCCACCGGCGAAGACCTTCGCGGCGCCGCCGTCCTTGCCCGGAAGGGCGAAGTAGCCGAGCGAGTTCGCCAGCGGGGTCGCCGCCTTGTCCTCATCGGCGACGATCGACCAGTAGGCCCAGCTGGGCGCCGACAGCGTCGCGGCCTTCTCGGTGCGGAACGGGACCCATGCCTCGGTCTCGTCGCCGTCCTTCGGGGCGAGCGAGGATGCCATGACCTCCTGGACCTGCGTGATGCCGGCCACCGAGGCGTCGCTGGAGAGCTGCGCGTCCCACTTGCCGTCCTTCTGCACGGCGATCTCGCCGCCGTTCTCCCAGATGAAGGGGAGGGCGTTGTACCAGTCCTTGCCCGGGAAGTAGACGCCGGAGACGCCGGGGAGTGCCGTCGCGAGCTTGCCCGCGTTGGAGACGTACTCGGCGAGCGTCGTCGGGACGGTCGCACCGGCGGTCTGGTACTGGGTCGTGTTGTAGAACACGACGCGCGCACCCGAGTAGTACGGCGCCGCGTAGAGCTTGCCGTCCCACGAGCCGGCCTCGACGAAGCCGGGGAGCAGGTCGTCGCCGCCGAGGTCGCCCTGGATGTCGGAGATGTCCAGCAGAGCGCCGCTCGAGGTGAAGGCGGCGGCCTGGGTGTTGCCCATCTCGACGATGTCGGGGGTGTCGCTCGAGGAGAGGCTCGTGGTCAGCTTGTCCACGAGGCCCGTCCACTGCTGCTCCTCGATGACGAGCGTCGAACCGGGGTTGTCCGCCTCGAACGTCTTCTTGAGGTAGTCGCGGGCATCCTGAGGCGTGTCGGTGCCGACCAGCCAGACGCGCAGCTCTGCAGCGGCCGGAGTGCCATCGGACCCGCCGGACGTGCCTCCGCCGGCGCAGCCTGCGAGAACGACAGCCGAAGCGCCGAGGAGCGCCAGGGCTCCAAGCTTCTTGTTCATGGTGTCTTCCTTTTTTCTTGGTGTTCCCTTGAGGCCGGGTGACGGGAACTCCGACCGACCCTCCGGGGGGATGGGATGAGGGCTATGAGACCCCGAGTTGTCCGGAGAGGACCATGACGGCCGCGCCGCGGAGGACGATGTCCTCGCCTTGCTCCGTCATCCGCACCCGCACGCCGTCGTGGAACTCGGCGAGCGTGCGAGCACGAAGAGTCTCGACGGTCGCCTCGGCGAGGGGGCCTTCGAGAAGTTCCTGGGGGCCGGAGAGGACGACCTCCGACAGGTCGAGCGCGCCGACGATGGGGGCCAGGGCGATGCCCAGCCGCTCCCCCGCGTCGCGCAGAACCGCGTCGCGGTCGGCGCCGGGCTCGGACAGCGCACGCCGCAGCGACGGCTCGGACAGCCACGCCTCCAGGCATCCGACCTTCCCGCAGACGCAGACCGGTCCGCCGTCCGTTCCGACGGTGACATGGCCGATCTCGCCCGCGGCGAAGCGGCTCCCGACCATCGGCTGGCCGCCCGCCAGCAGCCCCGATCCGACACCACGGCCGACCCGGACGAGCATGACGTCCTCGCCCGCGCCGCCGAACGTGTACTCGGCCAGCACCGCGGCGTTCGCGTCGTTGGCGACCAGGATGGGCAGAGCCACCTCGGAACGGAGGATCTGCTGCAGGTCGACACCGGACCACCCGAAGTTCGGTGCGGTCAGCACGACGCCGTGCGCGTCGACGATGCCGGGAGAGCCCACGCCGATACCGAGGATCGGTGCGTGCGCGTCCGCGACGAGGGTCCGCATGAGCTCGATGACGGCGGGCAGGATGCCGGCGCGATCGGCCGGCACGTCGACGTCGTGGCGAGCGACGATCTCGCCGTCCAGGGTCAGCACCGCGCCGAGGAACCGGTCGCTGCGCGAGAGATCCAGGCCGATGATGCGGTGGCCCTCGCGGTCGAGGTCGACGAGGATGGCGGGCTTTCCGGGGCCGGTGACCTCCCGCACGCCCCGTTCGGCGACGTAGCCGTCGTCGATGAGCTCGGCGACGAGATCGGAGATCGTCACGCGCGTCAGCCCGGTCTCGCGCGAGAGGTCCGCCCGCGACATGGCACCCTGGTGGAAGAGCGTCTGCAGCACGAGCGATCGGTTGTGGGCCCGGGCGTGCTCGGGCAGAACCTTCACAGCCTGCCGCAGCGCACGGCCTGCGCCGAACGAGCGCCCCGTCCGCGGGGCGGTCTCGGCGGAGGAGCTCCGCTGCGTGTCCGATGCTGGCATGTTTGTTAGTAAACCTTACGAACTAACTTTACGCAAGCGAACGGACGGGCAGGACGCGCCTGTTTACACAACTGTTACAACACCTCCGGGAGGCCCCGTGCACCGCGTGATCGCCCGTGCGAGCGTCGTCCCGCTCGCCCTCATCGCGCTCCTGCTCGCCGGATGCGCGGGAGGACCTTCCGGGGATCCGACCGCACCCGCGGGCACGCAGGACCTCGCGGCGGCCTGCGCCTCCGTCCGCGACCACGTCGCCGACGCGACCGCCCGCCTGCAGAGCCTCGATGTGACCGATCCGCAGGCGGCAGCCCAGGCGATGAGCGACGTGGCGGCCGATCTCGCCGATGCGGGCGCCGCGGTCGACAACCCCGAGATCGGCGAGCTCCTTCCCGGCCTCGCGTCCGGTTTCCGCTCGGCGGGAGACGCGCTGAGCGCCATCGCCGCAGGCGACCTCTCCCGCCTTCCCGCCCTGCAGGAGGCGACCGCCGGCATCCGCGACGCGCTCGCGACCTTCGCCGACCGCTGCGCGTGAGCGCGGCCTCTCGCGAGGCCGCGCCGAGGCTCCGACCCCGACCAGAGGGCAATTTCGCGTAGCATTGGGGGGCGGAACGGTGCATTGGGATGCCGCTTCGCTCTGGACCGGGGGTGGGCGCAATGACCGATCTGGCTTCGAAGTCGGAGACCGACGGGACGCCGGACCCTTCGTCGTCCCCCGAGGATGCGACACAGGTCCTGCAGGCCTCGCCCGAGGCTCCCGTCCAATGGGCTCCCGCCGAACCCGCCCGCCGCAGCCGCACGAAGCTGTGGCTCTGGATCGGCATCCCGGTCGCGCTCGTCGTCGCCGGCGTGGCGGCCGCGTCCACCCTCCTCATCGCTCCCGGCACGACCGTCGCCGGTGTTCCCGTCGGGTTCATGACCGCGGGAGCGGCGACCGATGCCATCGACCAGAGGCTCGCGCAGACCTCCGTCGTCCTCGGCGAGGGCGGACCGACCGTGTCGGGCTCCGAGCTCGGTGCGAAGGTCGATGCCGCCGCACTCGCGGACGCCGCCTTCCAGGACCGTCCGATGTGGAATGTCACCCAGTGGTTCGGTGAGCCGCTGGCGGCTCCGGTGGCGCTGGACGAGGCAGCGGCGACGGATGCCCTCCGCGCGGCGGCCCCCGGCGACTACACCGACCCCGTCGGCGCGACCGTCTCCTTCACGGGCGCCGGGTTCGCCGTGACGCCCGCCGTCGACGGGAGCGGCATCGACGTCGCTCAGGTCGGCACCGCACTCCAGGACGCCCTCGCGGCCGGTCAGTCCACGACGACCATCGCCCTCGACCCCGTTGCCGTGTCCGCTGCGGCGAGCACCGCGAAGGCGCAGGCCGCCGCCGACCAGGCGAACGCCATGCTGCAGAACGCCGGCTTCTATGTCGGCGACGAGCGCACCGTGCCCATCGATGCCGCCACCGCGGCGGGCTGGCTGACCATCACGGCGGATCGGTCCGGCGCGTTCAGCATCGCGGCCGACCCCGCCAAGATCCAGGCCTCGGTCGACGCCCTCCCCGCGCTCGTGAACCGGGCGCCGGCCAACGGCGCCGTCATCACCGATGCGGAGGGCACGGTCCTCGAGACGACGACGCCCGGCGCCGACGGCCGCGCGCTGGGTGACCTCGGCGGCGTGGCATCCGACTTCGCGAAGCAGCTCGGCGAGGGCAACGCGGTGTACGCACTGCCGGTGACCGTCACCCCTGCGACGATGGCGGCGTCCGCCCGCATGGTCGAGGTGAACCTCTCCGAGCAGACGCTCTACATGAAGGAGAACGGTCAGGTCATCGACTCGTGGCCGATCTCCAGCGGCATCGCGGACTCGCCGACCACCGTCGGACACTTCACGGTCCAGTCGCACCACCGCGTGCAGACCATGACGTCCTCCTCGGCCACCGACGACTACTGGAACTACGACGTCCCGAACGTCGAGTGGATCATGTACTACTACGGCGGCGAGGCGCTGCACGGTGTCTACTGGCACGACGATTTCGGCAACCCGCGCAGCCACGGCTGCGTCGGCATGCCGAACTTCCGCGCGGAGCAGATCTACGACTTCCTGCCCGACGGCGGAGACGTCTGGATCCACAACTGACCCGGCGCTGACCCGCGGACTGCGGACGGAGAAGGGGTCCGGATGCCAGGCATCCGGACCCCTTCTCTGCGAGTGCCGCCGCGCCTGTCAGAGGGCGTCGATCACCGCGTTGAGGGTCTGCGACGGACGCATGACGCGCACGACCTTCGCCTCGTCGGGGTGGTAGTAGCCGCCGATGTCGACGGGGTGGCCCTGCACCGCGTTCAGCTCCTCGACGATCGCGGCCTCGGCATCCGTCAGCTGCCGGGCGATCGGCGCGAAGGCGGCGGCGAGGTCCGCGTCGGCGGTCTGGCCGGCGAGCTCCTGCGCCCAGTAGAGGCCCAGGTAGAAGTGGCTGCCGCGGTTGTCGATCGTGCCGAGCGCGCGCCCCGGGGAGCGGTCCTCCTCGAGGAACGTGCCCGTCGCGGCGTCGAGGGTGTCGGCGAGGACCTTCGCCTTCGCGTTGCCGGTGTACTCCGCGAGGTGCTCGAAGGATGCCGCGAGCGCGAAGAACTCACCCAGCGAGTCCCACCGCAGGTAGTCCTCCTCCAGGAGCTGCTGCACGTGCTTGGGCGCCGAGCCGCCGGCGCCGGTCTCGAACAGCCCGCCGCCCGCGAGGAGCGGGACGATCGAGAGCATCTTCGCGGACGTGCCGACCTCGAGGATCGGGAAGAGGTCGGTGAGGTAGTCGCGCAGCACGTTGCCGGTGACGGAGATGGTGTCCTCGCCCTTGCGCAGTCGCTTCAGCGTGTAGCGCGTCGCCTCTTCGGGCGGCAGGATCACGATCGTGATGTCCTGCGTGTCGAGCGTTGCGAGCGCCTGGTGCACCTTGCCGATGAGCTGTGCGTCGTGGGCGCGGTTGACGTCCAGCCAGAACACGGCCGGGACGCCGGTCGCGCGGGCGCGGCTCACGGCCAGGCGCACCCAGTCCATGATGGCGATGTGCTTCGCCTGCGTCGCGCGCCAGATGTCGCCCTTCTCGACGTGGTGCTCGATGAGCACGGTCCCCGCGGAGTCGAGCACCTCGACGACGCCGTCGGCGGGGATCTCGAAGGTCTTGTCGTGGCTCCCGTACTCCTCGGCCGCCTGCGCCATCAGGCCCACGTTGGGAACGGTGCCGATCGTGGCGGGGTCCAGCGGGCCGTTCGCGACGACGTCGTCGATGACCGCCTGGTAGACCCCGGCGTACGACGAGTCGGGGATGACGGCGATCGTGTCGTCCTCACCGCCGTCCTTGCCCCAGAGCTTGCCGCCGTTGCGGACGAGCGCGGGCATCGAGGCATCCACGATCACATCGCTGGGGACGTGCAGGTTCGTAATGCCCTTGTCGCTGTTGACGTAGCTCAGGCGCGGGCCGACATCGAGGTCCTGGGCGATGCGGGCGGAGATGGCCTCGCCACCCTCGAGCTCGCCGAGACCCGCGAGGATCGCGCCGAGGCCGTTGTTGCCGTCGAGGCCCGCAGCGTGGAGCTGCTCGCCGTAGGTGTCGAAGACGTCTCGGAAGAAGGCGCGCACGACGTGACCGAAGATGATGGGGTCCGAGACCTTCATCATCGTGGCCTTGAGGTGCACCGAGTAGAGGACGTTCTCGGCCTTCGCCTGTGCGAGCGTGTCGGCGAGGAAGGCGTCGAGGGCCTTCGCGGAGAGGAAGGTCGCGTCGACGACCTCGCGCGGGAGGACCTTCAGACCCTCCTTGAGGACCGTGACGGTGCCGTCCGCGGCGGTGTGGCGGATCGTCAGGACGTCGTCGTGGGCAGCGATCCAGCTCTTCTCGTTGCTCTTGAAGTCGTCGTGGCCCATCGTGGCGACACGGGTCTTCGACCCGCTCGCGAACGCCTTGTTGCGGTGCGGGTGCTTCTTCGCGTAGTTCTTCACGGCCAGGGGCGCGCGGCGGTCGCTGTTGCCCTCGCGCAGCACCGGGTTCACGGCGGAGCCTTTGATCCGGTCGTACCGCGCGCGGATGTCCTTCTCCTCGACGGTGGATGCGTCGTCGGGGTAGTCGGGGATGTCGTAGCCCTGCGACTGCAGTTCGGCGACGGCGGCCTTCAGCTGGGGGATGGATGCCGAGATGTTCGGCAGCTTGATGATGTTGGCCTCGGGGAGGGTGGCGAGGCCGCCGAGTTCGGCGAGCGCGTCGCCCACCTGCTGCTCGGGGGTCAGTCGCTGCGGGAACGCGGCGAGGATGCGCCCGGCGAGCGAGATGTCACGGGTGTCGATCTCGACGCCCGCCTGGCCCGCGAAGCCCTTCACGATGGGCAGGAAAGAGGCGGTGGCAAGCGCCGGAGCCTCGTCGGTGTGGGTGTAGATGATGGTGGACTCAGGCACGTGTGATCTTCCTGTCTGCGCGTCTCGGGAGCGGGATCCACCCTACCGCACCGGGCGAAAGTATCTCGATATCGAGATACTTCGCCCGGTGCGGCGGATCGGTCTCGGCCTTACCGGAACGTGAGGACCTCGTCGCCCCACGCAGAGCGCAGCGACGCGTCGAGATCGGGCATGACGGTGTCCTGACGGTCGATCACGAGGGTCGCGCGCGAGGTCGTGTCGTAGCTCTCCCACTCGGGCGCGCCGGTGGCATCCGGAGTGCGTCCGTGCGCGAACGCCGTCCAGCGCTCCTGCATCCGCTGCGAGATGGCTTCGGCGGCCCGCCGCCCGCCGAAGCGGAACGTGGGGTCCTTGGGTCCGCTGGTCAGATTGCCCCACAGGTAGGGCAGCTCGGTCGCGTGCGTGGCGCCGAGCCCGATGAGGCGCAGGAAGGGCGCCGCGTGGTCGAAGCGGTACAGCCACACGTCGGCGACGGCGCTGTGGCCCTCGGCGATCCACAGGGTGGGCATGCGGAAGCCGATGTCGCGCGCGATGCCGAGCCCCACCTCGCGCGAGCGGGCATGCGCGTACGCGGCGCGCACCTGCTCCTCCGACGGCAGATCGAGAGCGGGGTTGTCCCCGGCCATGTCGGTGAACATCTGCGCGATGCGGTCGTCCGTGATGGGGATGAGGGGTGACTTCATGAAGCGGAACAGCGAAGCCTCGTCCTTGTTGGTGCCGATCATGAGCGGCACCGCGAGACCGCGACCCTCGCGCAGGACGAGGGCGGGGGCCTCCGGCAGCAGCTCGCCGTCGATGACGGGCGCGAACGCGAGCGTACCGGGATCGGCGTCGGGGACGTCCGCGTAGACCTTCATCCCGGCCGTCACGAGGTCGTCGGCGGATGCCGCGCGCAGCCGCTCCGCCACGTCGGCGGCATGGGGGTCGAGACCCAGCTCACGCACGAACCGCGCGGCGACGTCGCGGGCACGGTCGCTGCCATAGACGCTCGAGGCGGGCGAGGACTGCGCGATCGCCCGGTGGAACAGCCCGGCGGCGGAGGGCGTCGCCAGCAGCGTCGTGACGAGGCCGCCCCCGGCCGACTCCCCGAACACGGTCACGCGCTCGGGGTCGCCGCCGAAGGCGCGCACGTTCTCCTGCACCCAGCGGAGGGCCAGCAGCACGTCGCCGAGGGCGAGGTTCCGGTCGAACCCCGCGTCCGGCAGGAGGGCGGCGAGATCGAGGAAGCCGAATGCCGCCAGGCGGTAGTTGATCGTCACGAGGACGACGTCGCCGTGCGAGACGAGCGAGACCCCGTCGTAGAGGGGCTGGCTCGAGGAGCCGAAGGTGTACGCGCCGCCGTGGATCCACACCATGACGGGCCGAGGGGCATCGGCGTCGGTGTCGGGAGCCCACACGGTGAGCGACAGGCAGTCTTCGTCCATCTCGGTGTGCTCGCCGAGGGGCACGGCGGGGTTGATCGGCTGAGGGCAGACGGGGCCGTAGGCGGTGGCATCCACCTCGCCGTCGGCGACGCGCGCGGGCTGGGCGGCGCGCCAGCGCCCCTCTCCCCCCGTCGACTCGGCATAGGGGATGCCGCGCCACACGCGCACTCCCGCGGCGGCGACACCGCGGAAGGTGCCGGCCGGGGCGGAGGCGATGCAGGGAACGGACGCGGGGGTGGACGCGAAGGGGGGAGTCGAGTGGGACATGGCGGTCTCCGTCGTGGGATCAGGTGAGGTCGGGGGGGCGGGATCAGGCGAGCTGGTGGAGGACGTGGGCGCCCTCATTCGCGGCGAGGATGGCGAACAGGACGGTCATGATAATCGCGTTGTGCGCCATCATCTCGGTCTTCACTCGGTCAAGACCCGCGGCCACGCGGGCGGAACCGGTCGCGGCGAGCAGCGTGGGGATGACGAGCGCGAGGACACCCACGAAGGCGACCGCGAGGCACAGGAGCGCCGCGATCAGAGGGGGCACGTGGGCGGCCCCGATGAGGGATCCGCCCTTGAGCTCGAGGGGGATGTTCTTGCTGTTGGTCGCGGCCATGACGAGCCCGAGCCCGGCGGCGCGCGCAGGGGTGATGCTGTCGATCGCGGAGAGCCACCCGGGGGTCTTCGCGGGGGCGCCGGCGCGGGGCCGGGTGAGCCAGCTGACGAGCGCCATCGCGGCGAACCCCGCAGTGAGCGCGATGGTCAGGACGAGGACGACGACCTTGCTGCCGTCCCGCGTTCCGGATGCCGCGGAGGCGCCGGCGCTGGAGAGCGCGCCGAGGGCGATGAAGGCCAGGGTGACCGCCGCGAACGCCGCGGTGAAGGCGGGAGCCGCCTTACGTCCTCGGGCCGACAGCACGATCGCGACGATGGCGACGATGGGCAGCGGCGAGATGAGGATTCCGACGGCGAGGGGAAGGAGTTGGCTGAGAGCGTTCATGGCGTTCATCCGTTTCGTGTCCGGCTCCGGAGGGTGTCCCCGGGCCATGACGACGACGTTAGGAGCGCCGGAGGAGGCTTCAGACCGGATGTTCGGCTGACACGACAGAACCGTCGCGGGCGGGCGCGTCCACGCGGATGAGCGCCTCCAGCACGGCCCCTTCGGACGTGCTGCGCAGCGTCGCGCCGAGCGAGCGGACGTGCGATGCCGGGCGGAGCTCGGCGCCGGCAGACAGCGGCGCGGACGAGCGCACGCGCACACGCAGCGCGGGCCCCGCACCGGTGGCGACGACATCCAGCAAGACCTCCGCGCGGCGCTCCCCGCTGTGCTTGACGGCGTTGAGGATGCCCTCTGCGGCGACATCGTAGGCATCCTGGGCTGCCGTCGCGCCGGCCTCGAGCAGCGCACGGGCGGCCGGGTCGATGTGCGCCCGCAGGTCGATGATGCGGCTCCAGGTCGCCAGCAGCGCGTCGAGTGAGACCGCGTCGGATCGGGCGGGAGCGTCGAACACGCCGCGGACGCGGACGAGCAGTCCGCGCAGCTCGGTCACGAGCGCATCCGTCTGCGACGCGGTCGGCCGCGGATGCTCGAGCGCGAACGCGGTGCACCGGCCCTGTCCGTCGCGGTGCAGGAGCTCGGATGCTGCGCGCAGGGCCTCCCGCGCGGGGCGCGTACCCGCACGCGCCGTCCGCTGCTCGGCGGCGATGACCCCCGAGAGCCGGTGCTGATCGACCTGCAGCGCATGGATCGTCCCGGCGCACGCGGCCATGGCGAGCGCGATGAGCGTGTACACGATCGCAGGGACGGCCGCCTGCAGCGGCGGAGCACCGGAGGCGGCGGCGATCAGGCTCAGCGCTCCCCCGCACCCCACGGCGCCGGCGAGGAACACCGCGACCCGCCGTCGCACGCGGCGGAGACGGCACACGGCATCCATGAGCGCGCCGCCGATGACGGCGACCGCGGCGCCCGTGATCAGCGCGCCGCCCGATGTGGCTCGCACCGCGTAAGGCAGCAGGCACGCGAGATAGAGGACGGTGACGATTCCCCGCGGCGCGACCCGGAGGCGCGGCGCCCGGAGGTGCGGCGCGGACCGGGGGCGCGGCGAGCGCTCCGTGAGAGGAGGCGATGCCGGAGCGCGCCACGAGGTCGGCGGCTCGGCGGCGGCGAGCTCCGCGAGGGCGTGGCCGGCAGGGCGGACGACGTCGGCCGCGAACGCCCGCGCATCGATCGTCGGAGCCTCCGCACCTCCGCCGGAGGCGAGACCATCGAGACCGCGCTCGACCTCCGCCGCACGCAGGCGGACGGCGTCCCGCGCCTGCGCGCGGTAGTCGCGCGCCTCGTCGCCCGCGTCGGCGAGCGCTCCGGCGGCCACGCGCAGGAGCGCGTTCGTCTCGCGCAGGGACCGCAGCGCGTCCACGATCACCGCGATCGTCGTGAAGACGACGAGCCAGGTCACGACGTTCGTCGCGATGCGGGAGGGGAGCTGCCAGCCCGGCGGCGGCACGAGGTCGACCGCGCGGAGCCAGGCATCCTGCACGAGGGGCCGCGCGGCGGCGACGACGGTGACGACGGCGAGGACGACGCCCGCCCGCGCGGCGGGGGTGCGCAGGGCGCGCTCGATGACCGCGAGGAGGCCCAGGGCCGCGGCCATCGCCGCCCAGGTCAGGATGCCCGCGACCAGGAGGGCCAGGGGCGGGCCGCCCGTCGTCGGCGCCATCAGCGTCGGCGAGAGAAGGAGCGCGGCGAGCAGGCTCCACATCGAGACGAACCGCCCGCCGCCCACCGCCCGGCGGACGGCGGCGACGAGGCGGGTCATCGGGCGGGACCGAAGGCCGCGACGTACATGGTGGCCGCCGCGACCCTCGAGCTGACCGCGGCGTCTCCCGTGACGCCGAGCCGCTCGAACAGACGGCTGACCGAGCGCTCGACGGCACGCACCGTCGATCCGGACGCCTCGGCGATCTGCTCGTTCGACCAGCCCCGCGCGATCATCGCGAGCACCTCGAGCTGGTGTCGGGTGAGGGTGCCCAGGGCATCGGTCGGCGGTGGCACGGAGGGCGTCGGCACCGGCCCGGTGGACAGCGCCACCTCGAGCGCCGCCACGAGGTCGGCGGGAGAGCCGAGGTCCTGCTTGGAGACGAAGACCGCGCGATCGAGGCCCATCACCTTCGCGCCCGCCGCGGCTCGCGGATAGCTGCTGAGGAAGACGATGCCCAGGTGAGGGGCCAGTTCCGACAGCATCGAGGCCAGCTCGGCACCCGACGGTCGCGAGCCCAGATCGATGTCGGTGAGCAGTGCATCGGGATCGAACTCGGCGAACAGACGCGCGGCCTCCGCCGCGTCGGCCGCCGCGGCGGTCTCCCACCCGCAGCGTTCGAGCATGTCGCAGACGAGCATCCTCAGCGCGGCCTGATCCTCGACGACCAGCACTCGGCGCACCCAGCTCACGCCCTCACGATAGCGGAGCGCCGAACAGGGGAACCGGCCGGGCCCGGATCGTATTTCTCCCTCTTTCGTCGGTGCCGACCGCAGCGGCGGGCAGGGTAGCCTGTGCACATGACCGAGCTGCGCCTCGTGGAACTGTCCGCCGCAACCATCGTCGCGGTCAACGCACTGTCCCTGAAGCCGGGCCAGGAGGCGTTCATCGCACCGACGAGCTACGCCGTCGCCGGCGCGGTCGTGAACCCCGCGACCTCCTGGCAGCGGGTCGTGCTCGACGGAGACGAGGTCGTCGGGTTCGTCTCGGCGAACTTCGACGACGAAGCCGAGCGCGAGTACTTTCGGTCCGTGCTCTGGCGCATCAACGTGGACGCCGACGACCAGGGCCGCGGCGTCGGCCGCTACGCCGTCGAGAAGCTCCTCGAAGAGGCGCGCACACGTGGCATGGACCGCGTCGATGTGATCTACGAGGCCGGGCAGGGCGGCCCCGAGGCCTTCTTCAGCCGCGTCGGCTTCTCCCCCGTCGACGAGACGGAGTACGGCGAGGTCGTCGCCGAGATCCGCCTCTGACCCTGCGCTGCCCCGCGCGCTCCGCCTGCGCGGCGCCTGCGCGTTCGCCCCGAAATCGGAATCCGACAGCAGAATCGGAGACTCTGGGGCGAGGCATCCGATTCTGTTGCCGTTCTCCGGATCCGCGGTGGCACCGATGCCCCCTCATCACCTCCTCCACCGCAGGTCGATCCGCGATCGTGTGCACAGATCGCTCCCGTCGCAGTCGCGCGCCGCCGCGGTTCGTGAGAATCGGGGAATGGACATCGCGGATGCCGTCGAGCGCGCGGGAGGCATCGTGCACCGGCAGCGCCTCCTGGACGCCGGGGCGAGCGCCTCTCGCCTGCGCGCCGCGATCACGGACGGTGCCGTCCGGCGCGTGCGCCGCTACTGGATCGCCGATGACCATGCTCCGGCCGACCTGCTCGCGGCAGCGCAGGCCGGCGGCCGGCTGGCCTGCGTCTCCGCCGCGCGTCACCACGGCTGGTGGATCCCCTCCGGGGCGCCGGACGGTCTGCACCTTCATCTCGCCGCCGGGGCCCACGCCCCCAGCGGCGGCGGCATCACGGCCCACTGGCGCGCGCCGCTCGTCCCCCGCAGCCGCTACGAGCTCGTAGAATCGGTCGCCGACACCCTGCGACACGTCGCCGGCTGCCTGCCCCGCGAGCAGGCGCTCGTGCTGTGGGAATCAGCGGTCCGGGCGCACCGCATCCCGCTCGCGGAACTCCGACGCACCACGTGGCACAGCGCGGCATCCGCCGAGCTCGCCGCACTGGCCACCGATCTCTCGGGGTCGGGGATCGAGACGATCTTCGCGCACCGCCTCCGCCCCTGGGGCATTCGACTGCGGCAGCAGGTCCACCTCGCCGGTCACGACGTCGACGCCCTCGTCGGCGAGTGCCTGGTCGTTCAGCTCGATGGGTTCGCCCACCACTCGTCGTCGGCGGATCGCACCCGCGACCTCGCGCACGATCGCGCTCTCATGGCCCTCGGCTATCGGGTGCTGCGCTTCTCCTACGCGGAGGTCGTCTTCAGCTGGCCCGCCGTCGAGGCCGCGATCGCGCGCGCTCTTGCGCAGCGACTCGATCTGCCGAGCCGCTGACGCACCCGCCGTCCCGCGCGGAATCGGTGAAGAGCAACAGAATCGGATGCCGGGGGCACAGGCATCCGATTCTGTTCGCTGTTTCCGATCCCGATGTCGGGCGGCGTCAGACGAGGGACTCCCGCCACGCCCGATGCAGCTGGGCGAACTTCCCCGTGCCCGCGATGAGCGCGTCGGGGGTGTCGTCCTCGATGATCTCGCCGTGCTCCATGACGAGAACGCGATCGGCGATCGACACCGTCGAGAGCCGGTGCGCGATGATGATCGCCGTCCGCTCCGCGAGGAGCGTCTGCAGCGCATCCTGGATCTGACGCTCGCTCGGCATGTCGAGCGATGCGGTCGCCTCGTCGAGGATCAGCACCGCCGGGTTCGCGAGGAACGCCCGCGCGAACGAGATCAGCTGACGCTGCCCCGCCGAGACGCGCCCACCGCGCTTGTTGACGTCGGTGCCGTACCCGTCGGGAAGCTCCTGGATGAAGGCATCCGCGCCCACGGCGCGCGCGGCGGCCGTGATCTCGTCCAGAGTCGCGTCGGGCTTTCCGAGAGCGATGTTGTCGGCGACCGTGCCGCTGAACAGGTAGGCCTCCTGCGTGACCATGACGATCGCGCGGCGGAGGTCCTTCGGGTGCAGCGACCGCAGGTCGACGCCGTCGAGCGTGACCTGCCCCCGCGACGGATCGTAGAACCGCGACACGAGCTTCGCGAGCGTCGACTTGCCGGCGCCCGTCGTGCCCACGAGGGCGATCGTCTGACCGGCGGGGATGTCGAGCGAGAAGTGCGGCAGGATGGTGCGCTCGTCCGAGTAGCCGAACAGGACGTCCCGGAACTCGACGTGACCACGCGACTCCCAGAGGTCGACGGGGTCCACGGGGTCCGGAACGGTCGGCTGCTCGTCGAGGACGCCCGAGACCTTCTCGAGCGCCGCCGTCGCCGACTGGTAGGAGTTCAGGAAGAAGGCGACCTCCTGCAGCGGGGCGAAGAAGTTCCGGACGTACAGGACGGCGGCCAGCAGGGTTCCGACCAGCAGGGCGCCGTCGGCCACGCGGATGCCGCCCCACAGCAGGACCCCCGCCACGGCGAAGGCCGAGACCGCCATCATGCCCGGCTCGAAGGTCCCGAAGATCTTCAGCGACCGCATGTTGACGTCGCGGTACTGCCCCGAGAGCTCGCCGAACTCGTCGTCGTTCCGCTCCTCCTTGCGGAACGCCTTGACGGCGCGGATGCCCGTCATCGTCTCGACGAACTTGACGATGACCTTCGCGCTGACCACCCGGGACTCGCGATAGGCCTTCTGCGAGTTCAGGTAGAACCACCGCATGAGGAAGAACAGCGGAATCCCCGCGACAGCGAGCACCACGCCCGACCGCCAGTCGATCAGCAGCAGGGCGATCAGCGTGAAGCCGCCGTACAGTACGCCCGAGACGAGCTCGTTGAGGCCGCCGTCGAGGAGCTCGCGGATCGAGTCGAGGTCACTTGTCTGCCGCGAGATGATGCGCCCCGACGTGTACGACTCGTGGAACTCGAGGCTGAGCCGCTGCGTGTGCACGAAGATGCGCTTGCGCAGGTCGAGCATGACCGCCTGTGTGAGGCGGGCGGCCACGACGGCGTACCAGCCGATCAGCGCGGCGCCCCCGATACCGGCGACGAGGTAGACGGCGACGATCACGATCGTCGAGGTCCAGTTTCCCTCGTCGATCACCTGGGGCAGTGCCGAGTTGATGCCGTAGGCGATCAGCGCCGGGCCGGCGACGCGCAGGGCGGTCGAGATGACCAGCACGACGCCCGCCAGCACGAGCTGCCAGCGCAGCGGCGAGACCAGTGAGCCGAGCAGGCGCAGCGAGCGCCGGCGGATCGCGCGCGATTCCTCGCGCGAGTAGTCGGAGCGGTCTTCACCGGTGGTACCGGAGACGGATGCCGTGCTCATGAGGTCACCTCCTGAGTGGAGCGGGTGGGTTCGGATCCTGAGTCGTGCGCCTGTCCGCCCGGCCCCCGAGCCTGTCGCTCGGCGTCTTCGAGGCTCGAGATGACGTGCCGGTAGTGGTCGCTGTCGCGCAGCAGGTCGCTGTGCCTGCCGACGGCGGTGACCCGGCCGGCTTCGAGCAGCGCGACGCGGTCGGCGAGCGTCACGGTCGACGGGCGGTGCGCGACCACGAGGGTCGTCGTATCGGACATGACCTGGCGGAGGGCATCCTCGACGAGCGCTTCGGTGTCGACGTCGAGCGCCGACAGCGGGTCGTCGAGCACGAGGATGGCCGGACGCGCCGCGACGGCGCGGGCGAGCGCAAGCCGCTGACGCTGGCCGCCCGAGAGCGAGAGGCCCTCCTCCCCGATCACCGTGTCCACGCCGTCGGGCAGGTCGTCGACGAACCCGGCCTGCGCGACGGCGAGCGCCTCGCGCAGGACCGCCTCGGCCTCGGGGGTTCCCGGGTCGAGGTCTTCGCGGCCGAGCAGCACGTTCTCGCGCACCGTCTGCGAGAAGAGGGTCGCGTCTTCGAAGGCCATGCCGACGTGCGTGCGCAGCTCGTGCAGCGTGAGGTCGCGGACGTCGACGCCGTCGATCGTCACGCGGCCGGCGGTCACGTCGTAGAGGCGCGCGGGCAGGGTCGTCAGGGTCGTCTTGCCCGATCCGGTGAGGCCGACGAGGGCCATCGTCTCGCCCGGTTCGAGCACGAGGTCGATGCCGTCGAGCAGGTCGCGCTCGGAGGCGTGGGCGTCCTGGTACCGGAAGTGCACGCTCTCGAAGGCGAGTGCACCGCGCGGCGCGCTCACGGTCTGCGGCGTCTCGGGATCGGTGATGGTGTTCTCCTCGTCGAACACCTCGAAGATGCGGTCCGTCGCGGTGCGGGCATCCAGCAGGAACGAGAAGAGGAAGCCGATCGACTCCATCGGCCACCGCAGCACCGTCGCCATGGCGAAGAACGCGACGAGTTCGGCCACCTGCAGCTGACCCGTCTGCTGCAGCACGATGCCGACGCCGAGGCACAGCGCGAAGGCGATGTCGGGCAGCAGCACGAGCCAGAACCAGATCCACCCGATCGCACGCGCCTTGTTCAGCTCGGTCTCGCGCAGCGTCTCGGCCTGACGCGTGAACTTCACGAGCGCGTGCTTGCCACGGCCGAAGGCCTTGAGCACGCGGATGCCGTGGACGCTCTCCTCGACCGAGGTCGCCAGGTCGCCGGCCTGATCCTGGCTCTGGCGCGCAAGACCGCCGTAGGTCTTCTCGAAGCGGTAGCCGGCGTACCACAGCGGCGCGCACACGATCAGGAAGGTGAGGCCGAGCGCCCAGTGCCAGCGGAACAGCAGCACCATGCCGACGAGGATCGTCAGCACGTTGACGACCAGCAGCACGACGCCGAAGGCGATCCACCGCCGCAGCATGCTGATGTCCTGCATCATCCGGCTCAGCAGCTGGCCCGACTGCCAGCGGTCGTGGAATGCGACCGGAAGCCGCTGCAGGCGCTCGTAGAAGCCCGTGCGCATGTCGTACTCGACGCTCGTCGAGGGGGACAGCACGAACCATCGGCGCAGCCACACCATGAGCGCCTCGAGCAGGCCGAGGAGGAGGATGAGCCCCGCCCCCCACGCGAGCGCGCTGACGTCACCCGAGGCGATCGGCCCCTGCACGAGAACCTCGAGCACGAGCGGGATCGACAGCGCCAGCAGTGCGGCGACGAGGGCGCTGGTCGCCCCGAGCACGAGGCGTGGCACGACCGGTTTGGCGAACGGGTAGAGCCGCGCGAGGGCGCGCGGCGTGGAAAGCGGGGAGTGTCTCTCGGTCGAAGAAGTCATGATCCTTGCGGGGGGGTGGAGCGGATGCCGGAACGGACGACCGGCGGAGTCGGGGGCGCGTGAGAGCGCGGAGAACGGAGAGCCCGAGTGCCGGATGTCCGGTCTCTCAGGATGTCCTCAGGGGCCCTGAGGGGAGGAACGCGATGCGCGGCGGGAGTATGCCGCCGAGGAGGTGGGCGGTCGCGCTAGCCCCGGTTCGACCCGGCCGCGAACGGGCGGAGGACGACGGGCTTCGTGAAGACGATTGCCGTGGACATGAGTTCCTCCAGGTTCGGTGAGCGGGGGCCGGCGCCGGATCACGGCGACAGCCCTCCAGAGTATCCCTGGGCGTTCGCTGAACGCAACACCCGATCCGTGGCGGGCTCAGCGAGCCCGGCCCGGCTGGCTCATCGGGCCGCGGCGGCCTCCCGCGCGAGCAGGGCCCGCTTGACGTCGAGCCCCCAGGCGAAGCCCCCGAGAGCGCCGCCGGTGCGGAGCACGCGGTGGCAGGGCACGAACAGGGCGGGGGCGTTCTTCGCGCAGATCGAGGCGGCCGCGCGCACCGCGGCCGGGGAGCCGAGCGCGGCGGCGAACTCGGCGTACGTGAGGGGTGCCCCCGGCGCGATCTCCCGCAGCGCCGCCCAGCCGGCGAGCTGGCGCGGGGTGCCGATCTGGTGGACGCGCACCGTGTCGAGTGCGGCGAGGTCGCCGCCGTAGTAGGCGCGGACGGCGTCCGCGGCATCCGTCTCGCCTTCGCGCACCGCCGCCGGAGCGGTGCGCACGCGCGCGAGGATCGCCTCGGGGTCGGCGGTCCAGCCGCTCGCGAGGACGCGCCCCTCCTCGTCGGCGAGGAGGGAGAAGGCCCCGTCGGGGGTGTCCAGGGTCTGGATCGTGGCGCTCATGCGGAATTCCCCTGTCGGGTCGTCGGGTCGGTGGGGCGGGTGACGGCGCGCCAGAGGTGCGCGGTGAGGTAGCTGCGCCAGGGGGCGGTGCGAGCCGCCCACGCCTCGAGGCCGCGGGGGTCGGCGGGGATGCCGGCGGCCGCCGCTCCGGTGCGCACGGCGACATCCCCCGGGAGAGTGATGTCCGGATCGCCGAGGACGCGCATGCGCACGTAGTCGGCGGTCCACGGGCCGATGCCGGGCATGGCCAGGAGCGCGGCGCGCTGCGCCGTGGCGTCGTCGCCGCTCGTGAGCGGCAGATCCCCGCTTGCGAGCGCCGCGGCGGCACCCGTGATCGCGCGGATGCGCGCGCCCGGCCCACGGAGGACCTCGTGGCCGCGCTCGGCGATCGCCGACATCGTGGGGAAGAGCCGATCGTGACCCTCGAACCCCTCGACCCGCTCCCCCAGCGCCTCGGTGAGTGCATGGAGAGCGGTGGTGGCGGCGGCGACGGTGATCTGCTGGCCGACCATCGCCCGCATGAGCATCTCATGCGGGTCGGCGGCTCCCGGCACCCGGATGCCGGGGATCCGCGCGACAAGCGGCGCGAGCTCCGGATGCGCGGCGAGCGCGGCATCCACGGCGACGGGATCGGCGTCGAGGTCGAACAGGCGCCGCGCCCGTGCCACGAGCACGGGGAGGTCACCCAGGTGTGCGAGCCGGGCGCGCAGGCGCATCCGCCCGCCGGCATCCACGCGCAGGGCGAACCAGGCGGGTCCTCCGGGAAGGCGGAGGACCCGAGCGAAGGAGTCCGACGTGCCGATCTCCACGCCGCGCACGGCGCGCGCGGCCATCCACGCGAAGAGGCCGGCGTGGTCGAGGGGACCGCGATGGGGCAGGAGGAGGTCGATCGCGCCGGGCGACGGTACGGCAGCCGGCGCGGCCGGTCGGCGTGCGCGGAGGGCGAGGGGAGGCATCCCGAACACCGCCCCGATCGTGTCGTTGAACTGCCGCACGCTCGCGAACCCCGCGGAGAAGGCGACCTCGGCGGCGGGCATGTCGGTGGACACCAGGAGCATCCGCGCGGTGTGCGCCCGTTGCGCGCGGGCGAGCGCGAGGGGCCCCGCGCCGAGCTCGGCGGTGAGCAGTCGCGTGAGGTGGCGGGAGGAGTATCCGAGTCGCGCCGCCAGGCCCGGGACGCCCTCGCGTTCGACGACGCCGTCCGCGATCAGCCGCATCGCCCGCCCCGCGACGTCGCCGCGGAGGTTCCACTCGGGAGACCCGGGCGCGGCCTCGGGGAGGCATCGCTTGCAGGCGCGGTATCCGGCCTCGTGCGCGGCCGCCGAGGTCGGGTAGAACGTCACGTTCTCGGGCTTGGGCGTCCGTGCCGGGCAGCTGGGGCGGCAGTAGATCCCTGTCGATCGGACGGCCGTGACGAACTGTCCGTCGAAGCGCGCATCACGGGCGTCGATCGCGCGGTAGCGCTCGTCGAAGGTCAGGGATGCTGCGGACACCACCCCAGCCTCGCACGCCCGACGCGCACCGTCTCGCGGTTTTCGGACACGGCACCCACCCGTCTCCCCGCGTGTCTTGGACACTCGGCAGAGGCGGAGGGCGCAGCAGACGCACTCGGCGGAGGCGGAGGCAGCGGGCGGAGCGGACGCAGAGAGCAGGAGGGCGCCGGGGAGGCTCAGTGGAAGAAGTGCCGCTCTCCCGTGAAGAACATCGTCACTCCGGCGGCCCGCGCCGCGTCGATGACCTCCTGGTCGCGCACCGATCCCCCCGGCTGGACGATCGTGTGGATGCCGGCGTCGATGAGCACCTGCGGACCGTCCGCGAACGGGAAGAACGCGTCGGATGCCGCCACCGACCCCGCCGCGCGCTCCCCGGCGCGCTCGACGGCGAGGCGGCACGAGTCCACGCGGTTGACCTGCCCCATCCCGATGCCGACCGTCGCGGACCCCTGGGCGAGGACGATCGCGTTCGACTTGACGGCGCGGCACGCCTTCCAGGCGAAGGCGAGATTGCCCTTCTCCTCGTCGGCGGGCATCTCGCCGGTGACGAGCTCCCAGCCGTCGACGAGCGCCTCGACGACGGGCGGGAAGCGGTCGGCGTCCTGCAGCAGGAGCCCGCCGGAGAGGAGGCGGACGTCCATCGGCTCCTGACGCCAGTCGTCGGGCAGGCGCAGGACGCGCAGGTTCTTCTTCAGCGCGAACACCTCGAGCGCCTCCGGTTCGAAGTCCGGCGCGACGATGACCTCGGTGAAGATGTCGCGCAGGTTCTCCGCCATCTTGAGCGTGACGGTACGGTTCGCGGCGATCACCCCGCCGAACGCCGACACGGGGTCGCACTCGTGCGCGCGCAGGTGCGCGGACGCGATGGGATCGAGGGCCTGCGGGGCCGCGATCGCGATCCCGCAGGGGTTCGCGTGCTTGATGATGGCGACAGCGGGCTTGACCATGTCGAACGCGGCGCGCAGCGCGGCATCCGCATCGACATAGTTGTTGTAGCTCATGTCCTTGCCCTGCAGCTGCGTCGCCTGCGCGATCCCGTGGCCGCCGACGCGGGAGTAGAGGGCGGCGCGCTGGTGCGAGTTCTCGCCGTAGCGCAGCGTCTCCAGGCGCTCCGCCTTGATCGTCAGGTGCTGCGGGAGGTCGCCCTCGGGCTCGAGGGTCTCCTCCGCGAACCACGTCGCCACCGAGCGGTCGTAGGCGGCGGTGTGGGCGAACGCGCGCGCCGCGAGCTCGCGTCGCTGGCTGAGAGTCGTGCCGCCCTGGCCGAGCGACTCGATGATCGCCGGGTAGGACTCCGGCGAGACGACGATCGCGACATTGGCGAAGTTCTTCGCGGAGGCGCGCACCATCGCGGGACCCCCGATGTCGATCTGCTCGACGACGGCGTCGCCGGTGGCGCCGGAGTTCACGGTCTCCACGAACGGGTAGAGGTTCACGACGACGAGCTCGAAGGGCAGGATGCCGAGTTCCGCCAGCTGCTGCTCGTGGTCCTCGAGGCGCAGATCCGCCAGAAGGCCCGCGTGCACGTTCGGGTGCAGCGTCTTGACCCGGCCGCCGAGCGACTCGGGGAATCCGGTGATCTCCGCGACGTCCTTCACCGCGAGACCCGCTTCGCGCAGAAGCGCGGCCGATCCTCCCGTGGAGACGAGCTCGACGCCCGCCCCGGCGAGCGCCTGCGCGAGCGGCAGCAGGTCGGTCTTGTCGCTGACCGACAGGAGCGCGCGTCGGATCGGGACGAGGTCGCGGTCGCGGTAGAGGGCGGGATCGATGGTGGGGCCGGCCATGCGGGACTCCAGTGCTCGGGACGTCGGGTGGGTGTCGGGAAGGTCAGTGGGCGCCGGGATCGATGGCGGGGGGATCGGCGACCCGGTCCCTCGCGCGGGCGGCGAGGTCGATGTCGCCGGTGGCGACCGCGCGCACCACGTCGATCAGCAGGCGCCTCTCGACGGGCTTGATGCGCTCGTGCAGGGTGTGCTCGGTGTCGCCGGGAAGGATCGGCACGCGCTCCTGCGCGATGATCGGGCCGGTGTCGACGCCGCTGTCCACGACGATGACGCTCGCGCCCGTCTCGGCGACGCCGGCGGCGAGCGCATCGCGCACCCCGTGGGCGCCGGGGAATTCGGGCAGGTACGCCGGGTGGGTGTTCAGCAGGGCCGGGGCCCAGGCATCCACCAGGGCCTCCGGAAGCAGCCGCATGAGTCCGCTCAAGACGATGAGGTCCGGCGTCCAGACGTCGATCTGGCGGCGCAGTTCGTCGCCCCATTCGTCTCGCGTCTCGAACTCGCGGAACGGGACCAGGACGGTCGGGATGCCGAATCGTTCGGCGTGGGCGAACCCGTCAGCCTCCCGGTCTGCGCCGACGACGACGATGCGCGCGGGGAAACCCGGTTCGGCGGCGGCGTCCAGCAGCGCCCGCAGGTTCGATCCCGCGCCCGAGATGAGGACGGCGACCGTGAGCACGCGGCAAGTCTACCGGGGGGCGGGAACGGCGTCAGGCGGGACGGTGATCGTCCGAGTCGCCGAAGGAGGCGAGGGGGTCGAGGTCGAGCGGGTCCAGGGGCGCGGTCTCGGCGTCGTCGGCGATCGGGAACGGCGTCGACCGGGGCGCGGCGGCAGCGGTCGACGCCGGTGCCGCCGCAGCAGCGGGCGCACGGTCACCGGGCGATCCCCGACGCACCGGGGAGAAGAGCGCGATGGCCGCACCGACGAGGAGCTCGGCGCCCACGGCGAGCGCGACGGGCCCCGCCGACGGCCCGGTCTGGGCGAGGCGTCCCGGCCCGAACGAGCCGGACGCGAGCATCGCGAGAAGGGCCGCCGCGCCGGCTCCGCCGAGCACGATCACCGCGAGGGCCACCGCACGGGCGAATGCGCCGGGAACGGCATCCCGCTCCCCGCCGCCGTCGAGGAGGCGCCTGCGCGCTGTCGCGCCGGCGACGAAGCCGACCGCGACGATGAGGAGGACGAGAAGGAGGGTCCAGGAGGAGGCGGCGGTCGGGACGAGCCCGAGCACCGGGATGCCGGGGAGGACGCCCAGCTCGACCCCCGAGGGCGAGACCGCCGTGCCCGCCCCGATCGAGAAGCCGGGGCCCGCCGCGAACGCCCCGCCCCAGACGACGAGCGTCGGCAGGTAGGCCAGCTGCGCGAGTCCGACGATGACGGCGCCGAGCGCGTCGACATGCGCCGATTCGAAGAGGGCGACCATCTCACCGCCCCGCAGGATCGTGAGGACCGCGAGGAGGAACGCCCCGACGGCCACGAAGCCGAGGACGGCGACGCCGAGGCCCCGGGCGGAGGCCTCGGCGACCTCGCGGTTCCGCGGGTCGTGCTCGAGGCGGATGCGCAGCGCGTCGATGATGCCGTCGTCGCCGTGGCGCCACGCGCCGATGATCGCGCCGAGGAGCGCGGGCACGGCGAAGACCGCGACGGGCAGGAGGAGCGCGGCCGCCGTGGAGACCGCCACCACCTGGTTCGCCGAGGTGCTCCAGAGCAGCCACGCCACCGCGAGGGTGACGACCCCGCCCGAGGCGACTCCGACGGCCCACGCGCCCGAGCGCGCCGCGCGCGCACCCGACCGAGCGGCGAAGAGGGCGGTCGCGCCGGCCGCGGCGAGGGGGACGAGGGAGAGGGTGAAGGTCGCGGCATCCGCCGGGAGTCCGGTCGCCGTGAGGTATTCGGGGGGCAGCGTGAACTGCAGCGGCACGAGCTGACCGAGCTGCCACAGCCGCACCGATGCCGGCCACAGCGCCGCCCAATCCGCCGTTCCGCCGAGGCCCAGCACCCACAGCACCGTGAGCGGCGCGAGCGCGGCGCCCACGCCGACGGCCGCCGCGATCAGGGCATCGAAGGCGGCGAGGAGGGCGACGAGGAGGCGGTTCATGCGGCTTCGACCCTACCTACGGGGGGTGGACGTTCCGAACGGGGCGCGCAGAGCCACTACCTTTTCCCAGAGGAGGACCCCATGACATCCACACCCTCGGCACCGACGCCGACGTCTCCCGCGACCCCCACCAGCGGCCTCGACCGCTTCTTCGAGATCTCCCAGCGCGGCTCCACCGTCGGCGCCGAGATCCGCGGCGGCATCGTCACCTTCGTGACGATGGCCTACATCGTCATCCTCAATCCGCTCATCCTCTCGACTCCGGATGTGGAGGGCACGGTCCTGAGCGGCAGCGCGGTAGCCGCCTCCACGGCGCTCACCGCCGGCGTCATGACGCTCCTGTTCGGCATCATCACCCGCCTGCCGTTCGCGTTCGCGGCAGGCCTCGGGATCAACGCGTTCCTCGCCTTCTCGATCGTGGGATCGGTCAGCTGGGCCGAGGCCATGGCCCTCGTGGTCATCAACGGTGTGATCATCGTCCTGCTCGCGGCGACCGGTCTGCGGAAGCTGATCTTCGATGCCGTCCCCGTCGAGCTCAAGCTCGCGATCACGGTCGGCATCGGCCTGTTCATCGCCTTCATCGGCTTCGTCAACGCAGGATTCGTCACCGCGACCGGGAACCCCTCCCCGCCGGTCGACCTGGGCGTCGGCGGATCGGTCGCCAGCATCCCGACCCTCCTGTTCGTGATCACGCTCCTCATCGGCGGCGTCCTCATCTCCCTGCGCGTTCGTGGCGCAATCCTCATCGCGCTCGTCGCGGGAACGCTGCTCGCCGCGATCACGAGCGCGATCTGGCCGTTCGGCCTCGACTTCGGCTTCTCGGGCGGCATCGTCGCGCTCCCCGACTTCAGCCTCGTCGGTGCCGTCGACTTCGGCTTCGACCTGCAGCGGGTGAGCGTCGTCGCCCTCATCATGTTCGTGTTCACGCTGCTGTTCTCGAACTTCTTCGACGCGATGGGCACCATGACGGGCCTCGCGAAGGAAGCGGACCTCGCCGATGCGAAGGGCGACTTCCCCCGCATCACCTCCGCTCTCGTCGTCGAGGGCGTCGGTGCGATCGTCGGCGGCGGCACCTCGTCCTCGTCGGCCACGGTGTTCGTCGAATCCGGGTCGGGGATCGGCGAGGGCGCGCGCACGGGCCTGGCCTCGGTGGTCACGGGGGCGCTCTTCCTCCTCGCGATGTTCTTCACTCCGCTGACCTCGCTCGTGCCGGGCGCCGTCGCAGCGGCCGCCCTCGTGCTCGTCGGCGCCATGATGCTCTCGCAGATCAAGAACATCGACTTCTCCGACTTCCGCGTCCTGCTGCCCGTCTTCCTCACCGCCACCGTCATGCCGATGACCTACTCGATCGCGAACGGCATCGGCGCGGGCTTCGTCAGCTGGATCGTCCTGCACGCGTTCTCCGGGCGCATCAAGCAGATCCACCCGCTCCTGTGGGTCGTGGGAGTCGGCTTCGTGCTCTTCTTCGCGCGCGGACCCATCGAGGCTCTCTTCGGCGTCGGCTGACTCGTCCCTGCGCGCGGGATGCCGCATGGGGACTTCTCCCCATCGCGACCGCGCACGCGGCCTCCGTACGATGGACGGCGGAAGGAGCATCATGACTCTCGCACTGCCCACGCAGGTCGCCCCCATCCCGGGCAGCCCCGCGACGATCCGCTCGAAGGCGGCTCGGTTCGCCGCGACCGCCGATGCGATCCACGAGGCGGTGGCGGGCCTTCGGACCGCGATCGCCGACACCCGTCAGCACGAGAGCGACGCTCTGGACCAGCTCGCCGAGAACGCGACGAAGGTCGCCGACCGGCTCGCATCGCTGCAGGGCCGCTACGACGACGCATCGGAGGCTCTGGCATCCTTCGCCGGCGACCTCGAATCAGCGCAGCGCGACGCGCAGGCCCTCGTGGCGGAGCACGCGGATGCCGCCCATTCCGAGTCCTCCTACGACCGGCAGATCGCGCACTTCCGCGACGAGCGGGCGCGCACGACGGATCCCGTCGAAGCCGCCGACCTCAACCGGCACCTCCTGACCCTCGCCCAGCGGCGTGACGGCCAGGCCGCGCAGGCGGCCGATGCGCAGGCGCGCTTCGACCGCATCACCGAGCGGCTGCGCCAGTCCGGCGGTGACGCGGCCCGGAAGATGCGCGACGCCGCGGACGGCGATGGCTTCAACGACGGCTGGTGGGACGACTTCTCCGGATGGGTGGCCGAGCACGCCGAGATCCTGAAGGCGATCCACAGCATCCTGCAGAAGATCACGATGGCGCTGTCGATTCTCAGCTTCTTCTTCCCCGTGCTGGCCCCCTTCGCACTGGCCGCGGCGGCGATCACGGCCGGACTCGGGCTGGTTCTCGCCGCGACGGGTCAGATCTCGTGGATCGACTTCGCCCTCGACGTGCTCGCGGTGGCGACGATGGGCGTCGCCGCCGCCGCCTCCCGCACGATCGGCGGGGTCATGACCGCGCTGAAGGGCACCCGCGTGGCCCGGCTCGCCGCGCAGGGCACGAGCAATCCGCTCCGCGTCGTCACGGGCAGCTTCAACGGAGTCCTCAAGGGCAAGAACGGGCTGAGCCTGCTCGGCGGCAGGGTGCGCCTGCCCTCCCCGACCTGGCTGCGTCAGGTGAATTCCGTCAAGGGCACGACCAACGCGCACTTCCTCCGGGTGGCGGAGTCGGCGAAGGCGGGAGCCGGCGGCCCGCTGGACGACATCCTCCTCGGCATCGGGCGCCAGGAGATTCTGAAGATCCGGGTCGCCTCGGCCGTGACGGCGGGATCGAAGGCCGTGGACAGCGCCCTCGGAGACGCGCTGCCGAACCTGCTCGACCTCTTCGGCGACACCGACCACGAGACGGCGGTTCTCGGCCCGGTGGCGGACTGGTACGAAGGCGTCGAGGATGCCGCGACCTGGCGGATCGGCTCGTGAGCGGCAGGCGCACGCTCCCCGCTCCCGCATCCCGACGGCGGACTCCGCCCTCCCGACGGCGGAAGGGGAAGGCCCGCAGCGCCCGGGAGCGCCGGGTCGGGACGGCCGCGCTGTGGTCGATGGTGCTCGTGGTGATCCTCGGGCTCGGCCCGCAGATCCTCCTCGGCATCATCGGGGTCGTGCGAGGCGATATCCCCGCGGATGGTGTCCTCGGCTCCTCGGAGACCTATCCGATCTTCCAGCCGCCGTTCTGGCTCCTCTGGATCCCCGCGCTGCTCATGCTCGCCGCCGCCGTGCTCTCGATGGGTCCGGGGCGCCCCGGCCCGCTCTGGCTCTTCCCGGCGCGATGGGAGCTCGCCGTCCTCGCCTTCGTCGGGCTGAGCATCACGCTCATGTGTGCGGGGGCGTACGGCGGCCCCCAGCTCATGGTCGTCCTGTGGGCGGGTGCCCCGTGGCTGCTCGCGGTGGTCATGCTCGCCGTCCGCGGCGGGTGGGAGCTCGCCCGGGAGGCGTGGACGCTCTGGCGTCCGCGGCGTCCGTCATGACCGTCATCCCCACGCTGTCCCCCCGACTGATCCTGCCGCCGGGATGGCAGTACCTTCCGGTCGCCGCGGACAATGCGCCGACGGTGCACCGCACCTTCGCCTCCGTGCGCACTCTCGGCCCGCGCGACTCGATCACGCCGTTCGCGCGCGAGCTCGAACGCGCTCTGCAGGCGCAGCTCGATGAGGCGTTCCGTGCGGGAGCCTTCGCCGTCGCGCTGCCGCTCGGGCGCCCCTGGGAGGTCCCGGTGTCCACCTCGATCGCCTTCAGCGCCGTATCGCCGGGGACCGGAGCGCCATCGCTGCCGACCGTCGGGGAGCCCGTCGACACCGATGCGGGAGCGGCCCGGCGCCACATCGTCGATGCCGTCATCCCGGACGGCGCGGCCCCCGGAGAGCTCGTGCTCCTGCGCACCCTCGACTACACCTGGGTGCACGGCGAGGGCTACCTCGTCGCCTTCGCCTCGATCACCGGCGACGCCGATCCCGACTACGCACCCGTGACCGATGCCCTCACGCTGCTGCTCACGACGATGCTGGATGCCGTGACGTTCGACCCTGCGGGCACGCACACCGACACCGACCGGCCGGAGGCCCGCCCATGACGCTGCACGTCGACTTCGACCACGATCTGTGGGTGTACGTGCCCGCCGAATGGCCCTGGGAGGGCTTCGCCTCCCTCGAGCAGTGGTCGAGCGCGCTCGTGGGTGCCCTCTCCGATGCCTACGGCTACGACGCATCGATGCGGGAATGGCTCACCGCCACTGTCGAGGGGATGTCGCGGAGCGTCGACGACGAGGAGCATCGCTTCGCCTACCTGTCGCGCCCGCACGAGGCGATCGGGATCGCCAGCATCTACGAGCTGCCGGCGCGCACCGACGCCGAGCTCGCCTCGCTCGTGGGGGTGGGCGACCCCCGCGCGACCCGACCCGTGATCGCCGAGCCGTTCACCGGCGGGCGGCTCGGTCCGGGGCTCACCGCGACGCGTCACATCCAGGACGAGGACGGCACGATCAGCGTCGTCACCCACTGGGCGTGGCGCATCGACGAGCGGGACGTGCTGATGATCGTCGGGGACTTCGACCTCGCCCGCTTCGAGGCCCTGCGCCCCGACTACGACGGCCTCGCCCGCGCCATCGGCACCGCCGACTGAAACGAAGGAGAAGAGCATGGCCGCACGCCTGAAGGTCGATCTGGATCAGGTCGAGATGGTGTCCACGAATCTGCAGTCGATCGTGCAGCGTCTGGGGTCGGCGCAGGCGGACGCCGACTCCCTCGCCGATGCGATCCCCGTCGAGTCGCTGGCGTCTGCGAGCACCGATTTCGCCGCCAAGTGGGATGACCGGCGCAGGGAGCTCGTCGAGCAGGTCGGCTCCCTGCAGAAGGAGGCCCAGGCGTTCGTCCAGGCCTTCACCGACGTCGACTCGCAGCTCGCCGACGCGCTCACCCGGCCCCCGCAGCCGAGCGCTGCCTCGCACGGCCCGACGGCGGTCTGATCGGCCCGGCGCTCGTCACCGGGCGCTCACGACGAAGGGGCTGGATGCCATGGCATCCAGCCCCTTCGTCGATCTGTCCCGATCAGTGCGTCACAGCGCGGTGATGATCTCGCGCATGAGGGCGGCCGTCTCGGACGGGGTCTTCCCGACCTTGACGCCGGCGGCCTCGAGGGCCTCCTTCTTGGCCTGCGCGGTGCCCGCCGAGCCGGACACGATGGCGCCGGCGTGGCCCATCGTCTTCCCCTCGGGGGCCGTGAAGCCGGCGACGTAGCCGACGACCGGCTTCGTCACGTGCGCCTTGATGTACTCCGCCGCCCGCTCCTCGGCGTCGCCGCCGATCTCGCCGATCATGACGATCGCCTTCGTCTCCGGATCGGCCTCGAACGCCTCGAGCGCGTCGATGTGCGTCGTGCCGATGATCGGGTCGCCGCCGATGCCGATGGCGGTCGAGAAGCCGAGATCGCGCAGCTCGAACATCATCTGGTAGGTCAGGGTGCCCGACTTCGAGACGAGGCCGATCGGGCCCTTGCCGGTGATGTTGGCGGGCGTGATGCCGGCGAGCGCCTCCCCCGGCGTGATGATGCCGGGGCAGTTCGGGCCGATGATGCGGGTCTTGTTGCCGCGGCTCTTCGCGTAGGCCCAGGCCTCGGCGCTGTCGCCGACGGGCACGCCCTCGGTGATCACGACGAGGAGCGGGATGTCGGTGTCGATGGCCTCGACCATGGCATCCTTCGTGAACGCGGGCGGCACGAAGGCGATCGACACGTCGGCGCCGGTCTTCTCGATCGCCTCGGCGACGGAGCCGAACACGGGGAGCTCGACCGGGGTGCCGTCCTTGTCGACGTGCGAGACGGTGGTGCCGGCCTTGCGGGCGTTGACGCCGCCGACGACGTTCGTGCCCGCCTTCAGCATCAGCGCGGTGTGCTTGGTGCCCTCGCCGCCGGTGATGCCCTGGACGATGACCTTGGAGTCCTTGTTGAGGTAGATAGACATTGTTTTAGTCCTGTTCCGGTTCCTGAGCTCGTCGAGGGATCAGGCGTTCGCCAGCTCGGCGGCCTTATCGGCGCCCTCGTCCATACCGGCAGCGAGGGTCACGAGGGGGTTGTTCGCGGCGGCGAGGATCGCGCGACCCTCCTCGACCTGGTTGCCGTCCAGCCGGACGACGAGCGGCTTGGTCGCGGTGTCGCCGAGGATCTCCAGCGCCTTCACGATGCCTTCCGCGACGGCCACGCACGAGGTGATGCCGCCGAAGACGTTGACGAAGACCGACTTGACCTGCTCATCGCCGAGGATGACGTCGAGGCCCGCGGCCATGACGGTCGCCGAGGCGCCGCCGCCGATGTCGAGGAAGTTGGCCGGCTTCACGCCGCCGTGGTTCTCGCCGGCGTACGCGACGACGTCGAGCGTCGACATCACGAGGCCCGCGCCGTTGCCGATGATGCCGACCTGGCCGTCGAGCTTGACGTAGTTGAGGCCGGACGCCTTGGCCTTCGCCTCGAGAGGGTCGGCGGCATCCTTGTCCTCGAGCTCCTCGTGCTCGGGGTGGCGCACCTCGGTGGCGTTGTCGTCGAGGGAGACCTTGCCGTCGAGGGCGACGATGTTGCCCGCGGCATCCTGGATGAGCGGGTTGACCTCGACGAGGGTCGCGCCTTCGCCCTTGTAGACATTGTAGAGCTTGACGAAGACGTCGGCGACCTTCGGGGCGAGCTCGTCATCGAAGCCGCCTGCCTTGGCGATCTCGAGGGCCTTCGCCGCGTCGATGCCCGTCAGCGGGTCGACCTCGATCTTGGCGAGCGCGTCGGGCTTCTCCACGGCGAGCTGCTCGATCTCCATGCCGCCCTCGACCGAGCAGAGGCTCAGGTAGGAGCGGTTCGCGCGGTCGAGCAGCACCGAGAAGTAGAACTCCTTCTCGATCTGCGCGCCCGCGGCGACCATGACGCGCTTGACGACGTGGCCCTTGATGTCGAGGCCCAAGATGGCCTTCGCGGCCTCGTAGGCATCCTCGGGGGTCTTCGCGACCTTCACGCCACCGGCCTTGCCGCGGCCGCCGACTTTGACCTGCGCCTTGACGACGACGACACCGCCGAGCTTCTCCGCGGCCGCCTTCGCCTCCTCAGGGGTGTCGGCGATGATGCCGGCAAGCACCGGCACCTCATACTTCTCGAACAGGTCTCGTGCCTGGTATTCGTAGAGATCCACGTGCAATCCTTCGCTGGGCGACTGTGGGTTTTCGGGGGCGTGCCCCGGGTTTTCGCGGGTCGGAGAAATCTCGATGTCGAGAGATCGACCAATCCCCCAGCCTAATACGTGCGCCTGAGTGCCCCGACCCGCTCGGGGGCCGCCGCGCGGCGCCGGTCGCCAGGGGCGCGGCACGCCGTAGGCTCGGGCTATGACCGATGCCGCTCGGGAGAAGGCCGCTCCCACGTCCGCCCGCAACGCCGTGGTCGCCGCGGCGCTCGACCTCTTCGTCGCGCAGGGCTTCGAGGCCACGTCGGTCGAGCAGATCGCGCAGGCGGCGGGCGTGTCGCGCTCCACGTTCTTCCGGCAGTTCGGCGGGAAGGATGACGTCGTCTTCAGCGACCACGACGTCCTGCTCGCGCAGCTGCGCGAGTTCCTGGCCGACGCGCGACGCGACCCGCAGGAGAACCCGTGGGCGGCGGCGTGCGCGGCATCCGTCGAAGTCTTCCGCCATTTCGCCGCCGAGCCCGATCTCGCCCGGCGCCGCTACGCCGTCGTCCGGCAGGTCCCGGCGCTGCGCGAGCGCGAGATCGTGACGGTGTTCCAGTACGAGCGCCTGTTCGACGACTACCTGCGCGGTGCGCTGCCGGGCCTCGACCCGATCGACTCGGTCGCCTTCGCCGCCGCCGTCACCGCCGTTCACAATCACGTGCTGCGACGCCTGCTGCGGGGCACCGACGACGTGTCCGAGAGCGTCCTCACCGACGCCTACGAGGGTCTGCTCCACCGCTTCGGCGTGCACCCCGACGGCGAGGACGCTCGGGCCGACGACGTCGTCGTGGCGACCTTCCCGCGGCGGATGCCGTCGGCCGAGGTCGCCCGTCGCATGCGCGACGCCCTCTGACGCCGACTCAGAGCGTCTCGCCGGAGGCGACCGTCTCGGCGAGGGCGTGCACGCGCGGCAGGTGATGCGCGCCGTAGAAGTCGGCGGCGGTGAGCCGCGCGCCGTCCGCGTCGTCGGGCGCCGTGTGCGCGGCGACCGCGACGACCGCGAGCCCGTGCATCCACCCGCCCGCGAGCACGCCGAGGAGCATGAGGTAGGGCACGCTCACGGCGTGGGCGTCGCGCGGCGATCCGGCGAAGCCCACGATGTCCGCCGTGGCCCGGCGCGCGGATGCCACGGCGCGCTCGAGGCGATCGGCGGCACGCGTGGCGGGCTGCGCCGCCGCGCCCTGCGGCTGATCGCCTGCCGCGGCGCGGAGCGCCGCGATCGTCTCATCGACCTGGGCGAACAGGCGTTCGGCCGTGGCGCCGCGATCGCGGATCACCTTGCGACCGATGAGGTCGTTCGACTGGATCGCCGTGGTCCCCTCGTAGATCGGCATGATGCGCGCATCGCGGTAATGCTGCGCGGCGCCGGTCTCCTCGATGAAGCCCATCCCGCCGTGCACCTGGATCGCGTCGCTCGTGAGGGTGACCGCATCCTCGGTCGCCCACCCCTTCAGGATCGGGACGAAGAACTCCGCGAGCGCGAGCGTGGCGGCATCCCCCGAGGCCTCGGCCTGGTCGAACAGGTCTCCGACGTGGACGCTGAGGGCCCGCATCGCGAAGACGTCGCTGCGCATCGACAGCAGGAGGCGGCGGACGTCGGGGTGCTCGGCGATCGGCGCATCGGCGTCGCGTTCGAGCACGCGGCCCTGCATGCGTCCGGCGGCATACGCCTCGGCCTGCTGCAGTGCGCGGTCCGCGATCCCGGTGGCCTGGAACCCCATGCCGGTGCGCGCGGAGTTCATCATGACGAACATCCCGGCCAGGCCTCCCCCCACCTCGCCCACGAGGTATCCGGTCGCGTCCTCATAGCTGAGGACGCACGTGGGCGAACCGTGGATGCCGAGCTTGTGCTCGATCGCGACGGTCTCCACGCCGTTCCGATCGCCGAGGGAGCCGTCGGCGTTCACGAGGAACTTCGGCACGACGAAGAGGGACAGCCCCCTGGCACCGTCCGGCGCATCGGGGGTGCGGGCCAGGACGAGGTGCACGATGTTGTCGGCCACGTCGTGGTCGCCCCACGTGATGAAGATCTTCTGACCCTTGACAGACCAGCTCCCGTCGCCTCGCGGCGTCGCCGTCGTCCGGATGGCGCCGAGGTCGGTGCCCGCCGCCGGTTCGGTGAGGTTCATCGTGCCGGTCCACTCGCCCGAGACGAGCTTCGTGAGGAACGTCTCGCGCAGCTCGTCCGACGCCGCGGCATCCAGCGCATGGATCTGTCCCGCCGTCAGCAGCCAGCACAGGGCGAACGCCGCGTTCGACGCGTTCCAGATCTCGCCGAGCCCCGCGCGGATCGAGCCGGGCAGGCCGTCGCCTCCCGCCGATGCGGGCGCCTCGGCGCTCACCCAGCCCGCGTCGGCGAAGGCGCGGTAGGCCTCGGCGAATCCGTCCGGCAGATGGACCTGCCCGTCGACCAGCCGCGCCCCCTCGCGGTCGCCGATGCTCTGAAGGGGGGCGAGAACAGACGCCGCGAACTCCCCCGCGCCGGCGATCACATCCGCGGCGTCCTCGGCGGTGAGCTCCCCGCCGGTCGCGCGCGCGACGATGTCGGTGCCGAACGCCTCGCGGTAGAGGAACGCGTAGTCGGATGTCGGCGGCTGATAGTCGATGGCCATGGGAGCTCCCTCGGGGTGCGACCGGTCCGACAGAGGACCGGAGTGAGACTGCGAGTCAGTTTAGCTGATACTCGGTGTCATTCGCGCGGCTGATCCCCCACCGCCCGGTAGCGCCCCGGACGCCCCCGCGGCAGGATGACAGCGTGTACGAGATTCCCGCACCGATGCTCGCGAAGGCGGTCCCCGCGATCCCCGACCCCGCCGCGGTGCCCGGCGGACTGTCGTACGAGCCCAAATGGGACGGGTTCCGCGCGCTGGTCTCCTCCGACGGCACCGGACCGGACGGCGTCGTCATCGGCTCGCGCGGTGCGAAGCCGCTCACCCGCTACTTCCCCGAGCTCGTCGCCGCCTTCGCGAGACTCCTTCCCGAACCGTGCCTCATCGACGGCGAGATCATCGTCGCCCTCCCGCAGCCCGGCGGCGCCGAGCGGCTGTCGTGGGAGGCGCTGTCGCAGCGGATCCATCCGGCCGCGTCGCGGGTCGCGCTGCTCAGCGCCGACACTCCCGCCCGATTCGTCGCGTTCGACCTCCTTGCGCGCGGGGATCGCGACCTGCGGGACGAGCCGTTCTCGGTGCGGCGGGCAGAGCTCGAGGACCTGCTGCGCTCCGTTCCGACTCCTCTCCACCTCACCCGGACGACGACCGACCCCGCGCTCGCGCGAGAGTGGCTCGCCCGATTCGAGGGCGCGGGCCTCGACGGCGTCGTCGCGAAGCCGCTGGCCCAGCCCTACAGCCCCGGCAAGCGCACGATGCTCAAGATCAAGCACGCCCGCACGGCCGACGTCGTCGCCCTGGGCTACCGCGTCCACAAGAGCGGCGCGGGGGTCGGCTCGCTCCTCGTCGGGCTCTACGACGAGGCCGGGGAGCTGCACCAGGTGGGCGGGGTCTCGGCCTTCAGCGACGTCCGGCGGCGCGAACTCGTCGACGAGCTCGCCCCGCTCGTCGAGACGGATGCCGACGGCCGCACGCTGCACGGCGACGGAGAGCGCTCACGATTCGCCGCCGCGGGCAAGGACACCTCCTTCGTGCGGCTGCGCCCCGAGCGCGTGCTCGAGGTGCGATACGACCAGCTCGAAGGGAGCAGGTTCCGCCACACCGTCCAGTTCGCGCGGTGGCGCGCCGACCGCGAGCCGCGCTCCTGCACGTACGACCAGCTGGAGACGGTGACCGCGTACGACCTGGCGGACGTCCTCGCCTGATCGCGCGCGGGTCGGGCGGGTGCGCCGTGCGCCGTCCGGACACACCACGGGCCCGCATCGGCGCCGGACTGCGGCGGCCGGCCATGCGGGCCCGGAGTGGCGAAGGGGGCTGATGCCCTCCTCCATGACGCCGACGATATCGGCGTCCGACCGCGCGCCACGCCCGGTCGGGCCGTGAAAATCGCCGGCGTGCGAGGAGGGCCGCCGGGTGCCAGGATCAAGGCATGGCCGAGGCATCCGACGCGTCAGCGACCAGCGAGCTGCGCCTGGAACCGGTGCAGTTCATCGCTCGCACCGACGCGGTGATGCGCCTCGGTGCGATGATGCTCGGCGCCGGCGGATCGTCGGCGCGCGTCCGCGACAGCATGGAGCGCGCCGCCCACGCGCTCGGGATCGAGGAGCTCCACACGCGCGTCGGCATGACGGACATCGTGGCGACCGCGAGCCGCGGGCCGCTCTTCCGGACCCGGGTCGCCGAGATCCGCCGTCCGGCGATCGACGCCGACCGGCTCACGGAGATCAAGCGCCTCACCTCCTCGCTCCGGCCCGGGACCAGCGCACCGCAGCTCCAGCGCGACCTCGATGCGATCGCCGCGCGGCCCCGGCGGTACCCCGACATCCTGCGCGTCCTCGGCGCTGCGTTCGCGTGCGCGGCCTTCGCCCTGCTGGGCAACGGCGGATGGCAGGAGTTCCTCGCGGTCGGCATCGCGGCGGGCGCCGGGCAGTTCGTCCGCATGCGCCTCGCGCGGCTCCGCACGAACGACTTCCTCGTGGTCTTCGTCGCGGCCGGCACCTCGCTCCTGGTCTACCTCGGCGCCACGGCGCTCCTCGCCGCACTCGGAGCCCCCGGCGCCCAGCACGATGCCGCGATGACGAGCGCCGTCCTCTACCTGGTCCCGGGGTTCCCCCTCGTCACCGGCGCCCTCGACCTCGCCCGACTCGATCTGAACGCGGGAATCGCGCGGGTCGTCTACGCGACGCTCCTCCTCCTCGCGACCGGAACCGCCGTCTGGGGCGTCGCGGCACTCTTCCACACCTCGGTCTCGCAGACGGCTTCCCCCGTGTTCGACGAGCCCCTGCTGTCGGTCGTGCGCCTCCTCGCGGGGTTCGTCGGCGTTCTCGGCTTCGCCGTGCTCTTCGACACCCCGCCCGCGATCGCGCTGACCGCGGCCGCGCTGGGCGCGGTTGCGGGCGTCGGCCGCCTGGCTCTCGTCGATGCCGGGGCGACGCCCCCGCTCGCCGCGGCGGTCGCCGCGTTCGCGGTCGGCGCCGGCGCCTTCCTCTTCGGCGATCGACTTCGCGCGGCCCGCGTGACCCTCACCGTCCCCGCCGTCCTCATCATGGTGCCGGGTGCCGCCGCGTATCGGGCGATCACCGGGGTGATCGCCGGCGACACCCTCGCCGCGATCCAGAGCGGCCTCACCGCGGTCTTCGTCGTCGTCGCGCTCGCGATCGGACTCACCGTGGCACGGGTCCTCACCGAGCGGGAATGGACGCGACCCGGGGGCTGAGCCCGGCCCGTGCGGTGGCGCCTGGCGGCCTGTCAAGGCTTCGCACGGGCGGCCCGGAGCCGTTAGCGTCGAAGGATGGGACTCTTCCGCTCCTCCGCCCCTCTCGCCGTCCGCGGCACCGCGAACGACGACCCCGTCCGGGTCGCGCCCAGCGGAAAGCCCGCGTCCCTCTGGCAGGACGGATTCGGGAGCCTCGCCATCCGGTCGCTCCAGATCATCCTCGTCGTCGCCGTGGCGACGGGGCTCATCTTCGGTCTTCGCCAGCTCACCGTGGTCGTGATCCCGCTGCTGCTGGCCCTCATCCTCGCCTGCGCCTTCGCGCCCGTGATGGCGTGGCTGCGTCGGAAGGGCGTCCCCCCGCTCGGTGCGACGCTCATGGTGCTGCTGACGATCGTGGCCATCTTCGCCGGCATCGGCTGGCTGATCGTCGCCGCCGTCCGCGGGCAGTGGGAGGAGCTGGCCGCCAAGGCGCAGCAGGGCTTCGATCAGCTCATGTCGTGGGTGTCGACCCTGCCGTTCTCGATCGACCAGGCCCAGATCGACGAGTGGATCGACTCCGCGACCGACTTCCTCACCTCGGCGCAGTTCGGATCGGGCGCAATCGCCGGGGTGAGCGCGGTCGCCTCATTCGTGACGGGATTCATCCTCCTCGTCGTGGTCCTCTTCTTCTTCCTCAAGGACGGTCCGCAGATGTGGGCGTTCACGCTGCGCCCCTTCGAGGGCGAGAAGTACGCCCGCGCCGTCCGCATCGGCTCCAAGACGGTCAGCGTCTTCGGCTCCTACGTCCGCGGGACCGCATCGGTCGCGGCGGTGGATGCCCTCGGCATCCTCATCGGCCTCCTCATCCTCCAGGTGCCTCTCGCGCTCCCCCTGGCGGTGCTCGTCTTCCTGCTCGCGTTCATCCCGTTCGTCGGAGCGACCCTCGCCGGCATCCTCGCGGCCCTCGTCGCCCTCGTCGCCAACGGCTGGGTCGTCGCCCTCCTCGTCGTCGGTGTCGTCGTGCTCGTGAACCAGCTGGAGGGCAACTTCCTGCAGCCGGTGCTCATGGGCCGCTCGATGAAGCTGCACGCCTTCGTCGTCCTCATCGCCCTGACCGCGGGCACCGTGCTCGGCGGGATCGTGGGTGCCGTCCTCGCGGTGCCGCTGACGGCGACCGCGTGGGGCATCATCCAGGTGTGGGACGGGCCGTCCACCCCGGCGCGCTGGGCGCGGCGAAAGCACCGCACCGACGAGCGCGCCCTCGTCGCGGGCCACGGTCCGGTGACCGTGGAGCCCGCCTCCTGATCAGTTGGGCCTGCGGGCGCGACTCGGCTGCACGCGCGGCGGCTCTCCGGGCATCTTGGGGAACTCGGGGGGGAACGGGAGCTCGCCGAGCCCCGCATCGAGGTCGCGCTGCCACCACTCGAGCAGGGTGTCGATCCGGCCGGGGTGGGCCTGCAGGTCCTCCCACGGGTCGCCGATCTCGGCGAGGCGCGTCGGCACCGTCCGCACCGTGAAGGCGGCGGGGTCGACGCCCGCCTCCAGCTCCTCCCACGTGATCGGTGTCGCGACCGTCGCACCGGGCAGGGCGCGCGGGCTGTAGGCACCCGCCATCGTGCGATCGCGGTTCGCCTGGTTGAAGTCCACGAACACGCGCTCGCCTCGCTCCTCCTTCCACCACGCCGTGGTCACCCGGTCGGGCATCCGCCGCTCGAGCTCGCGCCCGGCGGCGATGACGGCGTGGCGCACATCGAGGAACTCGTGCTCGGGCGCGATCGGGCAGAACACGTGGATGCCGCGGTTGCCGCTCGTCTTCAGCCACGCCTCCAGCCCCGCTTCGCGGAGGACCTCCCGGAGGGCGGGCGCCACCGCGGCGGCATCGGTGAAGTCCGTCCCCGGCTGAGGGTCGAGGTCGATCCGCAGCTCCACCGGATCGTCCGTGTCTGCGGCGAGCGAGGCCCACGGATGGAAGACGACCGTGTTCATCTGCACTGCCCAGACGATGGCGGCGGCCTCGTCGAGGACGACCTGCGGATGCCGGCGGCCGCTGTTGTACGTGCACATCACCTCGTGCACGTAGTCGGGCGCGCCTTTGGGCGGGTTCTTGGAGAAGAAGCTCTCCCCCGCGACGGAGTCGGGGAAGCGCTCGAGCGACACCGGGCGATGTCCGTTGGCGCGCAGGAACGGCTCCGACACGGCGATCGCGTACTCGGCGAGCTCGCGCTTGGTGATCCCCGCCTCCGGCCAGATGACCCGGCTCGGGCTCGACAGCGACACCTCGCGGTCGCCATCCGGGCCCGGGACGGTCAGAGTGATGCGCTCGGAGGCCATGCGCTCACCCTAGGCGCGCGCCCCATCCCGCGACACCCCCCGTTTCTGCCTCTTGTGCCCGCCCCTCCCCCCCCCATACCCCCACTCCCCCGCCCCCCCCCCCCCCCTCTACACAATTGCCGGCCCCCACCACACCGAAACAAACCACGGTCGGCCTTCTTCCTTATAATCAACACAAAAACAATATATGAACACCTCCAGGACACAACCATGCTACTGCAC
>NZ_JAFLHG010000019.1 GCF_018717645.1 Microbacterium flavum
CGGCAGGACGGGGGCGGGGGCGCTGGCGCGGGGGCGCGGGGGCGGCGGCGCGGGGCGTCGGGACGCGGGGGCTAGGGGGCGTCGGGACGCGGGGGCTTCGGCGGCCGGATGGCGGGGACGTCGCCCACGATCGGCACCGGCGTGCGGTGCAGACGCATCCCGTAGCGGGCGGCGAGGCCCACCATCACCTGGAGCTTGTTGCGCGGGCCGAGGAGGCTCGTGATGTGCACGAACAGCCACGCGGACCACGCCAGGCGACCGGTGAGCGGAATGACCTTCCGCAGGAGCGGCACGCGCTTCAGGATGCCGAGGCGGTGGAGGACGGGCAGGTTCGCCACGCCGGGGACCTCCCCGACCGCCGAGCGGCGTCCGATGATCGCGAGCTGCCCCTTGTCGTAGTAGACGAACGGCTCCGTCGCCTCGCCGCCGAGCAGTCGCAGAATCTGACGCGCGACGTGCTCGCCGCCCTGGATCGCCGGCTGGGCCAACTGCGGGAAGTCCTGCGGCGTCCGGGCGACATCGCCCGCGGCGAACACCCCGGGCAGCCCGACCACCTGCAGGTCCTGGCCGACCAGGATGCGGCTGTCGTCGGCCAGGGGCAGCGACCATCCGCGCACCTCCTCGTGCGGCGCGACGCCGGTCGCCCAGATCGTGAGATCCGACGGCAGCACCGTCCCGTCCGAGAGGCGCACCGAGTCGCGGCAGACCTCCTCGACGCCCGCGCCCAGGCGCAGCTCCACGTGGCGCTTCTTCAGCTGGGCGGCGGCGTACGTGCGGAGCGAGGGGAGGAAGGGCTTCAGGATCTCGCTGCGCTGCACGAGCGTGATGCGGAACGCCTCGCCCTCGAGCTCGGGGTAGGCGGGTTCCAGGCCCTGGTCACGCAGCTCCGCGAGGGCGCCCGCCATCTCGACGCCGGTCGGGCCGCCGCCGATCACGACGACCGACAGACCCTTGCTGCGGTCCGGAGCGGCCGCTGCGCGGTCGAGGCGGGTGAACAGGGTGTCGCGGATCGCGATCGCCTGCGAGCGGGAGTACACCGCGAACGAGTTCTCCTTCGCGCCCGGGGTGCCGTGATACGCCGTCGTGACGCCGTTCGCGATCAGTAGGTAGTCGTAGGAGATCTCGCGGCCGTCGAGGAGGCGGAGGGCACGGGCATCCGTGTCGATCGCCGTGAGGTGCTCGTGCACCACGTCGAGGTTCGGCTGCGAGACGCGCAGGCTCCGGAGGAAGTGCGTGACATCGCCCGGATTCAGCCCGCCGGTGGCGACCTGGTACAGGAGCGGCTGGAACGTGTTGTACACGCGCCGGTCGATGAGGGTGACCCGCACGGGGGCCTTGCGCAGGGCGCGCGCCGCGTTGATGCCGGCGAATCCGCCGCCGACGATGACGACGTGCGGGAGGTGCGCGGTCGAGGGTGCGTGGCTCATGCCTTGGCGATCGCGTCTTCGAGGGCGACCCAGGCGAGCATCGCGCACTTCACGCGCGCGGAGAACTTCGAGACGCCCGAGAGAGCGGCGGCGTCGCCGTAGACCTCTTCGTCCAACTCCAGCTTCCCGCGCGAGCGCAGCGCCTCGCGGAACCCTTCGATGAGGGTCACCGCCTCCGCGCGGCTGAGCCCCTCTTCGGCGACCAGATCGGCGAGCATGGATGCCGAGGCCTGCGAGATCGAGCAGCCGCGACCTTCCCAGGTCACGTCCGCGATCGTCTCGCCGTCGACGCGGGCGCGCAGGGTGATCTCATCGCCGCATACGGGGTTCTTCTGGTGCGAGGTGCCGCTGTGCCCGGGCTCCGCATCCTCGTCGGCGAGACCGAAGTGCTGCGGATGCTTCGAGTGGTCCAGGATCAGCTCGCGGTAGAGCGCGTCGAGCTCATTCATGTGTTCAGACTCCGAAATAGGGACGGATGCCGCGAACGGCATCGAGGAGGGCATCCACGTCATCGGGGGTGTTGTACAGGGCGGTGGAGGCGCGGACCGATGCCGTCACACCGTAGCGCGTGTGCAGCGGGGCCGCACAGTGGTGGCCGACGCGCACCGCGATGCCGCGCGCGTCGAGGAACTGCCCGGCGTCGTGCGCGTGGACGCCTTCGACGTCGAACGACCACAGCCCGACCCGCTCGACCGACCCGGTCGAGGGGTCGCCGAGCAGCCGGATGCCGGGGATCTCGACGAGGCCGGCGCGCATCCGCTCGGCGAGCATCGTCTCGTGGGCATGGATCCGCTCGAGACCGATGCCGTCGAGGTACCGGACGGCGGCTGCGAGGCCGATCGCGGGCCCGATGGGCTGGGTCCCGGCCTCGAACCGCTGCGGCGGAGGGAGGTACTCCGCCCGGTCGAGGGTCACGGTCGTGATCATGGATCCGCCGGTGAGGAACGGGGGCATCGCCTCGAGCACCTCGGCGCGGCCGTAGAGCCCGCCGACGCCGTACGGGCCCATCATCTTGTGCCCGCTGAAGACGGCGAGGTCGACGCCGAGCGCCGGGAGGTCGAGGGGCAGGTGCGGCGCCGACTGGCAGGCATCCATCACCGTCAGCGCTCCGACCTGGTGGGCGAGGGCGATGATCTCCTCGACGGGATTGATGATCCCGAGCACGTTCGAGACGTGCGTGAACGCGACGATGCGCGTGCGCGGGCCGATGATCTCCGCCGCGGCGGCCAGATCGAGCGTTCCGTCGTCGTGGGCGGGGATGTGGCGGAGCACCGCGCCCGTCCGCAGGGCGAGCTCCTGCCACGGGATCAGGTTGGCGTGATGCTCGATCGCGGTCGTGACGATCTCATCGCCGGGTCGCAGGGCGAGGGAGGAGGATGCCGAGGCGCCTCCGATCGAGTAGGCGACGAGGTTGAGCCCCATGGTGGCCCCGCTCGTCCAGACGAGCTGCTCGGCATCCGCTCCGACGAAGCCGGCGACGGTCGCGCGGGCGTCTTCGAAGAGGTCGGTGGCCTCGGCCGCGAGCGTGTGTGCGCCGCGGTGGACGGCCGCGTTCGTGTGCTCGAGGAAGTCGCGCTCGGCGTCGAGCACCGGGAGCGGGCGCTGGCTGGTCGCGGCGGAATCGAGGTACACGAGGCGGTGGCCGTTCACCTGCTCGGCGAGGATCGGGAAGTCCTCGCGCAGCCGCACCGCGTCGATCGGGTCGGCGGCGGTCGCGGCGGTCTGAGGGGTCGCGGAGGTCACCCCTCTAGGCTACGCCCCGGCATCCCGGGTGGGCTCGGCCCCGAACGGGGGGACGGCGATGCCGCGCCTAGGAGTCCTCGTCGGTGTGGGCGACGAGGCCGTAGCTCGTGATCCGGCCCGCACGGTCATCGCCGGGCAGCGGGCGGGAGCGTCGGCCGTAGATGAGCTCCGTGGAGTCCAGCAGCCAGGGCACGAGCGTGATCTGCACGCCGTGGACGAGCATGAGCTGCTGGGCGATGCGGCGGGCGCGGCGGTTGTGGAGGACCGACTCCCACCAGTGGCCGACGATGTACTGCGGCAGGTAGACCGTGACGACGGAGGAGCCGTGCTTCTTGCGGTACTCCGAGATGAACTGCGCGAGCGGCGCCGCGTACTGACGGTAGGGCGATTCGATGATGAGCAGGGGGATCGGCATGCGGTGGAACGCCCAGTCGTCCTGCACTTCGCGGGTGTCTTCGGCGGTGACCGAGATGTGCACGGCGATCGTCTTGTCGTGCTTGGCGGCGAGCGCGTAGTCGAGGGCCTTCGCGACGGGCTTCTGCAGCTTGCCGACCAGGACGATCGCCACGTCGCCGCTCGCGCCGAAGTGCGCGTCGTCGTCCATCGTGATCTCGTGCTCCACGTCGCGGTAGTACCGGTGCACCCCGATCATGAGGAACGACAGCACGGGGATCGCGAGGAACACCAGCCACGCGCCGTGCGTGAACTTCGTGATGGTCACGATGACGAGGACCACGACCGTGAACGTCGCGCCCAGCGAGTTGATGACGAGGCCGCTGTAGGCGCTGCGCCGCTCGGCGACGGCCTTCGGCGACAGCAGCCTCAGCTCCCGCCTCCAGTGCCGCACCATCCCGATCTGGCCGAGCGAGAAGGAGACGAACACTCCGATGATGTACAGCTGGATGAGGGTCGTGAGCTTCGCCTGGAAGACGACGAGCACGATGACGGCGGCGAGCCCCAGCACGATCATCCCGTTGCTGAACACGAGTCGGTCGCCGCGGGTGTTGAGCGCCTTCGGTGCGTAGCCGTCCCGCGCGAGCACCGATCCGAGGAGGGGGAAGCCGTTGAAGGCCGTGTTCGCCGCGAGCAGCAGCACGGCCGCGGTGGCCGCCTGGATGACGAAGAAGAGGATGCTGCCACCGCCGAACGTCGCGGCCGCGACCTGCGCCATGAGGCTCGGCTGCACCGCGGCGGTGCAGTCGAACCCGACGAGGTTGCAGGGGTCCTCCGCGTAGTGGACGCCGGCGACCAGAGCGAGCACCGTCAGCCCCGAGAACATCAGGATGGCGATCGAGCCCATCAGCACGAGGGTCGTCTGCGCGTTGCGGACCTTCGGCTTGCGGAAGGCGGGCACGCCGTTGGAGACGGCCTCGACCCCGGTCAGCGCCGAGCAGCCGCTCGAGAAGGCGCGCAGGATCAACAGGATGACCGCCGCCTGGCTGAGGTCCTCGGCCTGCACCGCGAACTGGGCGCTCTCCGCGATCGGGGCATCCCCCAGCATCCAGCGGACGAGGCCCGTCACGATCATCACCATGACGGACCCGATGAACAGGTACGTCGGGATCGCGAACGCCGTCGACGCCTCCCGTACGCCGCGCAGGTTCACGAGGATGATGAGGATGACGAAGCCGACGGCGAGTTCGACGCGGAAGGCGTCGAGTCCGGGCAGCGCCGAGATGATGTTGTCGACGCCGGATGCCACCGACACCGCGACCGTCAGGATGTAGTCGACGAGCAGCGCGGAGGCCACGACGACGCCGGCCTTCTCGCCGATGTTCGTGCGGGCGACCTCGTAGTCGCCGCCGCCCGACGGGTAGGCCTTGATGAGCTGGCGGTAGCTGAGGACGACGACGACCAGGAGCGCCACGACGGCGGTCGCGACCCACGGACTGAAGGCGAGGAACGCCGTCCCGCCGATCAGCAGGATCATCAGCAGCTCCTGCGGCGCGTAGGCCACGGAGGACAGTGCGTCGGAGGCGAAGATCGGCAGCGCCATCTTCTTCGGCAGCAGCTGGCCCTCGAGTTCTTCGCTCGTCAGCGGTTCGCCGATGAGGATGCGTTTGGCGATCGGAGTCTCGTCCGCCGCCGGCCGGTCCTCGGCGCGATTGTCATCGGTCACGGCGGGCGACATTACGCCGGGCGGGGCCCGCGCGCAATGCGGACGACTGAAAGGATCGACACATGGGCAACGAGGTGTACTCCGCAGCGGTCGCGATCGGTCTCGGCGCGCTGGTCGGGACGGCGCTCTTCGTCCCCTTCGTGGCCGTCAGCTACCGGCGTCGCGGCCGCCTCACCTTCGGCCGCTCGGTGCTGTGGGCCGCCGCCCTCGTGTACTTCCTCGCGATCTGGACCTACACCCTGCTCCCGCTGCCCGAATCGGGCGCGTACGCGTGCGCGGGGGTGAATCTCGACGTCCTCGCGTTCGTCCAGGACCTCCGCTCGGCGCGGAGCCTCACGGACTTCGCCGTCCTGCAGCTGGCGCTGAACGTCCTGCTGTTCCTGCCGCTCGGGTTCTTCCTGCGGGTGCTCGGCGGCCGCGGCATCCTCGTCGCGTTCGTGGCGGGGCTCGGGATCTCCCTGATCATCGAGACGACGCAGCTCACCGGCGTCTGGGGGATCTACCCCTGCGCGTACCGCGTCTTCGACGTCGACGATCTGCTGACCAACACGGTCGGCGCGGTGCTCGGGTCGCTCCTGGCGCTCATCGTGCCGAGCCGACTGCGCAGCGGTGCGCATCCGGATGCCGGGGATGCTCCGCACCCGGTGACGCGCCCCCGGCGCCTGCTGGCCATGCTCTGCGACTGGCTGGGCGCGGGACTCGTGGGTGCGGTGGTCGGTATCGGCGTGCAGGTCGTCCTCGAGTACCTCGTGCGCGACCACGCGGCCGTGGTCGACGGCGGGATCGCGCAGACCGCGACGAACCTCGTCCCGATCGTCGTCTGGACCGCGGTGACGCTCGTGACGGGGCGGACGGTCGGCGACCTGGCGGTCGAACTCCGCTTCCGCGGGGGGCCGCTGCCGACCCCGGTCGCCCGATCGCTGCGCTTCCTGGGCGGGATCGGCGGCTACCTGCTGCTCTCGCTGCTCCCCGGCGCGGGGGCGGCCGCCGCGCTCGTGTTCGCGGCGGCATCCGTCGTCGCAGCCTTCGCGACCCGCCGGGGACGCGGGCTGCCGGGCCTGCTCTCCGGTCAGGACGTCGCCGATGCCCGCGCGGGGATCGCCCCCGACGGTCAGGAGCCGGCGGCGAAGTAGTACAGGACGGCGGTGACGCTCGTGCCGTCGGTGTCGGTGACCATGCTGTACTGCACGGGCGGCCCGGCGGTGGAGCGACCGATGTCGAAGACGAACCGGATCGAGCCGACGTTGCCGCGGGGGATCTCCCGGTCCGGCGTGGCGGCGCGGACGGCGGCGATCGTCGAGCCGATCTTCAGGCCGCGCTCTGCGGTCATCTCGATCTTGCCGACGGTGTTGCGCGAGAACGTCGCGTACGAGGGCTGCGTGAAGGTCGCCCGCTGGGCTCCGCCGGTGCCGTCGACCATGTCGTAGAGGAGGAACCCGTCCCACTGGTAGACGGTGTAGTCGGGGTAGCTGCTGCCGTCGCCCGCCTCGACGCGCTGGGTGGGGGCGGCGCCGAAGGCCTGGGTCAGCGCCGCGACGGCCACATCGGCCTTGTCGCGCCACTGGTGGGTGAAGACGGTCTGGTCGTCCTTGTCGACGAGGGTGAACCCCGTGCCGCCGAACTGCACGGCGACCGGCGCGCCGATGCCCGTCGGGGAGGACGTCGGGCTGGCGGTGGGCTGCGTCGTCGGTGCGGTCGTGGGACCCGGGTCCGGCGGGCCCACGGGTCCGGCGTCGGAGGACGGGCGCGTCAGAGCGATGCCGAGGGTCACGACGACCGCGATCAGCAGCACGCCGGCGACGACACCGAGCACGACGGGCAGGCGCGAGCCGGTGTCGTCGGGATCCCGCGGGGGGCGGCCGCCGCTCGCCGGCCTCGGTTCGCGAGGCGGCTTCGGGGGCTTCGGGGGCTTGGGATCGCGGGGCGGCTTCGGCTCGCGGGGGGGCTTGGGCGGCTTCGGTTCCCGGGGCGGCTTCGGCGCGGGAGTCTCGTTGCCGCTCGGCTCGGGGGCATCGGGGAGCCCGAGATCGGCCCAGGTCACGCGAGGAACTCCCGCGCCGCGACGACGAGGGCATCCACGCCGCGCTCGATCGTGGGGTGGAGGACCGGGGCGAAGAACGGCGAGTGGTTCGTCGGAATCTCCTCGTTGATCGCGCCGCGCGCGCGAGCATCGGCGAAGCGCTCCGGATCGAGTCCGCCCCAGAACCAGTACACGAGGGGGACGCCGGCCTCGCGGGCGAACCAGGAGACGTCCTCGCTCCCCGTGAACATGCCCGGGTCGACGACGCTCTCCTCGCCGAAGGCGCGCGACCAGGCCGCGACGAGGCGTGCCGTGGCATCCGCGTCGTTGATCGTCGGCGGCAGGGAGTGGAGGGTGGTGATGACGGGCTCCTCGACGGCGCCCGAGGCCTGCGCCTCGGCACGGACGACGCGCTCGACCCGCGCGAGCACATCGGCGCGCGCGGCGTCGTCGGGGTAGCGCAGGCTGAGCTCGAGGGTCGCCTCGGCGGGGATGATGTTGTTCTTCAGCCCGGCGTGGATCGCGCCGACGGTGACGACCGCCATCTCGCGCGGGTCGATCTCGCGGGAGACGATCGTCTGCAGACGCATGACCGTCGCCGCCGCCATCACGACCGGGTCGATCGTGGCGTGCGGGCGCGAGCCGTGGCCGCCGCGGCCGAGAAGACGCACCGTGATGCCGTCCGATGCCGCCATCTGCGTGCCCGGGCGAACGCCGACGACCCCGGCGGGCAGCGGCGTGAGGTGCTGGCCGAGGACGATGTCGGGCTTCGGGAAGGCATCCAGGACGCCCGCCTGGATCATCGCCTGGGCTCCCGCGCCGTACTCCTCCGCGGGCTGGAAGACGGCGACGACGGTGCCCGACCACTCGTCGCGGGTCGCGAGGAGGCGCTCGAGCGCTCCGAGGAGGGCCGTCACGTGCATGTCGTGCCCGCACGCGTGCATGACGGGGACGTCGGTTCCGGCCGGGTCGATGCCACGGGCGGTCGACGCGTAGGAGAGGCCGGTCTGCTCCTCGACGGGCAGGGCGTCCATGTCGGCGCGCAGCCAGACGACCGGCCCCTCGCCGTTGCGGATCGCCGTCGCCACACCCGTCGTGCCGAGCCCCTCGGTGAACTCGAGGTCGAGCGCGCCGAGTTCGCGCGCGATGACCCCCGCCGTGCGCGTCTCCTGGAACGAGAGTTCGGGGTGGCGGTGCAGGTCGATGTACAGGGCCTCGAGGTCGATGCTCACCCCTCGACTGTAACCGCCGCCGCCGCTTCGGGCCTGCGAGTGCCCGGCCCTCGGGCGCCGGAACTCCTCCCCGCCGGCGCGGATCGGGCGCTCGAAACGGTTCGGGCAGGGGCCGACCGTGAATCGGAGCGTCCTGGCGGGGCTGGCGGTGCGCGGAGAGTGGGGCGCGTCCGCGCCGGTCAGAGACCCGTGGCGATGAACTTGTAGGTGATCGAGGTGACGTGCTCGCCGTCGGTATCCACCTGCACCCCGTAGGAGCGGACGCCGTCCTCGTAGAAGGTGCTGCGACCGCGGACGAACCAGAAGATCGGCGGCACAGTATCGCCGCCGGAGTCGGGAGCGAGCTGTCGGACCTCGTCGAGGGTCTGACCGATGCGCAGGCCGAACTCGTTGGTGATCTCGATGTCGCCGATCGAGGAGGCGCTGAAGGAGACGTAGGTCGGTGTGTCGACCTCGCTTCGGTCCTTGCCGCCCTCGGTGTCGAGATAGTCGTAGAAGGTGAAGTCCGGCCACGAGTAGACGGTGAAGTTGCCCCTGTGGAAGTTGCCGTCGTTCAGGTCCTCGGAGATCGTCGGCGCTGCGCCGAACGCCTCGGTCAGCGCCGCGATCGCCGGAGCTGCGGGCGCCGCCCAGGTGTGCGAGAAGGTCTCGCCCGCGGATCCGCTCAGCGTGAAACCGTCGCCGTTCACGTCGATCGTCGCGGAGGAGGCAGGGGGGCTCGTCGATGATGCGGAGGGGGTGGGTGTCGCGGCGGCCGATGCCGTGGGCGTCGCCGACGCGGTGCTCGTCGGCGCAGGCCGAGCCGAGTCGGATGTGCGGGTCAGGGCGAAGCTCACGACCACGGCGATGGCCAGCACCGCCGCCACGATCACGATGCCGACGATCATTCGCGATCGTGAGCGCGGTGCTTCCGGACGGGAGTCGGGGAGGCCGGGGGGAGAGCTCATAGGAGGATCCTAGCCAGGCGGCGGAGCGGTCGTGCCGCGGGTGACCAGAGAGAAGGGGAGGGGGCCTGAGGCCGCTGCGCTCCTCGGAACACCGCCGCCTGCCGCAGGCCCCGCTTCGCCGGTGACGGCAGCGAGGATGGCGTCTGCGACGCGCTCGCCCTGGGCGTGGGGGAACTGATCGATCGTGGTCAGGTCGAACAGGTCCGCGAGGTCGTGCCCGTCCACCCCGATGATGGAGAGGTCCGCCGGCACGCGGATCCCCCGCTCGCGCGCCGCCGTCAGGGCGCCGTAGGCCATCTCGTCCGAGCCCGCGAAGATCGCGGTCGGCGGATGCGGGCCGGTCAGCAGCTCGCGCGCCGCCCGCGCGCCCCCCGCGACGGTGAAGTCCCCCGCGACGAAGCGTCCGGTCAGGCCGCTCGCAGCCATCTCTGCCTCGAACCCGGCACGCCGCCGACTCGGGATGTCGAAGGCCGGGTCGGCGGGCCCCCCGCCCGCGACGCTCTGGCCGATGTGTGCGATGTCGCGATGTCCGAGGCTTCGCAGGTGCTGCGTCGCCGCACGGCCGACGGCGGTGTCATCCACTCGCGGACCGCCGAGCTCGCCGCGCGGGACGCCGAGCCCCCGCACGGGAAGGCCGAGCGACCCCAGCGCGGCCACCTCGTCGTCGGTGAGCGCGACGGAGAGCACGATGACGGCGTCGACCCGCCGGCGGCGCAGCGCCGTCTCGAACAGGCGACGACGCTGCGCGGGGTCATCCGTCACGTTGTACAGCGTCACGTCGTAGCCGCGCGGAGCGAGCCGCGACGCGATGCCGTCGAGCACCGTCGCGAAGAACCAGCGGTCCATCAGGGGAACGATCACGCCGATGTTCTCCGCACGCCCCGATGCGAGACCGGCTGCCGTGGCGGATGCCACGTACCCGAGCCGCTCGGCGACCTCGCGCACACGGGCACGGGTGGCCTCCGAGGTGCGCCCGCGCCCGCTCAGCGCGCGCGACACCGTCGCGGTGGAGACCCCCGCCGCGCGGGCGACATCGTCGAGCGCGGACACGTCAGTCGACGAGCATCCACACGGCGACGTCGACGGGCAGGGTGTCGCCGTCGAACGGCTCGCTGGCGACGAGCACCGTCCCGGACGGGAGCGGCACTGCCGCATCCGAGACGTTGGCGATGACGGTGACGCGGCCGTTCTCGAAGGCCAGGACATCGTCGCCGTAGCCGCCGCGCCACGAGAGCGTGCCCGCGCCGAGGCCCTCGCCGCGGCGGGTGGCGAGGAGGGTCCGGTAGAGCCAGAGGGTCGAATCGGGGTCGCTCTCCTGCGCATCGCGGGCGAGCCGGGCCCACTCGGCCGGCTGGGGCAGCCAGGACGCGCCGGTCTCGTTGAAGCCGTACGCGGGAGCGTCCGAGGTCCACGGGAGCGGAACGCGGCAGCCGTCGCGCCCGTAGCGCTCGCCGTCGGTGCGGAACCAGGTCGGGTCCTGGCGGACCTCGCCGGGGAGCTCGACGACCTCGGGCAGTCCGAGCTCCTCGCCCTGATACAGGTAGGCCGACCCGGGCAGGGCGAGCATCACGGTGGTGGCGGCGCGGGCGCGGCGAAGGCCCTCTTCGGGCAGGGGCTTGCCGGGGGAGTCCGGACCGATGCCGTGACCCTGCGGGTTCTCGGCCGTGAGTGCGAGGCGCGAGGCGTGGCGCACGACGTCGTGGTTCGAGAGCACCCAGGTCGCGGGCGCGCCGACGGCGGGGAAGGCGCGCAGCGACTCGGAGATGACCTCGCGGATCGCGGGGGCGTCCCACTCCGTCATCAGGTAAGGGAAGTTGAAGGCCTGGTGCATCTCGTCGGAGCGCACCCATTCGGCGGTCCGATCGACGGTCGGCAGCCACGCCTCGGCGCAGAGCGCGCGGTCGCCCTCGTACTCGGCGAGGACGCGGTGCCAGTCGCGGTAGATCTCGTGCACGCCGTCCTGGCCCCAGTAGGGCACGTCGTCGTCGGAGCCGCCCATGCTGTCGGCCGATGCGTCGGCGGTCAAGACCGCGGGCACGTGGTCCGGCAGGCCGTCGGTCTTCACGAGGCCGTGCGCGACGTCCACGCGGAACCCGTCGACGCCCCGGTCGAGCCAGAAGCGCAGGATGCCGCGGAACTCCTCCTGCACCTCGGGGTTCGCCCAGTCGAAGTCGGGCTGCGTGGAGTCGAACAGGTGGAGGTACCACTGGCCGGGCGTCCCGTCGGGGTCGGTCGTGCGCGTCCACGCGGGGCCGCCGAACACCGACTCCCAGTTGTTGGGGGGCAGGTCGCCGCCCGGGCCGCGGCCGTCGCGGAACAGGTAGCGCGCCCGCGCCGAGCTGCCCGGCTCCGCCGCGAGGGCCTCCTGGAACCAGACGTGCTGGTCGGAGGAGTGGTTGGGGACGAGGTCGACGATGACGCGGATGCCTCGGGCGTGTGCCTCGGCCCGCATCGCGTCGAAGTCGGCGAGGGTGCCGAAGAGCGGGTCGACGTCGCAGTAGTCGGCCACGTCATAGCCCGCGTCGCGCTGCGGCGATCGGTAGAACGGGCTCAGCCACAGGGCGTCGACGCCGAGCGAGCGGAGGTCGTCGAGGTGGGCGGTCACGCCGGCGAGGTCGCCGATGCCGTCGCCGGACGCGTCCGCGAAGGAGCGCGGATAGATCTGGTAGATCACGGCGGTGCGCCACCACTCGGCGCCGGGGCGGCTCTGGCCGATCGGGGCGAGCTGGCCGATCGGGGCGAGCTGGTCCGCGGGGGCGAGAGAGGTCGGGGGGGAAGAGGTCTGCTGCGACGTCATCCCTCGAGTGTAAGCGCTTACGCAACGCGTGCGGACGCGTACGCTGGACCGGTGACCTCGAAGGCCCTCGACCGTGCCGCGTCCCTCATCGCGACCATCCCCGACTTCCCCGAGCCCGGCATCCTCTTCCGCGACATCTCGCCGCTGCTGGCGGACGCCGCAGCGATGCGCGCCGTGGTGGATGCCGTGATCGAGCCCTTCGCGGACGCGTTCGACGTCGTGGCGGGGGTCGAGGCCCGCGGGTTCCTCCTCGCCGGGGCGGTCGCCGTCGCGGCGGGCGTCGGCATGGCGCCGATCCGCAAGGCGGGGAAGCTGCCGCGTCCGGCGGCATCCGTCGGCTACGCGCTGGAGTACGGCACCGCCGCGATCGAGATGTCGGACGACCTCCCTGCGGGCACCCGCGTGCTCCTCGTCGACGACATCCTCGCCACCGGGGGCACCCTCCGCGCCGGCCATGAGCTCCTCGATGAGCTCGGACTCGTGCTGGCGGGAACCGCCGTGATCATGGAGCTCGAAGAGCTCGGCGGCCAGGCCGTGTGCGGCCCCGTGCACGCCGTGTTCCGCGTCTAGGTCTGGGATAATCGGAGATCGGCCCCGCTTCGGGTCGATCTCCGACAGAAGGGCCCCCGTGGGAACCGCGACCTCCGAACCGACCGTGATGCTGGCATCCAAGACGCTGGCGCACATCCACCTCGAAGGTCAGATCGACGAGGTGTTCGCCTCGACCGAGGGTGCCCTGCGCGGCCGCATCGTCGAGGCGATCCGGCTGATGGCGGCGTCGACCGGTGGGCCGGTCACCGCAACGGTCGTCGACGGCGACGTCCGCTGGCCGCTGACCGTGCATCCGGACGGGACGTTCGTCGAGGCGACCGCGGCCGGGCAGGATGCCGACGCCCCCGCACCCGCACCCGCACCCGCCCCCGCACCCGCATCCGCGCTGCGCAGCGATCTCACCCGCCGCGAGGGCGTCCCGCGCGGTGCGGCGCAGCGCGTCGCCCCGACCGTCGAGGACCTCCTCAACTCGCGCGCCGACCGCGTCAAGCCGCGCGCCACCGAGGGCTGGCAGGGTGCCGTCCGCCGCATGACGGGCGGCGCGATCGCGCCGCGTCCGGGCCGGGCGGAGCAGTCGCGCCTCGATCGCGAGCGCGCCGTCCAGCGCCGACTCGACGGACCGCGCACGATCGTGATCCTGAACCCGAAGGGCGGGGCGCACAAGACCACGTCGACCCTGCTGCTGGCTGCCACCTTCGGCACCCAGCGCGGCGGCGCGACCCTCGCGTGGGACAACAACGAGACGCGCGGCACGCTCGGATGGCGCGCCCAGAACGCCCCGCACCACCGCACGGCCGTCGACCTGCTCGAGCACCTCGACTCGTTCGCCGAGCCGAGCCAGGCGAGCCTCGCCGCCCTCGACACCTACGTGCGCACGCAGGTCGACGCCCGCTTCGACGTGCTGGCCTCCGATGAGGATGCCGCGGCCTCCTCCACGATCGACGCGGCCGGCTTCGATCGCCTGCACGGCGTGCTGTCGCGGTACTACCGCCTGCTGATCGTCGACACGGGCAACAACATGCGCGCCTCGAACTGGGTCGCCGCGGTCGCCGCCGCCGACCAGCTCGTGATCGTCTCGACCGTCCGGGAGGACACCGCGGCCTCGGCCGCCTGGCTCCTCGACGGCCTGCGCGAGAAGGGCTTCGACGCGAAGATCGACGACGCGGTGACGATCCTCGCCGCGCCCTCTGCGAAACCCGATCGCAAGCTCGCGGAGCGCCTCGAGCGCCACTTCGCGCAGGTGACGGGCGACGTCGTGCACGTGCCGTTCGACGCGGCACTGGTCGACGGCGGTCCGATCGATTTCGATGCGCTGTCGGTCGAGAGCCGCGACGCGTGGCTCTCCGTCGCGGCGGCGATCGCGCAGCGCCTCTGACCGGAGCGCCCCCGGCCCTTCCGTCTGCTCTCACGGAGCCAGATTTCGGGTCTGTTTCGCGCCGTGAACTTTCGGGAACGGATGCGCGAAACGGGCGCATCGGTGTTCAGTCAGGGCTTAACGTCGCTCTCACGACGAGGTGCGCGCCGCCTCGCCCGCACCCGGTGAGGCGGGGAGGCCGCGATGACCACGACCGAAGAGAAGGCGTCCAAGGCCGCCGAGCGCAAGGCCCGCGCCGCCGAGAACGGCGTCGATGCGATCCCCCCGCTCGCCCGGCTGTTCCCGCTGGGCCTGCAGCACGTCCTGGCGCTGTACGCGGGCGCCGTCGCGGTGCCGCTCATCGTCGGCGGCGCGCTGGGCTACAGCTCGGCCGACCTCGCCTTCCTCATCAGCGCCGACCTCTTCATCGCGGGCCTCGCGACGATCGTGCAGTCGGTGGGATTCTGGCGCTTCGGCGTCCGCCTTCCGCTCATGCAGGGCGTGACCTTCGCCGCTGTGGGCCCGATGATCGCCATCGGCACGTCGCACGGCATCACGAGCGTCTTCGGCTCGGTGATCGCGTGCGGACTGTTCATGATCCTCGTCGCGCCGTTCTTCTCGCAGCTGCTGCGCTTCTTCCCTCCGATCGTCACGGGCACCGTCATCCTCATCATCGGTCTGTCGCTCATGCGGGTCGCGGCGGGGTGGATCATGACCGGCTCGAGCGCCGACGCGCCCGGAGCGCCACCGGTGAACGTCGCGTTCGCGTTCGGCACCCTGCTGTTCATCGTGCTGCTCGAACGGTTCGCCCCGCCGGCCCTCGCCCGGGTCTCGGTGCTGCTCGGCCTGGTGTGCGGAACGATCGCCGCGCTGTTCGTGCCGGGCATGACGGACTGGTCGCACGTCGGGGATGCCGCGTGGTTCGCGGTCGTCACGCCGTTCCACTTCGGCCTGCCGACCTTCGAGCTCGCCTCGGTGATCTCGATGATCATCGTCGGGATCGTCATCATGACCGAGACGACCGGCGACATGATCGCCGTCGGCGAGATCGTCGACCGACCCGTGACGCGCAAGCAGCTCGCCGACGGCCTGCGCGCGGACGGCCTCGGCACCGTGCTCGGCGGTGTGTTCAACACGTTCCCCTACACCGCCTTCGCGCAGAACGTCGGTCTCGTGTCGCTGACGGGCGTCCGCTCGCGCTACGTCGCGACGATGGCCGGCGGCATCCTCGTCGTCCTCGGTCTCATCCCGAAGGTCTCCGCGATGGTCGAGGGCGTGCCGCGTGCCGTCCTCGGCGGCGCGGGGATCGCGCTGTTCGGCATGGTCGCCGCCTCCGGCATCCGGACGCTCACGAAGGTGAAGTTCAACAACAAGAACGTTCTGATCGTCGCGATCTCGGTCGGGATCGCGCTGCTGCCGACCGTGAGCCCGACGATCTACGGGCAGTTCCCCGACTGGTTCCAGCTCATCTTCGACTCGGGGATCTCGGCCGGCGCCATCGTGGCGATCCTCCTGAACCTGCTGCTGAACACCCCCGAGGTGCGCGAGGCCGAGGCCGGACAGCCCGCGATGGGCGCCTATGACGCGGTGCGAGGCCCTGCCGCCGCCGCTCTCGTGCACCCGCAGGCGGAGGGCACCGGACTCATCCCGACCGTCTCGCTCGACGCCGACGAGACGAACCGGCCCGGCGCGGACCCGACGCACGGGGCCTGAGCCGATCGTGGGGCTCCGGCCGACGGGCCGGAGCCCCACGATCAGGCGTGCAGTCGCCGCGGGCCGCGGGGCGCGGGGCGGCGCGGCTCAGAGCACGCCGGCGCCGAGGTTGACGGGGCTGCCCTCGATGTTGCCGACGATCCCGCGGATGATGCCGACGCCGTCCGCTCCGCGGAGGCTCTCGTACCAGGCGGCGGTGGCGGCCGGGTCGTAGGCGTGCGTCTCCTCGCCGCGCTTGCGTGCGCGCAGGACCAGTTCTCCCGCGCGCTCGACGCGGATCGCCTCGTACCGGCGGAGGGTGTCCTCGATGCCGACCGTGTTCGTCGCGAAGGCGATGCCCAGGGCGAAGGCGTCCTCGAGCGCCGAGCAGGCGCCCTGGCCGATGTCGGGGGCGGTGTTGTGGGCGGCATCGCCGAGGATGGCGACCCGGCCCTTCGCCCACGTCGGGAACGGGGTGATGTCCCAGATCTCGACCCGGTTGAGCGACACGGCGGGGTCGATGGCGCCGATCAGCGCCTGCACGCCGGGAGCCCAGCCCGCGAAGGCCTCCTCCAGCGGCGCGGTGCCCTCAGCGCGGTCGTACGGGACGCCGTCCGGCTGGGGCACGTCGAACCAGAAGTAGAAGCGCCCGCCGGCGACCGGCATGACCGCGGCGCGCTTTCCGCCCGCGACATAGGTGGTCCAGGCATCCGGTGCGCCGATCGCGGTGTCCACCGGGATCAGGCCGTTGAAGTTCGTGTAGCCGGAGTACTCGCGCACGATCTCCGGTGCGCCCTCGGGCTGCACGTAGGCGCGGGTCAGGGAGCGGGCGCCGTCCGCGCCGATGACCATGTCGGCCGTGTCCGTCGCGCCGTCGGCGAAGGTGACGGTGACGGATGCCCCGTCGTCGGCGATCGCGACGACCTTGCGACCGAGGTGGATGGCCTCCTCGCCGAACGTGCGCATGAGGAGGGCCTGCAGATCGGCGCGTGCGACGGGGTACGGCTTCTGGCCGGTCTGGGCCGTCACGGGTTCCAGCGAGAAGTCGCAGAGGATCTCGCCGGTGCGGCCGTCGCGGTAGGCCATCGTGGCCATGTCGCCGCCGAGCGCGGCCACCTCGTCGCCGACGCCGAGCCAGTTGAGGACTTTGACGCCGTTCGACCACAGCGACAGCGCCGCGCCCACCGGCTTGTTCTCACGCATCTGGTCGTAGATGACGACGTCGTGTCCGAGGCGGCGCAGCGCGATCCCCGCGCTCGTCCCGCCGATGCCCGCGCCGATGATGATGACCTTCATGTCGGCACGGTACGGCGGACGTGTCACGGGCGCGTTTCCCCTCGGATGCCGAGGTGTTACGACCGCCGGTCGTCGGTCGCTCGCTGCCCGCCGGCCCGCGGGCGCCCCGGTCAGCTGCCGCGGTAGGTCGTGTAGGCGAACGGGCTCAGCAGCAGAGGCACGTGGTAGTGCGGGCGGTCCGCGACGGTGAAGGCGACCGTCACGGAGGGGTGGAACGCCGCCGTCCCCTGCGCGGCGAAGTGCGCGCCCGTGGCGAAGGTCAGCGCGTAGTCGCCCGGCTCCAGGGCATCCGGACCGAGCGCGAGACGGCCGTCGGCGTCGGTCCGCCCCGACGCGAGCGCGGTGCCGGTGGCATCGCGGAGCGACACCTCGACGCCGGATGCCGGGGTCCCGGCCGTGGCATCCAGGATGTGCGTGGTCACGTGGGTCATGAGATCGCTCCTTCCAGGCGCAGCAGCGCGATCTGGCGCAACTGGTCGAGGGCTTCGGCGGTCTCGCTCTCGTCGTCGTTGGCTCGTCGCCGGTCGAGCTCGGCGCGCATCTGCTCGGGACTGCGCCCGGCCGCCCGGATCAGGAACACGCGGCCGAAGCGCTCCTCGTAGGCGGCGTTGCCCGCGGCGATGGCGGCGGCGGTGGTCGCCTCAGCGGAGGCCATGGACGCCTGCTCCGACCGCGAGGCGTCCGCTTCGGCTCCGGGCCCGCGCGGTCTCTCGCCGATCCGCGGGTGATGGGCGAGCGCGGTGTCGAGGTCGGCGGCCGACCAGCCCCGAGCGAGCGCATCCGCCCGCTCGGCGAGTGCGGCGCGGGTGCCGTACGGGCGACCGGAGACGACGGCATCCACCCACCCGGGGATCGCGGCCCAGACGGCGACGATCTCTGCGGCCGCAGAGCCATCGAGGGCGTCGAAGTCGGCGACGGACACCGGGACGGTCGGGCGCGTCGGTGAGGCGGCGGTCATCGTGCTCCGTGGACGATGAGCCAGCGGGCGATGACCGGCTCATCGGACGTGTTGTGCAGGCGGTGCGGGCGTGAGCAGGGATAGCTGATCGCGTCGCCCGCCCGCAGGACGACGCGTTCGTCGTCGAAGTCGATCGTGAGCTCGCCCGAGGTGACGGTGCCGACCTCGTAGCCCTCGTGGCGGAACAGCTCGGTCCCCCCGTGCGCCGTCGCGCCCGGCGGGTAGGTCGACTCGAAGTAGTCCACGCCGGGGGTAGCGATGGGCGAGATCCGCCGGAACGTGACGCCGTTCTCGAGGACGATCGGGTCGTCGTGCTCGGCGTGGGCGGCCCGGTGGAGGCCGAAGCTCAGCGGGGCATCCGCGGCTTCGTCGCCCGCCGAATCGAACACCGAGGTCAGGGGCACGTCGAGCTCGTCGGTGATCGCGATCAGCCGCGACACGCTCGGCTGCATGACGCCGCGCTCGATCTGCGAGACGGCGCTCGGCGAGATGCCGAGCCGTCGCGCCAGATCGCGCGCCGACATCCCGCGCGCCATGCGGAGAGCGCGCAGGCGCTCGCCGACGCCCTCGCCGGCGGCGTCGACCCTGACGGCGGCGCGGTCCACGGGGTCGAGGTCGGGGTCGAGGGCGGAGACGCGGCTCATGCCCAGATCGTATCCGCCGCGCGGACGCGTCGGCGCGCTCGCACAGCCCCCGACACGCGTTCGTCACACATGAAGCTCAGGCTTCACACGGATGTTACAGACGCGAAACCGGCCCCGCTGTGTGAAGCAATAACTTCACTCATACGCACCACCAGGCCTCGGACTCCACGTCGCGGTCCGCTCCACTCCGTCACCCATCGGACACACCTGGAAGGCACCATGACCTCTCACATCCCGCCCGCCACGGGCGCCTACGACATCGTCGAGGCCGCCGGCATGCCCGTCGGCTCCGGCAACATGAAGCCGCAGTACGACGAGCGCCTCGCCAACGAGGACCTCGCGCCGCTGCGCAAGCAGAAGTGGACCTCGTACAACATCTTCGCGTTCTGGATGAGCGACGTGCACTCCGTCGGCGGGTACGTCACCGCCGGATCGCTGTTCGCCCTCGGCCTGCAGAGCTGGCAGGTGCTCATCGCTCTGCTGGTCGGCATCCTGATCGTCCAGTACTTCGCGAACCTCGTCGCCAAGCCCAGCCAGAAGACGGGCGTGCCCTACCCCGTCGTCAACCGGGCGATCTTCGGCATCCGCGGCGCGAATATCCCCGCCGTCATCCGCGGGCTCATCGCGATCGCCTGGTACGGCGTGCAGACGTTCCTCGCGGCCGAGTCGCTGAACATCGTGTTCCTGAAGTTCATCCCCGGCTCCGCGGCGCTGCTGGACGTGTCCTTCCTCGGGCTGTCGGCGCTCGGCTGGATCTCCTACGGCATCCTCTGGGTCGCGCAGTTCCTGCTCTTCTGGAACGGCATGGAGGTCATCCGCCGCTTCATCGACTTCGCCGGACCCGCCGTGTACGTGGTGATGATCGCGCTCGCGATCTACCTCGTCTCGCAGGCCGGGTGGGAGAACATCTCGTTCACCCTGTCGACGAAGGAGCTCGACTTCTGGGAGTCCGTCCCCGTGATGTTCGCGGCGATCGCCCTGGTGGTCGCGTACTTCTCCGGACCCATGCTGAACTTCGGCGACTTCGCCCGATACGGCAAGAGCTTCGCGGCCGTCAAACGCGGCAACTTCTGGGGCCTGCCGGTGAACTTCCTGTTCTTCTCGCTCCTCACCGTCATCACCGCGTCGGCGACCGTCCCGGTCTTCGGCGAGCTCATCACCGACCCGATCAAGACGGTCGAGGCGATCGACGGCTGGTTCGCGATCCTCCTCGGTGGCCTCACATTCGTCACGGCGACCGTCGGCATCAACATCGTCGCGAACTTCATCTCGCCCGCCTTCGACTTCTCCAACGTCGCGCCGAACAAGATCTCCTGGCGTGCGGGCGGCATGATCGCCGCCGTCGGCTCGGTGTTCCTCACCCCGTGGAACTGGTACTCCAACGATGACGCGATCCACTACACGCTCGGCCTCCTCGGCGCGCTGATCGGACCGCTGTTCGGCATCCTCATCGCCGGGTACTACGTCGCCGGACGCCAGCGCATCAAAACGGATGCCATGTTCACCATGGACCCGACCGGGCCCTACTGGTACCGCCGCGGTTTCAACCCGAACGCCATGAAGGCGCTGCTCGTCGCCGGCATCCCGGCCGTCTTCTTCGGGGTCTTCCCGAAGCTGTTCGCCGACATGGGGCTGTTCGACATCGCGTGGATCAGCGACTACAGCTGGTTCATCGGGTGCGGTCTCGGCTACGCGTCGTTCGTCCTGTTCGAGCGCCTCGACCCCCGCGTGCCGACCTTCGCAGGCGAGACCGAGGGCGTCTCGGACGGCGTTCTGGACGGAGCCGCGGCCACCGCGGGCTCGGAGCCCCCGGCGATCTCGGGCGAGGTGCCGGTCGCGGTGGCGGGTCCGGTCGATGCGGGTGCGGCGCCGCGGAAGGCGACGCCCGCTCCGTGAGGGTCCTGCTCATCAACCCCAACACCTCCCGGGCGATGACCGCGAAGATCGCGGTCGCCGCCCGGGAGGCGGCGGGCGCGGGCGTCGAGATCGCGGCCGTCTGCCCCGACCCCGGTCACGGCCCGGAGGCCGTCGAGAGCCACGTCGACGAGGTCGCCGCATCCGCGGCGATCGTCGATCTCATCCGTCGTGACCTCGCCGCAGGCGGCAGCGACGCGTACGTCATCGCCTGCTTCGGCGACCCGGGCCTCGACGCCGCGCGCGAGCTGGTCGACGTGCCGGTCCTCGGCATCGCCGAGGCCGCGATGCACGTCGCGGCCATCGCAGGGCGCCGGTTCGCGATCGTGACGACGCTCGGGCGGACTCTCGGCCGCGCGCGCGACCTCGTCGCCCGCTACGGCATGGAGCACGCGTGCTCCCACTACCTGGCCGTCGAGATCCCCGTCCTCGCACTCGAGGAGGCCGACCCCGAGACCACTGCGGCGATCGAGCGCGCCTGCCTCGGAGCGCTCGACGCCCCCGCGGGCGAGGCGGCGGACGTCGTCGTGCTGGGCTGCGCCGGGATGGCGGACCTCTGCACGCTGCTCGCCGGCCGGGTGGGGGCGCCGGTCATCGACGGCGTCGCCGCGGCGGTGGGCCTCGCGGCGGGCATGGTGCGGATGGGCGTGCGCACCGGCATCCGCGGCGAGTACGCGCCGCCGCCGACGCGGAAACACGGGCGAAACGACACCTCGGTAACGTCGGACGGGTTCCCGAGAGAGGCGGCGCAGTGGCAGCTGTGAGTGTGTTCCGCGCCGAGCGCGCGTGGATCGAGGGCGCGTTCCGGCCCGCCGAGGTCCGCATCGCGGATGGCGTCATCGCCGAGGTGGTGCTGCTCGACCCGTCCGACTCGCTCGCGGACGCCGGTGCGGATGCCGCCTCGGCTGACGGAGTGACCGTGCTCGCGGAGGGCGAGGTGCTCCTGCCGGGCCTCGTCGACTCGCACGTGCACCTCGACGAGCCCGGTCGCACCGAGTGGGAGGGCTTCGCGACGGGCACCGCCGCGGCCGCCGCGGGAGGCATCACGACCCTCTTCGACATGCCGCTGAACTCCGTCCCGGTGACGACGACGCCCGAAGCGCTCGCCGCCAAGCGGGCCGCCGCGACGGGCAAGCTCGCCGTCGACGTGGGCTACTGGGGCGGCGCTGTCCCCGAGAACCTGGGCTCCCTGCGCGCGCTCGCCGCCGCCGGCGTGGTCGGCTTCAAGTGCTTCCTCGTGCCCAGCGGCATCGACGAGTTCGGACACCTGGATGCCGTGGGAGTGCGCGCCGCGCTGGCCGAGCTCGCCGCCTTCGACGGCCTGCTCATCGCCCACGCCGAGGACGAGGCGCACCTCCACGCCGCGGCCGCAGCGGTCGGCGCCGGCGCCGACGGTTCCCTCGGCCGCGACTACGACACGTTCCTGCGCAGCCGGCCGCCCGTCAGCGAGGAGGCCGCGATCGGGGCGGTGATCGACGCCCTGCGCGAGACCGGCGGCCGCGGCCACATCGTCCACGTCGCCGACGGCGCCGCGCTCGATCTGATCCGACGGGCGAAAGCCGACGGCATCCGCCTCACGATCGAGACCTGCCCCCATTACCTGACGCTCGCCGCCGAGGATGTCCCCGACGGGGCGAGCGCGTTCAAGTGCTGTCCCCCGATCCGTGGCCGCGCGAACCAGGACCTCCTCTGGGAGGGCGTCGTCGACGGGACGATCGACGCGATCGTCAGCGACCACTCGCCCTCGACGCTCGCCCTGAAGTCGGCCGGCGGAGGGGACTTCGGCCTGGCCTGGGGCGGGATCGCGGGCGTGCAGACAGGATTCGCGAGCGTCTGGACCGAGGCCGCACGCCGCGGCATCCCGCTCGAGAGCCTGCTGTCGTTGTTCACGACGGGGCCCGCGCGCGTCGCCGGCGTGCCCGGACTCGGCGAGATCCGGGTGGGGACGCGGGCGAACCTGACCGTCTTCGCGCCCGAGCGGGAGTGGGTCGTCGACGCGCATCGGCTGCTGTACCGCCACAAGCTGTCGCCGTGGGACGGTCGCCGCCTGCGCGGCGCCACCTCGACGACGGTCGTCGGCGGGGAGATCGTCTACCGTTCGGGTGACGACGATGCCCGGGCGCGTCCCGGGGTGGAGGTACTGGTGGAGGTCCTGGCATGAGCCCGACGGAGATCCTGCAGCCGGGCGTCGGCCCGGTCGTCGGCGAGCAGTACCTGGCGGCCTCGCCCGAGACGGTGCTGTGGGGGCGGCTGCCCTGCGCCACGGACGCACCCGTCCTGGCCATCGCCGCCGGGTCCTCGGTGACGATCGACACGATCAGCCACGAAGGCATCCTGCCCGATCAGGGACAGGACCCGCTCGGCTACTTCACGGGTCACGGCGTCTCCGGCGACGCGGTTCTGGTGGATGCCATCGAGATCGCCGCGGCGGCCCCCCGCGACCCCCTCCTGGACGGCCCGCACGTGATCACCGGCCCGATCTTCGTCGAGGGCGCCGAGGTCGGCGATCTGCTGAAGATCACGGTCCTCGACCTTCGGCCGCGGGTGCCCTACGGCGTGATCTCCAACCGGCACGGCAAGGGCGCACTCGTGGGCGTGCTGCCCCGCGGGCCCGAGAACGTCAGCGTCTTCACCTCGGTTTCGGATGGGGTCGGGACTCTTCCGCTCGTCGAGGGCGGCGAACGGGTCGTGCGCTTCCCGCTCGCGCCGTTCCTCGGCACGATGGGGGTCGCCGTCGCGGGCGACGAACGTCCGCACTCGGTGCCGCCGGGGGCGCACGGCGGCAACATCGACATCAATCTGCTGGTCGAGGGGACCGTGCTCTACCTGCCCGTGCAGGTGCCCGGCGCCCTCGCGTACGTCGGCGATCCGCATTTCGCGCAGGGCGACGGCGAGGTGGCGCTGACAGCCCTCGAGGCATCCCTGCGGGCGACCCTCCGCTTCGAGGTCGTGCCGCGGGCCGAGGCCCTCGCCGCCTTCGGCGAGGTCACCGGGCCGCTCGTCCGCACGGGCGAATACCTCGTGCCGACGGGGCTGGACCCCGACCTGAACGAGGCGATGCGGGCCGCCGTCCGCGCATCGCTCGAGCTGCTCCAGGCCCGGTACGGCATGGCCGAGCACCTGGCCTACGCCTACCTGTCGGCGGCGACGGACTTCGACATCTCGCAGGTCGTGGACATCGTCTGCGGCGTCCACGCCCGGATCCGCGAGGCGGACTTCGCCGCGATCGTGCCCCCGGGGTCGGGCGCATGACCGGTCGGTCCGGAGCGTCGGCGCCGCCGGTGCTGCCGAACGGTCGGAGAACGGGCCCCCGGGCCTCCGCGGCCACGAGTCAGCGGAGTTTCGGCGCCCGCGCCGCCGGGCCCGCCGGCACCCGCGCCGCCGGCGACGCCGGAACCGGATCCGGCGCCGGAACGACTCGAGGAGGGCATCGATGACCGGGATTCCGGCCGACCTGCGTGCGGCATTCGATGCCTACGAGCGCGCGATCATGGCGAACGACCTCGACGCGCTGGATGCCGCGTTCGCGCCGGGGGAGGCGACGCTCCGTGGGGACGGAGCGGGCCTGCTCGTCGGGCACGAGCAGATCAGCGCGTTCCGGGGCCTCCGCGGCGGTGTCGCGCCGCGGGTGATCGAGAGCGTCGAGTACCGGCCCCTCGGCGAGGGCGTGGCCCTCCTCGTCTCGGTGTCGCGCTTCGCCGGGGGCGGGCGGGGGCTGCAGACGCAGGTGTGGGAGCTCACGTCCGGCCGGTGGCTCATCACGGCCGCGCACGTCACGCCGCGCAGCCCCGCCTTCGACCGTGCCGTGTGGCGCACCGTCGGCGACCCGCTCTACCAGGGCGCCTGGGAGGGTCCGCTCGAGGGGCTCACCGTCGCGGTCAAGGATCTGTTCGCGATCAAGGGATATCGGATCGGCGCCGGCAACCCCGCCTACCTCGACTCCGCGCGCGCGGAGACGACGAGCGCGCCCGCCGTCAGCGACCTGCTGCGCGGCGGCGCATCGCTGCGCGGCATCGCCCGGACCGACGAGTTCGCGTATTCGATCGCCGGCGACAACGCGCACTACGGCACGCCGCCCAACGGCGCGGTCCCCGGCGCCCTGCCGGGCGGGTCCTCCAGCGGGCCGGCATCGGCGGTGGCCCTCGGCCAGGCCGACATCGCGCTCGCGACCGACACCGCGGGGTCCGTGCGGGTGCCCGCGTCGTACCAGGGGCTCTGGGGTCTGCGCACGACCCACGATCTCGTGCCGCGGCAGGGCCTGCTGCCGCTTGCGCAGTCCTTCGACACCGTGGGCTGGATGACGCGCGACGGCGCGACGCTCCAGGCGGTCGCCGACTGGTGCTTGAGCTACGACGGATCCGGGTCGACCGAGTCGGTGCTCGGCGCGTCGGGCGACGACCTGCCCTGGCGGTTCCGCGTCCCGGTCGAAGCGCTCGCCGCCGCCGAGCCCGCGACGCGGGCCGCCTTCGAGGCGTTCGTCGCGGCATCCGATCTGCCGGTCGACGAGGTCTCGCTCGGCGACCTGGACGAATACCTCGTCCCCTTCCGGACGGTGCAGGGTGCCGAGGCCTGGCGCAACAACGGCGAGTGGCTGCGCGCTCACCCCGGCACGACCGGTCCCGCCGTCGCGGAGCGCTTCCGAGCGGCCGCCGCAGTGACGGCCCAGGACGAGGCATCCGCTCGCGCCGCCCTCGCGCCGCTGCGCGAGGCGCTGCACGCGCTCGTCCGCGACGCGGTGCTGCTGCTGCCGACCGTTCCGGGTCCGGCGCCGACGCGGACGGCCTCGGGGGCAGACGTGGATGCCGTGCGCCAGAACACCCTCCGACTGACCACCCCCGCCGCCGTCGGCGGGCTGCCCGCCCTGTCGGTCCCCCTCCTCCGGGTCGCCACCCCGCCGCCCGCCGACGCGCCCTCCTCCCGGGGGAGCCGGACGCCCCGCCCGGCTCCCGTCGGGGTGAGCGTCATCTCGCGCGCCGGTACGGACATCGCACTCGTGCGCCTCGGCCGCGCCCTCCACGCCCGCTCCACCGAAACGGATCCCGCATGACCGACGCTGCCCTCGCCCATCCGATCACGATCCCCGGACCGATCGATCCGCCCGCGCGCCTGCTGATGGGCCCCGGGCCGATCTCGGCCTACCCGAGCGTCCTGCGCGCGATGTCGGCACCGCTCGTCGGTCAGTACGACCCGTTCATGACCGCGACGATGACCGAGACGCAGGAGCTCTACCGCGCGGTCTGGGCGACGCGCAACGAGGCGACCCTCCTCGTGGACGGCACGAGCCGCGCCGGGATCGAGGCGGCGATCGTCTCCCTCGTCCGCCCCGGCGACCGCGTGCTCGTGCCCGTGTTCGGGCGCTTCGGGCACCTGCTGGCCGAGATCGCCGAACGCGCGCTCGCCGAGGTGCACACGATCGAGACCGACTGGGGGCAGGTGTTCCCGGCCTCCGTCATCGAAGAGGCGATCGTCCGCGTGAAGCCGACCCTCCTCGCCCTCGTCCAGGGCGACACGTCGACGACGATGAACCAGCCGCTCGAGGAGATCGGCGAGATCTGCCGCCGGCACGGCGTGCTCTTCTACACCGATGCGACCGCCTCGCTGGGCGGGAACCCGTTCGAGGCGGATGCCTGGGGACTGGATGCCGCGACCGCCGGATTGCAGAAGTGCCTCGGCGGCCCGAGCGGGTCGTCGCCGATCACGCTGAGCCCGCGGGCGGTGGAGGTCATCCAGGCGCGGAAGAAGGTCGAGGCGGGCATCCGCGAGCCCGGGGATGCCTCGTCGCCCGACTTCGTCCGCTCCAACTACTTCGACCTGGGGCAGATCCTCGACTACTGGGGCCCGCGCCGGCTCAACCACCACACCGAGGCCACGAGCATGCTCTACGGCGCCCGCGAGTGCGCGCGCGTGCTGCTGCTCGAGGGCCGGGACGCCGTCATCGCGCGTCACGAACTCGCCGGGCGCGCGATGCTCGCGGGCGTTCAGGCGCTGGGCGTCGTCGTCTTCGGCGACGTGGCGCACAAGATGAGCAACGTCGTCGCCGTCGAGATCCCCGAGGGGGTGCCGGGTGATGCCGCGCGCGCCGCGCTGCTCGAGGACTTCGGCATCGAGATCGGCACGTCCTTCGGCCCGCTGCACGGGCGCGTCTGGCGCATCGGCACGATGGGATACAACGCGCGGAAGGATGCCGTCCTCACGACGCTCGCGGCGCTCGAGACCGTGCTGCGGCGCTTCGGGGCGTCCGTCCCCGCCGGCGGCGGGGTCGAGGCGGCCACCGACGTGTTCGCGGGGGCGGCGGCATCGGCGCCGCCCGTCGCGACCAGCGAGGCATCCGCTCCGGAGGCGCCGTGACTGCGGCATCCCTTCTGCGCGCCGCGCCCGACGCCGTCGCGACCGCCGCCCGCCGGGTCATGGCGCGGTGCGAGGAACTCGCGCGGGTGAGCGCCGACACGGCATCCATCGAGCGCGTCTACCTCTCGCCCGAGCACGCCCGCGTCAACCGCCTCGCCGCCGAATGGATGCGCGAGCTGGGGATGCGGACGTGGCAGGATGCCGCGGGCAACCAGGTCGGCCGCATCGGCGATCCCGCCGCGCCCGCCCTCATGCTGGGCTCGCACCTGGATACGGTGCTCGACGCGGGCCGCTACGACGGCATCGCGGGCGTGCTGATCGCGCTCGAGGTGGTGCGCCTCCTGCGCGTGCCGTCCGGCGACGACGGCTGGACCGTGCCGCTGCCGTTCGCGATCGAGGTCGTCGCGTTCTCCGACGAGGAGGGCACCCGCTTCGGCAAGGCGCTCCTGGGGTCGTCCGCGGTGGCCGGCACGTGGAACGACGCCTGGTGGGATCTTGCGGATGCCGACGGGGTGAGCCTCCGCCGCGCGTTCCTCGAGTTCGGCCTCGATCCGGGTCGGGTCGGCGAGGCCGCGCGTCGGCCGGACGAGCTCGTCGGCTACCTCGAGGCGCACATCGAGCAGGGCCCGGAGCTCGACCGGGCGGGGGAGCCGCTCGCGGTCGTGTCGTCGATCGCATCGGCGCGACGGTTCCAGCTGGTGGTCGAGGGCGAGGCCCGCCACGCCGGCGGCACCCCGTACGACATGCGTCGCGACGCGCTGCTGGGCGCGAGCGAGGCCGCTCTCGCGGTCGAGCGGATCTGCTCGGCGGAGCACCACATCGTCGGCACCGTCGGCCGATTCGAAGCGTTCCCCGGCGCGGTCAACGTCATCCCGGGAGAGGTGCAGTTCTCCCTGGACCTGCGCGGTGAGTTCGACGGGGAGCGCGATCGCGTGTGGGATGCCCTGGCGCGCGACCTCGACGACATCATGGGGCGCCGCGGACTGCGCTGGCGCGCGCGCGAGGTCCACAGCGCCGCGGCCGTGTTCTGCGCGCCGCTGCTGCAGGACGTCGTCGCCGGGGGCATCCGCGCGACGCTGCCGACCCGGTCGGAGGCACCCCCGGTGATCTTCAGCCGTGCGGGGCACGACGGCATGGCCCTCGGGGCGATCGCCGACGTCGGGATGCTGTTCCTGCGGAACCCCGACGGCGTCAGCCACCACCCCGACGAGGCGGTCTCGGCGGGCGACGTGGCCCACGGCATCCGCGCCCTCGCCGAGGCCGTCCTCCTCCGCGGCACCGAGCCCGCCTGACCCGCCCCTCGCCCCGTCGCCTTCTCGCCTCCTCGCCTTCTGGCCGCCTCGCCTTCTGGCCGCCCCGCCTTCTGGCCGCGAGACACCGTTCCCGCACCGAGACACCGTCTGGCGGCCGGTGTCTCGGCGCGCAGATGGTGTCTCGCGGTCCCGGGCCGCCGCGCCGGCCCAGACCCGCCCCGCGGTCCGAGGCCGAGTCCCGGGTCAGGGGCGGACGGGCACGGCGATCGCGCCGGTCATCTCGGCGCCGGGGGATGCCTCGGCGCGCACCGGCGGCACGTAGTCGCGCAGGCGTGCGAGCGCCTCGCCCGGTTCGGTCGCGACCACGAGCATGTCGGTGTAGCGGGGGTGGGTGAAGCCGCGGTCGCGCATGTTCGCGACGAAGGCGAGCAGCGGGTCGAAGTAGCCGTCGACGTTGAGGATGCCGACCGGCTTGTCGTGGATGCCGAGCTGCGCCCAGGTCCACTGCTCGGTCAGCTCCTCCAGGGTGCCGGGTCCGCCGGGAAGGGCGAGGAAGGCGTCCGCCCGGTCCGCCATGATCATCTTCCGCTCGTGCATCGTGTCGACGAGGATCAGCTCGGTGAGGTTGTCGTTGACCTCCTCCCGCGCCTGCAGGGCCCGCGGGATCACCCCGGTGACCTCGGCGCCGGCCGCGACCGCGGCATCCGCCACGGCGCCCATGAGCCCGACGTGACCTCCGCCGTAGGCGAGGGACATCCCCGCGGCGCCGATCGCGGCGCCGACCGCGCGGGCCGCATCGAGGTAGACCGGGTCGAAGCCCGGCGAGGATCCGCAGAAGACCGTGACTGTGAACCGTGACATGTCCCGACGCTAGGCGCCGCGTGTTTCCGCACCGTGACAGCCCGGAAACATCCCGTCACTAGCGTGGCGGGCATGTCACTGCTCGTCATCCACGCCCTCCTCATCACCGTCCCGGCCGGCTCGCTCGACCCGGGGTATGTCGAGGACGGCTGGATGCTGATCGGCGACGACGGGCGCATCGCCGCCCTCGGATCCGGCGAGCCGGACGGCACGACGGCCGCGGCGGCCGACGAGACGCTCGACGTCGCCGGCGCGTTCGTCGCCCCCGGCTTCGTCTCGAGCCACTCGCACCTGTTCACGAGCGGCCTGCGCGGGCTCGGGGTCGCCGACACCCTCTACGGCTGGTGCGACGCGATGCTCGGCACCACCGCCCACATGACCGCCGATCAGATGTACTGGTCGACCCTCCACGGCTCGCTCGACTTCCTCTCGAACGGGGTGACGACGGCGTACAACTTCACCGATCCGCTGCAGGCGTGGGAGTCGATGGTCGACGGCAAGCGCACCGGAACGGCGGGGCTCCGCGGTCTCGACTACCACTTCCGTCAGGCGGAGGGGACGCGCGACGCCGGCATCCGCTTCGTGGACGCCGCGGGCATGGACGTCACCGCCGGCACGGCCGACGAGGTGTTCGCGCGGTTCGCTGCCGAGGTCGCCCACACGCGCACGTTCGATCAGGACTACGCCCTCGGCGCGTCGATCATGGGCCAGGTGCAGTGGTCGCCGCACCCCGACGCGGCGCAGTTCGAAGTCGAGGCGATGCGCCGGTACGGCGTGAGCAACCAGGCGCACTTCCTCGAGTCGCCCGAGGCGATCGAGCACCAGCAGTCGAAGTTCGCGCTCTACCGGGATGCCGGTGCGCTCGAACTCGGGCTGATGTTCGGCCACTTCATCCAGACGACGCCGGAGATCATCGAGCAGGCGGTCGCCGGCGGCGCCACGATGTCGTGGCAGCCCGCATCGAACGGCCGTCTCGCGTCGGGCGTCGCGCTCGTCCCGGAGATGCTCGCGATGGGCATGAAGGTGGGCGTCGGCCTCGACGACCAGGCGTGCACCGATGTGAGCGATCCGTGGCAGAACATGCGCATGGGGATCTACATACAGCGGGCCCGCACCCAGGACCCGCTGTCGATGATGCCCGAGCTGATGCTGCGCCTGCACACGCTCGGCGGGGCGGAGATCATGGGCGTGGCCGACCGCGTCGGCTCTCTCGAAGTGGGGAAGTTCGGCGACTTCGTCGTCGTCGACCCGCGGATGCCGGATGTCGGGCCGCTGTGGCATCCCGTCCGCTCCTACGTGCTCGCGATGAGCCCCCGGAACCTCAAAGCCGTCTACGTCGGCGGGAGGCTCGTGAGCGGCCCCGGCGGCACCTCGACGAACCCGCTCGCCGAGGAGGCGTCGGCTCGCGTCCACGAGCTCCCCGCCGCCGTCGTTCCGCTGCGCGGCCACCCGCACTGAGCGTGAGGTCCGCGACCGGGGAAGGGTGACCGGTCGTGGTGGCATCCGCCGGGGCGCCGGGGGGCGCCGGGGAGCCGGGGCGCCGGTCCGCCGAGGCGCCGAGGCGCCGATGGGGCGCGCAGCAAGGGCCGTTCAGGCGATCGAGACGGACATCCCCATCCGCGCCAGCACGATGTTCTCGATGATCTGGACGAGGTTGTAGAGGAGGAGCGTGATGATCGTGATGAGCGCGATCGACGTCCACAGCTGGGCGAACTGAGCCTGGGCGTTGAACTTCAGGATCGCGCCGCCGATGCCGGTGCCGGTCGAGAGCCACTCCGCGAGCAGCGCACCGGTGACGGCCGACGGGACGGAGACGCGCATGGCGGCGAACACCGACGGCAGCGCGCCGGGGATGTTCACCTTGCGGAGTGCGGTGAACCGCCCGCCGCCGTAGACGTGCACGACATCCAGGCTCTGCCTGCTGGCGCGACTGAGGCCGAACAGGACGTTCGCGAGCGCGGGGAAGAGCACGACCACGGTGCCGATGACGGCGACGGATGCCGTCGTCCCGCGCCCCGTGATGAGGATGATCACGGGTGCGATGGACACGAGCGGGATGGTCCGCAGCAGCAGCACGAGCGGCATGACTCCCGCCTCGACGGCGGAGGAGAGGCTGAACGCGACGGCGAGGGCGATGGCGACGAGCATGCCGACGACGAAGCCGGTGACCGAGTCGAGGAGCGTCTGGCCGAGAAGCGGCATCAGCTGGTCACGGTGCGCACCGGCATCCTCGCCGACGAACAGGAACCGCCAGACGTCGACGGGCCCCTTCGCGACGTACGGCGAGATGCCGGTGAGGCTCACGACCGCCTGCCAGAGGACGAGGAGGACGACGAAGGTGATGAGTGCGTTCAGCAGCGACCGCCCGAAGGAGCGGAGGGTCGCCCGGCGGCGGTCGGCACGCAGGCGCGCGAGCGCCGCAGGATCGGCCTTCAGGGCGAGCTGCGCGGTCGGCGTCGCGGGGACGGCGGGGACGGCAGGTGCGGAGCGGGTGTCGGTCATCAGGCGGCCTTTCCCGCGACCCAGGGCGTCACGAGCCGGATCAGGAGGCCCACGATCCCGTAGGCCACGAGGGCGAAGACGGCGCACAGGAGGAACACCGACCAGACGCCGGCGGAGTCCAGCTGACCCTGCAGGCGGATGAGCGTCGGGCCCACGCCCGCCGTGATCGCGCCGAGGTACTCGCCGAGGACGGCGCCGAGGAACGCGGTCGGAACGGCGATCTGCAAGGCGTTGAGGATGGAGGGGAGTGCCGCGACCAGGCGCACCTTGCGCAGCTGCGTCCAGCGGCCGCCGCCGTAGACGTGCACGACGTCCAGCGCCGCGCGGTCCGCGGAGCTGAACCCGAGGATCGAGCCCACGACCGTCGTGAAGACGCAGACGAGCGCCGCGAGGAAGATGGCGGTCGCGGACGGATCGCCGGGGTTCTTGGCGCCGCCGAGGACGACCACCGAGATGCCGCCGATCGCGACGATCGGCAGGCAGTAGCTGACCACGGCGATCTGGGTGATCACCGTCTCGGCCTTGGGGAACAGCAGCACGACCGTCGCGAGCAGGAGCGCGACCCCGTTGCCCCAGAGGTAGCCGATGCCGGCGGCGGCCAGGGTGGGCGAGAACACGCTCCACGCGCCCGCGATGTTGCCGTCGACGAACAACCACCGGAACACGGCGAGGGGGGAGGGGACGGGGGAGAACGTCGACCCCTCCGCCGGATGGAAGGCGGTGGCCGAGAAGATCCACCAGACGACGATGAGCGTGACGCCGCCGACGAGGCCGGCGAGCCATCCGGGCATCCGCGTACGGGTCATCAGGCTTCCGCTTCGGCTCGTCCGTCCGACCCGAACAGCAGCTCGGAGGCCTGGTCGACGTAGGCGTGGAACTCCGGGGTGCGCATGAGGTCGGGAGTGCGGGGGCGGGGCAGGTCGATCTCGATGATCTTCTTGACCCGGCCCGGTCGCGGTGACATGACCGCGACGCGGTCGGCGAGGAAGATCGCCTCGCTGATGCCGTGCGTGACGAGCAGCGTCGTGGCGGGCTTCTCCGTCCAGATGCGCAGGAGCTCGAGGTTGAGGTTCTGCCGTGTCATGTCATCGAGCGCGCCGAAGGGCTCGTCGAGCAGCAGCACCGACGGCTTCAGCACGAGCGCGCGCGCGATCGACGCCCGCTGGCGCATGCCGCCGGAGAGCTGCGACGGCTTCGCGTTCGCGAAGTCGCCGAGCCCCACGAGGCCGATGAGCTCGTCGACGTAGGCCTTGTCGATGCTCTTGCCGGCGACCTCGAACGGGAGCTCGATGTTGCGCCGCACGCTCCGCCACGGCAGGAGCGCATGGTCCTGGAACGCGATGCCCAGCTCGCTCTTCGAGCGCAGCTGATCGGGCGTCTCACCGTCGACGAGCGCGACGCCCGTCGACGGCCGCTCGAGCGAGGCGAGGATGCGGAGGATGGTCGACTTCCCGCAGCCCGACGGTCCGAGCAGGGCCAGGAACGACCCCTTGTCGGTGTGCAGGTCGGTGTCCTGGAGGGCCGTGAGGCTCTTGCCGCCGCGCAGGGCGAACGTCTTGGAGAGCCCGGCGATGTGGATGCCGGTGCCCGCGCCCTGCCCTGCCGCCGAGGCGGCCGGGGAGGACGAGGGCACGGCGGCACCGGCATCCGTGTTGGTCAGATTCGACATGTCGATCCGTTACGGCTGGTACTTCACCAGGTCGGGGTTCTCGGCGTAGATCTCGTCGATGATCGACGTGTCGAACAGCTTGTCGGCGTCGAGCGTCCAGCCGGATGCCTTCAGCGAGGCCAGCGTCTGCGCCTTCAGGTCGTCGGAGATGGTGAACAGGCCGTTCTTCTCGGTCTCCTCGGTGGAGATGAGCTTCGCCTGCGCCTCGAGACCGGCCTTGACCTTCGCCTTGTCGAGGTCGCCGAAGGTCAGGTCGCCCGCGGCGGCCGACTGGTTGTAGTGGTCGACGACCTTCGCGACGGTGTCGTCGAGGGGTTCGGTGAAGGTCTTCGTCCAGCCCTTGATCTCGGCCGTGAGGAACGCCTTGACGAGGTCGCGGTGCTCGGCGAGGTACTGGTCGGTCGTGGCGAAGGCCTCTGCGACGTAGGGCAGCCCGTTGTCGGCATAGGCGAGGTTGGTGACCGGGTAGCCCTCCATCTCGACCGTGATGGCCTCGTTGGTGAGGTAGGCCATGAACCCATCGACCTCGCCGTTGATGAGAGGGGTGGGATCGAAGTCGACCGGCACGATGGTCACCTGCGAGGCGTCGATGTCGTTCGCCTTCAGGAGCGCCGCGAAGACGGAGGCGTTCGAGTCCTGCACGCCGATCTTCTTGCCGATGAGGTCCTTCGGGGTCTTGATGTTCCCGCCGCTCTGCAGCGAGAGGACCGTGAAGGGGTTCTTCTGGAACGTCGTTCCGATGATCTTCAGCGGGGCATCCTGCTCCGCCACGGCGGCGCCGACGGATGCCGCGTCGCTCAGGGCGAACTGGACCGTCCCGGAGAGGAGCTTGGCGACACCGGTGTCGGGCCCGGCGATGCCGGTCACCGTGCCGAACCCGGCCTCGTCGTAGAAGCCCTCGTCGTAGGCGTAGTACTCGCCGGCGAACTCCTCGTTCTTGATCCACGAGTACTGCACGCTGATGTCGCCGTAGTCGGCGGATGTGCCGGAGCCGGAGCCGGAGGCGGCGGGGGTGCTCGACCCGGAGCAGGCGCTCAGGGCGAGGACGGCGACGGCGGCGGCGGCCAGCGCCGTCCCGATCCGTCCGGCGCGTCGCGATGGTGACGATGTCATGGGTGCCTCCTGGTGCGGGTGGTCGATCCTCGTCGGACCGGTCGGGATGCGAAGGTGCGCGGCGCCGTCGTTCGGGAGTCGGGCGTGCGGTGTCGCACCTGAATGGGTCGACGATAGGGACCGCACGTTTCGCGCAGACGGGTGCTCTGTTTCCCGGCCGTTACGGGCTCTCCCCCGCGCGGAGCCCGGATGAGGTGCGCCGGCGCGCACGCGCACCCCGCAGCCGCGCGGCCCTTTTACATCGCCGACACATCCGTGGTGTTTGCTGTCCCCACACACGAGGAAGGAGGGGTGATGGACCTGCATACGGTGACCAGCTATCGCGCCGCGCGCACGCCCGCCGACCTCGCCCTCGGCCCCGGGGAGCACCTCCTCGCCGGCGGAACCTGGCTCTTCTCCGACCCGCAGCCGGATGTCACCGGTCTCGTCGACCTCACGACCATGGGATGGCCCTCCCTCGAGGACGGCGCGGCGGGGCTCCGGATCGCGGCCACCTGCACGATCGCCGAACTCGCCGCGTATTCGGGCGACTGGCGCGCGCAGCCGCTCTTCTTCCAGAGCGCGTCGGCGCTCCTCGCGTCGTTCAAGGTCTGGAACGTCGCGACCGTCGGCGGCAACATCTGCCGGGGCTACGCCGCCGCGGCGATGACCTCGCTGTGCTCCGCTCTGGACGGGGTCGCCGAGGTGTGGATGCCGGACGGCGACGTCTACCGGGTTCCCATCGCCGACCTCGCGACGGGCAACGGCACGACGGCCCTGCGCCCCGGCGAGGTGCTGCGCGCCGTGGAGCTTCCCGCTCACGCGCTGCGCGCCCGCACCGCGCTGCGCCGGATCGCGCTGGCCGAGCTCGGCCGCTCCGGCGCCGTCGTGATCGGCCGCGTCGACGAGGGCGGGGCGGCGGTCTTCTCGGTCACCGCCGCCACCCTGAGCCCCGGCATCCTGCGCTACGACGAGCTGCCGGATGCCGCCGCGCTCCGCGCCGACGTCGAAGGCCTGGGGGGCTACTACACGGACCCGCTCGGCGCCGCCGATTGGCGGCGGCAGGTCGCGGCGGAACTCGCCGAGGAGATCCGGGCGGAGCTCACCTCATGAGGTTCGAGGTGAACGGCGCGCCCGTCGACGCCGATCCGGCGCCCGGACAATGCCTGCGCACCCTGCTGCGTGCGCAGGGTCGTGTCGACGTGAAGCGCGGCTGCGATTCGGGCGACTGCGGCGCGTGCTCCGTGCTCGTCGACGGCGCGCCCGTCCACTCCTGCATCTTCCCGGCGCAGCGGATCGCGGGGCGATCGGTGACCACCGCCGCCGGCCTCGGCACGCCGGGCGCTCTCTCGCCCATGCAGCAGTCGTTCGTCGACCACTTCGGGTTCCAGTGCGGATACTGCACAGCGGGCATGATCGTCACCGCATCGACCTTCGACGAGGACGACCTGGACGAGCTGCCTCGCCTGCTCAAAGGGAACCTCTGCCGGTGCACCGGCTATCGGTCGATCGGCGACGCCGTCCGGGGCGGCGTCGCGCGGCGCGCCCGGGCCGCGGAGGAGGGCGCGGGGTGCGCCGGGGCCGGAGCGCCCTCGGGCGGCGGCGCGCAGAACCTCGGCGCGACCGGCATCCCGCCCGCCGAACGCTTCGCGGCCGGGGACGTGATCGGCCGGTCGGTGCACCCTCCCGCCGCCGAGCGCGTGGTCGCGGGCCTCGAGCCGTACACGTTCGATGTGGACCTCCGCCCCGACCCCGACGTCGCGACGCGTCCGGAGGACGCGCGTCCGGCGAGCGACCGCGAATTCGCCGGGGCCCTCGTGCTCCGCGTGCTCGGGTCGCCCCATGCGCACGCCCGCATCACCGCGATCGACACGCGCGCGGCCGAGGCGCTGCCCGGCGTCGCGCTCGTGCTCGATCACCGCTCCGTCGACACGCCGCGGTTCTCGACGGGCCGGCACGAGCATCGGGAGGACGACCCGGACGACACCCTCGTCTTCGACTCGACGGTGCGGTTCGTCGGTCAGCGCGTCGCGGCGGTCGTCGCCGAGACGGCCGCGATCGCCGAGGCCGCCTGCCGTCTCATCCACATCGAGTACGCGATGCTGCCCGCCGTCTTCGATCCGGAGGAGGCGCGCACCCCCGGGGCGCCCCTGCTGCACCCCGAGCGGACGCCGGACGATCGCGTCGACGACGCGGCGCGCAACGTGATCCTCGGCATCCACGAGGGCTTCGGCGACGTCGATGCGGCGCTCGCCGATGCGCACGCGACGGTGACCGGCACCTGGCGCACCGGGCGGATGATCCATGCGCAGCTCGAGACGCGTGGCGCGCTCGGGCGGCTGGATGAGACGGGGCGCCTCGTCATCCGCACGAGCTCGCAGGTCCCGTTCCTCGTGCGCGACGAGCTCGCGCTCCTCCTCGGCCTCGACCGCGACCGCGTGCGCGTGCACACCGCACGGGTCGGCGGCGGGTTCGGCGGCAAGCAGGAGCTCATGTGCGAGGACCTCGTCGCCCTCGCGGTGCTGCGGACGGGGCTCCCCGTCGCCTACGAGCTGAGCCGGCGCGAGGAGTTCGAGCGGACGGCCGTGCGGCATCCGCTGCGCGTCTCCGTCACGCTCGCCGCCGACGCCGATGCGCGCCTGACCGCCATGAAGCTCGACGTGCTCTCGGACACCGGTGCCTACGGGAACCACTCGCGCGGCGTGCTCTTCCACTCCTGCGCGGAGTCCATGAGTCTCTATGCGTGCCCCGCGAAGCGGCTGGATGCCGAGGTCGTCTACACGAACAACGTCCCGTCGGGGGCGTTCCGCGGCTACGGGCTCGGGCAGGTGATCTTCGCGATCGAGTCCGCCCTGGACGAACTCGCGCTCACGCTCGGCATCGATCCCTTCGAGCTGCGGCGCCGCAATGCCGTCCGGCCGGGTGATCCGCTCATGCCGCACCACGAGATCCCCGAGCACGATCTCGTGTGGGGGAGCTACGGGCTCGACCAGTGCCTCGACCTCGCGCAGGATGCCCTGGCGCGGGGGAACGGCGTGCGGGCGCCCGACGGGTGGGCGGTCGGGGAGGGGATGGCCGTCGCGATGATCGCGACGATGGCGCCGTTCGGGCATATCTCGCACGTCACCGTCACGGTCCGGCCCGACGGACGGTACCGCGTGGGAATCGGCACGAGTGAGTTCGGCAACGGCACGACGACCGTGCACGCCCAGATCGTGGCGACCGATCTCGCGACGAGCCTCGACCGGGTCGACCTGCACCACTCCGACACGGATGCCGCACGCCACGACACGGGCGCGTTCGCGTCCGCCGGCATCACGGTCGCGGGGAAGGCGCTGCACGCCGCATCCCTCACCCTCGCCCGCGTCCTGCGCGAAACGGCGGCCAGGATCACCGGCATGCGGCTCGAGGAATGCCTCCTCGAGCCGGAGGGGGTGCGGGTGGGCGCGCGCGAAGGCGGCGGGGCCTCGCCGGGCGGACGGCTGCTGGGTTTCGCCGAGCTGATTGCCGCCGCGCCCGCCGAGTATCGCCACGGCGACGGCATCCGCACCGACGGCAGCGAGCTCGGCGACCAGCGCTCTCTCGCCTTCAACGTGCACGCCTTCCGGGTCGCCGTCCAGCCCACGACGGGAACCGTCCGCATCCTGCAGTCGGTGCAGGCCGCCGACGCGGGCACCGTGATGAACCCCGAGCAGTGCCGCGGCCAGGTCGAGGGGGGCGTCGCTCAGGGCATCGGGTCGGCGCTCTACGAGGAGATCATGGTGGGCCCCGACGGGGCCGTGCAGAACCCGGCGTTCCGGGTGTACCGCGTGCCCCAGTTCGCCGACATCCCGCCCACCGAGGTGTACTTCGCCGACACGAACGACGATCTCGGACCGTTCGGCGCCAAGTCGATGAGCGAATCGCCGTTCAATCCCGTGGCGCCCGCCCTCGCGAACGCCGTGCGCCGGGCGATCGGCGTGCGCCCCTACGAGACCCCGATGTCGCGCGATCGCGTCTGGCGTCTCGCCGCCGGGCGCACCGAGGCGGAGCGGCGGGAGCCCGCCGCGGGGCGGGAGTGAGCATGCGCGAGATCCTCGACGATGCGATCCGATGGCTCGCCGACGGCGCGCCGATCGCGATCGCCACCGTCGTCGGCGTCCGCGGCTCCGCGCCTCGCGGGCTCGGAGCCGCCATGGTCGTCTCCGCCGCAGGCCAGGTGCGCGGCAACGTATCGGGCGGGTGCGTGGAGACGGCCGTGGTCGCCGCCGCCCTCGAGGTGATCGAGACGGGCGTGCCGCGCGCGGACGCCTACGGCATCCCCGACGATGACCTCTTCGCCGTCGGACTCATGTGCGGGGGGAGCATCGACGTGCTGCTCCGAGCGGTGCGTCCCGGAACGCCGGAGGCCGAGGACCTCGCTGCGCTCGCCTCCGGCGAGGCGACCGCCTACGCCCTGTGCGTGCGCGGTCCGCGTCTCGGCGAGGGGCGCGCCCTTCTCCATGCCGAACGCGGCATATCCCGTGATCCTGCCGCCCGCGCCGCTGCCGATGCCTCTCACGCCGCCGGAGGCGATCGCCCCGCGCTGGTGGGGTACGACGCCGACGGATGCCGCACCGACGCGCGCCCCGACCGCCAGTACCTCGTCGTTCCCTTCGCCGGACCGCCGCGCCTCGTGATCGTCGGCGCCGTGCAGCAGGCGGTCGCGCTCGCGCGGCTCGGCGCCGCGACCGGCTGGGCGGTGACCGTCGTGGATCCGCGCGAGGCGTTCACCGCGGCCGAGCGCTTCCCGGGCGCCGAGGTCGTGGTGGACTGGCCCGACCGGTGGCTTCGCTCCGCGGCGTTGGACGCCCGCAGTGCGGTGTGCATGCTGAGCCACGACGAGCGGATCGACGCCCCCGCGCTGCAGGTGGCCCTCGACGGACCCGCAGGCTACGTGGGCGCGATGGGCAGTCGCCGGACGCACGATGACCGCATCACGCGGCTGCGCGCCACCGGCGTCACCGAGGATCAGCTCGAGCGACTGCACTCGCCGATCGGGCTCGACCTCGGTGGCCGGTCGCCCGAGGAGACCGCGCTGTCGATCCTCGCCGAGATCGTCGCCGTCCGGCACGGTGCGAGCGGGCGGCCGCTCAGCGCCCTGCACGGGCCGATCCACGCGGATGCACCCGCGTGAGCGGCCCGTGCGGGATCGTGCTCGCCGCGGGTGCCGGCACGCGCTTCGGCGGCCCGAAGGCGCTCGCCTACGAGTCGCCGGCGCCGAGGGGCGGCGCGGCACCCCCCGGAGCCGCGGAGGACGGGCCGGGCGCGGCCTCGAGGTCGTGGCTGCTGCGCGCCGTCGCGACCC
>NZ_JAFLHG010000020.1 GCF_018717645.1 Microbacterium flavum
GGCCCGCGGGGGCGTAGGACGGCGCATGCGCCCCGAACCCGTGTCCGCGGTCGTAGGCGGCGCGCGCCGCGGGCGTGCCGACGAGGTCCCAGGCGCGCTGCACCTGCACGAACACCGCGGCGTCGCCGCCGGTGTCGGGATGGGTCTGCCGCAGGCGCAGGCGGTACGCCTTGCGGAGGTCGTCGTCCGTGGCATCCGGCGCGCTCTGCAGCACCTCGTACGCCGACGCCGACAGCGGCGAATCGAACACCTGTCAGCCCCAGAGCGCCGCGGCGGGAACGGACGCGAGAGCAGTGGCGCCGATCCCCTCCGACAGCTCGTCGAGCGAGGCGGGATGCCACGCGGGCGTGCGGTCCTTGTCCACCACCTGCGCCCGGATCCCCTCGACGAGGTCGGGCTGGGTGTTCGCGAACCACAGGACGAGGCCGTACTCCTGCGCGAGCGCCGCCCTCAGATCGGGCAGCGTGCGCGCCGCGCGGACGGCGGCGAGGGTGACCGCGAGCGCGGTGGGCGAGAGCTCCTCGAGGGTCTGCGCCGCGCGCGCCGCCGCGGGCTCGCTGCGCGCGCGCAGGCGCTGCAGGATGCCGGGCACCGTGTCGGCCGCGAAGGTGTCGTCGATCCACTCCCGCGCCGCCGCGAGCGCGGAGGGCTCCGGGGTCTCGTCGAACAGGAGGACGAGTTCGGACGGGGTGCCCGGGTCGGCGCGTGTGCGGAGGGCGTCGACGAGGTCGCCCAGAAGATCGCTCGGGACGAGGGCATCGGCGAAACCGGCGTAGATCGCATCGGCGGCATCCATCGACGCCCCCGTCAGCGCGAGATACTCGCCGACGCGACCGGGGGCGCGGGCGAGCAGCCAGGATCCGCCCACGTCGGGGGTGAAGCCGATGCGCGTCTCGGGCATCGCGAGCCGGGAGCGCTCGGTGACGATCCGCACGGCCGCGTGCCCGGCCAGGCCGATGCCGCCGCCCATCGTGACGCCGTCGGCGAGCACGACGACGGGCTTCGGGTACTCCGCGATGCGCGCGTTGAGCGCGTACTCCGCGCGGAAGAAGTCGGCGGTGAGGTCCGCGCGCCCCGAGACGATCTGCTCGCGGAGGCCGCGGACGTCGCCCCCTGCGCATAGGCCGCGATCGCCGGCACCATCCAGGAGCACGATCGAGACCTCGGAATCGGTCTCCCAGGCATCCAGGGCGCGGGCCAGCTGCTCGATCATGTCGAGGTCGAGCGCGTTGATCGCACGGGGACGGTTGAGCGTCAGATGGCCGACGCCGTCGGCCGCGCGGGCGAGGACGGTCGGCTCGGCGTCGACGGGGGCAGTGGCGGCGTCGCGACCGGGTTCAGTGCTCACCCCGGCAACGTTACCCGGCGTCGCAGGGCGCAAGCCCCGCCGCGGAGGCGATACTCACGGAGTCCTCGACGCGCGCGGCGCGGCGGTTTCCGACAGGATGGGAAGAACGCCACCGCCGACGAGAGGTCCCCCATGCCCGACGGACACGTGCTCGAGTTCACCGACGTGACCAAGAGGTTCGGGGCGGTGTCGGCCGTCGACCGGCTGAGCGCGAGGGTGGAGCCGGGCACCGTGACCGGATTCCTCGGCCCGAACGGCGCGGGGAAGACGACGACCCTGCGCATCCTTCTCGGCCTCGTGCGGGCCACCTCGGGATCGGCCACGATCGGCGGCAAGAGGTACGCCGAACTCGAGCACCCGCTGCAGACCGTGGGGGCCGCGCTCGAGGCATCGAGCTTCCACCCGGGGCGGAGCGCCGCGAACCACCTGCGCGTCTACGCCCGCGCGGCCGCGATCAGCGACGCGCGCGTCGACGAGGTGCTCGGCCTGGTCGGACTGGCCGATGTCGCCGGCCGCAAGGTCGGCGGCTTCTCACTCGGGATGCGCCAGCGCTTGGGGCTCGCGTACACGCTTCTCGGCGATCCGGGAGTGCTCGTCCTCGACGAGCCGGCGAACGGGCTCGACCCCGAAGGCATCCGGTGGCTGCGCGGATTCCTGCGGAGCCTCGCTCAAGAGGGGCGCACCGTGCTGGTCTCGTCGCACATGCTCGCCGAGGTCCAGCAGACCGTCTCGGCGCTGCTCGTCATCTCGCGAGGCCGCCTCGTCTTCCAGGGGCAGATGTCCGATCTCACGCAGCCCGGCGACTACGCGACCGTCATCGACGCCCCCGACCGTGCCGCGCTGGCGGCGGCGCTGGATGCCGAGGGCATCGCGTACGAGCAGCTGCGCACCGGTTTCACGGTGCGCACGGCCGAGCCCGCCCGCCTCGGCGCGATCGCGGCGGACGCCGGCATCGCGCTCTCGAACCTCCAGCGCCGGGGCCCGGCGCTGGAGGAGGTCTTCCTCGACCTCGTCAACGGCACCCGCGTGCATGCGTCGGTCGCGGGGGCGACGCCTGCCGCTGCCGAGGTCGCCGCCGCCGCACCCGCCGCGGCCGCACCCGCCGACACCGCGGCGCCTCCCGAAGGCGACGCGACCCCACCCGCACCCGGGCCGGACCCCGGGGACGGCGCAGATGCCCCCGCCGCGGAACCCGCGCCGCGCACCCCGACGGTCGCCCCCGAGGTCGTCGAGGATCTCGACGACCCGGTGATCGCCCCGACGGAGGACGGCGTGCGCTGGGATGCCGGGCAGCCGCGCACCGAGTCCGACGCGGAGGCCGATGCGTTCTTCGCCCGCTACGACCACCTCACGGACGGCTCGGGACCGCACGGCGCTCCCGCGACCGCCCGCGACACCGCATCCCCCCGCAGCGACGCGACCCACGAAGGAGGGGAGCAGCGATGAGCCTCGTCCACGCCACCCGCTCCGAGCTGACCAAGCAGTTCACCACGTCGATCTGGTGGATCCTCGCGCTCATCCTCCTCCTGTACGTCGGAGTCACGGCGGGTGGTCTCGGTGCGACGTTCGCAGCGGTCGCCTCGGGCGTGATCGGCCCCGACACGATGAACGGTCCGGCGCCCTCGGCGGAGATGCTCGCGCCGCTCATCTACAGCCTCGCCACGTCCGTCGGCTACGTGTTCCCGCTCCTGATCGGAACGCTCCTGGTCACCGGCGAGTTCCGCCACAAGACCCTCACGCCCACCTTCCTCGCGACCCCTCGGCGCGGTATCGCGCTCGGCGGCAAGGTCACGGCCGGCCTCGTCATGGGCGGTCTGTACGCCGTCGTCGGGATCATCGCCGCGGTCGCTCCGGGAGCGGGCCTTCTCGCCGGGTTCGGCCTCGACGCGCAGCTCGGCTCGTCGGACACGTGGGCCCTCATCGGCCGCATGGTGCTCGCGTTCGTGCTCTGGGTGCTCGTCGGCATCGGCGCCGGGACGCTCATCCGCAACCAGGTCGCCGCGATCGTCGGCGTCCTCGCGTTCACGCAGTTCGTCGAGCCGATCGTTCGCACCGTCGCGAGCTTCGTCGACGGCCTCTCGACCGTCACGGAGTACCTCCCCGGCGCGGCATCCGACGCTCTCGTCGGCGCGAGCGTGTTCACCACGCTCGGCGGGGCGGGGGATGCCGGGGCCTCGCTCGCCTGGTGGGGCGGCGGGCTCCTGCTCCTCGGCTACGCCGCCGTGTTCCTCGTGCTCGGCTACCTCGTCAGCTGGCGCCGCGACGTCAGCTGACCGCTCAGGCGGTCGCGGGGCGCGGGGCCCGGCTCGCGCGCGGGCGACGCGCGCGAGGCGCCCGCGCCGCGATCTCGGCGACATCCTCCGCGACGTCGTCGCCGTCGAGGCGGAGCGCCCGCACGAGGGCGAGGCCGTGGCTGGTGGTGAGCACGAGCCGTGAGAACTCGGCATCCGCATCCAGGTCGATGACGGCGGCGGGATGACGCCGACGCACGACGACGAAATCGTCACCGCTGGCGGAGGCCCACGTCCCCATCGCGAACGCCCCCCGAACGAGAGTGCCAGGGCTCGGCACGCCGCGCAGCCACGTCCACGCGTCGTCGGTCAGCTGCACGCGACGGATGAGGTCGCGGGGCACCCGCACGGGATCGCTGCGGCGCGCGAGGGTCCGTTCGATCGGCGAGAGCGCGACCTCCAGCTGCGTCGAGTCCAGCAGCAGAGTCACCATGTCTTCAGTCTGCCAGCGCGCGCATGCCCGTTCGAGGATGAACCGACAACGATCCGATCTCGACGCGCCGCGTCCGCCCCGCGGAGGGGCACGGCCGGCTCAGACGGCGAACTCGTCCGTCGCGTGGGGCAGAGGGAAGTTCTGCACCGCGGCGATCAGTCCCTCGACGGTCTGCTCGCGGGCCACCGCGTTCACACCGAGTCCGGCCTTGCGGGCGTCCTTCGCCGTCCGCGGTCCGATCGCCGCGACGACGGTGGATGCCGGAATCTCGGGGAACTGGAGCCGCACCTGCTCGGCGACTGATCCACTCGTGACGAGGATCGCGTTGATGCGCCCCGACTCGACGTCGTGGGCGATGCGCTCTGTCACCGGCACGCCGACCGTGCGATAGGCGACGACGCTGCGCACGTCGTGACCGGCCTCGGTGAGCCGGCGCGTGAGGACGGGCTTGGCGATCTCGCTGCGGAGGGTGAGGATGCGGCGCGGCTCGGGTTCGAGATCGATCATCTGCGCGGCCATCCCGGCCGCCGAATTGTCTTCGTCGGGGACGAGGTCGACCCGGTAGCCCACGGCGGCCAGTGCGGTCGCGGTCGTCTCACCGACGGCGGCGACGCGCGTGGTGGCGGGGATCTGCGCGCGGTAGGCGTACAGGACGTCCACCGTCGTCGCGCTCGTGAGGGTGACCCAGTCGAAGATGCCCGATGCCAGGTCCGCGAGAGCGCGCTCGAGCGTCTCCTGGTCGGTGGAGGGGGCGAAGTTGATGAGGGGCGCGATCACGGGCACCGCGCCTTGACCGCGCAGCGTTGCGGCCACCGAGTCTCCCCACGGGCCGCCGCGCGGCACGAGCACACGCCACCCCTTGAGGGGCTTCGCGGGCTGTTGGTGGTGATTCATGCTCGACTCTCGTGCTGCTCGATCGGACACACGTCATCGCACATCCGACGTGTCGCACCCGATGCGGAGACGGCTGCGTCTTCGGGACGGCAGGTCGGCAGCCTCTGCATCGTCGCCACTGCCTGGTACACGAGCATACCCCCGCGTCGTGGCGCAGACGCGGTGGAGCTGGGACGGGGTGCGGTCAGCGCGTGTATGCGCGGACCATCCCCCACACGGCGAGCCCGACGGCGGCCGCCACGCCCACGACGGCGATGACGCCCTCGACGGGCTTGCTCTTCACGAACCCGCGGGCACCGGCCACGGCATCCTCCGTCGCCCGGGTGATCCGCTTGGGGACGTTGGACTTCTCCTCGATGGCGGCGAGCGCGGCCTTCAGCTCCGCCCGTGCCTTCTCGACGGGATCACTGATCCCGAGGGGGACCGCGGTGCGGGGAACAGGAACCTCAATACTCATCAGCCACGTCCTTCACGATGCGCGCGTCGACGGTGATCGCCTGTGCGGGGTTCTCCTTCTTGGCGAGCTTCTTGAACCGCTGCAGCCCGAGGAGCGCGGCCACGACGATGATCACGAGGAAGACCCCGACGACGATCAGCGACGCGACCCACGCCGGAATCCACGACGCCAGGCCGATGATGGCGAACGCGCCGAGAGCCGGGATCAGCCAGAAGAGGAAGAACAGCGCGACGATGAACCACACGCCGCCCAGACCGGCCTGCTTGCCGGCGCTCTTGGCCCAGCTCTTGGCCGAGTCGATCTCCGCGACGACGAGGTTGCGGACGAGTTCAGGGACTTCGCCGAGCAGCGTGAAGAGGCTGTCGTCGGAGCGATCGCGGAAGCCGCGAGGCGTGCTCATCTCAGGAGTCCGTCGCGGCGTGCGTGGCCGCGTGCGCGTCGGCCTTCGCATCGGGGACGGCCTTGTCGGCGGCCTTCTTCACCTCGGTCGCGGTCGCCTCCGCGCCGCGCGCGACATCGGCCTTCGAGTCCTTGCCCGCCTTGATCGCGGCATCCAGCTTCTGCCCCGGCGAGCCGTTCCTGGTGGCGGCCTTGGTCACTTTGACCGCGCCGTCCCAGATGGCCGAGGGAAGGGCGAGCGCAGCGGTCTTGCCGGCCTCGGCGACCTTTCCGACCTGCTTCTGCACGGGCGCGGTGTTCCACGCCTTCAGGAAACCCGACTTGATCTGCTCGTACCGCTCGCGCCCTGCGCGCGAACCCAGGACGTAGCCCGCGGCGAGCCCCACGACGATCCCGATCTTGCCCTTCATGGTGCTCCTCACGGTCGAACGGCGGTGGTGTCCTGACCAGGGTAACGCTGTATTCCGACGCGAGCATCCGTCCTTGTCTCCGGCGGCGTCCTTTGGTAGGGCGCGGGCGCGGGGCGGATGTCGCGCGCACGCCCCGCCCGCTCGTCAGTTCCGCCCGGGATCGTCCGCGTCGCCGCGGGGATCTCGGCCGTCGACCGCCGTCCGCGCTCCCCAGAGTGCAGCGCTGCGCTGGCGGTCGACCTCCTCGATCGCATCGGCGATGACCTGGCTCGTCCCGCTCCCTGCCAGCCACCCGCCGACGGCAGCGAGCCCGGGGGCCGTGGCGATCCGGGCGCGCACCTGCGCCACCTGCTCGGTGTGGCCGATCCGTGTCGCAGGGGGCGCCCAGGACGGCCGGCGCACCGCCGCCGCCCGGATGTCGCCGACCGGCGTGCCGAGGAGCTCGGCCGCGGCGCGCGACGCCTCGGAGATCGCCTCATCCTCGGTCTGGAAGCGCGTCGCCGCCCCGTCGGCGAGCGTGACGCGCAGGACGTGGCGGCCCGGTCCGGCCGCCGCGGCAAGGCCCGGCCACTCGGCGGTCGCGTGCACGAGGCCCGACGCCGGCGCGGCCGCCGGGTCGACGGGGTACACCGCGCGACCGCGCGGCGCGGCGTCGAGCTGGGGCGCCGCGACCACGAGCGTCACGACGACCGGCGCGGGGGTGGGCGCGTGGTCGCGCTCGGCGGGGCGGGGGATGGCGATCCCCGCCGTCTCCAGGAGGGCGCTCGCGTGAGCGGCATCCGTCGCGAGGACGACGACGTCCGCCGTCCTCGCTGTGCCGCTCGGGATGCCGTTCGCCTGATCGCCCGGCGGGTCGGGCTGCGCCCGGGGCGCGGCCTGCACGGCCCAGGCATCCCCGATCCGCTCCATCCGCTCGACCGGCTCTCCGGTGACGAGGGCGGCGTCGAAGTCGGCGAGACGACGGGCGAGCGCGTCGACGAGAACGCCGAGCCCGCCCCGGAGGGTGGTGCGCGGCGTGCGGGGCCGGTCCTCGCGCAGCGCGCCCACGGCACCCGTGAGCGACCCGACGCGCGTCAGGGCGGAACTCAGCCCGGGGGCGGCGGCGTCGACGTCGATCTCGTCGATTCCGACGCCGTGGACGCCGCGTGTCATCGGAGCGACGAGCCGATCGGCCACCCGATCGCCGAGGCGGGTGCGCACGAGCCGTCCGAGGCTGCGCTCGTGGCCGATCGTCAGCGGCGGCCGCAGGCGGTCGAGGTAGGCGCGCCACGCTCCCCCACCGCCGATCACCGCGCGGACATCCTCAGCCCACGGATTCGCCGGGATGCCGAGGAGCGTGTCCGTCGGCAGCGGCGCGGCGCCCGGCGCACCGGGCAGGCCGGTCACCCACACCGGCTGCGCGACGCCCTCCTCGACCGCGTCGCGCAGGTCGAGGTCGTCGATGAGCGCCGCGACGGCGGGATGGGTGAGCGGCAGAGTGTCGGCCACGAGGTCGACCGGCAGGCCGTCGAGCGCGGCCGTCTCGATGGCTCCCCCGAGGCGGTCGGATGCCTCGATCACCGTCACCGCCGCACCGATCTTCGCCCACTCGTACGCCGCGACGAGCCCGGCGAGACCCCCGCCGACCACGACGACCCGGGTGCCGCGGGCGCGACGCAGCGCATCCGTCGCGTCGGACTCCGTCGCGTCGGACTCCCGCGGTGTCTCGCTCATCCTTCCATCCTCGCACCGGCCGCCCCCGGCCCCGAGCGACCTCGAGTGGCGGGGTGCGGCATCCCCCTTCGGCGTTCCGAAAGCAGGCTGGATCGACCATCCGCCGCCCCAAGACGCGGCAGACGGCCGATCCGCCCTGCTTTCCGCACGCGGGCTGCGCCTGGACCAGGACCAGGACCTGGACGCCTTCCCCGCCGCGGGGTGGCGGGGAAGGCGCGACTGCGGCGATCCGCGTGCGGTGGGACGATGGATGCCATGGCCCTTCACATCACCGACGACGCCGCCGCCGATGCTCTGCTCACCGACAACCCGCTGGCGCTTCTCGTCGGCATGCTTCTCGACCAGCAGATCGCGATGGAGACCGCTTTCACCGGGCCCCTGAAGATCGAGGAGCGCACGGGCTCGCTCGACGCCCCGACCCTCGCCGGCTACGACCCCGACGCGCTGGCCGCGGTGTTCAAAGAGACCCCCGCCGTGCACCGCTTCCCCGGATCGATGGCCGGGCGCGTCCAGTCGCTGTGCCAGGCGCTCGTCGACGAGTGGGGCGGGGATGCCGCGTCCCTGTGGACCCAGCCGGACCCGGGTCAGAGCGAGGGGCCTGACGGTGCGACGGTGCTGAAGCGCCTCAAGGCCCTGCCGGGGTTCGGCGAGCAGAAGGCGAAGATCTTCCTGGCGCTGCTCGGCAAGCAGTACGGATTCACCGGTGCGGGGTGGCGCGAGGCATCCGCCCCCTACGGCGACGAGGGATCGTTCCGCTCCGTCGCCGACATCGTGTCACCCGAGTCGCTGACGAAGGTCCGTGAGCACAAGCGCGCGATGAAGGCCGCGGCGAAGGGCTCGACCGCGTCCTGAACCGCCCCGCCCGCGCGACCCGGGCGCGCCTCAGGCGCCGCGCAGGCGCTCGGCGAGGAACGCGACCAGACCGCCCAGCGCGATGCGCTCCTGGGCCATCGTGTCGCGGTCGCGGACGGTGACGGCGTCATCCTCGAGCGAGTCGAAGTCGACCGTGACGCAGTACGGCGTGCCGATCTCGTCCTGGCGGCGGTAACGGCGGCCGATCGCACCGGCGTCGTCGAAGTCGACGTTCCAGCCCTGGGCGCGCAGCTCGTCCGCCACGCGACGCGCGAGCGGCGACAGCCGCTCGTTGCGCGAGAGCGGGAGCACGGCGACCTTGACCGGCGCCAGCCGGGGGTCGAGCTTCAGCACGGTGCGCGCGTCCGTGCCGCCCTTCGCGTTGGGCACGTCCTCCTCGACGTAGGCGTCGACGAGGAACGCCATCATCGAGCGGGTGAGCCCGAAGGAGGGCTCGATGACGTAGGGGACGTAGGTCGTGCCGGATGCCTGGTCGAAGTACTGCAGCTTCTGACCGGATGCCTCGATGTGGGCGTTCAGATCGAAGTCGGTGCGGTTGGCGACGCCCATGAGCTCGCCCCACTCCTTGCCCGGGAAGCCGAACCGGTACTCGAAGTCGATCGTGCCGGCCGAGTAGTGGGCGCGCTCGTCTTCGGGGACGTCGAACTGGCGCATGTTCTGCGCGTCCATGCCGAGGTCGATGAACCAGTCCCAGCACGCCTGCACCCAGTGCTCGAACCACTGCTGCGCGTCGGCGGGCGGGGTGAAGAACTCGATCTCCATCTGCTCGAACTCGCGCGTGCGGAAGATGAAGTTGCCCGGCGTGATCTCGTTGCGGAAGGCCTTGCCCACCTGGCCGATGCCGAACGGCGGCTTCTTGCGCGACGCGGTGAGCACATTCGAGAAGTTGACGAAGATGCCCTGGGCCGTCTCGGGCCGGAGGTACTGCAGGCCCGATTCGTCGTCGACGACGCCGAGGTAGGTCTTCATGAGGCCGGAGAAGGAGCGCGGCTCCGTCCAGTTGCCGCGCTGGCCGGTCTCGGGGTCGGGGACCTCGTCCCAGCTCTCGGGCTCCCGGCCGCGCTTCGCGACGAACGCCTCCCACAGGTGGTCGGCGCGGTAGCGCTTGTGCGTGACGGTCGACTCGACCACCTCGTCGGCGAACGTCGCGACGTGACCGGATGCCTCCCACACGCGCTTGGGGAGGATGATCGAGGAGTCGAGGCCGACCATGTCGCCGCGTCCGCGGACGAACGTCTGCCACCACTGACGCCGGATGTTCTCCTTGAGCTCCGTGCCCAGGGGCCCGTAGTCCCACGCGGAGCGCGAGCCGCCGTAGATCTCACCGGCCTGGAACACGAACCCGCGATGACGGGCGAGGGCGATGACTTTGTCGAGGCGGGACTGCTCGGCCACAGGTGGCTCCAAATGGTCGTGTTTCGGGAGTGCGCGAGGCGCGGATGCCGCGGCGAGGCCTGCGCGCGGCATCCGTCCAGTCTAGTTCGTGCGCGCCGCCCCTCCGTGGAGAGCCCCGAGGCCGCAGCCCCGGGCGCTGAAGCCCCGAGGCCGCAGCCCCGGGGCGCATCGGGCCGGATTCGATCCGATGCTCAGGGAATGTGGTGCCCGGCCGCGCGGAACAGCTCGTACCACTCCGGGCGGGTGAGAGGCAGGTCCGAACCGAGGGCGGCCTCGGTGACGCGTCCGGGCGTCGTCGTGCCGAGGACGACCTGGATGCCCGCGGGATGCCGCGTGATCCACGCCGTCGCGATCGCGAGGGCCGGCACGTCGTACTGGGCGGCGAGCCGGTCGATGACGGCGTTCAGCTCGCGGTACGCCGACGAGCCGAGGAAGACCCCGGCATCCGTCCCCGACTGGAGAGGCGACCAGGCCTGCAGGGTGATGCCGTTGACCCGGCAGTAGTCGACGATGCCGCCGCCATCGATCGACGTCGACTGCGGCAGGCCCGACATGTTGGCGGCGATGCCCTGCGCGATGGCGGGAGCATGCGGCAGCGACAGCTGAATCTGGTTCGCGACGAGGGGCTGGCGCAGCGCCGAGCGGAGCAGGTCGATCTGCCGCGGCGTGTGGTTCGAGACACCGAAGGCGCGCACCTTGCCGCTCTGCTCGAGGTCGTCGAACGCACGGGCGACCTCGTCGGGCTCGACGAGCGCGTCGGGGCGGTGGAGCAGAAGGATGTCGATGTAGTCGGTGCCGAGCGCGGACAGCGAGCCCTCGACCGACGAGACGATGTGCTCGTAGGAGAAGTCGTAGTACGGCCCGTCCTTCACGATGCCGGCCTTCGTCTGCAGCGTGATCTCGGCACGCTCCGCGGGGCTCAGCCGCATGGCCTCCGCGAAGCGCCGTTCGCAGTCGTGGAGCGCGGGACCGTAGATGTCGGCGTGGTCGAAGAAGTCGATGCCGGCATCTCGCGCCGCGCCGACCAGGGCGCGCACCTCCTCGTCGGTCGAGGAGGCGATGCGCATGAGGCCGAGGACGACGTTCGGCGCGGTGGTGGCGGTGGACCCGAGGGCGACCCTCTTCACAGCTGACATCCGACGATGCTAACTCGGCCTCTCCCGCCGGTGAAGGCCCCTCGCGGGCAGCGGGACGCACTGCCAGGCTGGGCGGCATGGATGCCCGCGACGAGACCCGCGAACAGATGTGGCCGGCGCTGCCGGTCGCCGCCTGGCAGGACACCCGCGACACGCTGCAGCTGTGGACGCAGATGGTCGGGAAGCTCCGGATGGAGCTCACGCCCATGGTGAACCACTGGTGGAACGTGCCGCTGTACGTGGATGCGCGTGGCCTCACGACCTCGCTCATGCCGTGCGGCGCGCACGGGCTGGAGGTGCGGTTCGACTTCCTCGCAGACGAGCTGGTCTTCGAGCGGACCGACGGCCGGCGACGAGCGATGGCGCTGCGGCCGCGCACGGTGGCCGACTTCTATCGCGAATTCGTCGAGGTGCTGCAGGACCTCGACGTCCCGGCGCAGATCTACCCGGTGCCGGTCGAGATCGCCGAGGCGATCCCGTTCCCGGACGACGAGACGCACGGCTCCTACGACGCGGAGGCGGTGCGGGCGTTCTGGCGCTCGCTCGTCTCGGCGGCGCGGGTGCTGGCCGTCTTCCGCGCGGAGTGGGAGGGCAAGGCCAGCCCCGTGCACTTCTTCTGGGGCGCCTTCGATCTCGCCGTGTCGCGATTCAGCGGCCGCCCCGCCCCGCAGCATCCCGGCGGCGTGGCGAACTGCCCCGACTGGGTGATGTACGAGGCGTACGACTCCGAGGTCTCCAGCGCCGGCTATTGGCCGGGCGGGGCCGACGAAGGAGCGTTCTACTCGTACACCTACCCCGAGCCGGCGGGGTTCCGTGACCGCGACCTCGGCGTTCCTCACGCGGCGTTCGACACCGACCTCGGGGAGTTCATCCTCCCGTACCGCGCGGTACGCGAAGCGGATGATCCTGGGGCGCTGGTGCTCGCGTTCCTCCGGGCCACCTACCTCGCGGGGTCGGAGACGGGCGGGTGGCCGCAGGCCGCGGACGGGGCGGTCAGCTGAGGAAGGTGATCGTCAGCGGGTAGCGGTACCACTCGCCGCGGTTCGCCTTCAGCGCCGCGATGATCGAGAACACGATGTTCAGGACCCAGATGGCGCCGAGGGTGAGGAAGCCGATGCCCACGAGGCTCAGCACCGATCCGACGACGGAGGCGATGAGCAGGGTCAGCTGGAAGTTCAGCGCTGTCGCCGTGTGCGCGCGGACGAACGGACCGCGGTCCTTCAGCACGAGGTAGCCGATCAGGGCGGGCACGAAGCTGAAGAAGATGCCGCCCACGTGGACGAGAGTGGCCCAGAGCTTCTCGTCGGACGGGCTCAGCGGCTGCACGGGCTGGTAGCCGCCGTACGGGGGCTGCGCCGGGTACGGAGGCTGCTGCGGCGGAACGTTCGGCGGAGTGGTCATGTCATCCAGCCTAGGCTCGGCCCCGCGCACTCGGCACCGGGATAACCGGAGTCCTCGGGCACGGGAGACCCTCGGCCGGGCCGCGGTCGCACCCGCGGACCCGTCCGCCGGACGCCCCCGAGAGGATTCTCGCTAGGGTCGGAGAAACCCCTCGAAAAGGAGTGCCGTGGACATCCTCGCCACCGGTGGGACCCTGGTGATCGCCTCGATCGCCGTCGTCGCCGCCATCATCCTGCTGATCTTCCTCCTCATCATGGTGCGCGCCTGGTACAAGGTCGCGAAGGCCGACCAGGCCCTGGTGGTGGTCGGCAAGAGCCAGAAGAGCGCGTCGGGAGAGTCGTCCCGAATCTCCGTGATCACCGGTGGCGGCGCCCTCGTGAACCCCCTGACCCAGCGCGCCGAGATGATCTCGCTGCGCGCCCGGCAGATCAAGATGGAGCCGACGGCGCAGGCATCCAACGGCGTCACGGTCAACGTGTCGGGAGTCGCGCTCGTGAAGATCGGGTCCGACCCGGAGTTCGTCCGACGCGCCGCCGAGCGCTTCCTCTCCCAGGACGGCGCGATCGAGCAGTTCACCACCGAGCAGCTGGAGGGCGCGCTGCGCGGCGTCGTGGCGACGCTGACCGTCGAGCAGCTCATGAAGGACCGGCAGAAGCTGTCGGATCAGATCGCCGAGGGGATCAAGAGCGACCTGCTGGCACAGGGTCTGATCCTCGACTCTTTCCAGATCCAGGGCGTCACCGACAAGAACGGCTACATCGACGCGCTCGGCGCGACGGAGGTCGAGCGTGTGCGGCGCGAGGCCGAGGTCGCCCGCATCAATGCGGCGCGTGAAGTGCGCGCCCGCCAGATCGCGACCGATGAGGCGAACCTGATCGAGCAGACCGCGTTCGACAAGAACTCCGCCGCGGCCGCCGCCGAGGTCGGGCGCGCCCGAGCGGAGGCCGACCAGGCCGAGGCGCTGGCCCGCGCCGAGCGCGAGCAGGCCGTGCTCCTGCAGGGCGCCGAGAACAAGCAGGCGCAGCTCGACGCCGACATCAAGAAGGTCGCCGACGCCTCGCTCTACGAGCGGCAGCGTTCGGCGGATGCCGCGGCGTACGGCGAGGTCAAGGCCGCCGAGGCCCGCGCCCAGATCGCGGCGCAGGAGGCGGAGGCCACGCGCCTGCGCGCCCAGGCCGAGGCCGATGCCGTGCGACTGGTCGGCGAGGCGCGCGCGTCGGCGATCGAGGCCGAGGCGGAGGCGCTCTCGAAGAACCAGGAGGCGCTGCTGGCCCAGCGTGCGCTCGAAGCGCTCGTGCCGATGATGACCGAGTTCGCCCGCGGGTTCGACAAGGTCGGCTCGATCACGGTGCTGGGCGGCCAGGGGGCATCCAGCCACATCGCCGCGGAGTCGGCGTCGAGCATGCGTGCGAGCTTCGACGCGATCGAGGCGGCGACCGGGATCGACCTGCGTCAGGTGATCCAGGGGCAGGCGACCGGGCGCGGCATCGCGCAGGGCATCCGGCAGGATGCCGCGGGAGCGGGAGTGTCCTCGCCGGGAGCGGGAGCGGGCGCCGGCACCGACCCCGAGGCAGGGCAGGAGCGGGCGGAGGAGATCGGCGCCGCGTTCGCCGCGGCGAACACCGAGGCGGGCTGAGGCTCGACGGCGGATCGGTCAGCCTGCGCACCAGTCGCTGACCCAGGTCAGCAGGCGCGCGGTGAGGTCGGGCGGCGCTGCGAGCAGGAACTGGCCGACCTCACCGTCGACCACGACGTCGACCGCGAACACCGTGCCCCGTTTGTTCTCCTGCACGGCGTGCGGGTCGCACCGCGCGGGCAGGATCCGCAGCGGGATGCTGCGCGCCGCGCCGTCGGCGCGGATGCCGCTGTCGCCGAGCGGCAGCACGCCGTCCGCGAGCCCCTCGAAGGTCAGCAGGTTGGTCTCTCGGATGTCGACGAGGGTGACCGCGGCACCCGCGCCCGATTTCCCTGCCGAGGGCGCGATCGTCAGCTCGAGGGTCGCCGGAGTACTCGGGCTGGACGGGGTGAAGACGCCGAACGAGACGTCCCCCGCGGCCGCGACCGCCTGGGCGACGCAGTCGCGGCGGTGCACCTCGTCCAGGAACGGGAAGAGCTCGGGCGCGGCCACCACGGCGGTGCCGGAGCGTCCGCCCGTCTCGTAGTCGAAGGTCACGGTGGAGATCGGATCGGCGCCGCCGGGGCATGCGGCATCCGGCAGCTGCACGCGGATGTCGGCCGTCGCGCCCGCCGCGAGCGCGGAGGTGCGCGGCACGACCCGGGTGGCCGACGCCGCGAACCGCGGGTCGTCGAGGCGCACCTCCCCCACCTCCAGCGGCGCGTCGGACCCGTTGTGGATGCGGAGCTCGGCCTGCCGGCCGGCCACGTCCGAGCGCTGCTGCGTCACGACGACGGTCACGCCGTCCGGCGGTCCGGGCGGCGTGGCGCCCGACGGGGCGGGCGGGGCGGGAGCCGTGCAGCCCGTCAGCGCCGCCAGTGCGACGAGCAGCGCAGCGGCCGCGCGGAACTGCATCCGCGCGCCGCGCCGACGGCCGCTGAGCCCTCTGCCGCGCCCCTCGCGGCCCCGATCCGGCGGAGTTCTGCACACGGCGAGATCCTCACCGGCGCAGTTCGACCCGGTCGATCGTGACGTCGTCCAGGGCGATCGGGTCGATGTCGATGCCGAGCCCGGGCCCGGTCGGCACGCGGACGTGGCCGTCCTCGAGGACGATCGGATCGGTGACGATGTCGCGCGTGTAGAAGCGATCGGAGGCGGAGACGTCGCCCGGAAGGGTGAACCCCGGCAGGGCGGCGAGCGCCGCGTTGGCCGCGCGGCCGATGCCCGTCTCGAGCATTCCGCCGCACCAGACGGGCACGCCGGCCTCACGGCAGAGGTCGTGGATCCGCACCGCCTCGAGGTAGCCTCCGACGCGTCCCGCCTTGATGTTGATGACGGACGCCGAGCCGAGGGCGAGCGCGTCGGCGGCGGCTTTGAGCGAGGTGATCGACTCGTCGAGGCAGACCGGGGTGCGCAGGCGCCGAGCGAGCGCGGCGTGGTCGACGAGGTCGTCCTCCTGCAGCGGCTGCTCGATCAGGAGCAGGTCGAACCGGTCGAGCTCGGCGAGCAGGTCGGCGTCGGCCAGCGTGTAGGCGGAGTTGGCATCCACCTGCAGTCGGATGCCGCCGAACGCGTCGCGCACGGCGGCTGTGTCGGCGAGGTCGCGGCCGGGCTTGATCTTGATCTTGATGCGCACGTAGCCCTGGTCGAGGTAGCCGCCGACCGCCTCGACGAGGGCGTCGGGGTCGCGCTGGATGCCGACGGAGACCCCGCTCGGCACGCGGTCCACCGTCGCGCCCAGGTATTCGCCGAGCGGACGGCTCTCGGCCCGCAGCGCCGCGTCGAGGACGGCGAGTTCGAGGCCGGCCTTGACCATGCGGTGCCCGACGACGGGCTCGAGGAGGCGGGGGACGTCATCCGGCGCGAGGGTCCGTGCGTCGAGCAGCGCCGGAGCGAGGAAGCGCTGCGCGACATCCCACGCGCCGTGCGTGTATTCGCTGGAGTAGTACGGCTCCGCCGAGGTGACGATCTCGCCCCAGCCGTCGCCGTCCGTGGTGCGGGCGCGGACCACGATGACCTCGCGGACGCTCTCGGTGCCGAACGAGGTCGTGAACGGGCTGACCAGCGGCAGGTGGAGGACGCGCAGCTCGATCGCCTCGAGGGTGACCGGAGCGGCGGGGCGGGAGATCGGCATGGCGACAGGGTACGCCCGCGGCGACCTCCGGCCCGCCGGGCGCGGGCTGTGAGGGGCGCCGCGCGCCGCGAAAGCAGGGCCGATCGCGCCTCGAGGGGTGCGCCGCACCCCGGGGCGAGGATCGGCCCTGCTTCCGGAACGTCTCGCGGGCCGAAGGCATCGGCCCGCGGACCAGACCGGCCGTCAGTTGAGAGGGCGCGTCCCCTCGGGCAGGCCGCCGCCGGCGTGCACGTCGCGGACGAGGTCTTGGAGGGCGGTCAGGGCGACGCGCTGGCTCCACGGTCCGTACGAGACGCGGGCGACGCCCAGCTCCTGCAGCCGCGCGAGCGGGAGGGATCCGGGGACGCCGATCATGGTGAGCCGCTGCGGGCCGAACGCATCCACGAGCGTCGTCACCTGCGCCTCGTCGAGGAGACCCGGCACGAACACGACCGGGGCCCCGGCATCGAGGTACGCACGGCCGCGGGTCACGGCGTCGGCGAGGTCCTCCTCGGGCGAGCGGTCGCCGCCGCGCACGAACGCATCGGTGCGCGCGTTGAGGACGAAGCGGATGCCTTCGGCCTCGCCGGCGCGCATCGCCGCCTCCACGCCGCGCACCGCCTCGTCGAGCGGCTTCAGCTGGTCCTCGATGTTCGCACCGACGATGCCGACGCCGATGGCGCGTCGGACGGTCTCGCCGATGTCTCCGTACCCCGCCTCGAGGTCGGCGGAGACCGGTATATCGACGGCGTCGACGATGCGGGCGATCATCTGCAGGTGCAGGTCGAGCGGGATGTTCTCGCCGTCGTCGTACCCGAAGGTCGCGGCGATCGAGTGGCTCGCGGTCGCGAGCGCGGTCGTCCCCGGCTCGGAGGCGACGACGGCTGCCGAGACGGCATCCCACACATTCACGACGGTGAGGATCTCGGATGCCTCGTGCAGGCTCAGCAGGCGTTCGGCGTCAGTGCGGACGGTCATGGGGGTGCTCCTACGGGTCGGGTCAGGTCGGTCGGGTGGGAATCGAGGTCGGGTGAGCCGCGCGCGGGATCAGTCGTCGACGACGGTGACCGTCACGTCGATGTTGCCCCGGGTGGCGTTCGAGTACGGGCACACCTGGTGTGCGGCATCCGCGAGCTGCTGGGCGACATCGTGGTCGACGTCGGGGATGTTGACCTCGAGTTCGACGGCGAGACCGAATCCGCCCTGGCCGTTCGGGCCGATCCCGACGCGCGAACCGACCGAGGAGCCCTCGATCGCGACCTTCTGGGCCCGAGCGACCGACTGCAGGGCGCTGTGGAAGCAGGCGGCGTACCCCGCCGCGAAGAGCAGTTCGGGGTTCGGCGCCCCGCCGGTGCCGCCCATCTCCTTCGGAACGCGCACATCGACGTCGAGGATGCCGTCGGCTGTGCGCACGTGGCCGTTGCGGCCGCCGCCGGTGGCGAGTGCTTCTGCGGTGTAGAGGATGTCCATGGGATTCCTTTCGGTGGCCCGGTCGTGCCGGGCACGTGGTCGCGCGAGTCGCGCGGGGTGGGGTCGGGAGCGGGCGGGCGGGGGTGGATGGGGCGGCCCGTCGCCGTCAGGCGGCGGTACGGAGGTCGGATGCCAGTGCGCGCATGTTCGCGGTGATCGCGGCGAGCTGGTCGAGGAGGTCGCGAAGGCTCCGGCCGCTGTCGACGAACGCGGGAACGAGGCATCCGGCGGCTTCGACGACCTCGTCGTGGACGGTGCGGCCGGCGTCAGTGAGCCCCACAAGGACGACGCGCTCATCGCCCTGGTCACGGCGACGGTCGACGAGGCCGCGGTCGGCGAGCCGTCTCAGAAGCGGGGAGAGGGTGCCCGAGTCGAGCCCCAGCTCGTCGCCGAGCTGGCCGACGGTGCGCTCTCCCGTCGCGAGGACGACCAGGGCGAGGTACTGGGGGTAGGTGAGCTTCCAGGGCTTCAGCACTTCGCGGTAGGCCTGCGTCGTCGCGTGCGAGGCGGTGTACATCGCGAAGCAGACGAAGTCATCGACGGCGGGGCTGGTCATGAATGTCATGGTTGCACACAATTGAATTGTGCGCAATCAATTTGCCGGCGGCACACGAGCGCCGAGAGACGCGGCCTCCGATAGCGTCGACGACGTGACAGGACCGTCGAGGGGGATGACGCAGCCGGCGACGTCGGCGACGCGCCCCGGGCGCGGCCTGAGCCCGGCCGTCGCCGTGGTGGTCGGCGCCGTGCTGGCATTCCTCATCGCCCCTGCATCCGTGGGACTCTTCCGCGAAGCCCTTCACAACAACTGCTCGTGGGGCATCGGCGGCGCGTGGGGCCACGAGGGCACCTGGGCGTGCGGAGACGGCATCGGATACCTCGGCGTGGCGTTCGGCATCGGCGGGGTGTCGGCGCTTCTCCTTCTCGCCGGGCTCCTCGCGGCCATAGCCCCACCCACACGGGGACGCACGGCCACGTATCTGACCCTCGCCGCGATCTCCCTGGGGTGGTTCGCCTGGTGGAGCTTCTCCAGCACCGTCGCCTACACGGGGCCACGACCGGCAGGCGAGACGGGCGCTGGCCTGTGGATGGCCGTCGTGCTCCCCGGGCTCGCACTGTGCTCGCTCGGACTCTTTGTGGGGGCCATGGGCTGCCTGACGCGGCGTCGATGGTCGTCGGCGGCAGTGTGGAGCGGCGTGGGCCTGATGGTGATGGGCACCGCCCTTCAGCCCGGCATCGGCATCGCGACCGCCGTGTCCGCCGGGATGCTGGCAGCAGCCGCGACCGGTGGAGGAAGGGCGCGCTGAGCAGCTCCCGGCCGAGTGAGGATGGAGGGGTGGAATCCGAACCGGCCGCCTTCATCGATCGCACGTTGCGGGCGGAGGCGTCGGAATGGCGGACGTGGGCGGATGGGGATGCCTCCGTCGGCGGATTGGGCGTCTACGGCGCATCGGTCGGAGCGATCCGCGGCACCGTCCGCGATGCCCTGCGTCGGCATCGAGGTCTCTCGCATGACGACATCACGGCCCTCGCCGCCGAACTGTGGGCGGTGCCGGTGTTCGATCGCCGGTTCGCGGCGATCGTGCTGCTGCAGGGTCAGGTCGACGTGCTCACGGGCAAAGACCTCACCCGGATCGAGGGATTCCTCCGGGATGCACGCGCCGCGCGCCTCATCGAGCCGCTCACCCTCGACGTGGTGCGCCCCCTGCTCGCGCGGCTCGGCGGAGCCGAAGCCGACCGTGCGCAGCGCATCGTCGCCCGCTGGTCGATCTCCGACTCCGAGAGCCTCATCGTCGCCGCGGCCCTCCTGAGAGAGCCCGGCCGCCGGCCGACTCCGAGCGGGTGAGCCCATCGCCGACGAGGCATCGGCCCGGCATCCGCGCCGTCAGTCGCGCAGGAACTCCGGCCGCACCTCGGCGACGCCGTCGAGTTCGTCGCGAAGCTGCGCGACCAGTTCGAGCCCTCGCTCGTACCATCCCTCGGGCTCAGGATCGTCCACGCCGCGCGTCTGCCACGCCTCGTTCCACTCGTACAGCGAGGCGCTCAACTCCGGCGTCAGACCGAGGTCGGGTCCGGCGAGGTGGTACTCGTCGGAGAAGTTCTCCCAGAGCGGCCAGCCTCGGACCCACTCGGGGAACACCCGGATGAGCCGCTGCCCGTCGGGAAGGACGACCGGCTCGCCGAGGCGGTGGCGCGCCGCCAGATACCGGTCCTGCATCTGTCGTCGACGTCGCCACTCCCGTGCGGATCCGGGCGGATCGTTGTAGTCCATCCCCGAGAGCCAGATCAGTCCGCGCAGGCCGCGCGTGTCGTTCTCCACCAGCGCCAGCGACCAGAGCCGCTCGCCGCGCCCCGCGAGACCGTCGGCGGTCTCGAGCGCTTCCTCGACCGTGGCATCCTCGAGATCGAAGGTCTTCACGGCATTGCCGGCGCCCTCGAAGACGTAGATCCGGTAGCGGGCGTCATCCCGCTCCCAGGCGGAATCCCGCTCGTCGACCTCGGACCCGCGCATCCGGCCACCGTACAGCGGAGCAGCACTCAGCCGAGGCTGAAGCCCCCGTCGCTCGTGAGGACCTGACCCACGATCCAGCTGCCGGCGGAGGTGCTCAGCCAGCCGATGAGCTCAGCGGGATCGGCGGGCGCTCCGACCCTCCCGAAGGGGGTCTCGGCGAGGAACCGATCCATCTCCTCGAGCGACCGATCGGTCGTGTCCGGGTCGAGGTATCCCGTATTGACGGGTCCGGGGTTCACGGTGTTCACGATGATGCCCAGCTCCAGCAATTCGGCGGCGACCGTCGGCGTGAGACCGGCCAACGCCGCCTTGCTCGCCGCATACGCGACCTCCCCGCGCATCGGTCCGTGGATCTGCCCGGACGTCATCCAGAACACGTGACCCTGCGGCTCGGGGTACGGCTTCCCCCCGACGATCCGGTCGCCGGGCCGGCGCGGCGCAGAGGTCGTCGACGCGCGCAGGCGTGCGAACTCGGCGGTCAGCAGCAGCGTGGCGCGGGCGTTCACATCCCAAAACGCATCGAGCCGCTCGGGCGTCATGTCCAGGATGCTGCCGTCGTCGCCGCTCTTGGCGTGATTGCAGACGAGGATGTCGAGCGCGCCCGTGAGAGAGGTCGCTGCAGCGATCACCTCGAGGGCCGACCGCGGATCGGCGAGATCGGCGCCGACGTCGGCGAACCGGGCGTCGGGTGTGAGGGCGGATCGGATGCCGGACCTCACCGCCTCCAGGTCGTCACCACCCCACGGCTGGTCGAGGTCGTGCGGACGATGGTGATGGATCATCACATGCGCGCCGAGCGAAGCGAGCTTCGCGGCCACGGCGTAGCCGATGCCGCGACGGCGCGAGACGCCGGTCACGAGGGCGGTCTTGCCCGCAAGCGGCAGGGTCTGAGGTGCGGAAGCGTGCATGGTCGAGCCTTCCTTCACCCCCGCGAGAGGGTGAACCCATCCGGGTCGCCCGGCCGGGGCGGCCGCAGTCGCGGGGGCAGCGGCCACGGCACCACGAACCGCTCGCTGGCGGCCGACATGTCGCCGTAGTCCTCCGCCTTCACGACGATGCGGTCGGGCGTGACCTCCACCATCCGCACGCGCAGGGGCGCCACCCCCTCGCGCTCGAGCATCCAGGGGTCGGCGAGGAAGGCGAGACCGTGCGCCTCGAGTGCCGCCTCGGCCTCCAGCCAGTCGACGGATGCTGTGACCTCCCGCCCCAGCACGTCGACCGCCGTCCAGTCCTCTCCCGCCGCCTCAACCCCGTCCGCGGGCCGGATCCAGCCGACCAGCTCGCCGTCCTCGCGGCGGTGCGGGGTCCATCCGGACCGGTCGCCCGCGTCCGCGTCCATCAGCGCCGTCCGAACAGGTATCCGCGCTCGTCGTCGAAGCCGAGGACGACGAAGCCGTCCTCTCCCAGACCCCCGAACGCGTCGCGCACGCGGTAGCGCCACTCCAGCGCCTCCGCGGGGTCGGTGCGCCGAAGCAGCTCGATGTCGCGCGGCACCGCCACGCTCGTGACCACATCATTCTCGGACGGCACCGCAGCGGGGGCGGCGAGCGCCCACGACACCATCAGACGATCCGTCTCGTCACCGCGGTTCACGGCGTCATCCATCGGCCCGTAGTGATCGACGAGGTACTCCGTCGCTCGAGCTCCGAGCACGCGAAGGTTGAAATGGGCGTTGCGCGCCACGAGCGGGTCGAACGTCCACGTGACGTGCCCCACATCACGGGCGAGTGCCCATGCCCGCTGGTGCTGCTTGAGCACGCGCCCGAGCCCCTGCGAGCGATACCCCGCGAGCACGCCCGTGATGTGCGAGTGCATCGACCGCGCGGCGGGTGCGGCGAAGAAGGCGACCGATGCCCCGATGATCCGCTCGTCGTCGCCCGCCGTGTCGTAGAGCCCGACCGCGTAGTTGCCGGAGTGAGCGAGGGCCCGCAGCAGGTTCGGCGGCATGCCGCCGCGCTCGCCCCACACCTCGTCGAGGACGGCGGATGCCGCGAACACCTGCTCGATCGTCTCGAGCGGGCGGATCTCGATGCCGCGCGGCACGGCGACCGCCTCACGGGGGTCGAAAGCGGCATCGGGCGCAGGGCTGCTCATGCGCCCACCCTACGCGGCGCCCTCCAGGTAGCGGATGACCGCGAGGACGCGGCGGTGATCGTCGGCGTCGACCTGAAGCCCCAGCGCGTCGTAGATGTTCGACGTGTGCTGCACGACCGCCTTCTCCGTGAGAAAGAGCGCAGCGGCGATCGCCGCGTTGCTGCGTCCCTGCGCCATGAGGGTCAGCACCTCGATCTGGCGCGGCGTGAGCGCCGCGACCACGCCGTCCCCCCGGCTGGCCCGCGCCACGAGGACCGACGCGACCTCGGCATCCAGCGCCGTCCCGCCCGCGGCCACCCGGCGAAGATCCGCGGTGAACGTGGACACGTCCGCGATCCGCTGCTTGAGGAGGTAGCCGATCCCACCACGGCCGGGGGCGAGGAGCTCGGCGGCGTAGCGGCGCTGCACGTGCTGCGACAGGACCACGACCCCCACGCGGGGGTGCGCGTGCCGGATGCGCAGCGCGGCGACGAGACCCTCGTCGGTGTAGGTGGGCGGCATCCGGATGTCGGTGATGGCGAGATCGGGCTCATGCCGGGCGACCTCGCGTTCGAGCTGCTCGGCCGTCCCGACCGCGGCGACGACGGTGAACCCGTCTCCGGCGAGGAGGTAGCCGAGCCCCTCTCGCAGCAGCACTTCGTCCTCGGCGATGACTACACGCACGGCAGCTCGACCTCCACCCTCGTCCCGCCCCCGACCGGCGAGGTGACCTCCATCGCCCCGCCGAGCACGTCGACCCGGTCCGCGAGGCCGCGGAGCCCGGTGCCGCGGTCGAGCCGCGCGCCGCCGACGCCGTCGTCGTCGACCTCGATGCGGAGGCGCTCTTCCGCCACGGTCAGCCGCACGCCCACCTGGCCGGCGCGGGCGTGCTTCACCGCGTTCGCGAGCACCTCGGCGACCACGAAGTAGGCCGTGTGCGTCGTCGCCGGCCCGAGGGTCGCGCCGTCGATCTCCGCGACCAGCGTCGCGGGAACAGGCAGCCGGTCGACGAGATCCTCCGTCGCCGTGGCGAGACCCTGCTCGACGAGCGCCGCCGGGATCACCCCGTGGACGAGGCGGCGCAGCCCCGCCGCGGACTCGTCGATCCCGTGGCGCAGCCCCTCGAGCTCGGCACGCAGGGCCAGCGTCGCCTCCGGGGCGTTCGCGATCGTCTGCGCGCGGAGCGCGAGGAGCACGAGCTCGACCTGCAGCCCGTCGTGGAGGTCACGGGCGATCCGAGCGCGCTCGCGCACCTCCGCCTCGACCAGCCGCAGCCGCGAGCGCGTGAGCTGCTCGTTCGCGGCGAGGAGCTCGGTGGTGAGCCGCTCGCGGTCGATCGCGACGGCGAGGACCTCGCCCGCGCGGCGCACCTCCGCGGCATCCGCCGTCAGACGCGGGTCGTAGCCGATCGCCCCGACGAGGCGGTCCTCGACGCGGACGTCGATCCACGCCTGTCCGATCCCGTCCTCGCGCGACGCGGCCACTCCGTCGTCATCGACGAAGCCGCCCGTCGCGCTCGACCGGTAGACGACGCGCAGCGTCTCGTCGCCGAGCGTCGCGGCGAGCGCCCGCTGCACGGCGGGGCGCGTCGCGCCGCCGACCGCGAGCCACGCGCTCAGCGCGTCGAGCGGCGTCGTGCGGGCGAAACCGCCGCGCAGGATGCCGATGAGGAAGGCGATCGGGAGCCCCGCGATGAGGAGGAGCTGGACGATGAACGTGGTCTCCGAACCGGCGCCGAGGGCGCGCAGCACGAGCGGCGTCGTCGGGATGAGGAGCACGGCGAGGATGCCGTAGAGGAACAGCGGCAGGAGCACCCGCCGGTGACGGGGCTCCGCCCCGGCGAGGCGGCGGGCGAGCAGCACGGCCGTCACGGCCATGACCGCGATGCCGGCGACCGACTGGGCGAGGTTCACGGCGCGCACGGCACCGGCATCCGCCAGGTTCGCCTCTTCGAGCGTCGTCGTCACGAGGTCGCCGCCCACGGCCACGAGGTAGCCGGCGACGACGGTCGCGCGCGACAGCGCTCCGCGGAGCCGCCCGGAGGGGAAGGCATGCAGGAGGTGGACCGTCACGGCGAGCACGCTCGTCGCGAAGATGGACCCGACGACCGCGAGAACCGGTACCTGCATGTTCGCGGCGCCCCCGAGGAAGACCCCCACGCTCGCCACGACGAGGAGCGCGCCCATGCCGTTGGCCGGCCGCCGCGTCCACGCGAGGATGCCGGCCCCGAGCCACACCCAGAAGAGCGCCGTGAACGCGCCGACCGCCCATGCGGCGCCGCCCGCCCAGATGCCGACGGCGAGCTGCGTCAGGCCGAGCAGGATGCCGAGCGCCGCGACCGCTCCCAGCGCGCGCCCGAGCGAGCCGGCGGTGCCCCCGCGCAGCCGCGCCGGCGTCGGGCTCGTGGGCGGCGCGATGGGTCGCGGCGACGTCATGGCTGAAACCTACTCGGCACCGCGCCCGGCGGAGGAGACCTAGGTCCCTTCCGCCCCTCCTGCGCGCGCTTCTACCGTTTTCTCACGGGATCGACGAGGGGGATGCCATGACGAGGAACACCAGGATGCCGGGCGCGCAGCACGCACGACGCGTGGTGGCGACGACGCTCGCCGCCGCCGTCGTCATCGGGGGCGCGACCGCCTGCACCGGCGACGTCACGGCAGGCCCCTCGCCGGCACCGACGACCCCCATCGACGTCGGCACGGCGCCGAACCAGGATGCGATCGCGCTGTACACGGGCCGTGATGCGGCGATCGCCGCCGCGCTCGAGAAGCTGCCCGGACACATCGAGGACGCCCTGGAGCGCTCGAAGGTCCCGGGCGCGCAGGTCGCGGTGGTCTCCGGTGGGAAGACCGTGTACACCGGCGCATTCGGGGTGAAGGATGTGCGCACGGGCGACAAGGTCGATGACGGCACGGTGTTCCTCATCGCGTCGATGTCGAAGCCGATCTCGGCGACCGTCGTCGCGAAGGCGATCACCGACGACCCGAAGCTCTCCTGGTCGACGCCCGTGCACGACCTTCTTCCGTCGTTCGAGATGGGCGATCCGTACGTCACGGCCCACGCGACGGTCGGCGACTACTTCGCGCACCGCTCCGGCATCCCGACCGGCGGCGGCGACGATCTCGAAGACCTCGGATTCGACCGGGCGTACATCCTCGCCCACCTCAAGGAGATCCCGCTCGCCCCGTTCCGGACCACCTATCAGTACTCGAACTTCGGCCTGACGACGGGCGCCGAGGCGATCGCGACCTCCCGCGGCCAGACCTGGGAGCAGACCGCGAAGGAACTGCTGTTCGACCCGCTGGGCATGACGTCGACGACCTCGTCGCACGCCGACTTCCTCGCCATCGAGGATCGCGCGGTCCAGCACGCACGCCTCGGCGACGACGACTTCGAGCCGCTGTTCGACCGCGATCCGGATGCCGAGGCTCCGGCCGGTGGCGTGGCATCCACCGCGACGGACATCGCGAAGTGGATGGCGATGGTGCTGGCGGACGGCGAGCACGACGGCGCCCCGCTCATCGACGCGGCCCCCCTCACCGAGGCATTCTCAGCGCAGATCGTCAACTCGCACAACACCGCGCTCGACCAGCGCCCCGGTCACTACGGCTTCGGCATGAACGTCGGGTCAGCGGTGGGCGGCCGCGTCGTGCTCAGCCACTCCGGCGCCTTCTCGATGGGCACGGGGACGGCGGTCTCCCTGGTCCCGGACCTGGACCTCGGCATCACGATGCTCACCAACGGTGCACCGATCGGCGTTCCCGAGGCCGTCAACCAGGCCTTCCTCGACGACGTCATGTTCGGCGCGCAGACCCGCGACTGGGTCGACGCGTTCCGCGCACGTCTGGAGCCGTTCAACCACCCGGTCGGCGACCTCGCCGGGCAGACGGCGCCCGCGGGCGCGACGATGGGCGGCTCGGCATCCGACTACGTCGGAACCTACACGAGCCCTTATTTCGGCACCCTCACGGTGACGGAGTCCGGCGGCGCGCTGCAGGGCGCGCTCGGCCCGGACGGCGGCTACACCTTCGCGTTCACGCCGTGGGAGGGCGACACGATGGCGTTCGTACCGACAGGCGAGAACGCCCCGACGGGATCGCTCTCCTCCGCCGTCTTCACGCGGTCGGGGGGAAGCGTCTCGGGGGTGACCCTCACCTACTTCAACGGCTATCCGATGGTGGAGGAGCCGTCCGGGCTCGGGGTCTTCACGCGGGTCCCCTGAGATACGCCCGCAGCACCGCGGGGGCGGGCTTTTGTCCGGCGCCCTCCCCACGTGCCGGACGCCCCGCGCTCGTATCCTGGCGGCCACACCTCCAGGAGGACATCATGCCCGTGACCACGACGACCTCCGGCAGTCTGCCCCGCACACCCGCACTCATCGAGGCGAACGCCGCCCGCGCGCTCGCCGATGACGGTTTCACCCTGCGATCGACGCCCGAGTTCGAGGCGCTCACCGCCCAGGCCGTCGCCGACGTCGTCGAGCGCCAGCGCGATGCCGGCATCACGCTCGTCGGGGACGGTGAGTTCGGCAAGGCGATGTCGAACGCGGTCGACTACGGGGCGTGGTGGTCCTATTCTTTCCAGCGCGTCTCGGGGCTCGCGCTCACCGAAGCCGGCGCGTTCAGCGCGTTCAGCGCGGTCGACCCGCCGGTACGACGGTCCGAGCCCGGCGCCGTCCGGCTGACGAGCTTCCCCGACCGACGCGACCGGGTGCTGTTCCCCGACGTCTACGCGCAGGCCGTCGAGACGGGGCGGATCGCCACGGCGTTCCCGACCACCACGGGGCCGCTCGCGTACCGGGGACAGGATGCCGTGGCCTCCGACATCCGCAATCTCACCGCCGCCCTGCACGACGGGGAACAGGGGTTCCTCACGGCGATCGCGCCCGGATCCGCCGCGCGCGTGCACAACGAGTACTACGCGGACGACGAGGAGCACGTCTTCGCCTGGGCGGAGGCGCTCCGTGAGGAGTATCGGGCCATCGTCGACGCCGGGCTCCTCCTTCAGCTGGACGACCCGTCGCTCGCGGAGAACTACGACCAGATCAACCCCGCCCCATCGATCCGGGATTATCAGGAGTTCACCCGCATCCGCGTCGACGCGATCAACGATGCGATCGCGGGACTGCCGAAGGAGCAGGTGCGACTGCACCTGTGCTGGGGGTCGTGGCACGGCCCCCACACCACCGACATCGAGCTCGCCGACATCCTGCCGGTCATCCTGCAGGCGCGGGTCGGGTCGATCTCGTTCGAGGCGGGCAACGTCCGCCATGAGCACGAGTTCGGCGCGTGGGCGGACGCCGCCGTGCCCGATGACCTGGTCCTCGTGCCCGGCGTCGTGAGCCACGCGACGAACGTGGTCGAGCATCCCGAGCTCGTGGCGCAGCGCATCCGCCGGTATACCCACATCGTCGGCGAAGACCGCGTCATCGCGTCGACGGACTGCGGCCTGGGCGGGCGCATCCATCCCGACATCGCCTGGGCGAAGCTCGAGTCGCTCGGTGCGGGCGCGCGCCGCGCCTGATCGCGCAGCGGCACCCCGACACATCCCACCGGAGGGGCTGAGGGACGTCACGGCGTCGTTCGGCGCCCGGATCCGGCAGAATCGGGGGATGCCTCCTGCGCACACCGCCCAGCCGCCCGCCGACCACGCGTGCCTCATCGTGCACGGCAGCGACAAGCCCGGCATCGTCGCGGCCGTCTCGGCCATGATCACGCGGATCGGGGGGAACATCGTCGCCTTCGACCAGTTCTCCGACGACCACCGCGGTGGGGCGTACTTCCAGCGGGTCGTCTTCCACCGCCCCGACTTCGCCGCCTCGCGGCCGGAGATCGAGTCCGAGATCGCCGCGACGCTCGCCCCGTTCGAGCTGGACTGGTCGCTGACCGACCAGTCCGTGCCGAAGCGCATGGCGATCCTCGCGTCGAAGCAGGACCACTGCCTCCTCGACCTCCTGTGGCGCCACCGCCGCGGCGACCTGCCCGTGAGCATCCCGATGGTGATCTCGAACCACACGACGACGGCGGAGGATGTCCGCAGCTTCGGCGTGCCGTTCTTCCACGTCCCCTCGGTTCCGGGCCCGGACAAGTCCGCATCCGAGGAGGAGATCCTGAAGCTCCTCGTGGGCAACGTCGACGTCGTGGTGCTCGCGCGGTACATGCAGATCCTGTCGCCCGAGTTCCTCGACCGGCTCGGGGTGCCCGTCATCAACATCCACCACTCCTTCCTGCCCGCCTTCATCGGCGCCGAGCCCTACAAGAAGGCGAAGGAGCGCGGCGTCAAGCTGATCGGCGCGACCTCCCACTACGTCACGGGCGACCTCGACGAGGGGCCGATCATCGAGCAGGACACCGTGCGCGTCACGCACGCCGAGTCGTCGGCGGAACTCGCCCGCCGAGGGGCGGACGTCGAGCGGCAGGTCCTCTCGCGCGCCGTGCTGTGGCACGCGCAGGACCGGGTCATCCGGCACGGGAACCACACGATCGTCTTCTGAGCGACGAGTGCTGGTCCGTTCAGGGAACCCTCGGCCGGTGATCCTTCGAAGCGCTCGCCTCTCACTGGAGCCGATCTCCCCGGACCTCGCTCGGCGGATCGTCGCCCGGGAGGAGCGACCCGGAGACGATTGGCACCGCGAGTATCCCTTCGAGGATGAGCTGGCCCCGTTGTCGACCCTGTCGGCCGCGAAGCCGTCAACGACCCCTTTCACGATGTACCTGATACGAAGAGCTGACGACGGGCAGGCTGTCGGGGGCTTCGGCTTCTTCGGCCCACCCGGCGCGGCGGGTCAGGTCGAGTTCGGCTACGGTCTGGTTCCGTCAGCCCGAGGGGCGGGACTTGCGACGGAAGCGGTCCGCCTGGCCCTCGAACACGCCCCCGCGTGGGGCGCTCGCGTCGCTGTCGCAGATACGGGCGTCACCAACATCGCCTCCCGACGGGTCCTGGAGAGGAACGGCCTCGCGGATGTCAGCCGCGACGATGCGCTGGTCTTCTACCGTCGCGACTTCGCATCGCGATAGCCGATCTCGCGTGGGCAGTGCGCGGACCAGGGGCGGGACGGGCGACCCCTCTTGACGACTCACTTGTTTTTTGCAAGTGTGGGTCGCGTCCAGATCGGACGCCCACAGACCCGGAGGTCGCCATGCCCACGCTCTTCATCAACATGCCCGTGACCGACCTCGACCGCGCGAAGGCGTTCTGGGAGGCGCTCGGATTCGAGATCAACCCCGCCTTCACCGACCACAACGCGGCCTGCGTGATCATCGAGAAGGACCACAGCTACGCCATGATCGTGACCCGCGAGTTCTACCAGACGTTCACCGACCTCCCGCTCGGCGACCCGGCCAAGAACCCCACGAGCGGCACCTCGATCTTCGTCGACAGCCGGGAGGAGGTCGACGCAGCCGTCGCTCGCGGCATCGCCGCCGGCGGCCGCGAGGCGCAGCCGGCCGCGGACTACGGCTTCATGTACCAGCGGAACGTCACCGACCCGGACGGCAACATCATCGACTTCGGCTGGATGGACCCCGTCGCCGCCGAGCAGGGTCCCGCCGCCTACATGGAGTCTGCCGGCATCGACCCGCACGCCGAGCAGAACAGCTGACCCGGGCGAATGGCCGCGCGCGAGTACGGACAGTACTGCGGCGTCACGCGCGCCCTGGAACTCGTGGGCGAGCGGTGGGCGCTGCTCATCGTGCGCGATCTGCTGGTCGGTCCGCGGCGATACGGAGAGCTCGCCGCGGGCCTTCCGCGCATCCCGTCGAACATCCTCGCGGCACGGCTGAAGGAGCTTCAGGGCGCGGGGATCATCCGCCGCGCGCCCCGCTCGCGCATCATCATCTACGAGCTGACGCCGTACGGTCGCGAGCTCGAGCCCGTCGTGCTGGCGCTCAGCGCGTGGGGATTCCGGGCCCTCGACGAGCCGCGCGACGAGCAGGTCGTGACCCCGGACGCGATGACGATCACGCTGCGCTCGGCGTTCCAGGCGGATGCCGCGGCGTCCCTCCCGCCCACGCGCTACGCCGCGCGGATCGGCGCGGCGGAGCTCGACGTCCGCGTGAGCGGCAGGGCGCTCGCGATCGCGCGCGGCGCCGCCGAGACGGCCGACCTCGCGTTCGCCGCGGGTCCCGGCATCCGCCGGCTGCTCTCGGGGGAACTGGCGGCGCAGCCCGCCATCGCCACGGGGGAGATCGAGCTCCTGCACGGCCCGGCCGCGCTGCTCGACCGGTTCGCGCTCACCTTTCGCGTCGCGGCGTGAGGCCCGGCCGGTCTCGATCCGGTCGAGGCGGGATGCCGGGGCTTACGCCGCGCGACGCGAGCGGGCGCGGCGCACGAGCGAGCCGATCAGCCGCCACCCGATGAGGAACAGAAGCAGGACGATCGAGGCCACGATGACGAAGGCGATCTGGACGCCCTGACCGCTCGCCGCGCGCAGCAGCATCCCTCCGGCGACGGTGATCGCCCAGACGGGGGCTCCGGTGCGCAGCGGCGCCGCGGGCGCCCGCCAGGCGAGGGTGACCGCCCACCCGGCGGCGAGCGCGACGAGGAACGGCCACGCCGTGATCCCGAGTCCGCCGAGGACGTCCTCGGCGTGGCTCGCGCGGCCGATCGCTGCGAACACGGTCACCAGCACGATGTCCAGGAGCGCGGCGCCCAGGATCAGTCGCGGGCTCGGCGTGGCGTGGGAGGCGGAGGTTGGCGCAGAGGGAGAGGCGGATGCGGCGTTCAGAAGACGTACTCCATGAGGTCGGCTCCCAGCGCGCGGAAGGCGTCGTGTGCGCGCAGCCGGTGCGCGATCGAGAGGTCGTCGAAGCCGATGAGCAGGGCGTACGCGACGCCCCCGCCGGGCCCCGCGAGGATACCGGCGTCGGCGCGGATGCCGTCGCCACGACCCGTCTTGTTGACGAACAGCATGCGGTAACGGTCGTCTTCGTGCGCGAACGGGTCGAGGGCGGTGGCGGCGCCGACCAGGGCGAGGTCCTGGTTGAGGTTGAGCCACTCCCCCACCTGCGCGCTCACGGCGGGCGACACGATCTGCGCATTGACGATCGCGGTGAACAGCTCCGACATCTCGCGCGCGCTCGACAGCGCGACCTGGGGAGCGTCGTCGGGGCCCCGCTCATCGCGGAAGCCGTCGATGAGCGCGGTCTTGCTGAGCCCGATGCCATCCATGCGCGCGCGGACGGCGCCGAGCCCCACGCGGCCGAGGAGGACGTTCGCGGCTGCGGCGTCGGAGGCGGCCGCAGCGAGCACGGCGAGGTCGGCGACCGGCAGCGCCGGCGCCTTGAGGTGCTGCCAGACACCGGCCACGCCCACCGGGCGGATCGAACCGCGGTCGAGGATCTCGAGCGGGTCGAGCTGCCCGAACTCGATCTGGGCGGCGACCTCGATGAGGAGCGGCACCACGCCGAGGCCGGCCACCGGCACGGTCAGGTGGTCGTCACCCGTCAGCACGTCCTCACCGGTGTCGAGGTCCGCGACACGCACCGAGACCTGCGCCCCCGCCGCGGAGAGCACGTCGAGCGCCTTCAGCGTGCCGATGAAGGACCGATGGCGAAGCGATGCGCGGCTCGGTGGCCGCTGCGGCTCCGCGCCGGTCGCCTCGCGCCGGCTGCGGCGGCGCGACGCCGCGC
>NZ_JAFLHG010000021.1 GCF_018717645.1 Microbacterium flavum
CCCGAGGCCACCGACACGCACTCGACCGTGCGCCGCCGCGGCCGCGGCGGTGCGACGGAGGACCCCGCGGATGCGCCCCCGGGGACCCGGCCACCCGTCGGGGCGGCGGACGGCGCCGTCGACCCCGCCACTGCCGACCCCGCGGCCGCGCCCCCGCCGCACTCGCGTCGGGGGTTGTGGATCGGCCTCGGTGCGGCCGCGGCGGTGATCGTCGCGATCGGTGCGGTCGCGATGATCGGCACGGCGCTGGCGGGCGGCGAGACGGACGGCGGCACGGGCTCCGACACCGGGTCGGATGCCTCGGCATCCCCCCTGCCGCAGGACCCCGTCGGCGATGTCGTGCCCGAAGTGGGCGGCCTGTCGGGCACCGTGCAGAGCGGTGAGGCGGTCTTCACCTGGACGAACCCCGATCCGCAGCCCGGGGATGCCTACCTCTGGTACCCGTACACGCTCTCCGGTTCCGGCGACACGAGCCGGGTGACGGACCCCACGGCGTCGCTGCCCGTGGATGCCGGCGGCACGACCTGCATCGCGGTCACGCTCGTCCGCGCGAGCGGTGCGGCGGGCGACGAAGTGAGGACGTGCACGCCATGACCGATGTCGACGACACCTTCCCGCCGGGCGAGGGCCCGGGCGGGGCAGCCCCCGGGTCGGACCTGACCGTCGAGTTCGCGGGCGAGTACCTGAGCATCGCGCCGGGGTCGACCTTCACGATCGGCCGTGAGGGTGACCTCGCGATCGATGACAACCTGTTCCTGCACCGCCACTTCCTGCGCATCGAGCAGGTCGGCGAACTGTGGTGGCTCGTCAACATCGGGTCGCGCCTGTCGGCGACCGTCACCGACAGCGAGGGGCGGGTGCAGGCCCAGCTCGCTCCGGGCGCGCGCCTGCCGATCGTCTTCGCCCTCACCACCGTCGTCTTCAGCGCCGGCCCGACCACCTATGAGCTCACGGTGCACACGCGCCAACCCGCCTTCCGGATGACCCCGCACGAGAGTCCCGACGGGCAGTCCACGATCGGAGCGGTGCCGCTCACCCTCAGCCAGCGACTGCTCATCATCGCGCTCGCCGAACCCGTGCTGCGCCGCGAGGGCACCGGGATGAGCGAGCTCCCGACCTCCGCGGCGGCCGCCGCGCGGCTCGGCTGGAGCATCACGCGCTTCAACCGGAAGCTCGACAACGTCTGCGACAAGCTCGACCGCCAGGGCGTGCCGGGGCTCCGCGGCGGGGTCGCGGCATCCGCCACCAACCGGCGGGTGCGACTCGTCGAGCACGCGATCGCCTCGCGCCTGGTCACGCGGGAGGACCTCCCGCTCCTCGACGAGGCGGACGAGGTTCTCGCACAGGACGACGGAAAGGACGAGGCATGAAGCTGCGCACGACATACGTCCGGCCCGGGGGAGACGCGGAGGACGTCGTCATCTCCGCCGATGCGGACGCGACCGTCGGGGACGTCGCGCGGACGATCGCCGAGCTCGACCCGCAGAGCCGCGGCGCCGCCGTTCAGGAGATCACCCTCGAGGCGTTCGGAACGATCGCGCAGGGACCGGGCGAGGTGCTGGATGCCGAGGCGAGCGTGGCGCATGTGCAGCTCGCCGCCGGCTCCGCCGTGCGGGTCGTCCCCGCCGACTACCAGCCGCGCGCCTCGGTGGGGGAGGTCGAGATCGTCTCCGGGCCCGGCGCGGGAACGGTCGTCCCGCTCAGCCGGGCCGTCGTCGTGATCGGGCGCGACGCCTCGTGCGACATCGTGCTCGATGATCCGCTGGTCTCCAAGCGCCACGCGCGCCTGGAGATCGGGCAGGGGCGGGCCGAGCTCGTCGACCTGAACTCCGCCAACGGCATCCTCGTCGACGGGGCCCCGGTCACCTACCTCACCGCCGCGGACGGCGAGATCGACGCCGTTCTCGGCGACACCCGCATCCGGATCAGCGCGCGCGACGACGCCGCCACCGCCGTCCGGCGGGCGTGGCGTCAGGTGCCCTTCGTTCGTTCACCGCGCGTCGAGACCCGCTACCTGGGCGAGGAGCTCCCCGGTACCGACCTGCCCGCCCCGCCCGCCCCGCAGGTCTTCCCCTGGCTCGCGATGATCGCCCCTGTGATCATGGGCGCGGTGCTGTACTTCGTGATGCGCAACCCGATGGCCCTCGTCTTCGTCGCGGCGTCGCCGCTGCTGATGCTCGGCACCTGGCTGACGACGCGGCTGCAGTCGAAAGCGCAGCTTCAGCGCGACAAGGACCGCTTCGAGCAGCAGCTCGACCGACTGGCCACCCGCCTGCAGACCGAGCGGGTGCGCGAGCGCACCGTGCGTCGTGGCGAGGTGCCCGAGCTCGACCCGATCTGCGCCGATGCGCTCGCCGCGGGTCCGCTCGTGTGGACGCGCCGCCCCGAGCACTGGTCGTTCCTCCATGTGCGTCTGGGTGACGGCTCCGCCCCCAGTCGCAACACGGTGGCCGAGTCGAGCAAGCGCGACGCGGCGATCCCCTCGTACGTCGATCGCCTCGACGAGACGGTCGCGCCCTTCGCCGAGGTCGATGACGTGCCGATCCTCGAGTCTCTCGTCGAAGCCGGCGCGCTCGGGCTCGCGGGCGACGCGGGACGGGTCGCGGACACCGGCCGCGCCCTCCTCGCGCAGATCGCCGGCCTGCATGCGCCCTCGGATGTGCACGTGGTCGGGTTCGCCGGCCCCGCGACGCGCGCGGCCTTCGGCGACCTCAAGTGGCTGCCGCACACGTGGGCGGCGGAGGACATGCTCGTAACCCCGCCGATCGCGGACAACGCCGTCACCGGCTCACGCCTGCTCGCCGCGCTCGAGGAGCTCGTCGAGACGCGCACCTCGCGCCTGCGGCGTCTGCGGGCGCTGAAGGAGTCGGATGCCGCGACCGCCGCCGGAGCGGACGTCGGAGAGGGCCGCGGGCGCGACGACGAGGTTCCCCTCCCCGCGGTCGTCGTCGTGATCGCCCCCGACGCGCCCGTCGACCGCGGGCGCCTGATCCAGCTCAGCGAGCGGGCCGCGGGCAGCGGCATCCTGCCGCTCTGGCTCGCCGGACGTGCCGCCGACCTCCCCGCCTCCTGCCGCACCTGGATCGAGCTGCCGGGCGGCGACGAGGGTGGCGAGGGCAGCGCGGGCGGCGCGGCCAGCGCGCACTTCGTGCGTCTGGGCACCGTGACCTCGCCGCTCCGGGTCGAGGCGCTCGACGGCGCCCGCTTCGGCGTCGTGACCCGGGCGCTCGCCCGCATCACCGACGTGGGCGACGTCGCCGAGGATGCCGGGGACGTGCCGCGCACGATCCCGCTCGTCCAGCTGCTCGGCACCGAGATGGCGACCTCGGCCGACGCGGTGATCGACCGCTGGACGCAGAACGCCTCGATCCGCGCGACGCGTTCGGGCGCGGGATACCAGCCCAAGCTGCGTGCGCTCGTCGGCCAGGGCGCGCAGGGGGCCTTGCATCTGGACCTCCGCCAGCAGGGTCCGCACGCCCTCGTCGGCGGCACGACGGGCTCGGGCAAGAGCGAGTTCCTGCAGGCGTGGGTGCTCGGCATGGCCGCGGAGTACAGCCCCGAGCGCGTGACGTTCCTCTTCGTCGACTACAAGGGCGGGTCGGCGTTCGCCGACTGCGTGAACCTGCCGCACTGCGTCGGACTCGTCACCGATCTGAGCCCGCACCTGGTCCGTCGGGCGCTGACGAGCCTGCGCGCCGAGCTGCATCACCGGGAGCACCTGTTCAACCGCAAGAAGGCGAAGGATCTCCTCGAGCTCGAGAAGGCCGGCGACCCGGACGCGCCGCCGGCACTCGTCCTCGTCATCGATGAGTTCGCGGCTCTCGCGAAGGAGGTGCCGGAGTTCGTGGACGGCGTCGTCGACATCGCCCAGCGGGGCCGGTCCCTCGGCATCCACCTCATCATGGCGACGCAGCGCCCGGCGGGCGTCATCAAGGACAACCTGCGCGCCAACACGAACCTGCGCGTCGCGCTGCGGATGGCGGACGAGACCGACTCCGACGATGTGATCGGCTCGAAGGAGGCGGCCCTGTTCGACCCGGGCATCCCCGGTCGTGGCATCGCGAAGACCGGCCCCGGCCGCATGAGCCTCTTCCAGTCGGCGTACTCGGGCGGGTGGAGCCTGCGCGCCGCCCCCGAGGCGGCGGTCGAGATCCGGCCGTTCCGCCTCGGCGACGCGCCGGTGTGGGAGAAGCCGCAGGCCTCCGACGCCCCCACCGAGACCGAGGATCTCGGCCCGAACGATCAGCAGCTGCTCGTCGCCCGCTTCGGTGACGCGGCCCAGCTCGCGCGCATCGATCCGCCGCGGCGTCCGTGGCTCGATGAGCTCGCCGCCACGTTCGATCAGACGAAGCTGCCGCAGCGCACCGACGCGCGCCTCGTCCTCGGCGTCATCGACGTTCCCGAACGCCAGGACCAGGTGCCCTTCTTCTTCGAGCCCGACACCGAGGGGCACCTCGCGATCTTCGGCACCGGCGGATCGGGCAAGTCGGTAGCCCTGCGCACTCTCGCCGTCTCGGCGGGGATCACCCCGCGCGGCGGCCCCGTGCACGTCTACGGACTGGATGCCGCGACGGGCGGCCTCCGGATGCTCGAGACGCTGCCGCACGTGGGCGCGGTCATCTCGGGGGATGACAGCGAGCGCATCGAGCGACTCTTCGCCACCCTCCGCGCCGAGCTCGATCGCCGCGGTGACGCGTATGCCGCGTCCGGCGCATCGACCCTCACGGAGTACCGGATGCTGGCGGGTCGCCCCGACGAGCCGCGCATCCTGCTCCTGGTCGACGGATTCCCCGCCTTCCGGACCGCCTTCGAGGGCGTGCCGGGGCGTGCGGACACCTATCGCGCGCTGCAGCAGATCCTCACCGACGGCCGCGGCCTCGGCATCCACGTCGCCCTCACGGCCGACCGCGGACAGAGCGTTCCGACCTCGCTCCAGGCGATGATCCAGCGCCGTATCGTTCTGCGCATGGCCGACGAGGACGGATATGCCCTGCTCGGCATGCCTCGCGACATCCTGACGTCGACGTCCCCTCCGGGGCGCGCGATCGTCGACGACCACGAGGCGCAGATCGCCGTCATCGGCGGGACGCCGTCGACCAAGGAGCAGTCGCTCGCGATGGAGCGGATGGCGGAGGCCATGCTGCGCCGCGGCACGGTGCCGGCGCCGGGCATCCGCGCGCTGCCGGTCGAGTACCCGCTGACGGAGCTGCCCGCCGCCGCGCCGAACGGGGTCGTGGTGGGCCTGTCCGACCTCGACCTCGGCCCGTTCGCGGTCGAGCCGACGGGAACGTTCATCGTCGCGGGCACGCCCGGTGCCGGGCGCTCGAACGCGGCCGCGGCGATCGCGGTGCAGACCGTTCGGGCCCGCCCCGGAACCCCCGCCTTCTACCTCGGCGACCGGCGCTCTCCCGTGCAGGATGCCGTGGCCTGGGAGCGCACGGCCGACGGCGGGTCGGCGGCGGTGGCCGTGCTCTCGGACGTGGACGAGGCGGCCGACCGGGTCGCGGACGGCGGGCCGGTGCCCCTCGTGGTGCTGGAGGGCATCGGCGAGTTCGCGACATCCATCGCGGAGATGGGCCTCTCGGCGCTCGTCAAGCGCGCCGGCCGCGGCGAGGTGTTCTTCGTCGTCGTGGGCGAGGTCAGCGAGTGGTCGTCGAACTTCGGCCTGCTGGGCGAGGTCAAGGCCGCGCGCCGCGGCGTCGTCCTGCAGCCCGAGACGCTCGACGGCGAGGTCGTCCTGAAGACCCCGTTCCCGCGGATCGTCCGTGGGGAGCTGCCGGTCGGCCGCGGCATCCTCGCCCACCGCGGCAAGACGGTGCGGATCCAGTTCCCGCTCGTCAGCGCGCTCGTTCCGGCGGGGGATGCGCATGGGTAGTTCTCCCCATGGCGGCCCTCGGGCGGCTCACTTAGATTCGTATCACCACAGACCTCCCGGCTCTTCCGCCGGGCCGAATGAAGGGGGCCCCTCATGGCCAATCTGAATGTCACCTACGACCAGATGAACAGCGCCGCGGGGCGTCTGCGCGACGGTCAGTCCGAGCTCGAGGCGAACCTGCAGCGTCTGCGCCAGCTGGTCGCGCAGCTCGTTCAGGACGGGTTCACCACGACGCGGGCGTCGGGTGCGTTCGACGCGTCGTACACCGAGTTCACCACCGGTGCGACCAAGACGGTCCAGGGTATCGAGGGCATGGCCTCGTTCCTCGAGAAGGCCGCTCAGGCTCTGCAGTCCACCGACGAGCAGCTCGCCAGCCAGCTCGGCCAGTGATTCCCTGCGAAGGCCGGGCGCGACGATCGCGCCCGGCGTTCGCCGTCGCCGTCTCGTACCCGCGCGCGGATGACAGCCCCGGCAGCTCGCCCGACTCGTCGCGGGGATCGATGCGGGCATCAGCCCCGGGAGTGGCCGAGCACCTTCACGATGATGCCGCGACGGCGCAGCTCCGCGATCGCGTGCGTCTCCTCGTCGATCGTGCGCCCCAGGGCGTGCTTGTCGGCGACGACCACGACGTCACCGCCGGTGAGCCGGCCGAACAGACGGGTGAGCCGCTCCGACCAGCTCTCACCGGTCTCCGGTGCGGGATGACGGAACCCCTCGATCGGGACGCCGAACTCCGCCAGCGCGTCGCGCTGTGCGATCACGGACGGCAGGTCGTCGCGTGCGACGACGAGCCCGACCAGGCGCGATCCCGCGGGGCGGGCCGCCCACCAGTCCGTCCCCGACACGATCACGGGCACGGCCTCGGTGACCGCGGGCAGGGCGATCGATTCGGCGTAGTCGGCGGGGGCGCGATCGCCGGCGGCGCTCGGATCTGAGGTCATGGCATCCATTGTGTCTCAGCGATGCGACCACCGGGGGCGGGGCGGGGCGCCTCAGTCCGCGTCGCGCAGGCGCAGTTCGAGGCTCAGCTGGTCGGCGTCCAGCTGCGACATCGTGTGGCGCAGGGTGGAAGTGGCGTAACGCCCGCCGGACGAGACGGACGTCAGGCGGGCGCGCATCGCGTCGATGAGAGCGAGGCGGAGCTCCAGCACCTCGCGGGCGGACGTCGCCCACCTCTCGTCGGGCGGCATCGTGTACAGGGCGCCGGCGCGCTCGGTGATCGCAGCGTCGAACGCGGAGCCGTCGGGGCGGCGGAGGTCCCCCGAGGCGAGGGCGTCGGATGCGGCGGCGCGGAGCTCGGCGTCGAGGGTCTCCCGGTCCTCGACATCCGGACCGTCGCCGGTGTCCGTGAGGCCGAGTCGGCGCACGAGCCAGGGGAGCGAGAAGCCCTGCAGCATGAGACTCACGAGCGCGACGACGAAGGCGATGTAGACCAGCTCGGGTCGCGTCTCGACGGTGCGGGGGATCGTCTGCGCAGCGGCGAGGGTCACGACGCCGCGCATGCCGGCCCAGACGATGACGGTCCCGTGGCGCCAGCCCAGGGGAGTGGCCTGGTAGTAGTCGAAATCGGCGAGCGCACGCGAGACGCGCTCGCGCATCGAGGCGACTCGCCGTTCGGTCCGCTCGGGGGAGGAGGCGCGGCGCACGAGACCCCGCGTTCCCGGGCGATCCGGCCAGCCGTTCTCCTCGATCTCGTCGATGCGCGCGTCGAACTCCTCGAGGCGGGAGCGGTCGGCCCTGCCGGCGCGCCGACGCCCGCCGGAGAGCAGCGCGGCGACGTATCCCGCCCGCACGAGCAGCGCGATGAGGAGTGCGGCGAGCGCGACGACCGTCGGCAGTCCGATCCCCTCGTGCCGGGCGATGACCGCCGAGACGATCTGGTCGAGCTCGAGCCCCATGATGAGGAAGATGGCCCCCTCGAGGACGAGCTCGACGGTGCGCCAGTTGACCTCGTCCGAGAGGCGCTGCTCCGGGGTGAACCACCGCTGCCCGCCCTGGCCGGCGACGATGCCGGCGACGACCGCCGCGACGAGCCCCGACCCGCCGAGGTGCTCCGTGGGCAGGTAGGCGAGGAACGGCACCGTGAATCCGATGGCCGTGGATGCCGCGGAGTTGCCGACCCAGGAGCGCAGCCGCACCGCGATGACGCCGACCAGGCCGCCGAACACGAGGGCCAGCACCACTCCCCACGCGAAGCTGCCGACCGCCGCTCCGAACGAGAACGAGCCCGCCGCGACGGCGAGGAGCGCCGTCCGCAGGAGGACCAGCGCGGTCGCGTCGTTGAGCAGGCTCTCGCCCTCGAGCATCGTGGTCACGCGCGGCGAGATGCCGAGCCGCTTCGCGATGCCGGTGGCCACGGCATCCGTCGGACTCAGGATCGCGCCGAGCGCGACGCCGAGCGCGAAGCCCACGCCGGGGAGGACGAGCGAGAAGAACCAGCCGAGGAGGAGCGCGGTGATGACGACGAGGACGACGGCGAGGCCCGCGATCGGGGTGAAGTCGCGGCGGAACTCGATCGCCGGCAGCCGCACTGCGGCGGCGTAGAGGAGAGGCGGCAGCACTCCGACGAGGATCAGCGCGGGGTCGATCTCCGGGACGTCCACGAAGGGCAGCAGCCCCACGACGAGCCCGAGCCCGACGAGCAGCAGGGGCCCCGCGACGCCGAGTCGCTGGCCGAGGGCGGTGACGACCGCGACCGCGACGACCGCGATCAGCACGACGAGCAGAAGATCCATCGCGGCCTCAGATGAGTCCCAGCGCCCGCACGGCGTCGCGCTCGGCGGTGAGCTCGGCGACCGACGCGTCGAGGCGGGCGCGCGCACGATCGTCGAGGGAGAGGCCCTCGACGATCCGGTAGCCGGATCCATCGCTTGTCACGGGGAACGACGAGTACAGCCCCTCGGCGACGCCGTACTCGCCGCGGGAGAGCACGGCCGCCGACGTCCAGCCGTCGCCCGTGCCGAGCAGGCTGTCGCGGATGTGGGACAGAGCGGCGTTCGCTGCGGACGCCGCCGACGACGACCCGCGGACGGCGATGATCTCGGCCCCGCGCTTCGCAACGCGCGGCACGAACTCATCGTCGAGCCACCTCGTGACCGCGTCCGCGCCGCCGAGCGCGTCGGCGAGGACCTCGCGCGCCGGGCGGCCCGCGACGGTCGCGTGGTCGAGGTCGGGGAACTGCGTCGCGGAGTGGTTGCCCCAGATCGTGACCCCGGCGACATCGGTGACGGAGCGGCGCGTGGCATCCGCGAGCTGCGCCACCGCGCGGTCGTGGTCGAGGCGGGTGAGCGCGGCGAAGCGATCGCCCGGGATGTCGGGGGCGGATGCCGCGGCGATGAGCGCGTTCGTGTTGGCGGGGTTGCCCACCACGACGACGCGGATGTCGGCGGCGGCCACCTCGTTCAGGGCCGCCCCCTGCGGACCGAAGATGCCGGCGTTCGCCGCGAGGAGGTCGCCCCGCTCCATCCCCGCCGCGCGCGGCCGGGCGCCGACCAGCATTGCGATGTTCGCGCCGTCGAAGCCGGTGCGGGCGTCGTCGGTGATCTCGACGCTGCGCAGCAGCGGGAACGCGCAGTCCTGCAGCTCGAGGGCCGCGCCCTCCGCGGCCTTCAGGCCCTGCGGGATCTCCAGCAGTCGCAGGCGCACCGGCCGGTCCGGCCCCAGCATGGCTCCCGAGGCGATGCGGAACAGGAGCGCGTAGCCGATCTGGCCCCCCGCCCCGGTGACGGTGACTGTCGTGGCATCCATGCCCCGAGCCTACGGGTGCGCGGGAGAGGGCGGTACGGTGAGGTCTATGACGTTCAACAGCAACGCCGATGTGAGCGGAAGCGGCGCGAAGAGGCGCGGCCCGGGCGGCGGGGCGATCGCCGGCGGCATCGGCGGACTCGGCGCGATCGCGGTGATCCTGCTCAACATCTTCACGGGCGGCGACTTCTCGAGCCTCCTCGGCGGTGGGGGCGGCATGCAGGCCGGGCCCGGCACGGAGTCCGAGGTCGAGAACTGTCTCACCGGTGCGGATGCCAACGCGAGCATCGACTGCCGCCTTGCCGCCGGGTCGAAGGTGATCAACGCCTACTGGGGCACACAGGTGCAGGGGTATCGCCCGCCGCAGCTGATCATCGTGGACGGCTCGACCTCCACCGCCTGCGGCACGGCATCCAACCAGACCGGACCGTTCTACTGCCCGCCCGAGGAGACGGTCTACATCGACCCGACCTTCTTCGACATCCTCGAGCAGCAGTTCGGCGACAAGGCCGGCGACTTCGCGCAGCTCTACGTGCTCGCGCATGAGTACGGCCACCACATCCAGCAGATCACCGGGATCTTCGACCAGTACCCGAACAACGGCACGGGTCCCGACAGCAACGGCGTGCGGACGGAGCTGCAGGCCGACTGCTTCGCCGGCGCCTGGTCGGCGGATGCCTCGCGCCAGACCGACGCGCACGGCGTCGCCTACATCCAGCCGCCCACCGAGGCGCAGATCCGCGACGCGCTCGACGCCGCCGCCGCTGTCGGCGACGACCACATCCAGGCGCAGTCGGGGCGCGTCAACCCGGAGAGCTGGACCCACGGGTCGAGCGAGCAGCGCCAGCGCTGGTTCGCGACGGGCTACCAGAGCGGCCCCGGTGCGTGCGACACATTCGGGGCGGGGACGCCGTGAGCGCCGCCTCGGCGGGACCGGCCCACCTCGACGACATCCTCTATCCGCCGATCGAACCGTACGAGAGCGGGTTCCTGCTCGTGGGTGACGGCCAGCGCATGTACTGGGAGCAGTCCGGCAACCCGGACGGAAAGCCGGTGGTCTTCCTGCACGGGGGTCCGGGCGCCGGCACCTCGCCGTGGCAGCGTCGCTTCTTCGATCCCGCCGTCTATCGGATCGTGCTGTTCGACCAGCGCGGCTGCGGGCGCTCGACCCCGCATCTGAGCGACCCCGCGGCCGATCTGCGCTTCAACACCACGTGGCATCTCGTCGCCGACATCGAACTGCTGCGCAAGAACCTCGGCATCGACCGGTGGCAGGTCTTCGGTGGCTCGTGGGGATCGGCCCTCGCCCTCGCCTACGCCGAGTCCCACCCTGCAGCGGTCACCGAGATCGTGCTGCGGGGCATCTTCACCCTCCGTCGACACGAGCTCGAGTGGTTCTACGAGGGGGGTGCGGCAGCGATATTCCCCGACCTGTGGGAGGACTACCTGGCGCCGATCCCCGTGCTCGAGCGGTCCCGTCTGATCGAGGCCTACCACCGGCGCCTGACCGATCCGGACCCGGACGTCCACCGCCCGGCCGCCCTCGCATGGACCACGTGGGAAGCCTCCACCCTCACGCTCCTGCCGGATCCGGACCTCGTCGCCACGATGGCCGAGCCCGATGCGGCGGTCGCCTTCGCGCGCATCGAGAACCACTACTTCATGCACGGCGGGTGGTTCCGCGACGGGCAGCTCATCGAGGACGTCGCGGCGATCCGGGGCATCCCCGCGGTCATCGTGCAGGGCCGCTACGACGTCTGCACCCCGATCATGACGGCGTGGGATCTGCACCGGGCCTGGCCCGAGGCGGAGTACGTCGTGGTTCCGGATGCCTCGCACTCGGCCACCGAGCCCGGCATCGCCCGCGCGCTCCGCGCGGCGGCCGACCGCTTCGCGGCATCCTGACCTCGTCCCACTCCGCGCAGCGCATGTCCCACAAATGGCAGGTTTGACCGCGCCAAAACAGCCATTTGTGGGACATGCGCGCGGGAGGCGAGCGGGTCGGCGTCCGCTCGCTGACCGTCGACTGCTAGACTGGGGTCACTTGCCGCGCCGATTCTGGCGCGCTCGCGTCGTAGAACGCTTCCCTCGCCGCCCGGCCCCGACCGGATGATCGGCTGACATTCTTCGTACGGCGACCCTGTGCGCATCCGCGCAGAGGCCACCGATCCGGGCATCCCTGCCCAGAAACGCTCCCATGTCTGACATCACTTTCCGCACGCTCGGCGTGCCCGCCCCGCTCCTGGACGTCCTCGCGAAGGACGGCAAGACCGAGGCCTTCCCCATTCAGGTCGACACCCTGCCCGACACCCTCGGCGGTCGCGATGTGCTCGGCCGCGGCAAGACGGGCTCCGGCAAGACGCTCGCCTTCTCGATCCCCATGGTCGCGCGCCTCGGCGGCGCGCTCGCCGGCGGCCACCGCCGCGCGGGCCGCATCCTCGGTCTCGTGCTCGCGCCGACCCGCGAGCTCGCGACGCAGATCAACGCGACGCTCGAGCCCCTCGCCGCCGCCTACGGCCTCAAGACCACGACGATCTTCGGCGGGGTCAACCAGAGCCGCCAGGTCGCCGCGCTCCGTGACGGCGTCGACATCGTCGTCGCCTGCCCGGGCCGCCTCGAGGACCTCATGAAGCAGGGCTTCGTGAAGCTGGATGCCGTGGAGATCACGGTCATCGACGAGGCCGATCACATGGCCGACCTCGGCTTCCTGCCCTCGGTCACCCGCATTCTCGACAAGACGCCGCAGGGCGGTCAGCGACTGCTCTTCAGCGCCACGCTGGACAACGGCGTGGACAAGCTCGTGAAGCGCTTCCTCCAGAACGAGGTCCTGCATTCGGTCGACGAGGCGAACTCGCCCGTCGCGGCGATGACGCACCACGTCTTCCACGTCGCGGGAGCCGACGAGAAGAAGGAGCTCGTCCGCACCCTCGCGTCGGGCACCGGCCGCCGCATCCTCTTCATGCGCACCAAGCACCACGCCAAGAAGCTCGCCCAGCAGCTGACGGCGCAGGGCATCCCCTCGGTCGACCTCCACGGCAACCTGTCGCAGCCGGCCCGTGACCGCAACCTGGCGGCGTTCTCGTCGGGCGCCGCGAAGGTGCTCGTCGCGACCGACGTCGCCGCGCGCGGCGTGCACGTGGACGACGTCGAACTCGTCATCCACGTCGACCCGCCCATGGAGCACAAGGCGTACCTGCACCGTTCGGGGCGCACGGCGCGCGCCGGCGCCGAGGGCACCGTCGTGACCCTCGTGACGCCCGGTCAGGAGCGGGATGTCAAGGACCTCCTGCGCAAGGCGGCCATCGCGGTGACCCCGATCCGCGTGAGCGCGACTTCGCCCGAGGTCACCGAGCTCGTCGGCACGGTCGCGGCGTACGTCAAGCCGGAGCCCAAGGTCGAGCAGCCGCGCGGCGGTGGCGGCGGTGGCCGCAGCCAGGGTGCCAATGCGCAGCGCAAGCGCGCCGCGCGCGAGGGCCAGGGCGCCGCAGGCGGAGGCCAGGGCGGTCGCGGTCGCGGCGGTCAGGGTGGTCAGCCCCGCGCCGACCGTTCGGGTCGTCCCGCGG
>NZ_JAFLHG010000022.1 GCF_018717645.1 Microbacterium flavum
CGCGCGGGGCGCGGGCGCGCGGCGCGGGCGCGGGGCGGGCGCGGGGTCAGGCGGAGTCGCGGATGATCAGCGCGGTCTCGAGCATCGAGACGTGGTCGGGGTTCCCGCCGGCGAGGAGGCTCAGCAGGACCTCGGCCATCATCACTCCCTGGTCGCGGGAGGGCTGCCGCACGGTCGTGAGGTTCGGCTGCACCGTCGTCGCGACCGGGGAGTCGTCGAAGCCGATGATCGAGACATCCCGGGGGACATCGAGCCCCGCCCGCCCGAGCACCGCCAGCGCGCCGCGCGCCATGAGGTCGCTGCCGACGAAGAGCGCGTCGAAGGATGCCCCGGAGTCCAGGATCCGCTTCATGGCCGCCGATCCTCCGTCGGCGGTGAAGTTGCCGTCCTCGACGGCGACGGGCACCATGCCGGCATCGGCGAGGGCCGACCGGAAGCCCGCGAGGCGGTCGATGCCGGCGGGCATGGAGACCGGACCCGAGACGTGCGCGATCCGCCGGAACCCCTTGTCGATCAGGTACCGGGTCGCCTGGTAGGCCCCCGCGGTGTTGTCGACGTCGACGTAGTAGTCGTTCTCGCGAGCGCGCGACGGGCGCCCGCCGTAGACGACCGGCACGGAGGTCGCGATGCGGTCGATGAACGTGTCGCTCGTGTGGTGGGAGACGACGATCGCCCCGTCCACCGCACCGCTGCGCATGTAGGCCGTCGTCTTATCACGCGGATCGTCGCTCGCGATGATCAGGTTGAGGACGTAGTCCGAGCGGCTGAGCCGGGCGTTGATCCCCGACACGACCGCCGCGAAGAACGGATCGCCGAAGAACCGCGTCGTGTCCTCGGGGACGACGAGAGCGATCGCCATCGTCGCGCGCGAGGCGAGCGAGCGCGCCGCGCGGTTGGGCACGTAGTTGAGTTCTGCGATGGCGCGCTGCACCGCGGCGAGCGCGCTCGGGCTCACCGACGTCGACCCGTTGACGACGCGCGACACCGTGGAACGCGACACACCGGCGGCGGCGGCGACCTCCTCGATGGTCGCCTGCACCCTCGGCGTGTCGATGCTCACGTTGCGGGAACCTCAATCTGGGGAGCGGCGGCGGTGCCGACAGACGGCGCCCGGGCGACATCGATCGCGCGGGCCGCGATCACCCGACGATACTCCCGTGCGCTGTCCTTGAGCGTGCGCTCCTGGGTGTCGTAGTCGACATGGATGATGCCGAAGCGCTTCTCATACCCCCAGGCCCACTCGAAGTTGTCCAGCAGCGACCAGTAGAAGTATCCGCGGACGTCGACCCCGGCATCCGCCGCGTCCAGGACAGCGCCGAGGTGAGCGCGGAGGAACGCGGTGCGCTCGGCGTCGTGGACGCGGGCCGCGGCACCCGAGCCGACGAGCTCGTCATCGTAGGCGGCGCCGTTCTCGGTGACGTAGAGCGCCGTCCCGGCGGGCTCGGCGTAGTCGTGCCAGACGTCCTCGAGGAGGGTCGTGAGTCCGGCCGGATCGACCTCCCAGTTCATGCTCGTGCGCGGGAGCCCCCGGTCGTGCCAGTAGATGCCCTCGTGCGAGGGGAAGGGCGCGCGGACCGGGCGTGCGGTGGGGGCGTCGCCCGATGCGGGGGCGTGCGGGTCGACCGAACCCCCGACGAACTCGCCGTGGTAGTAGTTCACCCCGAGGGCATCGAGCGGCGTCGCGATGACGTCGAGGTCGCCCGGCTCCGTCGCCGCATCCAGCGCGTCGATCGCCTCGGGCGCGACCGCACGGATGTCCTCCACGACATCCACGGGGTACTGGGCGCGGAAGATCGGGTCGAGGAACCAGCGGTTGAACTGACCGTCGATGCGGCGCGCCGCGTCGACGTCGGCCGCCACCTCGGGGTCGACCGGCTCCGCGACGGTCAGGTTCAGCGTGACCCCCAGGCGCAGCGCCGCATCCCGGGCGCGCAGCTCCTGCACCGCCAGGCCGTGCCCGAGCAGGAGGTGGTGCGCCGCGAGGACCCCGTCGGTCACGCTGAGCCGACCCGGTGCATGGATGCCGGCGGTGTAGCTCAGGAACGACGAGCACCACGGCTCGTTGAGCGTGGTCCAGTTCTGGACGCGATCGCCCAGGGCGTCGTGGACGTCGAGCGCGTACTCGGCGAACTGCTCGGCCGTCGAGCGCACCGTCCACCCCCCGCGATCCTCGATGGCCTGCGGCAGGTCCCAGTGGTAGAGCGTCAGCCAGGGCAGGATGCCATTCTCGCGCAGCTCGTCGACGAGCCGCTTGTAGAAGTCCAGCCCCTTCTGGTTGACCGGGCCGCCGTCCGGCCGCACCCGCGACCACGACACCGAGAACCGATAGGTGTCGAGGCCGAGCTCCTTCATGAGCGCGACGTCGGTGGTGTGCCGGTGGTAGTGGTCGCAGGCGACGTCGCCGTTGTCGGCGCCCATCACAGCGCCGGGCACGCGGCAGAACGTGTCCCAGATCGAGGCGGTGCGGCCGTCCTCGAAGGCGGCGCCCTCGATCTGGAACGCCGCGGTCGCGGCCCCGAAGAGGAAGTCCGGCGCGAAGGCGCGGGTGTGGTCGGTCATGGCGGATCCTTCCGAGCGACGGGCCTCAGCCCTTGACGGCGCCCTGCATGATGCCGCTGACGAGCTGCTTGCCGGCGAACACGAACAGGATCAAGAGGGGGATGGTGGCCAGGAGCACACCGGCGAGGACGATGGAGTAGTCGATGAAGTAGTTCGACTGCAGCAGGGACAGCGCCACGGGCAGCGTCGGGTTCTGGCGGTCGAGCACGATGAACGGCCAGAAGAAGTTGTTCCATGCCGAGACGAAGGTGAACAGGGCCAGCATCGCCGCTGCGGGACGCGCTGCGGGCAGGCCGACCGTCAGGAACGTGCGGAACGAGCTCGCCCCGTCGACCCGTGCCGCCTCGATCAGTTCATCCGGCACGGCCTGCCGCAGATACTGCGTCATCCAGAACACCCCGAACGCGCTCACGAGGGCGGGGACGATGATCGCGCCGAGCTGACCCGTCCATCCGAGGTCGCTGAAGAGGATGTACAGGGGCACGACGCCGAGCTGAGTGGGGACGGCCATCGTGGCGATGACGAAGACGAGCAGCCAGCTCGATCCGCGGAACTTCAGCTTCGCGAAGGCCCATCCGGCGAGCGTGGAGAAGAAGACGACGGATGCTGCGATCAGCGCCGAGCTCACGATGGAGTTCCACAGGGCGATCCAGAAGTTCACGGCGGGATCGTTCACGACGCGGGCCGCGTTCGCGAAGAAGTTGCCGCCGGGGATCCACGACATGTTCGGGTCGCGGATCGTGTACGAGTCGCCCGACCCGATGAGCAGCGACCAGTAGAACGGGAAGACGCTGGCCAGCATCACGATGCCCAGGCACGCGTAGACGAACCATCCGGGCCGCGTGCCCTTCACGTGACGGGGGCGCCCCTTCGGCCGCGGAAGCGCGTCGTCCAGGGTGGCGACGGGCTTCAGATCGAGAGCGGTCATCGGGATACCTCCTCGGGGAGCGCGCGCACGGAGGCACGGTCGGCGGCGACGGATGCCCTGGCGTCCCGGCGCGCAGCGCGCAGCTGCGCCCGGGTCAGGTCGGAGCGGCTGCCCTCGTCGCGCACCAGGTTGCGGGTGATGAAGAGGTTGATCACGCCGATGGCGAGGATGATCAGGAAGAGGATCCACGCGAGGGCGGCGGCACGGCCGAGGTTCCATTGACCCCACCCGATGTCGTAGAGCCACAGCGAGATCGTGAGCCACTGATTGTCGGCACCGCCCGTTCCCGTCTGGTCGTACATGCGGGGCTCGTCGAAGATCTGCAGGCCGCCGATCGTCGAGGTGATGATGACGAAGATCAGCGTCGGACGCAGGCTCGGCAGCGTGATCGAGAAGAACTGGCGCACCTTGCCGGCGCCGTCCACGGTCGCGGCCTCGTAGTAGTCGCGGGGAATCGCCTGCATCGCGGCGAGGAGGATGAGGGTGTTGTAGCCCGTCCAGCGGAAGTTGACCATCGTCGCGATCGCGATGTGGCTCGCGAAGGCGTCGGAGTGCCACTTGACCGGCGGGATGCCGAGGTTGCCGAGGAGGGTGTTGATGATGCCGTACTGGTCGCCGAACATGTTCGAGAAGATCAGGGCGACCGCGACGGGGGCCATGACGTAGGGCAGGAGAACGCCCATCCGCCAGAAGGTCTTGGCGCGGATGTTCTGGTCCAGCAGCGCGGCGATGAAGACGGCCGCGATCAGCTGAGGGACGCTGGAGAGCAGGAAGATGCTGAACGTGTTGCGCAGCGCCGTCCAGAACTTCGGGTCGGAGAGGACCGTCGCGTACTGGTCGAACCCGATGAAGGTTCCCGAGTTGCGGACGAGATCCCAGTCCATGAACGAGATCACCGCGGTGTACGCGATGGGGAACAGGCCCACGACGAGGAAGAGGAGGAAGAACGGGGAGATGTACAGGTAGGGCGAGAGCTTCAGATCCCAAGAGCTGAGCCGGCTGCCGAATCCGATGCGCTTGGTGGGCCGGGTGGCGACGGCGGTGGCGGTCACATCGGGCTCCTTTCACGAGAACGGTCGCCGGGCGAGCGGGATGCCCGCCCGGCGACCGTGGGGATCACTTGATGGCGTCGACTTCGGTCTTCCACTGCGACCAGGAGGCCGCCTTGTCCTGCGTCCCGTCCTCGACGCGGGTCAAAGCCTTCTGCATCGCGTCGTTGATCTGGAAGTAGAACTGCCCCTTGAACGGCGTCACCGTGACGGCGTTCGCGCGATCGGTCAGGAGCTGACCGGTGGGGGCGTTGTTGAAGAACTCGTTCGTCGCGCTCAGCAGCTCGTCGCTCTTCATCGCGTCGACCTGGCTCGGGAAGGTGCCCGCGTCAGCGAACGCCTTCAGCTGGGTCTCCGGGCTGGTCAGCCAGTCGGCCAGCTCCTGCGCGGCCGCGACATGCGGGCCGTTGGCGGGAACGGTCAGGTAGGAGCCGCCCCAGTTTCCGCCGCCGCCGGGGAAGACGTTGGCGATGTCCCAGCCGGTCACGTCCTTGGCGTTGCCGGAGATGACACCGAGCATCCATCCCGGGCACAGCATCGTGGCGAACGCGCCGTTGGACAGGCCCGCGAACCAGTCATCCGACCACTGGCCGAGGTGCGCGGACTGCGTCGCGCTCGCGTCGAGCACCTGGGTGTAGAGCTTCTCGACCTCGGGGTCGATGGCGATCTTGCCGCTGGAGGGGTCCTCGTAGGCGTTCTCGACCTGGTTGATCATGCCCTGGTAGGTGCCGCCCGCGGAGTCGAAGAACGCCTTGCCCGTCGTGGCGGTGTACTTCGCGCCGACCTCGAAGTACTTCGCCCAGTCGCCCTGGAGCATCTTCGCGACCTCGTCACGGTCGGTCGGGAGGCCCGCGGCGGCGAACAGGTCGGAGCGGTAGCAGACGGCCTCCGGGCCGATGTCGGTGCCGTAGCCGATGAGCTTGCCGTCGGCATCCGTCGCCGCCTTGGCCTTCCAGTCGAGCCAGCGGCCCTTGAGGTCGTCCGGGACGGGCGCGAGGAGGTCGGAGTACTTCATGACCTCGGGCAGCCAGTCGACCTCGATCGCCTCGACATCGGCGAGGCCCGTCTTGCCGAGCTTCTGGAAGTAGTTGGCGCGCGCGTCGTTGCTGGTCGCGGCCTTGTTGTGGACGATCGTGACGTTCGGGTGCTCCTTCGAGTACTCGGCGAGCAGTGCGTCGCTGTAGCCGAAGTCGTTGAACGTCGCGACGGTGAGGGTGACCTTCTCGTTCGGGTCGGCGGTCGCCGCTCCCCCGCCCGATCCGGCACAGCCGGCGAGCACGAGGGCGGAGGTGGTCAGAGCGCCGGTCACGATGCCGATGCGACGCAGTGCGCGTGTATTCACGTTCACTCCTTTGTGGGTGTGCGGGTGCGTGGGTGCTTGCATCAGGCGAGGTGTCCTGCGGCTTCCGACCTTGGGAGCGCTCTCACCGGATGCGGCCCACGATATGGGATCGCTCCCACGAACGCAAGGGAGCGCTCCCACGAGATCGATCACGCTTCCGTAACGCCCCGCCCCGTCCTCTCCCCGGCGTCCGTTCCCGCCGGGTCCGGGGCCGTTCCCGCCGAGTGTCCAGGACACGCGGACGCGGCGGGGTGGTCGTCCGCGCGTCTTGGACACTCGGCGGGATGGCGACGCGCGCGACTCCCCGTAGACTGTGAGCGCCCTCATCCCGCGACATCCGGAGCCTCACATGCCCACCATCGTCGTCGACGTCATGCCCAAGGCCGAGCTGCTGGACCCGCAGGGGAAGGCCGTGGCGGGCGCGCTCGCACGGCTCGGCCACGAGGGGTTCGAGGGCGTGCGCATCGGCAAGCGCTTCGAGCTGACCGTCGCGGATGCCTCCGAGGAGACCCTCGCCGCCGTGAAGACCATCGCGGACGAGATCCTCTCGAACGCGGTGATCGAGGACGTCGTGGGCATCGAGGTCGCGCCCGAGGCTGCGCAGTGACCGCACGCATCGGCGTCATCACCTTCCCCGGATCCCTCGACGACGGCGACGCGCAGCGCGCGATCCGCCTCGCGGGCGCCGAGCCCGTCGCCCTGTGGCACGGGTCGCACGACCTCGACGGGGTCGACGCGCTCGTCCTGCCCGGCGGCTTCAGCTACGGCGACTACCTGCGTGCGGGCGCGATCGCCGCGCTCGCGCCGATCATGACCGAGGTGAAGGATGCCGCGGGCCGCGGGATGCCCGTGCTCGGCATCTGCAACGGCTTCCAGATGCTCGTCGAAGCGCACCTGCTGCCCGGGGGCCTCATCCGCAACGCCCACCAGCAGTTCATCCGCCGCGACCAGCGCCTCCGCGTCGAGAACGCCTCGACGGCGTGGACCTCGGAGTTCGAGATCGGGCAGGAGATCACCATCCCGCTGAAGAACGCGGACGGCGGCTACATCTGCTCGGCCGAGACCCTCGCCCGGATCGAAGGCGACGGCCTGGTGGCGTTCCGCTACCTGGGGGTGAATCCGAACGGCTCCCTCGACGACATCGCGGGGATCACGAATCCCGCGGGCAACGTCGTCGGCCTCATGCCGCACCCCGAGCACGCCGTCGAGCCCGGTTTCGGGCCCGACACCCGCGCCGCGATGCGCTCGGGCGTGGACGGCCTCGCGTTCTTCACCTCGGCGATCGCCGCACTCTCCGCCGCCGCGGCCTGAGGCCCCCGCGGCCCTGCCGTCCACTCGGCGCGCTCGCGGGGTGCGCACCGCGCACCCCCCGCCCACGCGCCACGTGAGACGCCGGCGCAGTCGAGTCGCCCGTACACGGGCAGGGCCCCGACTCAGCGGGTGTCGCGGTCGGCGCCGGACCAGAGGTCGTCGCAGGGGATGTCGCGTGCGCCGCGCGCGGCGAGATACGGACCCGCCCCGCGATCGCCCTGGACGGCGGCGATGACCCCCTCCCAGTGCGCGCGGCCGATGACGACGGGATGCCCCGGATGCCCGCCGTACGCCGCTCGCGCGAGGGTGTCGGCGCCGGCTCCGGCGGCGACGCGCGCCACCGCCGCCGCGGGCATCGCGGGGGTGTCGACCGTCACCAGGCCGGCGGCTTCGGCCGGCGTCCGGCCCGCAG
>NZ_JAFLHG010000023.1 GCF_018717645.1 Microbacterium flavum
CTAGACGCTATGAGTGGTTGAGCCTGAGGCCTCCGCTCGCGTAGACCGTGGGTTGCGAGCCGGTCTTCCGGCTTCGCCTATCCACATACGTGAGGGAGGCCCCAGTTGATATCTGAGCGTACGAGTGTCGGGCTGGATGTGCACGCGCGGAGCGTGGTCGCGGCCGCGATCGATGAGCGAACCGGGGAGCTCGTGCAGCGACGCATGGGCTCCAGCACCGAGGAGATCGTCGCATGGGTGACGGGTCTGCCGGGCCCGGTCGCGGCGACGTACGAGGCCGGTCCGACCGGGTTCGGCCTCGCCCGCGCGTTGACGGCGGCGGGGGTGCGGTGCGTGGTCGCGGCGCCGTCGAAGCTGCAGCGCCCGGTCGGTGACCGGGTGAAGACCGACGCGCGCGACGCGGTCCATCTGGCCCGCCTGTTGCGTCTCGGGGAGATCGTTGAGGTGGTCGTCCCGAGCGTCGAGTCCGAAGCGGCCAGGGATCTGGTGCGCGCCCGCGAGGATGCCCGCGGCGATCTGATGTCCGCCCGGCACCGGGTCAGCAAGCTGTTGCTGCGGCAAGGCATCCAGTACACGGGCGGAAAGGCCTGGACCGTCGCGCACGACGGGTGGCTGCGATCGCAGTGGTTCGAGCTGGTCGGTCTGCAGGCCGCGTTCGACGCCGCCTACGAAGCGATGATCCAGGCCGTAGATCGACGCGACAGACTCGACGCGGCGATCACCCGTATGGCCGCGGACAGCGAGTTCACCGACGTCGTGAACCGGCTCTGCTGCCTGCGGGGCGTGTCGACGCTGACCGGGTTCGGTCTCGCGGTCGAGATCGGCGACTGGACCCGCCTGGACGGGCACCGCATCGGCGCTTATGTCGGCCTGACCCCGTCGGAGTCTTCGTCCGGGGCGTCACGGGCACTGGGCGGGATCACCAAGACCGGCAACGGTCACGCCCGCCGGCTGCTGATCGAAGCGGCCTGGCACCACCGCCCCGCCTACCGGCCCACGTCGCCGATCATGCGCGCCAGATGGGACCGTGCCAGCGCGGCGGCCCGGGCGCGAGGGCATGCCGGCAACCAGCGGCTCCACGACCGCTGGGTCGGGTTCCAGGTCCGGAAGAAGCGCAGCGTCGTCGCCAACGCCGCGATCGCCCGCGAGCTCGCCGGCTGGTGCTGGTCCCTGGCTGTCATGACCTGACCCGTGGTCCTCCAGCTTCCGGTCGTCGACGGTGGTGACGGCAGCGTCCGGGCGACTCGCGACACGCCCTATGAGCACCCGGCCCAGCGGGTCACGCTCGATCTCTAGACTCGCGTGAACGCCCCGCCGAACAAACCGTCATGCGGTATCCAACCCGCGCATATCAGAGTGACAACGCGTCGAACACGACACGCGCGCCACCACCGGACACGACCGGAACGAGCGGACGCCGAAGCCGACGGGCACGGCGTCCGCTCACCCCTGCACACTTGACAAACCCACGCCCATATCAGGGCGTGT
>NZ_JAFLHG010000024.1 GCF_018717645.1 Microbacterium flavum
TGAAGCGCCCTGGGTCTGATGGAGACTCGCGCTATTTGATTCCCACCAGCTGATCGGTGGTGGTTTGGCCAGCATAGAACGTCTCCTCGAACTCGGCCGGCGGGACGTCGCCGAGGTAGCCGTGGAGGCGTTCGGTGTTGTGCCAGTGCACCCAGCCGAGCGTCGCGAGCTCAAGGTCCTCGACGGTGCGCCAGGGTCCGGGGCGGGCGGGTCCGCGGACGAGTTCGGTCTTGTAGTAGCCGTTGACGGTCTCTGCCAGGGCGTTGTCGAACGAGTCGCCAACCGTTCCGATCGATGGCGTCGCCCCGATCTCGGCGAGCCGTTCGCCGTAGCGAATCGACGTGAATTGAGAGCCCGCGTCGCTGTGACAGCGCAGATCGTCGTGGTGGGTGCCCCGACCCCATCTGGCCATCTCGATCGCGTCGAGGACCATCTCGGTGCGCATATGTGACGCGCATCGCCAGCCGACGACCATCCGGCTGAACGCGTCGATGATGAAGCAGACATACGCAACGCCCGCCCAGGTCGGGACGAACGTCAGGTCGGTCACCCAGAGCCGGTTCGGTGCGGTCGCGGTGAACTCCCGATTCACGAGATCCGGGTGCCGCGGAGCGGCAGGGTCCGGTCGTGTCGTCTTGACGCGCTTGGACCGGGTCGCGCCCTCGATGCCAGCCGCGCGCATCAGCCGGCCCGTCTGATCTCGTCCGATGTCGATCCCGGCACGGCGAGCGGTTTTCCAGAGCTTGCGGACCCCGTAGACGCAGTAATTCGCGTTCCAGAGCGTCACCAGCTCCGAGATGAGGACCGCGTCGCTCACTGCCCGGGCCGACGGGGCACGGTCCTTCGCTGCGTAGTACGTACTCGGAGCCACCTGCAACAGGCTGCAGATGGGCTCGACTCCGAGCGGGCGACCCTCGACGACGTCGTTCTTGTTCACGTCGATGAACGCGACTACTTCCGGTGTTGGCGGTCGAGCTCCGCCCCGAAGAAACTGGCAGCCCTCTTCAGGATCTCGTTGGCCCGACGCAACTCCCGAACCTCCTGCTCGAGTTCCCGCACCCGCTGCGCTTCTGCGGTGCTCACCCCGGCGACGTGGCCGTCATCGATATCGGCTTGCTTGACCCACATCCGCACGGACTCGACCCCATAGCCGAGCTGCGTCGCGACCCGATGCACCGTCCCGTGCTCAGTGCCCAGCTCCGCCCGCAGAGTCCTCACCATCCGGACCGCGGCGGCCTTCTCCTCCGGCGAATACCGACGCGTCGTCGGCTTCCCCACTGTCTGCTCTTTCGGCATAACCCCATCCTCGTTTCCAAGGTCAGGAGTCTCCAACAAACTCAGGGCGCTTCA